>NZ_LMLV01000012.1:0-595000 GCF_001422685.1 Paenibacillus sp. Leaf72 | reverse complement strand
CATCTTCAATAACGGTAACACCGAGCTCCTTCGCTTTCGTGAGCTTGCTGCCTGCATTTTCGCCCGCAATGACATAATCCGTCTTCTTCGACACGCTGCCGGATACTTTCGCTCCGCATGCTTCGAGCTTCTTTGCAGCTTCGTCGCGGCTCATGCCTGATAATGTCCCTGTAATGACCACCGTTTTGCCGCTGAATACACTATCTTCCCGTACAACGGCTTTATGCTCCGCTTCCGCGCTTACCCCGGCAGCACGCATACGGGCGATGCTGTCAGCCATAACCGGATCGGCAAAGAAGCTTACAATACTCTCCGCTACAATACCTCCGATATCAGGCAGCTCCACCAGCTCTTCCGCCGAAGCGGCCATAACAGCATCCAGGCTGCCATAATGATCTGCTAGCGTCCGCGTGGTGGACTTCCCTGTATTCGGAATGCCGAGCGCATATAGAAATGCCGTCAAATCCCTGCTCTTGGACTTCTCGAACGCATCAAGCAGCTTGCGCGCCTTCCGCTCGCCGAACCGTTCAAGCTTAATCAGATCGTCATACTCCAGCGCATACAGATCAGCAGGGTCATGCACCTTGCACTCTGTAAACAGCTGTTCAGCCGTCATAACGCTGAATGTATCAATATCCATCGCATCGCGCGAGGCAAAATGCGTAATACGACCGATCATTTGCGGACCACAGCCTAAGCGGTTGTTGCAAAACAAATGCGCGCCGCGCTGCTCAAGCTCCGTGCCACAAGAAGGACACTGCTCTGGAAAGACGATTTCCTGGCCATCTATTTCATCGGTTTTGCCGAGTATTTCCGGTATGACATCGTTGGAGCGGCGAATGGTTACGAACGTACCAAGCGCAAACTTAAGATTTTTCCGTTCAATATCGCCTATATTGTTGAGCGTGCAGTTTTGCACCGTCACTCCGGCAAGCTCAACGGCTTCGACGCGTGCGACAGGCGTTATTTTGCCAGTACGGCCAACTTCCCAAGAAACGGATTGCAATATAGTTGCTGCTTCTTCCGCTTCGAACTTAAATGCAACCGCCCAGCGCGGAAACTTGTCTGTATAGCCGAGCGCTTCACGAGTGCGGATATCCGTGAGCTTGACCACAGCTCCATCTATTAAATAATCGAGATCGGTACGGCCCTCTGCCAAACGCTCCAGTTCCGCCGCCACCTCTTCAATCGTATCAAAGTAGACTGCATACGGATTTA
The DNA here is from genome assembly GCF_001422685.1 of Paenibacillus sp. Leaf72. Taxonomy (NCBI): domain Bacteria; kingdom Bacillati; phylum Bacillota; class Bacilli; order Caryophanales; family Paenibacillaceae; genus Paenibacillus; species Paenibacillus sp. Leaf72. The sequence continues at coordinate 593,782 of NZ_LMLV01000012.1, read as the reverse complement.
CTTTAAACCGGTTGTCCCGCAAAAACTGCTGCATTTCCTGATGGGTGGTGAATGCCAGCTCTTCCGAATAGCCTATATTGTAGAAAAAAGCGCTCAGCTTCCGCTCAGCCGTCGTCTTCGGATTTAAGTTGCGCAGGGCGCCAGCAGCTGCATTGCGCGCGTTTTTGAGCGGCTCAGCAGCCGTCTGATTGTACTTCTCCAGCACCGACAGCTGCATAATACCCTCGCCTTGCACCTCAATCAAACCCTCCCGATAAGGAATCGTGAGCGGGACAGAACGAATCGTCTTCACCTGTGCCAGAATCCCTTCGCCTATCGCTCCATTGCCCCGCGTAGCCGCCTGAATCAGTTTTCCATCCTCATAGGTCAAGTTCAGCGTCAATCCATCGAACTTCAGCTCAATAACATAGCTTGGGTCTGGGAGCGGATCAACATCTGGATTTTTCGTATTATAATCGTTTACCGCCCGCAGCATCCGCTGGTTCCAGGCATGCAGCCCTTCAATGTTTTGCGCCTTGTCCAAGCTCCAAAGCTTGGCCCGGTGACGATGCGGCTCAAAGCCCTTAAGCAGTTCTCCCCCAACACGCTGCGTTGGCGAATCAGGAAGCACGGTTCCCGTCTCCTTCTCCAATGCGACCAGCTCATCATAAAGCTTGTCATAATCAGCATCGTCAATGGACGGCTGATCCAGCGTGTAATACTGGTAGTTATGTGCGGTAATTTCATCAATTAGCGTAATCATTCGTTCGGTTTGGGCAGGCGAAGCTGCAGCTGTTTCCGCTTGGTTCATTTCCACAGCAAATGTCCCCTTTCAATAATGAGCTAAACTTTCGTTATTGGCGCAAAGCCTGCAAGCAGGCGTTTCACCCCTGTCGGAGCGGGAAAAGCGATCTGAAGCTCCATATCATTGCCTGTTCCTTTCACGGAAACGATAACGCCTTCGCCCCATTTGCCGTGGGCTACCCGGTCGCCGGCAGCGAACTGCTTCGCGCCTGCATCACCAGCTGCGCCCGCTGCACCTGCACCGGCTGCTTGCGGCGTGCTTACTCGAACGCCGCTGCTTGTGCTCGTGCCTAGCGATCGGCCGCCTGAGCCAAGCCCGCCATTTGCCGCCGGACGCGAAGGAGCCGTGCGTCCGCCTGAGCCGAAGCCAGTCGAGCTTCCACCACCGTACCTGCTGCCTCCAATGCGGCCAAAACCGCCCGAAGCGGAAGCATCCTTTTTGAGCTCGCTCGGCACTTCATCCAGAAAGCGTGAAGGCATATTCGATGCGGTCCGTCCGAACAAGGTGCGCATCCGGGCCGAAGTCATAAACAGCTGCTTCTCTGCCCGGGTTATGCCTACATAGGCAAGTCGGCGCTCCTCCTCCAGCTCATCATTGTCGCTTAAGGCGCGGCTGTGTGGGAAGATGCTCTCCTCCATGCCAATAATAAAGACAACTGGGAACTCCAAGCCTTTGGCGCTATGCATCGTCATCAGTACAACAGCGTCACTTGGGGCGGCATTGCCCTGCTCATCCTGTTTATCCATGGAATCAATATCCGCAATGAGAGCGAGATCGGTCAGGAAGGATACAAGCGTCTTGTCTTCGTTGCGTTTCTCAAAATCCATCGTAACGGACAGGAACTCGTCAATATTTTCGACCCGTGCCGTCGATTCCAATGTTTTCTCGCGCTGAAGCTCCAGCTTGTACTGGGTCATCTCTAGCACCTTCTCCGTCAGCTCCGTTACCGACAAATATTCAACCATGCCGGCAAGGTTGCTGATCATTATATAGAACTCTCCAAGCAGCGCTTGCGTACGGGCATTGATATCCAGCCCCTGTAGATTACCCAAGACGTTGAAAATGGAAGTGCCACTCCGCGCTGCCTCCTCGGCCAGCTTGCCAACCGTCGTATCGCCAATGCCGCGCTTCGGCACATTAATGACGCGTGCAAGGCTAATATCGTCATCCGGGTTGGAAATCAGCCGCAAATAAGCGAGCAAATCTTTAATCTCTTTGCGATCGTAGAACTTGATGCCGCCAACGATTTGATAAGGAATATCCGACTTGATCAAAATTTCCTCTATGACCCGCGACTGAGCGTTGGTCCGATACAAAATGGCGTGATCTGCAAATTTGCGTCCGCTATTTTTATTTTTGCGAATTTCGCCTGTTACAAAATAACCCTCGTCATGCTCAGAATCGGCCTGATACACCGTAATTTCGTCTCCGGCACCTTGATCGGTCCAGAGGTTCTTCGGCTTGCGTCCGGTGTTGAGGCTGATGACTGCATTCGCCGCATTCAAAATATTGGCCGTAGAACGATAGTTCTGCTCCAGCATAATCGTCTGCGCTTCGGGATAATCGCCCTCGAAATTCAAAATATTCGTAATGTCCGCTCCGCGCCAACGGTAAATCGACTGGTCGCTATCGCCGACGACGCAAATATTGTGATGCTTGTCTGCGAGCATGCGGCACAGCATATATTGCGCACGGTTCGTATCCTGATACTCATCGACATGGAGGTAACGGAATTTGTTCTGGTAAAAATCAAGCACCTCCGGCACTTCCTGGAATAGTTGAATCGTCTTCATAATCAAATCGTCGAAATCGAGCGAGTTGTTGCTTTTGAGCCGCTTCTGATAGGACTTATACACCTTAATGACGATATCCTGAAAATAGTCCCCCGCCTTCTGCTCATACCGCTCCGGCGTTAGCAGCTCATTCTTCGCGGCGCTAATGGACGCTTGAACAGCCTTCGGCTCGAATTTCTTCGTGTCGATATTCAGATCCTTCATGCAATTGCGAATAACCGACAGCTGATCGCCTGAATCCAAAATCGTAAAATTCGAAGTAAAGCCAATCCGATCAATGTCCTTGCGCAAAATCCGCACGCACATCGAGTGGAACGTTGATACCCAAATATCGTTGCCCGACGGGCCAATCAGTGCGCTAACTCTGTCACGCATTTCACGCGATGCCTTATTCGTAAAGGTAATCGCCAAAATGCTCCAAGGCGCTACGCGCTTCTTCTCAATTAAATAAGCTATCCGATGGGTTAATACGCGGGTTTTGCCGCTGCCCGCTCCCGCCATAATCAATAGCGGCCCATCGGTTGCTTTTACCGCTTCGCGCTGCGGTGGGTTAAGCTTCTGTACCGCCTCGTCGATGCTTATAAAATTAAACATGGTCGTTCTCCTTTGTTCGCATTTGTTCGCCTATCAACAGTGTAGACAACGGGCCGTGAAGTGTCAATTTACCGATGCAAATAAATCCCTAAATAGACGGTTGTTTTTATAAAAGCTAGGCTTCGTTTCTTGTATGCTTGCGAATCGTGTTGTGAACGGCAGGCACAGTAGCCAGTGCTGCCTCCAAATCTGCATAAATAATATTGCCGACGACGACGGTATCGCAAGCCGATGCCGCCTCGCTCGCCTTCTCTGCGCTGTCGATGCCTCCACCATAAAATAGCTGGGCCTGCGCGATCGTATCATACGCTTTGTGAACGAGTGCCATGTCGCCGTAACGTCCGCTGTATTCGATATAAATGACGGGTAGGCGCATGAGCCGGTCTGCCATTTGCACATGCGCAAGCAGCTGCTCCTCGTCCAAGTCGGCATTCGCGCCTGTCAGCTTGGCCGCGGTCGCTTCTTCATTCAATATAATATAACCTTGCGCCGCCGTTTCCTCCCAAGGAATGAAAGAGCCGAATGCTTGCAGCCCTTCTGTCTGGCGTCCATTAATCCACTCTGCCTGGCTCGTGTTCAATACGAGCGGCACGAAATAGCCATCAAAGCCGGGAACCGCCGCATCCATCGTCGATACCTCCAGCGCGCAATCTACCGCATAACGGCGAATGCGCGCCATTAAATCTACTGTATTTTCAAATGTTATGCCACTAGAGCCTCCTACTAATACAGCGTCTGTACCCGACATGCAAATTGCATCCAGCTCCTCATCCGAGATGCTGCGCTCCGGGTCCAGCTTAAATACATGTCTCCAACCTGCATACCATTGTACGTCCATCCTCAACATTACCCCGCTTATCCCTATCCGTTATGCGGCTCACTTAGGAGCTGCGAGGAAATTAGTACCGCTTTTGTTGACAAAATCTCCACGGTTTTGGGAGTTTTGTCAACAAATTAGCGGTACTTTCTTTCGTCGCAGTCTCTTGTCGTTATGAGCGCTTCAGTTATTTCAGTAAATACGGCTCGAAGTTGCAGCCTGCTTCTTCCTATGCTAAGCGAGCCGCATGGCGGTGTCAAACTGCTTCGATAAGCTCAAAATTCGCCCTTGAGAGTGATCTGGTCATCTCCTTCAAAAAAGAGCCGGCACTGCGTTTCCCGCAATGCCGGCTCCCCTCCTTGCTGCTTTCTTACTTCACCAATTGTCCGCGTGTTACGCCGATTTGGTTCGTTGCTTTCAGCGTACGCCATACTTTAGTGCCCGTAATACGGCCATCGAGCGCATCGCGGTAAAGAGATAGCACTTCCGTTACCCGCTCCGGCGTTTCTTCCAAAAACTCGACGCGGAACGATGGAATGCCCAGCTCCAAAAATTGCTTAATATATTCAGCGCCTGATTGCTCAATCGCATTGTACACCGTATTGCGGCAGCCTTCGTCTACGCGAACCGGATGGGACATGCCAATACGGTCCTGCAAGGAAGCGCGCGAATCTTCACACGGGCGTCCACAATTCGTGAAGTTGGTGCCTTCACTCATAAAGGTGCAATAGACGCAGTGCTCCGTATGGAACATTGGCAAATGCTGCTGGATTACGACTTCCAGCTTCGCTGTATTAGCCTTGTTCAGCATGTCCATCATTTGCTGAATGTTCAGGTCGTAAGACGGCGTAATCATATCGAGGCCAACTTCTTCAAAAAGCTTCACTGTCTTGTGATTAGCCACATTAAGCGAGAAGTCGCCAATCAGCTTAGGGAATGGCTGATCTGGGTTTTCGGCCTTAGCGCGCAAATAATAATAAAGCGCACCTGTATTGCGGACAAGCACAGCATCTGGCTTAAGCTTCAAAATGTTAGCATGGTAGCCGTTTTCACCCGGCATATGAATGCGCGGGGTTGCCAGAGCGATCGGCTTGCCAGCCGCACGCGCCAGCTCTACAGCTGCCGGAAACTGCTTAATAAATTCAAAATCAGCATAAATCATATCGACATCGGCGGCGATTGCCGCTTCGACTTGCGGCAAGCCGCGGCATAGAGCCGTCAGGCGCGGCGCAAGATCGCCTTCGTGCGAATAGCCGGAGACAGCTGCTGGAACAGCTTCTTGATCCGCGGTATAGGCCAGCGGGTCGATGTTATTTTTCACATAGACGGGCGGCTTCGGACGTTCTCCAGCCAAATGCTCCACCGCTTCGCGGCGCATCCGGTTAAGCTCGCGCACGGGCACAATAAGTTCGCCCTCAAGCAGAACTTCCAAATGATCGAGCTGATAAACCGTTCCGCCTAGACGGCCCAGTTGATCATTAAGCAGCTCGGCATCCATCGGACGCTTTTGCGCCTGCTCCAGCATCAGTTCGGATACTACTTCTACCGTCGTTCCTTTTTGCATATCTGTCCATACCGTCCGCAGAGGCTCGCCAAGCTTGCCTGTTACCGAAACATGAAGCGGGAAAACGCGGTAGGGCTTTTCCGTCTCATAGGTCGCACGCAGACGCTTATCCAGCGCCGGGTCATTCGTCTTCCAGACGCGGTCGCCCACATGCACCTTGCGCAAATCAACATCGCTGCGCCCTGGAACGAGCTCCAGCAGCGTGCCTTCTTGCGCTTCGCCTTCAATCTTCACGCCTTGGCGGCGAATGTCGTAGACGCGGCCGCCCTCTTCCTTCTTCGTCGGATCGCCAGCGTCGAAGACGACGCCATCGCCACGCTTAAGCGGAGCTTCCAGACGCACCGTTACCGCATCGCGGAGAATCCGCTCGACACGGCCAATGAAGACACCCCGGCTTTTTGGGAACGTGCCTTCGACGAGCATTTTATTGTTCGTGCCCGACAGGAAGCCATGTGTGAAGCCGCGCGAGAAGCTTTGCTGCAATTCGCGAACTTCCTCTACCGATGGCTTGGACAGGTCGCCGTCAAAATATTTATCAATCGCCTTGCGGTATTTGCTGACCACATTGGCTACGTATTCCGGGCTTTTGAGACGTCCTTCGATTTTGAAGGAAACGACGCCTGCTTCAATCAGCTCAGGCACGAGATCGATCGCCGCCAAATCCTTCGGTGACAGCAAATACGAAATATCGCCCATCGGCTGATGCTTGCCATCGACCATCAGATCATAAGGCAGACGGCATGCCTGAGCGCATTCGCCGCGGTTCGCCGAGCGTCCGCCCCACATTTCCGACGTTAGACACTGACCGGAATACGATACGCATAATGCGCCATGCACGAATACTTCCATCGGAAGCTTCGCTTGTTCACCGATCGTTTTGATTTGCTTTAAGTTATTTTCGCGGCCGAGAACGACGCGCTCCATATTAAACGGCTTCGTAAATTCCACCGCTTCCGGAGAAGTAATCGTCATCTGCGTCGATCCATGAATCGGAAAATCCGGGGAAAGCTCGCGAATGAGCTTCACTAGTCCCAAATCCTGCACGATAACCGCATCCACACCTGCATCTATACACATTTCAATGAGCGTCTGAGCATCGCGAAGCTCGTCCTCAAACACTAGAATATTAAAAGTCAAAAAACCCTGCACGCCATAGCTGTGCAAAAAGGCCATAATCTCAGGCAGCTCCTCGCTGCGGAAATTATTCGCTCTTGCACGCGCATTGAATTTTTCCACACCAAAAAAGACAGCATCCGCACCGTTCGCAACCGCCGCCCGCATACATTCCCAGTCGCCCGCCGGAGCAAGCAACTCTACATCTTGACGCGTTATATTTGCTTTCATAGTACCGCACATTCTCCTCAATAGTTAGCAATCTGTTGCTACTAGTGTAACAAACCGCCGCCAGCTATTCCACCATACATTGTTGACAAAATAATAGAAAGTCCAGACATGCTATCAAAATTTCTGTTAAAAATAAAAAAAGGAAGGAGCTTCCTTGCCGCCCCCTCCTTTGCTTTCGCCAACCTTAGGACTGCTTCGCAGCCTCTTCGTTCTCAATCTTCTGCCCGTCGCTCAGCGTATGCTGGCCGGAGACGACAACGGTCTCGCCTGCTTTCAATCCTTCCAATACTTCCTGATAGACGCCATTGACGCGGCCCAGTTTAACTGCCCGCTTCTCGGCTGTACCCGCATTGGACAGCATGACGAAAGTTTCGCTGCCTTCACGCACAATGCTCAGCGAAGGAACGGCAATAACCTCTTCCTCTGCAACGGTTGTCAGCTCCACTTGAACGCGTCCGCCTGGTTTTAGCGAGCCATCCGTATTTTCCGTTGTAAGCTCAAGCGCGTACATTCTCGTTTTGGCATTAGGTACCGAAGCGAGGTAGACCACTTTCGCCTTTTTCTTCACCGAAGGGTTATCGGCATTGTAGTAAACGAGCTCTTTCTTGCCTCGTGCAAGCTCGGCCGCTGGTTCGCTCAGCTCGGTTTTAATTGAGATTTGCTTCACATTTTGCACCACAGCTACTACCGTACCTGCATTAATCGTCATGCCCTCGCTCACGGAAAAATCAGTAATCGTACCGTCCGCTGGAGCGGTAATTTGATAGCTGTCCAGCTGAATATCCGCCTGCTCGACGGCTAATCTCGCCGCATCGATTTGGGACTGCAAGCCGGAAAGCGAGCTGCCATTATCCAGATCGGAAAGCTGCTGCTTGGCCGACTCCAGATTACGGCGTGCGGCATCAATCAAATTTTGATCGTCACCGGCACTAGCTTGAATGTACTGCGTCTCCAGGCTAGCAATATTATTCAGCAAAGTGGAACGGCTTGAAGCTATATCCTGCTTCGCCTTTACCAATGATTGCTCTGCTGCCGTCAAGCTGGTTTCCGCGCGCTTGCGGTCCAGTTCTGCGAGATTCGACTCCAATTGAATGATGGCTTCTCCTTTTTTAACCGTGTCGCCATTGTTCTTCAGCACGCGGGCGATTTTGCCAGAAGCCATTGTCGGGATATCCAGTCGTACCGAGGCGCTTACCTCAGCGACCTGCTCGCGCGGATTTCCCATGCTGTGCTTGGCTGCCGCCTCAGTTTTAATGACTGTCACTTGCTGCTCTACTACTGTCTCCTCTGCAGCAGGTGCCGCGCTCGAGCATCCGGCAGCCATTAAAGCCACCGCAAACACGGTTGCGAGTGCGGCTTTGCTTCGCCGCTCCTGCTTGATCAAACGAAAAAACATATGTTCCAGCTCCCCTCTATATTGTTAACCCTCTTAATCATTTATGTGCTAAATGGTTAACCTTCCAAATTAGCAGGCTTATTGAAATCTACTGGTGCAGATTGGCCTTTCCCTTTGCGGAACAGCTTGCCCGTAATCGCTTCAAGCATCTCATATACGACGGGTACAACCACAAGCGTGAGCAGTGTAGAAGTGATCAAGCCGCCGATAACAACGACCGCAAGTCCTTTAGAAATAAGTACGCCTTCACCAGCGCCCATTGCCAGCGGTATCATCGCTACTATCGTTGCGCCTGCCGTCATAATAATCGGACGCAACCGGACTCTGCCCGCTTCAACCAGTGCATGGCGGACGGAGAAGCCTTCATGCCGCAGCTGCTGCGCTCGGTCGAGCAATACGATCGCGTTGGTCACGACGATGCCGATCAGCATCATAAACCCGATGAGCGATGTAATATTAATCGATTCATTCGTAACCAGCAGGCCGAGCAAACCGCCAATAATGGCGAGCGGAAGCGAGAATAGAATTGCAAATGGCGTGCTGGCATTGCCGAAGCACAGAACCAGTATAAAATAAACGATAGCGATAGATACAGCCATAGCCATAAACAGCTGCGTGAAGCTTTCGGCGATGTCTTCCGACACGCCTTGTATCTCGGTAGATACACCCGTTGGAAGCTCAATCGCATCCAGCGCTGCCGCCACTCTTGTGCTGACCTCGGTCTGGTTCGCTGCATCGATGGTAGCCGACATTTTCACGACTTGCGAGCGCGATTCCCGGCTCAAAGCAGCAGGAGCCTGTACTTCCTCTACTTTAGCAACCTCTTGCAAATAAACGATGCCTGCCGTTGGCGATAAAATCGGCATTCTGCCAAGCTTCTCAAGCGAGCCTTTATCTTCATCGCGAAGCTTAACCACCGTGGAATACAAAACATTATCAAAGCGAACATCTCCGAGACGCTGCTCTGCAAGCCACATCCGGACGGAATCTCTGACCCCAGCAGGATTAAGTCCAAGCTCTCTAGCCTTTGTCTGGGAAACGGAAATGCTGATTTCCGTTTTGGCGTCGCTAAGCGTATCGGTGATTTTGGTAAGCTCAGGGAACTCTTTCATTTTATCCTTGATGAGCGCAGCCCCCTGCTCAAGCAGCTGCTGATCGTCACCTTTCAGCACATAAGAGAAGGTTCCGCCGCTAAGGCCTCCACCGCCGCTTGCCATCTGGCCCGTTACTTCTGTGCCTTGGGGCAGCTGGTTTTTAATTATTTCTACATAGTTGTTCAAGACTAGCGTCGCATCCTCTGCTTCGCTGATCTCAGCGGTAAGCGAGGTTGTATAAGGAACGGTATCGTCACTGTCTGCATATCCGACCAAGGACTCCACGAAGGTGAACAGGCTGCCGCCTTGGCTGTCTTTGGCATCCAGCAGCATCTTCTCAATCTCTTGTGACTGCATGTCATTGCTTTCCAGCGACGTTTCATATGGGTATTTCACCTGGAAGAACACAAGCTTCTCCGGACCGCTAGAAGGCAGAAAGTTAACCGCCAAATTCGGTATCGTAATCGCCATTGTCACGATAAGCATAACAAGCGACATCAGCAAGGTTTTGATCCGATTAGACAAGCACCATACTAGAATACGCTCATATAGACGCGTTACTTTGCCGTCATGCGCATGCTCATTCTGCTTAATCTGCTTGCGGCTGCGAAGTACGAGCAGCTTTGTCATCATTGGAATGACCGTTAGTGCCACGAGCAGTGAAGCAAGCAGGGCACAAGATACAGTCAGCGCGAACGGCCGGAACATCTGTCCAACGATGCCGCCAACGACAGCGAGCGGCAGGAACACGCCTGCCGTAACGAGCGTCGAGGACGTAATCGCCATGGAAACTTGGCGGGTCGCCATAATGATGACGGATTCGCCGCGCTCCTGCGCTTTTTCCAGATTGCTGTATATGTTCTCAATGACGACGATACTATCGTCCACAATTCGCCCAATGGCGATGAACATGCCGCCAAGCGTCATTATGTTCAGCGTAATATTCATGCTCGACATCATAATCAAGGTGATTAAAATCGAGAGCGGAATCGAGACGAGAACGATCATCGTCATCCGAATATTGCGAAGGAACAGCAGAATCATAAGCGAGGCAAGCGCAACCCCGATTAAGCCTTCCTTCAAAATGCCGCTGATCGATTTTCTAACCTCATCGGCGCCATCGTAGATTTTTTGGAATGTAATCGCTGGCTGCTTGGTCTCCCAATCGGTAAGCACCGCGTTGACTTCATTGGAGAAATCAACCGCATTGGCTTCGCTCATCTTATAGAGACGAATGCCCAGCGCAGGCTGATCGTTGAAGCGGGCAATAAACTTTGATTCGTTTACAGCCTGGACATCTCCCAAATCCTGAAGCAGCACCGTTTGGCCTGTACTCGTCGCAAACTCCAAATTGCGGAGGCCGTAAATGCTGTTCAAATCGCCAGTCACCCGCGCCATCTGCGATTTGCCGTCCAGCTCTACAGAACCGACTGCACCATCCGTCAGAGCAGATTGAATGGCACTGGTTACCTCTATCGCAGACAAGTTGAAGACGGATAAAGCATCTGCATCCAGTAAAATATCAAGCGAGGTTGAACTGACCCCGATCGAATTGACATGGTCAATGCCATTAACGCCTTCCAGCGATGGCTCGATGCTATCCTCATAAAGCTTGTTAAGCTCGGTTTGCGACATGCCCTCCCCGGCATAAAGCGTTAAGTAATAAGCAGGCTGGGAGGAAAAGCCGAAGGTCAGAACTTTTGGCGTACTCGCGCCACCCGGAAGCACTACTTCCTGCAGCATGCTTTCCAGCTCCGTCTTTTTCTCCTTTACATCGTAGCCTTGCTTGAACTGGACAACGATGCTGGAAACATTATCGCTAGACGTGGAGCTGAGTGTATCCAGCCCTTGTATGTTCGCGATTTTATCCTCAATCGGCTTCGTCACCTCATCCATCACATCCATTGGCGGTGCCGGATATGTAGTTTGAATCATGACAACTGGAAAAGAGATATCGGGGATCGTCTCCATTTTCAGAGTCGCCGTTGCGTATAGCCCCCCTCCTACAAGCAGGGCAATCAATATAACCATTGCAGCCACTTTATTCATCGAAAAGCGGATTAAACCATTCAACCAGAACCCCTCCTACTCGCGTGTATACCTCAACGTTAAACTTTCTGTATGAACATAACGTGAACCATGCAAAAAAAATGATGCAAGCGACCATTTTTTTTGCAGCGTTCGCCTTCGCAGAAGTGAAATGATAGGCGTTCAAGGGATGATCTTATCGTTAGCCCATCATCTGAGAGGAAGCGGGCGGCGCCTTCAGCCTGTCAGGGAATCCGCTTCTTGGCTGCCATGCTCGGCAGCGTCACATCTACGCGTGCCCCGCCTTCCGCCCGGTTCGTAATACGGATGACGCCTTGATGCAAATTGACGATTTTTTGGGCGATGGATAGGCCAAGACCGCTGCCACCCAGCTTTTTGCTGCGGGATTTGTCTGCCTTATAAAATCGTTCAAACAACCTATAGCCGTCTTCGTCAGGAAACCCGCTGCCATTATCCGATACGGATACTTTAACGGAGTCTGTATCAAGGCTCATCTCAATGCGAATATAACCGCCTTCCGGAGCAAATTTGATCGCGTTGCCGATGACATTGATCCATACCTGGCTCAGCTGATCCTCATCGGCATTAATTTTCACATGGGGCAGCTCCAATATCATTTCAAGCGACTTTTCCGACCACAGCGGTTCGCAGGCGACAATAACTTGCCGCAGCTGCTCATCAAGATCGTAGGTCACCGGATCAAAAGCAGGCACGGCTGAATCCAGTTCCGCCAGTTTTAGCAAATTATCACTAAGACGCGACAGACGCTGGCTTTCTGTATAAATAATTTGCAAATAACGCTGCTTCTGCTCGGGATCCTCCACCGCATCCAGCATAAGCATCCGTGAAAATCCGGCAATTGACGTCAGCGGCGATTGGATTTCATGCGAGACGCTGCTGACAAACTGCCCACGCAGTTCATCCATCTGCTGGATCTCCTTTGCCATGCCGCTAAAGCTTTGTGCCAGCTGCCCTAGCTCATCCGTACGCTTGCCTGACTTTAGCTGAATGTCGAAACGCCCACTCGCCATTCGTTCCACCGCCTGCTTCATTTCCTTAAGCGGACGCACCAAATAGATGGCTGCCACAAAAATACACAGGCCGCCTACCCCAAGCACAACAGCAAGCGCTACGAACAGCATCTGGTTGAAAATAGCCACCTGGCTCGACTGCTGGTGCACGAACAGTCCGTAAGATTTATGATCCCATGTAAATGGCATCCCGAGCACAAGGCCACTCCCTGCAGTGAAGCCAAATCCAATATTCACGAACGGCTCGCCGCCTATGACAGATTTTGAAATGCTGTCTCCAGGCGTAATACCGTATTCTACAAACGGCTTCCCCTCCTCATTCAACCAGCCCTTCTCATCCATAACCATGAATGTATAGGACGGAGTAGGCTGCAATATCGTTACAATACGCTTCCCTTCGTCTATGCCATATTGCTCATATATGGTCGCGATAGATTGTCCGTATCCTAAAACCTCCTTCTTCACTTCCGTGATCACCTGGTCCTTAAAAAGCGTAATCGTAATAAAGAAGGCGCTGACCAGACCGACCAGCACCGCCGTTATAAAACTAATAATAACCCTGACATATAACGTTCTTAGCATGCATCCACCATTTCAAGCCTGTAGCCAAGCCCACGCTTAGTTACAATCGTAAACGGCGCATCCATTTCTGCAAAACGTTCGCGCAATCGCTTAATATGTACATCCACTGTCCGCTCATCGCCGAAAAACTGCGGACCCCAAATTTGGCTGATCAGCTCGTTGCGCGTGAAAATTTTACCCGGGTTGCCCGCCAGCTTGAACAGCAGCTCAAATTCCTTCAGCGGCAGCGCCACCCGTGCCTGCCCCTGCATCACCTCAAACGTATGCCGATCCAGCACAAAATCGCCCAACTGCAGCCGCATTGACGCTTCAATTCGGTAGCGTTTCAACAATGCCCGAACACGCAGCACTAGCTCATAGGGCTCGAAAGGCTTCACCATATAATCATCAGTTCCCAGGCCAAACGCTTTGATTTTCTGATTAATTTCACGCTTTGCTGTTACCATCAGCACAGGGATATTTGGGTATTCTTCCTTTACAAATTTACATAGCTCCCAGCCATCCATGACGGGCATCATGACATCAAGCACAACTAAGTCTGCTTTTTGCTTTCTCAGCAGCCGAATGGCCTCTTTGCCATGGCTTGCCTGAATCGTCTGAAATCCCTCACTGCTAAGCTGCGCGTGCATAAGCTCGCGTATATCTGGATCATCATCCACTAACATGACACTTGCCATCGCTTACTTCCTCCCGCTCTTGTTGGGCTTCTCCATAGTTTTCGGCAGTTTCTATTCAAAATTATAGCTTATGCTCAGAAAAAACTGTCAAGCCTTATCTATAACTTGTACGAACGAGAAGGCTTTTGGTAACCTTTTGTTTTGTTTATATGCGATTATGTCAAATTTGCACTTTTCATTAGATATCGGCAATCGGGCAATGGTATAATGAGAATTAGCTTTTCTTATAAATAGGAGGAATGATTGCACATGAAATTAGGAGTATTCAGCGTGCTTTTCGCACAGAAGTCATTTGAAGAAGCGCTCGATTACATAGCTGCCAAAGGACTGGATGCTATTGAAATCGGCACTGGCGGTTACCCTGGCACAGCCCACTGTGATCCTGATGTCCTGCTTGCTGATGAGGAAAAGTTGAAAGCGTTTAAGCATGCGGTAGAATCACGCGGCCTGATTATCAGCGCCCTGAGCTGCCACGGCAATCCGCTGCACCCGCAGAAGCATCTTGCTGCTGCAGATGATGCGACCATTCGCAAAACGATCGAACTCGCAGGACGTTTGGGCGTTCCTGTCGTCAATACATTTTCCGGCTGCCCAGGCGACCACGAGGATGCTAAATATCCGAACTGGCCGGTTGCACCTTGGCCAAATGATTTTCAAGAAATTTTGGCTTGGCAGTGGGAGCACAAAGTTATCCCTTATTGGACTGAAATCGGAGCGCTTGCTGTCGAGCATGGTGTGAAAATCGGACTTGAGCTGCACGGCGGCTTCTCCGTTCACAGCCCGGCAACGCTGCTTCGCCTGCGTGAAGCGGTTGGCCCGGTTATCGGCGCCAACTTGGATCCGAGCCACATGTGGTGGCAAGGGATTGATCCGGTTCAAGCAGTGCAAATTTTGGGTCGCGCTGGCGCGATTCACCATTTCCACGCGAAGGATACGACGATTGATCCAATCAACGTCAACCATCACGGCGTAACGGATATGCAATCGTATTCGCTGATGCTGGATCGCGCTTGGCAATTCCGCACCGTCGGCTTCGGGCATGACCTGAAAGTATGGGCAGATATTATTAGCGCGCTTCGTCTAGTCGGCTACGACTATGTCGTGAGCATTGAGCATGAGGACGGCCTGATGTCCGTTGATGAAGGCTTCACGAAAGCGGTGCAAAACCTGCAGCAAGTGCTGATTAAAGAACCACTAGGCGAAATGTGGTGGGTATAGATTGAAGGAGGGCGGCTGCATCCGATGAGGATGTGGCCGTTTTTTTGCAATAAGACTGTGGACGAGGGCTTGTAATCTTTACATTCCGCTAATAAATAACACTCTCCGCGTTAATCCTGCTAACGTACTCTATAAGTGCACCCCCCACTAAAACAGAGGATAGGTGATCCGCATGACTGGCTATACTTCTGCTTCTTCTTCGTTCGTCCCTCAGGTCAGTACAAGCCAAAGCTGCTATGAAGCGCTCCAGCTTTTTCGCAGCTACCCGGAAGCACCTTGCGCAGTTGTCTGCAATTCGCTGGCAGAGCCTGTTGGGCTCGTAATGCGCGACCGTTTTTTTCTCCAATTATCTAGCAGCTTCCTTGGCTATTACCAGACGGACATCACCAAGCTCATGAATACCCGCTTTCTCTCCACCGTCGCCTCATCCACTGACACAGACTTTAATCTGGGCAGCATCTCCTCATTGAAAAATAAAGCTATTGATCGTCACCCCGAGCTGCGCAGCGATTGTATCGTTATTACGAATGAACAGGGCCAATTCGCGGGTATCATCGATGTTGCAGTTTTAGAAAACGGCCTAACCTACTCCTAAGTATCAGCTTCAATCAGATCAAGTCATTCATTATACCAGTACTACCTTCCCAAAACAGCCAAGGAAAAAGATTACTATTTAGGTCTCCTCTATTCAGGGGAGATTTCTTTGTCTGAAAATAAGGATTTTCAGGTCTGTTTGTCGAATTGATTATAATTACCATCTCAGTAAATGGATAAATAAAATGGAACTAAAAAGGGATTAGGTCCTTACCTTAAGCAAGAGTGGTCATAAACTTACCAGTCTACTGAGCAGACCAGAATTCAGCTTACATATAAGGACTTATAGCAGAAAATTAATTGACTTAATAATTTATTGTACAACATGTGGAGGGCTGGGATTGGAAAAAATACTAATGGTGAACGGGCTTAACAAGAGCTATTCAGATTTCTCTTTAAAGAATGTAAATCTGGAATTGCTGCCTGGGGATATCATGGGCTTGATTGGAGAAAATGGAGCAGGAAAAACAACGCTAATGAAATTGCTGCTTAATCTGCTGACTCCCGAAAAAGGGGAAATCTTAGTATTCGGAAAAAATTATGAAGGTCATGAATCGTACATTAAAAATAGGCTGGGCGTTGTTTTCGATGAAAATTATTTACATGGATTGTTAACACCCAAACAATTTAACTACGTGATGTCCAGTATCTATGAGCAATGGAATCAACAGGCTTACTATAATTATTTGGAAATGTTCCATTTACCCGTAAACACAAAAATAAATCAGTTTTCCAAGGGAATGAAGGTGAAGCTGAATTTTTCTGTCGCCTTGTCACATCATCCTAAATTATTGCTTTTAGATGAAGCTACAAGCGGGCTGGACCCTATAATGAGGATTGAAATTTTAGATGTTCTGAATGACTATGTCACCGCAAATAACAGTAGCGTCCTCCTATCCTCACACATCCTCTCGGATGTTGAACGTATAGCGAATAAATTAACCTTTTTACACAAAGGAAACGTGGTTTTTTCTGAAAAAATTTCAAACGCCACCCAGAATGGGAGCCTTGAAGACATGATGAGATCATATATAAAAGGAGAGAACTCCATTGAAAGGCTTAATAATTAAAGATTTATTGGTGCTGAAAAGCAAAGTGAAAATCATTCCCTTTATCCTTTTATGTATTTTGGCTATTTTGGCCATTTACTTACTTGGCTCCACTGGCGTAATTGCTTTGAACGTATTTATCCCAATCTATTTCTGCGCTCTCGCCATACCTGTATTCCAAGAGGATGAGAAAGCGGGATGGCACACCTTTGTTGCAGCTTCACCGCTATCCAAGAAACAAATCGTTGGAAGCCGATATATTGTGAGCTTTTCGATTATAACCACCGTATTGTTAGGTCTATTATTGTTTAATGTACTTTATTATTTCTTATTTAGCGATCTATCCTTTTCGGTTCATATACTGACCTTATTCGCAGCGCTGTCCATCGGGTCTATTTACCTGTCCCTGCTGATCCCCTCCATTTACTATAATGGAACCAATGGCAGCTCTATTGTGATGCTAATCGTTATCCTATCCTCGTCAGGAGGCGCGTTTCTTATTAATTCTGGGAAGCTATCCTTAGAAGCCCTTGTCATGATGAACCCACTGCTTTTAGTATGCTGTTTGCTGCTTGGATTGATCCTAATCCTCTCACTATCCCTGTTTATTTCCATGAGAATTTTCGTTGCATCTCTAGCTAAATAGCCTCTCTGTATAAGAAAAGAGCCGTAACCCGAACCGTCCACGGCAGCATCGGATCACGACTCTTTTTTTGTGTTCGCTGAGCTTAGCTTATCCCCGCGTCATTTCTACTCCGTTGAGCACTAATCGGTAACGAATGTCCGCTTTCAGCGAATCCGAGACGGCGCAATATTTTTCCTTGCCGAGCTCAATCGCTTTCCAAATCCGGTAATCCGGCACATCGCCGTTTACTTTGAAAATCAGATCGATAGCCGTAAAGCCTTTCGGCATCTCCTCTTTGCGCGTGCCTTCCGCATCAATCTCGATGCTGGTGATCGAACCGAGGAACGCATCCATAATCATCGTAATATCGATGCCGATGCAGCCCGCGAGGCCCGCCAGCAGCAGCTCCATCGGTGTAGCTCCTTGTCCGTCGCCGCCATATGCTGCGGTTGCATCCATTCCAACGCTGTAGCCAGATGGCCCTACAGATGTAAATGCACGTTTGCCTGTCCATGTTGTTGTAACCTTCATTGCGGTGTACCCTCTTTCTTTCGTAAGAATCGAAGGCCATGCCTCCTACTTTAACTCTGAAGTTCGTGTATTGCCTAGGTCGCTTCGTTATGTGAAACTTATTTTATAATGTTCTGTTGTTCGTTATTGCTGCTCTTGCTGCACCCCTCTGTGCTGGCCCAGCTTATTTAGAAATCGTCGGGCCCGTTCGGTAGCTGGATGGTCGAAAAATATCTCCGGCGCAGCCTCCTCGACAATTTGCCCGTCATCCATAAACACAACCCGGTTCGCGACATGGCGAGCGAAAGCCATTTCATGCGTCACCACCAGCATCGTCATCCCTTCGCGCGCCAGCTGCTGCATGACATCGAGCACCTCGCCGACCAATTCCGGATCAAGCGCCGATGTCGGCTCGTCAAACAATAAAACGTCCGGCTCCATCGCGAGCGCCCGGGCAATCGCTACCCGCTGCTGCTGCCCGCCAGACAGCCTGGACGGATATTCATCCAGCTTGCCTTCCAACCCGACGCGCTTCAGCATTTTTTTGCCGATCGCGATGGCTTCGCTTTTGGGCAGCTTTTTCACGATGAGCAGTGATTCAATGACGTTGCCTAGCGCCGTTTTGTGCGGGTACAAGTTAAACTGCTGAAAGACCATCCCGCTATGGCGGCGAATGGTTCGGACATTCTGCGTGCGCTCGCGTGGCTTCATTTGTGTATTCAGGTGAACACCGTTCATCTCAATACTGCCTCCGCTCAGCGTCTCCAGCCCATTCAGGCAGCGAAGCAGTGTGCTTTTTCCCGAACCGCTTGGCCCGAGCAGGACTATGATCTCTCCCGCGTTGACCTGAAGATTAATCCCCTTCAGCACCTCGGTGCCTTGAAAGGACTTCGTTAATTTTTCTGTCGTAATCATTGTATCTCTCACGCCCCAACCCAAGCGTAAACGGCTGTCGCCGTACTCTGGCGGAAAAGCTTCCGTTTCGCGATGAAATATAAGCCCATTATAAGAGTGAAACTTATCATTTCTTATATTTTTAATAAGCTTTGGACAAGCGCTTCTCAATCGCTTCCAAAATAGCTGAAAAAGCGGTGCTCATCACCCAATACATGACTCCAATTCCGATATAAAACGGCATATTGACGTAATACTGCGCGATAAGCAAATTCGCCTGGCGCAGCAGCTCGGTTACGGTAATAAATGAAACGAGCGAGGTCTCCTTGAGCATTCCGATAAATGTATTACCCATTGGCGGAATAGCCACCCTTGCCGCCTGCGGAAGCACGATCCGGTACAGCGCCTGCCATGAGGTCATGCCCGTTGCATAAGCGGCCTCCATCTGTCCTTTTGGAATGGACACAATCGCCCCGCGGAACGTCTCCGATAAATACGCACCCACATTAATGCTTAGCGCTAGTGTTGCCGCCGTAAGCGGCCCGAATACAATGCCGTAATCAACCAGCCCATAATAAACGACAAAAATTTGGATAAGCACCGGGGTGCCCCGAATAATCGAGACGTACCCCCGAGCCAGCCATTGAACCGGTTTGTTGCCTTTCAAACGGGCAATCGCTACTACTCCGCCGATAATAAGGCCAAAAAACATCGACATCATCGTCAGCAGCAGCGTATAATAAGCGCCCTTAAGCAGAAAAAAGAAATTTTCAAAAACGAGATTCATATCGTGAAGGTTCCCTTCATATGAGCCAAAAATTTTGACGAGAGCCGGGCTTACTCAGCCGCTGGCTCCTCGCCGAACCATTTTACAAAAATAGTTTTATACGTGCCGTCGGCTTTCATCGCCTTCAAAGCTTCATTCAGCGCGTCGCGGAATTCAGGATTGTCTTTGCGCACTGCAATGCCTGCATTGTCCGATTTGATTGGATCGCCAACCTCTTTGATTTTAAAGCCATTTTTCTCGACGATCGGCTTCAGAGCATACATATTGTTGATCGTCGCATCGATACGGCCTGCATTCAAATCCTGCAGCGACGTAATGACATCGTCATAGGTTTTGATGGTGAAGTTGCCGACTTCAGGCAGCACTGTTTTGCGAAGATACGTTTCGTCGTTCGTACCAAGGCCTACGCCAATGTTTTTGCCTTTAAAATCAGCCAGCTTCGTGATCGTATCGTTTTTCTCGGCAACGATAATTTTGACAGAGTTCGTAATATACGGTTCGGTAAAATCCATCTGCTCCTTGCGCTCGTCAGTAATCGTCATTTGGCTAATGACGACATCAAATTTCTTCGCCTGCAGACCGGCAATCATGCCGGAAAACTCCTGTGCGACAAACTCGGCTTTAACGCCAAGGCGCTTCGCAATTTCTTTGGCAATATCCGCGTCGAAGCCATCCATTTCCTTGTTTTCGTTCAAAAAGTTATACGGGGCATAGGTTCCCATTAAGCCCACCTTAAGTACACCAGCCTGTTTCACCTGCTCCAGCAAATTAGAAGATGCTGTTGCTCCTGCTTCCGCTGTTGGCGAAGCCGAACCCGCATTGCCGCTATTGCCGTTCTTCGAGCCGCAGCCCGCCACAATAACCGCCAGCAGCAAAATAGCTGTCATCATCCATAATGTTGTTTTTTTCATTTGAATCCTCATCTTCCACTCTCTCCTTCATAGCTTCTCTAATATTTATATTGTTGCTTATTAATGTGTCCGGCTTTCTCAGGGAAATGCAGCTAAATGCCTAATAAGCCGAAAAATTCAAAACGCGCCGTTTCAGCAGCCAGCAATTCCGCAGATTTCACCGCAATAGCATCGCTTTCCGGCGTGCTGCGAAACAGCCAACGAGACAATACGCCTTCAATGAGGCTCATTAGAAATGCTGCTCGCAGCTTGGCATCAATGGTAGCCGGCAGCATTCCCAGCTCAGTGGCGCGTTCAATATTATTTACAAAAGATTGCTCCATCGCCATTTGAGTAACCGTTATTTCCTGTCTAACGACTTCGCTGAATCCCGTGCCATCCAGCAGCATTCCCATTAAATAACGATTTTCCTTGGCAAAATGGAACAGCTCGGTCAACAAATGCTCGGAGGCCGAAACCATGTCCTGCACCGAACCAGCATTTTTACGGTAGCCTTGTCCAATAACCGTAAGCAGCCGCTCCCGACCATCCTGTACAATTTCTATAGCTATCGCTTCTTTGCTTTTGAAATACCAATAGAAAGTGCCTTGTGCAACCCCTGCATCCGCTACAATATCCGAAACTTTCGTCGAATGGTAACCATAAAGGGCAAAACGCTTCAGTGCGGACTCCATAATCTGGTGTTTGCGCTCCGCATTGTTCGCCGTATTCCGATCTACGGTTCCGATAAAGCATCGCCTCCATTGATTGACTCGTCAGTCAGTTTTGATTTAAATCCTATCGGATCACTGGTATATTGTCAAGTAGGCAACAAAAAAAGTCCGCCCAGGTTGGATTCAACTTGGACGAACTTTTTTTGTTTTTCCTTATGCCAACCATACTTTGGCGATCATGATGTAATCAATAAACAAAAACAATCCCAAAGATACAGCTGTGAAACCAATCGCAAAAATGTTCTTCTTGCGCTCTTTGACCAACCGGACAAAGCCGATCAATAACAAAATTGTAAACGCAAGCATGAACCAGTCAAACGTGTTAATGTTGCTGGTCGTTTGTGCTGCTTCTTCTGCCAAAAACATTTGAATGACCCCTCCCACAGTTAAGCTTTTGCTCCATTCCACTTGCTTTAGGACCAGTCTTCCAAACCAAGGTGAAACGGCTTTCGTCGTCCTCTGACGGCGCGGCGCGTTTCATTCCGAGAAATATAGAGAAAGGATGGAAACATCATATCCTTTCCTATATTTTAAAAAATCCATTTGGCCATACTCATCCTATCCTAACCTATATGTTATCTTTTCCATGCGTCTGACGCAAGTCCGAATCTGTTTTCGTAACAACTTTGTCACGTTTGTCCATGAAGTACGCCGCATCCTGACTAACCGCTAGCAGGAGGCTTTGCTGCTATCTCCTTATACGGTGTCCAGCTTTGTCCAACCTTATAACCTGCGGCCGTCATGAAATGTAGCTAGAGGAAAAATCAAACATAGAAAAAAGGCTAGCCCCCATCGGTTGGCTAGCCTCATAATACTAAGCTTAATTAGATGCTGCAGCAACGGAAGATTCCGTCTCGCGCCGCTGAATAGTCCGTTCCCGGTCACGCTCCATAATAGGCTTCAGGTATTTTCCTGTATAGGACTTGTCTACCTTGGCCACTTCCTCAGGCGTTCCCGTTGCCACGATCATTCCGCCGCCGCTTCCGCCTTCCGGGCCCAAATCGATCAAATAATCAGCTGTCTTAATAACATCCAGATTATGCTCAATGACGAGTACCGATTCACCCGAATCAACAAGGCGGTGCAACACCATTAGCAGACGGTCAATATCATCAGCATGCAAGCCTGTCGTCGGCTCATCCAAAATGTACATCGTTTTGCCCGTACTCCGGCGATACAGCTCGGAAGCCAGCTTAACACGCTGTGCTTCACCGCCAGACAATGTAGTTGCAGGTTGTCCCAGGCGCATATAGCCTAAGCCTACATCAAGCAGCGTCTGCAATTTGCGCTGGATTCTCGGAATATTTTCAAAAAACTTGCAGCCATCCTCAATCGTCATTTCGAGAACATCAGCAATGCTCTTGCCTTTATATTTCACTTCCAGCGTTTCGCGATTGTAACGCTTGCCTTTGCAAATTTCACAAGGAACGTACACGTCAGGCAGGAAATGCATTTCAATCTTGATAATGCCATCTCCACGGCAAGCCTCGCAGCGGCCGCCCTTCACATTAAAGCTGAATCTGCCCTTCTTATAGCCCCGTACCTTGGACTCATTAGTCGAGGCATAAAGGTCGCGAACGTCATCAAACATGCCTGTATACGTAGCGGGGTTCGAGCGCGGCGTTCTGCCAATCGGCGATTGGTCAATGTCGATGACCTTCTCCAAATGCTCGATACCGCGCATTTCCTTATATTGTCCTGGACGTGTTCTCGCTCGGTTCAAATCACGAGCAAGCGTCTTATATACGATTTCATTGACGAAGGTCGATTTGCCCGAACCAGATACGCCAGTAACCGCCGTAAAAATGCCAAGCGGAATTTTCACATTGACCCCGCGCAAATTATTTTCCTTCGCACCGCGAACTTCCAGCCACTTATCGCCCGCAGCACGGCGCTCCAGCGGTACCTCAATAAACTTGCGACCGCTCAAATATTGGCCTGTCAACGAATGCTCATTGTGCATAATCTCCGCTGGTGTTCCTTCGGCGATAACGGTACCGCCATGAATGCCCGCACCAGGGCCAATGTCAATAATGTAGTCAGCCGCCAGCATCGTATCCTCATCATGCTCTACAACAATAAGCGTATTGCCGATATCCCTCATGTGCACAAGCGTCTCAATCAGCCGATCATTGTCCCGCTGATGAAGTCCGATACTCGGCTCATCCAAAATATAAAGAACGCCCATCAGGCTCGAACCGATCTGCGTTGCCAATCGAATTCGCTGTGCTTCACCGCCAGACAACGTCCCAGCCGCACGGTTCATTGCCAAATATTCCAGCCCGACATTGACAAGGAAGCCCAGCCGGCTATTGATCTCCTTCAAAATCAGATTGGCAATCGTTTGTTCCTTCTCCGTTAATACCAATCCTTCGAAGAAACGCTGCGAATCGCCGATGGAAAGCGAAGTGACGTGAGCGATGTTCTGGGAGGCAATCGTTACAGCTAGTGTTTCCTTGCGCAGCCGCTGGCCTTTGCAGCCGCCACATGGCTTGGCACTCATATAAGCTTCGATATATTCCCGCATGGAATCAGACGCCGTCTCGCGGTAGCGCCGCTCCAAATTGTTAACGATACCTTCAAACGGCACATAAGCCTCTTTACGATGACCAAAATCGTTTTCATATAGGAAGCGAACGCGTTCTCCGCCCGTACCATAAAGCAGCTTATTCATTTGCTCGTCGCTGAGCTCAGAAACGGGCACATCCTGTGGAATGTCATAATGCTCGCAAACCGAGCTTAAAAACTGCGGATAATAATTGGATGTGCTTCCGGCCCAGGCAAGAAATGCTGCATCTTTAATGGATTTGCTCGTATCGGGAACGAGCAAATCTGGATCGACGATCATCTTCGCGCCTAAACCGTCGCAATCCGGACAAGCACCGAACGGGCTGTTGAACGAAAACATCCGCGGCGCGAGCTCCTCTACGCTAAAGCCGCATACTGGACAAGCCAGGTTTGAGCTGAACAACAGCTCTTCTTTCTCCATTACGTCAACGAGCACCCGGCCATCAGCTAATTTAAGCGCCGTTTCTATTGAATCAGCCAAGCGGCTGTGGACGTCTGCCTTCACAACGATGCGGTCGACAACGACCTCAATGCTATGTTTTTTATTTTTCTCCAGCTCGATCTTCTCACTGAGCTCGCGCAGCTCGCCATTTACACGAACACGGACAAAGCCCTGCTTCTGAATATCGGCAAACAGCTTCGTATGCTCGCCCTTGCGGCCGGATACGAGTGGAGCCAAAATTTGCAGCTTCGTCTTCTCGGGATATTCCATAATACGGTCAACCATTTGTCCTACGGTCTGCGAAGTAATCTCGATCCCATGCTCCGGACAATGCGGCTTGCCAATCCGCGCGAACAGCAAGCGTAGGTAATCGTAAATTTCCGTTACCGTACCTACAGTCGAACGAGGATTGCGGCTAGTCGTCTTCTGGTCAATCGAAATGGCCGGAGACAAGCCTTCAATGGAATCCACATCGGGCTTCTCCATCTGGCCGAGAAACTGTCTGGCATAGGCAGATAAGGACTCCACATAACGGCGCTGTCCTTCGGCGTAAATCGTATCAAATGCAAGGGACGATTTGCCTGAGCCGCTCAATCCCGTTAATACAACAAACTTGTCGCGCGGAATGGTGACATCAATATTTTTCAAATTGTGTGCACGAGCGCCTTTGACTACAATTTTGTCGCTACCCAATCTTATTTCCTCCTCTATCCTGTCCATCCTCTTGCTTCGATTCTACAATCCTGCACGCAGTTCCAGCAACGCGTCACGAAGCTCGGCTGCCCGCTCAAATTGCAGGTTTTTCGCCGCATCTTTCATTTCAACTTCCAATCTATTAATCATCGACTGACGGTCTTTCTTCGACATCTTGCCAGATCCGGCATCCGCCAAATAATCGGCCTTCTGCTCGGCAACCTTGGTCGCTTCAATCACTTCCAATACTTTCTTGCGAATCGTCTGCGGCGTAATGCCATGCTTCTCGTTGAAAGCTTCTTGAATCGTCCGCCGACGTTCCGTTTCCTTCATCGCACGACCCATAGAATCCGTCACCTTATCGCCGTACATGATAACCCGGCCTTCGCTGTTGCGCGCCGCGCGTCCAATCGTTTGAATGAGCGAGCGGTCTGAGCGCAGGAAGCCTTCCTTATCCGCATCCAAAATCGCTACCAGCGATACTTCGGGCAAATCAAGTCCTTCCCGAAGCAGGTTAATGCCCACCAGCACGTGGAATACGCCAAGCCTTAGATCGCGCAATATCGCAATCCGCTCCAGCGTCTTAATATCCGAGTGCAAATAACGCACCTTCACGCCAATTTCCTTAAAATAATCGGTTAGATCCTCCGCCATCTTCTTCGTCAGCGTCGTCACCAATACCCGTTCATCCTTCGCTACCCGATCGCGAATTTCGCCCAGCAAATCATCGATCTGCCCCTTCGTTGGCCGAAGCTCAATGATCGGATCAAGCAGGCCGGTAGGGCGAATAATTTGCTCTACCATTGTCGGGCATTGCTCCAGTTCAAAAGGCCCCGGTGTAGCAGAGACATAAATCGTCTGCTTAGCCTTCGCCTCAAACTCCTCGAACTTAAGCGGCCGATTGTCCATCGCCGATGGCAGCCGGAAACCGTGATTGACGAGCATTTCCTTCCTAGCCCGGTCGCCATTGTACATGGCGCGAATCTGCGGCAGCGATACATGCGACTCATCAATCACAATGAGCATGTCATCCGGAAAATAATCGAAGAGCGTATAAGGCGTTGCTCCCCGTTCCCGGAACGTCAATGGACCCGAATAGTTCTCGATGCCTGAGCAAAAACCCATCTCGCTCATCATCTCAATATCATAGCGCGTACGCTGCTCAAGCCGCTGCGCCTCCAGCAGCTTTCCCGCTTCCTTAAGCTCAGCAAGCCGCTCCTCCAGCTCTCGCTCAATATTAACGAGCGCAAGCTTCATCGTCTCCTCATGAGTTACAAAGTGAGACGCTGGAAAAATCGCTACATGCTCACGCTCGCCCACGATCTCGCCGGTCAATACGTCAATTTCCGTAATCCGTTCAATCTCGTCGCCGAACAGTTCAATTCTAATCGCCCGCTCATTATTGGCAACGGGAAAAATCTCTATAATATCGCCGCGGACACGGAATGTCCCGCGAATAAAGTTAATATCGTTGCGCTGATATTGAATATCGACCAGCTTATGCAAAATCGCATCGCGGGGCTTCTCCATCCCTACGCGCAGCGACAGCAGCATGCTGCCGTACTCCTTCGGCGAACCTAAGCCATAGATACAGGAAACGCTGGCTACAACAATAACGTCTCTGCGTTCGAACAGCGAGCTGGTCGAAGAGTGGCGCAGCTTATCAATCTCTTCATTGATGCTCGAATCCTTCTCAATATACGTATCGGTTGAAGGAATATAAGCTTCCGGCTGAAAATAATCGTAATAGCTGACGAAATACTCAACTGCATTATCGGGGAAAAAAGACTTAAATTCGCTGCACAGCTGCGCTGCGAGCGTCTTGTTATGCGCAATAACGAGCGTAGGCCGATTCACCTGCGCAATCATATTGGCAATCGTATAGGTCTTTCCCGTTCCAGTCGCCCCAAGCAGCGTTTGAAATCTCTGTCCTGCTTCAACGCCTTCAACCAGCTGCTTAATAGCACGCGGCTGGTCGCCTTGCGGCGTATAGTCGGACTTAATCTCAAAGTTACGGGCTTGCGGTGCAAGATTACTCACTTCAGCCATCCACTCCTTCTTCGTTCCTCAGCTATCTATCATTATAGTCAATACCGTGCAAAAGAAGCAGCAAGCCTCAATTTGTTCATACTGTTACAAGTAATTCCATTTCATTCAGGCAAATCTACTCTTTTATAAGAATATGTGTTCCCGTTTATTATAGCTCTAAGCATTCTCCGATGCAACCAGCTAAATTTCCCTACATGAGGCCAAATAAAAAGCGTAGGGACAGAATCGAAAAATCTGTCACCACGCTTTTGGAACAATATTTGCTATTAGCCTGTCAAGCAAGCCTAGACAAAAGCCATTTAGAACGGTAGTACTGAAGCTTGTGCTATACTGGCGTTTTTTCGCCAGACGCAGCATTATTTTCAGAAGCCGACACTTTAGATGAACCCCGGCGATGCGCCGTACGCTTGTGCTTCAACAAGTCAATCAGCGAGGCAGGGCCTGAGGCCGCATAGAAATTCGCATCCTCGTCTGGCGCCAAAATAACTCCGAGCTGATGATGCTCATTTTCATAACGCGCGCGCTGCACAAACTTTACTTCACCCGCATAGTTCAGCACTTCCAGCTTGCAGAAAGCCGAGTTGAGATGCAGCGCGGCATGCAGATCAGCCTTCGAATGCACGCGAACACCATTAACCTTGGAAATAATTTCTCCAGCTTGAAGCCCCAGGGCCTCAGCCGGCGTTTGCGGCAAAATACCTAGCAAGCGCAAGCCGCGCTGGTCATGGACGAATAGCGGGCTGCTGGCATTTTCCAGCCTGCGGCTGCGCCAAATGATCGCTTCATGGAGCAGCAGCGAGCAGAGCGCGGCAATTGGCAGCAGCACGGGCAGCCACCAAGCCAGCAAAGCTGCTGCTGCGAGTGCGACGCTGTAGAGCAGCAAGCCTTTCGCGGCGTGTCTGGCCTTCTCCTCAGGCAGCATCGAGCGTGTCAATTCGCTAAAGCCGATAATCATCGGCAGCGCGGCAATCGTCCAGCCCTGCGACCAGTCTGCACCGAGCAGCGGCGTCCACGGCAAGGCTGCTGTTGCAGCGCCAGTGCCTGCACCTCCACCAACAGGAACGAGCAGCAGCAAAGGCACCGGCCAAAAGCTTTGCAGCATGTAGCCGCCGACAATTTTCCCTCTCTTGCCCGAGAGGAACAGTGGCGTCGCCAGCTTGCCGCCCTGATTTCGCACAAGCAGCGCCTCTGCCAAGTGCAGCAGAGCTACCAGCATGAACAGCCCCGTCATATCCATGGCGGCGAGTGAAGCTGCAGCTTGACTGGCTATGCCTTCGCCCGAAGCCAGCGGCGTAAACCCAACGATCCACTGCAGCAGGCCAAGTACGCCGGCAGCATAAGCGAAGCATAAATAACGGATGCGAAACAGCATGAGCAGCGCTGAGACGCCCCATAACCACATCACTGATTGCTGGGTAACTGCAACGCCAATAAACGCGCCTACCAGAGATACAGCTAGTCCTACCAGCAAGCCTGTGACGATTGCCCGGCCGAGCAGCCGGGGCCATATATGCAGCTTGACGGCGAACAATTGCCGTTCAAGCTTAATCTGCTTTGTGTATTGGAGCAAAATAAATAAAATAGCTACATAATAAAAAGGTTGTACCAGCAGTTGAAGCAACGCCAGCTGGAATTGCTGCAACAAAGCAAGAGCCTGATTCACCGCATACACTCCTTCATTTTTACCAACTTATTCCTTCAGCCGCCTTTGCGGCATTTTCATGACTCACACCTGCTGCCTATTCAAAAGAAAAGGCTGACTCCGAAGACAGAGTCAACCTTGTAATGGATTCGACAACGAGGCGTTATTTCCTGCCTACCCGTTCAATCGCTTCCCGAAGCTGCACATCGTTGTTCTTGTCTTTAATCCATGCAATAACCGCCTTTTCCAATGCTGCGGCTGTTGACTTGTCCAGTTCTCCCGTCACCGGAAGACTTGAGTTTCGCTGAAATTGCTTAACTGCCTGCACGGTTTCCTCATTGAAATAACCATCATCACGCTTCGGCTCATACCCAAGCCCTTTAAGCATAATTTGCGCACTGCGAATTTGCTCATTATTCATATCGCGCTTCAGCGTTTCGGTTATCGTCAGCCGCGCAACGGTGTAAAGCGAAGGCGGGGCTACGGCCACGGTCGGCTCAACGCCCTTCTCATGAATCCAGATGCCTTCTGGCGTCAGCCACTTGGCAATCGTCATTTTCACAAGACTGCCATCGCCCAGCGCTTTATTGTAGCTCACCTGTACCGTTCCTTTGCCGAACGTCGTCTCGCCGACCAGTATCGCACCGGCTTCCTCGCCCAGCGCACCAGCCAATATTTCCGAGGCGCTGGCGCTGCCTTTGTTCATGACTACGGCGACCGGATAAGCTTTGCGGCTGCCCTTGGACAACGTCTTCTCCCGCTTGCCGTCGCGATCCTCCACCTGAACAATCGCACTGCCCTTCGCAATAAACTGCTCGGCAATTTCTACAACGACCGGCAATACGCCGCCAGGGTTATTGCGGACGTCAATTACGAGGCCCTTAAGCCCTTGCCGTCCCTTATCGCCTGCTCCTTCGCTGACCTGGGCACCAGACTGTACCTGTGCCTGCCCTGCTGCCTGCTGCTTCGCTTCCTGCTCCAGACGGGCAAGCTCTTCCTTGAAGCGTTCGGCCGTATTGAGCGAAAACTGACGGATTTCAATGACGCCAATCCGGTCATCGGACAAATGGGCATATACGGTTTCCACATCAATATCATCCCGTATTAAAATCAGCTGGATCGATTCGCTTGTGCCCACCCGCTGGATCTGCAGCTTGGCCTTCGTCCCTTTCGGGCCACGAATTTTGTCTACGGCCTCATTCAACCCAAGACCCTCCAGCTTCTCTCCATTGACCGAAATGACGACATCCTTCGCCAGCAGTCCCGCCCGTTCGGCAGGAGAGCCTTTGATCGGGGATACGACGACGAGCTTGCCGTTTTGCAGCGTCACTTCCGCACCAATACCTGTGAAAGATCCTTCGATGGATTCGGAAAAATGCTGCGCTGACGTCTTCTCCATATAAACGGAGTAAGGATCATCCAGCGATTCCAGCATGCCTTTGACTGCGCCGTCTACCAGCTCTTCACGATCCGTCTTCTTCACATATTTGGTTTCAATCAAATCAAGCACCGCATTCATTTTGTCAATCTCGGCTTCATTCAGATCATGTTGCCCGCTAGTTTCGGCAGCTGCCGGAGCGGAGCCTGACGCCTGGTAGCTGCTCACGACAAGATCGCGAGCCACTACAAGCGTGACCAGAACAGAAGCGAGCATCGTAATCATTACAAAAGCAATGACTGTACGGCCTCTAAACTGCATATTCAGGACACCACCTTCTCGTTTGACCACAGCATTAAATAGAACCTACTTCGGTTAATGCCTTCCCGCTTGGAGGACACGCCCTAGTATATGACAAGTTCTGTCCATTTATTTGCGTCCGACCAGCGACCTGCTCATTCCATATTTTTCATTCCGAGAACTATAGAGAATGGATAGCGTTAGAATATCCTTTCTCTATATTTCAAGCGTAAACGGCTGTCGCCGTCCTCTGGCGGCCAAGCTACCGTTTCGCGTTGAAATATAAGCCCATTATAAGTGGGTAACTTATAAATGCTTATATTTCAAGCGTAAACGGCGCTGCCATCCTTTGACGGCAACGCTCGTTTCACGCAGAAGCAGAAATAGAAGCTGACTTATTATAAAGTCATGTATAATTGCTTGTATTTCGAACAAGGGCAGCCCGAAGGCTGCCGCTTGTTGCTGATCATCCTATTTTAAATAGCTGCTTGGATCGGTTGTTGTCCCGTTAATACGCACCTCAAAATGCAAATGCGGTCCGGTGGAATTGCCCGTACTGCCAACCTCGGCAATTTTTTGGCCTTTTGTAACACTGTCGCCTTTGCTTACTTTAATGCCGCCTTCGCGAATATGGCCATACAGCGTCCACATGCCGCCGCCATGGTCGATAATGACGGCATTGCCATAACCGCTCCAGCGCTGCGCCATAATAACAACGCCGCTTTCCGCTGCATGAATAGCCGTTCCCTGCGGAGCTGCAAAATCGATGCCGGTATGGAGCTTCTTGGCACCCGTAATCGGGTGAATCCGATAGCCATAGCCCGAGCTGACACGATAAGAGTCAAAAATAGGCATGCCCAGCTTACCGCCCGTATAGACCGTACCGCCGCTTCCGCCTCCGCTGCTGCCATTGCCTTTACCCGCAGCAGCAGCCGCAGCTGCAGCAGCTTTTTCCCTCGCGATTCTTTCCGCTTCCAGCTTCGCCACCTTCTCGGCTTCCAGCTCGGATACCTTCTGTGCAAATTCAATCATTAGCGCTTCCTGCTCTGCGCTTATATCTTCGAGATCCTCAAGCTGATGATCATATTCAGCAACGAGCTTGTTTTTCTCGGCTTCTTTTTTCGCTAGATCGCTTTGGTAGTTTTGCAGCTTGGTGTACATCGTTTTGACTTCTTCAAGCTTGTGCTCGACCTCAGCTTTTTTCTCCTCAACCAGCGCCTGATCAACCTTGTTTTGCTCTAAAATGCTGCGATCCTGGCTTAAAATCAGCTGAAGCGAATCGAAGCGGTCGATAAAATCGGAAAAGCTGCTCGCATTCAGCAAAACGTCAAGATACGACACCGAGCCGTTCTCATACATAAGCCGCAGACGCTGCTGAATCAGAATGTCGCGTGTTTTGACACGGCCTTCCGCTTCTACCAGCTCCGCGCCAGCCTGTTGCAGCTCCGACTCCGTTTGATCAACCTTTGCTTGCGTATTATTCATATTGACTACAACAGCATCCAGCTGTGCCAATACGGCTTTGATAGAAGCTTGTACATCAGATTTGAGTGTCGATACTTCCGTCTTTTGCTGCTCTGTCGCGTCAGCTTCCTTCTGCGCCTTGTCAATGGCCTTCTTGGCATCCGAAAGCTGCTTATTAATGCTGTCCAGCGATGCGGCACTACTGCTCAGTGGCTGTACAAGCAATACCGTCATTATCACCATAAGAACGATTAGATTTCTTCTCTTCACCGACGCTTCCACCTACACTTTCAAATATTTTCGAATGGATATCGTACTGCCCCATATGCCGATCAAGGTGCCAAGTCCAATCAATACACCGCTAATTTGAAGTCCTACTTCCTGAACCGATACGAGACTAAGCATCATCAGCCCAAGTCCCTCCTGCGTCAATGTAACAAACTGTGCGTAGCTGATGAGCAGCACAACCGTCGTCAATATCGAAGCAATCATGCCAATAAGCGCACCTTCAATAAAAAACGGCCAGCGGATAAACGCATTCGTCGCACCTACCAATTTCATAATGCCAATTTCCCGGCGCCGAGCAACAATCGTCACTTTAATCGTGTTGGAAATGAGGAACATAGCGGTTACCGTAAGCGCAAGCACGATCACGAGGCCAATGGTACGTACCGCATTCGTAATTTTGAACAGCGTTTCGATTTTGCCTTCCCCATATTTCACGCTCGTAATAGGCGCTGTTTCATCGCCTGTGTTAAGTGCCTCGATCTGCGCAGCTGCAATACTGACAGACTGAGGTTTAAATACTTCTACCGTAAAAGAGTCCGGCAGCGGATTGCTCGCATCATCATAGCCGTCAAGCAAGCCTTCGTCGCTCAAGTTTTTACGAAGCTCCTCGAGCCCCTGTTCCTTCGTAACCAGCGTAACCTTCTTCACCTCAGGAATGAGGCGGATTTTATTCTCGACCTCATCCATCTTCGCCTTGTCTATATCCAGCTGCAGAAATACGCGAATTTCCACCTTGCTCTCCACCGAGGAGGCAAAATTGTTGACATTCAGCGCCAGCAGCATAAAAGCCCCGAGTAAAAATAACGAAATAAAAATCGAGCTGATGGAAGCAAACGACATCCAGCCGTTGCGAATAATATTTTTACAGCCTTCTCTAAGGTGGCGGAGCAGGGTTCTAAATTTCATAACCGTACTCCCCTCTTGCCTCATCCCGAACGACCAAGCCATTCTCGATTGCGATGACACGCTTGCGCAAGCTGTTTACAATATCGCGGTTATGCGTCGCCATGACGATGGTCGAGCCGCGAAAGTTGATTTCCTCCAGCAAAGCCATAATTTCCATGGACGTCTCCGGGTCCAAATTGCCGGTAGGCTCGTCCGCTACAATAACCGACGGGTTATTCACTATTGCCCGGGCAATCGACACACGCTGCTGCTCTCCCCCTGAAAGCTGGGCCGGCAGGCTGGCATGCTTATGCTTGAGGCCGACGAGATCGAGAACCTCCATCGTCCTTTTTTTGATAATCCGCTTGGGAGCTTCGATAACCTCCATCGCAAAAGCGACATTTTCAAACACGGTCAGCTTCGGAAGCAATCTAAAATCTTGAAAAATAACGCCTATGTTCCGCCGTACAAATGGAATTTTGCGCGGCTTCAGCTTGCCTATATTAAAACCATTTACGGAAAGCTGCCCTTTCGTAGGCACTTCCTCGCGATAGATCAGCTTCATGAAGGTTGATTTCCCTGCCCCGGAAGGCCCTACCAAATACACAAATTCATTGCGATCTATGCGTACGGACACCCCTCGCAGTGCATGAGTACCGTCGACGTAAGTCTTCCAAATGTCTTGCATTTCAATCACGTTATCACATCCTGTTTTTAGTCAGCATTAGTAATTCGACAATGACGTGGTAAATCCTTTCTTTTCGACGGTTTCTTTCCTCATTTTTCACAATTCTCATATTCATTCTAGCTGCTTGCATATACATAACAGAGTCACTTTTGAAATATAAGAATTTATAAGTTACGCACTTATAAATGGGCTTATATTTCTCGGAGTGAAACGAGCTGCGCCGCCAAAGGACGGCGAAAGCCGTTTCACCTTGAATTCTAAGAATTTAAAAGTTTCATCTTTTATCCGCTTAGAATTCTAGGGCAAAGCTCTTCGCTCGTCCCAGAAGGACGACGAAGTCATTTTTGCTTGACCCGAAGGAAGGGGGATTGTCCCATTGAAAAAATTGCATCTCATCAGCATTTTTGTATTTGCCCTGCTGCTTGCAGCGTCCGTCAGCTCAGGTGGACTCACGTATTATGCCGAGCAGCGCACCGTGCCGGCAGGCGTAACGGCGGGAGGGCTGAATATTGGCGGGCTGCCTATCCCAGAAGCGATTAAACTGCTGAATGACTATGAGCAGGCGCTTGGAGCGCGTGAACTGACGGTCGCTACCGGCAATGCCGGCTCGGACAGGCGCACGTGGAAGGCCGAAGCGTTTGGCTACAAGGCCGATACCTCCGAGGTGCGCAGGGCTTTGCAGCAGCTTGGCAAAGGAGAGTTATGGGAAGCAGTGAAATACCGCTATCATTTTCCGCGAAACTTTGAGCTTGCGCAGACGTTTGATCAAGCTTTGTTCGAAAAGCTTATTCGCCAGCAGTGGGGCTGGCTGGAGCAAAATGAGCCCAAGGACGCTGCTCGTATTATTACGGACCAGGATGAAATTTTTTATGAGCCGGAAGCAGAAGCATACCGTATTGAAATGAGCCGACTATCCGCTGACGTGAAGAGCTGGCTTTGGCTCGCCGCTGATGCTAAATTCCCTGCGGAGCAAGCGGCATATAACACTGAGCTTCCTATCCTTACCCTGTCTCCTTCCGTCACGCTCGAGCAGCTTAAGGCGCAAGGGGTTGAGCGCAAACTGATGTCATTCACGACCGACTTTGCTGCAAGCGCCGAGGGCCGCGCCTATAATGTCGCCTCAACGGCGGCGGCTCTCGACAACTGGCTGCTGGCTCCGGGCGAAATTTTTGATTACAGCAAAGTCATTCGCAGGGTTGAGGAAAAATACGGCTTTCGGGAAGCTCCCGTCATCTTGAACGGCAAGCTTGTTCCCGGTATCGGCGGCGGCATCTGCCAAGTGTCCAGCACACTTTACAACGCCGCACTGCGCGCAGGCCTTGAAATTGTCGAAAGACGCAACCACTCGCTGCCCGTCTCTTATTTGCCCGTTGGACAAGACGCTACCTATGCCGACGGCGCCATAAACTTTCGATTTCGCAATTCAACGGACAAGTACATCGTCATTCGCGCAACATCTGCGGGCCGCAAGCTGACAATCAAACTGTTCGGAAAAATGTCCGAGGATGTCCAATACCGCATTGAATCGGTTACCGTCGGCACTTTGTCTCCAGAGGTGCAGCAGCTTCAAGACCCTGCGCTGCCAGCTGGCACACGCAAGGTGATTGCTCCAGGACGAAACGGCTATGTCGTCGACACATTCAGAGTGACGCTGGAAAATGGCAAACCTCCAATTAAGGAACGCATTTCGCGCGACACTTACCGTGCCCAGCCTACTGTCATTCATATTGGCACGGGGAAAGCAGGGGGCACCGATCAAGCACCAGCACCACAACTCGATCCGGCTCCAAACGCACCGAGTACACCAAATGGATCGGGCACACCGACAGGGCCGCTGCTTGAAGACGGCATTAGCTAGTGTTCATTTCATGCCCGGAAAATGTAACATAGACATAACGCAAATAGGTTCTTAGTTATAAATAATGTCATTATTATTAACATAATGAGATAACGAGATTAAATCGTCGATACAGTTAGAAATATACTTATTCAATCGCTTACTTGGATGGTTTTCAAGACTTGCGCTCTCTACGCTCCCTACTATACTCTTTTATTAATGTTAGGTTACATTACATATTAGAGAGGGAGTTTAAAGATGCCAAATCTTCTTTCATCATGGAAAAAACACAGTGCTGCTTTGCTTGCCGGCGCATTGCTGCTCACAGGGCCTCTAACAGCCTCTACCGCTGCTGCGGCAGCAGCTGTCTATCAAGGAGAAGCTACGAAAGCGATAGAGCTTAAGCTGGGGGATGCCAGCATTTCCCCTGATAAGCTCATCCCAACTGCGGAGCTAAAAAAACTGTTTGATCAAAGCGCAAAGCTCGCAGGCGGAGACGCTACGTTTACAGCTGCGGCGAAAGGGGCGACCATCACTCGCAAGGATGCTGCAGTTATGATTGCAAAGGGACTGCATTTGTCCCCAGCTGCCGAGCCATATAAAGATGTGCCGGATAAAGCATCCTATGCTTCATCAGTAGGAGCAGTTATGGAAGCGAAGCTGATGCTTGGCGTGAACCAATCCCATTTTGCACCAAACCAATCGCTGACTTATGCGGGCGCCTATGCACTTGCCTATCGCATTTATAATTACAGCATGCCATTCCTGCTGCCGGAAGCGACGATTGCCAGCATTCAGCAGGCTGTCGGCCAAGGCAAGCTCACCTACAAAGAGCTGGTTCAGCAATATTTGGATCGCATCGAGAAATACGATGACCAAGGCATTAAGCTGAACGCGATTTTGACGATCAATCCAAAGGCGCTCGAAATGGCCGAGGAGCTGGATAAAGAACGCGCAGCCTCTGGCATTCGCGGCCCGCTGCACGGCATTCCCGTCATCGTGAAGGACAACTATGACACGAATGATATGCCTACGACGGCAGGCTGTCTGTGCCTAAAGGATTCCATTCCTTCTGAGGATGCCGATCAGGTTGCCAAGCTTAAGGCAGCTGGCGCCATTATTTTAGCCAAAGCCAACTTGCATGAGTTTGCATTCGGCATTACAACGAGCAGCTCCTTAGGCGGCCAAACCTTGAACCCTTATGCGCTTGACCACTACCCCGGCGGCTCCAGCGGCGGCACAGGCGCTGCCATTGCGGCAAACTTCGGCGTCATCGGCATGGGCACCGATACAGGCGGCTCCATCCGCATCCCATCGACCTATAACAGTCTGGTCGGCATTCGCCCAACAATCGGCCTCTCCAGCCGCGACGGCATCATTCCGCTCGCCCTGTCGCAGGACGTAGGCGGACCTATGACCCGCACCGTAACGGATGCAGCCATCGTACTCGATGCAACGGTCGGTTATGACCCTGACGACGTAGCGACAGCAGGAAGCATTAGCCACATTCCAAGCAGCTACACGAGCTATCTGGACGCAAAAGGCTTAAAGGGCGCACGCATCGGAGTGGCGACAGAGCTATTCGGTACTACAGAAGCGGAGCAGCCGACCACTGAAGTGGTACAAGCAGCTGTTAAAGACTTAGCTAAACTAGGTGCGGTAACTGTCGATGTTACCATTCCGAACCTGAAGGAAATTATGGCTTACCCAAGCCTCAGCGGCTATGAATTCAAATTCCAGCTGAATGAATATTTGGCAGAGCTGGGCTCCAAAGCCCCTTACCACTCGCTTACTGAAATTATCGCTTCCGGCCAATTCGACAAATCGATGGAAGCTTCGCTCAAAACACGTGATGCCCGGCAATCGCTGAACACAGAGGATTACAAGGACATCGTGCTGTTCCGTACCAAAACGACAAAAGACGCGCTGCTGAAGGTGATGGCTGACAATAAGCTGGATGCGATTGTCTATCCATCCACTACGCAAACAGCTGCATTGATTGGCGAAGCGCAAAATGCAGGCGGCAACAATCGCCTCAGCCCGTTCTCCGGGTTCCCAGCCATTACCGTGCCTGCCGGCTACACAGCTGAAGGGCTCGGAGCGAGCATTGAATTCCTCGGCCGCGAATACAGCGAGCCGACACTGATCAAGCTGGCTTACTCATACGAGCAAGGGACGAAGCATCGCGTCGCTCCTGTACTTGCCCCTTAAAGGAGAAGCACCTACACTTGCGATTACAATGATCACAAGCTCACGCGAGAAAGCAAAAAAATCTCCAAACCCACCTTTACGGCGGGTTTGGAGATTTTTGATTTTAAACCCTAAGCATAGCTTAACGGCTGCGCTCAGCGTATTCCGTTACCCATGCAGCTACCTTCAGCAGGTCCTCATCGGCACGGCCAATAGCTGCTTCAACCTGTACAGTCGCTGTGCCGCCATAGACGTTGCGGGCATCGACAACCTGCTCCGGCTGGAGCACCGCATAAATGCGATCATCAAACAGCTCGGAAAATTGCTTGAATTCCTCCAGCTTCAGATCTAGCAAGTATTTGCCCTGCTCGATGCAATAAAGCACCGTTTTGCCAATAACTTCATGCGCTTGGCGGAAAGGCAGCCCTTTGCCTACGAGGAAATCGGCAATATCCGTCGCATTGGAGAAATCCTGATTGACCGCTTGGCGCATCCGGTCTTTGTTGACCTTCATCGTCGCAATCATCGGCGCGAACAGCTGCAGCGCGCCTTGCAGCGTGCGAACTGTATCAAACATGCCTTCCTTGTCTTCCTGCATATCCTTGTTGTACGCCAGCGGAAGCGATTTTAAAACCGTCAGCAGGCCAACCAGGTTGCCATAGACACGGCCTGTTTTGCCGCGAACCAATTCAGGCACATCCGGATTTTTCTTCTGCGGCATAATGCTGCTGCCTGTGCAGAAAGCATCATCCAGCTCGACGAAATTGAACTCTGTGCTGGACCACATGATGAGCTCTTCGCTCAGACGCGACAGATGCATCATAATGATCGAAGCATGGGAGAGAAATTCCAAAATAAAGTCGCGGTCGCTGACCGCATCCAGACTATTTTCATAAACACGATCAAATTTCAGCTGGCTCGCTACAAAATGGCGGTCGATTGGGAACGTCGTTCCCGCAAGCGCGCCTGCGCCAAGCGGCAGCATATTGATGCGTTTGTAGCTGTCTTGCAGGCGCTCAATGTCGCGTCCGAACATCGCTACGTAAGCCATCAGATGATGGGCGAACAAAATCGGCTGGGCACGCTGCAAATGCGTGTAGCCCGGCACGATTGTAGCCGTATTCGCTTTCGCCTGCTCTACAAGCGACGATTGCAGCTTTTGCAGCAAATCCACAAACTCAACAACACGCTTGCGCAAATAGAGATGCATATCGGTCGAAACCTGGTCATTACGGCTGCGTCCGGTGTGCAGCTTGCCGCCTACCGAGCCAATGTCGTCAATGAGCGTTTTCTCGATATTCATATGAATATCTTCGTCGGACACCGAAAACTCCAGATCATTGCGCTTAATGCGCTGCAAGACGCGGTGCAGGCCGTCCTGAATCGTCTCCACATCTTTATCTGGCAAAATGCCCTGCTTGCCCAGCATCGTTACATGAGCCAAGCTGCCTTGAATATCTTCTTCCGCCAGTTCCTTGTCGAACAGGATGGATGCTGTATATTCCTCCACCAGCTGATCGGTCTTCTTCGTAAATCTGCCGCCCCATAACTTGCTCACGTTATCGCACTCCCTCCCGGAAAAGGCGCGGGGCCGCTGCATGCAGCGGCCTCTCCTTTGCTTCCGGCATCTATTAATAAATGACGTACACTTATTTTTATTTACCGCTGTATTTCGTTCCGACTTTCAAACGCAGCGCGTTCAGGCGGATAAAGCCTGTAGCATCGCCTTGATCATAGGCTTGTGTCGGATCAGCTTCCATCGTAGCGATTTCTGGGTTGTACAAGCTCACAGGGCTTTGTACGCCAGCGCCAATGATATTGCCTTTGTACAGCTTCAGGCGCACAGTACCAGTCACGTTTTTCTGGGATTCCAGCACAAGAGCTTGCAGCGCAAGACGCTCAGGCGCAAACCAGAAGCCGTTATATACAAGCTGGCTGTATTTTGCAATGAGGGAATCACGCAGATTCATGACTTCACGGTCCATCGTGAGCGACTCCATTTTGCGGTGGGCGCTGAACAGGATCGTGCCGCCTGGCGTCTCATACACACCACGGCTCTTCATGCCGACAAAGCGGTTCTCGACCATATCCACGCGGCCAATACCGTGCTTGCCACCCAAGTCGTTAAGCTTGTCCATGACTTGCAGCGGAGTAAGCGACTCGCCGTTAATCGCCGTACAGTTGCCCGCTTCAAAGGACAGCTCCACGTATTCGGATTGATCCGGCGCATCTTCCGGCGCTACGCTGAGCACGAACATATCTTTGTTCTCATCGGAGCTAGGGTCGAACCAAGGATCTTCCAGCATTCCGCTCTCAAAGCTGATGTGCAGCAGGTTGCGGTCAGTGGAATAGGGCTTGGCTGCCGAAGCTTGAACTGGAATGTTGTGCTTCTCCGCATAAGCGATCATTTCCGCGCGTCCCGGGAACTCTTCACGGAACTGCTCTTCACGCCAAGGCGCAATCACTTTAATATCAGGAGCAAGCGCAGCAACGCCGAGCTCAAAACGAACTTGGTCGTTCCCTTTGCCAGTCGCGCCGTGAGCGATAATAGTCGCACCTTCAGCGCGGGCAATATCAACCATACGCTTCGCGATTAGCGGGCGGGCAATCGAAGTTCCCAGCAGGTATTGACCTTCATAGAAAGCGCCAGCTTGGAACATAGGGAAAATAAAATCAGACGCGAACTCATCGCGCAGATCGTCGATATAAACTTTCGAAGCGCCAGTCGCAAGCGCTTTTGCTTCCAGTCCGTCTAGCTCATCCTTTTGTCCGATGTCTGCTGTGAATGCGATAATTTCCGCATCATACGTTTCTTTCAGCCATTTGAGAATAACGGACGTGTCCAGACCGCCCGAATATGCCAATACGATTTTTTCCTTAGCCATTGTTATTGTCGCACTCCTTAAAATCAATATGAATAATCTCGGCGAATATCCCGCTATGCGGGTGGCAAGCCGAATAACGCCGAGTTAAGCTTTATTACATAATGGCGGCCATGATGGCCTTTTGAGCATGAAGACGATTTTCCGCCTGGTCAAAAATGATCGAGTGGTCGCCGTCAATGACGCCCTCGCTCACTTCCTCGCCGCGATGTGCAGGCAGGCAGTGCATGAACAAAAAGTCCTTCTTGGCATGTGCAGTCAAGGCTTCATTCACTTGATAAGCGGCAAAAGCAAGCTCGCGTTCCTTCTGCTCCGCTTCTTGTCCCATGCTTGCCCATACGTCCGTATAAACGACGTCAGCGCCTTCAATTGCTTCTCTCGGATCGCGGCACACATGAATGCGCGAGCCCGTCTCAGCTGCATGATCCTTCGTTTGCTGCACGATGTCCGCATCCGGCTCGTAGCCTTCCGGAGTAGCTACCGACATGTCGATGCCCAGCTTAGCCGCTCCCATCAGCAGGGAGTGAACCATGTTGTTGCCATCGCCGATGTAAGCTACTTTCAGCCCTTCCAGCTTGCCTTTATGCTCCAGAATAGTCTGGTAGTCGGCCAGCGCCTGACAAGGATGTGAAAGGTCGGTCAAGCCGTTAATAACCGGAATCGTTGCACCGCGCGCCAGCTCCACTACTTTGCGATGAGCGAATGTACGAATCATAATGCCGTCCAAATAGCGGGAAAGCGTCTGTGCCGTATCCCAAATGGACTCGCCGCGCCCGATTTGCAAATCATTGCCGCTGAGGAACAATCCGTGACCGCCGAGCTGGTAAATACCTGTCTCGAACGATACGCGCGTACGCGTCGAGGATTTTTCAAAAATCATCCCGAGTGTTTTTCCTTTAAGCAAATGATGCGTTTCGCCCGCTTTCAGCTTTTGCTTAAGCTCGATAGCGAGATCGATCAGGTAACGGATTTCCGCTGGCGCATAATCGACCAGCATGAGAAAATCGCGGCCTTTCAGGCTCGCAGCCATTTCTTCTTTTACTGCTTCTTGCAATCGTATCTCCTCCACTTCCATCTATGCATTTTATTAATGATAGCTGTTATTTATTGTCGCCTGCGCCTGCCAGCAGCTCTGCCAAAATGCCCACCGCTTGATCAATCTCCTCGTTCGTCACGAGCAGATTTGGCAGCAGACGGATGACACTCGGCCCCGCCGAAATGACGAGCAGCCCTTTATCCTGCGCTGCAGTAAGCAAGCCAGCGATTGGTGCCGCGCATTCGATACCTACGAGCAGCCCTTTGCCGCGAATGTCTTTCACGAAAGGATTGCCTTCAAGCTTCGCTTTCAGTTGCGACGTCAAATATTCGCCCTTCTCCTCCGCACGCTCAGACAGACGGTCGCCGACAATCGTCTCCAGCGTCGCCTTCACAACAGCTGTTGCGATAGGTGTTCCGCCAAAGGTCGAACCGTGGCTTCCTGGGCCAAACGCTTCGCGAAGCTCTTCCCTGCACACAGCTGCCCCTACCGGGAAGCCGCTGCCCAGCCCTTTGGCCAGCGTGAAAATATCCGGTTCAATGCCGTAATGCTCGTAAGCGAACAGCTTGCCTGTACGGCCCATGCCTGTCTGGATCTCATCGACAATAAGCAAAATGCCGTGCTTGCGGCACAGCTTGCACAGGGCATGCACAAATGCCGGATCAGCTGGATAAATGCCGCCCTCTGCCTGAACCAGCTCCAGCATGACCGCCGCTGTTTTGTCGCTGATTGCCGCTTCCAAAGCTTCAATATCATTGTAAGGAATGTAGCGGAAGCCCTCCGGCAACGGAGCAAAGCCTTCCTTAACCTTCTCTTGGCCTGTCGCTGTCAAAGTTGCCAGCGTCCGTCCATGGAAGGAATTTTCGAATGTAATGATTTCGTAACGGCCATTGCCTTTAATCTTCTGCTGGTATTTGCGCGCCAGCTTGATTGCCGCTTCATTCGCCTCTGCGCCCGAGTTGCAGAAAAATACAGCGTCGCCGCTGCTGTTGTCCGTCAACAGCTTAGCAGCTTCCTCCTGATTCGGAATATGAAACAGGTTGGATACATGCCACAGCTCATCGAGCTGCTTCACTAAAGCTTCCTTGATTTTGCGAGGCGCATGTCCCAAATTCGTAACGGCGATGCCGCTCATGAAATCGAGGTAACGCTTGCCCTGATCATCCCACAGCCAGCTTCCTTCGCCCTTCACCAGCGCGATTGGGTATCTCGCATAAGTAGGCAGCAGCGAATTTGCCGCTGCCGCAGATGTTGTTTTCTCACTCATCGTTTATATCCTCCCTCCCGCTCTCGCGATTTAAACCCCTTTGACAATACGCGTACCGACTCCACCCTCGCGCACTGCCTTAGTCAATACGCCTGGCTCCTCGCCGCTGACGATGACGACTTCCTGCACCTGTCCTTGAATACATTGTACAGCTGCGCGAACCTTCGGAATCATTCCGCCATATATTTCTCCGCTTGCGATCATCTCGTCAATATCGGCAACGGTGACCACAGGCAGCACCTGCTTCACACCATCAACCGTGCGCATAATGCCCGGCACATCGGTTACTACGATCATTTGATGGACACCCAGATGGGAAGCTACAGCCCCAGCCGCGGTATCCGCGTTAATGTTGTAGCGCTGCCCCTGTGCATCAATGCCTACAGGCGCAATAACAGGAATATAACCCATTGCCATCACGCCTTCTATAACAGCAGCGTTAATGTCCGTCACATCGCCTACAAAGCCGATCTCATCGGCGTTCGCCACAGGACGTGCGGTAATCAGCTGGCCATCCACACCAGATAAGCCGAGCGCCTGTGCGCCGCAGGAAGACATTTTCCGTACAATTTCCTTGTTGATGCGTCCCGACAAAACCATTTCGACGACATCCAGCACCGCTTCGCTCGTCTTGCGCAAGCCGCCGACAAACTCCGTCTCTATGCCGAGCTTTGCCAGCGTCTCCGAGATCGCCGGTCCGCCGCCGTGTACAATAACCGGGCTAACGCCAGATTGCTGCAGCTCCCGCAGCTCGCCGAAGAAGGATTCAGGCAGCGCAGCAAGTGTGCTGCCGCCGCATTTCATTACAAATCGTTGCGTCATGCTATTATG
The DNA here is from genome assembly GCF_001422685.1 of Paenibacillus sp. Leaf72. Classification (NCBI taxonomy): domain Bacteria; kingdom Bacillati; phylum Bacillota; class Bacilli; order Caryophanales; family Paenibacillaceae; genus Paenibacillus; species Paenibacillus sp. Leaf72. The sequence continues at coordinate 550,316 of NZ_LMLV01000012.1, read as the reverse complement.
AGCTCCTTTATCGCTTAATGCCGCCTCATGCACCGTTATGTACGGTAAGCCGCATTAATTCGCACGTAGTCATAAGTCAGGTCACAGCCCCAAGCCGTTGCTGCGCCTGCTTCCATATGCAGATCCACATGAATGACGACCGTATCGCCCTTCAAATACTCCAGCGCCTTCTCCTCGTCAAAAGCGACCGGCTTCGACTGCTGCAGCGTCACAATGCTGCCCAGCGAAATATCGACCGTATCCGGGTTGACAGGCTCGCCAGCGCGGCCTACTGCCGCAATAATCCGGCCCCAGTTCGCATCTGCGCCAAACACTGCCGATTTCACAAGGGAAGAACCTATGACCGTCTTCGCAATCGCTTGCGCCGATGCATCGCTAACCGCTCCACGCACTTGAACCTCGACAAGCTTCGTTGCGCCTTCGCCGTCACGCGCGATCGCTTTCGCAAGCACCTCGCACACATGGCGAAGCGCCGCGCCGAAAGCTGCCCAGCCTTCATGCTGCGCATTAAGCTCGCTGTTGCCAGCTAGTCCGCTCGCCATCGCAACGAGCATATCGTTCGTGCTTGTGTCGCCATCTACCGTAATCATATTAAAAGTATGGTTCGTCGCTTCACGCAGCAGCTGCTGCAGCGCCTCGCTGCCAATTGCCGCATCCGTCGTAACGAAACCAAGCATCGTTGCCATGTTTGGGTGAATCATGCCGGAGCCTTTCGCCGCTCCAGCGATATGAATGAGCTGTCCGTCAATTTCAACGGATACACAGACCATTTTTTGCACCAAATCGGTCGTCAAAATCGCTTGGCAGAAGCTTTCTGCCGCTTGCTTGTCCGAACCCAGGTTAGCTGGCAGCTCGCTGATGCCGCTGCGCACTTTGTCCATCTTGAGCAGCTCGCCAATGACGCCGGTAGAAGCTACCGCCACTTCATCTGCTGCAATGCCAACACGCTCAGCGAATTTATTGCGCATTTCATAGGCATCCGCCTCGCCCTGCTCGCCAGTGCATGCATTGGCGTTGCCGCTATTGACCAGCACAGCACGCAGGCGGCCGCCTTCGCCAATGCTCTCGCGCGTCACCTTAAGCGGTGCCGCCTGAAAAACATTTGTCGTGTAAACGCCCGCCGCTGCCGCCGGAACCTCGCATACGATTGCACCGAGGTCATTGCGCGTCGTTTTTTTGAGGCCGCAGTGTAAGCCGCCCGCTGTAAAGCCCTTCGGTGTTGTAATCGAGCCTTCCGCCACAACCTTATAAAGGGGTGCAGTGTGTCCCTGTCCCATAATTACATCGTTCTCCTTCGCTTCATTCTAAATTAGGTTATGCTGCTTCTTATGGATAAACAGGAACAAACTGCAAACCAAGCGTCTCATCCCAGCCCATCATAAGGTTCATGTTCTGAATCGCTTGTCCCGCTGCGCCTTTGACCAAATTATCAATGACCGAAACAATCGTCACTCTGCCCGTACGGCTATCGAACGCAAAGCCGATATCGCAATAATTCGAGCCCCATACTTCCTTCGTGGCAGGCAACTGTCCTTCAGGACGAATGCGCACAAATGGACGGTTCTCGTAATAGCTGCGATACAGGTCCATAAAATCATCCGCGCTTCTGCCGTCTTTCACCGTTGCATACATCGTCGTCATAATGCCGCGCGTCATCGGCACGAGATGCGTCGAGAACGTAATCACAACCGAGCGGCCTGCAACATCGGAAAGCACCATTTCGATTTCCGGCGTATGCTGATGCTGATTCAGCTTGTACGCTTTCAAGCTCTCGTTCAGCTCGGAATAGTGAGTGCCAAGGCTCGCGCCGCGTCCCGCTCCAGAAACGCCGGATTTCGCATCAATTATGATGCTGTCCGGATCGATAAAGCCAGCTTGCACAGCTGGAACAAGGCCGAGAAGCGCCGCCGTAACGTAACAGCCCGGGTTGGAAATGAGATTAGCACCCTGTACACGGTCGCCGTACACTTCAGCCAATCCGTACACCGCTTGCTTCAAATACTCCTCGTCCGCAGCGGGCTTTTTGTACCATTTTTCATATAAAGCTCTATCTTGCAGGCGGTAGTCGCCGGATAAATCTATCACTTTAAGACCTACAGCAAGCAAATCAGGTGCCAGCCTAGATGCGACAGCCGCTGGTGTTGCCAAAAATACAACATCCGCCTTGCTGCGGATCGCTTGTGGCTCTACATCATCTAGCAATTCTTCGCGAATGCCCGTTAAGTGTGGGTATCCTTCTGTAATCGGCGTCCCCGCGCTGGATGATGAAATAACCGAGGTCACCTCAGCAAGAGGATGTGAGGCTAACAATCGAATAAGCTCAACACCGCCGTAGCCGGTTGAACCGATAATAGCTATTTTCAGTTTTTCGCTCATATCCATCATCTCTCCCTATGAGACTATCTAAAAGTATATTGTACATGATTCGGCAGTCGATTAAAATACACTGTTTTTCCGTATTATTATACATGTCATTTCATATTAATACAATGAGCGAATGGATGTATTTTTGTGCTACGCCCGCTCCTACTACCCGCTGTTATGGAGCAATATTGCTATTCCTATTCCAGTTTAAAACCTTCCCCTACTACCTCTGATGTATTGCTAATAATGACGAAAGCAGTTGGGTCAACTGAACGAACGAGCTGCTTGAGCTTCGCTACTTCCATTTGCCCCACGACGACCATCAGTACGGTCCGCCCCTCCCCACTGTAGCCGCCATGTCCATCAAGCCTCGTCAAACCGCGGTCGAGATCATAAAGAATCGTCTCTGACAATTTTTCCGGCTCGCTGCTAATAATAAAAGCAACCTTCGACACCGGCAGCCCGCTTTGAATAATATCAATTGTTTTACTCGTTACAAACAGCCCGACTAAAGCATACAACGCCACTTCCGGCGAAATAAGCAGGCCCGCCGCAATGATGACACACCCGTCAAAAATAGCGACGGAGAGCCCCAGCGACAATCCCGTGTAACGATGCAAAATTTGCGCAGCCAAACCAAGCCCTCCCGTTGAGCCGCCTCCGCGAAAGACGATGCCAAGCCCGAGCCCAACGCCGATCCCGCCATAAATAGCAGCAAGCAAAGGATTATGTGTCGGTGTATCCCAATGGGAAGTAAGCAGGACGAATAACGGCAGCACGACGGAGCCAAGCGCCACTTTAAGCGCATAGCGTTTGCCCAGCAGCCACAGCCCTACAAAAAACAAAGGAATATTAACAGCCCACTGCGTATATGCTGGCGAAATGTCAGCAAAACGCTGGACCAAAATCGAAATGCCGGAAACACCGCCTGAGGCAATCTCATTAGGCACCAGAAATAAATTAAAGCTTGCCGCCATTATAAAAGAGCCCAGCAGCACCTGGAGCATGCTCCAAATGAGCTGTTTACCAGGGCTGAGCGGTTTTTTCTTCCGTTTGTTTATTACCTTCGAATTGGCCGCATGCAGCTTGCCGTTTCGTGCATCATTCGTCTCTTTGCTCATCTCGAATCCCACCCAAATTCATAAAGTCATACCTATAAGCGCTCATAAAAAAGAAGAGTTCCACCCTTGTTCGAGTCGGAACTCTTCTTAGCTTACGTCAATATGGCTTGATCCATGCGTATTCATCCATATCCTATTTCCTATAACCGCATTTGCCAGATGCGGTAGCTAACTGCTAGGAGCGCTATAACAGCCTGCCGTTTAGTCGTGGCGAATTTGATGGCGCAAATATCCGTTAATGAAGGCATTCAGGTCGCCATCCATAACGGCGCCTACATTGCCTGTCTCCACCGAGGTGCGATGATCCTTGACCATGCTGTACGGATGAAAAACATAAGAGCGGATTTGGCTGCCCCAGGCAATATCCGATTGCTCACCGCGAATTTCCGCGAGATGCTGCCGCTGCTCTTCAATTTTCCGCTCATAAAGCTTGGAGCGCAGCATATTCATCGCTCGCTCACGGTTCTGGATTTGCGAACGCTCCTGCTGGCAGGCCACGACGATCCCCGAAGGAATATGTGTAATACGAATCGCCGATTCCGTCTTGTTGACGTGCTGTCCGCCCGCTCCACTGGCGCGGTATGTATCAACCTTCAAATCCTCACTGCGGATTTCGATATCGATGTCATCGGTTATTTCCGGTACTACATCGCAAGATGCGAAGGACGTATGACGACGGCCTGACGCATCAAACGGCGAAATGCGAACGAGGCGGTGTACACCCTTCTCCGCTTTAAGATAGCCGTAAGCGTTGTAGCCTTTGACCAAAATCGTAACGCTCTTGATGCCTGCCTCATCACCGGGAAGATAATCTAGCAGCTCAACCTTGAAACCACTTTTCTCTGCCCAGCGTGTATACATCCGGTACAGCATTTGGCCCCAGTCCTGCGACTCGGTGCCGCCTGCGCCAGGATGCAGCTCAACGATTGCGTTAAGCTTATCATAAGGCTGGTTGAGGAGCAGCGTCAGCTCAAAATCATTCAGCTTGCGCAGCAGCTGGGCTGTTCCTTCCAGCAGCTCAGGCTCAAGCGTCTCGTCCTGCTCTTCCTCTGCCAGCTCCAGCATCGTTTGCAAATCTTCCATCTCGCCGTTCAAACGCAAATATTGATCGACGACCGATTTGACCGCATTCATTTCGGAAATAACGTTTTGCGCCTTGTCATTGTCATCCCAAAAATCAGGCGCCGTCATCTTTTCCTCATAGTTGGCGATTAATTCATTTTTTAGATCTAAGTCAAAGAGACCCCCTGAGATCTTGGAGCCGCTTCGCTATTTCCCGCAAATCTTGTTTCACCGTTGGTTCTATCATAGCGTACGTTTCACCTCAAATTTCTCATCTTGTCTGGTTGCCCAGCTTTTTCTTGCTCTGCTGCTCTGCTGCTGCTGCTGCCTCATGGCATAAACGCGCCTGCTGCGAAGCGCTGCAGCTTTTGCCGCATTGCTCCGCACACTGGCGCGTTAAGCCTTGCCTATCCGATCACAGCACCTTATTTACCGTGGCACTGCTTGTATTTCTTGCCGCTGCCGCATGGGCAATCATCATTGCGGCCGACCCGGTCCAAACGCTTCGCCGGACGCTTTTCCTGGCTTTCGCCTGGGCTGTTCGTCGTCGTCTGGCCTTGAGCTACCTCTTGGCGCTCCAGGTTGCTTTCTACGCGCGACTTCATAATGTATTTGGCAACTTCTTCTTGGATCGTGTCAATCATCGCCTTGAACATCTCAAAGCCCTCAAATTGGTACTCGCGCAGCGGATCCGTGCCGCCGTATGCCCGAAGGTGGATACCTTGGCGCAGCTGATCCATTGCATCGATGTGATCCATCCATTTGCTGTCAACCGCGCGAAGTGAAACGACCTTCTCGAATTCACGCATCGTCGTTTCGCCAAGCTCTGCTTCACGCTCGTCATAATAAGCAACGACTTTGTCATAAATAAATTCGGTAATTTCCTCAATTTCCTTGCCCCAAATATCGTCTCTCGTCACGGTGCCTTCATTCAGAAGGTTCGCATCTACGAAGTCGATAATGGTTTCCAAATCCCACTCTTCTGGAATATCCTCCGTACAGTGAGCTTTAACCGTGCGATCAATGACCGCTTTAATCATTTCCATGACGATTTCACGAATGTTATCGGAAGTGAGCACGTCCAGACGCTGCTTGTAAATCACTTCACGCTGCTGGTTCATGACATCATCATATTGAAGAACGACTTTACGCAGATCGAAGTTGTTTCCTTCTACACGCTTCTGAGCCGATTCTACTGCACGGGTAATCATCCGGCTCTCGATCGGTTGATCCTCTTCCAGACCGAGACGATCCATCATGGCCATAATATTATCCGAGCCAAAACGGCGCATCAGTTCATCTTCCAGCGACAAATAAAACTGGGACGAGCCCGGATCGCCTTGACGTCCGGCACGACCACGCAGCTGGTTATCGATCCGGCGGCTCTCATGGCGCTCCGTACCAATAATATGAAGGCCGCCAAATTCAGCTACCCCTTCACCGAGCATAATATCGGTACCGCGTCCCGCCATGTTAGTAGCAATAGTAACGGAGCCCTCTTGACCGGCACGCGAAATAATTTCAGCCTCTTCCGCATGGAACTTCGCATTCAGTACTTTATGTGCAATACCGCGGCGTTTAAGCATTTCTGCCAGACGCTCGGAATTTTCAATGGAAATCGTACCGACTAGTACAGGCTGTTTGTTCGCGTGGCGAGCTACGATCTCTTCCACAACGGCATTGAATTTGCCTTTTTCCGATTTATAAACGACATCTTGAAGGTCTTTACGAATCATGGAGCGGTTCGTTGGAACTTGAATAACGTCCAAGCCGTAAATCCGCTTGAATTCTTCTTCCTCCGTCTTCGCCGTACCCGTCATGCCCGCAAGCTTGCGATACATCCGGAAATAGTTCTGGAACGTAATCGTAGCCAAGGTCATGCTCTCATTTTGCACTTTGAGCTGCTCCTTCGCTTCAATCGCTTGATGCAAGCCATCGCTGTAACGGCGACCAGACATTAGACGTCCAGTAAACTCATCGACGATGAGGACTTCATCATCTTGAACGACATAATCGACATCGCGCTTCATAATGACATTGGCTTTGAGCGCCTGTTGGATATGGTGATTGAGCGTCACATTTTCATGGTCAAAAAGATTTTCAATGTGGAACGCCTTCTCCGCCTTCTCCACGCCTTCTTCCGTCAGCATGACATTGCGCAGCTTCACATCAATCGTGTAATCCTCTTCCGCCTTCAAACGGCTCAAGAAGCGGTCTGCCGAATAATAAAGCTCAGTCGACTTGGCAGCTTGTCCCGAAATAATAAGCGGTGTACGCGCCTCATCGACAAGGATGGAGTCAACTTCATCAATGATTGAGAAATAAAGCGGGCGCTGAACCATTTGTTCTTTGTAAAGAACCATGTTGTCGCGCAAATAATCGAAGCCAAACTCATTGTTCGTACCGTACGTAATATCGCAAGCATAGGCGCTTTGCTTCTCCTCATGCGACAAGCCGTTCAGGTTGCAGCCGACCGTCATGCCGAGGAAATTGTAAAGCTGAGCCATCAGCTGGCTGTCACGAGAAGCCAAATAATCATTGACCGTTACGACGTGCACGCCTTTCTCGAGCAGCGCGTTCAAATACACAGGCAGTGTCGCTACGAGCGTTTTACCTTCACCGGTTCTCATCTCAGCGATTTTGCCCTCATGAAGAACGATACCGCCCATCAGCTGCACATCAAAATGACGCATGCCGAGCGTACGCTTCGAAGCTTCACGCGTAACTGCGAAAGCTTCTGGCAATATTTGATCAATCGTCTCCCCTTTAGCTAGGCGAGCTCTGAATTGTACAGTTTTAGCTGCGAGCTCCTCATCGGACAAAGCCGAGATGGTGGACTCCAGTGCATTGATTTCTTCTACTTTACGCGTGAGGCGCTTAACCTCGCGCTCGTTCGCATCACCAAATATTTTTTTCACTAATCCGAGCATGGGGCTTCCCCTTTCACCTTACGCTTGTTTGCCTTAAATTGTAACAGTTTGCAGGATGCACCGCAACGCATCACCAATATTTTCAGGTAAGAATATAACCATTTTTACCAAAAGGAAAAAAGGCGTATCGCCTACGTATTCAACTGAGTTCATTATACATCGCGCAGAGGGCGAAATCAAAACGACTTCCTATTATAAAGCGGCTCTCTCTCCTATGGTTAAATGCACCATATCAAGCGTAAACGGCTGAAGCCGCCCTCTGGCGGCTAAGCTGCCGTTTCGAGGGTGGAATATAAGCCCATTTATAAGTGTAAAACTTATAAGGTCTTATATTTCAAGGTGAAACGGCTGTCGCCGTCCTTTGACGGTGCAGCGCGTTTCATTCCGAGAAATATAGAGAAAGGGTGGGAAAATCATATCCTTTCCTATATTTCAAAAAAAATGAAAAAGCCCTCCCTCCCGCAGGAGGAAAGGCTTGAATTTGCAATAGATGTATAAGTACGACTGGCCTTCTATTAGCCTTGTTCAATTAATCCATATGTTCCATCATCGCGTTTGTATACGACGTTCACCTCTTCATTTAAGCTATTGGCGAATACGAAAAAGTTATGGCCGACCATATTCATTTGCAAAATGGCCTCCTCCACATCCATCGGCTTGAGCAGAAATTTCTTCGTCCTTACGACTTCGAAATCCTCTTCCTCATGCTCGAGAACGCCTACGGCGGAGCCTTCTTCCCTGAACAGCGATTTCACACCGCTATCATGGCGGAATCTACGGTTGACTTTCGTTTTGTGTTTGCGAATTTGTCTTTCCAGCTTATCCACAACTGTATCAATTGAGGCGTACATGTCGGCACTTTTCTCCTCTGCTCTCAAAAAGTTGCGGGCAATCGGAATCGTGACCTCGACAGCGTGTATGCCTTTCGTTACCGATAAAGTTACGGTTGTTTCGGAGGTAGGGGCTTCAAAATACTTCTCTAAGCGGCCGAGCTTCTTCTCGACATATTCCTTGAGTGCATCTGTCACTTGTAAATGTTGACCTCGAATGATGTATTCCATGGGGCATGCCTCCTTTACATGTTCTTATTATAACATAGTAAGGGAGGTACAGTAAAACTATTTTCTATTTATTTAGAATTTTCTAATAATTTATGTCGAAGGTTTGAACGGAGGTTTATTCGGGTATCTCGTGCAGATTCAGGGACACTTTTTGCAAAAAAATAAAAGCCCCGGTTGCCCGGAGCTTAAAGTTACATATAAATGAATCCTATAGACTGGCTATTGCAGCCTGATGATTACAGTTTAGTGACGTTAGCAGCTTGTGGACCGCGTGCGCCTTCTACGATGTCAAATTCAACCGCTTGGCCTTCGTCAAGAGTTTTGAAGCCTTCTGTTTGAATAGCCGAGAAGTGAACGAATACGTCGCCGCCTTGATCAGTTTCGATAAATCCATAACCCTTCTCCGCGTTAAACCATTTAACTTTACCTTGCATGCATAAACAGTCCCTTCATCTTCAAATACTGTGAAACACCTTACTCATGTGGCCCACAATTTGACTATAACACCGCGTTATTAGAATTGTCAAACAATTTATTGTAAGCGAATACATTCTTGCTGAATCTTGGATACAGCATCTCGGATTGGGTATTTATTAAAGGCTCTTATAAGCACCCAATACTTAAACAGAGATATTTAACCTTCAATTGCTGAGGTTATTCAGACGATGTCGCTGAACATCATATTCCTTTTTAGTTTAATAAACGGACTTGGAGATCAGATTTTCGAATCCTTATTTTTCGGACTCACTCGATATTATTTAGCATCATACTATATAAAAGTACATCATTGCTTTCCTTAGAATAGGGGCTTGAATTTGGCTCGAATATAGAATTGTCTTTTCAAGAAATTGATAAATAAAAATACTCCTCTGAGATTCAACTGAAATTCAGAGGAGTATTTAATTAAAGTTTTAGTTCGTTTTTTCTTCATATTCATCAATGTCAAAAGTTAGTATTTTATCGAAAATTACATACTCAGATCGCACTTTGAACGGTCCTTTGTTCCATGTTTTAGAAAATTGATACTTCGCTGGACCAATACCTGCCGCTCTAGCATCAAACCAATCTAGAAAGGCATTTATTTGGATCATAGAAAGATCATATTCCTTTTCAAAACCGTTGGTCATAGTAATTGTAAGAATTGCTCTATCTGAATCAGAGTCTGGAACTGGATCTGTAGGTGGATTAGGCGTTATAGTTTCTGTACCAAAAGCGTCAAAATCATATAACGTATTCGTGTTTTTTCTTGTGTTGTGTATAACAATTTTTTTCACGCCGTTCCAAGGGCCAGTAATCACATACTGGTCAACCATTTTAACAAGTTCATAAGTATAAATGATTTCATTGGAAGCGTTGTACAATTCAATTTTATAACCATTTTCCATACTTAACATAAAGGAGGTTAGATCAGCTGTACCAAGAAATGTATAGGATACTGTCTGCCCAACACCCATTGTTACCCCCGGAGATCTGTATCCATCAGAAATATACGCATTTGCAAGTTCTCCTGTACTATCATCAATAAAACGTTTTCCAGCCAACAAACCTCCCGACGAAGCATAAACACTAGCTACAGGAATTATTGCTAGTAATAACGCCATCAGTATAACAACTATCGATACTCTCTTCTTCATTAAACTTCCCCTCCAATATCTTTCTATATAACATATAAATATAACCATATTATAACCTATAATTCGGTAAATATAAAAGTATTTTTTAATCAATCTCTCATCTTGCTTAGCTACTTGGGTAAATCCAAAACAGAAATGATTTCTTTGAGCCAAAGATAATGAGGCGAGTAAAGGACGTTGTTGTATGAATACAATCATCATCACATTGTACATTCTAACAAATACCTCGGTTCTCAAGAGGGTACGAAAAGTGTCTGATTCTTTTTCTTAGCCTTTAGCATGAGAAAATCACGTTAAGCTTGGTTGTTATCAAACGGGATGTGAATATGTCAATCTATCTCTTGATCAACTTGGTCAGTTTCCGGTCTTGAATGAATAAAGCTAGAATGAAGCCAGCAATTTCTCCGTCGCCTATAGCATTTGGTTAACTTCTTGAGTTGATAACAACAGAACAGACATCCAAACCACTCATTAATTCTAATTCTCCATAAACACCGATGTTCCGAGGGGAGTATTTTCTATTGGTTTCTTTTGTAATCATGATATTATAGTCATTTCTCATAGCACAGAACCGTTCAATTTTTTTGTTTTTACAGGTCAAAAATAAGAAAAATCTCCTGTAACATAGGAGATTTTTCTTGGTTTGATATTCTAATAGCTGTTATTAAGGCGTTACATTCTTTCCATTTATATAGTTAATCATTTTTAATCAGTAGAGATAAATGACCAATCGTATCATAGTTTGCCTTTTTCAGCTCTTCACATACATCCTTAACGAACTGATTATTGTGTTCATAATTTTTCGAGAAGGACTGAATTAATTTAACTACTATTTCATCGGTTAAACCCTCATGATATTTTGCTATGCCTATTAGATGCATCTTTATTAATGAGAAATTAACGGCCAACATCATGAATTGCTCAAATATATTCAATTTTCCCGAGACGGGAAACAGCGTATGATATACGGTATTAACCAAATAGTTTTCCAAAATATATTCATGATCTTTTATATAGGGCAAATAATACTCTGTATATGCTTGTATGTAGTGACTCATAATATTTTCTGGATCCTCATTCTCATCTTTAAGACCATTAATATAATCGTCTAGGCATTCCCTGTATCTTATATTCCAAATCTTTTGCTCAGCACGATTCATAATCAGTTTATTAAGAAACGTCAACTGAAATTTAGTATTGGATGGGAAAACCTTGTAATCTCTAAGTTCAGTATTTGTTTCCATTTGATATTTAAACTTGGCTATTTCGTCTGTTACTACTGAAAAATCACCGTTTTTTGTAGCTTCATAAATTTGATCGCAAAGCCACCCAAGAAGCAACAAGCGATGTGGTAATTCAAATTCCCGATTTTGCAAAATTTCAATAGCTGCTATACGAATATCCCATAAAAACGAAGAAAATTCCCCAGTATTAGCGCTTACTTTACGATTCACGTAAATATTAGGCTTTCTAAGTGACTTACCTTGAATAAATTCGATTCCATTTGGCTCAAGCAACATGATTCTGGCAATCTCGGGGCAAGAAGGAGTAGCTGATATCTCTTGCACACCGCTAACCTCATTAATCTTTCTAGGATAGGTAGCACAAGTCGGACTGAGATAATCCTCTCCCAAATTAGCTTGAATCGAACATAAGCCGTTATCAAGCATGGTGCAGCCACCCGTTTGTTCATCCAATTTCATAGATGCATAATGGGCATCATGAGCATTCGTCTCTATTTTAGTTACGTTTCCTTTGAAGCGCTCGCGCCACGCGCGATCCTTCACATTCATATATTTATTATAACTACGTTTATCAATTGAGATATGCCATAAAGCACAGCAGGTGTCCTCACATTCTGCTCCAATACATTGAAAATGTTCCATATACTTAGGAATCAGCGCATAGTCTTCGATCATATGTATCCTCCTCATTATAACTCTTGGTCCATTTGCGTTTCTTCCTGTTATATCGGCATTAATCCCATAAAAAATGATAGAAGCCGCATGGATATAAATCCCAAGCGACTTCTATCAACAAGCATTATTTTTTCTGATCAAAAAAATAGCTTTCAGTGGAATATCCCAAATCATATGCATTTTTTCGCAAACGAAACGACTGAATTTTACCAAGTGCTGCAGAAGCTTCACTTCTAATAGTCATCATTCTCTCCACAATAACCTGATCAAGCTCTAATATTTTAGAAAGCATTTGTTTATCCGATGCAGATATCTCAGGGTTTGCTTGGAGATTCTTTAAAACCTCGTCTCGAAGATCAACTAAAGTATAAAATTCTTCTTCAGTATTTTCTATTAGATTTGCTGCCATGGCTTGTGTCATATCAAATAATTTCTGGATTTCCATATTATTCAGCGCTCTGTTGGAGTTGAATGGTTGAAGTCGTTCCTTTAATCACTTCTCTCCATGTGTCGCGAAGCCCTTCTAAGTAACTCAATGCTTCTTCAGCTGGGACTGTATCCTTCTTAACATTAGCTTGAATCGTCAAATGCAGCATATATTCATAAATCCGGTACAATTCTTTTGATAAAGCAATATCAAAATTAAGCGCTGCAATAAGCTCATTAATAATAGACTGGCACTTCTGCAAACTCACATTGGCTTGCTCATAGTTCCGAGTACGAATACCCTCAATCCCGCCCTTAATGAACCGAATGGCTCCATCATACAGCATAATGATGAGTTGCTCAGGCGCGGCGGTTTGGACGGATGACTGTTTGTATATTTGATATGGTGAATTAATCAATGCAGTTCACTCCTTATAACCTTTTAGCCTGAGAAGCTGGACAAGCTGGAGGCCTGAGAATTAAATTTATTGATGGCCGTTTCCATAGCAGTAAACTGTTTGTATAATTGGGTTTCCGTTTTGTTTAGACGAGTAATCATACTGCTTTCACGTTCTTTCATCAGACGAAGCTGACCAGCTATTATAGAGCTTTCTAGAAATGTTCCTTTCAGCTCTGTACTGGTAAGGGATGTACCTGCCTTGGTGGACAGACTTTGCAAGGAAACTCCAGCAGATGCTGACATTTTGGCAAAGACTCCTGACTCCGTACTACCAGGCGATACATCTGTCCCACGCTTCGTAAACATTTCGATGACTTTATCAGGATCCTTCTCCAATGCAGTTCGAAGCGTCTCCTCGTTCAGAACCAGTTTTCCTTTCTCTGTATAAGATCCCGTCGAAATTCCAATTGATTGGTATATAGCTTTACCACCACCATCAACTTGACCAGTATCATAGCCTCCCACGAGTGGTGTTGCAGCAATACGAAGATCTGATACCAGCTTGGTCAAAATACTATCATTTCGAATTAATCCGCTTTTCGCTTTGTCTTCCCATAACTTGATCTGGCTTTCTTCCATTCCTTCTTTCTGCTCATCAGTTAATGGAAGGTAGGTTCTGTATTTCTCCTCAGAGATCTTGGAGTTAATTGACCCTATCAAATTGTTATAGTCGTTAACAAATGATTTAATTGAATCTATAATCTTGTTCGTATCTGAGACAGAAGATAACGTTGTTACACCGTTCGCACCAGATTCTGATTTGATCGTAAAATCAAAGCCGTTAATTTCAAATCGATTGCTGCTTTGTGTATATTCCACTCCGTTGAGCGAAATCACTGCATCCTTACCTACGATAGCCTTCTGATCAAACCCAGTTATTGTGTTGAATCCTTCTAATTTCACAGCAGTTGAACCCGTCTGGCTATTCATAATGGATATCTGACCCGTCGTCTCATTATAATAGGCAGATGCTTTTGCATTCTTGTTAGCATTAATTGCCGAAGCTAATTCACTTAGGGTAGCTGTTGCTGCATTTAATGTTATAGCCTGATCATTGACTTTAACAGTAATATCACTGCCGACTGCAGTGAATCCAAGATCAGTAAGCTTCATGCCTGCAGTGCTGTTTACCGTGTTTGTATCTGCATCCGGATTATAGGTAAAGACAGTACCAGCAGCAGACGCCACTTGGCTGACACTTACATTTAATGATCCTGCAGCAGATGAATTAGTCGCATTTACTGTCAGAGCAGATGTATTGCCTGTAACCTCGGTTGTCTTTGCCGCTATCGCGTTTGACATATTATATGACTGCAGCTTATTATTGCGAAAATCAACAATTTTACTGCTCATTTCCCTATAAGCTTCCCGTTGATATTCCATTGATAGCCGTTTCTGAACCATCGTATTATACGACGTCCGTTTAGCTTTCATCATTTCCTTGACCATATCGTCAACTTGCATACCAGATGCCAATCCTGATATTCTCATCTTCTTTTCCTCCTCTTAAACTCTTTTATCAATTAGAATGCCGTTTATCTCCATAAATTTCGCTACCAGATCAAGAGTTTTCTCGGGTGGAATCTCCCGAATTAGCTCCCCTGTCTCCTTGTTTAACACTTTAATAACGATTGTTTTGGTTTGTTCATGCACAGACATATCAAATGTTGTATCCGGGCCCTGAATCGCTTTGAGAACACGATCAATGGTCCTCACTACCTGCATGTCTCCAATAGTAACCTTCTCGCCTTGCAACTCTGCCTGCTGCAAGGCATCGACTGTTTTAATCTGAGAAACTACACTCTCCCTACCTGACAAGGATTCGCTGCTTACATTCTTGTCAGGCTTATAACCTGTTGACTGATTGACTGAGGAAATGTTCATTAACAAACCTCCCATACCGATTCAATATCTCTATTACTAGTATCGGAAAAAACAATAAACTTTATTAGAGCAAATAAAAAAAAACAGCCTGTTGATTTTCTCAACAGGCTGTTGGTTATTCCGAAAATTAACGTAACAGGGAAAGAACGCCTTGCGGCTGCGAGTTTGCTTGAGCAAGCATCGCTTGCGAAGCTTGCAGAAGAATGTTGTTCTTCGTAAGATCGACCATTTCTTTCGCCATATCTGTATCACGAATACGGGATTCGGATGCAGTTATGTTCTCAACTGTCGTACCCAAGTTATTGGATGTGTATTCCAGACGGTTTTGTGTAGCACCAAGTGTCGCACGTTGCGTTGCAACTTTCTCAATAGCAGTTTCAACAGCAGGAAGTGCAGTAGCTTTAGTCAATGTAGCAAAGCCAGCAGTATCCACTTTTTTGATAGTAATTTGTTGTGCAGCATCATTGGATTGAACTTTCACGTCAGCAGCAGTCAGTGAAATGCCGTTGAATTTTGTATCAGCCATGATGCTGTCAATTTGACCACCGAGCTCATCAAGCTCAAGATCAATGTTAGCTGTATCAGTTGCACCGTACGTACCGTTCAATTTCTGAACGTTCAGTTCTTTCATACGAGTAAGCATGGAGCTAACTTCATTCATTGCGCCCTCAGCTGTTTGTACGAAGGAGATACCATCTTGCACGTTGCGTTGAGCTTGCTCAAGACCGCGGATTTGACCGCGCATTTTCTCGGATACTGCCAAGCCAGCAGCATCGTCAGCCGCACGGTTAATGCGAAGACCGGAAGACAATTTCTCCATACCTTTACCTGCAGCAGAAGTATTCAGACCCATGTTACGGTGAGTGTTCAAAGCAGTAATGTTGTGATTAATACGCATTGTTATTTCCTCCCTGAAATGAAATGAATGTTCCACATCCTTGTGGTATGCTGAGCCAGGTCGGCCGCCCTTTATCAGCCATAATATATATATCGGCCAAATTCAGTCAGAGTTTATAGCTTTTTATTATTTTTTTTCATTTCACCAAATTGTTTTTTTAGCTCCGTGTTGCTGATAAGAGATTTCTCAGCTGCCCGATTCATATCCTCTACAGAAACATATAGTTCCTTGCGTAAAATAGATATATCTTTAGGTGCTGTTATGCCAATCTTTACAGTATCATTGTTAACTTCTAAAATACTAATTTCTATATCATCACCAATAAACAGGGATTGTCCTTTTTTCCTGCTCAAAACAAGCATATTATCGACTCCCTTCCACTATTAAAGAATCCGCAAATAGAGGCTGCCGAATGGAGTACTTCTCATCGGAGATAATATACTGCACTCCTGTTTTATTAGCTAAATTTATAATTAGTGGAGCAGCAAGGTTTAATGTAGCTGTCTCAAGTTCTCCATTAACACTTATGATATTCAATATTTTAATATCTGTCGTTTGCTTTACGTTCATTTCCTGCTCTATAAGTTCAGGCAGCTCAAACTCATAATCAGGAAAAAAATCAAACGGAGAAACAACTATAAAAGCAAGTGACTCATCTTCTAAAGATTGTAAATACATAAAGGGACTTTCTTCAATCACGATTAAGAAATATCTTAAATATTCTTTAAAGCCCGGTATTCCATTAGTAAAAGTCAGCAGCTCTTCATCCTTACATTCTATCTCACCAAATCGCGTCGTTTGTATTTTCAATTTAGTCACACTCCTTTAATCGTTACACTAAAACAAGAAGCTATAGCATCGCGTTACGATTCTATAGCTTCTGTATTCATTATGGCAGGTTTATAAAGTCAAATCAATTTGAGGAGGCGTTATTTGTACGGAAGGATACCGTTCCATATAAATGTTGACTCCTCCCCTCCGATACTCAATTTGCGGCTTATTGGTCTGTACATCTACTTTAACATGACCGGGGGTCACGTTAATTTCCGGCTTCTCAATGACCACATCGAAGCGCACATTCAGTACCGAAGCAGGCCCATAAACTTGCAAGGCCGGCTGTTGCCTGGACAAGCTTTCACCAGCAATATCGCCAACCGGGTCGCCATTATACAAAATGTCGCCAATTCGATCGTACTCTTGAACCGTTTGCTCAATACCCTGTATTACAAATTGGCCAAATTGATTATACAGCCGATTCCAGAAAGCTTCAGGCTTTCCTCCAGTTAACGCGTCCCACATTTTAGATTGGTCAATGATTAAAACCGGCTGTGTAGACTTAACATCTATGATAGTATTAACGGTCGATATATCCATCGTTGCATGACCTTGTTTAATATCATACTTGCCTAGACCTGACTGTATACCAATTTTACCCGACGTCGATTGAATTTGCAGCTGAGGCAGCTTCATCTCTATCTCAAGAAGTCAACTAATGATTTGCTTATTACTTTGGCACCTACGGAGAGCGAAGCTTGGTATATATTCTCATTAATTTGTGTATCAATAAGCAGCTTCTCAAAATCAGCATCTTCTGTTTTGGACTGCATATCTGTCAAATTAATTTTAAGATCGCTTAATCTGCTTTGCATCAATTCTACTCGATTTACTCTTGCCCCTACTTCAGATCTCATATTCAGTAGACGATCCATGCTAGCTTCAATATTTCCAAGTTCATCGCTAACTCCGCTATAATCTCCTGTGCCCAGCGCCGTTATAATTCGATCCAATACGGAGAATACATTATCTCCAGTACCTGCTGGATCAGGTTCTCCAAATACCTGATTTCCAGTCAGATTAATATCCAGCTTCACATTCACACCTACTGCATATTGAATCTTGCCTTCGTCCGTTTCTAGAGCTTTGGCATCCGATCCGGGAGCAGAGATATCGTAAGGCATTTGATCAAATTGCTCCCCGTTGAAAATATACTTGCCATTCAATTTACTATTAGCAATATCAATAAGTTGACTTTTCAGTTGTTGTATTTCACTTTTAATGTTATCGAGGGCTATTTGCGGATTTGTCCCCGTCGCTCCTTGTGTCGTTAATTCCTTTACACGTTGAAGGACATCGCCTGCTTGACCAATTACTGTGTCATTAAAATCTAACCAGGACAAAGCGGCATCTACATTTTTCTGATATTGATCATTGGCGGAAATCTCCGAACGGTAACGAATAGAATAAGTAATGCCCACCGGATCATCGGAAGCTTTATTTAACTTGCGACCTGTTGTCGTTTGCTGCTGCAATTGCTCCATCTGGGACATATTTCGATTCAGGTTTCTAGTAAGCTGCATGTGCATCATACCTTGTGTAACACGTAGTGACATGTTCGTAGCCCTCCTCTTTCAAATAAATCTAATTTACTTGTCGTTCAGCTATATTTGAATTATCTTCCAACCACACCTGTTCCATTAATAAGCTTCTCTAGCATTTGGTCAAAAGTAGTCATAAATCTTGCAGATGCACTATAGGCATATTGATACTTAATGAGCTCAGACATTTCTTCATCAAGAGACACGCCGCTAACTGACGCTCGGCTAGCATCAACTTGATCCAGTTGGGCCTGGGTATTTTGATATAAACGAGAGGACTCCTGACTTTGAACCCCTAAAGCACCGACTACCGCACTATAAAAATCACCAACCGTTGCTTCAGTAATTCCTCCACCCTGCGCTGTCTCGTCAAAGGAAAATTTGCTCCCCTTTAATTCTGACATCAGAAGGGCTAACCCATTATTACCTTTGACTACAGTAGTAGCCCCTGTAGTATCAGTGGTTGTACGGAGAGAAGTTGCAATTTTATTAGAGTCGGCAGCAATATTAGGATTAAGCTGTATACTTGATGCTGTAATTCCAGTCGAGCCTGTTTTGAAGGTAAAAAAATTCTCCCCTACTTCAACAGGGTTTCCAAGCGTATAGCCAAGCTTATGCAGTCCATTAATCCCTTTAACCGTGATAACTTCATCAGCAAGTATACCCGTTGTCTCTCCCGGTTTTACCGTGCCTTTCGGGAGCGTTACTTGAAATTCACCATTTGCAAGCGTATTTGCAAGCGTATCCAGCTGTTGGGAAAAATCTGCTACAAAAACATCACGCGATACGATCATCCCGTACGCCTCACCACCGATCAGTGATCCGTTCGCATAGGCTGTCTCTAAAGCCAGAGAAGTTAGAGGGTTTACATCGCCTGCTTCCACAAGTTCATTCCCACCTAAGGAAATCGTATATCCTTGATCCGTATCAGTAACTGTTATATTAATGATCGCGGAAAGCTTGTCTGTCATCAAATCCCGTTGGTCTCGTAAATCATTGGCATCGTCACCAATAGACTCTATTTTGCGAATTTCCATATTTAGAGAAGAAATGATAGTAAGAAGAGAGTTGGCTTCGTTTGCCTTCACTTCTATATTCGATGTTAAATCTGCGTCTAAATCAGTAAGCTGGCGGCTCAGTTCATTGAATGTATCCGTTAAGCCACGTGCTGTTTCTTGCAAAATTTCGCGGCCCGTTACATTTTGAGGGTCTTTGCTAAGGTCAGACCAAGCATTCCAGAAATTCTCTAATACCGTTCTTATCCCTGTATCTGAGGGTTCATTCACAAACTGTTCAAGCTTACTTAAAGTATCTGTTTGTATAGATAAATTACCCAAGCCTTGACTTTGTTCACGGTACTGTGAATCGAGAAACGCATTTCGAATTCGAGTAATTGAGGTGAATTCAACGCCCGTTCCTAGTTGACCCGGAGCTAATGACCGATCCATACCATAGGCTTCAATTGGCCTAGAGGCTACCATCGTAACTTTTTGCCTTGAGAAGCCTTCAGTATTTGCATTCGCAATATTATGACCAACGGTGTTAATAGCCGCCTGCTGCGTGAATAAACTTCTTTTCGCTGTTTCCAGCGAATGAAAAGTTGATCTCATCGTTTCATCTCCTCATCATGCTTTGGAATCAAATAGTTTATTGAACTTATTTCCATATCCTTGATTCATCGGATGCTGGTAGGTGAGATCCTCGTTCGGGTCATCCATCATTAGGCCAATAGAGAAATCCAGAAAATCTAATGATTGTTTAATTAGTTGCTGATTCAAATCATTCGCTTCCTTCAGCTTCCCCAGCACATCATTGAGCTGGCTATGAAGCTGCAGTAGCTGCACTTTAATTTCTGGATTCGTTACGGAGCGAATCAGCTCAGCCAAAATACCGCTGCGAATTCTAAACCCAATATCCTTAAAATAACGGGAAGTCAGTTGGGTACGCATTCGTTCAAGCTCTTCCGCTTTCGCAACAAGCAACTTCTGCTTCTGGGTCTGTACATTTAACTGCAGAACATGATTCTGAATAATCATGTCCTTCTTACTAAGTTCAATTTCCAGAAGTGAATGATACAGCTTTAGCTGCTGCTGCAGAGTATCTGCAATTAACTCAAGAGACATCTCCGTTCACCTATCCTCATTCGCTTGGATTGTTGCCGAAATAAGGAAGCAGCTTCTCAGCCAGCTTGCCCGAATCAACATGATACGTTCCAGATGCTATGGATTGCTTCAGGCTCTCAATATGCTTTGCGCGTTCGGGGCTGTTCATCTGACTCGTAGAGAGCATCTCCTTCGCGGCGGCTGAGATCTGTACCTCATCCTTCTTCTGCTTCTTATTGGCATTATTCACAGCCATTTCATTCTTCTTCTGGTACTGGTTAATGGAATGGATACGACCAGGTTCATTTATCTTCAATTTATTCACCTCATTTATTTGGACACATGCTAATAAGCCGATAACCTTTAAAAGTATTATCGGCTGATTCCTCAAGAAATTTATAGTATATTGACGATTGACAAATATTAATAAATTCTAACGATCCTTATAGCGGTCCAAACCTTTATAAATGTTCTGATTAGCCTTCTGGGCTTCCTGCTCTTC
Source organism: Paenibacillus sp. Leaf72 (assembly GCF_001422685.1). Taxonomy (NCBI): domain Bacteria; kingdom Bacillati; phylum Bacillota; class Bacilli; order Caryophanales; family Paenibacillaceae; genus Paenibacillus; species Paenibacillus sp. Leaf72. The sequence goes on along the minus strand of NZ_LMLV01000012.1, from coordinate 529,578 downwards.
CGCCCTTCTGGTATCCTCGTTGCGCATTTTCCCCGTATCGCTAATTAAACGAGCTCTACAGCTATCGCACATATTGTTTTCCCGAATTAGGGTACCGCAAACTTCGCATGGATAAGCCATATTAGGCGCATTCACAATCGAAATCCGGCCTTCTCGAACAAACTTTGTAATTTGGCGGACCGATACTCCCGTTTCATTGGATAGATCATTTATATTCGTGCCTTTGTTTTTACGCAAATAATCGGAGCAAAGCTCATACTCTTTATCTATTTCCTTAATGCAAGCCGGACAGACGTCACGAAAGTTCTTGGAGAACAGCTTGCCGCAGCGTGGACAATTATCTAAATTCATCATTCTATTTATTACCTCCCTAATCTATCCTCTTCAAATTTTCAAAATATCTTATTGGTTCTATTTTAGCTGAAAAGAGGAAATTTCACTAGTTATATCACAAACGGCTTCCATTGAAAATATAGCTAATGTTTTTAATTATACCTGTCGATATAAAACCTTGATTAGACGATCTGCCTGAAAATTCAGGCTGTTGAATTCATAAATTAGGAGGACTTTTTTTGAGCAGACCGTGTTGGACTGGGGAAACTACATTAATGGTTTGGTTTTGGGAGAATTTGATTAATTTTCTTTATAGAATTTCTTTATTTAATCTGATACAAACTTTGATTATTAATAAATTAAATTGGCCTCAACAAAAAAAGTATTTGTTTGTTGATTTATGGGTGATGGGGCATACTCTTCTTTCAATAGTTGCTATACTCGTTGTTCGATATGGCAGCAGTTCTATTCTTAAGTATATTCTTTTATACTATGGCATATGGCGAACATTTGAAATCTTTATTTACCAAATAAAGATCACCATCATCGATGCTTATAAACAAAATGCACAGGTGAGCAGCTACAGGAGATCCGTGCTTTCACTCATACATAATTTTATGGAAATCATCTTTTGGTTTACAGCCTCTTATCTGCTTTTAATGAACTGGTTTGATGTCGCTGATCGTAAGTTCAGTCTAATTCAAGCATTTTATATGAGTTTTGTCACTATGACAACATTCGGCTCACCTAATTTTAATATCACTAATAGCCCAGCCATGATCTTAATTATGTTACAATCTGTCACCGGCCTACTTCTCACTTTAATATCATTAGCCAGATTCATATCCCTGCTCAAGATGCCTAAATCAAATGATTCGACAGAATCATCATAATTTAAAAGATTTAGCCAACGATTTATTTTATAAATCCTTTGGTCATTCAGATAGCCGCTATGTCTCAAGAACGTGCCCATGTTAACGCATAAATCTCTATTTTCCCATATGAGCAGGTGTAAAGCTCTTTTGAACAAGCTTGAATCGTACTCCCTGTCGTATAAATATCATCTATCAGCAGCAGCCTGATCGCTCTCATTTCTCGGAATTCTCTTGAAGGATGGTTGAATAATTCCCTCCATCCCTCAGGATCAACCATGAATATATTTTGCATATCTTTCAATCTTTCTGAGCGCGTTTTAAAGCTTTGTTTAACAGAATGCTTCTTTCTCAGCAGCAAATGAAATAATGGAATGCCGTACTTGTTGGAAATGGCGGCGGCCAATCTCTCCGACTGATTGAATCCCCTCTCCTCAGCCCTCTCTACGCTAACAGGAACATACGTAATTGCATCCCAGAGAGTATCCAAATTCACCTTCTTTCCTTTCATACTTTTGGAATCAATGACATTCCAAATCCCTAACCTGTTAACTACGTCACAGGACAGACGCTCAATAGACGGAAACAACATCGCTCCCAAATAAAGCTCAAGCTTCTCCTCTCCGCGATATTTATATCTCGCTAAAAGCTCCTGCATCTGACTGCTGTACTCCACTGCACTCCTGTTGCATACAAAATAGGTATTGCTGCGTCTTGAACAGTCTGGGCAAGCAATAGCTCGTCCGCATACCCAGCATTGAAGCTTGTTTATCCAAGGAATACTTTGCAAACAGCTGCCACATATTGATTGAATAAGAGCTTGTGGAATGGCATTATGAGCATCGGCTGCAATTGAATGAGAAATATACATCTTTTGAGTAATCGTTTTGTTGCAGAAAAGGCATATTTTTAAAGAAGGTGCCAGCAATCCTATCATTTTTTGAATATAGTAAACTGTTTGTTTTTTTAATTGCAATCGATTTGAAAGTCCCAATAGAATCCCTCTTCCTCTAAAGTTTGCATGTAATTCTTCCTACTTTAACTTTTGATTAAATAACCCTCAGTCTTTGCTATTCGATTCATTTTTGCAATATGCCGAATAGCCATGATTTGAGGGCGAGTACGCTCTTTGGCACAAAATAACACCCTGCCCTTCGGGTCATGACTTGAGCGTCCGGCTCTTCCCGCCATTTGGACAAGTGAAGCTTCATCAAACAGTCGCCCATCTGCATCTAAAATAAAAACATCGCTTCGAGGGATAGTAACGCCTCTTTCCAAAATAGTGGTCGTCACCAGAATACGAATGTCGCCTTCGCGGAACCGCTGCACTTTATCTATCCGCTCCATATCCTGCGAGGATGCACCAGCAACCTGAGATACTCCAAGTTCTGCTTTCAACAACAAAACCAAACGTTCGACTTGCGAAATACGCTGTACAAAAACGAACAGTTGGGCTCCTCGCTGCCAAGAGCATAGCAACTCTGCTCGCAGCCTGTGAGGAAGGTGACGCTTTTCCAGCATTTTTGCAACACTCAAGGTGCGAAGCAGTCTTGGAACGGGAAGTGGGTGGCGGTGAAAACGCACGGGAACTCTCGCATGCCCAAGCTTTCCGCGCCGTGCCAGCTGTTGCAGCTCTGCTGGAGGTGTGGCCGAGAGCAGAATTTTGAAGCCCGCAGGAGCACAGCTTTTGTTGGCCGCATAGTGCAATTGGGGATCATTTAAGTAAGGAAATGCGTCCAACTCATCAATAATGACCAAGTCAAATGCAAAATTGAATCTCAGCAATTGATGCGTCGTTGCCAGCGTAATGTCGCCCTGCTCCCATTTTTGCTCGCTGCCGCCGTATAATGTGACCACGTTGCAGTCCGGGAAGGCTTTTCTAATGCGCGGGCTCAGTTCCAGCACGACATCTTTGCGCGGTGTAGCTATTAGGACTCTGCCACCTCTTAGCAGAGTAGACTCGACTATAGGAAACACCATTTCGGTTTTGCCGGCGCCGGTGACGGCCCAGAGCAGGAAGCTGTTTTGCGTGGTGGCGAGCGGGCCACCTAAGGCATCGCGAAGCGGCTGCTCTGTAAAATGAAGTGCGGCTGCTGCCGCCGCTGATTGGGCATGGCTTAGCCCCCAGCGCGCGAGACGCTGCTGTGGGGGCGGCAGCTCGATGGAGGAGCGGCTGCTGCCAGCTCCTCCTCCTATGATGAGCAGCTCGCACTCGCGGCTGCGCCCCATAGTGAGGCATGCGGTGCAATATGCGCATGCCTCTCGCCCGCAGGCTGCACAGGGCGCCTTGTGCAGCTGCTCTTCTCCGCTGCCGCAGCGCAGGCAGCGGAGCGCGCGCTTGGCGCGCCGAGGCCAGCCGGCTTCGCGGCTGGCCTTCTTTGATACAGCGCTGCGCAGCTGTATCAAGCCCTGCAAGGACGCCAGCTGCAGCGCAGCGTCCTTATCCATGGCAGGGACAGCTGCCGCAGGCGCTGTCCCATCAAGCAGTGCGTGCGCTTCGCCGCGCAGCAGCGCACGGCCTTGCAGCGCCGCTGCCGCCTGCTGCGCGGCGGCGGCAAGCGCCTCTGCAGGCGCGCGTTCCACTCCGCGCGCTTGCCCACTGCGCTCGCAGCTATCCGCAGCGAGCGCTACCTGCCTACCTAAACCAGACAGGCTTTGCCCAGCCTGTCCGACTGGCATCATCCGCATTTGCTCCCCTGCAAGCACCTCCTGAATATGCTCGACCTGCCCAGATACTCCGCTGCTTGCCTTACGGATAGCAGCATCAAGCCTATCTGACACCTCCTGATTGCTTTCATTCCCACAGCGTGAGGCGCTTCCAGCAATAGCTCCCGCCCCTTTGGAGTACTCTTTCTGTTTTCCCAGCGTTTTCTCTAGCGATTTTCCCAATTGTTCTCCTTTCCATCCACCGCCCTCACTCCCTGATCCTGTATCTTTAGTTGTTCCACCCCGCCATTTCTTCAGGCGTATATCCAGCCATTTTCTAAAAGAGTTTAACTTATTCATTCCGGCATTCTGATCTGCTCTCTGCTTACTTTGACTAATATACTGGTCATTTCTATTTTCATATTCATTGAAGTGCTCAGCAGCCTCCAGCGCAATACCAAGCGGAAGACGAGTTTTCCATAAAAGCATCCTCTCAGCATGCTGCCAGAAGTCGATGTCTACCTCGGGTGCAATCGTTACTTTGCAAGACCAGTTGCCGAATTGCCGTACAACATACATATAGGCTTTCATCCAGATATCCTCCTTTTCGATAGAAAACGCAAAAAAAGCACCCTTCAACAACGCCTAAGCGTTATCAAAGATGTGCTTCATCCCGATTTTCTAAAAACTGTTCTGCTTGCTGAGTTCCACTTACACCAATAGGAACATAGTCAAACAAGCTGCAGCTGTTATTTTATTGTTTTAACTATAATAGATTATACCGTTTTAATCAATGGCCTACTTCCTGCATTATTTCAATTCTAGTCTTGCTTTTGCTGCTTCTCTTCCTTCAATATTTGTTCTTCATCTCGCCCACTTTCACCTGCAGATTCCTCTTCTCTGGCCATCTTCATCACTCAAAAAGGAATCTTCCCTAAATCCTCTGGGTTATGCAAATCGATGACGACAGGACAGTCATTTTTGGTTATTACTCCATCAGCCTGAAGTCGCCATAGCAGGCTGGAAGCCCCTGTATCTGGTTTGTTTACATCCGGCTTGAATTGCTGCTGCGGCACACGTTCACTCAACTCTTGCTCTAGTCCGCCTTCGAATCTCCTGTCCCGCTCCAATTGCTTAGCCAACGGATGTGTTAACTCACTTTCTTCAAAACCATCTACATAGAGGTGAACTCCCCCAGCGGGACGGTTCAACCGCTCAATGATTTCGCGTGTCTGCTCACTGAGCCCGGCATCTACGACAGTCAGGTGAACATCCACTCCCATCCACCGTGAGAAGGAAAAAAAAGAGCGAATAATCCGTTCCATATTGGAATGCTGGCGGCTCGCAAGCAGCACATAATGTTTGGCGGAGCGCCGCCGCTGTCGTTTCAAGCGGTAAACTGCATGCACCATGAAGCCAGCCAGCACATAGCAGCCCACGACTAGCAAGAAAATTTTGATCATGGCACCGCACCTCCTGAAAATAATATAAGCCTTCTTTCCCTATCCAACTCCCAGACATTTCCCCATACATGCTTGGCCCTATTTTGCAGGCATCTCTTTTACCACAAGCTGCTCTTGCCATAAGTCCGAATTATTATCTGGCAGGTTTAAAGTATTCTACAGACGGTTTTACTGCTGCTCCCAACCTGTCTTGTTCTGCATTATATGCCTGCGGGCGCCCAGTGGTTCCTTCCTTAACGGACATGCATACAGCTATTGCCGAAAAAATAATGCCAGTTAAAGCTGCGACCTAAGCCCATCCTGTGCCTAGCTTTCTCTTCGTCATTTATCCGACTCATGCAATCAAATTTTGGAGTTCATCCTCTTTTTAGTACTATAGAGACAGCAAAAAAGAGCTTCCGCCATGTGAACATGGTTCAAGAAGCTCTTCATTTAATCATTCGATCTTAATCGTTTTTAGTTATTCTTCTATAAGAATGCTGCTGCTCGCTCATACAACCTAGTCCAATAGGCGTCCTATGCAGCACTATGTAGATTGTTTCAATTTCCCTGTCAGAAGAACTACAGCGTAACCCACCCAAACTTAATGGAGTTGATAACGGCTTGCGTGCGATCATCCACTTCCATTTTTTGCAAAATGCTGCTAACATGGTTTTTAACCGTTTTTTCGCTGATGAATAGAAATTCACCGATGAGCTTGTTACTTTTGCCCTCAGCCATCAGGCGCAATACTTCAGCCTCACGACGCGTTAATGGGTTGTCATCGCCAGCGACAAATTTCACGCCTGGCTCTTTCGCTGCTGCCGCGCCAGACACGACACCCATTTCATCCAAATACGTCATGCGACGCAGCTGGTTGATCAGCTTGCCTGTGACTTTAGGATGTATGTAAGCATGTCCGTTAACTACGGAGCGTATAGCATTAATGAGGGCCTCTGCCTCCATATCTTTCAGCAGGTAGCCAGTCGCTCCTTTGCGAAGCGTCTCGAACACATAACTTTCATCATCATGAATCGACAAAATGATAACCTTCACATCTGGGAAAATCGTCTTAAGCCTCTCGGTCGTTACGACCCCATTTTCAATCGGCATATTGATGTCCATCAGGACGATTTCTGGAATCGTATGATTGCAAAATTCGAGCACCTGAATACCGTCACCGCATTCGCCAATGACCTCCAGGTCCTCCTCCATATTCAAGATACGTTTCAATCCTTCACGAAAAAGCTGATGATCGTCAGCAAGCAAAATTTTAATTTTACGTTTATGATTAGGTGCGCTTTGGTTCATTCGTCATCTTACTCCTTTCTATTCTCCGCTGTAATAGGGATTTTAAATATAATCTTCGTGCCTTTTCCTAAATTTGAGTCTATATCCATCTTCCCTTCCAAGAGATCAATCCTTTCCTGCATGCCAACTAACCCAAAATGCGAGTTGTCTCCGTTATGCACCTGGATAAGCTCTTGTTGGAATCCACTACCATTGTCGAATACGGTGATTGTAACTGAATCTGAGGTATAAACCATGTCTAGAGTAACGTAAGAGGCATTAGCATGCTTAAGCGCATTGGAGTAGGCTTCTTGGACCAAACGGTAAATAGCAGCTTCCATGGCGGAAGGCATCCGTATCTCTCTGCCCGTAAGATCAAATACAGTATGTATTTTTGTTTTCTCTTCAAAGTCCTGTACAAATTTGCGCAGCGTGGGTACAAGTCCCAAATCATCAAGCGCCATTGGACGCAGATTAAAAATAATTTTGCGAATTTCCTCGAGTCCTAGACGAACCTGACCCTTTAAATCTACTAATTCGTCCTGTACTAGCTGAAATTCCTTCTTTAGAAACATTCTTTCTGCAATTTCCGTACGCATGACAATATTTGCAAGGGACTGCGCCGGTCCGTCATGGATCTCACGGGCTATACGCTTGCGCTCTTCCTCTTGGGCTAAAATAATCTTCAGGCCAATCAGCTGCCTTGTTTTAGCAGATTCTAAAATACGCGTGACCTGATTGAGGTCGCCCGACAAATATTCCAATACGACATTAATTTGGGAAGCGATCATCTCTGCACGCTCAATCGAGGATTCTACATTGCGCACGCGCTTTTGCAAATCATCGCGTCTCGATTTTAAATATGTTTCCTTCTCGCGGCAAACCATTAAATCCAGCTGGATCTGCGTCGCTTTCTCATACGCCGATTTAATATCCTCTTCCTTATATCTGACGAAATCACGGCTAACTTCCGTTAGACGGATTCTCGCCTGCCGATAATCCAGCTCAAGCTGATCGACTCTTTCAATCGTCTTTACCGTTTCCTGAATAACCACTTCGAGCTCCTGCTCAAGTGATTCCAATTCAGCGCGAGCAGCCTCGCAAATTTCAAAAATCTGAAATTTGCTGTCTTCCATGACCTGCGTCGCATTCGTAATAACACGGTTAATATCTAAAATATGTTGATCCATAAAAATTCGGCAACCTTTCCAATAGAAGGTTCTTTTAGACTATCATAACACAATTGCATAGTCCGCCGCCTCCTTGGCCTTGAACTCTAGCTGCCAGATGCTGCGGGAACGTGAGGGAATAGAGGTGAAATTACCCATTATATTCGGGCAAAACCTCCTATATTATCCGCTCTCGCTCCTGCAATCCCGGTTTAGGACTCTTCCCTAGTTAATGGTGATTTTCTTCGTGCTATTATCAAAGCCTACTTTAAGTCCCAGCTGCTCCGAAAATAGTCGAATAGGAATGAGCGTCCGATTGTTCCGCACAATAGGCGCAACCTCTGTCGTGGAACGCTTGCCATTCGCCACGATTTCTTTTTTACCAATAACCATCTCAAGCAAATGGGCGCCATCAAATACCGTCACCCGGTTCAGCTTATTGTCCCATTGCAGATTGGCTCCAAGCGCTTCAGATACAAAACGGATTGGAACGTAGGTTGTTCCCTTTAGCGTAATTGGCGTCACGTCGAGCGTTGTCGCCTTGCCTCCGATGGAAGCCGCTTTGCTGCCAATCGTCATGACAATGTTTTTCGCTTGAGAAGATACGGCTTCACCTGGATATTGCAGCTTCATATTGTCAATGCCAATCGTGCCGGTTGCCGCACGCTCATCTGCGCCCTCCGCGATTGTAACGACGTAGACCCGCTTCAGCTTGATCGGATATTTCATGCCATAAGACGACAAATCAGCCTTCACCGTCTTCCAGCCGCTCCAATTGAGCTGCTTCGCCACGTCTACCAGATGCGATTTGCCATCGGCATCGGTGAACTCCGCCCGCAGCCAGTTGAGGCTCTTATCGCTATAAACATCAAGCGTCATGGCAGTAGGCGAGCCTTCAATCGCTTTACCGGAAGTACCGTTAAACACAGCATAGACGGCCTTCGTCCCTGTTCCTGCGCTAAAATCATACGTAAGCTGCAAAGCTTTAGCTGATGTCTGGCCTGCCAGATCGCTAGTCAGCTTGACGCTGCCCTTAGTCGTCGCAGACGGAGTTAGCTGCGTCGAAATGCCATAGTTCACATTTTCAAAATCCTCAAGCGCCTTCTCCGAGCCTCCCTGCGTAAGCGGGAGCATCGTTGGATAGCCGTCATATCGACCGATGGCATAGCCTGTCGTTGTGCCCTCATTGACCGATTGCACGGTAAGCGTATCGCCCGATACTTTGCCAGTGAAGCCTACAAACTCCCATTTAAGCGAATCGCCGCTCAGCTTATAGCTTTTGCCGTTTTTCAAGGTCATTGTTAGGGGTACCGAAACGGTTGCTCCTTTGGAAAGCATGCCCGCTGCGCTATCAATTGTCATCGAAGCAATTTGATCCTGTCCGACAACATCTACCTTGTATGTAGCACTCGCCGAGCCCGATTTGACGCTAATGGTCGTGGAGCCTGCTTTTGTCGCCGTAAAGTCCGCGCCCTTAAATGTTCCAACCGATGAGGAGCTGCTCCATTTGGCATTGGTACCATCAACCGCTACCGGGTTGTAATACGTATCGTACCCTTTTACCGTAAAAGTCGCCTGCTGCCCAATCAGCAATACATTCGTGCCGCCTACTGTAATGCCCTTGACATCACCTTTAGGCGCCGTCGTAAATACGCCAATCCCACTCGCGACGCTGCGCATCGTCGTTCCATACGTCGTGGAATGAGCCGATTGCAGAGCAAACTGCCCAAGCGGGCGCTCGATCATCGTTGTTGAACCGCCGCCGTCCAAATTCATGCCTTTGTAGACGCCAAGCTTCACCATAATCTGCTGCAGCTCCGCCAAATTCACGCCCTTGCTGTCTCCGTACTGTTCGCTGGTAATCAGATATACCTTCGTACCGTCCTTGGAATAGCCTACGGCTGAACGGGAAAGGTATGCCGCTCCGCTAACACCTGTGATGCTGCGCGAGAATGCCGATGCTGCCCCATTATTAACCAGAATCGTATGCCCGCTAACCATCATTTCGAATTGATTCGGATCTACTTTGCTCCCAGTCGTTTGGGAAACTAACGAGTAGTCCGATTTCAGCTTGTCTCCGACCTTGATCTCGGCGCGGATGAATTTAGCTGCTGTACCGTTGGCACGTAAAATATATCCGTCTTTAGGCGCAGCCATCGTAAGTGCAGTTCCGTCGGAAATCTGCTCGACAACGCCATTGCGAACAAGCACTTCGGTCGGCAATGCAGCGGAATTTTTCGGACGCTCCGAGCCAGCCCACGCACTTGTATAGATATACATCGTGTTGGCGTGGCTGTAAGTAGAGTCTCCGCTCTCCGGCGTATAAGACGACTGGTTAATGCCTGAAAGGGTGAAAGTCGCTCCACTTGCAGACGTAACCGTTCCGCTGAAGCTGTAGCTGTCGATTTTCGGCTGACGGTCCTTCGTAACTCCAAAAGCATACATGCCCTTAATTTGCATTGGCGTCGTCATGAGCGTTCCGCTAGTAATCTGCGATCCCATCGGCGAGCCTTCGCCCGTTGTCACATAGACGTCGCCGTTAATGCCAGCTACCGCTCCACTTGTTTTCGCCATATTCAAAATCGTATCGCGATCGCCAATCGTATTGTTTTTGCCGCTCAGCGCATTCAATTGCACATATTTATTCGTGAGATCCACTTCAATGACATGGACGTTCGCTTGCGCCGTTTTGCCGCTGCGTGTTGTCGTCCAAAGATAATCGATTCGTTTGGCGCCTGATGTCACGTAGGACTGCTGCAGCTCTTTAAGCGTTCCGCTGCTCGCAGCTGCGGCCGTTTCTATTTTTATCATCTTCCAGCTTGCCGGGGCAAGCTCTGAAATTGGATGCAGGAGCAACGCTCCTCCGATTATAACAATAGCTACCTTTTTGCCTATTCCGCGGTTACCTTGGTCGTATCCTCTTACTAACTTGCGCATTATTTTTGCAACTCTCCCATCTCAGGCTCGCTCCATCCTTGTCGAAAATATGAAAAAGGGATGACAGCAGCAGCCTAATCTACTAAGCCTATTAAATATAGACTATAAAGAGGTGCAAAAAGTTCCGCTAATCTTCCGATTTTTGCGAATTTTGTCGTATGGCAACAGCGTTCGTCTCTGATCCTGCTTCTTGCTGTGAGCGCCTGTCGCTGCGGCATCAGTCCTCTCTCAAGCGAATGAAATTCCAAATTTGTAAGAGGTTATTAAAAAAAGCCCCGTACAACCTTTATGCAAGGTGTCCCGGGGCTGGTACCAATTTACTACGTGTTTAGAAATTGAATATGCTCTAACAAGCGCTTGATCATGACGACTGCTTCTGCCCGGGTTGCATTCGTCAAAGGACTAAAGGTTTTAGTCGTTTTACCGCCAATTACGCCGGTATAAATCGCTTTTGCCGCATCCGTACGCGCCCATGAGCTGATGCTGTTGCGATCAGTAAATGGCTGCAAATACGTAGAGGCTGAAGATGGCAGTTGAATGGTGGCGCCAGCTGCACTTGCTGCGCGCGTCATCATTGCCGACATCTCCTGGCGTTGAATATATTTATCTGCTTTGAATGTTCCGTCCGTATAGCCAAGCACGATGCCTGCTTCCGATGCTGCTCCAATGTAGGCGGCAAGCTCAGTGCCTATATTAACGTCCGAATATTTGGCCGCTGCTGCCTTATTGCCTGAAAGCCCTAGTCCCTTCGCAATATAAGTTGCGAACTCACCGCGGGTAATAGGCTTGTCTGGAACGAACTGGTTGCCTGTGCGCGCTGCAACAATATTTTTGTTGGCAAGCGACTGCGCCGTTGGGCCAGCCCAATGACTACTAATATCAATAAGGCTGACAGAATTGCTAACTAATGCAAAAGCGCCGATGCTTTTACTTCTAAAAGTAGCAACCGTCTTGTTATTCAACGTGGAAAATATCGTCGGTACGTAGGTCAATGCACCCGCAACAGGGTCAACCCGCACGATTGCTGTATTTTTTCTCGTCACAGCCAACGATGTATCTACACTTAAAGTCGCATAGCTGTTAAGCTCTGTAATCTCGCTTTTTATTGTACCACTAACTGCATAGAGCTGAAAATGAACAATTCCCGATAAGAGTGAGATCGTTGATAGATTCAGCCTATTCGTCAATGCCGATGTAAGCGATGTGGTGCCAAGCTCAAGCTCAATTAGTAGCTCGCCCGTTGTTCCGACAGAGCTTGTAAGCTTGGAATAATTCAAGGCACCGAGCGGAATTTCATACGATGCGCCATTGTATTTTACAACAAAAAACGGATTCGTATTGATAGAACTCGCATTGAGCAGCGTAGACAGTGGTACAGCTACGACAGCCGCATTTTCAGAATTCGGAATTTCTACAATAATTCGCGACTTCGTAAGGCCGGCCGTTCTTGCCGCCTGATAGGCAGGAGCTAGTTTTTCCGCTGAAATGGAATATTTCACTGACGATCTGCCTGAAGCGGTCTGATACGACGTCTTTGTAAAAGCACCGCTTGTCATGAGAACACCGCCATCGGACGATTGGGTGAACTCTCCTGGAATCAAATCAATGATTGACGAGCTGTTCGTGACAGACTGGCTCAAAATGTTCTCAATGATTTTGCCCGATGAAGTACGAAGCGTCGTTCCTGAAGCATAATAGCTAAAGGTCACCGAACTCGTCGAAGCAATCGCCGTTGCGAGCGTAAGCGTAACTGTAGAACCGCTAATCGATACGCCTGTAACCGAAGCCGTCGAGCTGCCCGCCATAACGGAAAATTGCGTTGTATAGGGCACGTAGGAGCTATTCATCGTTTCTCCAAATGTAAGCACAAGCGAATTTCCTTTAATGACTGCTGAGTAAAGCGAGCTATTTGCAGATCCCATAGATGCTTTTTGAGTCGAAAAGCTTGCTGCCGCATTTCCGGCCAGATCCACCACTCTTGGTGAAGACATATTATACGATACATAAATCGTATCGCTTGAGCTAATGGCCGAGCTTAGTGTAAGCAGTACTTGGCTGCCGGACACCGATATTTGCACAATCGAACGAAGGCTTCCATTCACGCTGACTGTATAGCTGCTTACAGGCGGAATAGCGCTCGTGCTCAGCGTCTCGTTATAACTAAGCGTAATGATGCTGCCATTTGCATATACACCTTGCAGCGTTGGAGCTGTTACATCAACCGTATTCGTAATGTAGTAGCTGCTAAAAGCGGCCACATTGGCTCCATCCGTACTTTTAAGCGGATAGCTGCCTGGTGTGTAAGAGACGTAAACGGACTGATTGGCGATCGTCGCATTTACACTCATCGTGACAACCGAGCCATTGATACTAATAGCCGTCGGTGTATAGGAGGCACCACCAATATTGACGCGGAATTGCTGATACGCCAAATTATTGACGGAAGCCAACGCTTTATTGAATGTGAGCGTTACAACGCTGCCTGTTGCCGTTCCGCTGGAAAGCGTTGGCGCTGTAGCATCAACTGCAAATGCCACGTCCTGATTCGCAATGCTTAGCGCTTGATTGCCAACGAGATCCTGTATACCCCCAGTTGTCGTCGTAGGCTTGGAATAGGAAAGCTTGACCGTCTGAATATTAACGAGCGTCCCTGCTAACGTCAGCGTAACGGTACTTCCCGATACAGCAGCCGACAGCAATTCACGCCGCTCGCCATTAACCGTAATATAGAAGCTGCTTAAGGCCGGGACAGAGCTTGCTTTAAGATCCTCGTTAAAGGTCATGACGATAGTTGAGCCTTTGACTTCCATCTTGCTAACAGCAGGAGGCGTCGTATCAATACCTATTGTTTTAAAAGCCCATTGATAAGCATTCTGAATACCTAGGAATGCATTATCCGACAAATCATAGATTGCCGTTGGGCTAATCTCGATATAATAATTTGTGTTCGGAGCCATCGTTGTACCTGTTGGAAGCGTGATGACTAGTTGACGGCTGTTGTTTGGATCAATGTAGAAATTAGCCGGAATGTCGACTACGCCAGTCGCCGGAGTGACCGGTCTAATCGTAATCGTACCCGTGCCTTTTACAATAGTCTCGCTGAAAATAGCGGAGAAATACGCATCTGTCAGTACATTTTGCGTATTATTAACGGCATTTTGTGACTCAATCGTTGGCCTTACGGTATCTTGAGTTACCCGGAACGTCCAGTTGTTCGCTAAAAGTCCGGCGAAATAGTTCCCCGCGGCATCACGGAAAGCACTGCTCCCAATAACCACATAATACTGCGAATTGTTAATAAAGGTCTTATTCGGGTTAATCGTAATTTTGCTCGTTCCGCCACCCGTTACATAGCTTGAGGTCACGGGAATAGTGGCAAAAATGGTATTGTTCGAGTTGCGAATTTCTATATTGCCTGCGCTCGGATAAACCGGCTCCGTAAAGTTTATTTCAATGCTGGAGTTAAGCGTTCCGATTGCTGCCGTGTGGGCAGGATAAGTACTCTGAATCCGTGGTGGATCAGTCTCGTCACCAGGACTCGTCGTAAAGCTCCACGTAGCAGCATTGGATATACCTTGGAACCAGTCCCCAGTCGTACTGTCTGCGAAGGCTCCTGCATCGATTAATATATAATAGCGGGTATTTGCGAGCAGCTTCGGAGGCGTAAAGGTAACGGTATTTCCGCTAACGCTGACACGGGACGTATCTGTAGCCTGATAGCGATCCGCATAATTATCATTTACGCGCACGAGACTTATGTATTTCCCAGCATTCGCTTTCACATTTTTATCAAAGCTCATGCTGAAAGAACTGCTTACTCCGACAGAAGTGGCGGAATTTCCAGGGGTTAAGCCGGTTGCATTAACTGGCGCTGGCGCAGTTGTAAAACGCCATGTCGTTCCGGCATAGCGATTGCCCGAGCTGTCTTGAATAACATGACTAGGAATCGTAATTGTATAGGTCGTATTCGGATAGAGCGCTTCAGAAGGTTTAATCGTCAGAGTGGAAGTGCCACTGCCCACTACCTGAGCGGAATTGACCGCTATTTCTCTAGAGTCATAAGCTGTTGCGCTTGGAGCAGATACCAGCGTAATCGCCCCATATGTCGTATATACATTTTCATTAAATGGGATCGTTATTGTAGTTGTAATGAGCGCCCCGCCCGATTCAGGAGCGGGCGACACCGCAGACCGTAAGTCTGGAGGTGTACTGTCAACCTGACTTACTGTTCTGAAATTCCAATCCGCAGCATTGGAAATGCCGCTAAAATTCGCACCATTGGATGCATTTACAAATGCGCCCTGGTCAATGAATACATAATATTCGGTGCCTACAGCAAAAGAAGTACTTGGCTGTATCGTAACCGTTCTACCGGTAGCATCAATGGCAACTCGATTACTTGTCGCAACATTAAACGTCTCAAATTGAGTATTATTCGAATAATTGTAGATCGTAATTGAAGCAGGTCCTGTTCCTTTTACTACACTTTCATCAAAAGTAAAGGAAAGAGGCGCACCGAGTCCGACATTTCCAAAAGTATTAGCTGGTGATTTGCTTGTAATAATAGGACCGTTGACTGCCGCATACACTTCGTTGGTCAAAAGGCTGCTACTTGGCGGCAATGCAATTTGTAGCAAGAGTACGAATACTAGAAGAATACTAATTTTGTAACGACTCATTTCATTCACTCCCCAAAAATTTACACTCGTACCTTATTTGTCGGCTTCTGAGTGCCAAAAATGTAGGTTTTCCGGATAATTTCCAATGAATAAAATATTATCTACTATCTTTTTGGCTATAAAATAAAAAGACGCTACGATCTCCCGTAACGTCCCCTACATTATGGATTTAATTTTCATCCTTCCAAAAGCATGTTTCTCTTATGGATTTAGAGCAGTCAGATTGTTAAATCTTGCTGTAACAAAGCTGCCATCCTGCGTTGATAATTGACGAACAAAAGCAGTCACAATTAAATCGTTGCCATCCCAATAAATAAATTGCATGTAATCCAAAGCAAAATATGAATTGAGATCGCCAACTACAGGATTAGGAATACTGTAAGAGGCGATTACTAAATTTTGAAGGTTCCTTATCTCAATTATTTTGTTATTTAAAATCGAAAGCTTATACAACTTGCCATATACGATTTTATATTAATTAGCCAAGAAGTTTAAACCATATTATATCACCTTATCAAGGGCTTTTTGGAATCAAAAAGGAATAATGTTTCATGAATTACTTATCATTTGAATCGAAAAGCACTATTTCCATATAAAAACACCCCTTGAATAAATTGAGCCGCTCGTAGGCTTCCCAATTATTATTCAAGGGGTGTTCATTTCTTAAACTATATCATTACAGTATCATAATCGCATCAAAATTGGCTATTAAGCCAAAGCATCTGCTTTCAGCTTATCCGCTTTGTCAACGCGTTCCCAAGGAAGATCCACATCTGTACGGCCGAAGTGACCATAAGCAGCTGTTTGACGGTAGATTGGGCGACGCAGATCAAGCATTTTAATAATGCCTGCAGGACGAAGGTCAAAGTTGTTGCTGATAACTTCAACCAGCTTCTCTTCATCCACTTTACCTGTTCCGTATGTGTCTACACTGATAGAAACCGGATTTGCCACGCCAATAGCGTAAGCAAGCTGAATTTCACATTTATCAGCTAGTCCAGCTGCAACAATGTTTTTAGCTACATAACGGGCTGCATACGCCGCAGAACGGTCAACTTTTGTAGGATCCTTACCGGAGAATGCGCCGCCGCCGTGACGTGCGTAACCACCGTACGTATCAACGATAATTTTGCGGCCAGTAAGACCCGCATCACCTTGAGGACCACCAATAACGAAACGGCCTGTCGGGTTAATGTAGTATTTTGTTTCAGCGTCCAGCCACTCAACTGGCACAACTGGTTTAATAACGTGCTCAAGAATATCGCTTTGAATTTGCTCTAGGCTAATTTCCTCAGCATGCTGTGTAGATACAACAATTGCATCAACACGTACCGGCTTACCATCGACATACTCGATTGTAACTTGAGTTTTGCCATCAGGACGAAGATATTCAAGCGTACCGTTTTTACGCACTTCAGACAAGCGACGTGCAATACGGTGCGATAGCGCGATCGGAAGAGGCATAAGCTCTGGTGTCTCGTTGGTTGCAAAACCAAACATCAAGCCTTGGTCACCAGCACCAATATCTTCGTTCTCTTGTTGAATATCTTTGCCATCACGTGTTTCAAGGGCAGCATTAACACCTTGAGCAATATCAGCAGACTGCTCATTAAGCGAAGTCAGAACCGCACAAGTGCTGGAATCGAAACCAAACTTAGCTCTAGTGTACCCAATTTCTTTAATTGTACGACGTGCGATAGCCGAAATATCGACATAGTCCGCACGGCTGCTAATTTCACCAATAACGAGAACAAGTCCTGTCGCTACAGATACTTCACACGCTACACGCGCATAAGGATCTGACTCCAGGAATGCATCCAATACTGCATCGGAAATTTGGTCACAAATCTTATCGGGATGACCTTCCGTTACTGATTCTGATGTAAACAAATGACGACCTTTAATTGACACCCGTATCAACCTCCTACAGCTTTAATATAAATAAGTTCAGAACTTATAAACAAAAAACGAACCTTTTCCTTATGGAAAAGGCTGTTTTACAACTCTCTAATAAAGTATGTTACCGAAAATGTCGCTTCCTGTCAATGGATACTATCCCGATAAGAATTAATTTTCAGTAAAGGTTAAGGTGAAACGGCTGTCTCCCTCCTCTGGCGGCGTGGCGCGTTTCAGTCCGAGAAATATAGAGAATGGATGGCTAAATCATATCCTTTCCTATATTTTAAATATAACCGTTTAAAACGGACTCTGCTTGCGCTACAAGGCGTTTCGTCATTTCCCCGCCAACGGAACCGGCTTGTCTTGTCGAAAGCTGTGACCAATGGACTGAACCAGTAGTTTGTGGTACTGATCCCAGTTCACCCGCAAACTCCGTATCATCACCGTTTGACTGGGAATGATAGGAGTATAGTCCAAATTCTTCAGCGATTTCATATTTCATTTGCTGAAGAGCTGCTTTACTAAGTGGAACGGCTACTTTATTAGAACGACTCATAATAAGAACACCTCACTGTTGGATGATGGGAGCATGCTCTTATTTTAACCTCCGGACATTTGTTCAAGCGTATAATCTATTGTCAACTTACACAAATTATACTAACTCAGTTAACGGATTGCAGCTTGTATCCACCACGAACTAATACCGTTAATGATTTAGTGTAACCTGCCGCAGCCGTAACTCCCCTGCCCGAGCGAGGCATTAGTAAAAGATGGTTGCTGGCTACGGAATTACCTTTAACCAGATCCTTGCCATCTGTTATATCCACAATACCACTGCTATCTGAGCTGTAGGCTACTGCTTTGCCTACACGAAGAATGATTTCTGTTCCTTCATCACCAAGCAGCACTTTGCCACTAGGCACACTAACGACTTGCAGTGAAGCCTGAGCGTTGGACGTGCCAGTTGAGCCAGTACCCGCTCCGCTGCTGCCACCAGATACTTTAGCAAGCTGCTCATCTAAATAACTTTTTGTAATAACAGGATCGTCAATAGAGCCTGGAGTTGTTGATACGCCATCTGCTTCGATTGCTTTCGGATTGAGAATGCCAATACCGAAACCTACCAATAGGAGTGCTGCACCAATAGCCACTTTCATTGTCGTTTTCTTCAACTCTATTACTCCTCTCAGAAAAAAAATCAGGTATCCTATTAAGATACCTGATTTTTAAAAAATTAACTACAAAATTTTAAAAACACTATACGAACCAACTATTCCTTATTAATTGGATCAGCCCAGTTCAAGTATGCCGACCATTTAATATTTTTCGATACTAGCTTCGTTTTATATCCATTAATCTCCTCATAGATATTTAACTGAATCGTTCTTGCAACTAGTTTATCGGTTACACTTTGAACAATGTTGGTGTAATTACTACCAACTTTCCAAACGTATTGTCCTGCTGTACCTGCTGTACCTTCCAACTCAAATGGAGAATTAATCATAGATAGATTTGTTGATTGATCCTCGATGGCGAAAGTAAATTTCTTAGCACTAAAGCCTTCATAACTAAGGTCTTTCGAAACTTGACCAGAGAAATCAACATCAATTTTGTCATCATTCAAATAAGTAATAATATTATCCATATTAATGGTATAAGGGCCTACTTGAACTTTGCTAAAATCAGAAGTTACCGTTTGGTTATACTCTGGCAAAGCATAACTCACAGGATTTACAAAACCTATAATCTCAGCATCATCTTTTTTTACAATACCTTGTGCATTAAAAGCAGTACCCATTACTACCGTTACCCCAGCTAATTCCAGCTGTTTTGGGACCTCAGCAGTTACGATAATTTGCTCTTTCTTACCTGGATTAATCAAATTGCTTGTTTTCAGTAATTTTATATCGTATTTATCTCCATCAGCTGTCTTCAAATAACCAACTAGCTTAGTAGTAGCAAGTGCGCGAGCCTGTTTATTTGTAACATCCATATAAATTGCATAAAGATTGTTAGAAGTTCCTTCTAGTAGTTGTGTCTTCATTACATTTACTGTGAAATTCTCACCGATATCGTTGACATTGTTTTCACTGCCCAGAGCGATAGCTTTAGGTATGATAGCCGCTGGTGTTTTTAAAGCAGCCAATTCTGTCTGCGATTCACCGGACTTCTCAAATAGCTTGAGTTTCAAATCAGCTAACGATGTAGTTGTAGGAACTGCGCCCGTATAATAAATCGTAACAGAGCTCTTAGCTGGAATAGCTACAGGGTTTGTGAAGGGAATGATCGTTGTTTTCACAGCTGCATTATCTCCAAGATAAAATGAACCCTCAATTGCTGGGATAGGAGCTGTTTTGGAACTTGTGTTTGTAATAACAAGCTTTCCGATCAGACTGTCTTCACCGCCCCATGTATTTCTTTGAATAGAAGCAACATTCATTTTGTAAGTATAATCGTCTTTAATATATTCATAAGTTGTTGCTGTTGTTGTATTTGCTGTTTTCAGATTATACCCTATTTTAGAAACAGGCAAAGATAAGGTCGACGCCCCTTCTCCTGAGCCAGAGCTAATACCTTGTGTAATAACTAGCTTTTGTCCTTTAGTAGAAACAGATTTAGGAAGGGTGATGCTTAATTTAATTGTTTCAAGAATTTTAGGACGCAATACAATCGCTTCTGCTGTACCAGAGGTAGTCGAAGTGACTTTCATCTTGTACATGCCTCCAGCTGCCGACTGAGCTAGAAATTGCAAGTTAGCAAGTGACAGCTCAGAACTGCTCGTATTGCGCATAGCCAATTCAATATTAACCGTATTATTATCTGTGCTTGTCGACATGGTAGATTTGGTGATTCTAATATTTACAGGAGTGCTATTCAACTTCACAGAGGTATAGCCACCTGCTTTAACATCCGTAGAATAATCTGCTGGAAACTTAAACTGCCCTATTGTCTTCTCATAACCAGCGACACTGAAATCAAACTTTACGACTTTAAAAATGAGCTTAGGCAAAGTTATGCTTGATGGCAACTCGCTATAAAAAGTTAATGTTACATTCGAATTAGCTTGAACGGTTTTCTTCGTTTTATCACTGTCCAGCATATACAAAGTATATTTAGTTCCACTAGTAGAGGCTAAACGGAACCAATAGTCTTGAAGGTTAATTGCCTTGCTTCCTCCGTTATAAAGTGTGATCGTAAAGCTGGCTGTTTTACCTTTGCTTGTAGCAAGGATATCTGCACTATCCAGCTTCACATAAGAGTTACTGTTTATGTACACAGGTTTAATACTGCTCGCCGTAGAGGCCGCCTCACTCGTAGCTGGCAACGTAGGAAATAGCAGAGCTACAACTAACAACATGGCTACATAAATACGCCATTTCAATTTCGAGCTTCCTGAAACAACCGTCTGCATTAAAATATCACTCCACATCTTTTTTTATATAGACGTTCATACCCAACAAAAAGTTTCGCTGTAATGCCGAGCAATTCACCCCTTCAAAACATTTTTTTCTACTCTAATTATAACAAACTTTTATGAATCAAGTGTGAACACAAAAAAAAGAAACCGATGAGAAGATCTCATCGGTTTCCTTGTGTTAACCTGAAATTACTTCAGTTTAACAAGAACGATTGCCTTAGCAAGTGTGTACGAACCATAGTTATCGTCACCTACTACTGCAAGAGCATATTTGCTAAGGTCTGTTTCACCAGCATAAGCTGTTACATCAGCAAAGATACCATTTGTAGTCAAAGTGTTGTTAGTTTTGTCATACACATAAACTGCAGTTGTGCTGTTCACATAGTACTTAGTTGCAGAACCAGCCAGTTTCAATGTGGAATCTGAAAGACTAGTAGCAGCTTGATCAACCAAATCAATGTGTTGAGTTGCAGTAAATACTTGCAATGTGTCATAACCAGTGCTTGCTTCTTTGTAGTCAGAAGGAGCAGTAGCATAACCAGTATCAGTAGATTTCAAGAAAGTATCTGTCAAAGCAACAAGCGTTCTGGAATCAGCATTGTATACTGAACCAGCTACAGAAGGATTAGTCGCTTTGATTTGATCAAAGATTTTTTTACCTTCGGAACCAGTAAGTGCATGAGTTTCATCAGTGCCTTTAACGTTGATAGTTACAGAGTAATCATCACCATTCTGAGAAGCACTTACGAACAAACCGTATTTAGCTTCTTTTGCAGAAGATGCAGATTTTTGAGTAATAACAACGTATTTAGCAAATGCAGAAGGACCATCTGTGATTACAGTTACTTTATTACCAACAGTCAAGTTAGCCAAAGTGCTTGTAGAAATTTCACGATCACCAGGAGCCTTAGCAACAGCTTTAGTTGCATCAAGAACTACAGTATTAGCGTTAATTTCGTAAGTTTTAGTGCGTCCATTCTCGATGATTTTCAACGATGTGTCTGTTTTAGCATCGATTTCCGCAAGAGTAGTCAACGGAGTTGGAGCAAGTTGATCATTTTTAACACCATTGATGCTGTTGTCAGTATTTTTCAATACCCACTCAACAAAGATAGGTGCAGCTACGATATTAAATGCAGCTGTAGCAGATGTATTTTCTACATCGTCACCAGTTTTGATAGTAGTAATTGCATTACCACGAACATCACCAGCAATAGCAAAAGTGTCCTTGTTCAAAGATACTTCAAGCGCTTTATTTTCTTTGATCGAGTAATATTTCAAAACGTCTTTAGTAGAAGAGAACGCACCGCTGGAAGTAACGTTGTTGTCAGCGTTCAGAACGATAGCATACTTCAGTTCCGATGTACCACCAGTCAACAATTCAGCGCCAGCAACTTTACCGTCTTTGTTCAAGAACAGTTTGTACGAAGCATCTACTGTCAGAGCTTTGCTACCAGTAAGAGCGCCAGTAACCACTGTGTAAGTTTTACCGTCTACAGTGTAAACAGCAGTACCATCAGCTTGAGTGCTCTTAGCTGTTACTTTACCTTCAACAACATTGCGAGTTGCAGTGATCTTAACTGCTGCTCTATCTTTGTTATACACAATGTCAAGAACATCGTTTTTCACAAGATCAGTTGCAGCTTTAGCTTCACCATTAATAGTGATAGAAGTTGCATCGTCAACCGTTACGGAAACGTTCGATTGAGTCAGAACACGAGCTTTAGCAGTTGTTGTAGCAGCTACGTAAGAGTCGAACAATGCATCAGCTGCATTAGCTTTCGAAACAACTACTGCACGTACTTTACCAACACGGCTAGGATTTGCTTCTCTGTTTTCTTTTGTATTGTCATACAAGAATACAGAAACATCAGAATCCTTTTTCAATGGGAAATCGGAAGCAACAGCAGAATCACTGTTTAGGTAGTATACAGATCCACCAACAGTATCATACTTAGTTACAGCAGTTCCGATTTTAACTTCAACTTGCAGAGCATTGTTGAAATCTACGTTCAATTTACCAGTAACAACGTTATCTTCTTTTTGGTTATCAGTGATAGCACGAACTTTACCATCAGCATCAGCCAGAACAGTAACGTTATGAGCCAATAGATCAGACAGTTTTTTACCACCAGTGATAATGAAGTTAGAAGACAGTGTTTTTGGAACACCATTCAAAACTACTTTACCGTTAGTGTCAAGAACTGCAGAAGAAATCACTTGATTAGAAGTTGTTCCCAGACGAGAGATCAAGATAAGCGCATTGCCATCACGGTCTGTAGCATTGCTGTACAGTTTGGAATCAGCATTCCATTCTACAATGTTCTCACCAAGAGCGTTGCTAACTTGTTGAGCAACAACGCCACGAGTAGCTGAAGTACCAAGAGCAAGATCAACTTTCTTGAAGATCCCTACTTCTTCAGCTTTCAAAGTAACATTGTAAGGCCACGCACCAGTCAGGTTAGAATCTTGGTATCCCAGAGCACGGATAACGATTGCAGCAACTTCTTCGAACTTGATGTTAGCGTTCGGACGGAAGTTTTTAGTACCTTTGTCACCAAGCAGCAAGCCTTTGCCAGCAGCTACGTTGATGTAACCAGTGTACCATTCGTTTGTTTTAACGTCTTTAAACTGGGATTTAACGTTTTGCAGAGCAGTAGCAGCTTGCTCACTACCTGTTGCAATAACGATAATTTTAGCAAGCTCAGCACGAGTAATGTTGTTACCTGGCTTAAAAGTACCGTCAGTATAACCATTGATAATTCCAAGAGCTACAAGCTCCTCAATTGCACTTTGTTCTTTCACGCCTGCTACGTCAGTTGGAGTTGCAGCAAATGCTGGAACTGTTACGGCCATAGCAAGGGAGAGAGATAGCACGGATGCCAATAAACTTTTCTTCATAACCTTTTTTTCTCCTCCTCTAAATTGCTTCGGTTGTTGAGAGTTTTCTTTAAAAAATGAATTGCTCGTTTCCCTCATGTGTGTGTCACCCCCTTCCCAGAGTTGAGCAGTATTTAGTATAAATAATGTCTGTCGCCATGTTTAACCCTATGTAATAACATGTCGCAGAAACTCGTAAACACGCAGAAAATTGCTAGACCTTTATACCACTATAACATTATACAATGGCATACCCTTATCGTAAAGAGAAAGTTGAGAATTCATTCCAACTAACTCTGATATTAGGCAAGTCTAAAGAGTGATTTTTTTGGCGATTGATGTAACACCACTTAATTAGACGCACAGGCTTCAAAAAAGTTGCGCCCACCGAAAAATAATTTCAAAAAAGTTTTACCCTCGTTATGTAGCATCGAAACAACTGCATGCGATCTTCAAAAAAACGGTCGCTCTGGTTCTAAATGCACTTCTATGTTTGAATACTTGTTTAGTATAGCTTGGCTTCCTGCATTACGTCGATGCAAAAGATTTTCCATGGATAATCTTACGCATTTTCAAGATATAGAAAGGGCTAGCCGATGGCCAACCCCCTAACCTTTTCTAAATCAGTCTTATAGCAGTTTGTTCTTACGCATTACTCGTTCTGCAATGATTGAAGCATCCGCACGGTTTAGATTAGCTTTCGGATCAAAACGATACGTAGCTTTTCCTGTTCCTGAAGTTGTATTTGGCAAGCCTTCCAGGAATTTAGCCTTCACGACAGCAAGGATGGAGCTTAATGCATAGCCATCCATCGAGCTTGCATCGGTGAATGACTTTTGGAGAGCTGCACGATCCTTCACCTGATCTTCTTTGCCATCCTTGACTAGGTTAGCTGCGCGAGCAATCATTACAGCTGCTTCCTCACGCGTCAAAGCCTCATTTGGAAGGAATTGTCTTGGTCCTTTACCTCTAATAATACCTTTACGTACAGCTGTTTCAATATAGCGATAGTCCCACAGCTCGCTGATTCCTAGTATAGGCACAACGTCATCAAAGGTCATGTCATTAGGGTTATAGTCAAGCGGGATTTGAAACATTTTCACCAAAAGTTGGGCAAACTCACCGCGGCTAATATTATCATAAACGCCGAATTCGTTATTGCTTTTAGGATTCATGACCCCACGGGAGAACATAAGCTCAAGTGAGTTGCGTGCATACGCATGGCCAATCATATCACTATAGCTATAACGCATTTGCATGACCACATAATAACCAAAACCATTAATTGGAGCTGTAATGGTCTTGCTTCCTGTATTCACTTTTCCACCAATATTGGTCCATTTACCATCATAGTAGCGCCATATACTTAACGTATTCGCTACAGTGTTCCTTATTTGAGAATCATATTTAATTGTAATACTGCCATAGTTAGTTGTTTCCAACCATTTATCTAATGTTCTTTGATAAAATTCTTGACCTTCTAAATAAGGATGCTGTCCTTGCGTAAACGTATATTCTGTATTTATAAATCCACTAACGTAACCTGCATCAAGCCAAAACAGATTGGATGCAAAACCAAAATGAGAATTAGGGCGCAACCTTGCTACAGCATTATCATTAGTAGGTATATCTAATATAGTACCATCTTGAGCGACTATCGGAGTTGAACTAGTATATTTCCCGACTGGATTGTAAAACTTCAATGTTCTACCATCTGTCCGATCTGCGATCCCAAACAAGATTTGCTGGGAGTCAAACATATCAATTGTTTTGACATCACTGCCGGGGGTCTGATTAGCCGGGCGTAAAAATGTGTTTTTAGGAAAATTCAGTACTAATTCATTTTTAAACGCACTAGCTTTACCTGCTTTTGTAATTACGGTTTTGTATTGCGCACCAATGGAGTTATCTGCTGCATAATTGACTGAGAATTCACCATTAAGCTTCTCACTGCCTCTATAAACTGTAAATTTAATTTTATTTGTACCCGCTTTGAGACCCTTTTGCTCATAGCGGAAAATATCATCTACAGCGCTTTTGTTCATATCTACTTTGCCAATTACTACTCGATCAGCGCCTTCTGCAAGGATACTGACATTAATGAAGTTCTGATTAATAACAGCTTCCTCAGGCAATTTTGGAGACAGTATCTCATAAGCAGGCAGTTCACGTGTAATTGTAATAGTCTGGCTTACACTCTCCGTACCAACCTGTGAAATTACGGTAATACTCTTCGAACCAGTAACGGGAAGTTCTACTCCAAATAAGCGAAGGGAGTAAAAGCGTCCTGTAATATTTGTTGTAGGTTCAAAAAATAGTTTATTATCATCGATTGTCATAACACCAGTCGCGCTATCGACTGAAGCCGTTGTATACAATTGTCCGTCTACATTAATAATAAGATTTGCGAGATTCGTTACATTGAATAGTAAGTCTGCTTGTCTCAAGGTTGTTGTATAAGCGTTAGCTGTTGTGCCAGCAACAAATCTTTTATCTGTGTCAGAATCATAGCGCTGACCAGCAGGATTTGTTTTAGGACTAGTTGTAAAAGGTACCGGGATAATCTTCGTTACTTGTGGACGTTTATCCGAAAAACGATAGATTGTGAACGTCGTAGCAACCGAAACTCCATTTGCACGCCCTGCCAATTCAATGACGTTGCTTCCATAAACCAAACTATTAGCAGTGAGTGGGATTTCGAACTCACCAGTGCTATCGGTGACATACCCAGCTGCAAACGTTGTTGTAACACCATTAAGTGTATAAGTAAGGGTAGGCTTATCTGCTGGCAGCTTGAAGTTCAAAAGTTTACCCTTCAAAGCCAGTAACGGAGCATCGTCATAATAGATGGCACCATTAAATGTGTTCGTAACCTGAATCGATGATATCGGATTATAAGTAAACTTTCTGGTTACCGTATCATTACCGAAAGCGTTGCTGACTTTAAAAGTCAGTTCAATATCACCTTGAGGTAATGCATTGATTTTAAAGACACGCTGTTTGGAATCCGCTGTTCTATAAATCGAGTAATCAAATGTTGAACTGTTAACTGCCGCTCCATTCACCTTTGCTGTAAGGGTAGCTGTACCCCCAGCACCTAAATCGAATTGGCCAGCATCAATCGCAAGCCATAAAGGAAGCTGGCTTACGGAACTATTATCAACAAAATTAGTTTGGGCCCCAGCAGTAACAGCAGAATCAATTGCCGGGCTAGTAGGTGTGATCTCATAATATTGCTTAATTGCCGTAATATACGGTGTGCTAGCATTCCGCACTGTAAATGGCATTGGGAAATTCGCCGTCAGACCATTGTATGGCGTACTTTTAACGTAAAGTGTATACTTTCCATTCGTTCCCGTACTAAATGTTCCTGTAGACTGGAAAGAAAATTGCGTAAAATCAGTACTTGTTGATTCTTTTGTAACCGTGGTGGTAAGTGTATTTTCCAAAACACCAGCTTCATTATAAAGCTCTAACGTAACGGTAGGATCAGCAATCGTCGTTGTAGGTGTTTTGAACAATATCTTACCGCTAATTGTATTGGCAGAGATTTGTGCAATAACAGGATTGCCATCAAGCAAAGTATTAGACGGTGAAGCTACTACATTAAAGGGGGTAGCTGTGTTGGCTGGAAAATAAACAACCTGGCGTTCAAGCGTAAAGCTTTTATCACCATTTTTAGAGACAATAGTAAGATAATTCAAACCTGCCTGCATGGTAAGCGAAGACATTACAAATGTACCTGCGCCACCATTAAACATGGCAACACCATTGATCAATACATCAGTAGCATTACTAGCTTTTACAGTAAAAGAAGTATTAGCATTTGTAACGATAACAGGCTGTCCTTCTAAAAGAGCAGTACCATTGCCAAGCTGAACGCTAGTAATGACAGGAACGTTGCCATAAGTAACATAGCTTGTTCCTTCAACTACACTGCCGCTAGTGCCGGTGCTCGTACCCATAACTGTAATTTTGTTAAGTCCATCATAAAGCTGTACCCCTGCGAATAAGAAGGTATTGCCGATAATGGATGGGGTAAGCGCGCCGTTTGAAGAGGCTACAACCGAACCATTCACCAATCGCTCTACTTTAAACGTAATGGAGTTTGGCGATACATCCGCAAATGAACCGCGCAGGTTAACCGTGTTTGTATTTACAATAGTCGGGCTTGACTCAATTGTACTAAAGTCAGTGAACTGGAAATACAATGACGCAGCTTTCGCCGGTTGGAGCGGAGCCAACGTTACAATCAAAGCAATTGATAAAAATAAGCTTAACATTTGTTTCCACTTTCTCATCACACTGGTTCCTCCTTATATGCATTGCTTTTGAACAAATATCTCAATAGCCGATACCTGTTCGTCATAAAAATGGTTTATGATCTTGCTGTATAGACAAACGTTGATATCGTACAAAAGAGCTTATCATTCTCTATTCTATAAACTTTCCTCCTTCTCCCTCTTGAGTGAATGTTTGCCATTGATTGTTACAATTAGACGCAAAGACCCAAGAAAAGTTCCGTACTGTTGTTATCGGTTATTCCGGCCTATATTTTTAGTCTATTTGGGAAAGTTACGCAAAAAAAGCTCCACAGCCTTTGCAAAGGCTGTGGAGCTTCGTCATAAAATCCTATTAATAAATAATAGCGGGAATCCGAAATTATTTCGAACGCGATTGCGCATCTACCTTTGTCCGCAGCAGCACGCGATTAAAGAAGTTAATTACCGGGCGGCGCGTCTTGTCAACGATACCAATAAGTTCGGCGCCAATTTGCAGGCTGAACATCAGCAAACAAATGACGGAGAACGTAACCCAATTCGCTGCGGTAGACTGTATGACAGTAGATTGCAAAATCGCAAACCCTCCGAATATCGCCGCCACACCCCAGATAATCAGAACGGTACGGCGATGGCTAAAGCCAAGCTCCTGCAAGCAATGATGCAAGTGCCCTTTATCCGGCGCGAAAATCGGGCGCTTATTCACCCAGCGGCGGACGATCGCAAAAAAGGTATCCGAAAGCGGAACGCCAATAATCAGCAACGGTGTAACGAACGAAACAATCGTAACCTGCTTAAAGCCAATCATGGACAATGTGGCAAGGCTGAATCCAAGGAACAGCGAGCCTGAGTCGCCCATAAAAATTTTCGCAGGATGAAAGTTGAAGAATAAAAATCCGACGATGCCGCCGAGCAGCAAGCTGCAGAGCAGAATAATGGGGATATTGCCCATAATAATCGCCATGATCAAAATAGTAGAGATCGCGATGCCAGAAACACCAGCCGCGAGCCCATCCAAGCCATCAATCAAATTAATTGCATTGGTCACGCCAACAATCCAGAGAATCGTAATCGGAACAGCGATCCAGCCTGCAATCGGCTGCATAGCATCTCCGAACGGAATGTTAACCAGATCGATCTTAATCCCAAAGCCAAATACGACGACGCTTGCCGCAGCCAGCTGGCCCAGCAGCTTCACTTTGGCGGACAGCTCAAAACGGTCATCCAAGGCGCCTATTAAAATAATAATCGTGCCGCCTACAAGCAGCGCTTTAATCATATTCATATTTGCAGCTGTCAGCATTCCATCAGGAATGAACGGGAAAAGCAATAAAAAACCTGCAACAAATGCAGCATAAATTGCCAAACCACCCATGCGTGGCATAATGCGGGTATGAACCTTCCGATGATTCGGCTTATCAATCGCACCGACGAAAAAAGCGAATTTCTTTACAAGCGGTGTCATGACAAGCGCTAACGTCAGAGCAAGAATAAAACCAATCGAATACAATAAGCCTTCTGGCATGTAATGCAGCTCCCCTTTTGTTTCTACCGAAGTGAATTATACTCCGATCGAAAAAGAAACTCCAATCCCGTTTTCATTCAATTTCAACGGTTTTCACGAGTTTTTACGATAATGGCCCAGGTTTTGTAACGTTTTCTTTGTCGCGCATCACTTTCACAACGAATTTCGGCAAAACGAGCATTCTTGGCAGTCTTTTTGGCTCCTGGAGCAAGCGATAAAACCACTCTAAGCGCAGCTTTTGAAAAATTATCGGCGCGCGCTTCAGCTTGCCCGCAATAATATCGAAGCTGCCGCCAATGCCCATAATATAAGGGACGCCCAGCTGATGCTTATACTTCGCAATCCAAGGCTCCTGCGTTTCGGCTCCCCTGGCAACGAGCAAAATATGCGGAGCTGCCTGGCGAATTGCCTCCACAACTTCCTGATCCTGATCGGGACCAAAAAATCCGTTGCGGTATCCAACAATTCGCACCTGTGGATATTGGAGTTGCAGCTTTTCGGCAGCCGCTTCAATAACCTCCTGGGATGTTCCGAGCAGATAAGCCGTCCATTTGCGCTGCTCGCCTTCGCGCATTAAACGGTGCATCAGGTCAAAGCCGGCAACTCGCTCGGCTACAGGCGTGCCCACATAATTGGCGGCCCATACAACGCCTGCGCCGTCAGGAACAATAAGCTCTGCCTTCGTCATCATCCGGTAATAATCAGGACTCTCCAGAGCAGACATCACCATAATCGGATTAGCTGTAATGACATGCGTTTGACGCTTCTCCTCAATTGCTTTCACTAAGTAGCTGACCGTCTCATCCATTGTCATTTTAGAGAAGGGTATGCCGTAAATAGATACGGTTGGAACATGGTTCGACAAACGAATATCACCTCGATATGGGATGGAGCAGCAGTTTTATAATTTGCTCAGCAGGCTGCTGCGCTTGTTGCTTCAACTTTGATATAGCATCCTGATGCGATCTGCGCCAGCTATCGCCGTTCTCCAGCATCCGCTCCGCCTCATCGGCAAAAGCTTCTGCATCAAGCAGCTCTGTTGAGCCAATTGGCTGCAGATGGATCCGTTTCAGAAATTGATCGATTTTCGGATCATAGGATAAGCCAAGCATGGGCACCATCTGGTTTGCTGCATAAATTAACGCATGCAGCCGCATTCCGAACAAAATATCGCAATGGCTCACTTCAAGCAGCATTTGCTGCGGGTCGTCGCCCGGCGACGCCAGCTCAGCGATGCTTCCGCTGGCGAGCTGCCCTTGCAGCCGTTCCATGACCTGCTTCGATGTTTCCACATCATCCGGGGTATGGAACGGGAGAAAGCGCAGCCGCACCTGGCGGCGGCGCGTCAGCGCGATTAGCGCATCGGCGGCGCGCGCAAGATCCGCGCCGTCTTCGCGCCAGCGGCGCAGGGACACGCCGACGACCGGCATAGCTTCGCTGCCGGCCTGCGCGGTCCCCGCACCGCCAGGCGCGGCCGCCGCGGTTGCTTCGCCGCCTGGCGCCCCGGCCGCCGCTGCGCCTAGCGGCAGCGGCAAGCCCATCACCGGATCGGGTACAACCTCGATCCGGTCATGCGGCACGCCCATCCGCCCCAGCAAAGCGGCGGATTGATCGTCCCGCACTGAAACATAAGCGCTCCGCCGCATAACGTGGCGGATCATCGGGTCCATCCACCGGCGGTTCACCGGCCCGATGCCCTGCGAATAAATGAATGTCGGCTTGCCCAGCAATTGGGCAAGCTTCACGATTCCGGTATAATACGGAATCGTCTTCGTGCCTGTGGCATCCTGCAGCAGGCTTCCGCCGCCGCTGATCAGCCCATCGCAGCTGCACAGCGCGCCCCACACGTCCGCGGGGCGCATCCGATGTACGGCCTCTACGCCGTACATCGCCTTCGTCCAAGCCGGGTCGGCCGACAGCACGACCGGCTGCAGCTCCAGCCCATGCGCCTTGCTCTGCTCGGCAAGCGCCAGCAAAATAGAACGCAGCACAGCCTCGTCGCCGCTATTCTGAAAGCCGTAGTAGCCAGAAATCGCTATTCGGCGAATATGCGTTTGAGGGCCGGCGACCATTTAGACCAGACTCCTTCCAGCAGCTGCCACACTCCGATGAGTATAAATCCGACTGCCGCACCAAGACCAAGGCCAAGGAATACGCGGATGATGGAAATATGCAGCGGCGTATGAATGTGCGCAAATGTGTCGACCATCGAAAGCTGGCCAATGGAGCCAATAATTACGAACAGCCAAGCTGCGCGGTAACGCAGCGCGGCGAACAATCCCACTAGCAGCAGCGGATGCGCCAGCAAAAACTCTTTATTTCTCGGACGGACGCCAAACGTGCCTTCCAGCCATTCGCGGAAAGGACGCTCAAATGGCAGCGTCTGCCCCTCATTACCTGTACGTGATAAATAATACATACCCGCAGCTACCACAATTAAACCAACGACAACCATGAGCACGTTAATCGGTGTTGACAGCATTTTGCGAATGCGGGCAATTGGAGCATGTCCTGTGTAAAACACAACGTAGATCGCAACAAGCGCAATCGGCGCGAGATGCAGCAGGCTAACTCCACGGAATTGTTGAAGCACAAGCATATACGTTATATTGTTCAGCAGACCGAACACATAAGGCACTGCAATAAGCGACATAAGCGCTACTACAATAAACCAGCTAATAGCAAGTCCCAGACGGCGGCGTGCCGGCAAGCCTTCAAATACCCACTTGCTTCCCGCGTCACCAGAGCTGCTCAGCGGAATAACGACGCCTTGTCCTTTTTCTTTGCTGCGGAAAGTCCAATCCGCTCCACCAACAAAACGCTGGTTCCCTTCCGTCCTGCTATAAATCCGGTTCATAACCCAGATTAGCGCAAGCGTTGGCGCACTAATGCCCGCCCCAAGCGCAAGAGCCTGCTCTAACACGGAGCTGCTCAGCACATACAAGCCGGCACTTCCGGCAATACCGAGCAGGAATACCGCAATAAGCGTACCTGGCAGAAAAGCATTAATTAACAGCGCAATCAAGGCGATAGCGCCAATGACGACGATTCCTTTCAGCATTTTAACCCATGAAGGATATTCCCGATCAAAGGGCTCCGCTGTACCCGGAGCAAATCCGGCATCAGCCAAACGCTGAATCGTGCCTTTGTTTCCATCCTCCCCTTTAAGGGACAGGTAGAGATTGTCCAGCGGATTAATAACCGCCGATTTCTCCTGGCTCGATGCAGGCGCACCATTCAGGAAAAACATCCGAATGTTGCGATCCTTTGCTGCAAGCAGGAAGCGGTCAGCAATATCTTCCGGCTTCATTCTCATCGCGTCCGTAGGGGACAACGAATAAAGACGTACAATATTATAGTCTGTCAGGTAGGCGAGTGTCGTCATGCCTGATTGCTCTTTTTTCAAATTCTCGATGGTCGTTACACCGATTTGATATTTGTTAAGCAGCTCGGCAAATGCGCGCAAGCTCTTCTCCTCGGCGTTGTCGGTGTAGCCTTTTACTTTATCGCCGTCGAACAAAATCCGTGTAACGCCATAATTCTTCAACTGAGCAAGAGTCGCCTCTGCTTCCTCCTGTGAATACGGAAGAACCCGGTCGGTCAAACGAGGCAAAACACGGAAGCCTGCTGCTTTGATCCTTTCGAGTGACATCGGATCAAAGCCAAGCGGTTGAAGCAGCGAATTTTGCAGCGGCAGCTCTACCACAAGGCCATCGCGGCCATCGAAGGACCAGTCCCGATAGACGATGCCCGCCCGGTCAAATGCTGCGCGAACAATCGGTCCAATCTGCTCCTTCTCAGCACTGCCGGAATACAAAATATAAGTGAAATTTTGACCTGGCGTCTCCAGCTTGCCTTGGAGCAAAGCCGCCTCCTTGGAGTTGTAGTAGGTCAATCTGCCTGCCTGCATCAGCTCGCGAAGCGAGCTTTCATAGACAGCCATGGTCGAAATGCCGGATTCTTTCATAAAAATAAGATGCTGCGATATAAAATCCTGCGGCTTTGCCGAATATTCCGCAATTTCGATCAAGTCGCGATAATCAAACACATATTCCACTTGCTTAGACGTCGACTCCGTATTCATACGGTTATAACCAATAGGAAGTGCCGCCATCACGCCAATGAGCGTAATGATCCAGAGCCACTGCTTAGCTCTGCGATTCCATTGCAGCCAGTTTTGAAGCACGAAAATCCTCCGTTCATCGATCCTTGTCATTCCGCTTCCTACTGCTCTATTGCCGAGCGGTTGCCCACGGTTAAAGCCAAATATTCCTTATCCGTCTACTCTTGCCATAACCGTCTGACGCAAAGCATTCAGCGCTTCTTCAGCTTGCGCAGTCGATTCGCCGCGAACCGCAAAATAAACTTTAATCTTCGGCTCGGTACCCGATGGACGAAGACAGAACCATGAGCCATCAGCAAGCATATATTTCAGCACGTTTTCCGGGCGGAGACCGTCCAATCCGAGCTTGTAATCGAGCACTTGCTCTACCTTCACGCCATTAATATCAACGGGCGGCTGATTGCGCCAGCTATCCATAATGCCAGCAATTTTCTGTACGCCGTCAAGACCCTTCAGCGTCCGAGACTCCAAACCTTCCAAATAAACGCCATGCTTCTCATACAGCTCCAGCAATACATCATATAGTGTTTTACCTAAGCTTCTATAATATGCTGCTGCTTCACAAATCAGCAAAGCCGCTACAATAGCGTCCTTATCCCGTGCGTAAGTTCCAGTCAAATACCCGTAGCTTTCTTCATAGCCAAAAAGGAACGAGCGCTCGCCCGTTTTCTCATAGCCTGTCATTTTCTCGCCGATATATTTAAAGCCAGTGAGCGTATTCTCAACAGCTACACCGTAAGAGCGGGCAATATCCGCACCCATCTCGCTCGTAACAATCGTTTTGATAACAACGCCGTTATCCGGCAATTGTCCGCGCTCCGTGAGCTGGCTGAGCACATAATTCACCATCAAGGCGCCCGATTGGTTGCCGGTCAGCACGACATATTCGCCGTTATTGTTTTTCACAACAGCGCCCATCCGGTCTGCATCCGGATCTGTTCCGATAATAATATCGGCATTGACCTGCTGCGCCAGCTTGATCGCAAGCGTAAACGCCTCGCGTTCTTCCGGGTTAGGAGATTTGACCGTGCTAAAGTAGCCATCCGGCTGCTCCTGCTCCGCGACAATATGTACATTGCTAAATCCGACTTTCGCAAGCACCTCGCGAACCGGCAAATTGCCTGTTCCATGAAGAGGGGTGAATACAACGCTGAACTGCTCGCCAACACCGCTGCGAAGAAGCTCCACATTCAAGCTTTGCGCGACCACCGTATTAATGTAGGATTCATCGGCATCCTCGCCCAGCCAGACGAGCAGGCCTTGCGCCTCTGCTTCTTCACGGCTCAGACGCTTCACCTGATCAAAACCCGTCACCTGCTGAATGGAAGCGATAACCTGCTCCGCATCCTCAGGAATGAGCTGGCAGCCGTCAGCCCCATACGCCTTATAGCCATTATATTCAGGCGGATTATGGCTTGCCGTAATCACAATACCGCTGGAAGCTTTAAGCGAGCGTACAGCATACGACAGCTGTGGCGTTGCGCGCAGCGATTGGAACAAATAAGTTTTCACGCCGTTTGCCGCCAGCACAAGCGCTGAATCCAGCGCAAATTCCGGTGAATAGTTGCGGGAGTCGTGAGCAATAACCATTGAAGGCGCATCGCCCGAAGCTTGTCCCAGCAGCCAGTTCGCCAGCCCTTGCGTCGCTTTGCCGACGGTATACGTATTAAGACGGTTCGTGCCCGCGCCCATAACGCCGCGCAGTCCGCCTGTACCGAATTCCAGATCGCGATAGAAACGGTCTGTAATCTCCTTCTCATCGCCCGTGATGCCGCGAAGCTCCTCTTTGGTCGCTTCATCAATCAATGGATCATTTAACCAAGCATTGTAACGCTGCATTGCCACTTCATTTTGACTCATACGGATCTCTCCCTTATATATAAATGAAACTAGCGTAAACGGCTGTCACCGCCCTATGGCGGCAAAGCTACCGTTTCGCGTGTGAAATATAAGCCGTTTGATAAAGATCAAACTTATAAATTCTTATATTTTAATAAATTTAAGACGGATCGGACAGGGCAAACATAAGCTCGCCTTCAGCAACAACTTGATCTCCCACTTTTGCAGTAGCTTGTCCTTTGCCGATGCTGCCTTTCAATCTGGTAATGACGACTTCCAGCGTAAGCGTATCGCCAGGCTTCACCTGACCGCGGAACCGAACGCCATCAATGCCTGCAAAAAAGCCTAATTTGCCTTTGTTGGCCTCCAGCATAAGCATCGCTACAGTGCCGACCTGCGCCAGTGCCTCAACGATAAGCACGCCAGGCATAACAGGATAAGCCGGAAAATGTCCTACAAAATAAGGTTCGTTCATCGTTACATTTTTCAGGCCAACCGCTCTGACACCCGGCTCTACCTCCAAAATACGGTCAATGAGCAAAAAAGGCGGGCGATGAGGGATAATTTCCTGAATTTGATTAATATCGAGCATGAATTAAGCTCCTTCCTTGTTGTCGAGGGTATAAAAAATGCAATTTTTACTGAAACTATAGATATCCTTCATGAAGCTGCAGTTTGTGAAGGTTGAGATAGAGGGCTTGGCTGTGCGGACCCGAAGCGTCTGCGGCCAAGCTTCTTTCATTTTACCGCGAATCCCTATGGACTCCCTGGTGGCACGCAAGTGCAGAATGGCAAGCATTCTACCCCTTGGCGGGCGCGGCATTAAGGCTCCAAACCATTATACAACTACCGTATCAAAAATAAAACTGCCATAGCCCTCGTATGGCTAAACTTGGGACTTGCAGGTACAATTGCGGCGGCAAATGATTTTTTTCAAACAAAATACGACATCTTTATTCATTTCCTCTATATGTAAACCGTTATATAGAATAGAGAGTTCTTTTATTCTATAGACGAAGGGATAGGATGTAGTGAATTTAAGTGTAAACGGGAACAAGTCGCTCAGGGAAATCAGGAGATGGCTCGCCGCCGTTCTATCTGTCATGCTCATCGCTACCACATTCAGCAGCATCGCGAGTGCTGCAGACGAAACAGTAACAGGCATTGAACTAAGCTATGATTCTTGGGATTACAATACCAGCACATCATCACTGGAAGTATTTATTGATGACGATGCCGTTATCGTCTCCTTGCTGGCTGCCACTTCAAGCTCTTCCACCAAGAAGGACGTTAGCGCCTCCGCTACTTGGAAATCGTCCAACACCTCCTACGTCAAAGTGGACAAGGGCGTCCTGACGGCTGTAGGCAAAGGAACGGCTACGATTAGCGCTACTTACGGCGGATACACGCAAAATATTAAAGTTACATCCGATTACGTATATGATTCTGTACAAATTTTGAAAAATGGCAGCAACGCCGCAGAAAGCTATGATGTAAGTCTTGGCGCAGAGCAAGTATTTACGCTAAGCGGGATTAAGAGCGGCGCCTCCAATGAAAACATTACTACCAATGCAACCTGGACATCCTCCAGCTCTTCCGTCGCGACAGTTGATGATGGTACAGTCACGCTGGTAGGCGTAGGAACAACAACCATTACAGCCAAATATAAAGGAAAGTCCGACACTGTAAAGCTCGTCGTCACTTCCCCTTATAAATCATTGGCTTTGTCGCCAAAGACGCTGCTTGAAATCGATATGGGCGACGATGACCAGACGATTCAAGCAATAGCTACAACGACGAGCGGCTCGACAGAAACGGTAACGGCAAAGGCTACTTGGACAACTAGCAGCGCTGCTGTTGCAACCGTCGAGGATGGAGTTGTAACTCCAGTTGCGACTGGCCAAACTAAGATTACCGCAACTTATTTAGGAGTAAGCTCGACCATTGATGTTGTCGTTCGTACGCCATACCAATCGATCAAGCTGTCGCCAGCCAAAGAATATCAAATGATGCTGAACAGCCCTGGCTTGCAAATTACGGCTGAAGTTCAGGAGCTTTCCGGCAATGATGAGAACGTTACTACGCAAGCGGAATGGACATCCTCCAACCTATTGGTCGCTACAGTAACGAATGGACTTGTAACGCCGAAAGCGGTTGGAACAACTAAAATTACAGCTTCTATCAAAGGCATCAGCCGGAGCATTGACATTACGGTTTTCCCTAGCGTCACCGAGCTGACAATCGATAAAGAGTCTATCGATACATTCCCGGAAAAAAGCGAGACGCTGCCTAAAGTGAGCGGCAATACTTTCGGCGGAGATACAGCTGACGTTTCCAAAATTGTGAAATGGACGGTAGCCGACGAAAAAATTGCTACTATTAAAGATGGCAAATGGACAGCAGATGCTGTAGGCAAAACGGTCGTAACAGCCGAGCTTAATGGCCTGAAAGCGACATTTGAGCTCAATGTACACCTTACACCTGTGAAGCTCGTCCCAAGCACCAAAGAACTTAGCGTAGTAATCGGCAAGGATTTGGCGCTGCCTACGATTACGGTTGTAAATCAAGATGGATCGGAAGAGGATGTTTCCTCCAAAGCAACGTGGAAAGCATCATCGGATAATGCAATTGTCGTTAATGGCAAAGTAAAGGGGCTTGAAGCCTCCAAAGTGACATTAACAGCAACCTATTTAAATAAAACAACTACCGTCAAAGCTTACGTTGAAGAAGAGATCGAGAAGCTGGTAGCAGAACCATCCAGCCTTGAGCTCTACCCAGGCAAAAGCAAGTCGGTTAAAGTAACAGGCTACTATGTGAGCGGCAAGAAAGTGGTTCTGAGCTCCAAAATGAACTGGACCGTTTCTTCCAGCACCTTAGCAACGGTTAATGGCAGCACCGTCAAAGCACTGGCTGTAGGCAGCGGCAAGCTGACTGGCTCTTATCAAGGAAAAACGCTGGAAATTCCGATTACGGTTTCACCTAAGCTTAAATCGCTAACCCTTTCGGATAAATCGCTTAAGCTTAGCCCAGGCGCTTCTTATTCGCTGAAGCTGCAAGCCAATTATACGACAGGCAATCCAGTAGACGTAACAACGAGCGCAGCTTGGGTAACAAACAAAGCGAGCGTAGCTACTGTATCCAATGGCAAAATTATCGCTCTGAGCAAAGGTTCCGCTACCATTAAAGCTACCTTTGACGGCAAAACGGTATCGATGCGTGTAACTGTTAAATAAGCCTATGATTATTATGAAAAAGAACACCTTCCGCTTGTATTTTAAACAAACGGATCGGTGTTCTTTTTTTATCTGCTTATACCTCTCCCGCAGACGAAGCAAAAAAAGCGGCATCCGCAATAAGCTGCGAATACCGCCTTTAACCAATCGTACGGTGCGAACTACGAATCCGAAAATACAAGATCATAGACATGCTGCCAAGTTGACCACTCAAACACATCATCTCCCGATTGCTTGCCCAGCACCGTATAACCGATATAGAGGCCCGCAATCAGCATAATGACCATGATGCAAGGCACAATGCTGCGGCGCAAAATCCATAATATGATTCTCAGTACCAGGGGCCGCTTCTTCTTCTCTGGAGCGGAGCCTTGCCCCTTCCTGCGCGAGCTGCTGCGGGTCTGTTCTGCTTGTTCATCTTCCAGCCTGTCATCCGCAAAGTCAGCTCGTTCATTCGTCGTACTCATAACCACCATCACCCTATCTATCTGCGCAAGCCGTTCGCCAACCCCATCATCGAATCGCTTGATGTTAATGCCCTAGCTACCAGTTGGTAAGCACGTTGTACATTAATCAGCTCAGTCATCTCGCTGCTCATATCCACATTGGATTGCTCAAGAGAGCCTTGGCGCAGCGCGATCGCATTATCCGCGTCAGGAGTAACCTCTTGGATTACATCACCCACGTTCAGCCCTTCAGCTACGGCAAACAAATTGTCATCCAGCTGAGTAAGAGCAGAAGGTCGGGTTGCTTGCATCAATTTAATTGTGCCTAAATTAATGGTTGTACCGTCAGCAGCAACACCTTGCGCACTGCCATCAGCGCCAATAACCAGCTTATAGCCATCTGGAACAGTTACTGGCTGCTCAACTACTACATTTCCTGGCTGGGTTACCATTGTCGAAACAATAGGATAGCCTTCAGCCGTTGCCAAAATGTTATCACCGTTTGCATTAACCGTCAACTGAAACGCACCGTTACGCGTATATGCACGGTCGCCATTAGCGTTCACAATGACCTCGAACAACGCATTTCCTTCAATAGCAAAGTCCGTGTCCTTACCTGTCGTTGCGATCGTTCCTTGCTCCAGATTCGGCTTAATCATCGTCAGCTGGGAGCCCCAGCCTTGGTTAAAATCAAGCGGCGTCATACGGCCCGGCTGTTTAAAATCATTTGGCTGCTTGCTGACATTCGTCAACAAATCCTCAAAGGTTGCTTCCTTCCGCTTATAGCCTACTGTATTCACGTTGGCGATATTATCAGCGATCATATCAAGCTTCTGCTGGAGTCCACCCATCGAGACTACCGCATTAATCATTGAGCCGTTCATCGTCTGCCTCCTTCACGTTCCGTTGCTGACTTCGTCTTAAACGCGGCCTACTTCCGTTACAGCCTTCTCCAGACTTTGATCATAAAATTGTACAACCTTCTGGTTGGCTTCATAAGCGCGAAGCGCCGCCATTAAATCAACGGAGGATTGTGCCGCATCTACGTTGGAACGCTCCACATAGCCTTGTTGCACCTCCACCTGATCCGTTTCCTGAAGCGCTACGGCTTGCGCGGCGTCTCCATTAAAACGGAACTGGCCGTCTCCGGCGCGTACGAGTTGGTTCGGCTCGTTTATTCGCGTCACCAGAAGCGGCTGTACGCCACTATCCACACCGGTTTGCGTATTAACAAAACGCAAATCCTTCGTCAGCGACAGCTGCTCAAGCCCAATGCCTGCTGCGAATTGAATAGGATTCCCATCAGCTCCCAGCACATTGGCGCCGTCTCCGTTAACGAGAAAACCGTCCGCTGTCAGCGTAAAGGAGCCGCCCCGCGTATAGCGAAGATCCCCTTGCGCATCCTGCAGCGTAAAGAATGCTTGCGGCTGGAACGTCACCGTACCGTCATCAGCGACGTATTTGCCGGACTCGTCAAACGCCGCACCCTCCACCGCAATGTTGGACACGAGTGCGAAGTCAGTAGGCTTGTCCGTCTGGGACAAGTCCCCTTGAACATGCAGCGACAAGCTCTCCTCTGCAAATACCCCCATGCCGAGACGACCGATGGACTTGCTTGACTCGCCCTGTACCCCTGTCATGGAAAGCAGCGTATCCGGGAACGAACGCGTGACCGCATTCGTCTGCTTATAGCCCGGTGTATTTATATTTGAAATATTATTCGTTACGGTATCATGTCTGCGCTGCTGGGCCGTCAAGCCTGCAGCTGCTGTGTAAAGCCCTCTAAGCATTGCAATTGCCTCCTCGAAGATCGTATAAGGCTGTTCCCTCTCGCTGTATATGCCACTATTTATATATCGGTTATAGGCATGACTTCAGTTATAGCTTCCTATGCGACCTTTGACTCAATTTAACGCCTCGGCGCGTCCCCTTTTAAACGCCCTACCCGCGCAAACGGTTATGCAAGCGCTGCTTCTGCCTAACTTCTTAGAAGCGAGGCTTCTTGCCAAGCTTGTCCAAGTTATCAAGCAGAATGCCGGTACCTTTAACGACGCAATGCATCGGATCTTCCGCAATCAGCACCGGAACCTTGAGTTCTTCCGCAAGCAGCGTATCCAGGCCATTCAGCAATGCACCGCCACCGGTCAAAATAACGCCCCTGTCAATAATATCTGCCGACAGCTCAGGCGGCGTTTTTTCCAGTACGGACTTCGCCGTAGCCACGATTGACATGACCGAATCCCAAAGCGCTTCTTGAATCTCTTCCGAATGAATCGTCATGGTCAGCGGCAAGCCCGTTACCATATCGCGTCCACGGATATCCATTTCCGAGCGTTGTCCGTCCTCGTAAACTTTACCGATTTTGATCTTGATATCCTCGCTTGTCCGCTCGCCGATCAGCAGCTTGTACTTATCTTTAATATACTTCATGATCGCAGCATCGAATTTGTCTCCTGCGATTTTAATAGAAGAGGCGGTCACGACGTCGCCCATGGACAGGACCGCTACATCCGTCGTGCCTCCGCCAATATCTACAACCATGTTGCCGCTAGGCTGGAAGATGTCCATTCCAGCCCCAATAGCGGCAGCTTTAGCTTCCTCTTCCAAAAATACTTCCTTGGCTCCGCTGCGTTCCGCTGCTTCACGAATCGCCTTCTGCTCAACGGATGTAATATTCGTTGGCGCGCAAATCAAGATGCGCGGACGGCTCAGCCATTTACGCCCTTCTACCCGATCAATAAACGCTTTCAGCATAATTTCCGTTATTTCGAAGTCAGCAATAACTCCATCCCTTAACGGGCGGATTGCAATAATGTTTCCTGGCGTACGGCCGACCATCCGGTGAGCTTCCTCACCAACGGCAAGCACCTTCTTCGTGTCGCTCTCAATCGCGACGACAGACGGCTCATCGAGCACAACGCCTCTCCCTTTTACATGAATAGATACGTTAGCCGTTCCCAAATCAATTCCAATGTCCTTGCTTAGCATAAGGCGTAAGTCCTCCAACGAATAGTGTAAACGCTACGGTCAATTAGTTCCCACGACGTAGAAACCCCTAACGTACATTATTCGCCAAAAAACTATAAAATCCTCTACCCGTTTGTAATAATTTGCGAATAAATTATGTTTTCCCGGCTGCCAGAACTTCCCTCTTCTTCGTGCTCGTTTTCTTATATTTGATTTTCGTTGCTTCTCCCCCGCGCAGATGGCGGATTGACTTGTGATACTCCAAAATGTGCTTCACCTGATCCGCCAGGTCGGGGTTAATTTCCGGCAGCCGTTCGGTTAAATCCTTATGGACCGTACTCTTAGATACGCCGAACTCCTTGGCGATCGTTCGTACCGTGTGCTTCGTCTCCACGATGCAACGGCCTATTTTAATGGTTCGCTCTTTGATGTAATCGTGCACGTTCCCGCCTCCCTACTCGAGATAGTTTGGTACATTATATGAGGGGCGCGGGTATATATTCTTTATGGCCAAGCCTGACAAGCCAGTTTGTCATAAAATTTTCATAAAAATACAAAACAGGCAGGGGATATTCCCCTGCCTGCAAGGCCTGAAGACCTATTTTGCCAGCGTTTATTGCGCGCCGACTACGGTGCTTGGATTGACGGCTTTTCCGTTTTCACGCACTTCAAAGTGCAGATGGACGCCCAAATCCTTTTCCTGCTCGTTGCGAGCCGCTTTGGCAATAATCGTTCCCTGCTTCACTTCATCGCCTACCGCCACGTTCACGTCGCTAAGGCTTTGGTAAGTGGTCACAAGACCGTCGCCATGGTTGATTTCGATAATGCTGCCATTCGTCGGATGATTGAGCACGAGGCTCACTTTGCCCGACATAGCGGCTACCACATCAAACGGCTGGTCATTCGGGTCTACAAGATCGATACCCATGTGCGGCGAGAAAGTATTTCCCATCTGCACCATAGCTGCCTGCCGCTCATCGCTGCTGGCGTTAGCATCATAGAAAGGTGTCTCGATTTGCAGCGCGTCCTTGTTCACAACCGGCCATTGCAATTGCTCGCCTTCGCGAATGACTTCATCAACTGCGCCCTCCGGTTGTGTTACCGTACCCTCGCCTACTGTGGCTTCCGTTTGGTCCGGATGTTCTGAGGCTGTCGTTTGCTTGCTGTCATCCGCTCCCTGGTAGACCCACATTAAGGTTACGATAATTGCTGCCGCGGCCATAAATATTGCTGGCGATACCCATTTGCGTGCCAGCAGCCTTTTAAATCCATTGCCTGAACCCGCGGCAGATGATGCTCCCAGTCCATTTTTGGGAGTTTCCTCTGAGCCTTGCTTTGGTTTGTTTTGATTGTTCATTTCTATCACCTCACTAGCCATTGTTGCCAGATTCGCTAGGTTTATACGTGAGGGTAGATGGAATGATGGATAAAAATATAGAGACTTTAAGATTTCGAAAAAGCCTGTGTTTACCTGCGCTAGGAGTGCCCAAGCAGCGCTGCCGAGAACTTGGAAGCCTGCTCTACCTTTGCACCCGTATAGTAATAGGTTAATATATCTTTCGCCGAATAGCCTAGCTTTGCCATTCCGTTCGCTCCCCATTGGCTCATGCCGACGCCATGTCCATACCCATAAGTTGTAATGGAAATGGCCTTATCGTTCATTTGCCATGTAAAAGCGGCTGAGGCTAGTCCCAATCGTTCGCGCACCTCGCGGCCAGTAAATACCGTTCCGGCGATTTCGATTTTGCTGATGCTTTTTCCTGCTGTTGCAGCTAATACCCGAATGGAAGGCTGAACCCTGCTCTCCCCCTGAAGGCCAAGCTTCTCATAAAATTGCGCCAGCGTCAGCTCCACGCTTTCTTTGTATCGCGGCGACAGCTCGATGTCCCATGGACTCGCGACGCTGCGCAAATAAGGAATCTCACCCGACCAATAGTCTTCGGAATTTTCCGTATATCCGCTGCTTGTGGAAAAGAAAGCGGCTTGGATCGGCTCGCCATTATACGTGACGATTAGTCCCTCCGTCTGCTTCACCGCTTCATTCAGCTTTTTCATATTAGCCGTCTGCTTGGCTCCTTGCCAATGCTGCTTCAGCTGCGCGAGCGGCAAATAGGCTTGATGGGCAATCGTATCCGTTACATCTGCCTCTATATTTTCCACGCCGCTGTCATCCCCGGAAGCGAGGCGGCGTACGATATAGGTGCGTGCAGCTATCGCCTGCGCCTTGAGCGCTTCCAGCTCAAAATCGGCTGGCATTTCCGCCGCGATAACGCCGCGCACATATTCCTCCAGCGGCAAGCTTTCCGTACGCTGT
Organism: Paenibacillus sp. Leaf72; assembly: GCF_001422685.1. Lineage (NCBI taxonomy): Bacteria > Bacillati > Bacillota > Bacilli > Caryophanales > Paenibacillaceae > Paenibacillus > Paenibacillus sp. Leaf72. The sequence continues at coordinate 485,286 of NZ_LMLV01000012.1, read as the reverse complement.
TCCTTCATCATATAAGTGCGTACGATGAGCCCGTTAAGCGCGCCTGTCGTTTTGGGCAACAGCCCGCCCATATGCTGCGCGATAACAGCGCTGCCCGCTTCGACTTTATTCGCCCCGCTGCCGCTGCCCGTGCCGGGCTGCTCTAAGACTGTCTCCACTGCCCCTCCTGGCTGTGCATTCGCTAGAGTCGCGGGCATGCGGGCCGGTATACCTCCGAGGGAAACTTTCATTAAAGCTACGGTAATGCCAAGCAATAGACCTATTGAAAAAATAGGCACCCAGCGGCTGCTCTTCAAGCGCTGCAGCGCTTCTGACACTCTGTGTTCGATTCTCCTTCGTCTCATCCCTGCTCCTTCCGCTACCTTATTATAGCAATGCCATCCTGCTTAACTGGATAGTCCATTCTATGAGCGGATTTAATAGGGTAGAACAGAAAAGAGAGCTAATCGTGGCGCAGCGCGTCGACTGGCTTCAGCCTCGAAGCTTTATTGGCCGGGAAAATGCCGAACACGATTCCGACAAAAGCAGAGAAGGCAAACGACAAAATGACCGTATTAAACGGAACCGAAGTATCCGTCCCATTCACCACCCCAATGACATAGGAGCCCAAATAACCGAACCCGATGCCAAGCGCGCCGCCCATGCCGCTAATGACAACGGCCTCCACAAGAAACTGGAACAAAATATCTCTGCGCTTTGCACCCAGCGACTTGCGAATGCCGATTTCCCGCGTCCGCTCCGTAACGGACACCAGCATAATATTCATGACTCCAATGCCGCCGACAAGCAGCGTAATAGCTGCCACATAAAGCAGCATCGTATTCATCGTCTCGTTGACCGAATTAAGCGTCTCTACCGCATCCTGCTGGTTGAACACCCGGTAGCTGCTGTCATCGCCCCTGAATTTTTCCAGCAGCTTGGCCTCAAGCGCTGCAACGGTTATATCCATCAGATCAAGATCGGTCACCTTGAGAGCGACTGTACGAACGCCGACACTATCAAAAAGCTTTTGCGCCGTCGTAATTGGAATCGCAATTTTTTCATCGTTGGAGCCGGTGAGCGAGCTGCCTTTCGCCTCCAAAAGCCCGACGATCGTAAAGTGGCTGCCGTTCACTTGAATCGTTTTGCCAATCGGGTCCTCTTCTTCAAATAGCTCCGTGGCCGTATCAACCCCAATTAATGCAACCTTTTGGGTGTTTTTCACATCCATCGAAGCGATGTATCTGCCGGACTGCACGCTGAAATCGCTCACCTGCTCGTAATCCGGCGTAATGCCCTCTACCGTCACGCTCGTACTATTTTTCGCATATTTCACCGTTGCACTGCCACTGACCGTCGGAGATACGCCCTCTACATTCGGAATATCAGCCAAAGCCATGGCATCGTCGAGTGAAAGGGAGGTTGCCGTTCCGCGGCCTGTTATGGTCACCGACAAGGAGTTGGTGCCAAGGCTGGCAACCTGCTCCTCCACTTGCTTCGTCGAGCCTTGCCCCATACCGACTAGCGCGATAACTGTAGCTACGCCGATCAATATGCCCAGCATGGAGAGGGCTGTTCTAAGCTTGCTTGACAAGACGCTCTTGATCGCCATCCTGAACCCTTGCGTCAGCTTCATCCCTTTCCCTCCTTTCCTCGGTCAGCACGCCGTCCCGCATAATAACCGTACGGCTTGCCCGATGAGCGACCTCCATATCATGCGTAATCAGCACAATCGTGTGGCCCTGCCGATTCAAGTCTTCCATGAGCTGCAGCACTTCCTGCCCCGTCTTCATATCGAGTGCTCCAGTCGGCTCATCCGCCAGCAAAATCGGCGGGTTTGTCGCCAGCGCCCGAGCGATGGCAACCCGCTGCTGCTGTCCGCCCGACAGCTCGCTCGGACGGTGATGCACCCGCTCTCCAAGGCCGACCTGCTCCAGTGCCTTCATCGCCATAGCCCGGCGCTGCTTCGCAGGAAGCCCTCGATAAATGAGCGGCAGCTCGCAATTTTCAAGCGCGGTAAGCCGTGGCAGCAAGTGAAAGCCCTGAAAAATAAACCCGATCTTCTTGTTGCGAATATCCGCCAGCTTATTCTCGCTCATTCCTCGCACCTCAATGCCGTCCAGCTTGTAGCTGCCGTCGGTCGGCGTATCCAGACAGCCGATGACATTCATCATCGTTGATTTTCCCGAGCCGGAAGGCCCGACAATGGCGACAAAATCGCCTTTTTCCACCTGAAAGGATACGCCTTTAAGAATCGTCACAGTTTCCCGGCCCATCACGTAATTTTTGACGAGATGGTTAATGTCGATTAGAATGCCGCTGCCCTCGTTCCTCATGGGCGACCACCGCCTGCTCCGCCGCCGCCAGTGAATCCGCCTCCACCGCCGCCGAATCCGCCACCTCCACCGCCGAAGCCACCTTGCATCATGCCGCCTCCCATAGTCGCTTGATTTTGCTGGGTCGTCGTTGTTGTCATGCCCACTGTGCCCTGCGGCGTTGGAATGAGCACGGAGTCGCCTTCATTCAGCCCCGAAATAATTTCCACATACGTTTCATCGCTGATTCCCGCTTCTACTTCGACTAACTGCCCTTCCATCTGAGCGCCGCCGCGCTGCATGTTTGTTGTGCCTTGCGCCGTTCCGCCCGTACCTGCTGCTCCAGTACCTTGAGTACCCGCTGCGCCTTGTGTTCCACGTGTTCCCTGGGTGCCAGCTGTACCTTGGACAGCTCCGCCCGCAGCTTGGCCACCGATTCCACCTTGTGCTCCGCGTGTTCCTTGTGCACTCGTGCCGCCTTGAGCATCGTTTGTACCTTGAGCGCCTGCCGCTCCCTGTGCACCACTCGTACCTTGAGCACCGGCAGCGCCTTGTGTCTCGCCGGCACCTTGAGCTCCTGGTGCGCCTTGACCTTGTGTGCCCGTAGCACCTTGCGCACCGTTCGAGCCTTGAGCTCCTGCAGCTCCATCCGTGCCTTGTCCACCTGACGCTCCAGCATTTCCTTGTGCCCCTGCTGCCCCGCTTGTACCTTGTGTCCCGCTCGCACTTTGCGTGCCCGTTGGCACGCGAACGAAGGATTTGCCGCCACGTTCAATAACAGCGTCTACCGGTACAACGACGACATCATTTCTGGACTCCAAAATAATGTCCGCTTCCCCCGACATGCCCGTCATCACGCCATCAATCGTATCAAGCGAAATCGTCACCTCATAAGCGGATACGCCATTCGATGCCGTACCCTCACGAGCCAAGCTGGCTACTTTGCCTTCGATTGTCTTGTCCGTCAGGGCGCTCAAATAAACTTGCACCACTTGGCCTACTTTGACCGATGGAATATCCAGCTCATCGACCTGCACAACAAAATCAAGCAAATCGTAATTGACGATAGACGCAATAACCGTATTCGCTACAACCTCGTCACCAACGGAAACCTCGCTTTCCGTCACCTCGCCATCAATCGTCGCCACAACCTCAGTCACCTTCAGTTGATCTTCCCTCATCGTGGTCAGGCTGTCTTGGTTTTGCTTGATTTCAAGCGCCAGCATTTCCATATCCGTTTTGATGCTTTGCTGGGTCGCCAGTTCATCCTCCGTGCCCGCAGCTTCCTTATATTTGGTCTGATATTGCTCCATCTGCACTTGCTGCTTCTTAATCGAAAGCTCCGTCTGCTCAATCTGGCTATCGTAGTCCTTCTCGGATTCAAACGTTGCCAGCACTTGGCCTGCCTTCACCTTATCGCCGACTTTGAAGTTCAGCTTTGCAATCGTACCGGATACGCCGGACGTTACGGTTTCGCGAGAGTTGGCTTCTACACTGCCTGTCGCGCTTATTTTCAGCTCAATATTGCCCCGCGTCGCTTTCACCGTTTGTGAGGTTGCTGCCTGCACCGTCGCCGGCTGCCCCATCTTCAAATAATAATAGGCACCGCCTCCACCGGCCGCGCCTACTACAAGGATAATACCAAGCCATAGCTTCCACTTTTTCATCGACTGTATTCCACCCTCCGACTGACATATTCGTGACGAATATAGCATGAAAAAATGAACGGAGAATGAACAAGCCTGACCGAGGATCAGCCCTAGCTAGTACCGCGCTGCAAGAACATTCATCGTTTCTGCTGCTGAAAATAAAAAAGAGAACAGGACACAACCTCTGTCCTGTTCTCAAACCTGGCATGCGCCAGTCACGCTCACGTTTCCAGCGCCGCTCTAAACTAGCCGCGATGTTACCCTCGCTTATAAGGAAGCGGCATTGAAGCCGCATTAAAGCTGGCGTTCAATATCCCATTTTTTAAATGAAACGAGTGTACCCGTTCCGCCCGAGGCGAAGGCGGCAATGCCTGTCGAGGCTTCGCCCGGGTAAATACGTCCGGTCATCACTTTTTCCCCGCCTTGGAGAAACACCTCCACCGACGACTGATCGACGAAAATGCGCAGCGAAAGCTCGCCGCCTTCCGCAAGTGCAATGGCCGTCCTTCTTTCGCCGCCTTGCCCGATACCGGAACAATCCCGATTGAAGCGGAACAGCCCTTCTTCCGCATGATAAGCAAGTACAGTCTCTTCTCCCGCCCCATTCGTCCGCAGCTTCAAGCCAAGCTCACGGGCGCTGCCGATACGGAGCACCACTTCAAGCTCATAGCAATCTCCCCGGACAGCGAGCAGCTGCTCCCCCGCAAGCTCCAACTCCCTCAGCTCAAAACCGTCACGGCGGTACGCCTTCAGCTCTTCCAGCGGCTGAAACAGCAGCTTTCTATCGCTGCTGCGCAGCACAGCTTCACGCGGCAGCGTCATCGCCCCGGCCCAATAATGTCCGAGCTGGGTCGGAATTTCCTGCTCCCACGTTTCCATCCAGCCGATGACAATGCGCCGTCCTTGCGAGTCCAGCGCTGTCTGCGGCGCATAAAAATCAAAGCCGTAATCAATCGGCTCATAGCCGTCATACGAGAATAACCCTGTCTCCGTATTTAATTTTCCTACCATATAAGTGGTGGAATGCAAATTACGATAGTTGTCGCCTTGTGCTGGCATCCGCTGCGGCGACATCATCAGTACATCATAGTCCCCTAGCGGGAACAAATCCGGGCATTCCCAATTGTCGCCCATCTGTCCATCGCTGCGCGCCATCTCGCCAACAAAGGTCCAATTCACGAGATTCTGTGAACGATAGAGCAAAATCAAGCCATGCCCTGCACCATCATTCGAGCCGATGACTGTATAATAGGAGCCGTCACGCTCAAACACCTTCGGATCACGAAAATCTTTGCGGCTCGCTCCAGCCGGAATTTGCTCCAGCCCCAGCACCGGATTGCTCGCCAGCTTAGCGAATGCCCGGCCATCATCTGATACCGCTATATTTTGCGTCTGATAATAGTCCGTATCCCCATTCGGGCCTGTCACGACATGCCCCGTATACATAAGATGAAGCTTGCCTTCATGGACAATCGCGCTTCCAGAGAAGCAGCCCCCACTGTCATACGGCTGGTCTGGAGCGAGCGCAACCGGAGCATACTCCCACGAAACCAAATCACGGCTGATGGCATGGCCCCAATGCATCGGTCCCCATACCGGCTGATACGGATAATATTGATAAAACAAATGATAATGCCCATTGTGAAAAATAAAGCCGTTCGGGTCGTTCATCCAGCCAAACTCCGCCATTAAATGATAGCCAAGACGGTACTGCGGCCGCAGCAGATGCTTTCTTTCCGCCACAAACTGCTCGGCATTGTCGAGCGTATACAACATGATCAATCATCCTATTCTTACGCGTTTATTTAATGGAGCCTTGCATGACGCCTTGAATAATAAATTTCTGTGCGAACAAATAGACGACGAGTATCGGTAAAATAGTTAGCAGCAGTCCTGCCATCAGCGGCCCGTAATCGACGGTATAAGTGCCATAGAAATAAAAGGTCGAGAGCGGCAGCGTACGCTGCTCCGAAGAGGTCAGCACAAGCGATGGAAGCAGGAAGTCGTTCCAGATCCATAATACATTCAAAATCGCAATTGTCACCGACGTTGGTGCGAGTACAGGGAACACAATGCGGAAAAACGTCTGTGTCCGCGTGCAGCCATCAATCATTGCGGCCTCCTCCAGCTCCGCCGGAATGCTTTTCACAAAACCATGATAAATGAACACCGCAAGCGGGCTTCCAAAGCCGAGATACATATAAATCAGCGTCCACTTGTTATCCAGCAAATGCAGATTGCCATACACCTTCACAAGCGGAATCATAATCGCCTGGAACGGGATAATCATCGCTGCTACCATCAGGAAAAACGTATATTGATTAAATTTGCTTTGGTTTCGCACAAAGAAATGGGCTGTCATGGCCGCAAGCACCGAGATAAGCAATACGCTCAGCACCGTAATGATAACCGTGTTCGTAAACGCGGATACATAATTCATTTTCGTAAACGCCGACTCGTAATTCGCCAGATTGAAGCTGTCAGGCAGAGAAAGCGGCGAAGCGGTGATCGCTTTATTTTCCTTAAAGGAATTGACGATTAGCAAAATAAATGGAAAGACGAAGGCCACAAGGCCAACCAGCAAAACAATAAACTTGCTCCATTCCATAGAGGCTTTCCAGCGCTTCATCAGGCCTCCACCTCCAGCTTCTTGCTGAAATACACTTGCAATAGCGTAATGCCCGCTACGAGCAGGAACAGTACAAGCGCTTCCGCCTGCCCTACCCCATAATCTCTTGAGAGGAACGCTTTCTCATACACATGCATCGAGACCATTTCCGTGCTTTTGAACGGTCCGCCCTTCGTCAGCGTCAGGTTCAAATCGTAAACCATAAACGTGCGCTGCAGCGATAAAAATACACATACGATAAAAGATGGCACCATCAGCGGCAAAATCATCGTCCGCAGCTTGCGGAATGCCGTTGCCCCATCAATGCTGGCCGCCTCCATAATATCCTTCGGCACATTCATGAGACCCGCCACATAAATAACCATCATATAACCAGCATATTGCCACACCGTTACAATTATAAGCGCCAAAAATGCTTTATCCGGATCAGCGAGCCAGGACGTGCCGAATACGGAGATGCCTGCTTTTTGTCCAATCGATACGAGTACGTTCGAGAAAATAAATTGCCATACAAATCCAAGCACAATGCCGCCGACCAAATTTGGAATGAAAAATCCGGCCCGAAAAAAGCTCTGGCCCTTCAAGCCGCTTGATAAAAAATAGGCTAGCAAAAAGGCCACCACATTGACGAGCGCCACACTTATAAACACATATTTAAGCGTCAAATAAAATGACTTCCAAAATACCGCGTCTTTCCATACGTAGGCATAGTTTTCGAAACCGACCATCGTACTCGTCGTGGAAATGCCATCCCAATTCGTAAAGGTTAAATAAATCCCGTACAAAAACGGTACTATCATGACGGTGGCAAAAGCAAACAGAGTAGGCCCGGTGAACAATAGCCGCAGCCGAAGACGGCTCCAAAGTCCTTTTTCCGATATCATCGTAATCCCTCACTAACGTTTCATGGAAGCGAAGCGATGGACAAGTCATGCAGGCCTGTCCATCGCATCCTCTTCTAAGCTGTTGTTTGTCGTCTAGTTCACGCTACTTTACAGTTGTCCAGTATTCCTGAATTTCCTTGGCAAGCGTGGCGCGGTCAGCTGCTCCAGCCAAATATTTTTGCATCGAAGCGCCTACCTTGCTCCAGTGATCTGCTGGGAGCGCACTCATCGATTCCTCGATTTTACCTCCAGTGATATAGGCCCCAATCGACTTAGCGAGCGGGTCTTGCGGCTCCAGTGTAATGTTTTTGAACGCAGGCACGATGTTCGCTTTATTGATCAGGAAGTCTTGGCCTTTCTCTTTGTAGACCATCCACTCCAGGAACGTTTTTGCTGCCGACTGCTGCTCTGGCGTGCTTTTCTCTTTGTCTAGAACAAGGCGTTTCGAGACAGCTGCGGAAATTTGCGTATTGCCGAAATCATCCGGGTTATTGCTGATCGGCACTGGCAGGAAGCCATATGCGCCGCTCGCCGTATCAAAGCTGCTGATTTGCGGCCAAGCCCAGTTGCCCTGGAACCAGATGCCAACCTCGCCTTTGCCCAGCACCTCAGGACCCTTCTCATAGGTGCCTGCGAGCGGCGAAGCTTTATCGATGTTATGCTCCTTCATGATGTCGAACGTATCCATGAGGCCGTTAAATACGCTGTTGGACGAAAGATCTACGCTGCCAGCCTTCAGATCAGTAATAAACTGGTTTACCACCGCTTTATCTGCTGATTGTCCAGCATAAGCGAGCGGAAGGTAGTGGGCTGCAAGCGACCAATCCATTGGCGAGACGATGAGCGCGCCAGTACCGGAGGCTTCGATCTTTTTAAACAAATCTTCCAGTGCTTGTGTCGTCGTAATGGTTGCCGGATCGAAGCTGCCACCAACCGCTTTGTCTACGACCGCTTTGTTGTAAATAAAACCGTAGCCTTCAATTGAAAGCGGGAACGCATAGTTTTTGCCATCGAAGGTTGTCAGATCCGTGCTGCCGTCGACCTTGTCGGACATCCATTTTTCCCCGCTCAGATCGAGGAGGCGATCTTTGAACTTCTCGACATCCCCTGTATCCAGCATCGTAATCGTCGACGGGCTGTTCGCCGCATACAGCGCGGATGCTTTCTCGAATGGCGACTGTCCTGCCGGAACCGGAATGATTTCCAGCGTAATATTCGGATAATCCTCTTTAAACGCTTTCGCTGCATCTTCAAGCTGCGTTTGAATTTCCCCTTTGGAATTCAGCAGCGTAATTTTCACCTCTCCTGAAGCACTTCCACTATTTGCGCTGCCTTCAGCTGTGGATGAATCTGCAGGTGTTGAGCCGGCATTTCCTCCGCACGCTGTTACGACCATAACCATCACTAAAGATACGAGCAGAGCCTGCAAGCTTTTCCAAGATTTCATTCGTTCGTCCCCCGATTCTAAATGATAAATATTCTATGCTGGAACCGATTTATAAACCGCTTTCATAACGTATTATAGTCGGTGTCAAAAAATATGTCAATCGTTTGACATGTCAAACGATTGACATTCAATAATAAAAATAAAAATCCCTTGCTGTATAAGGGATTTCAGCTGTTCCTAAGTCGTCAGGCGCTCCACCAGCTCGACATCCAAAACATACCGGTGCTCCAGCGGCTCATCGTTCATTTGCCGGATGATTGAATCAACCGCGATCCGTCCGATTTCGGCAATCGGCTGGCGAATCGTCGTTAGCGCCGGCGTTATCCAATTGGCCGCGCTCACATCATCATAGCCTACTATTTTGATCTGCTCCGGAATAGACTTGTCCGCCTTGCGGCATTCCTTCACCGCGAAGGAAGCGATAATATCGCTTGTCGCAAACAAACCATCGATATCAGGATGCTCCGCGAACAGACGGCTCATAATCTGCTCGTACTGCTGCTCGTCGAATACGTTCATATCCGTCTGGATGATAATTGGCTCAATCTCATTTTCCGCCATCACGTCACGAAAGGCAGCCGTTCGCTGGTTCGCCAGCAGCTGAAGCTCTAAATTCCCGCAAATATGCGCAATTTTTCTGCACCCTTTGTCTACAAGCAGCTGTGCCGCGAGCCTGCCACCCTCGTAATTGTCCGATGAAATAAACGGGATTTCCTCGCTAATCTGCCGGTCTATCGTCACAATCGGGGAATGCAGCTCCTTGTACTCCTTAACCTCAAGCGTATGGCTGCCCATAATAATGCCGTCTACCCGGTTGCGCTTGAGCATATCGATGTATTCCTTCTCCTTCACAGGATCAAGATGCGAGTTGCAGAGCATAATTTTATAGCCGTTCTCGTAGGCATAACGTTCAACATAGCTGGCCAGCTCAGCGAAGAAAGGATGCGCCACATTTGGAATAATGAGCCCGATCACATTGGACTGCTTGCGCAGCAAAGAACGCGCCAGCTCGTTCGGCTGATAATTCAGCTCCTTCATCGTCTGGAACACCTTATTGCGAGTCGTCTCGCTAATATACCCCCTGTTGTTTAATACGCGGGAGACCGTCGTAACCGATACTTTCGCCTTCTTCGCGACATCATGAATAGTAGCCATAAAATCTCCTTCTCATTATCCAGAAAGTTATACGCTTACAAATTATGCTTTCATCATACCACACGAAAACAATCTTTATATTTAAAATGCAAACGGCGCTGCCCGTTATGGATGGCAACGCTCGTATAACGGAGAAAATAGAAACGCGGGTACAAAAGAGCAGCTTATAAGGCTTTAATTTCAAAAAAAGAGCCGTTCACATCGCCCCATCCGGCGCGTCTGCAAACAGCTCTGCTCTTATGCTTATTAAAATGGTTACGCCCAAGTAGGCTGAACCTTCAAAACCGTTGCTTCCTTCTCACGCTTGAAGCTTGAAGCCGAATCCAGCTCAACTGCTGCGATAACAGCGGCCGTTTCCTTCGCTTGTTCTACAGCAGCGACCACTTTAGCTTGAAGTACATTTTCCACAACAGCCGCCTGCTTCTCTTCCTCCTCCGCTTCAACGCGGTGAATAAGCGCTCCAAGCGAAGCCAGTTTGCCTGTAATATCTACATAACCGCGATCTACGTGGTGGATACCCGTTACTTCCGTCTCGCCATCAGCACGCAATGCTGCACAGATCAAGGCTGCTCCTGCACGCAGGTCCGTCGCACATACTTTCGCGCCAGTTAGCGGCATATTTCCGCTAACGATAGCGGAACGGCCTTCGATCTTAATATGTGCATTCATCTTCTGGAATTCTTCCACATGCATGAAGCGATTCTCAAATACCGTTTCGGTTACGACCGACGTACCCTCGGATACGAGCAGCAGCGCCATCATTTGCGATTGCATATCCGTCGGGAAGCCCGGGTGCGGCAACGTCTTCACGTCTACCGATTTCAGCGGATGGTCCGCTTTAACCCGAATGCCGTTATCCGACTCCAGCACCTCCACGCCCATCTCTTGCAGCTTGGAAATGACCGGTGTCAAATGATCGCCAATTGCTCCTTCTACAAACACGTCGCCGCCTGTAATCGCTGCAGCAATCATATAAGTGCCCGCTTCTACACGGTCAGGAATAACATGATGCGTCACACCGTGCAAGCTTTCAACGCCTTCGATGCGAATGAGGCCTGTGCCTGCGCCGCGAACCTTCGCGCCCATCGCATTCAAATAATTAGCGAGGTCGACGATTTCCGGTTCCTTTGCAGCATTTTCAAGCAGTGTTGTGCCTTCTGCGAGTGCAGCAGCCATCATAATGTTCTCAGTAGCGCCTACGCTTGCTACATCGAGATATATTTTTGCGCCCTTGAGACGCGTGCTTGTGCTTGCTTCAATGAAGCCGTGTCCGAGCGTAATTTCCGCTCCCATCGCTTCGAAGCCTTTCAAATGCTGATCAATCGGACGTGTTCCAATCGCGCAGCCGCCCGGAAGCGAAATACGCACCTTGCCAATCCGTGCAAGCAGTGGTCCCATAACAAGGAAGGAAGCACGCATTTTGCGAATCAGCTCATAAGGCGCCTCGTAAGAAGCAATCGTTCCCGCCGAAATTCTCATTGTTGTATCTTGATACGATATCGTTGCGCCTAATGATGCCAATACCTTCTGTATAGTCATGACATCGTCGAGGAGGGGAACGTCACAGATGACGCTGTCTCCTTCCGTCGCAAGTAAAGAGGCTGCTAGAATGGGGAGTACTGCATTTTTTGCACCGCTGACACGTACCGTTCCCGATAAACGCTTGCCTCCGCGGACGATAATTTTGGTCATCTTATGGTTCCCTCCGCGAACTGAATTTCTGTCTCTCGCTTTAAAATTATTGTTTAAAAGTGAAAAATTCCCGTCTTAATCCAAACTCCATATTAACACTTATCTACACTAATCGACAAGCTTTAAATTTCCATGTAACCGCAGCATTTAAAGCAGCCCGATCCTGACCCTAACATCCTATGCTGAACGATGCTTTTAGGTGTTGCCCTGCCTGATACTGGAACAAAATTCCCGCACTTGTATAGCGTTCGGAAACAGGCGGGATTTTAAGTCCGTCATGTACTACCCATTGTTAACATATTCCGCTCTCGTTATTCGACAAAACTCTTCAGCATTGTCGTCCAAGACCAGTAATCCAAAATGAAGCTGGCAAAAGCGTGCCCCAATATGATCGCAATAACCGCCTGAAACATGCGAGCCTTGGGGCTGCGGGGAAACGCAAAAAACGCTTCCCATTTTATCTCCTGCATAATAAACCATATAAGTACAATGCTTACGAGCGTTACAACGATGGAGAACAGCCCCGTTACTCCTGTGGCTGTCTGCATGTTGTTCAACATATCCTGAGTCAAACCCATCTGTGCTCCAGCTGCCTCCTTTTTTTCGCCTTAAGTTCCGGTATGCCGCTTGATTACTCATTTACTCAGCTATTGCACGAGCAGCCGCTCTTTTGCAAATGGCTCTCCACTGCTTTCCACGGCAGGGTCCTCCACTTTAAACATGCGGCGTGCTTCATTGCCTCCCGCTTCGCTGGCCGGAAGCTGTTGCTCTGCAATCCCAGGAGCGCTGGCAAAGGCCGTTTTGACCGTTACCTTGAAACGGTAATATTGCTTGTCGAAGGGCTCATTGGCTGTCAGTTTAAAATAATAAACACCCGCAGGAAGCCGCTTGTTTTTCACATCCAGCTTACCTGTGCTGCCTGTTTTCTGTGAAAAAAGCTGCTGCTGCTTTTTATCGTATGCTATGACTTGCATTACCTTTCCTGAAGGAACATTAAACACTTGCAAATCAATTTGGCTCGCTCGGGTGAGGCGCAGCTGGAACCAATCGACATCGGTGCTGCTGTCAATGACCCCTACATATTCTGTGCCGCTGCGTATGCTCAAGCCTTCGTAATATTGATTATTCGGCTCATTGGGATCATCGTATTTCGGCACATAATTGATTTTCAGCGTATATTGCCCAATGACGGGGCTGGCCTCAGACGAAATAGCATTATGCACACGAATATAATATTTCCCGGGTGTTACTGTCAATGTTGGCGATATTTCTGCCTGGCCCTCCGACTCCTCATCATAGGTTCGAAGCGACTGTCCGGCCCGCTGAACGGCAAGGCCCGGGTCGATTCGCGCCGTATTCCCCTCCAAGGCAAGCCGCAGCGTGCCGCTTTGCTTGAAGGTAATCGCATACCAGTCGCGATCCGCCTTCTGATGGAAATTGCCCACTACCGTCTGGCTGCGCGGCGACAAAGCGAACGCTTCGTATGTCTGGTTATTCGATTCATAAGCATCAGGTTTCATAATAAAAGAGGAGTCCAGCAAATAGGGCTGACGGGTCCCGTTATCGCTGTTCATGAACTGGACGCCTATTTTTTGCGTCCCTTTCTTTACCGTGAACTCGGCATTGCCGCTGGCAAGCTTCGTCGTATAAGTATTTTTCTGGACACCGTTCACATAATGCAGCAGCCGAATAGGGGGAATTGCAGCCCCTGATTCAGTCAGTGATTGGTACTTCATCGTGAGCTTGCCGTCATATGGCGCCTCCACGGTATACCAGTCGATATCCTTGCCCGTATTGAGTACGGCAGATATTTGCTTATTCAAGGGGAGAAAGGCAGCTGTGCCCCTCGTATCATTCGGCTCAAAACCATCTGCTATAAGAGGTGTGCTCAGCGCTTTATCGATTTGCAGCAGCCCATAGCCTGTGCGATTATCGAAGCCCGACTCGCCAATGTTGCGCGTCGTTTGGCGCAGCAGCTCCCTGACTTGATACGTTTTGAGCTTCGGATAACGGGCCCAGATGAGTGCCGCCGCTGCTGCTACCTGAGGTGCGGCCATCGACGTGCCCTCTTCCTTCTTGTAGCTACCGCCTAGCGCTGTCGTATAAACGTTCCAAGCTGCTGACAAATCCAGCTCCGTACCGGGATTCGAACGCAAATCTGGCGAACTGTCCGCTTTTACGCCGCCAACTGCCAGCACCGTCGAATAGGCGGCGGGGTATTTTACAGCTGCCATACTTCCGAGCGTCTGTCCATCATTGCCCGCTGCTGCTACCAGCAGCACCCCTTTGCTCTCTGCATAATTTACAATGTCCTGCATATAAGGAGAATAACGATATAATCCCACAGAGAGCACGACGATCTTGGCCTGCTTGCGCACCGCGTACAAAATCGCTTCGCCCAAATCCTGCTCTGTCCCATCGCCATTATGATCAAGCGCTTTAATCGGCATCAGCTTCGCCTTCCACAAAATGCCGGATACGCCAATGCCATTGTTGCCGGAAGCGGCAATTACTCCGGCCACGCTTGTCCCGTGGCCGTTATTGTCCTCAGGCGGCGTATCCGTGTCGATTAAGTTGATGCCGGGGACTAGATTTTTTTTGAGATCGGGATGGTCGAGATCGATGCCCGTATCGACAATCGCGATCGTCAGCGCGGTTTGCTCGCGCACGGTTTTCCAAGCGGCTAGCGCGCCGATCTGCTTGAGATAGCTTTGCTTCGCAAGCTCGGGATCGCTGGCCGCCGCTGCCTTCGCGGCGGCGGCTGTGAGGGCTGAGGCCTCGCCGTAGGCAGCCTCGGCTGGAGGGCTGTCGTCCGCCTGCTGTGCGGCGGACAGCTCTAAGGCGTGTACCCGTCCATTCGGGTACACGTATTCGACGCCCGGCGTGCTTCGCAGCCGGAGCAGCCATGCTTCGACGTCCGCCGATGCTTCGGCCGGACGTACGACGTCGACCGCCGCCTCAGCCTGGCGGCGGATCACGAGTGTCCCGCGCAGCTCAGCTGCTTGCGCGGGGTCGCTCCATTTGAGGAGCCAGCTTTGCGGCGGCTCCTCTTTTGCACTTGAGGCGGCGTCAATGCGCTCCGCCGCCCAAGGCTCTGCGGCGGATACAACGCCGCAGAGCAACATAACCGCCAGCAGCGCAGCAAGCTGGCGGCGCAAACTGCGGAACCTACCATGATTAAACTTCATGTTATTTATTCTGCCTTTGCATTCGTATTTTTCTAGCGCTTTTTATTCTTGCTTTACATTCGTACTTAACATTTGTACCTTATCATCTGCACTTGGCATTCGTACTTAACATTTGTACCTTATCATCTGCACTTGGCATTCGTACTTAACATTCGTACCTTATCATCCGCACTTGGCATTCGTAATTACCATTCGTGTAATTCTCGCATTTACATCCGCACTTAACTTCCGCACTTACATTCGTACTTAATTCCGTTTACTTATCCCTACCTACATCATCACTTGGCTTATATTCCCTCGTACCTTATTCTGTCGCTTGCCATTGTATCTGCTAACTCTCTCATTCGCATACCGTTGTATCTGCTAACTCTCCCATTAACTTTCGCGCTTGGAGCAGGCTTGTCCTTGTTCCGGCATAAGATAGCGACCAAAGGCCCAGCTTTCTGATTCCATATTGTTTTCTTACCCTATTGGGTTCCTTCCAATCAGGGTGGTGTTTACTTCATCAGCAAGCCTGGGAACAAGCCCAACACGACAAGTCCGACGGCGCAAATAGCAATGCCTAAAGATGCAGCAAGCGGAAGCGAAAGCGCACGCTCGTCGCTGCCCGTTCTCATGAACATTTGCCGGATGAAGCCAAAATAAGCATACGCGGCAACGAGGCTGCATGCGGCCATGACGCCCAGCAGCCAATAGGCCTCTGCCGCAGCGCTGCCCAGCCATATATACACTTTGGCAAAAAAACCACCCGTTAGCAGCAGGCCTGCAAGCGACAGCACGAAAACAGCCATCGCTGCCGCAAGCCAAGGCGACCGATGATACAAACCAGCCAGTCCGCTGAGCTTTCCATGCCCTGTCGCTTCCCGAACAGCTGCCAAAATAGCTGCAGCTCCAAACATCGCCAGCATATACACAGCGAATTGATAGCCGAGCGGTGCGAATAAACTGCTATGAGCGGGTGCAAGACTAAGTGCGACCGGAACAAGCAAATAGCCGCTGTTGATGACGCTCACCCAGCCTAATAGGTTAGCAGCCTGCTTTTGCCTCAGCATCGCGACTGTGCCCCAAGCAATTTGGCAGGCCGCAATCGCCTGCAAGCCGATATAGGTGCTGTTTAAACCCAATAGCTGGACTATCTCCGTTTCATGGAGCAGATGATACAATGCAGCCGCGGCTGCGCCTTGGCCTGCTACCACCAGAAACATCGCGCCAGCCGTATAAGGAAAGCCCGTGTTTTTACCATTCTCGTTGGACATCCAAATGCTAAATGGCAGAGCCGCCACTTTTACGCCCAAACCGCATGCCATTAGCAAAATGGCCAAGTATACAAGCGAAGCATACGACTGCATATCAGAAATGGATGCCCGAATAGCAGCTAAGTCCATATCGCCAGTCAAGCCATAAATATAAGACATGCCGAACAGCAGCAGGGCAGTTCCAACGCCAGAACGGGCCGAGAAGCGCACTGCCGGGCGCTCAGGCCGAGACAAATGCTTATGCCGCTTGTTCAACGTAGTCAAAACCAGGCTCAATGCCGCCAAACTAAATAGCTCAATTCCCATATAGAGCGTAATAAGATTGGAAGGCGCAAGCAGCAAACGTATGCCAAGCAGCGCAGCAGGAATATATAAATAATCGTTAATACGCTGCTCCCGCTCTTCTCCCAGACTGAGCAGCACCACTACGATAGCTCCCGCAATTGCCAGCAAAAACATGAAGCTTTCCGCATTCAAGCCCAGATAGGGGATTCCCGCGACTCCGCCTGACTGTCTGCCCTTGGCAATCGCTATCGCCGCTTCTGTGCCGTTCGCTGCCATCCGCCATAAGGCCGCTGTAAATACGACGACCAGCCATGGCAGTGTCAACCAGCCTGACGCCAATCCCGCTTGGTGCCACAAGCGAAACCGGAGGCCAGCAGCAAGTGTAATCAGCAGCAAAAGGAGGAGCAGCTCAGGAATTAGCTGCACCGTACCTAACCAAAACTGCGATCCCAGCGCTTCTCTATTTGTCATGAGCTCATCCCTCCATCCTGCCTGCCAGCAATTGACTATAAAGCCCCGTAATGCTTTGCTGCACCGTATCGGTCAAAAATGACGGGAAGCAGCCGAGCAGCACGATAAAAGCAAGCAATATAATCATCGGTGCCGCCTCAATAAGGCGGGCATCCTTGAAAGCCGCATGCCGCTCATCAATCGGCCCGAAGCTTACGCTCAGCAGGCCTCGCAGCATATAAGCGGCAGTGAGTACGATTCCCGGTATTGCGGCAGCAGCGAGCCATGGCAGCGAATCGAATAAGCCGAGCAGCGACAGTAAAATCCCGGGAAAGCCAGCCAAGCCGGGAATGCCGATAAGCGACAACCCCGCGGCCATGAAAATGCCGCAAATAAACGGAAGCGAGCGGGCCAAGCCGCCAAGCTCGGAAATTGCCGTTGTTTTAGCTCGCTCCTGCAAGCTGCCGACAACGAGCCATATCAGGGCAAAGCATAAGCTGCCCGCCATGAGCTGAAAGATCGTCCCCTGCAGCCCTGTCTCGTTAAAGGCGGCAATGCCAAGCCAAATGAATCCCATTTGGCTAAGCGAGGCATAAGCAAGCAGCTGCCTCATATCCGTCTGGCGCAGAGCCAGCAAAGCTCCGTACAGAAGCTGAATAATACCGAGAACAGCGAGAGCCGGGGCCATTTTCTCCGCTTGCTCTGGAAACAAAAATACGCCATAGCGCAGCAGTCCATACGCCCCGGCAGCCGGAAGCAGACCCGAAATAATCATCACGACCGGTATTGGTGCGCTGGCCTGCGCTTTCATCAGCCATGTATGAAATGGCAGAAGCGGCATAAACAACCCGAAGCCGATGAGCTGCAAAATAAACAGCGCAATCTTCCCACCTTCGGACAATGGCGCTGCGGCAGCCGCTCTCACATCCGGCACCTCTTGGCTCATTGCCGTCTCTCCTGCAAGCAGTCCACGGGCGATTCCGCCGTATCCTCCGCTGTATACCGCCTGGAGCTGCTCGCCAGCCTTTTCAACACGAAGGCCCGCCGTACAGGTCAAAATGAGAAATATGACAAGCAGCAGCACAGAACCTAGCCCTGCCCCAGCCAATAGCCGATTCGCCGTCCGCTCACCGTCCGGATTGCCCCATATGCCCAGCAGAAAATAAAGCGCGACCAGCGCGGCCTGTAAAAATACGATAAACAGCAAAACATCCCTGGCGATAAAAAGCCCCAGCAGTGAAGCTTCCAGCCACAGCAGCCAAAAATAAAACGCTTTGCGCCGCTTCCTAAGCTGAACAGCAGTTACAGCAGCGAGCCCCGTCACCAGCGCGGCGGCAAGCAGCAACGGCAGCGAGAGCCCGTCTACCGCAACCGTGTAGGAAAAGGATAATTTTGCTTCGCTATATACTTGTCCCACAGTTGAAGCAAAAGGGAGCGGGACCTCAATCCACGGATACTGCTCCGTATAAGCGCCGCCCCCTTGCTGTTGATTAAATGTCGCATATAAAAAAGCGGCGAAAAGCAGCGGAAGCAGTGCCGCAAGCACGGCAAGCGTCTGCATCGCTCTTCCTTGACCGGATGGCGTGAGCAGGATAAGCAGCATGCCGGCAGCAGGGGCCAGCCACATTAAAGACAAAAGCGGCAGCTCTGTCAAAAATGCCATTTTACCACTCCCCCTTTGCAGCCATGATGATGATCGTGATGACCAGTCCAAAAATGATCGCTAGTCCCATTCCTCGAATCGTACTGCGAAGGCTCCAGCTAACAGCCAGCCTCCCCATCGCATACAACAGTCGAGCCGCCAGCTGGAGCGGCATGCCCATCGCATGTTCAATCGCCGCTAATGCCTCACCAGCAGCGGCAAACGGCTGCTTGATCGCACTCGCTTTGCCTGCTGCCCATCCAGCAGAAGCATCCTTCAGCTGATTTGGGTCAGAGCGCATCGCGCTCGCCTCACGTTTGTTTTTCAGCCATCCGAGCCAAGCGCCGCCTATAAGGATTGCAGTAGCGGCCAGCATTAATCCTAAGGACATATTGCCTTGCGCGCCAACCGCTTCCCCATCGAGCCATCGTTCAGGCAAGCTGCCCCAGACCAATTGAAAGAAGCTTGAAAGGACAACGATCGCGGCAAGCGCAATTACCGAATAGCTCATAAGGCGCGAACGCTTATGGCCTTGATCAAGCACGGCCGTTGCAGTTGAACGCGGCTTCCCTTCAAATATAAGAAAATACATGCGGGACATGTAAGCCGCGGTCAAAAGCAGTACAAGCATCATCGCAGCCAGCCACAATAGATGCCGCTCTGATGCTTCCGCCCAAATCGACTGCTGCAGCCAAAAGCCCGTGAGCGGGGGAATGCCGCATAAAGCCAGGCCGCCAATGAAAAACGTCCACGCTGCAAGCGGCATTTGCTTGCGCAAACCACCCATGCTCCCTATATCCGCTGTTCCAACTGCCTTCAATAGTTGACCTGCTGCCAGTACAAGCAGCGTTTTGCAAATTGCATGGACCAGCACATAAAGCATGCTGCTTGTGGCGGCCCCTAGGGCGAGCGAAAGCTGAACGATACCTAGCTGGCTGATCGTCGAATAGATCAATATTTTCTTCACATTCCGCTCCATTAGCGCCCTTGCAGCAGCATAGAGCGCTGTCGCAGCGCCAATATAGAGCGCTGCGTCCGTTACGGCTGGAGCCGATTGGAAGATTTCTGTCGTTTTGGACAGAAGCAGCGCTCCTGTCATCATGCCTGCTCCTTGCAGCAGCGCGCTCGCTGGAGCAGGAGCCTGCTCAGCACTGCTCAGCCAAGCGTAGAGCGGAAACTGCGCAGCCATTCCTGCCGCCGCAAGCAGCAGCAAGCTTGCGATCAATGCCGTTATATTTTTCGCAATCGCACCAGATTGCCCTTCAAATACGTTATGTATAGCAGCAAAATCAAGCGCATGCTCCGGCATAAACCAGAACAGCATCAGCGTTGCAAGCAGCAATCCCGCACTCGCTAAACGCATCATTATAAAAGCTTTCTTGGCAGCCGCACGCGCCGCGCTCTTCGCGTACCAGAAACCAAACAATAAAAATAGACTAACGGAGGCAAGCTCCCAGAACAAATAAAACGCCAGTACGTTATCTGCGAGAGTTAGTGCCAGCAGCGAGAAGGTGAATAAGGACATATAACTGTAGAACACCGTCAAGCGTTCATCCTTCTTCATATAACCAGCGGCATAAATATGAACCAATACGCTCAGCAAGCTGACACCTACCAGCAGCAGTGCGCTCATACTGGTAACCTCAAATCCAATTCGCAGCGTAAGGCGATCTATCGAAATCCAGTTAAAGCTATCATTATAATCGACTGCCCTATAGCGGAATCGCTCAATCCATACCAGAAGCGACAACAGCAGCGAGGCAGCAGCGCCTCCTGTTCCAACCCAGGCGCCAGCAGAATGAGACCCTCGGCCAAGCGCCAGCAGGATCAAAAAAGAAGCTAGCGGCAGCAGCGGAATAAGAAAAGCAGCCTCAGCATACATTTGCATCTGCTACGATCACCTCCTGTTTAACTATTATTCATGATTAGAGGTGGTGGAGTCTCGTTTGTATAATACAATTAATACGGCCGCTCCAATTGAAGCCTGCGCGAAAAAAACTACCAAAGGAAGCGTTCGAAGCCCTTCTGCTATTCCTTGCACATATAAGCTTAAAGCAGCAATGTTCAACTGGGCTCCGCATAAAATGATACTTACACACAACAAGGCCACCAATGAATTTCTTTTGACAATTGCCCCGTACACACCAATAGCCATCAGCGTCGCCGCCGTCATCAAATGGGCAGGGAGCAGCGGCATTTCTTCGCCAGAATAGGGCATCTTAACAATGACACACATCAGAATAGCGAGCAAAAACGGAATGCCTGCAGCAGCTGCCATTTCCCGGGAAGCGATTCCAATCGACCGGTTATGCCGGCCTATTTCCGAATGCCTCCTAATTTCTGACCCTAGCAAAATTCCCATTGTTCCCACATATAGAAGTGCCTGAAAAAGCGCAATCAGACCGGCATCCAGCCGGACGAGCAGCCCTGAATTTCCAATAATCGTCAACACTACGCCCAGAGCCAGCCTAGGCAGCATTCTGGCATGAATCATAATGATAGAGCCCGTCACAACAAGGGCCGAATAAAGGAAGAACGCGGTTGTTTCTGCCGTAAACCATCCATTAAACAATGAACCGCACTCTCCCTCTCCTAAGTTTAACACAAAAGGACCGAGCTAATCATAAGCGTCGGTCCTTGTAAAAAAAGGGATTTGCCTCGCCAATGCATGCCTGCTTAACCTGGCGTTATCGTCCCTTTGGCGTCACCTTCAACTATCCGATGAAAAAGGGTTGAATTTTGCTGCTTTTCTAATCTAATAATAGTTACAATTATAACAAATGCTCCCACTACCGTCTATGATGGAGTTTTAGGTGCACCCCTAGCAAAAAGGCCTGCCAAACCGCTGGAAACCGCGATTCGCAAGCCTTTTTCCACTCTACTATTCTGTTATTGGGACGCTCTGGGCCACTATCTGACTCTAGACTCTGTTAATTTGAATTGGCCCACGAGCTGTTGAAGCAGCATTGTAATAGATTCGACATTCGTTGAGGTATGGCGAACGTTGTCCATCTCCACAATCAACTCCTGCACTTGTCCTTCCACATCAGAGGAAACCGAGCGGTTTTGCAAGCTGACTTCGGCAATTTGCTCCATCAGTTTTACCACTTCCTCTACAACCTGCGTTTTGCGCTGATCGTCCGCCTGCGCCGATTGAAGTGTGCGGGCTGCTGCAGCAACGAGATCAGTACCCTCTTCTACAACCTTCGTACCCTCGTCCATTGAATGATAAGCCTGCTCGGCTTCTGAATAAATTTGCCGCGTAATGCCGTGCACTTCCTCTGTCGATTTCTTCGTCAACTCCGCCAGCTTGCGGATTTCGGAAGCAACGACCGCGAAGCCTCGGCCCTGCTCACCAACACGCGCCGCTTCAATAGAAGCATTAAGTGCCAGCAAATTGGTTTGCGACGATATCTCCTCAATCACTTGAAGCACATCGCGAATTTCTTCAACCGTCTTCATGAACTTGCGAATCGTACCGTTCGTATCTTCTACCTTGGTGGAAATATGCTGCATCTTCTCCCCAATGCGGCCAACCTCGCTTTGCGCCACCGCAATTTGCTCTGCCGCTTGGCGCTCCAGTACAGATAGCGTATCGCGCATTTCACCCGCAGCATTTTTTGCCTTGTCGATATCCTTCAACTGGTGACGAATGCTGCCAATCATATGGCCCACCTTGCTGCCTACACGCTCCGTTGACAAGGCGGTATGGGCAGACGACTCATTCATGACGGACTGGCTGCTCAGCACCTCGGCAGCGGTGAGCTTCACCTGCAGCATAATGCCTTCGAGTGAATCGATCATATTGTTAATCCATTTTGCCAGCTCCTGCGTCTCGTCGCAATCGAACTCTTTCGTCGACAGCCGCTGGGTCAAATCACCTTTCCCCTCGGCATTAATGCGAATAAATCGGTTGATCCGCTCTAGATGCCCAGTTACCCGCTGCGATTCCTTGCGCTGCACCGACATCGCAAACAAAACACCGAACAGCAAATTAAATCCGCCAAGCACAGCTGCTGCTCCCCATAGCGGCATATAACCGATGACTAGAGAAGCAAGCAGAAACGTTAGAACGCTTTGCAGCAGCGCTGCATACATTTGCAGCTTGCGCTGCCGCCAGCCAATACTGCGCAGCCGATACACCTCTTCCAGATCGCCCTCGCACATCATCCCCCATAGATCAGGGCAATGCGGCATTCGGAAGGTGACGCCTTTGCCGATGACGGCAATATGGCGATAGTCCGAGTAGCCAGGAAACTGAACGAACAAATTGCTGCCATTGCGAATGGTTCCTGCGACGCCAGGATGCAGCTCTCCCGTTGCTGGATCGGTAAAAACAATTTCCAACTCGGTATGCTCCTTAATCGACACGGTACCCCAGTCTGTCGTTACGCCATCCTTTAAATTTTCGCCATGGGTGAACGTACGGTCCTCAAAGCGGCTGCGGGACAACGCTGTACCGGGTACGATATTACGCTGCAAACTAGGCTCGGCCATAAACAAATAATTATCGCCCGAATCTGGATATACATGTCCTGACTCGCGCTGGATCAAATCGCCCAGCACATCATTAGGCACTCTCCCGCATAACGTTCCGACCCGTCTGCCATTCACAAGCAGCGGCTGCATAAACATAATCGTCATTTTGTCGTGAAAAGAGGAGGTTCGGGCCCCTAGCTTGAGTGTAATTCCGTCTTCGTAAGGACCAAAAAAACAGCGTTTGCCTGCTGAATCGCCTTTTTGGGAAAACTGCATGCCCGGAGACAGCGCGCTGCCCTCTCCATAATGTGTGCCTATATGTGTGGGATAGGTGGAGTGAGCTACATGATTGTGGTTGTCTAGGAGGAACAGCTCCGTAAAATCCATACCCCTCGCATAGGATCGTTCGAGCAAAGGAGCTATCCACTTCTGCTGTTCCTTAGAGAACGCAGCAGCTTGCAATGCGGATAGGCCATCCGATAATTGATTCGACAGGCGCTCCATATGCCCCCAATACTCATCCGCCCATTGCAGCAGCAGCTCTTTGCGAGTATCTGCAACACCTTCGAAAATGTGCTCGACATCTTCCTTAATGCCAGAATTGAGCTTCCATGATACCCACAGTGGAAACCCCGTCCTTGTACCTAGCCAATCAAACATACGCACTCCCCCTATGCCCTTCCTTAATTTTCTTGTATGTAAAGTATATTAACATACATTTGAACCGTTTTCCTAGGAGAATGTTAGCTTTTATAACCAAAAATGTTGATTTAAATGTGATATGAGTGAAAAAAAACCAATCATCTGTACGAATACCGTACAATTGATTGGTTTACTCATTAAATTGAATGATTAGTTCAAAAGGCTCATTTGATATGGATAAACGAAATTCCGCTTATTTCTTGAAAAAAGCTTTCAAAGCTTGCCAGCGGTTTGCCACTGCCCCGCCTTGCCACTCTGGTGCATCAGCAAGAGCATCGCCCCTTAACAGCGAAGCAGCATTTTGCTGAAAATAGTCCGACCACTCCGTGCCCATAACTTTCTGTATCCGGTCATAAGCTTCCTTCAACCTAAATCCTCTGCGCTCCACATGATGCGCATCAGAGGACACAAGATGAATGAGGCCCGCTTCACACAGCTTCCATGAAGCCCGCTCTACCGTCTTGCCGAAAGCGCCAAGCAAGGAATGGCTCGTCACTTGGCCAAATGCCCCCAAACGAACAAGCTCTGCCAGCCGCTCAGGCTGCTGAATGATGGCTGCGTTCCGCTCTGGATGAGCGATAACCACATGAATGCCAAGCAGTCCAAGCTCATAGACGGTCTGCTCCGTATTTTTCGGAATATGGGAGGATGGCAGCTCCAGCAGCATGTAGGATGAACCCGCTAGCGTCAGCAAGCTTCCTTCCTGAAAGTGGTCGAGCAGCTCCCGGTGCAGCCGAACCTCCTGACCGGCATGTACGACAATCGGAATATTCAGCTCCTGAAGTTGCTTATTGAGCGTACGGGTCAGCTCTTCTACAACTTGAGCCGGATTCACATAACGACCGTTATGGTGATGGGGGGTAGCGATAATGGTTCTGATTCCCTCGGCAGCAGCCGCTCTTGCCAGCGCAAGCGAATCCTCCAGGCGGGCCGCACCATCATCAATACCGGGAAGAATATGTGTATGAATATCAATCATAGTGGGGGCTCCTCTCCTGCTTTTTCATTTACAAAAAACACCGCTAACGCCTCTTACAGGACATTAACGGTGTTTGGGTATCAATTATTATTTTTGCGCTGTGCCAATACGGTTCATTGCACGCTGCAAAGCAAGCTCCGCGCGGCGGAAATCGATCTCATCGCGTTTGGCAGACAGAAGCTGCTCAGCGCGTGCTTTCGCTGCCTTCGCACGATCAAGATCAATATCGGTCGCAAGCTCGGCGCTTTCCGCCAAAATAACGATTTTATCTTTACGAACCTCGATAAAACCACCATTTACAGCAATTACATCAACTTTTCCATCGCGCTTGATTACAACTGGTGCAATACGAAGCTGTGTTACGAGTGGAATGTGGTTTGGCAATATGCCAAGCTCACCTTCAACACCTTTTACACTAATCATATTCGCATTCTCCGCGTACACTTTACGCTCAGGAGTAACGACTTCTACCAAAAAGGTACTCATGTGGATTCCTCCCGCCTTTCGCTACTACAGCGTTTTGGCTTTCTCCACGGCCTCTTCAATCACACCTACATACCGGAAAGCTTCTTCCGGAAGGTCGTCATGTTTGCCCTCGAGAATTTCTTTGAAGCTGCGCACGGATTCTTTAACTGGTACATATTTACCTTTAATGCCTGTGAAAGGCTCGGCAACGTGGAACGGCTGGGACAAGAAGAGTTGAATTTTACGTGCGCGAGCAACGGTCAATTTATCTTCCTCGGACAGCTCATCCATACCAAGAATCGCGATAATATCTTGAAGCTCTTTATAACGCTGAAGAATTTTCTTAACGCCTTGAGCTACATTGTAATGCTCTTCGCCAAGAATATCCGGGCTAAGGATACGGGAAGATGAAGCAAGTGGATCTACCGCTGGGAAAATACCCATCTCGGAAATTTTACGCTCAAGGTTAGTCGTTGCATCCAAGTGGGCAAACGTCGTAGCTGGAGCTGGATCCGTATAGTCATCGGCAGGTACGTAGATCGCTTGGATCGATGTAACCGAGCCTTTTTTCGTTGAAGTAATACGCTCTTGCAGTTGACCCATTTCAGTTGCCAGCGTTGGCTGGTAACCTACTGCGGAAGGCATACGGCCTAGAAGGGCCGAAACCTCGGAGCCTGCTTGTGTGAAACGGAAGATGTTATCGACGAACAGAAGCACGTCTTTGCCTTCCTCATCACGGAAATATTCAGCCATTGTCAGACCCGTTAGAGCTACACGCTGACGTGCGCCTGGCGGCTCGTTCATTTGTCCGAATACCATTGCTGTTTTGCTAAGTACGCCGGAGTCTTTCATCTCGTGGTACAAGTCATTACCCTCACGCGTACGCTCACCAACACCTGCGAATACGGAAATACCGCCGTGCTCTTGTGCGATGTTGTTGATCAGCTCTTGAATCGTTACCGTTTTACCTACGCCCGCGCCGCCGAAGAGACCGATTTTACCGCCTTTTGCGTATGGTGCCAGCAAGTCGATAACTTTAATTCCTGTTTCGAGAATTTCCGATTGTGTCGACAATTCGTCGAAAGCAGGAGCTTCACGGTGAATAGGAAGATTGATTGAAGAAGTAGCATCGCCAGCTTCATCGATCGGTTGTCCTAGTACGTTAAATACACGGCCGAGTGTTGGAGCGCCAACTGGAATCGTGATTGGAGCGCCAGTATCAATGGCTTCAGTACCGCGTACAAGACCGTCCGTTGTGCTCATTGCTACAGCACGAACTTTATTGTCACCGAGGTGAACAGCGACTTCAAGCGTCAGATTAATATCTACACCGCCATTTTCGCCCTTCTTCTCGATTTTGACAGCGTTCAAAATTTCCGGCAGGTTGCCGCGTTCGAACTCTAGATCGACGACCGGACCCATGACGGATACAACGCGTCCTTTTTTCATGGTATTCCCTCCTGGTTCCTTCTTGTTACTAGCCGGCAGAGCAGCCTCTCTCAGGCTTCTGGCGGCGTAGTGTGTTACCTAAGATTGAGCATTTGCTCCTGCAACGATCTCGGAAATTTCCTGTGTGATTGCCGCTTGACGAGCACGGTTGTACGTAAGCGTCAAATTGCTGATCATCTTCGTCGCATTTTTCGTCGCACTGCCCATAGCCGTCATCCGGGCGCCGAACTCACTTGCCTTGCCGTCCAGCAATGCGCTGTAAATAAGCGTCTCCGCATATTTAGGCAGCAATGCCTCCAGCACGCCTTCCGGCGATGGCTCGTATTCGTACGCTGCTGTTGAAGCTGCGCTTCCGTCTACCGATTCAAGCGGCAGCAGGCGCATTTCCGTAGGAATTTGGGTAATGGCATTAACGAATTTATTGTAATACACATACAGCTCGTCAAAAGTGCCGTCGGCAAATTTCTGAACGGCTGTTGAAGCTACGATCTTGATATCTGCAAACGTAGGAGCATCCGGAAGACCCGTTACTTCTTCTACGATCGGCATATTGCGACGGCGGAAATAATCCCGGCCCTTCTTGCCGATGACGAACAATACGAAATCATCGTTCGACTTATGCTTGCTGCGAATCGTGTCCGTTACCTTACGAAGCACGTTGGCGTTGTAGCCGCCTGCCAGACCGCGATCAGACGTGATGACAAGATAACCTGTCTTTTTGATCGGACGGGTTTCCAGCATCGGGTGTTTAACGTCTTTCGTGCCAGCAGCGATGCTTGCCACAACTTCCTTCAGCTTTTCTGAATACGGGCGGGATGCCTGTGCAGCTTCCTGCGCTCTTCTCAGCCTGGAAGCCGCGACCATTTCCATCGCCTTCGTAATCTGCTTCGTATTTTGTTTGCTCTTGATTTCGCGTTTAATATCGCGCATACCTTTAGCCATTTGGTTTCACCCGCCTTTGTTGCCTCGCAGCTCTCCTGTACGCAAGCCCGGATAGAGCCGCACAAGCTATAAGGGATGGCTGCGAAGCCTAATGATTGGTACGAGCAGCATATATAAGAACTTAGAGGAACCTATCGTTCCTCTCAAGCTCCAAAATTAAGCCGATACGGCAAAGCTTTTCTTAAATTTGTTGATCGCATCAACAAGGGCTTTCTCGTTATCAGCAACCAGATCCTTCGTATCGCGGATCGAATTGCCGATTTCCGGGTGATTGGAATCGAGGAACGCCAGGAATTCTTTCTCAAAGCGCAAAATGTCGGCAACCGGAATTTCATCCAGATGACCTTTAACCGCAGAGTAGATCGAGATTACTTGCTTCTCAACCGGCATCGGCTGGTTAACGCCTTGTTTCAGAATTTCCATTGTGCGAGCACCACGGTTTAGACGGGCAAGCGTTGATTTATCAAGGTCGGAACCGAATTGCGAGAACGCTTGAAGCTCACGGTAAGCCGCAAGGTCAAGACGGAGCGTACCGGCAACTTTTTTCATCGCTTTAATTTGTGCAGAACCGCCGACACGGGATACCGAGATACCAACGTTAACCGCTGGACGTTGACCGGAGTAGAACAGGTCTGCTTCCAGGAAGATTTGACCGTCAGTAATCGAAATAACGTTCGTCGGGATGTAAGCCGATACGTCAGAAGCTTGAGTCTCGATGAAAGGCAGGGCAGTCAAGGAACCGCCGCCTCTTGCATCGCTCAGCTTAGCTGCGCGCTCAAGCAAACGGGAGTGAAGATAGAATACGTCACCTGGGTAAGCTTCCCGACCCGGTGGACGGCGAAGCAGCAAGGAAAGCTCACGGTATGCTGCCGCTTGTTTCGACAAGTCATCGTAAATAACGAGTACATGCTCGCCTTTGTACATGAAGTATTCGCCCATCGAGCAGCCTGCATAAGGAGCCAGGAACAAGAGTGGAGCTGGCTCGGAAGCGCCCGCAGTTACAACGATTGTATATTCCAAAGCGCCATGACGGCGAAGCGTTTCTACAACGTTAGCAACAGTGGATTGCTTTTGTCCGACAGCGACATAAATACATTTTACGCCATTGCCTTTTTGGTTGATGATCGCATCAATTGCGATAGCTGTTTTACCTGTTTGACGGTCGCCGATAATAAGCTCACGTTGGCCACGGCCAACTGGAACCATTGCGTCGATCGCTTTAATACCTGTTTGCATAGGCTCATGAACCGATTTACGGTCGATAACGCCTGGAGCTGGAGATTCAACCGGACGGGAATGCTTCGTGTTGATTGGACCCTTGCCGTCAAGCGGCTGTCCAAGCGGGTTCACGACGCGGCCCAGCAGCTCTTCGCCAACTGGAACTTCCATGATACGGCCTGTACGTTTTACTTGATCGCCTTCACGAATGTCCTTGTAAGGACCGAGAATAACGACACCGACGTTGCTTTCTTCAAGGTTCAATGCCATGCCGACAACACCGTTGGAGAATTCGAGCAATTCGCCTTGCATCGCATTTTCCAAACCGTGAACGCGAGCGATACCGTCACCGATGCTAATAACGGTGCCAACATCCACGACTTGAATTTCGGATTTATATTGTTCGATCTGCTGCTTAATCAGCGTGCTGATTTCATCAGGTCTGATACTCAATTCGCTCACCCCTATCTACAGTGCTTTAGATTTTAACTGTTTTTCTAACCGTTCAAGCTTGCCGGACAAGCTTCCATCGTAAAGGCGGTCGCCAATGCGGACCTTCACTCCACCCAGTAGGGCAGGCTCTACGACTTGCTCAGCAATAATAGTTTTGCCTGTCAATCCGCCAAACTGTGCTGCAACCTCTGCCAGTTCCGCGTCATTCAAAAGACGAGCTGTATATACCGTCGCATGCGCTTGCTTAAGCACATCGCCTGCGATTTTTGTAAATGCTTCGTAGATTTCCACAATTAGCTCCTGACGCCCGCGCACAAAAACCAGCTCCAGCGTATTCAGCAGCAATTCGGAAATGCTTCCGCCGAAAGCGGCTTTAAGAACAGCCAGCTTCTTCGAAGCATCAATATTCGGATAGCTTAGAAATTTACGGATTTCCAAATCTTCTCCAAGCGTTTGTGCAATAGCTTGCAGCTGCTGCTCTACCTCAGAAATAATGCCGCCTTGCTGTGCAAGCTCGAACAACGCTTTGGCGTAGCGCTTCGCTACCGCTGCGTCCCGGCTCATTTGCCGCTTACTTCTTTCAGGTATTGATTAACAAGCTGCTCTTGCGATTTCTCGTCAACTTGCTTCTCAATGATTTTCGAAGCGATTTGAACGGAAATACCGCCAACTTCAGAACGAAGTGCTGCAATTGCCTTGTTTTTCTCACTTTCGATGTCTTTAAGAGCATCATCTTTCAAGCGCGACGCTTCTGTCTTAGCAGTGTTCACGATCTCATCGGCTTGCTTGCTGCTTGTAACTCTTGATTGCTCAATAATTTCATAAGCCTCTTTACGAGCCTGCTCAAGAGCCGCTTTCTGCTCAACCATTTGCTGCTCAGCTTGCTTACGGCTGGATTCAGCTGTATTCATCTGTTCAAGCACGAGTTGTCTCCGTTTCTCCATAACGCTGAGCAGCGGACCGAATGCGTACTTGTTCAGCAACCAGTACAATACTAGAAAAGCTACTATCGCATATACTGTCGATTCCCAATGCCATCCCATTAAAGACACTCCTTTCCTACCACAAAATTGTCTAAATCACAACGAAGGCGAAGAGGGCTAGGCCTTCCCCGCCAGATGCGTGTTTTGAATTATTTAAAGAATGCAAGGAAGCCGATAACTACGCCGATAATCGGCACAACTTCGACGATACCTACACCGATAAACATTGTTGTTTGCAATTTGCCTTGAAGCTCAGGCTGACGAGCGATACCTTCAACTGTTTTGCTGACGATCATACCGTTACCTACACCTGCGCCAATTGCGGCCAAACCAACTGCCAATGCTGCTGCCAATACTTCCATTTTAAAAATCCTCCTCAATAATATCTCGTTTTGGTTTTGTATTGCTGACCTAGGGGGTAATTAAATCCTAGGCATAAAGCTTAAATTAATGGTCTTCCTCGTGAATTGCAGCCTGTGAAATGTACACCATCGTAAGCATAGTGAACAAGAAAGCCTGAATCGCACCGACAAAGATACTAAATGCTTGCCAAGCAGCGAGGAACGGAGTTCCGATAACTCCCAGCATCAATATGGTCGAGATCAGCACTTCGCCCGCATAAATGTTGGCGAATAGCCGTAGTGCCAAAGTTACTGGCTTCGAGATTGTCTCGATCAAGTTGATCGGCAGAAAAATTGGGAACGGATGGAAATAGTGTTTCACGTAATGCTTGCTGTTCAATCTCACGCCCAGATAATGCACGAGGATGAATACGATCAGCGCCAGACCAGCCGTTACGGAAAGGTCAGCCGTTGGCGATTTCCACCAAGCCAGCTCCAAATGTCCACCCTTCTCCTGAAGCAGCTCCTCTGTAATACCTAGTGCCGGGTAAGCGTGATGGACATCCGTCACGATACCGAAAGGCAAACCAAGCAGGTTGGAGATGAAAATAAACATAATCAACGTCATACCCAAGGAAATGAAAGGCTTGACGCGGTTAAGCGGCATTGCGCTGGAAATCAGATTGTGAACAAATTCGACGACCCATTCCAAAAAGTTTTGCATCTTGGAAGGGTTGTCCACCGATAAATTGCGCACAGCAAGTCTCGCCACAACAAAGGTGATGATGGCGGAAACCGTTATCGCAATAAACGTTGAAATGTCGATCTGTAGCGATCCGAGCTGCCACACCGGAAATTCATGCATGTAAAATTCTCACCCCTTTCCACTAAAGTTTATTTCTATTATGAATATAAGCTGCTACCAGAAGAATAAAAGGCATAACCATACAGCCAATTAATGCGGCTGGCATGCTGAAGTCTTCCGGAAAGCGATAAGCAACCATGGCAACCAGCAGCACCATAGCGATGCGGCTTCCAAGTCCCATACCCATTCTGCGAGAGGTTCCTCCTGCTGCTTTAAGCGTAATCATTTCCACTCTGCGCCTCAGTAAAAACGCATTCATGAAACTCGCTGCAAGACCCAGTAGAAGACCGAGTGCGGCTGTTCGCAAGTTCGGCATAAACGCCCAGACAAGCAGACATACACCCATCACGAAGAGCAGTGACCTTACTGCAGTGTTCATTATTTTATCCATCGGTATCCTCCATTACCTTCTTCACAAGCAGAATGCCTGAGAGAAGACCGACAGCCAGACCGACCAGTATGCCTCCAACCGTCCAACCCGAACCTCCGCCAAAGCGTTTACCGAGCGACGATCCGAGAAAGTACCCTAAAAAGATACAAATAGCGACTTGCAGTCCGAGTCCGCCGACAAGACCTGCGGCAAACAGCGGATTGTCTCTTCTGTTCTTTTTATCCATGGCCCATACCCCTGTCAATCCTCATTTATTTTATCCAAGCGGCGCAAGGTTTGTCAATTGATAATCCTGTATAGTTTTACTGTACAGATTGCCCAAAAGCCAGTCAAATCAAGCCCTCAGAGCCGACAAAACCATACAGTACAACTGTATGCTGTGCATTGCGCCGCTATTTATAAGACCATGTGTAAACTATGAACGTTGTGTGAACGGATCGGGACGCTCAGAATTTCTTCCAAAATGATGCAGCAAAGCTTGCACGATACGTGTCGAAGCTTGTCCATCACCGTATGGATTTGCCGCATGGCTCATCTTTTCATACAAGGAAGCATCGTTCAGCAAGGCGCTGGCCCGGCTGTAAACAACCTCTTCATCCGTACCTACAAGCTCAAGTGTACCCGCCTCAATGCCCTCAGGACGCTCTGTTGTATCGCGCAGCACCAGCGTTGGCACTCCAAACGAAGGAGCTTCCTCCTGCAGGCCGCCGGAATCGGTCAAAATCATGTAGGCATGTGGATAAAAATTGTGGAATTCGAACACATCCAGCGGATCGATAAGCTGAATACGCGGATGTCCGCCGAGAATTTCCGTTGCCGGTTCTTTGACGGCTGGATTCGGGTGAACGGCATACACAATGGCAATATCTTCATGCTCATCGGCAATGCGTTTTACCGCACGGAAAATATTGCGATGAGGCTCGCCCAGCGACTCGCGGCGATGCGCCGTCATCAAAATCATCCGTTTGCCTTTCGCCCAGTCGATAACCGGATGAGCAAAGGAAGGATCAACCGTGTACTGGAATACGTCCGTTGCCGTATTGCCCGTAACATAAATGGTCGATTCCGACTTGTTCTCCTTGAGCAAATTGCTTGCCGACCAAGAGGTTGGAGCAAAATGCACATCGGACAACACGCCTGCAAGCTGGCGGTTCATCTCTTCCGGGTACGGGGACAGCTTATTCCAAGTCCGAAGGCCCGCTTCCACATGGCCAACCTGAATTTGCTTCAGGAAAGCGGCGTAGCTGGCAAGGAACGTCGTCTGCGTGTCGCCATGGACAAGCACGATATCCGGCTTCGCTTCCGTCAAAATCGGATCAAGGCCCTCCAAAACGCGCACAGTCGTTTCCGTTAGCGTCTGGCGATCCTTCATCACATTCAAATCATAATTTGGCTGGATTTCAAAAAAATCTAGCACCTGATCGAGCATATGACGGTGCTGCGCAGTTACGCAGACGATGGATTCAATATCGTCCGAGTGCTTGTTCAGTTCGAGAACAAGCGGCGCCATCTTAACTGCCTCCGGGCGCGTACCGAAAATAGTCATTACTTTTAATTTGGACAAAACAATTCACTCCTATAATCTGCTTGCGCCAGGCAGGCGCTAATTGGTGCCGAACATGCGGTCGCCCGCGTCGCCAAGACCTGGAACAATATAGCCCTTCTCGTTCAGACACTCATCAAGCGCAGCAATATAAATATCGATGTCCGGGTGCGCTTCCTGTACTGCCTTCACGCCTTCAGGCGCGGCAATTAGACACATCAGCTTAATATGCTCGCAGTCGCGTTTTTTGAGCGCAGTAATAGCCGCGATTGCGGAGCCGCCAGTTGCCAGCATCGGGTCTACAACAACGAGCAGACGATTCGGAGCATCCGTCGGCAAGTTGATATAATATTCCGTTGGCTGGAGCGTTTCATGATCGCGGAACAAGCCGATATGGCCAACCTTCGCAGCAGGAATCAGCTTCAAAATGCCTTCTACCATGCCAAGGCCGGCGCGCAAAATGGGAACAAGCCCCAGCATGCGTCCCGATACGACCTTCGATGGCGTCTCAGCAACCGGCGTCTGTACGGTAATCGTTTCAAGCGGGATGTCCCTTGTAATCTCATATGCCATTAATGTTGCTACTTCATCAACCAGTTCCCGAAAATCTTTCGTATTCGTATCTTTATTCCGAATAAAGGTCAGCTTATGCTGGATTAACGGATGGTCGCAGATGACCAATTTGCTCATGGAGCGTTATTCCTCCTGTGTGATAACTTATTTCTGTATCAGTAGACACAATCCCGTATATTATAGCATTGTAAAAGGCCTGTTGCATCCTGTGATTTTTCTCTTTGAAAAATCGTCCGTTTTTAGCTGCTGCAGCCACCGCCACAGCCTCCACCGCCGTCTCCTCCACTGGAGCCTCCGCAGGAGCTGGATGAATCGCTGCCACTATCATGGCCACCGCTATCATGACCCCCGTCAGAATCATGACGGTCATGTGTGGAGCCCAAGCCGTCACAGCCGTATGTCGAGGACCCGCTGCCATTCGCTTCTCTCTGGGCCTTTGTCTGCGCTGCATTCATCTGCTCGGCAAAATCATTAGGAGATGAAGCGGAGATGGAGTGGAAAATGAGCATGCCGGACAGCATGCCCGTCGCTCCGATTACAGGATCATAGCCGCCCTTCCAGGAGGAAGAGGCGCCTACCGGATAAGGCTTAACTTGCTCATCATCGCTATTATGAAGCTGCGATTTCAAGCGCCACAGCAAATAATCGATCGTCTTCTGCATATCGGGATAGGCTCCCGCGGCTTTGGCATTAAACCATTTTTCCGTCAGTGCCTGCTCGGATTGCTCAGCAAACTCATCCGTCCAATTGCGAGGAAGCGGCGTCTTAAAAAATGCGCCCCACACCCGTCCGCTTGCCGGCGTTTGCTGAAAAAGCTCGCCGTATACCCAGTCAAACCAGGCCCGGCCATCGACATTCGGGCGCTCATTTTCGGCATGCGGAGCATGATGAATCAGCCCGCCGCAGAAGGCGGTGCAAAACTGCTCGTACTCCCGTGTAAACATGAGCATTTCATGCCAAATGACATCTGCCCTGCTGCTATACATCGGCACGCCGCGCAGCAGGCCGCACATTAGGAAGAAGCGCTTCAGCTCGAAGAAGGTCCATTTCCATTCCTTATCGGACAGACTCGGCAGCTGCTTGAGCACGCGATCCTTAATCCGGCTTTCAAAGTCACTCGTAAGGGCGGCCTCAAGACGTTCAGCAGCTGGACGGGCAGGATGCTCGTAAGGCACGCCTAATGCAAGCGGCGGCTCCTCAGACGGCCATGAAGCTAACGACAAGCTTCGCTTGCCCGGCGAATGGCCAGTATCATTTCTTTTTCGCGAACGATTGGATTGAGTTATGCTTATGATTACCAGGAATACAACAAAAATCAGAACGACAAGAATCGTATTGCTCATGGTTGTACCATCACCCTCCAATTAGCATAGTCTGTACTATTGTAGCATGCCGAATGGATTTTCTGCATATTATATCTACCATAAATGAATAAAAATTCCTTTTAATAACGTGACGACAGCCCTCAAACGCTTGTTTACACGCAAAAATACCGCATAGAGGCCGAGGCCCCATGCGGCTTTTTTCAAAAACTTAAAATTAGTATTTCAATTCTGGATAAAGCGGATATTGCGCAGTCAGATCGCGAACGATTTGACGGGATTTTTCAAGCGTCGCCTCATCCTTTGGATTTTTCAGCGTTACAGCGATCACTTCGCCGATCACTTTCATCGCTTTCTCATCCATGCCGCGCGATGTCGCTGCAGGTGTTCCAAGACGGATACCGCTAGTAATGAACGGGCTAGTTGGATCGAAAGGAATCGCGTTTTTGTTAGCTGTAATACCGATTGAATCCAGTACGTGCTCCGCCTCTTTGCCTGTGATGTTCAGGGAACGCGTGTCGATCAGCATCAGGTGGTTGTCTGTGCCGCCGGATACGATGTTAATGCCTGCTGCAACGAGTGTATCGGAAAGAACCGCCGCATTTTTCACAACATTTTGCGCATACGTCTTGAACGATGGCTGCAAAGCTTCGCCCAGTGCCACTGCTTTAGCAGCAATAACGTGCATCAAAGGACCGCCTTGTGTACCTGGGAATACCGCTTTGTCGATCGCAGCTGCCCACTCTTTACGGCACAGGATCAAGCCGCCGCGAGGACCGCGAAGCGTTTTGTGCGTTGTCGTTGTAACGAAATGCGCATGAGGCACTGGGCTCGGGTGAAGACCAGCAGCTACAAGACCTGCAATATGAGCCATATCTACGAAAAATAGTGCGCCTACATCGTTGGCGATTTTAGCCATTTTTTCGAAATCAATAATGCGCGGGTACGCAGATGCACCAGCTACGATCATGCGAGGGCGGTGCTTGAAGGCCGCTTTGCGAACTTCTTCATAATCAATCGTGAAGGAATCTTCATTTACACCGTAGGCTACGAAGTTGTAAAGCAAGCCGGATGCATTAACCGGGCTGCCGTGCGTCAAGTGGCCGCCATGAGCCAAATTCATGCCCAGTACCGTGTCGCCAGGCTTAAGCGCCGCCAAATAAACAGCCA
Source organism: Paenibacillus sp. Leaf72 (assembly GCF_001422685.1). NCBI lineage: Bacteria > Bacillati > Bacillota > Bacilli > Caryophanales > Paenibacillaceae > Paenibacillus > Paenibacillus sp. Leaf72. The sequence continues at coordinate 448,840 of NZ_LMLV01000012.1, read as the reverse complement.
TGTTCGCTTGTGCGCCGGAATGCGGTTGTACGTTGGCATGGTCTGCGCCAAACAGTTCTTTTGCACGATCGCGTGCGATATCTTCCACGATGTCGACATGCTCACAGCCGCCGTAGAAACGTTTGCCTGGGTAGCCTTCTGCATATTTGTTCGTCAAAGCAGAACCCAATGCTTCAAGCACAGCTTCGCTTACGATATTTTCCGATGCGATTAGCTCGATGTTATCGCGTTGACGCTGCAATTCCAGTCCCATTGCTTTCAAAACTTCCGGATCTTGTTTACGTAGATTTTCCATTATAAATGCCTCCTTAGTTGTGTGTGCTTGTTATATAGATAAGGATTAAGCATGATAGACTCGTCAGATATTTGTTCTACGGGTTACATGCTCCATCCGCCAATAATAAAATCTTTATAGAATGCTTGCGATTAATCGCATGTCCCAGCTGATTGCTCCGGAGACAAGACAACAGCATCACGGCTGTCTGCCACACCGTCCAGCTCATACACCGCTCGTACACCGCCAATAAGCTTTGGCCGCGTAACCGCCATCGTGACATGCGCCTCGCCAATGCTGCGAATCGAAGGCCGCACCGGAACCGCCACTCTGCGCAAATGCATACCGATGAAAGTATCGCCGATATCTATTCCAGCATGCGCGGCTACCGTCTCAACGAGACAGGCATCGCTGATATGCCGATACGCATAAGCCGCCATAGAGCCGCCCGCCTTCGGAACGGGAATCGCCGCAACCTGCTCTAGTCCGTAACGTTCAGCCGCTGCACGCTCGATAACGAGCGCGCGGTTCAAATGCTCGCAGCATTGATACACCGGATAAAAACCAATATCGCGGCGCACAGCCTCCACTCCAGCGAAAATTTCCGCAGCAGCTTCCAGCGTGCCTGACGTCCCGATGCGATGGCCCAGCACCTCGCTCGTACTCGTGCCGATGACGAGAAGCTGTCCAGCCCGCAGGCTGCCCGCTGCCGCAAGCTCGCGAACGACCGTCTCTACTGCGCTTGTTATCGCTATCGTTTCCTCGTTTGCTTCCATAGCAGGCGGCCTCCTTGTCTAACTAACCGTATCCATGCAAGCATGGAACAAAGCCTTCTTACTTGTTGATTTAGCTTAAGCGTTATATTTTTGCTCGATTTGGCCTACTTTATGAATGCGTCCCGCATGACGCTCGCCGCCGGAGAATGGCGTGTCCAGCCAAATACGAAGAATTTCCTGTGCAACCCCCGGTCCAATGACCCGCTCGCCCAGTGCAATCACATTCGTATCATTATGCTCGCGCGTCGCTTTGGCGGAAAATAAATCGTGCACCAGCGCGCAGCGGATGCCTTTAACCTTATTAGCGGCAATCGACATGCCAATGCCTGTTCCACAAATGAGAATACCGCGATCCACTTCCCCGTTTGCCACCTTTTCTGCTACAGGCAGTGCATAATCCGGGTAATCGACCGATTGATTGCAGTCGCAACCGAAATCTTCAATTTCGTGACCAAGCGATAGCAGAAATGGTACAATTTCGTCCTTCAGCCGATAGCCGGCATGATCGGCGCCAATGGCAATTTTCACGTATAAACCTCCTCCACAGTATGACGATGCTGCACTTGCAATGATACTTGCGGCGCTCGGCACATGAACTCCGCTTCCGCAATTCGGCGCTTTTATTATACCTAAATTTGTCCTAAAAGACGAAAAAAGAGCATGACATGCTCTTCAGCATGCTGCTCTTTGCCCAGGCGACCGGCCGTATGTTCCGATGCTCCACCGTGGTTACCCACTTCCGTCGCCAGTCACATCGGAAACCGTATATCTGTACTCATCATAGCCGAATTTTTGTGAAAAATCAATCGGTTCCGCGCCTAAATTCGCGCTTTTACATTTGCGCTGCCACAACCATTCGCTTATTCCTGCTTTAACCGCAAGAGCAGCTGCTGCAAGCAGCTACGAATTTCCTCGGCGCAGCTTTTGTAATTACCGAGTGTTCCGCCAAACGGGTCTATAATATCAAAGCTTGGTATACGGCGCTCCAACTCCAGCAGACGATTGCGTTCGCCATCCGTCAGCTGCTGTCCCAGCGTCTGCTTCATGTGCAGCTCCGTATACAGCCGCTCCAGTTCCTTAATGTCTGCCAGTACGCCCGTATCTTGATTGACATACTCTTTGAGCGTGTGCGCTTTATCAACGGCTTCTGGGAACCATTGGAGCAGTCCTCTTTTGTGGCTGGCGGTCATCGTCAGTACGAGGTCAGCCCATTTTACCGCTTCTGCTGTCAGCGCGCACGAAGAGCTCTGATGTTCAATGCCATAACCGCGCAGCACCTCTGTCGCATGGCCGGAAACGGCCAAACCGTCAATGGTCGAGATGCCTGCCGAACGCACTTCTACTGCTACACCCTGCTGGCCCGCCATATTTTTCAACATCGCCTCCGCCATCGGAGAACGACAAGTATTTCCCGTACAAATGAACAAAATGTGCTTCACGCCGCATGCCCCTTTCTATGTGTATCAAGCGTAAACGGCTGATGCCATCCTTTGATGGCAAAGCTTCCGTTTCGCGATGAAATATAAGCCTATTTATACATGTAAACTTATAAATTCTTATATTTTCAGAAAATAAACATTATACCGAACACCAGCAGCACCGCGCCGCCGCATGCTTCGCCATAGCCGCCTAGCCTATGGCTGACTCTTCTTCCAAGCAGCAATCCCATAATCGACATTAAGCTGCCAAAAAAACCGAACAGCAGCACCGTCAGCATCAAATCAGCTGCGAACATGCCGAGCGTAACGCCAACGGAAAAAGAATCAGCGCTGACGCCCAGCGCGAACAGCAGCGTTCCCCAAATGGTGCGGTAATCAAAGGCTTGCACATCTTCTCCCCGCAAGGAGCTATAAATCATATGCCCGCCGAGCAGCACCAGCAGTACGCCAGCAGACGCAGTCGCTACATGACCAAGCAAGCCGCTGACGAAGCTCCCAGCGTACATGCCCCCGAGCGGCATAATAATATGAAAAATACCGATAATAACACTTAATCTTATTATATGGAGCCAGCGAATACCGCGCAGCCCAATTCCAATTCCTAGCGAAAAAGCATCCATGCCAAGTGCAACCGCCATAAGCAGCAGTGTAATAAATTGCCCTCCAAGCATATGGCTACTCCACAAAATGATCTCCCCCCACGTCCGCAAACACTCTTAACCCAACATATGCGGCAATGGGGACAAACATACTATAGCTTGTTTAATCGGTCTTGGAGATATTCTTACCCTTGTAAAGCGCCAGGCAAACCGCAAAACTTGAGTCAAAAAATCGCATGACAGGCACGACCGGTATAACCGGCACGAGCTTAATTTTACTAGTGAAAAAATAGTTCGCCGGCTTAAGCTGGTCTTGTCTTATACCTGATGGGTGCGATGACCGGCTGCCTTGAGCAGCCGATTCATAAGTGCGGCTCCGATACCATCTGGCTCGCAGCCTTCTGCCCAAATTCGCTGAACGCCAGCAGCATCAAACTGCCGCAATGCTGCATACAGGCGGTGCGCAGCCTGCTCCAGCTGCTGCCCGCTCCCGTAGGTCAGCACGAGAGCGGAGCCGTCCTCCATAACAGCGGCCTGCTCATCGAATACAAGAACGCCTGCTTTCAGTCCGGCGTTCACGGCTTGCGACACCTGCTCCTGCATATAAGCAACACGCTTGGCGGCTGAGCTTCCTTGTACGACGCTTAGCTCGCCCTTCGGTGCATAATGCGTATATTTCATGCCTGGCGAACGTGGCGCAGATAGCTCCTCCACGGCCGACTCAGCTTCCGCAGGTGCGTCAATTTCCGCTTGCGGCGCCGCTTTGCACAGCTGCTCCACCGTTACGCCGCCTGGGCGCAAAATGCGAAGCGCCTGTTCGCCCGTCAGTTCAATGACGGTCGATTCAAGGCCGATGCCTGTAGCGCCGCCGTCGACAATGCCGCTGATCCGGCCGCTGAGGTCTTCAGCCACATGCTCGGCGAGCGTAGGGCTTGGCCTGCCCGAACGATTAGCGCTTGGCGCGGCAACCGGACAGCCCGCAGCTGCAAGGAGGCGCAGCGCCACCGGATGGGAAGGCATCCGAACGCCAACAGTGGATAAGCCAGCCGTTACAAGCGGCGACACCGCTCCCGGCTGAACGGGAAGCACAAGCGTAAGCGGTCCTGGCCACAGCTGCTCCATCAATTGCTTCGCAAGTGCCGAGTAAGGCAGCACCAGCTCATCAAGCTGCGAAATCGTTGCGATGTGAACAATAAGCGGATTATCGGAGGGGCGGCCTTTGGCCTGAAAAATCTGCGCCACCGCCTCCGAGCTGCGAGCATCGGCACCAAGCCCGTATACCGTCTCCGTCGGGAAAGCTACAAGCTCTCCACCGCGAAGCAGTTCTGCTGCTTCCGCGATAGACGCCTCCGCATATTCATCCGTCATGCGCCATACCTTCGTCGTAGTCATCTCTATCCTTCAATCCTTGCTCTGTTATAGTCATCCTTCTAGTCTGTATACTCCCGTAAGTATACCATACGCTTGGATAAAAACGGAGCCAGCAGCATAACCGCAGCCCGCGGATGCTCACTGGCTTAAACCTGGCTATAAGCTGCTGTATGCTAGGGTGTTTATGTAAACCGGAGTAGCCCTGCCACTCCTTGCTCAGAGCTTAATCGTGGCCAAGCTCAACTGGCGATTCGAGGCCTGAGAACCGAAGCATGCGATTGCTACTGAGACCCCCTGTAGCTGTGACTCTTGTTGCTAAGACCCTTGTTGCTAAGACCTCATAGCTTGGGAGCTTGGGAGCTTGAGAGTTCGGGAGTTCGGGAGTTCGGGAGCTCGGGAGCTCGGGAGCTCGGGTGCTTGAGAGCTCGGGTGCTCGGGTGCTTGAGAGCTCGGGGCGGGGCGCTCATTTCTTTTTTGAGGACTGAGATTCCGCTATTTTGGCTTTTCAATCCATTTCAAGCCATAAGCGGACAGGAAATCCGCTATCGTCCTCATTTTGTCGTCAAAATGGCTAGTGGCATCGCATTAGCTGCTCCTGAGTCCGCAACCTATGCCTTAACCCGTAATTCTATTAAAATAGCGGCTGCTGTGTCCGCCAAGTCTAACTTTGTACAGGGATTAAAGCTCTGAAATGAAGAGTATCGAGCTGGCTTGTATACACGCCCTAAGCAAACAGGCTTTGCATCCAAGCAATCAGCTTTTGCAGCATTTCCCAAAGGAAAAACTTTGCTTCCGGCGCTTCGCCTTCCGCTTTGCTAGGAGCAGAATCCTGTTTGGCATGGACAACATCGCCAGCATTTTCTTTTTGTGCAGATGCCTTTTCTACAGAAGCTTTCGCTTCTTTCGATTCTGCCTTGCTTGCTGCATTTGCTGCCTCCACCTCGCCATCGGCGGCTACCGCTTCGCCGGAAGCTGCATCGATGAAGCACAATGGCGGGAACAGCACGCACCACCAGTTCTGCCCCTTGCCTTCACCTAGCGTAATGAGCAGCGCTTCGTAGTTGCCAGCAGGATATACTTCACTTCCGTACATTTTAGTAGGGAAAGGAACTTGGCCAAGCTCAATGTGAAACGCATAATCAAAACCCCGGCTGCTCAATACTTTGCCAACCAGAAGCTCCATCTCGCCCATATGCTCGCGCATCGTGGCACGAGCTTCTTCTATCGTCTGCGGTCCAGTTACCCAGCTGTTCATTGCCTCGACCACAGCATCACGAACGACACGTTTAACTGCCTGATCGGCAGGAGCGTCGGAATTAGCCAGTATACGGAGCCTGATCGACTCCTCCGGAATATGACTGCCAGCTACAGCGGCATCTACTTTTTGCAGCTCCCAGCTCATTACAAGTACAGCAAGCACCACCATAATAAGAACGACGGATCTACGATAAGAAATACGGGAATAATTGCGGGACATACACAAGCTCCTCTCGATGGCACCCGTCGGTACCTCTGCTTGCGTTCCGGAACGTATCTATCCGTAAGTATGTCCGCGATTCCCGTTCTATAAACCTCAAACCTATTAAATTTTAATAGACAAGCGTAAACGGCTGTCGCCGCCCTTTGGCGGTGCTACTCAGTCCGAGAAATTGAAGCTCAGTGAGGAAACATATACTTTCTTATATTTCAAAAATAAACAGCCCCTTGGGCTATTCTATTGTTATAGCCTTCTAGCAATTTTCGGAGCTGTTCGCTCCTGCAGGAGCGAACTTGCAGTATACTGATGCACACTCGCGGCATGCAGAGCACTTGCAGTATGCTGATGCACACTCGCGGCATGCAGAAGCAGCATGCCGCAGGTGTGCTTCACAAGGGAGATTATTCATCCTGCCTAGCCGTTGGTACGCACCGCAATAACATGGCGGTCAATGCCGCCATAATCTGTAATCGTCCGTACCTCGTCCCACATATCCGCTTTCCTTAATAGCTCCGCCACCGCTTCCGCTTGGCCCATGCCCAGCTCGAAAGCGACGATGCGCGGCATTTGCCTCAGCAGCGGCAGCTGCTCTACCATGCGGCGGTACGGGTCCAGCCCGTCCGCTCCGCCATCCAGCGCGAGATGCGGCTCGTAATCCCGCACCTCGCGCTGCAAGCCCGGGAGGTCATCCGCCGGTATATACGGCGGATTAGATACCAGCACATCGACGCGGAGGTCTACCGCGCCGGGTGCCTGGGCTGCGGCGGCGCCGCCCGTTCCGATGAACGGCGCCAGCAGGTCGCCCTGCACGAACGCCATGCGGCCCGCCGCTCCATGGCAGGCCGCATTCGTGCGGGCGACAGCCAGCGCGTCCGGCGAAAGATCGGACGCGCATACGCGCCAGAGCGGACGCAGCACAGCCAGCGTCACGCCGATGGCGCCGCTGCCCGTACCGACGTCAAGCACCGTCGGCCGCGCAGCCAAGCCCTTAGCCCGGTCAGCCGCTATCGCTGACCCTCCCTCCTGCTCCGCCTGCTCGCTGGCGCTATTGCTCGCAGCGGCAAACCCCGCCTCGGCCGCGCCTTCCGCTGGCGCACCCTCTGCTTCCGCCTGTGCCGATTCCGGCCACAGGCGATCCGCCGCCTCAAGCACTGCCTCGACGAGCAGCTCCGTCTCGGGCCGCGGAATCAGCACGGCCGGCGTAACCGCAAACGGCCTGCTGTAGAACCACTGCTCGCCGATGATATATTGCACCGGCTCACCATTCCCTTTTCGCCGAGTGAGCTCGTCCCATGCCGGAGCCAGCTCGCTCGGAAAAGGATCGCCCCCGTCGCGCAGCAGCTCCATGCGCCCAATTCCCAGCAGATGCTGCAGCAGCAGCTCCGCATTATTGCGCGGTTCCTCGACGCCCTGCCCCGCCAAAAACGAAGAAGCCTGCAAGCAGGCTTCTCTAATGGTACAAGGCAGCAAAACCTTCCACTCCTTGCTATTGTCGCCCATGTATCCAACGTCCCTTTCTTTACTTCCCTAAATGCCCGCCAATAAAACGCATAGCCGCATAAAAGGCAGGGTCTCCAAGCACAGATGCTCGAAAATCCTGCCTCTTCACGCAGCATGCCAGATCTGGCAGCTCACTTGGGAAAGCACTTCAGTTAGTTCAGTTCTCTCTCCATAATGTCGGCTTGCTCAGCAATCGTAAGCGACGAAATAATTTCCGCCATGTCGCCGTTCATAACCGAATCCAGCTTATGCAGCGTAAGACCAATACGGTGATCCGTCACGCGGCTCTGCGGGAAATTATACGTGCGAATCCGCTCACTGCGGTCGCCCGTTCCGACTTTGCTTTTACGCTCGCCGGCATATTTCGCTTCTTCCTCTTGACGCTGTACATCGACAATACGCGCACGCAATACCTGCAGCGCTTTGGCTTTGTTCTCATTTTGCGATTTGCCGTCTTGGCAAGTTGCCATAATGCCCGTTGGTACGTGAAGCACCCGGACAGCGGATTTTGTCGTATTAACCGACTGGCCGCCTGCGCCGCTGGAGCAGAATGTATCAACCCGGATATCCTTGTCGAAAATCTCAACTTCCACTTCCTCAACCTCCGGCATAACCGAAACGGTCGAAGTGGACGTATGAATACGGCCGCCTGACTCCGTTACTGGAATACGCTGTACCCGATGAGCGCCGCTCTCGAATTTCAGCTTGCTGTAGGCGCCTTTGCCCGTAATCATGAAAATAACCTCTTTAAAGCCGCCCAAGTCATTTTCATTAAAATCCATCAGCTCTACACGCCAGCCTTGCGTATCCGCAAACTTCGTGTACATGCGGTACAGCTCATAAGCGAACAAAGCAGCCTCATCGCCGCCAGCCGCGCCGCGAATTTCCACGATAACGTTTTTGTCATCGTTCGGATCTTTCGGCAGAAGCAAAATTTTAATTTTCTCTTCCAGCTCTTCCTTGCGGTCAGATAGCTCATCAATCTCCATCTTGACCATCTCGCGCATTTCATCATCCAGCTTCTCGCCCTGCATAACCTTCGCATCGTCCAACTGCTCCGACACTTGTTTATATTCAGTATAAGCTTCATAAGATTGTTGCAGATCGGACTGCTCCTTGGAATATTCCCGCAGACGCTTCGGATCACTTGCTACATCTGGATCACACAGCAGCTCACTCAACTTCTCGTAACGATCAGCCAGTGCTTGTAAACGGTCCAACACCATCATTCACCTCTGTTATCACACTTTGATACTCCATTATAACATATGCGCAGCATTCTATCGACAAGCGAATTACTGCCGCCGCGCCCAGTTTTCTACTTTTCCGCTTGTTAAGTTCGCATACCTAGACGAAGGAGCCTCCGAATCCGCTTAAACAGCAGATCGAAAGCTCCCTCTTTCGTGAAAAATCTAAACGTTAAAGCGGAAATGTATAACATCGCCGTCTTTTACGACATAATCTTTGCCTTCCAAGCGAACCTGGCCACGCTCTTTCGCCACGTTCATCGAACCGGCAGCTGATAAATCGTCAAACGATACGATCTCGGCGCGAATAAAGCCGCGCTCAAAATCCGTATGAATAACGCCAGCTGCCTGCGGCGCTTTCGTTCCGCTGCGAATCGTCCAAGCGCGAACTTCCTGCACGCCTGCCGTAAAATACGTATAAAGGCCAAGCAGCTTGTACGCCGCACGAATCAGACGGTTAAGTCCCGACTCCGCAAGGCCAAGCTCCTCAAGGAACATCGCCTTGTCTTCGCCTTCCAGCTCGGCAATTTCTTCCTCAACACGCGCGGAAATGGGCACCACTTCTGCATTTTCAGCAGCAGCGAACTCGCGAACTTTATTAACGAATTCGTTATTGTCCGTGTCAGCAACTTCAGCTTCGCTCACATTGGCTGCATAAAGTACAGGCTTCATTGTCAGCAAATGAAGATCGCGAATGAGCAGCTTCTCATCCTCGGACAGCTCCAGGCTGCGCGCTGGCATATCATTGTAGAGCGCCTCTTTTACACGCTCAAGCACTTCAACCTCTTGCACAACTTTTTTGTCGCCGCCCTTGAGATTTTTGCGGGAGCGCTCGATTTTTTTATCAACGGAATCAATATCCGCCAAAATCAGCTCTAGATTAATCGTCTGAATATCGTCGATCGGGTCGATTTTGCCCGCTACATGCGTGATATTCTCGTCTTGGAAGCAGCGAACGACATGAACAATCGCATCGACTTCACGAATATGTGCCAAAAACTTGTTGCCAAGTCCTTCGCCCTTGCTCGCGCCTGCTACCAGACCGGCAATATCAACAAACTCAAATGCTGTAGGCACGATGCTTTTCGGCACCACAAGCTCAACGAGCCTGTTCAGACGCGGATCCGGCACCTCTACAACACCAACGTTAGGATCAATTGTACAAAAAGGATAGTTAGCGGATTCAGCACCCGCTTGCGTAATTGCATTAAACAAAGTCGATTTGCCGACATTCGGCAAGCCTACGATACCAGCTTTTAAAGCCATGCGTAAAGACACCCCATTTTCCGAAGTAACAAGCTCTCGTCATTATACCCGATGCGTATAAACAATAAAAGGGCGAGTTCGCTTACCCGCTTAGCAAAAGGCTCCTGTTGTGGTGCTGATACACCCCGTTCCAGCCAGCGTTCGTGCAAGAGCTTTAAATTAGAATCCGTATTCAAATTCATATTTGCTGTTTATTTCTTCCCATAGCTTTTGTCTGATTTCCGCCGGTTGATCCCCACCCGTTTGCAAATCAGGATGCTTCGAGCCTTTTATTTCAAATTTCCCATTGTTCATATTAAGGATGGCATACTGCCCCATGCTGTTTTTCTTTAGAAAAATAATGTACTTCTGCTGGGATGCCATCTCATTGTAGCCTGCTGCCTTCACTTTAGTTTTTATGCCATCGGGTTCTGTAATGATGCTAACAGGTTCAACGATTTCCATCTGCTTCGCATCTGCCCATTCAGCAGGCTGTTTAATGATTTTAAAAATCCCCACTTGTGACAGGGTATAAAAATCCTGCAACGTTCCATCACTGTAGTAGGCGGAATTCTGGTCACGCTCATCAAAAGAATGTATAGGCGCTCCAATAATAATCAGATCTGCTGCTTGCTCCAAAGCCTTTAATGAGTCATATACCTCATATCGTACAGACATCTCCATTTCCCGCATTTGGGAGGTGGAGGTGTCCGAGAAAACCATGAGCTTTTCCAGTGGCTCCACTTCATTAATATTCGTTATTTGGTAGGAGCTTAGCTTATTTTGGGTTTTATTGGCATTATAGATCGTGACAAAATACCCTCTATAAATCGTAACGCCAAAAGCGCGGTTGCCATCTAATTCAATAATCATCGAATACTGGTCCTTTTTGGCTCTGCTCAGATCAAGCTCATTGGATTTTTAAAATTTCATTTTCGCAAAAACAGCCATGATTTTATCGATTTCTTGCGGGTTCGTTATCCTTTTTTCTTCCCGCTCCGCTGTCGTAGCTGATGATCTGACTAGCTCAATGGCTGTAATATCTGCTTCACCGACTGAATCTAATACGGCTTTTTGAAACGTCGTATATTGCGACGCCATATAGAGCGCAGCTGCAATTACAACAACGATAACCGCAGCTACAAGCCTGATAAGCGTGTTCTTTTTCAAAATAGAAAGCTCCTTCCCTTAAAAATTTATTATGCTTGTACAATTCCGTTTCACAGCCTCCTCATGTCCTTTTTTCACGCATGCTTCAGAACGCTTCGGTCATACTATAGCTGGGGTTACCCGCAGTCAGGAGGTGAAGCGCCGTGGAAAACAACACTCACAAAGGCAATTACAAAGGCACAACGAAAATGCATGCGAAAAATCAGGACATGGCATTCGTAAACGATAACATTAAGGATACGAAATCCGTCTCCAACTTCACAGACAAGAAGAAAAAAACCGACTAACCACCCCTAAACCCATCTATTCTTCCCGTAAAAAAGCATACGGAAGAGCCTCCAGCCACTTAACTGCCTGGCCGAAGGCTCTTCCGTTGTTCATTGCTGCCCTTAGGCTATGCCTCGAATTGCTGAGCAAGGGATAGCCTTTCAGCTCTTAGTTGCGAATCGGCGCTTCCTTCAAATCGGCCCGCGTTTGCAGGTAACGGAAAAATGCCGTCGCCGCCTCGGCCCGCGTCACTTTACGTTCCGGAAGGAAGCTCCCGTCCGACAGAGACATAATGTTGAGGCCGACCACGATTGCCGCTTGGCCTTTTTTCTCTGTTTTGTCCGCATCTTTAAAATTGATATTGAACAGCTGGTCAAAATTCGCCAGCGTATTGTAGCCCAATGCCCGCACGATCAGCTCGGCCATTTCCTCACGGTCAACCTCGCCCGCCGGATTAAAGGTGCCGTCGCCAATATCAATCAGATTTTGCTCAAGCGCGCTTTGGACATATACATAATAGCCTGAGCCCGCCGCTACATCGCTAAAAGCCGCACTACCCGATTCAGCATTCGCCATCACAATCGGCCCTCGGCCGCTGTTCATAGCAAGCACTAGCATTTTAATCAATTCGCCGCGTGTCACAATCGCATTTGGACGCACCTTGCCATCCTTCACATCCAGCGCCTTGTAGGCAACCATCAGTTCCAACTGCCGCTGCGCCCAGTGGCCTTCGACATCGAGCGCCTTAGGCTTCTCGAGCGCCGTAACCTCACCACTTTCGCGATTCCGCCATTGCCCGCTTTGGGCATCCAGGAATACGGATTCATCAATCGCAGCCGGCACAAGACGGTAAACAAGCTTCACATCCGTCTTGCTTTCCACCTGCTCGGAATCCAGCTCGCCGGCCGCCAGCATCAGGTTGTATTTATCAATAGGGATCGGCTGGCCTTGCAGGGAATATTCCCGCTCTACATAATAAGTCAGCTCTGTACGATAGTAGGTGAGCCATTTTTCAATCGCTTCCGTTTTTTCAATAACCTTTGGCGCTTGCGCCGGGTAGTTGAAGGAAGCGAGCTGGGCGTCATACATCGTCACTTCATTCGTCCGGGCATCCACATTGACGTTGACCCGATCATAGGACACCGTAGCTCCCTGAATTTTGCGGACAAAGGAAATATAATAGGAATTAATCGTGCCTGCTGGCGCCTCACTGTACTGCTTTGGATCAGGCTTTACAACGTATAGCTGGTCAGCCGCCCAAGAAAGCTGCTTTTTCACCGTATCGGTTGCAATCTTCTCCGCCTGCTCGTAAGTTAATGAAGGCTTTACCGAAGTATCCCCGCCATCGTAAGAATAGGCATAATAACTGCGAATAATCCCCGTCTTGCTGTCCACAGTGGCCGATACAGAGCCGGTCTCTCTAGATCCGCTCTTCGTCGTCCAATTGAGGTTCCAATACGATTCGTTATGGCCTGTTGTATCGTCGTTGTATTCATTGTAGCTCGAATTGGACAGCACAGCGCCTGTTGGCAGCTTGAAAGAAGACTCTACAAGCGCAATCGCCTGTTTGTCCGTCATATTGCCCGCTTTTGGCGCTTCGCCAAGCGCTGCTGGAGCAATTGGAGTAGCGGATACGCTGCTAGTCTGATCATTTAGCTTCTTAATAAGGGAGCCGTCCAGAGCATTCACCGCCAGACTGTTCATCTCGTAGCTAAGCTGAGGGGAACGCTGGCCTTGCGGGCTATAAGGCACAATGTATTGCAGCTCGGGCTGGGCAAGCTCACGGAGCTTGGCATTAGCCTCAGCTAGCGTAATGCGCGAGTCTGCTTTTGGAAACTGCAGCGTGTCATCCCATTGCAATTTATAATTAGTAATATGGCCTTCACTATCCACATCGAGTTCAATATAGTTGTCTACATAAGGAATATCATTAATGATTCGGTCATAGCGAATTTTATGGACAACCTCGCCTGTCAGTGGGGGAAGCACCTGGGCCCCGTATTCGGGATTGTAGCGCACCTGGTCTGCGTACGAAGCAGCAATTTGCTTCATGAAGGAAGCAGCAATATCCTGAGCAGCCGAACGCTCTACCTTGAGCGGATACGTCGGCTTGGAGCTGGCATTTTCTAAATAGGAGCTAAAAGCAAGCAACTGGCCGCCGTCAGCATCAATTTGCACATAAATGCTGCCCTTATGCTTGCCATTCACTTTCTTGACGAAATCAAGCCCCCACACATTGCGTTTGCCCTGCGCCAGCACAGTGACCGCCAAAGACGCGCCCTGCAGCGTATATTCCTTTGGAATGCTCACAAGCTCGCGCGCAAGCTTCTCAGCCTTATCCTTTGAAACCGATACATTCTCAGCAGCTTCCATGGAGCCCTCCCCGGAAATACGGTCTGCCAGATTAGTCTGGCGATCAATCGTCACGTTCGCTCCGTTTGCAAAAGCGGCGGTAGGCACACTGCTTGTTATCGCGACCAACGCAACAAATGCAATCAACCTTTTTTTGCTTCCCATCTCCTGCTTCCCCCTCCAATACATTCCTGAATATCCTATAGACGCCCAAGCTTTGAGGGAAGTTGCGTCTTTTGAAAGAATTTTTGCACAATAAAAAAAGAAGCCGCACACCGATGAACCATCGGCGATGCAGCTTCCCTTCATTGAATCAATATGCGACCAAAGGTCTTACAGTTGATTGCTGATTTTTGCTTTCAAAGCATCTTTGCTTTGCAGACCTACCATTTTGTCAACGGGCTGTCCGTCTTTGAACAAAATAAGGGTTGGAATGCTCATTACGCCGAATTGCGAAGCCAGTTCAGGCTCTTCATCGACATTGATTTTTGCAATTGTAGCTTGGCCTGCAAGCTCAGTTGCCAATTCTTCAACGATTGGAAGCTGCATTTTGCAAGGTCCGCACCAAGGTGCCCAAAAATCTACCAGAGATACGCCGCTCTCTACGTTAGATGAAAAGTTGTCTTTCGTTAATGCTACTGCCATTTCAATCATCCTCTCCAGCTGTGTTGTATGATAAGGGAATACCCCTCACACCGTCTTTATAATCAGTTGCCTATTCACACGCATGAATCTGGCCAAGCACATCTTGAATTGTCGTGTGACTGAAATGAGCTTCAAGCTGCTTCTCCGCCTCACAAAAAATCCGGAACATCACTTGGTTCATATTGGAGCCAACGACGCACTCCATGCCCGGATCGCCCGAGCACCAGCTTGGAATAAGCGAACCTTGCGCCATCACTCGGTAAACATCGGCAAGCGTTACTACTCTCGGATCAATCGTCAGCCGATAGCCGCCTCCCGATCCTTCGCGCGTATCCACATAACCGCTGCGGCGCAAGCCGCTCATCACCTTGCGAACGCGGGCTGAATGAGTGCCTACGTTGACGGCAATCATCTCGCTGCTCGCCATGTTTTCCGGCAAATGAGCTAAATATACAAGACTGTGTACGGCAATTGTAAATTCGCTGTTCAATGTGAACGGCCTCCCTGTTTAGTACTGTAATTTTATCAATTACAGTTCAAACTGTCAATAGTCCGTTCCCGCTAATATTCATCATTAGGATGCGATGACTTTTCATCTATTATGCACGGGCCGTCCAGCCTACCTCTAAAAATTGAAATTCATCGGATTGGAGCCATAACGACGGCCTTCGTTTAACCCATCAATCGCCGCAACCTCCGCTTCCGTCAATTCAAAATCAAACACATCGCCATTTTCGACAATACGCTCTTTTCGAACGGATTTCGGAATTGTAATGACGCCTTTTTGCAGATCCCAGCGGATGACGACTTGCGCCGGGCTTTTGCCGTATTTGCCAGCCAGTTCCTGAAGCAGCGGCACGTCTAAATTCCCTTGCATGAGCGGGCTCCAAGCCTCAAGCTGGATGCCCTGCTCGCGGCAGAAGCTTTGCAGTTCCGGCTGTGTCAGCAGCGGATGGAATTCCACCTGATTGACCATCGGCTTAATTTCGCAGCCCGGCAGCAGCTCGTCGAAATGCGGCAGTAGAAAATTGCTCACGCCGATGGCCCGAACGTAGCCATCCTTATAAAGCTTTTCCAGCGCGCGGTACGTTTCTGTAAACTTGCCCGCCACTGGCCAATGTACTAAATACAAATCTATGATATCCAGCCCTAGACGCTTGCGGCTTGCTTCGAATGCTTGCAATGTCGTCTCATAGCCTTGGTCCCGGTTCCATACCTTCGTCGTAATGAACAGCTCGTCCCTCGCAATACCGCTATCGGCAATTGCACGCCCCACACCGGTTTCGTTGTTGTAAGCGCTTGCTGTATCGATGCTGCGATACCCCGCCTCTATTGCGTAACGTACAGCGTGCTCAACCTCATCGCCTTCTTTCGACAAGTATACGCCAAGCCCCAGCCGCGGCATTTGTACCCCGTTATTCAGCGTCGTTACTTCTGTGCTTATTGCAGCTTTAGTCATCTTTGTTCCTCCTGTTCTTTTTTAAAATATAAGCTTGTATAAGTTTCACACTTATCATTAGGCTTATATTTCTCGGAATGAAACGCGCCGCGCCGCCAAAGGACGGCGACAGCCTTTTCACCTTGAGAAAAGTGATGAACGATAGCAATAAAACTATTTTCCACAAAATAGTAACAACAAAAGACGGGTGGGTCAACCTATTCCTGTGATTGAAGGGACGATAATGTCTCTAGCCTGTCGCAACGTGATATAATAGATATTAACGTATCGAACGGAGTTGATTATTGATGGCGGAATTGCTTAATCCTCGAAATGACTTCTTGTTTAAACGCATTTTTGGTAGCGAAGAGAACCGGGATGTATTGCTTGCCTTCCTCAACCGGACCTTTACAGAAGCAGGAAAGCCACCATTAACGGAAATTACTCTTCTCAATCCCTATACAGAAAAAGATGCTCCACGAGACAAACAATCGATCTTAGATATTCGGGGCAAAACTGCCGAAGGTGAACTTATTAATGTTGAAATGCAACTGTTCAATAAATATGACACTGAGAAGCGCACTCTTTTTTATTGGAGTAAGCTCTACAATGGACAATTGCAAGAAGGTCAATCTTATAAGTTGCTCAAAAAATGTGTCACAATCAATATTCTTAATTACTCATTTTTGCCTAACGAACAGTATCATAACGTGTTTCATCTTCGAGAAGATCGCAGTGGCATTTCCCTAATCGATGATATAGAACTGCATTTTTTAGAATTGCCTAAGCTAGATGACCTCGCAGTACCTGTTGAAAATGGAGGATTGGTCAATTGGCTGCTGTTTCTAAAGAGTACGAATAAATCCAATTGGGAGGTGCTCACCATGAACGATCCTGTATTAAAGAAAGCTATGAATACACTTGAGTTTCTTAGTCAGGATACAGAAGCGCGTCGCTTGTATGAGGATAGGCAAAAGTATTTGCACGATGAGGCTTCCATGATTGAAGGTGCTTTAGCAGAAGGGGAAGCCCGTGGCGAGCGAAAAAAAGCAATCGAAATCGCTTCCGAGCTTATAGCTCTTGGAGTTGAAGCGCATATTATTGCTAAAGCATCCGGTCTTACTGAGTCCGAAATCTTAAACATGAAACAAAAACGCCACGAACGCTAATGTTACGATTACCAAAAAAAGCGGCAAGCCCATCCAAATAAATGGTGGGGCTTGCCGCTTTTTCATTTAAAACTATTACTCCGTAAAATTAACCCTTATTCGCCCCGCCGAAGCTAAAGCCTTGGGACATAAAGCGTTGGCCGAACACATAAAGCGCGACCGCAGGGATTGTGTAAATGATCGAGAAGGCAGCCAGCTTGCCATATTGCACGATGCCATTTTGCCCAAAATACTGGTAGATGGTAACGGCAGCAGGAAGCTTCTGCGGGCTTTGCAGCAAAATGAATGGCACGAGGAAGTTCCCCCAGCTGCCGGCAAAGGCGAAAATACCGACTGTGAAAATACCTGGCAGCATCAGTGGCGCAACAACTAGGCGAAGCGTCGTCCAAATGGACGCGCCATCCACCCAAGCAGCCTCCTCCAGCTCCAAAGGCACGGAATCCATGAAGTTTTTCATCATCCAGATGGAATATGGCAGCGCGGATGCGGCCAAGAACAAAATGGTGAAAAACAAGGAATCCTGAATTTGCATGTACAGGAAAAATTGATAAACCGGAACCATAACTGCCGTAATCGGCAAGCCTGTTGCGAACAGGATCACATACATGAACGGACGTTTATACCGCAGCTGATAACGTGACAGCGGATAAGAAGCTAGCCCTGCCGCCGCTACAACAAGCAGTGCTTGTCCAAGAGCCAGCAGCAAGCCATTGCCGAAAGAGCGCTGATTGTCAGAGCTCGCTAGTGTAGACGTATAATTGCTTAGCGTTACCTCATCCGGCACCTTCAAAGCAAGGGTAGCTGCTCCATCGAACGAAGCCAATACGAGCCACAGCATTGGAAGCAGGAACAATAAAGCGATAAAACTCAAAATAATATAAGGAAGCACCCGGCCGACCATAAACCGATTCATTCTGGGGCGCTTGCGTACGTTGCTGCTCATTTTCGCGTCCTCCTTTTAATAAACCATTATCCAAGCTTTGCGCATGGCTTACAGCTTCACTTTAAGAAGCTTCATATACAACAGACTGGCAACAATACCGATCAACAGCAGAACAAGCGAAATAGCTGTGCCGTAGCCAAGCTGATAGTTGACGAAGGCCTGATGATACATATAGATTGGCAGCGTCTCCGTTGCATTTCCCGGACCGCCACCTGTCAACGCATAAATAAGCGTGAAGGAGCCTAATGTTTGAAGCGTTACGAGTACCATATTCGTTACAACAGAACCGCTAATCATTGGAATGGTAATACGGATAAGTCTCTGCCAAGCCGAAGCGCCATCAATCATGGCTGCTTCCTCAACCTCTTTAGGCACGTCGCCTAGTGCAGCCTGGAATACCATCATCGAGAAGGCTGTTCCATGCCATACGTTTGCAATAATAACGGATACCATCGGGAATGTGTACAGCCAAGCAATAGGCTCAAAGCCTATGCCTTGAATGAATGCATTAGCCGTTCCCGTATCATTCAGAAAAGCAAACCATACAAATGCGCATACCACTTCTGGCGCGACCCAGCCCGAGATGACGATGGAGCCGACTACGCTGCGGAATACGCGGTTTCTACCATTCATTAGAAAGGCAATAAGAAAGCCCATAACTTGCTGGCCAATAACGGCCGAGAAAATGAGGAAGAGGATGGTGTTGCCTACAGAAGTGCGGAATGTCGCATCCTGAAACATATTCGTGAAGTTTTGGAACCCGACAAACTGCAGATTCGCTGCTGCGGCCCCTGTCAAAGCCATATTCGTAAACGCGAAATAAAAAGTTAATACTGCCGGCACGAAGAAAAAGAGTAAAAGCAGCAGCCAGCTAGGCGATAAGAATAGCGCTGCTCTCCACTGTTCACTGCCGTTCCCTTTCCTTTTCGCTTTGGGAAATCGCGAGTTTATCGCTTCCATCTGGTATCCTCCTGACTGAATTTGAAAAAGACAAGCCGATTGTCATTAAGCAACAATCGGCTTCCCAGCTGTGTGCTACTTCGTCGCTACTTTATCAGCGCCGACTGTTCTTTCTACGCTTTTTGCATATTCTTTCATGGCAGCTTCAGGCGCAAGAGATCCCGATGCCACTTTTTCAACCATTTCTTGAATGGAAGTCGATACTGCCGGGTAATTCGCATTAGTAGGACGAACATGTGTGTACGTAATAAATTCAGCAGCTACGCCATACAGCGTACCAGGCTGGCCCGTGTATTCAGTATCAGCCGCAACGTCGGTACGAGGCGTTAGAGCGCCGTCCAGCATAGCGAACTCTTTGTTGTGCTGTTCATTAGTTGCCATTTTAATAAATTCAAAGCCTAGCTCTTTTTCAGTGGATTTCGCACCAACGCTAAGCGTCCAGCCGCCAGACATCGAAGTGAAGCCAGGCTCTTGACCTTTCTCTGTCGGCATTTTCACGTAGCCATATACATCAAGCGCTTCCGGCCACGGCTTGCTGCCGCTTGCCGACCAGTTGCCTGTCAACCAGTTGCCATTCAAGACAATTGCGACCTTCTGATTCGGCATCAGATCGGTCTCCAGTACTTGACCTGCTTGTGCAGTCAGTACTTGCGACATTTTCGGCCCCATGCCCTCGGAGTAGATGGTGTGAATGAAATTCAGCGAGCTCAAAATGCCCGGGCTTTGCGTAACCCACTTGCCATCTTCATAAAGCGTGTCGTCTGTTCCATAAAGCAGCATTTCGAACGTTTGCATCGTCGTTGCTTCTTGGCCTGCTTTACCAGAGTTCATCCAGAAAGGAATAATGTCTGGCAGCTTGGATTTAATCGTGCGGGAAGCGCTCAGCACTTCGTCCCAGCTCTTAGGCTCCCAAGGCACAGGCAGTCCTGCTTTCTTGAACAGCTCTTTGTTGTAATACAAGCCGCGAACGTCAGTGGAGAAAGGTACGCCATACACTTTGCTGTCCGTGGCTGTTACAGCCGCTTTAATACCTTCGTTGAATTTGCCCCAATCTTCCCATGAATCCACAGCAAGCGGCTCAAGGTAGCCGGCCTCGCTGTCGGCATTAATCATGAAGGAATCTTCAGCAAGCACCTCAGGCGCCGTTTTCCCATCCATCATGAGCAGTGGAATTTTAGTTGCATATTGCGAGCCTTCAATTGGCTGCAGCTCAACGGTAACGCCAGGATTGGCTTTTTCAAAATCCGCCTTCACGCTAGTCAGCCACTTGCCCCAGTTGTCCGTCTCATTCCATTTGCCATAAGCGACTTTAACTGTCTTTGTCGCTCCTGCTGCGGAAGTTGCTTCTGCGCCCTCCGAGCCATTTGTGCCTGCATTTCCCGAACATGCTGCTGTGAATACAGTTAAAGCTGCAACCGTACCTGCCAGAATTGTTTTTTTACCTGCCATCTTGATCGCTCCCCTTATTGTCCGTCTGTTACGCTTATTATTTGTTCCTATATTGAACGAGCATTCATGCTCGATGGAACCTTAAAGCCGCAATACGTCAAAATCAATTCGCTAAACAAGGCATTGGCCCAAGAAAACCATTCGCGCGTATACTCGCTAGGATCATCTTTATGAAAGCCTTCATGCAGAAAATCAGTTCCGGCATCCGTGCTCTCCAGCACGTTCAGCAGCCGCTCAACCTCTGCCTCATCTTGTGAAGTCAGCGCTTGCATAGCCAGTGAAATGTGCCAAATATAGTTTTCCGGAGTATGAGGGCTGCCAATTCCTTGCGCCGCCGTACCTACGAAGTAATAAGGATTATCCTCGCTAAGAACGAAGCGTCTCGTATTCAAATAGATCGGATCATCCAGCTTGCAGCAGCCGAGATAAGGCAACGACAGCAAGCTTGGCACATTCGCATCATCCATCAGGTTGTAGCTGCCAAGGCCATCTGTTTCGTAAGCGAAAATTTTGCCGAACTGCTCATGCTCGACTGTCGCATACTGCTCAATGCCGGATTGAATTTCATGGCGGAGAGCAGCCGCTTGCTTCGCCAGCTCTTGATGGCCAAGCACTTCCACCGCAATTTCAGCCATATAATCCAGCACAACAACAGCAAACATGTTCGATGGAATAAGATAGCCGTAGTCGCAAGCATCGTCACTTGGGCGGAAGCCTGACCAGGTCATGCCAGTGACTGCGCTTGGCGTGCCTTTGCCTTCATTCAGCAGCGTATCCGACTGCGGACAATCCGTTCTTTGGAAACGGTAGCTCGACTGCCCATCGTGATTCTGCTCCGTCCTCCACACCCGCAAAATGCTGAAGCATGCTTCACTGAATGCCTCATCCAAATGCGCCGTAGTTCCCGTTGTCTTCCACAGCAGATAAGCAAGCTGGATCGGATAGCAGAGCGAGTCAATTTCATATTTGCGCTCCCATAGCCAAGGACTCATTTCCGTTAAATCGTTTTGATGCCCCTTGCTATTGGCATGCTCATTAAACGCATTAGCATAAGGGTCCTGCAATATATGTTGAATTTGCCGTTTGACAACGCCTTCAATTAAACGTGCCATCTCTGCATCTTCATTCGCTAAAATTAAGTACGGACGAACCTGAGCTGCTGAATCTCGCAGCCACATCGCTGGAATATCGCCCGTAATGACGAAAATAGCACCGTCAGGCTGAGGCTTCAACGTCGTCGTTAACGTATTGGAGAAACAGTTTGCAAACATCCGGGCCAGCTTCGTACGCGAACCGAGCTTCCCTTCTACTTCCTGGATCAACGACTGCACCGATGTCGGCAGCGTTTCCATTACTTCAGTCATTTCAAGCATCCCTTTCTATATAAGCGCTTTCAAGTTGTTTATGTACCGATATTAATCTATATTTCATGGTATGTCAATATACTATGTTATATTATTTAAAAACAAATAGCATGTTAATTGTTTGCTAGGCAAACCCCCTATTCATGTCCTTAAATTATAATAAAAGATAAGCACAAAGCCCTTGCTGTCTCAATTGACAGAAGGGCTTTATCTCTATACTTGCATTCAGTTTCTCACGCGAGCTTAAAAAATATGCAAAGCACGCTTAAACCGCCCAGCAGCACGCTTGCTTATTGTGGGGCGGGCCCTGTCGATTTGCCTTGGACAAGCTTTACTTGCAGCGATATTTTGCTAGGGAGCGTAGCGCCCTGGATCAGTTCCAGCACATTATTGACAGCGAGGCGGCCAATTTCTTTCTCATTCTGCTCCAAATGCGTAAATGGATACAGCGCCGACGTGCTCTGCGGGCTGTCAAAGCAAATAATCGAAATTTGCTGCGGAATTTGCAGCCCCATCTTCTCTACCGCTTCCTTCGCTATGAGCGCCAGCTCATATTCCATCGCAAACAATGCGGTAATCCGCGGATGCTCGCGCAGCATCTGCTGAATGATTTTCACATATTTATCGATGAGGTGACTGCTGGAATTGTCATTGGACGTCCAGTTCATATCGGTCAGCCAAGACGAGCGATCCAGCAAAATGCCGCCTTCAGCATGCGCCTGCACAAACCCTTCAATCCGTTCCTCAATGGCCACATTGTCCGTCACCCGCGAAGCAAGCAGTCCAATATGGCGATGGCCGTAGTTAAACAAATGCTGGACACCCAATCGCGCCGCTTCTACGTTGTCTGAGCTGATGGCCGTTGTATCCGTCCATTTCAAATAACGGTCTACCAGCACATGCGGGAATTTGTCGATGACCAGCTTTAAAATTTCCGGGCTGAAGTTTTGACCGCGCGTCGGATATATGATCAGGCCATCTACGCCGTATTGGCGCAGCATCTGAATCGCCTTCTCTTCTACATCTGGCTGGGAAAAAGAGATGCGCAGCATCAAATAAACGCCGAGCGCCTGCGCCGTCCGCTCCATCTCCGACAGCATTTCCTTGCCGTAGCTATCGCTGAAATCCTCCATGATGAGCCCTAATACAATCTGCTGTGTGCGCACAGAAGCAATTGCCTGAGCTGCCTGATCTTGCGCAGGCGGAGCTTCGCCCTGCTCCTGAATTGCATGCTCGATGACGAACGAGCCGCGGCCCGGCTGACGCATAATATAGCCGTCTTGAACGAGCATATCCAGTGCTTTCTTGGAGGTAATTCGGCTGACTGAAAATTCCTCCATCAGCTCCTTCTCCGAAGGGATGCGGTCACCGACCGTATAATCTCCGATTTGGATCTTTTCGCGCAGCATAAGATACATTTGTTCATATCTAGGCTTTAAAGCGTTCATGCCTTCCATTATACATTCACCTTCAGCATCTATTTGGTCGTACCGGGACGATGTCATGATTATACATATCCACCTAGTATACTATGTCATGTCATTTCTGGAAAGCTTATAATGCCGCTTCCGGCAAATGCGAGCTTATCCTCCAGCCCTTTGAATAAATCTGTCATGGCAGCGGGAGGACCCGGAATATATATAGCTTGAACGGATAATCTGTGCAGAACTCGGAGGTGCATAAGATGGGGCTGCTGTGGCGGCGGTGGGTTGCCATCAGAACCGAAAGCGGTTCTAGGGCGGATATCATTGACCGATTGGAGGCTCATTTGAAGGCAAGCGGCATCAAGGCAAAAATTACACTGGAAGGCAATTTGAAACGGCTTCATGTACTTAAGAAGGACGTTGAAGCCGCTCAGCAACAGCTGGACGCTTTCGACTCCGAACCTTAAGCACAGGCGCGGGCCGGGCACGCATTATCTATGCGGCTGCCCGGCCGCGCACAGCTATCTGGAGGAAGCACGCACCCAGCGATAGCCTTTGCGCACACCATTCATGACCCACTCAGGCACGGGCATAGAATGCTTGGATAGAAACGGCATATAAATCCGGTTGTACGCTTTTTTCAAATCATCCCACATCATGCAAGGCTCTTCTTTAAGAAAATCGGATACGTCTACGACAAGGCCGCGGTCATCGCTGGATACCATGACATTTTTGCCATGAACATCATGCGGAAACAGTCCCTGCTCCCGAGCGTAATCCAAAGCGGCATCAATTTCCGCAATAATGCGGTCCTCAATGATCACACCCTCAAGCACACACTTATACAGCGTCTTCCCTTCAAGCCTGCGCAGCATCAAATATTCCAGCCCATTGCTTGTGGAAGCATGGTAGCAGGTCGAATATGCAGGGTGATCGCCCAAACGGCGATAAACTTCCCGCTCCGCTTCCCAGCCTTCTCTGCCCGGCGCATACACCTTCACCGCTATATCCTGCGCATCCTGATGGACGAATACGCCAGCGTAATTGCCCGCTCCAAGCAGCTCCCAGCCTTCCGGCAATACATCCACTTGAATGGGCTCGCCATGGTTAATGCTTTGGAGCCTCACTCCTTCAAGCAGCGTTCGTTCTGTCATCTCAATCCATTTCTTCAGCCGTTTCTCTTCCATGCACTATGCCTGCCTCTCTCGCCATGTCTATACTCTATTCTATTATTTTAAATCGGAAACGGCGAAAAGAAAAGAAGAGCGACACAGGTTCGCCCTCCTTCTTTAGGTTTATTGTCTACTTTTATCCATATCGCAACTATTAACCTACCAGCTTGAGACCAATGACGCTTCCAATAATCATGAGGACGAAGAAGATTTTACGCCAGTCGCGCGATTCTTTGAAAAAAATCATCCCCAGAATAACGCTGCCGACTGAGCCGATTCCCGTCCAAATGCCGTAAGCGGTACTGATTGGAATGTCCTGAAGCGACCGCGACAGGAAGTAGAAGCTGATGAAGCCGAAAATAATGGCTCCAACCGTTCCTCTCCATCGTTTAAAGCCGTCCGACAGCTTCATGAATGTTACGCCGCCGACCTCGCCAAGGCCGGAAATAATTAAAAAGATCCATGCCATCTTATTTTCCGCCCCTTCCCTGCACGACCGGTGCTGCCTGTGCCGCTTGCGCACTCTGCTCGACCTCTGCATTCGCCGCCTGCTCTTCCTTAGGCTTCTCACTGGATACGAGCTTAAGCCCGATAATGCCGATGATCAGCGTACCGACCAGCAGCAGGCGTTTAATATCCGCAGACTCGCCTAATACCAAAATGCCGAATACGACCGTACCAGCCGTACCAATTCCGGTAAATACCGCATAAGCTGTGCCTATTTCCAGCAATTGCATCGAACGGGCGAACAGCACAAAGCTAATAACAATTAAAATAACAGTAATGACGCTTACTAGCGGGTCTGTAAATCCTTTCGAATATTTAAGACCGAAGGTCCAAAATACCTCAAATATGCCCCCGAATATGACATAAAGCCAAGCCTTCATCATAAAAACCCCTCTCTGTACCCTCCGTTAAATCCACCTTGCTTAATCTGTCGTCCAGCTCTTCATTAGCATTTCCCAAACGACTTGCTTGCGTGAAACAAACACCGACTGCTCATATATCTGGTTGGCGACCAGCAAGCCATCAAGCAGCGTATAAAAAACCGCAATCATATGATCCACTTCCTGCTTAGAAAAAATGCCCGATTGCTGCCCCTCCACGAGCAGCGCACCAACTACAGCATCCACCCGCTGCTCGTGCGCCAAAAAATCAACGCGGAACTGCTGCTGCAAATGTTTAGGCGGCACCATCATCATTCGTTTCAAAAACCACTGCCCGACCGTCAAATGCGGGAAATCCGTGAAAAAATCATACACCTCGCGCAGCCGCTCGATAACTGGCTTGCCTTGCGACTGCCCGATAAGCGCATCAAACTTCATGCCCTCTTCCGCCATCACGTCAGCGCAAAGCTCTAAAAACAGCTGCTCCTTTGACGCAAAATGAGCATATATAGAAGGTGTCTTAATCTGGACCGCCTTGGCGATATCAGACATGCACGTTCCTTCATAGCCATATTCCGTGAAAACCGTCAGAGCCGCCTGCTTCAGACGCTCTGCCGTAGCTCGCGGCACACGCTCTTGTTTTTCCGCCATCGCAATCTCCCCTTTTCAATCGGCAATGATTTTGCCTAACGAACGTTAGTTAGAATCATGTTATTGTAAAATGCCCTAGCTAAAAAGTCAAGACTCCTTCGGAAAGCCGAATTCCCGGGGGCCAATAAAAATAAACCACCTCTGCCGCATGGAAGCGACAAAGGTGGTTTATTTTTATTTGTAGGTGACACGGGATAATTACGTCTTAGGTTAAGTTTACAGCTTCGCTACGCTAACTGCGATTTTCTCCATTTGCGCTTCAGTCAACGCTTTATCTGGGGAGCTAATCGTAATCGTGCGGTCATCGAGCTGGAAGCTCAGCATTGGCAGGTCGCTCGGCGTATACCATTTCGCTTTTACCCCGTTCGACAGCACGACCTCCTTGCTTTCATAACCATCCGAGTAGTCTCTTGGAGATACATTGACGTTCATATGCTTGAAAATCACACTAACGCCGTCGCCCCCGGCAAACGATTTGACAAAAGCATCTCCGGCTGCCATCTGCTTAGGCGCATATGCCGTTTCAAAGCCATCAAATGCAGCAAAATCCTTCTTAATGAGTTTGATTTGCGCATCGCTGTATTTGACCTCTACATATTGCTCCGATGCTTGCTGCCCTTTGCCAATTAGCACCTGATTATTTTTCGAATCATATTGAATCGGTGTATCAAGTGCTCCCGCTAGCGAGCGGACAGGCAAATACATTTTATTCTGATACATAATTGGCGAAAGCTTATGGCCGTTCTCGTCTTTGAGAGTATAAGCAGCTCCATCGACTTTAATACTAATATTGCCGTTCAAATATGCTGAGATTTTTTGGAGGCTCGCTCCAGCATATACGCCCGCTGCGCCCGTCAACGTCATTCCGACAACTACCAGCGATACGATTCCTTTTTTCATGTTGTTTTTCATTTTTATAATCTCCTTTTGAATACTCCGTTTTTTTGTTTTATCTCTATTTTTTATAATTTCAATAACTGGACGCTCTAGCTGGACGTTGCTGCTGTCCCTCCTTGTTTGCCGCTGCTGCGTCCTACCTGATGAATACAGTATATAAAGCGAATATCTCAAGACTATGTCCAGCTTGTATCTAACTTGTAAATAATATTCCCCAATTCCAACACGAATGAAAGCCTTAGCAGGCAGCAAAAAAACAGCATCGATTCATTACGACATTTTGGCGCCGTGAATCTCTGCTGTTTTCCATTTTTCATTATTCATTTAAAAAATCAACCGGTCACCCGGGCTCAGCGAATACACGCCCTTATAGCCCTCTTCCTCCAACACTTCAAGCAATTGATCGGTTCTTGGCTTAACGGCATGCGCCAGCACGACAGAGCGGCTAGGCACCCGCTTCATCATCTGCCTGACATCCGGCAAGCCTTGGTGCACCTTATAGCGGATATGCTGCACCTGAATTGGGAAGTCAGAGGCATGGCACCCGCTGCTGTCGCTGCTGCCAACACTGCTTCGCAGCGCCATTTCGCCATAAGAACCTGCGGCAAGATGTCCGGTCAGCAATACGGCATGGCGGGCGGCGCCCGAAAGCTGCTCATAATACCACCGTGCAACTTCGGACTGCATCATGCCATCATTCGTAAAAATCAGGGCGCTGCCCTTGCGAGCAAGCGTCTTTAGCCGCTCCTCTTCATTGGCGACAATCGTAAGCCTGCCATTCGCCAGCAGCGCCTCCATACGGGCCAGCGCTCCGTCGCCCAGCCATTCCGGCAGCGCAGCCAGCTGGTGGAGCGGCTCCATCAGCGCCCGCTCCACAATAAGCTGCGCCTCGGGGAAACGCTCGCTCGCCCATACCAACAGCTCCTGCCCTCTCCCGCTTGTCGGCACCGGATACAGCACCGAGCCCTGCGCCCGCAGCACTTCCTCGGTCGCCCGCTCCAGCTCCGCCAGCCGAACCGCCTGCGAATCCGGGTTCGCCCCGTAAGCCGCATCGATGATCGCAAGATCGGCGATGCGCCCTGTCTCAGAGATAGAGCGGCGGGCGGCATCCGCCTCATCGCCGCCCTCGCAAATCGCTCCCAGCAGCGGTTCGTCTGTCGCAAGCAGACCCGATTCAGCCGTATAATCGCCTGAAAAATAAACCAGCTTGCCATGCCAATCGAGCGCCAGCCAAACGGCGCCTGGCAAATGCCCGCTGCGGCCCCATTTTATGCGCAGCCCGGGGAACACGCTGCTCCATTCATCTGCGATGGATCGCTCCTCCAAATAGGCATAGCGGATAGCCGCAATATGCTCATCCCCATAAGGGAGCTCGGCGGCCTGCGAGCGGGCATAACGGCTCCACGCCTGATAATAACCCGGAAGCTGCTGCGCCGTCACGCGGCTCGTCCATACTTCACCTTCATAGCCGTGCTTATACAGCAGCGGCAGCGCCATGGAATGATCCTCATGCGCATGCGATAAAAATACCGCTTTAAGCTGCGGAATCACCTCTGGACTAATGAGCGGATATTGTCCTCCGCTTTCTTTTTTCCCGCCGCAATCCAGCAAAACCGCTTCGTCTTTATATTGCAGCAAATAGCTGGAGCGGCCGTGCTCGCCCGCTCCACCCCAAATGGTCAGTTGCATCATCAGCTATTCCACTTTCTGTTGTGAGCTAAAAACATTCATCGCCAGCAGCAGCACCGTCGTGACGCCAACCGAGATAACAGCCATCGCCATCCCCATCGACACCTCTCCCTGCTCAAACTGGGCAAAAATATACGTCGCCGACGTTTTCATCGACGGCGGCAGGACGAGCAGCGAAGCCACCAGCTCCCGATTGGATATCGTGAACGTCATCATCCAGCCCGCCAGCATGCCGGGCAGCAGCAGCGGCAGCAAAATCCGCCGCAGCACATAAAGCCTGCGTCCGCCAAACACTTGTCCCGCCTGCAGCAGCATCGGGTCGATTTGCCCGTAGCTCGCTTTCACATATTGCACGGTATAAGGCAGGAACAAAATAACATATGTCAGCACGACCATGCCGTACGTATTGTAAAGCGGAATCGGCATCCACTTCGCATTCCATAACAATATCAATCCTACAACGATGACGATGCCAGGTACCGTATTCGGCAGCAAGCTGAACAGATCGACCAGCTTCTGCCCCGGCGTACGCGAGCGCTGCACCGTCAAGGCAAACCACGTGCCCAGCACGACAGCAATCGTGGAGGCGACAATCGACAGGCCGAAGCTGTTAAGCAGCACATCCAGACTGGAAGAGCCTGGCGTAAGCAGCTCCACATAATGCTGGAGCGTCAAATTGTCCCATGCGAGGCCTACGCCGCGCAGCTTCAAGAGCGATGCCGTAATAATCGAAAAATACGGAATACCGATAGAGGCAAGGAGCAACACCCCAATGTACAGCGAGCACAATATCCGGCCCCAGCGGCTCATCGTTGCTGTCTGCTTGATAGCGCCCTTGCCGCCGACTAAGCGATACGAATAGCGGCTGCTAATCGTGCTTTGGATATACCACATCACAAGACAAGCCGCGAGCAGCACCGAAGCAAGTGAAGTCGCCTTGCCAAAATCAATCGGCCAGCTGGAAATATATTTATGGATTTCCGAGGTCATAACGTAAAAGCCGATTTTGCGCCCGAAGGTGGCGGGTGTGCCAAATTCGGCAATCGTTTTTACAAAAATGAGCAGGCTGCCCATGACGTAGCTGGACAGCAGCAGCGGCAGAACGATGCGCCGCAAACGGTATAGGAAGCCGCCGCCATGCACCGCCGCCGCTTCCTCCATGCTGCCGCCGATTTGCAGCAGCGCATTGCGCAGCAGCAAATACAGAAACGGAAATAAATGCAGGCTCATAATCGCCACCATGCCGCCAAAACTGAAGAAGGCAGGCGTGATCGCCTTAGAGGCTGGAATGAACTGCTGCATGTAGCCATTCGTCTGCATGAACAGCATCCAGCCCATCGACCCGATGTAAGGCGGCGTCATGAAGGGGATAAGCAGCACGATATCCAGCCACTTGTGGCGGCGCAGCGGCGTCTTCGCCATGATCCAAGCGAGCGGGAAAGCAAGCACTGTCGTAGCCGCGATAACGCATAGTCCGAGCCAAATCGAATTGAACAGCACCTCGCTAAGCTCGCTTTGCCTAATGATTTGCAGCGGAGCAAGCAAATCGAGCTTCTGGTCCGTATATAAGCTCGTGCCGAATACAATCAGCAGCGGCGCGAGCACCAGCATGCCGAGAAGCGCCAGCGCCAGTCCCATGCCGAGCCAAACATAGTTTTTGAATAAAGAGGATTGCATCGTCAGACCACCCGTCTATTACCTGTTTATTGCCAGCACCGCCCGATACCTAATGCCTTAAGGCAGCAGATATCAGGCGGCTGGTGTTCGCTTTATTTAAACAATTGGGTAAACTTCGTCGTTACGCTGTCGCTATTTTCGTTCATCCACTGCCAGTTCACGTTGAAGGTAGGAATTTCGTCCACACTTGCGCGATCCTTCGCTTCCACATCCGAGCGGCCTGGGAGCAAATACGCGCCAGTAACCATTTGCTGAGCATCATCGGAAAGCAGATAATCGATAAAAGCTTTGGCATTGTCGGCGTTTTTGGTCGTGCCGACAATAGCAGCCGGACGCGGGCTAATGACGCTGCCCTCTTTTGGATAAACAATATCCACCGGCTCGCCAGCCGCTTTCGCTTTGTACGCCATGTAATCGACGCCGGCAGCTACAACGGATTTCGCTCCTGTAATGACTGGATCAAGCGCCTCTTGATTCGCTCCTGCCATCGCTACGCCGTTTTGCTTGTAGCTTTCGAAAAGCGACCAGCCGCTATCGCCCGATGCGCTCAAATAGCCGGAAATAAAATCAAGTGCGGAGCCAGACAAGGATGGATCTGGAATGTTGACCTTGCCATTCCACTCCGGCTTAGCCAGATCCGCCCATGAAGCTGGAGGCGTCTGTACAAGCTTAGTATTATACACAATGCCAAGGGCAGAGGCGCTGTAGCTGAAATATTGTCCGTCTTTATCCGACCAGTCGGCAATTAGCTTGTCCGCATTAGCCGCTTCCGGGTAGCTCATCAGCATGCCTTCCTCTTTCAGTCCTTGCATCGCTGGAAGCGACGCCAGTACAAGCACATCAACCGCTGGATTCGATTTTTCCGCTTCCATGCGGGCCAGAATTTTGCCCGTTGTGCCTTGGAACATTTCAACCTTCACGCCGGTCTTCGCTTCAAAGCCTTCCTTAATTTTGTTCGCAAGCCCTTCTGGTCCTGCGCTGTATATAACTACGCTGCCGCTCAGTTTAACCTCTGTTTGCTGCTGCTGCTCTGCTGCTGCAGATGCGGCTGGTGCCGAAGGTGACGCAGACGCCTCACTGCTTGCTTGTCCATTGCTTGCTGCTGCTCCACAGCCTGCCAAGCTGACTCCCATAAATGCGGTTAAAGCAAGCATCATGCCTTTTTTAGCTAAATTCATTGGTAGGGCCTCCCGATTGTTCTCATTTTTTTATTTGTCAAAACATGTAACCCACTCGTTTAGGACACCACTTCATGCACATGCTCCGGCGAGGCGTAAACCTGCACCTTATCGCCAACGAGCAGCCTCGACGGAGAGTAGGCCGTCCAAATGCCCAGATTCTCCTGCATCTCAAGCTCTACCTCATAGCGGTCGCCCATGTAGCTGGCATGCCGCACCTCCGCCTCAAAGCGGTGGTCCTCCGCATCCGCCTCCCGAAAGCGCACATGCTCCGGCCGCAGCATCCACTTGTCCTTCATCAGCCAATTCGACTTGCCGATGAATCGGGCGACGAACGGATGCTCCGGGGCGCTGTATATTTGCTCCGGCGTCCCCTGCTGCAAAATTTCGCCGCCTTGCAGCACGACAACCTCATCCGACATGCTCATCGCCTCCGTCTGGTCATGTGTGACGTAAAGCGCCGTCACGCCAGCTTCCTTCACCAGATGGAGCAGCTCCGCCCGCATCTCATCGCGCAGCAGCGCATCCAGTGCGCTGAGCGGCTCGTCGAACAGCACGAGCTGCGGCTTCATAACGATCGCTCTCGCAAATGCGACGCGCTGCTGCTGTCCGCCCGACAGTTGATGAGGATAACGCTTCTCCATGCCCCCAAGACGGACGGTCTGGAGCGCGCCCAGCACCGCTTCCTGTAGTCCAGCCTTCATGCCGGCAGCACGGAGGCCGAAGGCGACATTTTCAAACACCGTCATATGCGGCCAAAGCGCAAAGTCTTGAAAAACCATTCCGAATTGCCTTTGATGAGCCGGCCTATTAATCCGCTTCACTTTGGAATAGTAGCACTCTCCATTCACATGAATCTCGCCGCCATCCGGCGTTTCAAGTCCTGCGAGCATTCGCAGCAGCGTCGTTTTGCCACAGCCTGACGGGCCGAGCAGCGTCGTAAAGCTGCCTTTGGCAATCGATAAGTTGGAAGGCCGCAGCGCGTGAACAGCGCCGAAAGACTTTTCCAAATGATTCATTACGATATGTCCCATATGCATTAACCTGCCTGTCTATTAAATGACTGGCGGAGCAGGCAGCCGAGGCTTCCTTGTCCGCTAGGCTTTAAGCTTGACCTCAGTATAGCCTCCGACTATTCGTTGTTTATTTGAGCTGTGTAAATGAAAGATTAACTTTTTAGTGGATTTGTTTTAACATTCATCGAATTTTTCTATGCTACTTTTATAAGTATCCGATAGTAGGAGGCAACCGCCTGTGAATTTATTGAAGCTGAAAATTATTGAGCTGCTCGACAAGCATAAGAAAATTACCCCTGTTGCCCACGAGCTGGATCTCAAGCAGCCGACCATTACCTATCATATGAAAAGCCTGGAGCAGGAAATGGGCGTCAAGCTGTTCGAGGCGCGGGCGGATAAAATGCTGCTGACCGCACCCGGCAAGGCGCTGCTTCATTATGCGGTGCGCATCAATAAGCTGGCGCAGGAAGCCGAGCGCGTCGTTATGGAATATGGCAGCCTGGCCCGCGGAAAGCTGACCATTGGAGCGAGCTACGTCCCGGCTACCTATGTGCTGCCGGAGGTGCTGAGCAATTTTTCCAAACACCATCCGGGCATTGAAATTTCCGTGCTGGTGAAGCCAGCGCCTATTATTAAGGAAAAGCTGTGGAGCCATGACATCCATCTTGGCCTCATCTCCTCCGAGCCGTTCGAGCAGCCCTCCTTGTCCACCCATAGCATTTGCGAAGATGAGCTGGTCGTTATTTTTGCTCCTAATCATCATCTCGCAGCTTATGAGACGCTTAATCCGGGTCTTATTGCTACGGCCAATTTTGTGCTTCATGGCGAGCAGTCCAGTACGCGGGAAATGACGACAAGATGGCTGAACAATCACCGCATTGACCTCATTGGGCCGATTGAGCTTGATTCGATTGAAGCCATCAAGCAGACGGTGCAGCAGGGCGGACATATTGCTTTTATTTCGGAGCTTTCCGTACAGGAGGAGGTTCGAAAGGGACAGCTGCTTATGCGGAAAATCCCCAATACCCGTTTTCAGCGCTCGATTTATTGCTGCTATAACAAGGATCGCTATGACTCCCGGCTGACCGAACAATTTATTGATACCCTCCATAGAAGCTTTAAAAATTCTCCGACACCATCCATTAATTATTGGAAAAATTAACATAATCCGTTTCCATGCTTGATTCCTCGCGAACAATGGCTCCCTAAAGTAAAGGTTGTAGGTCCATTATGAAGAGGAGATGAGATAATGAAACATTGGTTAACGAAAGCAGGAACGATGGTTTTGAGTGCGACGCTGCTGCTGTCGGCATTCCAGGCACCGGACACCGTACAGGCAAAAAAGCAGGAAGCGAATATGGTCCCATCCTATGAGGTCAAGCTGCTGCTGGATTCTACGCAGGTATTGAACAGCAATTTGACGCTGAGTTCCGCTGTTGCCTCCCAGTTCAATCTGACTACTTCGAGACAAACCAATGTGGAATATTTCGATACCAACAGTCTTGGTCTGGATGATGCAGGCTGGAACGCACGTTTTCGCAAAAAAGAGGATAAAAACAACTACGAGCTCACATACAAAAAACGCTATGCTGTGCAAAATGGCAATATTGACGCGGCGCTGACGCTTGCAAACACAGAAGGCTTTGACATTTCGGATGACAATTACAAAGCGGAGATTGATTGGGGCTACAGCAAGCAGACGCTCAGCATGTCCGTCGATAAAAAGGTAAGCCAATCGCTAAACGGCGCGCTCGGACTTCCATCCGAGTCAGCCGCCCGCCAAATGCTGCTCGACGAGCTGCCAGGCAAGCTGAAAAACTGGGGGACAAGCAATTGGGGCAAGACGCAGCTGCAAAACTCGCGTGCATACGGCCCTATCCTCACAACGAAGCACACAGGCACTTGGAATGGCCTTGAGGTAGACGTTGAAATTTGGCCAATCCGCAATGCTGCCGGTACAGGCATTGAGCCGATCGTGGAAATTTCCTTCAAAACAGATGAATACAGCATCGCTAATACGAACCGTACCGCGCTCATTAACAGCTTGAACAACCTCGGCTGGCTCGTGCCGGCAGATGGACTGAAAACGCAGCTTGTATTGGAACGTTATTA
Organism: Paenibacillus sp. Leaf72; assembly: GCF_001422685.1. NCBI lineage: Bacteria > Bacillati > Bacillota > Bacilli > Caryophanales > Paenibacillaceae > Paenibacillus > Paenibacillus sp. Leaf72. Next base: position 414,452 of record NZ_LMLV01000012.1, on the reverse strand, counting down.
AGACCGCAGCTCTAAAATGAACGCAAAGAAGACCGTATAGCCGCCTGATGAAACAGGCCGGTTATACGGTCTTCTTATTCATGAATCTATTCAATGATCGGCTCACTAAGCAAAGTGAAGTGGACTGGTTAGGCGCCGATTATACTTCCATGATGATCGGAAGAATCATCGGCTTTCTTTTCGTTTGCTCATATAAGAATCGTCCGAGCGCGTCTTTTACATTAGATTTTAGCGTCGTCCATTGGTTGACATTATCGCTAATTGATTTAGTAATGGTGCGGGATACGATGCGGCCTGCTTCGTCGAGCAGACCTTCCGATTCACGTACATAGACGAAACCGCGCGAAATAATATCCGGACCTGATTTAATCGTTTTGTCCTGCTTGCTGATCGTTACTACGACAACGAGAATGCCGTCCTGCGACAAATGCTTGCGATCGCGCAATACAATATTGCCGACATCGCCAATACCTAGGCCATCGATATACGTATTGCCTGACGAAACTTTGCCCGCTTTGCGTGCTTGGCCATTCGCAATCTCGACCACCTCGCCGTTATCGACAAGGAAAATATTTTCCTTCGCAACGCCTACTGCTTCAGCAAGCTTCTTGTGGTGAAGCTGCATCCTGTATTCGCCGTGAATCGGAATAAAATATTTCGGAGCCATCAGGTGAAGCATCAGCTTCAGCTCTTCTTGGCTGGCATGGCCAGATACGTGCATGCCTGTAGCAGCGCCCTGACCGTAGATCACGTTCGCTCCAAGGCGGAACAGCTCGTCTACAGTACGGCCAATGCTCCGCTCGTTGCCTGGAATCGGCGTTGCGGAAATGATGACCGTATCTCCCTCCAGAATTTCGATCTGGCGGTGATTGGAACGCGCCATGCGCGTAAGCGCCGACATCGGCTCGCCTTGGCTGCCCGTGCACAAAATGACGACCTGATTGTCAGCATAACGGTTCACTTCATTCGTTTCAATAAGCATCCCGTCTGGAATATTCAAATAGCCTAGCTCAGAAGCAATCGTAATCATATTGACCATGCTGCGGCCAATAATCGCCAGCTTGCGGTTCGTTGCGACACCCGCGTCGATAACTTGCTGCAAACGGTATACGTTCGATGCGAACGTCGATACGATAACACGGCGCTCTGCTTTGCGGAAAGCGTCTATGAAGTTCGCTCCGACGTTTCTTTCCGAAGGCGTAAAGCCCGGACGCTCTGCATTTGTACTCTCCGATAGAAGCGCCAGCACGCCCTTGCGGCCAATTTCAGCCATGCGGTGAAGATCAGCATGGTGATCATTAACCGGCGTCTGATCAAACTTGAAGTCGCCTGTGTGTACAACGACACCTTCAGGCGTATCCAGTACAACACCGAGGGAATCTGGAATACTGTGGTTCGTACGGAAAAAGCTTGCAGTTAGCGTCCCGAATTTCAGCTCGGATTCCGCATGAATCAGATGTCTTTCCGTTGCGCCAAGCAGGCCAGCTTCCTTCAGCTTGCCTTCGATCAGTCCCATTGTCAGACGACTTGCGTAGACAGGCAGGCTAAGCTGCTTCAAAATATAAGGTAATCCACCGATGTGGTCTTCATGGCCGTGCGTAATAAGCAGCGCTCTGACCTTGTCCTTGTTCTCGATTAAATAAGAAATGTCCGGCACGATAATATCGATGCCCAGCAGCTCTTCATCGGGAAACTTGGAACCGCAATCAATGACAATAATATCGTTAGCGTATTGTACTGCGTACATATTTTTCCCAATTTCACCTACGCCGCCCAAGGCAAAAATGGATAGTTTGTTTTCTGTTCTGTTATTCAAAATAATCCTCCTATTTTATAAGACTGACGACGATTAATATACATCAAACTAAAAAGATCCGAACCAGTCACTTGTCACCATTATAGCACGAAAATTTAATAAAAAGGAAATAGGCTTATTCGCCTTTTATTCCTTGTTCATTCGACCCAAAATGTAAAGCAAGCCTTTAACAAACATTCCCATAAAAGCCGATGCGGCCACCGTGCATAAATTCAGCCCGTGAATATAAATAACGAGCAAACCTCTGGATGTCACTTCATCGGATAAAGGGAACAATAGCCCGAGCCCATACGTTAAAATGACCGTAACGGGTACCCAAAGCACCGGAATAAATAGCGGAAAATACCAATAGCGTCCGCTAAAGCTTCGAACGATGGCTATCGTATAAAATACGCCAATCAGGACCAGCAAAGTAATTACGCCATTCAAAACCGTCATGCTGTACGCTGTCGCATAATACAAAGTATTGCCGATTAACGAGAAAATTAAGCTAAGAAGTATTACCCTCCGCATAGCAGGGCCGAACGACGAGCGATTTTCCTCGGTCATTACGACTTTACAATATCAGCGATTACGTTAAGAAAAACATCCATTTCCTCATCCGTACCAATACTTACCCGCAAATATTGATCAATGCGAGGCTGCTTGAAATACCGAACGAGTACGCCCTGCTCGCGCAGCTTTTGAAAAAGGTGTTCCGCCGCTTGGTCAGGGTGGGAAATGAATAGAAAATTGGCTGTGGAATCGGTCACGACAAAGCCGAGTTCCCGCAGACGCACAGCCGTCTGATCTCTAGTCTGATTCACTTTGGCCGTAATCTCCTGGAAATAATCATCATCTTCTATAGCGGCAACAGCACCTGCAATCGCTAAGCGGTCGATTGTATAGGAGTTGAATGAATTTTTCACACGATTAAGGCCGTCGATAAGCTCCTCGCTTCCGATTGCCCAGCCTACCCGCAAGCCGGCAAGCGAACGCGACTTCGATAACGTCTGAATGACGAGCACATTCGGATAATCGGCAACTAGCTTAACGGCCGATTCGCCGCCGAAATCAATATAAGCTTCGTCAATGATGACGACTTGGTCGCGGTTATGCTCAAGTATCGAGCGGAACTCGTCAACTGGAACAAGCATCGCTGTCGGAGCATTCGGGTTCGGAATGACAATGCCGCCATTTTCACGCATATTAAATTGCTCCAGCGGCATACGGAACTGCTCATCCAGTTGAATTAAATCCGCCTGCAGCCCGTAAAACTCGGCATACACTTTATAGAAGCTGTATGTAATATCGGCAAACAGCACCGGCTTTGCAGGATCGAAGAATGCTGCGAAAGCAAACGCCAGCACCTCATCGGAGCCATTGCCTACAAAAACCTGGCTCGGGGAAACTTTAAAATAAGCAGCCAGCGACTGCACCAGCGCTCCGCTCGTCGGATCAGGGTATAAGCGCAAATCCTCATTAGCCGCCGCTTGGATCGCCTCGATCACCTTCGGTGAAGGCGGATATGGGTTTTCATTCGTGTTGAGTTTAATGTATTGCTTATCCTTTGGCTGTTCGCCCGGCACATAAGGTACTAGCGATGCCGCAAGTGGGCTCCAGAACTTACTCATGAGTCAAGCTCCCTTCTTTTCGATTAACGGCCCCTGCCGTTTGTCCGCTTTATTCATCCTCATTCAGCATAAAACATTTTGATGCCGAATGCATCCACTAATTTGCGATTATGCCAATGACTAAAAAAGGCAATACAAGAATCATTACAAGTACGATTATAGCTACCGTAATAATTAATGAAACGCCAAGTGCGCGCCAAGCCGAAAACTGATGGGCCTCGCCGACCGCATGCAGCATAATAATGAACACCCATATGCTCAAGACAATTTTGATAATAGCGAACAGCAGGCTAAGAGTCATCAGCACGCCGCCTGGAAGGTCAAGCCCTGAGGCCAGTCCACCCGAATATACAAGCGTATCGGTAAAGCTCCCTCTTCCTAATAGCACAAACTGCGGAATCCAAAGCAGTCCGATTAATACGGAAGGCGCCAAAACGCCACGGGCAAATGCAATGTACATCTGATGCCTGGTGGCAGTGCCGCCGAACCATGAGCCCACCCATTTATACAAAACGCCGGATAAAAATAATCCCCCGATTCCAAGCGGTGCGCCAACTAAAACCGCCAGCAGCAATATCAAGCCCAAATAAATATGATTACCCCACGAATTATCCGCGCCGGTATCCAAAAACTGAAAGATGCCGCTGAATAAAGCAATTACAACAAGCGGCCAGAATGGTCCCGGATGTTTGAGAAAATGCCTAACCGTCTGACGGGGATGAATCCATACGCGAAACCAATATTTCCAATTTCCTTGCTGCATCATTTTTCCCCTTTCGTCCTTTCTCCAACGCGGAGCCCCATAATAACCAAATCGCGCTCCACCCCATCCAGCTCCGCCACTTTCGGCATGTACGCCCATTGCTCAAAGCCGAACTTGCCGAGCAAGCCAAGGCTAGGAGCATTGTGGGCAAAAATAAAGCCGAGCAGCGTCCGAATATGCAGCGCCGGACATGCCTCAAGTGCATGCTTCAGCAGCATGCTTCCCAATCCGCGTGCACGGTGCTGCTCCGCTATGTAGATGCTGATTTCGGCTGTCGCCTGATAAGCAGGACGGCCATAAAACGACTGAAAGCTGAACCAAGCCAGCAGCTCTCCGTCCTCTTCCACCACCCAAAGCGGCCGAGTATCCGGCGCATGCTCGTCAAACCAAGCCTGCTTCGCTTCTACCGTTGAAGGCTCCAAATCCGCTGTCACCTGGCGCGACACAACCGTTGAATTATATATAGCTACAATGCCGGGCAAATCCTCTTGCACAGCATCGCGAATTCGATACGTTTCCTCTGCCATAAACCGCTCTCCTTTGGAGCTGCGAGGAAATTAGCGGTACTTTATTTCGTCGCAGTCTCTTAGCGTCATAATATCACCAGTTTAACACAATACGCGCAGCACATCGTCGATTTTTCGATGATGGGACAGCACGCCATAATTCATCCACGACAAAAAATCGACCTCATGCACGCTGCCGTTGCGCACAGCGGGCAGCGACCGCCAGAGAGGCGAATGCAGCAGCTCGATCTGCCTGCCTGCAGTCGGATCAATTGTAATAAACAAATGGTCAGCGTCAAGCAGCGCCAGCTCCTCCATCGTCAGCTCAACGAACCGCAGCCCTTTAGCCAGTTTTTCTACGAGCAAATGCGGGCTCAGTCCTAAATCGCGGTAAAGCACCGGGCCGGTGTAGCCATGGTCAGGACCGCCATATAACTGCACTCTATCGGCTGACAAACGCAAACAGGCGACCGTCTGCCGCTTCACCACCCGCAGCAGCTTCGCCTTTGCGGCTGCTGCTTTATTTTCATAATCAGCAATAACAGGGCTTACTTCCTCAGCCTTCCCGAGCAAATCCGCAATGCTGTGCAGCGTTGTACGCCATTCCTCGCCTTTATAGGAAAGCTGAATGCTCGGAGCAAGGCTGGTGAGCTTGTCCATGCCCCAACGTTCAATGCCCGTATCCATCAAAATAAATTCCGGCGCAAAGCCAGATAATGTCGCTTCGTTATCGGTGACCACATTAAATTCTGGCACATCATCGAGGCCAAGATATTCCTGCCGCCCCCAATGATCGTGGGTGAATTGCATAATGGGCCTAACGCCAAGCGCCAGCAAATAATCCTCGATGAAAGGGGCAAAGACCCGAATATTTTCCCGCTGATGGCGGCGATATTGGCCCGGTGTAAGGCCAACCGACTGCTTGAAGCGGCGGCTAAAATAATATTCATTGCTGTAGCCGACGCTTTGCGCGATGCTGAACAGCCGTTCATCCGTGCTTGCCAGCAGCTTTTTCGCCTGCTCCACACGTACGCCATTCAAATAATGCAGCGGAATTTCGCCTGTCAGCTCCTTGAATAGACGGGAATAGCGCCAGCGCACGATGCCTGCATGGTCAGCAAGCTTGTCTACCGTCAGCTCTTCCCGGAAGTTTTGCCGAATATGGGCAATGGACTGTTCCATCGCTCGCCTTTCGCCGCTTTCTGTGCGCAGAGGCAAGTTTTGCTGCATGATGAACAATAAAAGCTGTTGAAACCGGATATCATGACGGAATGCCTCCAGCTCGTCCTCCACGTCCCGCTTATCATGGAGCGCCTGCAGCTCACTCATGCAGTAGGAGAAGGGCTTGCAGGATACCTCGCCCAGACATGGAAAGGAGGCTTCCCCCGGTTCCGCTCCAATTCCATCAAAGGCAATATAGTAGAACGACACCCCCTCTTCTCCGCCCTCAAAACCACCAGCTGCAAACTCCATCCTCGTACCCGGGCCAAAAATAAAACAGGCTCCATGGCCCAGAGCATGCTGCTCTCTATTCACGTACAGCGTTCCCGATCCACCCGTCACTATCATGATGATATGTTCATCAGCGGTGGGCAGCACCTGCTCCTGCCCATTTTTTACGTTCCTATATTGTATCGCAGCCAGCCTATAGAAAATTGCATGGCGCAGCTGCGGCTTATTCTCCTCGTTGCTCACTTCATATCCCCCTTAGGATGTTTTGGCAAACAGCACGCGTTATGCCCGCACATGCCGAAGTAAATGAGAATGATTTTCACAACTAGTATAAATGAAAAAAGAAAGCCCATCAATGCACCGATGGGCCTTCCCTCTTTATTTCTTGAATAGCGCACTTGCTAGGGCGCTGCTTATTTCACGAACATTTTCAAAATATCATCAATTTTCATCGAATTTGCTGTTATCGCACCAGATTGCCAATACGATCTCTCCACCCGGTGTACATGCCCTGCCTTCACTGCGGGAATAGCCTTCCACATACTGCTGTCCAGAAGCTTCAGCGCTTCCTGATTTTCAGGTGAATCCCAAGTTCCGTTGGACAGTAAAATAATAATGTGGTCGGCATCCAGATCCGGTAAGCTTTCTTCTGTTAAAATCTTTTGAAATTCCTCCATATCCTTCGACCATGTATTTGGTGTAAGACCCAACTGGGAGTATAGAGAGCCAATAAAACGGTTGTTCACACCGAACAGCGCGAAGGTACTATCATCGACATTCAAACGTATGACCGCTACGGACTCATCGCCAAGCGCTGTATTGAGCTTGTCCTTGGCATCGGCTATTTTCTGCTCGTAAGCATTAATCACCGTTTCTCCCTGTTCCTTCATATTCATTACATCTGCAATGGTGGTCAAAATCGCTTTAGAATCAAACAAAATATTTTCTGGCAGCCGGTAGGTAGGCGCTATTTTAGAAAATAAATCGTATTTGGCCTTGTCTGCCCAGCCGTCCAATATAATCAAGTCCGGCTCCATATCAAGCAGCACTTCAATATCGCCCGTAATATCAAACGTCGGCAAATCCAGCTTCAAATATTCCTGCGTTCCCCAAAGCGGGTGATACCACTGGACAACTGGCGTTACGCCAAGCGCCGTCAAATAGTCCTCCAAATAAAGTGCCGCTACGCGCTTCGGATGCGCCGGAACTGTTACCTCGCCAAACTCGTCCTGGAGCACTCGCGTTTCCGCTTCCTGCTCCGCAGCTGCCGGCTCCTCCGCTGCCGCAGGAGATGGGCTAACAGTGGCCGCTGCATCGCTAGCCCCCTTATTAACAGCTGTCTCGCCTTGCGAACCGCAACCCGCGAGCGCTATGATAACGGCTAACGCCACTAACATGAGCGCCGTCATTTTACTTTTAAACCTCTTTTTCCCCCATCGCAACATCTCTGTTCGACTCCCCTCTAAATCAGTGATTATCATTATCAAACAACTTGATCAAGTGTAGCCCATCGCCCGTCCTGCCTACAATGCACATACGCTACAATTTTCTTATACAAACGCTATCGCCACGGCCTATTCGCCTTGCTCCCATCCATCCAATAGCCCTCTATCCATTCCATTCCCTGCAAAATTTTTGTTAAAAACATGCATTTATGGGCATGCAGCCGCGCTTTCATATGACATATGTCATATAGCTGAACTGACGTTTATGACTTATGGCGCATGACGTTTCTCTTTACAATATAAATATAGCTAGCAGGATGCAGGCACCTTGAACAAAGGACGTACATCCCGTTATTGAAGGAGGAGCTTCATTATGGATCAGAAAGCCAAGCAAGCGAGCTTGAAAAAGAGCCTTGCCCCTTACGAAAAAGTGAATATGAAAACCAGCATACAACAATTAATCAATACTTTACTCCCACTCGGCTTTTTCTGGTACGCGGCGTATGTCGTCATGCCGATCTCCTATTTGCTCACGATCGTTTTTTCCTTAATTACTGCAGGCTTTGTCATTCGGACCTTTATTATTTGCCATGATTGCTGCCACGGTTCTTTCTTTAAGAGCAAACGGGCAAATGCTATCGTCGGCACGATTACAGGGATCATTACCCTCGTCCCTTTCCAACAGTGGAAATACAGCCACTCCATCCATCATGCAACGAGCAGCAATCTCGACAAGCGTGGTATTGGCGACATTTGGATTATGACCGTAGATGAATATATTGCAGCAACGCCTTTGCGCCGCCTTTTCTATCGGATTTACCGCCATCCGGTCGTCATGTTTGGCCTTGGTCCGATTGCCGTGTTTCTGATCCAATACCGTTTCAACCGTAAAGGCGCTAGACGTCAGGAACGCCTCAACACGTATTTGATCAATGCTTCAATTGTTGCTTTATATGCAGGTCTTAGCTGGCTTCTGGGCTGGCAGGCATTTGTCATGGTACAGCTGCCCGTTATGTTTCTCTCTGGACTGTTCGGCATTTGGCTGTTCTACGTCCAGCATCAGTTCGAGGATACGTATTTTGAAAATGAAGATGAGTGGAGCTACGTGAAAGCAGCCGTCGAAGGCAGCTCCTATTACAAGCTTCCCCGTCCATTGCAATGGATTACCGGCAACATTGGCTTCCATCATGTGCATCACCTGAGCCCGAAAGTGCCTAACTATTATTTGGAGGATGCGCACAACTCCTCCGTTCCCCTTCAGCAGGCAACGACAATTACTCTTAAAACAAGCTTGACTGCCTTGCGTTTTCGCCTGTGGGATGAAGAGAATAAAATGTTCGTCAGCTTTAAAGGCTTGAAGCACCGTCTGCGCAAGCCGCGTGCGGCAAGCACCAAGCTCGATACTCGGCGCGTAGGCTAGCAGGTACGAAGATACAAGCACGAAAGAGGCTGCGCGGAATCAAATGCGCGAGCCTCTTTTATGTTAAAATAGCTTCAAAGCAGCTCTCATTGCTGCAACAGCGATTTAAAAAGGCGGGACGCATATGCAAAAATGGCATCATATTTTTCATAAAAATACGGGAATCAGCCCTTATGTTTGGGTCGTTTTCTACATCCTGCCCTTCTACTTTATTTTCCGCAACTCATCGCCCTACCAAGCGACGTCCGGCATTGTGATGATCGTTTTATTTTTCATCTGTTATATGCTTTCCTTCGTATCCAAGGGCTGGCAGGTTTATTTCTGGACCAGCATCCAAATTATTATTTCCATTGCGATGACGCTCATGTTCGGTTATGTGTATTTCTCGATTTTTCTCGCTTATTTTATCGGCAATATCCAGAACCGCATCGGCTTCTTTACGCTGTATTCCATTCATATCGTCACGACCTTCCTGAGCATCAACTTTGGGCTGGCTGTGCAAAATCCGGTCTTTCTCGCCCAGTTCCCCTTCGTGCTCATTAGCTTGATCGGCGTTATTCTGCTTCCGGTCAATACGTACAACCGCAACAAGCGGGACAAGCTCGAAGGGGAGCTTGAGCATGCCAACAAGCGGATTTCAGAGCTCGTCAAGCTGGAGGAGCGGCAGCGGATCGCCCGCGACCTGCATGATACGATTGGACAGAAGCTGTCGCTTATAGGGCTGAAAAGCGATCTAGCGGGCAAGCTGATGCAGAAAAACCCCGCCAAGGCGCAGGAGGAAATCGATGATGTGCGCCAAACGGCGCGCACCGCTCTCAAGGAAGTGCGGGAGCTTGTCACCGAAATGCGTGGAACACGGCTTGAGGATGAGCTTTTTCGGGTAAAGCAAATTTTGAAGGCTGCCGATATTCAGCTTCTGGTAGAAGGCGATCCGGCGCATACCGACACTTCACTGCTTGCCGAAAATGTCGTCAGCATGTGCCTCAAGGAAGCTGTTACTAATATCGTCAAGCACAGCTCCGCCACCAAGTGCCTGGTCGAGATTGAACCGACCCGCACAGAGCTCATTGTCCGCGTTCAGGATAATGGCACGGGCATTGCTACAGGCGGCAAGGAGTCGCGCAGCTATTACCGGGGAAATGGCCTTAGGGGCATGAAGGAAAGACTGGAGTTTATTAATGGCAGCCTGGACATTATTTGCGGAGACGGCACGATGCTCGTCATTAAAGCGCCCAATGTCGTCCAGAAGCCGGAAAAGGAGCCCACGCTATGATCAGAATTGTTATCGCCGAAGACCAGCGGATGCTGCTGGGGGCACTTGCTTCCCTGCTTGATCTGGAGGATGATATGACCGTGGTTGGCAAAGCTGGCAACGGTGAAGAAGCGATCACGCTCGTCCAGCTTCACAAGCCGGACATTTGCATTATGGACATTGAAATGCCGGTCAAGAGCGGGCTGGAGGCAGCGGAAGAAATGCGCCAGTTAGGCTGTAAGGTCATCATTTTGACCACCTTCGCCAGAAGCGGCTATTTCGACCGTGCGCTCAAGGCCGGCGTGTGCGGCTATTTGCTCAAGGACAGCCCTAGCGAGGAGCTGGCGAGCTCCATACGCAGCGTCATGACAGGCCGCCGCATTTATGCGCCCGAGCTGGTGGACGACGCCTACGGGCAGGAAAACCCGCTCACCGAACGGGAGAAGGAAGTTCTCGGCCTCATCGCCGACGGCAAAAATACGAAGGAAATCGCCGACCAGCTTTATTTGACCAATGGCACCGTGCGCAATTATATTTCGGTCATTTTGGATAAGCTGGGCGTGAGCAATCGAATTGAGGCGATTACCCGTTTTAAGGAGAAGGGCTGGTTTAAATAAAAAAGCATGTTCTTTCCCGCAGCAGCGGTACGGAACATACTTTTCAAGGGTTCGCCGAGCTTATCTTGCCGTTTGGCCTCTTTTATTTTTAAAAAGCTGGCACAACCGCCACGCCGTATTTGTCCTGAATGAACTTTTTCACCTCGGGCGACACGAGCACCGCATCCAGCTTCTTAATTTCTTCGCGGTTCTCATCCCCGCTGCGGACGACGATAATGTTGGCGTAAGGCGATTCTGCATCCTCGCGGAACAGCGCATTGTTCGGATCAATGCCCGCCTCCAAAACCAGGTTCGTGTTGATAATGGCGCCATCTACGTCAGGCAATACCCTTGGCAAAGTTGCAGAATCCACTTCCTCAAACTTGAGATTTTTAGGATTGTCTACGATGTCCTTCGGCGTTGCCTCGTACGTATTTTCCAAGCCTTCCTTCAGCTTGATCAGCCCTTGCTGCTCGAGCAGCACCAGCGCCCTGTATTCATTCGAAGGGTTGTTCGGAATCGCAATCGTTGCGCCATCCGCAATGTCACCCTTCGCTTTCAGCTTCTCGGAATAAAAGCCAATCGGCTCGACATGCACCTTCGCGGTTACCGCAAAATCATACCCCTTCTCCCCTTTAATCGAGTCCAGATACGGAACGTGCTGGAAGTAGTTCGCATCGATCTGCTTCTCAAACAGCGCCGGATTGAGCTGGCCTTCATCATCGAGCACAACGACTTCCAAATTAACGCCCTGCTCCTTTAGCAGCGGCTTAACGAACTCCAATATCTCAGCATGCGGCACTGGAGCAGCGCCTACTTTAAGCGTTACTGCCTCTTGCGGGGCTGCCGAAGCGGAAGCCTCCGGCGACTGGGTCGACTCGGCAGGGCTTGCGGCTGCACTCGCTTCCGGCGAGCTTGCCGGGGCATTATTGGCTGCGGTACCGCAGCCAGAGACAATAAGGCTGAACATAAGAATAAGGGCGGATATAAAGGTCCATTTCGTTTTTTTCATCGTTTTCATGGTTACTCTCCTGCTTTCTCTATTTAGGTTTGAGGGCCGCTATAGCTACCCTAGATGACGCTTTTTCAAAATCGCTTTAGCTACGCTATCGCCTGACAGCTGAATCGCCTGCACTAACAAAATAATGACGATAACAGTCGCAATTAAAATATCTTCGCGGAACCGCTGATAGCCGAAGCGGATCGCCAGACTGCCAAGTCCCCCTGCGCCAATCGCTCCTGCTACCGCTGTAAATTCCGTAATCGCAATGACAGCGATGGTCATCCCCCGCACAAGCGCCGGAAGCGCTTCGGGAATCAGCACGCGGAATATAATGGTTAGCGGCGTCGCTCCCATCGCTTTGGCCGCTTCTATTTTGCCCGCGCTCACCTCCTTTAAGGAGTTTTCAATAATGCGGCCTAGAAACGGCGAGGCCCCAATCGATAAAGCGACGATGGCTGCTGTCGGGCCAAGCGAGGTGCCTACAATTAGCCGGGACAACGGCAGCAGCAGCACGATTAAAATAATAAAGGGCAGCGAGCGCACGCCATTAATCGCCGTCCCAATGATTTTATTGATGATCGGCGCCTCCAAAATGCCGCCCTTCTCGCTGACGACTAGCGTAATGCCTAGCAAAATGCCAATGATTAAAGCAAATACCGAAGACCAAGCAACCATATACAGCGTCTCCAGCAGTCCCTCCCATAGCAGCTCGAACAGATCATCTCTCATATTCCTGCTCCCAGCCCCTCCATGATCGACCGTTTGTCACGATAATAATCGATGATGCTGACGAAACGCCGGGCGGTGTAGCTGACGGGGTTCATAAACAGCTTGTCGACCGTCCCTGTCTCGACGATAGAGCCATGCTCGATGACCGCCATATGGCGGCAAATATGCTGAAGCACATCCAGCTCGTGTGTAATTAAGACGATAGTCAGCTTCAGCTTGCGGTTAATATCCTGGAGCAGCTCCAAAATGGAGTAGGTCGTCTGCGGATCAAGCGCCGAGGTCGCCTCATCGCTGAGCAGCACATCCGGCTCATTCACAAGCGCCCGGGCAATGCCCACCCGCTGCTTCTGGCCGCCGCTGAGCTGGGACGGATACATATGCTCCTTGTCGGTCAGCCCGACCAGCTCCAGCATCTCCCGCACGCGCTCTCGAATGAACGGCTTTGGATAACCGGCCACTTGAAGCGGAAACGCGACATTTTGAAACACATTTTGTGAATCCAGCAAATTAAACTGTTGAAAAATCATTCCAATCTTCCGCCTAGCCAGCCGCAGCTCCTTGCCAGACAGATCCGTCAGCACCTTGCCGCCAATTTCGATCGAGCCCGAATCAGGCTCCTCGAGCCGGTTCAGACAGCGGATCAATGATGATTTGCCTGCCCCGCTAAAGCCGATAATGCCGAATATATCCCCCTTATCAATCGTCAGATTAATGTCATTCAAGGCGGTAATCGTGCTGCTTCCGCTTGTATAGGTTTTGTGCAAATCCTTTATGACGATCATGCGGAAAAACTCCTCTCCTCCCTGATAAGGTGAAACGGCTGTCACCTGTCACCGTCCTTTGGCGGCGCGGCGCGTTTCAGTCCGAGAAATATAGAGAAAGTATGGCGAAATCATATACTTTCCTATATTTAAATAAAAAAAACCAAACTTCAGCACCGTTCAATCTGCTCGGTGGAGAGTTTAGTTTCCAGTGTTCTGGTCAACTAGTTATGGGCTGATCGCCCAAAAACCAACTATTCCTATTTGATTTATAAATTTAAAGCAATTGCCTGGCGGTGTCAACTTCTTTTTTTGGCAATAATCGGGATTGACGCTAGAAAATGAAGGTGATAAATTAAAACAAACTATTCCACCCTGTTCACTTAATATTATACATATTTATCGAGGAGGAGCTTGACATGTCCCAACAAACTGCGGGAAAAAGCCGGCAAATAAAATTATCCGCTTATTTGGTTGGCACTGGCATGCATGTGGCGGGCTGGCGCCATCCCCATGCACAGCCGGATGCCAGCATCGACATCGACTATTACCGGAAGCTCGCCCAAACCGCTGAACGCGGGAAATTCGATATCGCTTTTATCGCGGACAGCCTGGCGATTAATGAGCAGTCTCATCCAAACATACTAAGCCGGTTCGAGCCGATTACACTGATTACGGCTTTAGCATGCGCCACGACGCATATCGGCGTAGTCGCCACCGCCTCAACCTCTTATATTGAGCCGTTCAATTTGGCTCGGCTGCTTCTGTCTGCCGATCAGATCAGCAAGGGGCGGGTTGGCTGGAACATCGTCACTACACGGGATCTGTCAGGGAATACGGCACGCAATTTTGGCCGGGATGAGCATTTCGAGCATAGTCTTCGCTACAGGCGGGCGGAGGAATTTCTCGAGGTCGTGCAAGGGTTATGGGATTCTTGGGAGGACGATGCCTTCATCCGCGACAAGGAATCAGGGCAGTTTTTCCACAAGGAGAAGCTGCATCGTCTTCAGCATCAAGGCAAGTTTTTCTCGGTGGAAGGGCCGCTAAATATTAGCCGCTCGCCGCAGGGGCATCCTGTGCTCGTGCAGGCCGGAAACTCTGAGGCCGGGCAGGACTTCGCCTCGCGAACGGCGGAAGTCATTTTCTCTATCAAGCACAGCAAGGAGGAAGCACAGGCATTCTATCAATCGTTTAAAGGGAAAGCTGCTAAATGGGGGCGCGCACCTGAGGATATATATATTTTGCAAGGCATAGCGCCGATTATTGGCGATACCGAGGAGGAAGCGCGGGCGAAGCTTAAGGAGCTTGAAGCGTTGATTACAGAGGAGCAGGGCATCGGCTTTCTGGCGGATTATTTTCAGGCAATCGATTTCTCTGGCTATACGCTGGAATCACGCGCTCGCGAGGTCGGGCTCGACCGCATTAAGCTGAACAAAACGGACTACCTCAAGCACCAGCCGGTTATTGCAAGGGAAAACCCGACGCTGCGCGAGGTGTATTCCTTTCTCACAGGCTCGTTCAGCGGGGAACATCTCGTCGGCACCGCCGAGAAAATCGCGGACACTTTGGAGGAATGGTTCGCCGAGCAGGCGGCTGACGGCTTTATGCTCATGGCTCCGCTGCTGCCGGATGGGCTGGAGCTGTTTGTCGACCTTGTCGTGCCGATTTTGCAGCAGCGCGGCCTTTTCCGCACTGAATATGAAGGCGTTACCCTGCGGGAGCATTTTAACCTGCCGCTGCCGCGCAATCGCTTTACTAAAGCAACGAGCCATTAATACGCAAAACCGCCGCCCCCAGGTGGAGCTAAGGGAATCGGCGGCGGTTATTTATATTTGGGGCTGGGGAACGGTTATGCAAAGTTAAACAAAGAAAAACAAGTCAATCTGTGGGAGCCTAGCCAGCCCCAAATAACCCTATCGCTTTGGCTCCGCAAGCACTTCGTTAAAGCTGTTGCATAGCTGAAATAGCTCATCCGCTCGCGCAAGCTGTTCCAGCCAATGCGAGGGAATGGACGACAGACCATAATAGATGCCCGCAAGACCGCCTGTTACCGCACCTGTCGTGTCCGTATCCTCGCCCAAGTTAATAGCGCGAAGTACTGCTGCGGCGTAGCTGTCGGTCGTCAGCAGGCTCCAGACGCTGGCTTCCAGCGTGTGCATGACATAGCCTGACGAAGCAATGCTGTCCTCCTTCAGGCTTGCCAGCTGCCCGCTAAGCAGACGTTCAAAACGATCCAGATCGCTGTGGCCCGCATAAAACAGCTGGATTGTCCGATTCGTTGCCGCATAACTCTCCTGCGGGCTGTGGCCCTTCAACAATTGCACGGCATACTCCGTGTAATAGACACAGGCCATAATCGATATAGGATGCCTGTGGGTTAGCGATGAAACCCTGCCAACCGCAGCCGACCGTTCCTCTATGCCAGCATCATGCATCCAATAGGCCATCGGCAAAATACGCATCAATGAACCGTTGCCATTGCTGTATTCGCCGCTGCCGCCCGCCAATTCAGGCTCTGCCCCACGCGCAAGACGGTCGATCGCCTCGCTAGTCGCTATGCCAATATCAAATACCTCGCCATGCGGCGTCCAGCGCTCGCCCCGCTTCCATTCCACGAAGCGGCTCGCAATATCATGCACCTCTACGCTTTTGCAATAAGCAAGGCTCTCCACCAGACATAAGGTCAAGGACGCATCATCCGACCAAGTGCCCGGCGGCTGCTGATGCGAGCCATAACCGACCATGTCCGTTAAAGGTGCTTTCTCTAGTGCCTTTCGATTGCAAAACTCCACAGGAACGCCTAATGCATCCCCAATACAAAGCCCTATTAACCCTGCTTGAATAGATAGATTCATTTCGTAAACCTCCTGCTGCTGCCAGCTTGGTCTAGCGGTTTCGTAAATCAGCTTCGCTTACTTCCCAACAAGACCATTATGCACAAGCCCGCGAAAAAAAGGCAAATGCTGCGGATGGCATGCAATGAGGTATGGCTCACTGCTCATGCCCGCGAATGGCCTGCCATCATAGTCGGTAATGACGCCGCCAGCCTCGCGCACCATAAGCATCCCCGAATAAAGATCCTCGCCCTCCGAGTTGTACAAAATAATCGCATCCAAATCGCCCTTCGCCAGCATGCTCCATTGCAAAGTAGGCGCCCACAGCCGCATCATTCGCTTCGTGTTTGCATCAATATGCTGGCGCAACCTTACTGCCCGCTGCTCCTGCTGTACTTTATGCCCTTGAATCCAGCCGACCGTCGCTCTCTTGAAGGGACGCGGCTCGCCCATTCGAATGATTCGCCCATTGCAGCGAAAGCCGCCGCTTGCCACCGCCTCATACAAGCGGTCCGTCAGCGGCTCATAAATGACCGCCATAACCGTCTCGCGCTGATACATGAGCGTAATGGATACGGCAAATAACGGCATCCCGACCGCGAAATTATTCGTCCCATCCAACGGATCAACCAACCACAGCCAGTCACTGGCCAAGCGGTTGTCCCCCGCCTCCTCCGAAATCACTTGATGTCCCGGAAACGCCTGCTTAATTTTGCCCAAAATGATCGCTTCCGCCCTGTGGTCGGCTTCGGTCACCAAGTCGCCAGATTCGTCTTTATGCTGAAAGGCACTGGAATCCAGCTTTTCAAAAAGCTTTTTCAGCAGCGCTCCCGCCTCCCTCGCCGCCAAAGCTGCCACTCGCTGTGCTTCTCTTACGATCGTTGTATCCAAATGTAATCCCCCTATTTCGTTTATTGGTTGAACTGGACACCCAGCATCTAAGAGAACAAAACAAAATCCTTCTTGCAGATCAGAAGGATTTCATGGTTGAAACTATTTCCGGACTCCTATTTCGAATAGAGGCAATGAATCCAAACGGCACCTACGTATTGTTGTTTTGATCAGGGCCTGTAGGCAGATTGGGCAGTGGAGGCGGCGTCATATTGGATTGCGGGTTCGCGCTTCCAGAGTTGAACGGGCTGTTAATTGGGCTGCTGGACGGGCTAAAATTGGACTGCGGCCCCGGCGCATAGCCGTTTCCTGCTGGCCCCTTCGTTAAATCCAGCTCTGTCTTCTCTTCGACGATCAGCTCCAAGCCGCCGAATTTCTTGGCCAATACGCCATACAGCAAAGCAATAAGCATGCTAATTGCACCGTAGATACCAATTAGAAAAACCGGCATTAATGTATAGGTTATACCGAGGATCAAGACGGTAGGTTCCCCAGTAATCAACCCTACCATTAACAAGCCAATTCCTAATAAAAATAAAAGGGCAGAAGGAATAATCATCATATACGCCGTCGCTTTAAAAGCACTGACCGTACCTATCCCTTTAATTTCCAATTTTTTCATCATTTCAGCTCCTAGTTATGTTTTTGTGCTTTCTTTTTTTCGCAGCAGCCACTAGGTAAAATTCACCAAAAAGTGACAAATTCCTGCTTGCAGCTCAAAAAAAGCAAAAAGCCGCGAACACCACCCATAAGGCAGGCATTCACGGCTTATCCTATTGCTTGACCGCTGTTATTATGCTTTCGCTGGATCGAAAGAGCTTTTCAGCGAAACGATGCGGTTGAAAACAAGCTTCTCCGGCGTCGTATCCTTCGGATCCACATTGAAATAGCCGTGGCGGAAAAACTGGAACTTCGCCTGTCCTTCGGCATCCTTCATGTTCGGCTCTACGAAGCCTTGAAGCTGCTCCAGATTGTTCGGGTTGATGCATTCAAGGAATGGCTTGCCATCCTCTTCTGCTTCATTCGTAATCAGAGGCTCGAACAAGCGGAAGTCCGCAGGCACCGCCTGCGACGCTTCAACCCAGTGAATGGTTCCCTTCACCTTGCGGGCGTTAAAGCCCGAGCCGCTTTTCGTTGCCGGATCGTATGTGCAGCGAAGCTCAATAACGTCGCCGGCTTCATTTTTCACAACCTCTTGGCAAGTAATGAAATATGCATGCTTCAAACGCACCTCATTGCCAGGGAACAGGCGGAAATATTTATTTGGCGGATTTTCCATAAAATCGTCCTGCTCAATATAAATCTCGCGGCCAAACGGAATTTGGCGCATGCCCATTTCTTCGTTCTCGGCGTTATTTTCTGCATCCAGCAGCTCGGTTTGGCCTTCTGGATAGTTCGTAATGACGACTTTGAGCGGTCGCAATACAGCCATCGTACGAAGCGCCTTAAGCTTAAGATCCTCGCGGATAAAATGCTCCAGCATCCGCTCATCGACCGTGCTGTTCGCCTTGGCAACCCCGATTTCGCGGCAGAAGGCGCGAATCGCTTCCGCTGTAAAGCCTTTGCGGCGCAGACCGCTAATCGTCGGCATGCGCGGATCATCCCAGCCAGTTACAACTTCCTCATCCACAAGCTGCTTCAGCTTTCTTTTGCTCATCACGGTATTAGTAACGTTCAGACGAGCGAACTCGTATTGACGAGGCACCGCCGGCATCTCGCATTCAGCGACCGCCCAATCATAGAGCGGGCGGTGATCGGCGAACTCCAGCGTACAGATGGAATGGGTAATGCCTTCAATCGCATCGCTGATCGGATGCGCATAATCGTACATCGGATAAATGCACCACGCATCGCCAGTCCGGTGATGGTGGGCATGAGCGATACGGTACAGCACCGGATCACGCAGATTAATATTCGGCGAAGCCATATCGATCTTTGCTCTCAGCACCTTGGAGCCGTCAGGAAATTCTCCGGCACGCATACGGGCAAACAGATCGAGATTTTCTTCTGCGCTGCGCTCACGGTAAGGGCTGTTTTGTCCCGGCTGCGTCAGCGTTCCACGAGTCTCGCGAATTTGCTCGGCGGACAAGTCGCATACGTATGCTTTGCCTTTGTTAATGAGCAGCACCGCCCGATTGTAAAGCTCTTCGAAATAGTCCGAGGCAAAACGAAGCTCGTCCCAATCAAAGCCCAGCCACTTCACGTCCTCTTGAATCGAATCGACGTATTCGGTATCTTCCTTGACCGGGTTCGTATCGTCAAAGCGCAGATTCGTTCTGCCTTTGAAATCGTCAGCCAGCTCAAAATTCAGACAAATCGACTTCGCATGTCCAATATGCAAATAGCCATTCGGCTCCGGCGGAAAGCGCGTCACGATTTCCTGAACATGGCCGGTCTTCAAATCTTCGCTCACAATATTTTTTATAAAGTTAGAGGATGACAGCTTTGTGTCCACGTTGTTTTCCATTGTGACCAACCTTTCCCACGAAAAATAGATATCTTTCTATAATACACAAAATCCCGCAAAATTATAAGATCATCGGACCGGATAATAAAATAGATGGCATGTGATCAACCTTTGTTTTCATAGGTTCTATTAATCATGTATTTGCTCGCGGCACGGCGTGCGCTGCCAGAGGCTGGGGCAACCTGAACGGATGGTGAAGACATCATGACTGGGAAGCCGATCGTTATTTTTCCCTACAGCCGTTTTGGAGCGTTCCCGGCGGCGGAGCGCGATTGGCTGGCTAAGCTCGGAAAGCAGCGCCAAATCTACATGGTCGCCGAGGATGCGCTCCCTGACTGGGCAATCACCTCAGCAATTGCTCCCCTATCGCTCGCTCGTCTGCCTGAGCTGGATTGGGACAGCACTTGCGCGCTAGTGCTCCATCCTTGCTGGACGCATATTGCAGCACCGCTGGCAACGCGTTGCCTGATTGCCTACTTTCCCGATTCAGAGCCCCAGGAAGAAGAGCGATGGCGCTCCTACCGCAGTTGGCTGTGCGCGCGGGCGACGCTCGTCATTGCCTATACGGAGGCATATTATTTGGAGCAGGCCTTTTGCCGTGACGATGTTTTTCTGCTTGATGGCACCGACGAAACGTCCGATCTGCTGGCGAGACAAGCGATTGAATGGCATTTGGACGGCTATGCCTCGAAGACGCTCATACGGCTGCAGCAGCGCTACCGCGCGATTTGGCATGAGGAGCAAGCCGACAAGACGCGTGCGGCTGGCCCGTCTGCTGCAGGAAAAGAGCGGCTGGCGGATCAGCTTTTTTCCCATGCGTTATACCGTTACTTGATCGGCGAAAGCTTGCGAGCGCAGAGCGAGCTGCTCGCCGCCTTCGAGCAAGCAGTGCTGGATGGGCGCGAGCAGGCGCTGCAGCATATTTATCGGTTTCGTTCCGCCATGCAGCTCGAGCTGGGATTGACGGATGATGCGGTGCGCACCTATCTGTATACTGCGCTCACCGAAGAGGAGCAGCGGCAGGGCGAGCGGCTGCTCCGATGGCTGGATGGTGGCAAGCGCCTATTAGCCAAGGCGCTGCTGTACCGGCTCAACGATGATTATCGCTCCGCGATTGCCCTGCTTGAGCCACAGCAAGCCGAGCCGGAAGCCCGCAGGCTGCTTGCGGAGCTTTATTTGCAAAGCGGCAGACTGGAATGTGCCTACCTGCTGCTGGCGAAGGAACCGCTCGGCAGCATAGCTGAACGCGAGCAGTTTCAACTGATGACCAGCACGGTGCTGCTGCTGCAGGGCAAGCGCCATGAAGCGATTCACAGCTGCCTTATCGCGGCGGAGACTAACAACAAAGCACTTAGCAGCATCATTGAACTCGCCAAGCTCGATAGCATCGTAATGGAGCAGGCGCACCATCACGGCAGGGAGGTTCAGCCATGAGCGGCTTGGAGCCATTTCGTATTCCGCGCAAAATATCAGGCAATAAGCTCACCGCTATCATGCAGGTACGCAATGAGGAAGGCCGTTATTTGGAGACGCTGCTTGCCGACCTGTCCAGCTTCGTCGATGAAATTGTCATTGTGGACGATGCCAGCACCGATGCAACCGTCGCGATATGCAGCGCCAGCCGCAAAGTCGTGAAGCTGGTAGAAAACGAGGAGCGGTTGTTCGGCTGCGAATGGTGGCTGCGCCAAATGCTCTGGCGCGCAGCCGAAGAAACCGAGCCGGATTAGCTGCTTGCGGTCGATGCGGACGAATTTTATGAGGATGCTGCCAAGGCTGAGATGCGGAGCCTGATTAATCAGGGCGAGTACGACTGGTTTGCTTTTCGAAAGTATGATTTCTGGGGCTCAGCAACGCATTACCGGGAGGATGCCTTGTGGAATTTGCATCAACGTCCGACGGTGGCGCTCGCTCGCTACTTGCCAGGCTACCATTATGCCTACCCGCAATGGGCGCAGCATGCGCCTCGTCTTCCGCTTACCTGCTGCGCGCTTCCCGGAGCGCAGACCGAACTGCGCATCAAGCATTTCGGCTGGGCAGGATGCGCGGAGGAGCGCCTTCGCAAATATGAGCGGCATATGCAGCTTGACCCGGATGGCAAATGGCGCAGCCTTGCCCACTATGCCTCGATTCTTGATGCGAACCCCCGGCTTGTTCGCTGGGAGGATCGAGGGATATCAAAGGGAGAATGACTACGGGCAGCCTAGCTCCAAATCATTGACGCTATGAAACCTTTTCAGAGGTCTTTCCCTGGCTTTAATAAGGAAGCGACCTCCGTCCGATGAAACTTAGGACGAAGGCCGCTTCCTTTTTTTATTGCAGCATTTTTATAGCAGCTTCTCAATATCTTCCTTCATGCTGAGCGGCTCCTCGGTCGATTCGAAACGCTTGACGACACGGCCTTCACGGTCAATGAGGAACTTGGTGAAGTTCCATTTGATCGAGTCTCCATCCATAAAATGCGGCAGCTTTTCGGTCAAAAATGCGCTTAGCATTTTGCCGCTTGCTTCCGTTGTATCAAACCCGTTAAACGGCGCCTCTGCCGTCAAATAGTTGAATAGCGGGTGTGCTGTTTCATCCCGCACATCCGTCTTCGCGAACAGCGGGAAGGTTACGCCGTAGTTCAGCTGGCAAAAGCTTTGTACATCCGAGTTTTCGCCCGGCTCCTGCTCGCCAAATTGATTGCTCGGGAATCCGAGTATTTCCAGACCTTGATCCTTGTACTGCTCATAAAGCTTTTGCAAATCAGCATATTGTGGCGTAAAGCCGCATTTGCTTGCCGTATTAGCAATAATAACAACCTTGCCTTTATAATCCTCCAGGCTAACCGTCTTTCCTGTTATCGTATCCGCTTGATAAGTGTAAATAGACATGAATGCACACTCCTATTAGTAGGTTTATTTTTCTGTCTTCCAACCTGTTTTCCCGTCTGCCTCCACGCTTGGCAGCTGTTGCGGAGCACACTATCCGCTAGTCCGCATTGGACTTATTGCCCAGCCAATCTACAAACAGCCCATAATCCTGCTCCACTTGATCCGCATAGGACATCGCCCACTCTGCAATGAACCGGCTAAAGGCCTCCTCGTCACTGCCCATCGCTTTGACGATTGCCTGCTCGCTGTGATAATCCAGAACGCCGCTTTGCACATCCCGATCTGCACGCGCATGCAGCTTCGCGGTCAGCTTGCCCATCGTCTCTGTTACGATTCGCATATCCTCAGCGGTCTCCAGCGATTCGAGCTTGAGCCGCTTCTTATAAGGGGAGCGCTCACGCACATAAAACTGCCTGTTGCCAATCGTCAGGTGACCGAGATACGGATCAGCCTCATGGTGCATCGCCTGCTGGGTCATCGTCACGCGTTTGCCCTGATGCTCGAACGCTGTCCAGAACGAATCATCATAGGGCAGAAAATAAGCCGGAACCGCAACGCGCACCTCTTTCACTTCCAGCACAATATCATCCTCGTGGCCTTGCTCGCTGCTGCCCGCTTCAATCAGTACATAAAAACGGTCCAGCCCGATCGAGGCTGTTCCAGAGCCATGCTTAACCGCTATATCTTTAATGTGATAATGGGCAGCCTCCTGCGCATCATCAGCATGCAGGCTTTCCACATATTGCGGCCAAGCCTCAAGAAGCGCAGCACGCTCTTTTTCCGTTGGAGCGACGATTTCTTCCGTATGGGCGAACTTGCGATGCTCCTGAACGAGCGCCGTAACCTTTTCCAAAAAATGCTGCTCCTGGCGCTTCTGCAGCTTGCGAAGCAGCTTCCTGACCTTGCCGCTTGCCCGCCCTTCATCCATCGTGAACGAAGCCGGATCATCCTTGCCCTTAACGAATTTCCACATTTGTTTTACATAGGCGCGCAGATAAGCTTCCATTTGCTCCTTCTGGGCTTCCTCCGACTCGCCTTTCATGCGGCCCACAAGTGCGATGCTGACCGACATGCGCAGCAAATCATATAAATACGAGCCCAAATAGCCCTCGTCAAAATCATTCACATCATAGACAAGCGTCCCCTGCTCGTTACGGAAAGCCCCAAAATTTTCGAAATGCAAATCTCCCTGAATCCAGGTTGGACGCTCTGCCGGCGTGTGATAGGGAAACCATTCCCTTGTGACATCCATATAAAATAAATAGGCGCTGCCGCGAAAAAAGGAAAACGGGCTTAGCGACATTTTGCGGTACTTTTCCTCGCGCTTCTCGCTGCCCAGTCTCATGATTTTATGATCAAATTCAGTAAGAACGGCGGTAATCGTCCGTTTCCGAAGCCTCTTTTGCGTAAGCTTTACACGTTCTGTCAATGATCCGTCCATTTCGGTTCCCCCTTAGGCAGCTCTACCCTTTATCCGACTCCATCTATGAAGAAAGCTTGTACAATCTGAGATAATCATTGACCATCGCCAGCCGCCACGGAATAATCATGCCGAAGGCCACGAGATAGAACATCGCCCCCGTCTGCGGAATCGACATATATTGCTCCACAACGCTGTGCAGTGCCATTCGAATAATGAATAAGGTCAGCATGATGAAAATAAAAGCTTTGGAACGCCTGACATAAATATCGGCATCAATACGCTCCAGCCGGGTCGATACGACCAGCGGAAAAGAAAATATCAATAGGCCTGTCCCGAATGCCGCGACCCCCCAGCCCCATGGAATATGAGTCATAGGTGCCAGGAACATCATAAAACCGGTCGACATGCCGACTGGCGGGATAATGATTTTACGAAGGGTAGTCGGCTGCTTGCCTGCCCGGATACGCAATAAGATGAGCATAAGCCCTGCGATAGCCGACATTATAATGAAGCCTACCTGAATCGTTTCAGTAGACAGCTGCACCGCCCTTTACCCCCTTGCTCTTAAAAGAATGCCTTTTCTTTCTTTATCCTACTTCAAAAAACAGGCCGCTGCAAATATTGTCTAATCTCTTAAAACCGCTGGTTCTAGCGCGTTCTGAATGAAGCGGTCAACACCTCGGATGGCGTTCATTTGTAACAAGAGAAATAAGGAACCCAGGGCGGTTGTGAGACAAACGCCCGCTTTGGCGCCAAAATCGTATTCGCGAACAGGCCAAATTCACAGCATCTATGCGCCTGCCGAGCATCCATACGGCACGGTTCACAAAACAGCAGACGATGCATACCGCGCCGAGCTGACCGAGCTGCTGGAGGATGATGATTAGATAGGGCCTTTATTTGTAACAACAGCATTGAAACCACAAATAATAGAAAAAGCTATCCCTGAAGCCGTTCAAAAACGGTGTAGGGGATAGCTTTTGTCATGGCCTGCCTTGTATTCAATGCTAGCTCTAGGCAGTATTTATACGAATCTAGTTATAGTAATTAACGGTAGGCGCAGGCTCGATTCCATTTGCATAGTAGAAATTCAAGTCGCTGACAAAATCAATAACCTTGTTCGTATTCAAGTCATAAACTAAAATTTGGGGATTTCCGAGCATGTCCAGCAAGCCAAATCGTCTTGGCGTTGTATACCCTTTCGTATCAACAAAGGTTTGAAAATACTGCGTTGGAGGGCCAGAGGCGAAGGACGAATAGTGATACGTGAATAATGTATCTTCCTTCAATACTATAAGTACGGCATTGTTGGAGCTTGCATAAGTAGAATGATAGTCTACCGCCGTTGTAATATAATTCACTCGTGCATCTGAAATGCTATGAGTGCGTGATTGATAGTTGCCTCCATAAGAAAAATAATACTCTCTCTCCCAATCCAATTGCGGGTTCGTATTCGCAGCATTGGTCGTATTGGCAACCTGCTTATTGTTGAGATATAAATCATTATTCGAATACTTCCATACCACGGATTGCAAAAGATTTGAAACGCTATTATATGATATGGCGCCATTTGGAGCGGAAGCATTGGACTGGATAGTATAGGTGTCTCCTACTGTGCCCATAGAAGTAACTAATAGTCCAAAGTCGGCAGCCGGCAAATTGTTGGCAGCTGACAGATTGCCGCTTGTATTGCCGATGCCTGTCGGATAAGCCGTTCCCGTACTCCAATCAATCTGGTACAAATCTACACGGTAGCTGGCATTGGCAGATTGAGTCCGAAAAATGATGCTGCGTGCTGTCGCCAAACTAAAGAAATAAAAATTTTGCGGATTGCTCGCCGTTAATGAGCTGCTATGGAACAGGATATCTCCTTCCACATTATAATTTAAGCGGCTTGCCGCATTTGCTGGATTCGGTTTTTTCAAAAGATCGGACGCACTGAGCGCTACACCGCTTTCCCAATCGGTTTGAATGCTTTCTACTTCCCCGATTAAATCAGGTTCTGCTTGAACAGCGGGCAGCAATTCCGGTTGATTAAAAGTGACGGCTTCGGCTGAAATAGGAAGAGCCATTACGAAAAACAGCATGAGAACTAAAAAAGGCGTAGTCACGTACTTTCTTTTCATTGTCTTTTCCTCCATCTTTTTCGATTTTTCATTTCCGTAAAATTCCCATAAAACTACCATAACTGATTATTCCCCATTAAAAAAATATACCCCTCCCTTATCTGCCTATTAGGTTCCAATCAATTATGTTATAAAATAAGGAAATTATGTTAATCTCAATTCATATTTTAATATAGTTACCAATAACATTCAATACAAATTTATACAAAAATACTTTTTATAATACCACAATGATTACTAGGATTAGGCTGCATGACGCTAAGGATAAAGCTTGACGGCGGTTCCAGCCTCGTTTTAAAATATAGTTAGTCGACAAACTAATTTCTGCATGATGTTCAAAAAGAGAGGGGTGCCGCTATGCCATTTCGCAGAGGGCCTGACCATATTACGCGGATTTTCCGCCATTTAACCCGTCAGCATCAGAAGCAGCTGCATGCCCAGCTCCAGGATTATGATCTTTATCCGGGGCAGCCGCCGCTGATGTTCGCCTTGGAGCGTGGACCGGGACGAAGCCAGAACGAGCTGGCACAGGAGCTTGATATTAAAGCGGCAACGCTGACCGTGATGCTGAACCGGATGGAGAAGAACGGCATTGTCCGCAGGGAAGCCGATCAACGTGATCAGCGCGTGTCGCGCATTTTTATGACCGACAAAGGAAAAGCGATGCTTGGCAAGCTGCGCGAGACGCTTCACCTTCTGGAGGAGCAGTCGCTGCAAGGCTTCAGCGAGGAAGAAAAACAAATCCTCAAAGGGATGCTGCACCGAATTGGCGATAATATAAACGCGATGAACCCTGCCGAGGGAAATCAGGATTAGAGGAAGTGGACGATGTTCAAGCTTGCGCGATATTTAAAACCTCACTGGGTCGCTGTATTGCTTGCCCCATTGCTGATGGTTTTGGAAGTATGCATGGACCTGCTCCAGCCTAAGCTGATGGCGAGCATTGTCGATGAAGGCATCATTAAAGGCGATTTAAGCCATATCAAAATAACAGGCTTATATATGCTTGCAGCTGCATTAGTTGGCCTGATTGGCGGGGTTGGCTGCACCGTATACTCCAGCATTGCCTCGCAAAAATTCGGAGCCGATCTGCGCGGCGATTTGTTCCGCAAGGTACAGACGTTTTCCTTCCGAAACCTGGATGAGCTTAAGACCGGATCGTTGATTACGCGGCTTACGAGTGATATTGTCCAGCTCCAGACGATGGTGCAGATGCTGCTGCGCATTTTTGTCAGGTCGCCAATGCTGGCCATCGGCAGCATTATTATGACGATTACTATTAGCCCGAAGCTGGCACTCATTCTCGCCATTGTCGTTCCGCTGCTGTTCATCGTTATGTTTGCGCTGATTCGCTCTACTCTGCCGCTGTTTGCGAGCATGCAGTCGAAGCTGGATGCGGTAAATACGGTGCTGCAAGAAAACTTTACCGGCATCCGGGTCGCCAAAGCATTTGTCCGCTCCACCTATGAAAACGAGCGGTTTGGCCGTGCGAATCGGGATTATACGGGCTCGGCTATTAAGGCGATGCAATTGGTCGCCATTAATATGCCGATTCTCACTTTTATTTTGAATGCGGCGATTGCTGCCGTGCTCTGGTATGGCGGTCTTGATGTGCAAAAAGGTACGCTGCCCGTCGGCGATTTAATTGCTTTTATTAATTATGTGACACAGGTTATGATGTCGCTGTCGATGATTGGGATGATGCTCGTCCGCTTCTCGACGGCGAAGGTTTCTGCACAGCGCGTGCAGGAGGTGCTTGACACGTCATCGGAAATTCGCTCAGCCGAATCGGCTGCCCAACATAACGATACAACGGGAGAAGTGGCGTTCGAGCATGTTTCATTCGCTTATGCGGGCATAGCTGCGGCAGAGAAGGCGTATGAGCTGCGCGACATTAGCTTTACAGCTAAGCCGGGACAGAAGCTCGCTTTGATTGGAGCAACCGGATCAGGCAAGTCTACGCTAGTCAGCCTGATTCCTCGGTTGTACGAAGCCACACAAGGGCGCGTGCTTCTGGACGGTGTTGATGTGCGCGACATTGAGCTTAATAGCCTGCGCAGCCATATTGGCATCGTGCTTCAGGAGTCGATTTTGTTCACGGGCACCATTCGTGAAAATATTTGCTTCGGCAAGCCAGAGGCCACCGAAGCCGAAATGCTTGCCGCCGCCAAGGCAGCGGCGGCGCATGATTTTATTACCCGCCTTCCCGAAGGGTACGACACGCAGCTTGGCCAGCGCGGCGTCAATTTGTCCGGCGGGCAGAAGCAGCGGCTGTCGATCGCTCGTGCGCTGCTGCTCCAGCCATCGGTGCTCATTCTCGATGACAGCACGAGCGCCATCGATATGGGAACGGAGGCGAAGATCCAAGCGGCACTGAGGCAGCTGATGCACGGACGCACCAGCATTATGATCGCGCAGCGCATTTCCTCCGTCATCGACGCCGATCATATTATCGTGCTCGATGACGGGCAAATTGCCGCAGAGGGCACCCATAGCGAGCTGCTGCGCACCTCTGAGCTTTATCAAGAAATTTACCAGTCGCAGGCTGGCAAGGAGGCGACCGTTCATGGCTGATCCTAAGCATTTCTCTCCTAGTGAGCGCCCGCCAGCGTCAGCTCCGGCTCTGCCGAACCTTGGAATGCGCGGCGGTCCTCCGGGCATTCCAACCGCAAAAGCCAAGCCCAAAAATACGCTCCAGACGCTGCGCCGTATTTGGAACTACTTGAGCCGCTACCGCACAACGTTAATAAGCGTGCTGCTTGCAACAATAGGCGCAACGCTACTGTCGCTCGCCGCGCCGTATCTCATTGGCTACGCCATCGACCAATACATCATTCCGCGCAGCTATGACGGACTGCTGTCGCTATGCTTCCTGCTGCTTGCTGTATATGCAGGCAGCTCTGTGCTGACCTGGCTTCAGCAGAAGCTGGTTGTGAGCGCATCCCAAAATACGGTGCTGGACATGCGCCGCGACCTGTTCGGCCGACTGCAGCTGCTGCCGCTTCGCTTCTTCGACGGCAAGACGAACGGCGAGCTGATGAGCCGGACAACGAACGATATTGAAAATGTGTCCAGTACGCTCAGCCAAAGCGTCACGCAGCTGTTGTCCAGCGTCATCATGCTTGCCGGATCACTCGCCATTATGCTGTCGCTCAATCTATGGCTGACCCTGCTTAGCATGGTAACGATACCGTTCGTGCTGTTGTTCACTAAGAAGGTGGCGGGCTTCACCCGCCGTTTCTTCTCCAAGCAGCAGCAGCATTTGGGCGAGCTGAATGGCTTTATTGAGGAAACGGTAGCCGGGCAAAAGGTGGTGCAGGTGTACCGCCGCGAGCAGCGGGCTGCGGAGCAATTCGATAAAATGAACGGCGAGCTGACGAATGCGAGCATTCAAGCGCAAATTTATTCAGGAACAATCGGCCCCTTCATGAACGTCATGAACAATCTCAGCTTTGCCCTTATCGCTGCCGTTGGCGGCTGGATGGCGCTGCATCACTGGACGACCGTCGGCATCATTGTCAGCTTCCTGAACTACTCGAAGCAATTCCAGCGCCCTTTGAACGAGCTTGCGAATCAGTTTAACTTGCTGCAATCTGCTGTGGCGAGCGCCGAGCGCGTATTTGAGCTGATCGATACCGATACGGAATACGAAGGCGATGGCACCAAGCAGCTTGCAGCATGCAGCGGCCATGTCCGCTTCGACGACGTATCGTTCAGCTACCGCGAAGGCCATCCGATCTTGAGCCATGTATCGCTCGAGGCCAAGCCTGGACAGATGATCGCTCTCGTTGGTCCGACCGGAGCCGGCAAAACAACGATCATTAATTTGCTAACGCGCTTTTATGATATTGACCATGGCAAAATTACAATCGATGATGCCAATATTCGCGAGCTGGACCGAAACAGCCTGCGCCGCCAGCTTGGCATTGTGCTCCAGGATGCCTATGTGTTCTCCGATACCGTTCGTGAAAATTTGCGTTACGGTCGGCTGGACGCCTCCGACGCGGAGATTGAGCAAGCAGCGCGGCTGGCGAACGCCCACAGCTTTATCAGCAAGCTGCCTCAGGGCTATGACACGCCGCTCACCGCTGGTGGCGGCAACCTCAGCCAAGGGCAGCGGCAGCTGCTGACCATCGCCCGCGCTGTGCTTGCCGATCCGTCCATCCTCATTCTGGATGAGGCGACAAGCAGCATTGATACGCGGACGGAAATGCATATACAGGCCGCCATGCGCAAGCTGATGGAAGGGCGCACCAGCTTTGTGATCGCCCACCGTCTCAGCACGATTCGCCAGGCGGATCAAATTCTCGTCATTGCGGACGGCGGCATTAAAGAGCGCGGCACGCATGACGAGCTATTAGAACAGCAAGGCTTCTACTATGAGCTGTATATGAGCCAGTTCCAGCGCAGCGGCTAGAGCCGCAAGCAAGGGCAAAGAAGGCGAGCGGAGATCACTCCGCTCGCCTTTGCTTTATTTTCAGCATGGTTTGCCTATTTGATAAAATCGTTCTCAGCTGCTTCTACTTTTTTAACCCGCCTGACAAAATGAGCAGCAGCTGCCGTTTGGGAAGGAACATATGCGCGGCCACATACAAGAGCAATGGCGGCAGGGCAATCCAATAGCCGTACAGCCCCCCAATTGTTCTCATGACTGCCTCTCCTGATTGGCTGAGTATCTCCGCGCTTCGTGTCATTTGCATAAACATCATTACAGGCGACCGATGAGTATCTGTAATGTACAGATAGGAAGGCACGAAGTTGCCGTAATTCAGTGCTGTTTGAAGCAGCAGCATGCCGCCTGCAGCGGACAGCAGCGTGAGAATAGACAGCTTGGCCTCCAGCCGCAGCACAGCGGCGACCGCCCAAACTGCCGCTGCCGAGAAGCTGGTGACTGTTACAACGGCAAACAACGTATTCAACATTCCCATCTCTCGAATGGTCATATAACTGGATATTTTAAACGGTTGAATGGTTAACAGGGTAATAATTGAAAGGGCAATAGAAGCTGACCACACGATTATTTTTTGCTTGGATCTAAAGGCCCCAGCCATCGCCATTGCAATCACGGCCGGCGGAATCGCTCCTGCCAGCGAAATGAGGAAATATAATAAAATAGAGGAGCCAAAAGACGGCCATCCCTGCTCTGGCAATGGCTCAAACGAGCCGCCTTCCACCCAGTAAGGCAGAAAATAAATGATTGTAAATAGTGCAAAAACCACAGCTGCTGTAATGGCGCGTCCCGCATAACCAACCTTTTTCTCTAGCTCTCGTTCTCCGAGGAAAGTCGCCTTGTAAAGCAGGCGCAGCGGAATGAACAGGAGCAGCAAAGACACGGCTGACAGCAGCATTTGCAGCACATTGGCGGCGGCGCTGGAACTGAAGTTGGCCTGCATCAGTCCTGATCTTAATATATACATGTCCAACACATCCGTTGAGCCCATAGTCACCGGATTCGACAACAGAAAGGTCATGGAAAACAAACCGCTGCCTATAAAGGCAAGCGATGAGAGGGCAAACAGGCCTGCCCCTTTGACTGGCAGCCAAGCATCCCTGCGGCTCCGGCCCTCACCCGCAGCAAAGATGATAGCGATAGGTATACCCGCATATTTCAAAGCGCTGAGCAGCGGATGCAGAATGCTCATTACCGATTCCTGCAAAAATGGCTCGCTGCCAAGCACATACATCCACCAATGGCTGTAGACGCTAGCAGGCACAAAAACAATCAAGGCTCCCAGCATAACGACTCCCTGCCGCATCTTGGAAGGCAAGGCAAGCAGGGCATACCCCGCTAGAGCCCCAAGCACAAATACGAGGCCCGCAAACTTCAGGTTAAAGGTGACTGTGTTGCCTACGACATGCATAAACTCAGATGATTCCATTAAAGCTCGCAAATGTTGAAGCCCCACCCAAGCCGAGTCCGTCATGCCAGCAAACGGTTTATAATCCTTCATGCTCATCATGATTTCTTTTCCAAAGCCAACCAATGCCATCAATAAACCGATACCCAAAACAATCAAAGAAACTAGCGTATAAACCTTTGATCCTGTAGTCTCGCTATCATTATTGGTTGGAACTACATGCCCGGCATACGGGTTCTCAGTACTCATCGCTGTTCACATCCCGTTCTTTTATAATCGCCATTTCCGAAACAATATTAACCATAAAACGCATTTATTACAACACCTTTATAAAGTTTGTGAAAATAGGAATTTTGATTTCCGCCCCTTCGCGATGGAAGCATTGCTCCTTAGTGGAGTACTCATCAAAAAACCTGTCCACTCCAATAAATGAGCCTTTTCCCGATATTGATCAGGAGAAGGCTCGTTGATTTTTTGCTATAATCTATTGAGGGAAGCGCCTTTCGGCAGCTTCTGCGTTCAAATTCATCAGTGGGAGTGTTAACTCGGCATGATCATCAAATTCATTCGTTTGCGTTAATGAGAGGTACAGAAGGATGAGCCAAGCTTTTTTCGTGCAAAGGAGCTAGGTTTATTTATCTGTGCCTACTTTCATTTACTCAAATCAAATGAATGAGGTGCTTTTTGCAATGCGTGAAAATAGAAAAAAGCTCGCGGTGGCGTTAACCTCCCCCGCTTATTCCAATTTGCTCCGCTGCCCGATGTGCACAGGCTCCATGCAGCTGCGGGACGGCCGAAGCCTGGTGTGCAGCAGCAAGCATAGCTACGATCTTTCGAAGCATGGCTATGTCCATTTTCTAAGCCGCCCTGTGCGTACAAAATACGAAAAAACGCTATTCGAGGCGCGGAAAAAGGTGATGGACAGCGGCTTCTTCGCTCCCGTCCTCTCCCATATTTCCGAGAGCATAAACGGCTCATGGCAGGATCGGACTGGGCCTATCAGGCTGCTGGACGCTGGATGCGGGGAAGGCTCGCATTTGTCCGTGCTTCAGCAGCAGCTCAGCCGCAATTCAGATACTGCGGTGCTGGCGGCAGGCCTAGATATTTCCAAGGAGGCAATAGCGCTTGCTTCGAAAAATAACGGCGAAGCATTCTGGTGCGTCGCAGACTTGGCTTACAGCCCATTTGCCGACCACTCCTTTGATTTCATCGTCAATATCCTATCACCTTCCAATTATGCCGAGTTCCAGCGGCTGCTTGCTGATACAGGCAATGTCATTAAAGTTTTTCCTGGACCTGATTATTTAAAGGAGCTGCGCTCCTTGCTATACAACAGCACGGATAGCAGTCACAGCACGAATCTTAAGAGGAACGTTTACGATAATCTTGCGACTATAGAGCGTTTTAGCGAATATTTTGAAGTGCTGGGCAGCCGGCGGCTGCACTACCGCTTTCTTTTGCACCAGCCGCTGATTGAGCCTTTCATTGCTATGACGCCATTG
Organism: Paenibacillus sp. Leaf72; assembly: GCF_001422685.1. Taxonomy (NCBI): domain Bacteria; kingdom Bacillati; phylum Bacillota; class Bacilli; order Caryophanales; family Paenibacillaceae; genus Paenibacillus; species Paenibacillus sp. Leaf72. The sequence goes on along the minus strand of NZ_LMLV01000012.1, from coordinate 381,125 downwards.
TCCTGGAGAATGAAAGAATCGCTTGTAAAGCAAATAAAACAGAGGCCTACGCTTGAAGTAACAGTCGACTTGACGGTCATCATTGGGGGGAGAAAAACGGCTGTTTACTAGCAGCTGCAGCATAATTTCCCAACTGCTTGATGCAGGAGGAAAATAAATAAAAGCAAACAGGCGGAGCCCCCATTGATCAGGGTACCCGCCTGTTTTTCTTGCCTTTTTTCTGCCATTTGTCTGCTGCTTCATTCTTCTATTCCATATAAAAGCATCCTTTTCCGCTGTACCCTGAGTCTGCTTAACGCTGCGGCATATGCTTGCGAATATCTACGCCCAGCCCTTCAGACAGTCTCATCCCCAGCTCCACGTTGGCCCGGAAAAAGTTGCAAATGGCACGCAGCTGAATATCCGCGTTCGTCTGCCCCAAATCATTGATCAAATTTTTCACCAAGTTGTCCTGCTGTGGTTCCGCAAGGGAAAGATAACGTTCGCCTGCCTGCGTAAAATCATCGGTTTTATCGATTTTCTGGCGACCGGCAAAGCCGTGAACAGGAACAGCATGGTCGGCGTGGTCCTGCCCAGCTTCCTGCGGGCTTGTGCTCAAGCTGTTCGGCTCATAATTGACGCTGGAGGAATCGGCTTTCATCGTCATCGCTCCGTCACGCTGATGGTTGCGGGCAGGCGCATACGGGCAGTTGACTGGAATATGCAAATAATTCGCGCCCAGACGGTAACGCTGCGTATCCGGATAGGAGAATAAACGGCCTTGCAGCAATTTGTCCTCCGACGGCTCAATGCCCGGCACCAAAGCGCTCGGCGAGAATGCCGACTGCTCTACCTCGGCAAAATAATTTTCCGGGTTGCGATCAAGTGTCATCGTACCGACTTTATGCAGCGGGTACATATCCTCCGGCCACGTCTTGGTCGGATCGAGCGGATCAAAGGAGTAGCGCTCCATATGCTCAGGAGGCAGCAGCTGCACATGCAAATCCCATTCCGGGAAATCTCCTTTTGCAATGGAATCGTGCAAATCCCTTGTCGCATGGTTAAAATCGCGCCCTTGCATCTCCGAAGCCTCCTCAGCGGTGAAATTGCGCACCCCCTGCTTCGATTTCCAGTGGTATTTCACGTAGGTCAGCTTGCCTTCGGCATTAATCCACTTGAACGCATGCACGCCAAAGCCATCCATTTCCCGGTAGGTCGCAGGCGTGCCATCGTCGGAAAACAGCCATGTCAGCATATGCGTCGATTCCGGCGACAGCGTCATAAAATCCCAATAGCGGCCAGGCTCCTGCACATTCGTCTGCGGCGACGGCTTCAGTGAATGCACCATATCCGGAAATTTCATCGCATCGCGAATGAAGAATACCGGAAGATGGTTGCCCACAATGTCCATATTGCCCTCTTGCGTATAAAACTTCACCGCAAAGCCGCGCGGATCACGCGCCGTCTCAGGTGAACCCGTTCCATGAATGACGGTCGAAAACCGGACAAATACCGGCGTCTCCACTCCCGCCTCCTGCAAGAAATGAGCTTTCGTATGAGCAGCCATGCTGTTCTCTACGCGGAATACGCCATGCGCGCCAGCGCCTCTGGCATGGACAACCCGCTCTGGAATACGCTCGCGGTCAAAATGCGCCAGCTTCTCCAGCAGATGATAGTCCTCCAGCAGCGTAGGGCCGCGCTGTCCGGCCGTGCGCGAATTTTGGTTATCGGCAACAGGCGCGCCTTGATTGGTCGTCATGTAGTTCGCATTAGATTGATGATTCGTATTCGTTACATTCGTCGTATTGGTCATCGTTATTACCTCCGATTTGGATTTAGACTTGGTCTAAATATTTAACCTTATTATAGCGAGACCAAACGATGCCTGTCATGAATTTTAGATGAACGTATGATGAAGATCGGATGAACACCATTTCATATAAAAAATACCACTGAGGGCTGCTATACCCCCAGTGGTATTTTCATTAAGATGAAGCTGCCTCATCCGCCAGCCGATAGCCCGCGCCGCGCACCGTCACAATATATTTCGGCGCTACTGCGCTGTCCTTCAGCTTCTTGCGGAGCGACTTAATATGCACATCTACTACGTTGCTGCCGCCGAGAAACTGGCTGCCCCATACGGAATCGAACATCGTCTCGCGTGAGAGCACGGAGCCGTCGGACGTAATAAACATGAGCAGCAGATCGTATTCCGTCTTTGTCAGATCAATGCGCTGCTCGCCGCGGAAAACGGCCATTCTTTTCAGATCGACCGTCAGATCTTTATAATGGTAGCCGGATACGACCACTGGGCTCGATTGTGGCTGCTGCTCCATCATGCGGTTGATTTGGTTAACGGCCTCCTGCGGCACTGCCGGCCATTCAATCATAGCTGCGGCATCAGGCAGCAGATGGCGGATCACCCCTGCCGAAGCGCCTGCGAGGAACAAAATCGGCACTCCCTTAAGATGGGCCGTGTGCTGCAAAGCAGCCTGCAGCGCTTCTACCGCATCCGTGTGGCCTTGGACATACGGCGTCGCATCATAGATCAGCAGCTCGGGCTGCAAACTATGCACGAACGCTCTATTCAAATCGTGCAGCGTAAATAGATCAAAGCAATCTGCGGCAAGCAGCTGCAGAAGGCTATGCACCCGCTGCGGGAACGGACTGACAACCATAACCCGCTTCGTCATGGAGCAGACCGCACCTTCCAGCAGCATATCTGCGTCCGCCTGCTCCGTGAAACCCGGCTCAAAGCTGTCCTGATTCAGCCCGGCAAGCTTATTTCCATTTAAAGCTGTCTGTTTGTCCTCATTCGTTACGATTGGCTCGCGCATGACTCGCAAACCCCCTCTAACACAATATGTGAATGGTGAATAATGAACCTCGTTTCCTCCGCAACTCGGCGCGTCCATTCCTGCGGCACCTCAATCATCACTTCTTCAATACGCCCACATTTGCTGCACATGACATGCTGGTGCTCTTCCGTACGCCCATCGTAACGGCTAACCGCCTCACCAAGCTTGAGCTCGCGGATCACCCCTGCATCGGTTAAATAACGAAGCGAATTGTATACCGTTCCGTAAGCAAAGTTAAAGCCTTTGCTCCGCAAACGTTCAATAATATCAGCTGCTGCCGGATGGTCGTGAGATTGCTGGATCACGTCCAAAATCGCCTTGCGCTGAACCGTTAAGTTTAGTTTTGCCATAAGGCCTTCATTCCTTCAATTTTTGATTTAGACTAAGTATAATTATGTTGTCAAAATCAGTCAACCCCACCTCTATGCCCTTATGGCCTATTGCCAAAATCAAGCTGAATCCAAGTGCTCAAGACTTTGGAATCATTTTGCGAAAAATAAGGAATTGTAATATTCTGAATATTTACAAATTTCAAATAATAAGATATGATGTACCTATCCTAATCGAGAGGGGATAGCCCGTTGGAGTAGCGTAAGCGAAGCATGTCACCCATTTAAACGGAGAGGAGATTGCAAGGATCATCCGGACATGCGGGAACTCACCATAATGAGCAAGCGAGAAGGCTGCACCGTCACCCAGTCTAGCAATACCAATAATTCAAGCAATACTTAACTTTGATAGTTTGGTTTTCAATGAGAGTTCATTCGGTTATGGCAAGTGCAATAATGAATGGAAGTTGTACATGGAAATGCGAACTTTGGAATGGAGCGTTTGAATAAATTGAATAGAAGTGAGTCAGAAAGTTAAAGGGATTCCGGTTATCATCGATAAGCGGAATCCCTTTATGCTGCCTACAGAATCGGTGAGAGCAGCCGGCTGATCGACTCCTTGAAGCGTTCAAAGAGCGGACGCTTTGCAAACTCGTCTTTCTGTAGCTTGATACTATTTTCAATATCCGCCTCGAAAATCTCCTTTAATTGTCCCGCGGTACTTTCCTCATAAATAAAAGCGTTCATCTCAAAATTCAGCTTAAAGCTGCGAATATCAATATTCGCTGTTCCCACCGAAGCGATCTTGCCATCGATGACAATTGTTTTGGCATGCAGGAAGCCTTTTTCATACAAATAGCATTCAATGCCGCCTGCCAGCAGCTCGGCAATATAAGCGCGGGTCGCCCAATAAACAAAGAAATGATCGCGTTTTTTCGGAATCATAACCTGCACCTTCACACCGGATTGGACGGCAATTTTCAGGGCGGTCATTAAGCTTTCGTCTGGCACAAAATAAGGCGTCTGCAAGCAAATCGACCGTTTTGCCGAATAAATCATTTTAATATAAGCATCTTTAATTTGCTGATCCTCGGAATCTGGGCCGCTGGCTACAACCTGCATCCCAATGCCGCCGCCTTCTTTGATTACCGGAAAATAGCTGCTATTCAGCTCCACCGTGCCTGACGACGCGAGATTCCAATCCATGAGAAACTGTGCCTGCATTTGATGCACCGCATGTCCATTCACCCGCAAATGCGTGTCCCGCCACTCGCCGAAATGCTTGTCCAAGCCCAAATATTCGTCTCCCACATTAAATCCGCCAATATAGCCGGTCATGCCGTCGATGATGGCCAGCTTGCGATGATTGCGATAGTTCAGCTTTAAATTTACATAAGGAATGCGCGAGGGGAAAAAGGCTTGCGCTTTGCCGCCTGCTTCCCGCAGCTTGTTGAAAAACGACCGCGGCAGTCCCGAGCTCCCGATGTGATCATAGAGAAACTTGACCTCTACGCCTTGCTGCGCTTTCGCTACCAATGCTCGGAGCAGCCTGTTGCCCAGCACATCATTACGCACAATGTAATACACCAGATGAATATGATGCTCTGCGGAGGCGATATCCGCAATTAGCGCGTCGAATTTTTCGTTGCCCTCCGTATAGATACGAATGGCGTTATTTTGCGAGAACAAGGCGTAGCTGCTGACCAAATTCATAAAAATCATATCCCGGTAGTTGTTCGTCTCGGCATCATGAAAGACGGTGTTGCGATCCTGAAGCTGAAGCTTCTGCCGATCCACGGTATCTTCTATGATGCGCTGGCTGTCTCCGAGCAGCTTGAACAATTTGCGCTTGCGCAGCTGCTGGCCGAGAATCAAATAAAGAATAAAACCGAATACAGGGATGAAAGATAATACCATAATCCAAGCCCAAGTAGAGCTGACGTTGCGTCTCTCCAAGAAGACAAGGGCGAAAGCGAGCAATATATTCAGCAAGGTGAAGATGAAATAAAAGTCTTGATACGTAGTCATCGCTAAAGCTCCCCCGTTATGCCATTTACAACATGCACATTTTTTTATAATTAATCAAATCATACTCTATGGGCGGTATATGTTCAAACATGAAAGTATGCTACAATTTTTCAAAAGAACTGCTGGAGCGGCATGGGAGGAACAACAATGGACTTACGCAAGCTACGATTGGACGAACCTGCGCTGGGAACTTTCAGTGAAGAACGAGACGAATATGAACGGGACTATGCCCGCTTGATTCAATCCCCCGCTTTTCGCAGGCTGCAGGGAAAATCACAGGTGTTCGGCGCTGGTTCTGGCGATTATTACCGCACGCGGCTGACGCACTCGCTTGAAGTTTCCCAAATCGCCCGTGAGGTTGCGCGGAGACTGGGCAAGCAATATGCCTTTTTAGCTAAAAAAGAACATCCCGGCCTGATGCTCGATCCCGCCGTCGTCGAAATTGCGGCGCTGGCCCATGATCTGGGCCATCCGCCATTCGGCCACAAAGGCGAAGAGGTGCTCGATCACCTGCTTCATGAAGAGCATGGCATGACCTATGAAGGTAATGCGCAAAACTTCCGCATCCTCATGTTTCTGGAGAAGCGCGCCGGCAGCGGCAGCGGGCTTGATCTGACCGCAGCCGTGCTTCTGGCTACGAATAAATACCCTTATTCGCTGGATGAGCCCGGACGTCTTAAAGGGCTGTACAGCTCCGAATGGGCAGATATTGAGCAGCTGCGCCATTCTTGGAAAATGCCCAAGGGCCGTTCCACCCTCGAAGCACAGCTGATGGATTTATGCGATGATATCGCTTATTCCACCCATGATATTGAGGATGGCATCCGTGCAGGCAAAATCCAGATGAATCGCACGTTTTTTGAAGATCAGCGCCTAATTGACCATCTGGTACAGGAAATTGTTGAGGACCAAGGCAATATGGAGGTTGGCTGGCATCAGGTGGACATTCCCGCGATGGTGAAGAAGGTGCTCGCCGCTTATTTGGAGCAATGGGAAGAGCTGTATGCGCTGTACGATCAGGAAACGTCGCGTACGCGCAGGGAGATGAAAGCGCGCTGGGTCAGCGTTTTTGCCGGAAAGGTCGGCATTATTGACTCCTCTACCCCAGGCTGGAAGAAGGTTACCTTCGTCAAGGATGGACAGCAGGATCTGGAGCTGCTGCGGACGATGGAAATTCTCAAGAAGCTGGCATGGGTGACGCTGATTAAAGATTTCCGCGTCCAACGACTGCAAAAACGCAGCGAAATTATGATCCGCAGACTGTGGGAGAGCTTCCGCATCCCCGAGCACGGACGGCTCATCATTCCGCCAGACTGGATTGCCAATTATGAGCAGCATAAGCAAAACTGGACTTGGCCGCGCTTCGTCGCGGATTATATTTCCGGCATGACCGATGCTTATGCGGAGAAGGTCTACGCTGAGCTTTATGCTAGCAAATCGGGCTCGATCTATGAAATGGACTAGCGTTAATTTAAAGCGTCGTTCTAGCATTGGTGAAAAAAGAGGCTGCGCTGCATGAAAAGATTGGCTTCCGATCGTCATTGCCCTTGAATGTCATCGAATGAGCCACCACAGGTGGACATTCAAGGGCAAAAACGAACGCTAACGCTTCTACAGTCCAACCTTTTCATTCCGCTCCGCCTTTTTCACCATGCTTCTAGAAAAAACATTTTAAATATGCCGCTTAAGTATGTTACTTAAGCAAAAAAGAGATGAAGCGCATCAGCCTCATCTCTTTCTTTTTTCCAAAATGAATTCAGAAGCCTCTTCATATTAATAAACCGCACAACAAGTCTTGAAACGTTTTATTCACAGTTACTCTTACATTGTAAGATGCAGCAAAAACAATGCAGCAAAAGCAAACCCAGTATCCTTCCTGTTACTAAAATTCCCGCTGGACACCCTTCTTACGCCGGATTAAGCTCTGCGCTGCAGGCCAGCTCCGTTATATAGTCGAAGAAACGCTCCGGCTCCACATCGTACACGAGGCTGACCGGACGGCCATCCGCCGCTTCTATGGTGCGCCCTTGGCTGGCGCCATGCGCGATCGCCTTGCTGTGGACCATCTTCATCGAGACGAGGCTTGAATCGCCCACCGTTGCCGTTGTTAGAACATCCCACAGGTAATACGTCGAATTCGTCTCCATATATACAAGCGGCGGACAGGCGGCGTAACATTGCCCGACAAAATCCATACCCTCATGACGGCGCAGCGAAGCCCAGCGATTGCGAATCGGCACCGTCAGCGGCACCTTATTCGTGCTTTCCAAAGCAACGAGGAAGATCGGAATTTCGCTGGCCCATGCCCGTTCTACCGCTTCCGGGTCCCAGAACGCATTCCACTCTGCGGTACCATCATGCTCCGGCTCCTGCACATTGCCTTTCTCATTGAACGTTCCGCCCATCCAGACGAGCTTCTCGATTTTCGCTTCAATATCCGGGGCCTCATCTAATGCACGGGCTAAATCCGTCAGCGGTCCAGTGAACAGCAGCGCTGTTTTCTCATCCGAGGCGCGAATCGCTTCAATCATATGAAGATGGGCCGGCAGCTCCGCCTCACGCGTCTTAATCTGCTCCGGCTCGTTAAGGATCGGCAGCGCGTCGACGAAAAAGGTATGCATCCGCCATTCCGCAGGAAATGGATTGCGCCCGCGAGAATTGGATCTCGCTACCTCGACGCTTGCCGAGACATCGCCGCGTCCAAAGCGGTCAATGATTTTGCGGCTGGCTTTCATGCCGGGCTCCAAATAGCCATCAGCCGGGATGACCGATACACCGACTAGCTCTACCTCTTTCATTTGCAAAACTAGAAATAAAGAAACGAGATCATCTACTCCCGCATCATGATTGTAATAAAGCCTGGTTCCCATCAGCATCCATTCCCTTCACTTGTATAAATTGATCCTTAATTTGTCCATCCTATAGCTGAGGAGGTGAGCTGTCAATGGCAAAGGACGTATTGTGCTTTCGTCAATTCCTGCAAGTTCTGAACCGCCGGCAACCACTGCGGAGCTGCTTCGATTTTTGTAGCAAGCAACCGCGGCAAGCGGGCGTCCGAATCTGCGGAAACAGACTGCCGCACATTCGAGGCAAAGATCTAGATATCGTTCTGAAGCGGATAGCAAAGCGGCAATATTTTCACAGAAAAAAGCAGCGTCTACCCGCCTGAGCTCATGCCCAGACTCGGTAAACGCTGCATTTCCGCTATTATTTGCTTACTGGAATGGCGTTGTAATATTCCTCCAGCGTCTCGTCGTTATCCGTCAATTCCTTCGCCAGCGCCTTGCCTACATAACGAAGATGCCACGGTTCGTATTTATAGCCGGTAATTTTATCTTTGCCTTCAGGATAACGGATTATAAAGCCATATTCATAGGCATGCTTGCCCAGCCATACCGCCTCATCCGTACCGCCAAAGCAGCTTTCGGCTGCACATTTGCCGTCGCTTCCAGACACGTCAATCGCAAGCCCAGTCTGATGCTCGCTCGTCCCCGGGATAGCGCTGTACGTTCTGGCTTTCTCCAGGCCATCCTTTTTCACATAACGATCGAACAGCGCCTTTTGGGTCGCTTGCGAACGGTAGGCCGACACACCAGCTAAATAAATTTTGTCCTTCTTCGCTCCTGCAAACAGCTCTTCCAAAGCGTCCGCCGCTACTTTGCGCATTTTGCGCTTATCGATTTTCTCGCTGAAAATAAATGCCACATCCGGATATACCAGCTCGGAAGGCTCGTAATCATCCGGCAGCTTGTTTTGCTTATTCACTAGCGCCGTGACGCTTTCCGGCTCTGCTACAACGGCTAAGCCTTCATCCAAATCGCCAGAAGAGCTGCCGCTGGAAGGCTTTGCTGTTGCCTTCGGCGTTGCTGTCGGCTCTGGGGTCGGCTTCACAGTCGGAGATGGTGTAGGAGCAGGCGTTGCCGCTTGCGTTTCTTCTGCTGTTGGTGTTTCTTCCGCTGTTGCCGTTTCTGTCGCCTCCGGCGTCGTGCTTTCCTCGATCGGCGATACGGATGGCGAAGCGTCCACCTCGGCACTCGCTTCCACTGTTGGCGCAACAACTGCCGCTGTATCACCTGGCGCTTGAGCCGCCGTTTTATCAAACTTCACAATTACTATAACAGCCATCGCAATTAGGCATAAAGATAACAAAATAACGACCGCTCTTCTGCGTTTTCTCTTCATGATGCACTCCTTATATGGTTTAATTTACAGGAAAAAGGGTAATAAACGATTAGTCTGTTCTTTTTATACTATACCTAATAGACTTCAATCTGTCTTAAAAGGTTGCCGAAATTTCCTATGTAATTTTTGTGAGCCTCCTCCGCGAATATGCGGCATAGGGCTAATTTTGCATTTTGACATTCTACTATAGGAAGAGGCATAATAAGTATGAATTTATCGTAAATTTACGAGGGACTCGGCCTTAATTTGTCGAGGGAAGGTAGGCGATACTTTGACTTTATCTGCACCAAAACGTCTGTTCAGCACCAGACCGATTATTGTTTTCTCCATTATTGTTCTTTTCAAAAGCTTTCTTACTTGGATGGTTGTATTCGGAAGCCCGTCGTGGAGCACCTTGTTCAAGGAGGTTCCATTTGCGTTAATCGTCTTTTGCCTCATTGAGTGGTTCGCAACAAAACGCAAGCTGACGTATTATTTAACAGCGAATTTGCTAATAACAGCCATTCTCTTTGCTGTGCTGATGTACTATAAATATTACGGCGTCATCGTCACCACCTCTGCCCTAAAGCAGGTCAATCAGGTAACGGCGGTTAGCAACAGCGTATTTTCACTGATGGACCCGTATTATTTACTCGTCTTTATTGATGTAATCCTTATGTTTTATTTTCTCGTTCGCAAGCAGAAGGCGCAGTATTGGAAAACCGCCAGCCAGACTCGTGTGAGCAAAAGAATGCTAACGACCGTCTTCGCGGTATCGCTCGGCCTGTGCCTATTCAACATTTTGCCGAATAGCGCGAGCATGAATGAAATTGTGAAAGCCGAGCAAATGGGCATCCTGAATTATGAGGCCTATACGATTTTTGGCAAAAAAGAACCCGAGCTTGTTGATTCCTCTACCATTACGCAGGAGAAGATCAACAGCCTCAAGACGCTTGAGCCTGTCGCTGCGCCGCAGCTGCAAGGGGCTGCCAAAGGCAAAAACCTAATTATTATCCAGCTGGAATCATTCCAAAATTTCCTCATCGACCTCACCATTGACGGCAAGGAAATTACGCCGAATATGAATAAGCTGGCGAAGGACAACTATTATTTCAAGCATTTTTACCAAGGCGTGGGTCAGGGCAATACGTCTGATGCTGAATTCATTGTAAACACGTCCTATTATATTCCGCCTAATGGCGCAGCTACCCAAGTGTATGCTGGCAAGGTGCTGCCGAGCCTGCCGCGGGTTTTGACGGAAAACGGCTATGATACGGCGACGTTCCATACGAATGTCGTGGAGTTTTGGAACCGTGGCGAGCTGTATCAGGCGCTTGGCTTCAATCGCTATTATGATAAAGCCTTTTTCGGTGAGGACGATACGGTGTTTTTCGGCGCTTCCGATGAGGTGCTTTATAAGAAAACAGCGGCTGAGCTGGAGAAAATGGATAGCAAGGACCAGCCATTTTATGCTCAAGTCATTTCGATGACCGCTCACCACCCCTTCACCATACCGGATACGAAGTATAAAATGGAGCTGCCTGAGCGTTACGAGGGCACGTTCGTCGGCGACTACATTCGCGCCCAGAACTATGCGGATTACGTGCTTGGCCAATTTATTGACGATCTCAAGCAGCGCGGCCTCTGGGATGACAGCCTAATCGTGTTATACGGCGACCATCTGGGCTTGCCGATTTATTCGCTGGATCGCGATGATAAAGCGCTAATGGAAGAAATTTACGGTTATGAGTACAGCTATACCGATATGATTAATATTCCGCTTATTATTGCTTCTCCGGGCATTACCTCGCCGAAGGAGTTTGACCAGCTTGGCGGGCAGGTTGATTTGCTGCCGACGGTTTCGAACTTGCTTGGTGTTTCGCTGGATAAGCAAATTCATTTCGGCCAAGATCTGCTGAACAGCAGCTCGTATAACCTGCTGCCACAGCGCTATTATTTGCCGACAGGCTCCTTTGTCAGCAGCAAAGAGCTATTCCTGTCCGGCAGCGGCTACGACGATGGCACCCATCACCCGCTCGCAGGCGATGGCATGGAAAGCGCCAAGAAAGCAACCGAGGATGAATACAACCGCGCGCTGGAGCTGCTCCAGCTCTCCGACAGCTACGTTAGCCAGCTGCCAGACCGCGAACCGCAGAAATGACGCAAATAAGCGGCAGGCGGGATCAGAGCATAATGCTCTAATCCTGCCTGCCGCTTTATTTTTCACAAAATCGCTTGTCATCTATCATGCTGTTTGCCTGCCGCGCCTGTTAGGCCTGTTTCGCCGCCTCCAGCACTTCCTGCACATGGCCCTCAACGACGACACTGCGCCATTCTTTCGCCAGCTTGCCCTCCTCGTCGATCAGAAAGGTTGAACGCTCGATGCCCATAAATTCCTCGCCATTACGGCTGCGCAGCTTCCATACGCCAAACTGCTCGGCAACCTGATTATCCGTATCCGAGAGCAGCAGGAAAGGCAGCTCATGAGCAGCAATGAACTGATCATGTGACGCCAGATCGTCAGGGCTGATGCCTATGACTTCGGTATTGAACGTCTTGAATTGTCCATTGTAATCTCTAAAGTCACACGATTCCGTCGTACAGCCCGGTGTCATATCCCGCGGATAAAAATAAATGACCAGCTTCTTGCCCTTATAGTCCTGCAGCGATACGTCCTTGCCATTCGAGGCTGGCAATGTAAAATTCTCAACCTGTTGTCCAATTTGCACTTGCGTCATGTTCAATCAGCTCCTTCGTATTGGATATTTCCACTTGCTTTGCTTACTCAAACAACGATAGCATGTCCATCAGCGAGATGCTACAAACTCATAGAAAAGCGGTGTGTTCATCACAAACTCGCGAATTTGCTGCTTATCGACATAAAGGGAATAAGCAAGCGTCAGCTTCATAAGCGCCGCATCCACCGACATATTTTCGATAAAGGCCACTCCCGCCTGCTGCAAAGCGACCGACGACGCGTATAGCGTCTCCGAGCTGTCCTTGAGCGGACACAAATACAAGTCTACGCTATGCTGGGCACAATACCCGGCGAATGCAAGCAGGGAATGGCGCTCGCTCGCACTCGTATTCGCCGTGCTGGAGTGGAACAGATCGTGAACGACAGCCTTCGGCGCTTTTTGCCCAAAATCAAAATAATCATAGGTCATGCCCAAAAACGGCTTCACATACAGCAGGCCCGATTGCAGCTTATCCTTGCCAGCGGTGAACGGGCTCGGGGCAGGCTTGCGAGAATGCAGCTCCTGTGCAGATGGGTTGTAAGGATGCTCGTTGACGATCAGCTTGCCCTCGCTCATGATGCCGTAATGCACGTCATACGGGCATTCCAATTGGTCAGTGAACGACACCGCTTGCGTGACGCGTGTACCCAAATACACGATAGCCTCGCCTGCACTATTTTCATAGACGACGTAGACGCCCTTCAGCTTCTCGCCATCTATGAACTCAACGGCCGAGGCAAAGTTGCGCAGTCCATTGCTGCGCGGATCGCCAAGCGGATAGTTGCTGGCCACCAGCACAATCGGGATGGGACTATCACACAAAATATAGCTAAGCATTGCAGCCGAATAAGCAAGCGTATCCGAGCCATGGGTGACGATAATGCCGTCATATTGGGACAAGTCCGCGCTGCGGATCGTTTCAATCAACACATTCCAATCGTCTGGCACCAGATTTTCGCTGAGAATATTCAGCGGCTGCACACATTCCAGCTTTACAGACTCGCGGTAACGGGGGTCCGATTGATAGCCTTCAATAATCGCATAGGAGCCTGCTTCACGCACGCTAATCGCTCCTGCGCCAGATTTGCTGCCAATCGTCCCACCCGTGAAAATAACTAGAAGATTGCTCACTTGGTTTCCTCCATATCCAGCAGCTTTGAAGGTCGCCCTTCGCACCAGCCGCCTGTTCATACCAGTTCCCATTCATTCTACTATCTTCTCCGCAAGCTGTCTAAACCTATACGATCCTACAGGAAAAACAGGATAAGTTACCCGCTTTTTGCCACGACATCCCGATTTTTCGCAGCGCCTGGCTTTTTCTTGACGGTCGCCCGTCCCAAAAACAAGCCTACGGTAACGATTAACGTCGCACCATACATGAACTGCACAAGGCCAAGCTGTGTATCCGTTCCAGCCAATATGCCGTGAAACAAAGCCAGTAAATAGATCGGGTAGGCTAACATATGTATAGCGAGCCACACTTTGCGCTTCAGCTTCGGACGCAGGTCCGAGGTCAAAATCAGCACGAGCATGCCATAAAGCGCAAGCGTACCTATGCCATATATCACCGGATGATCATGCGCGGTAAAAGGAATCAGCAGCTCGCCCCATGTAAATGGCGTGTACGTATCAATGACGAGCACCGCCATATGCAGCAGCGCCAGCAGCGTTCCCCCATTCGTGAAACGGATATGCCAATTGTACACGCGGGCTTTGCTGGGCCCTTTCACAAACGGATAGCTGTACAGCATGCCCAGCGACATGCCGACGAACAGCATCAAGTAAGAGCCAATGCCGAGCACCCGCGTCATTTGCCATGTCGGCCAGCTCAAAATCCATTCTGTCATGCTGACTCCTCCTTTTCGCATTCGATTTCGCTTCCGCTGCTGGCTCTACCCCTAGCCTCCGCGGTTCCCGCTCTATGCAGCGGCTCACGGATATTCCACTCCAAGCCGGACTTGCGGCTTTTACCATATTTCACAATCTCGCCGCCGCTCATGAAAATAACGGCTTCACAGTCACGCGCATGCTCGTCCATCAGCCGCAAGCCTTGATCGCGGCCGGCGATGCACAGCGTCTTCGCCCATATTTCACAAGCGACGGCATCGGGACCCGCAACCGTCGCCTGAACGACATCGCTGACGCTTGGCTGCATCGTCAGCGGATCGATCAAATGATGCGCGGCCGAGCTGCCCGTTCCCCACTGCCTGCCCAGCTTCCCTGAGGTCGCAACTGCGCCGTTAGCGAGCAGCAGCTCCCCAACCGTTGCTCCAGCTTCCCATGGATGCTGGAGATCAATAATGGCTGGCTGCGCCGCTGCGTCCCCGCTGTTCCACGCATACAGATCGCCTCCGGCATTGACGATGCCTGCCGGAATCCGCCTGCTGCGCCTCAGCCAATCGGCGAGCTTCTGCACGGCCCAGCCTTTGGCGATGCCGCCGGCGTCGATACTCGTTCCCTCGGCGAGCTTCACCGCCTTCATGCCATAGTCCAGCTCCAGCTCGCCAGCAGGGCTCAGCTTCCGCCGCTCAGCCCCGCCAGCTCCCGCCTGGAACGCCGCCGCGTGCTCGAAAGATTCCGTATAGCCGGACGCTTCCAGCCCCGGCAGTATCCGCAGGTCGAACACCCCTGCCGTCAGACGGCGATAGCTCTCCGCCGCTGCAATAACCTCAAACAGCCAGTCCGACACGACGACCCAGCTGCCTGCCGAGCGGCCAAGCCTGCTCCACTCGCTATCCGGGCGGAAGCGGCTAAACCGCTGCTCCACTGCCTCAAACCAGTCGCGAGCGCGGTCTGCATAAAAGGCTGTCGTGCGGGGCTCATCCGCTGCATAATCCAGTATAATCTCGACATTCGTATTCATCGCCCGAAACCGTATCGTCCCCCGCCCGCTCATCGTTAGGACCTGCCTGACTGGGAGCGCATGCCGCCCGAGCTGCTGGAGCTGCCGCTTCCACTGCTGCTCCGGTCGTCTACGCTGCCGCGACTGCCTGAGCTGGAGCTATCCGATCCACTTTCGCTGGAGCTGTCTGACCAGCTGCTTCCGCTGCTGCCGTTATTCCAATCCGAGCTGCCGCTGCCGCTGTCGCTAGATCCCGTGGACATCCACTGGTCCACCGTATCCTGCTGATCGCCCTGCCGCTCCGTTCCGGAGGTTGTGCTGCCTTCGGCCGCCGCTGTTTGCGCCGCCTGAAAAGCCGCTGTATTTTGCACCGTACTGAATAATATAAAAATGCCCGCCGCGCCTGCGGCTCCAAGCTGCCATTTTAACCATTTCGAATTTCCGCTCATCCTTCTCCACCTACCCTACTCGTTGTAGTTTAGCTAAGTATAGGAAGGCAAGATGAAAACAGCGTTAAATGAATCTGAAGAAATGCTAAAAGAAAATACTGCCGCTCTACGACACGGATTAAACCTGTATATAACAAAAAAAGAATGCGGCCCCAAGACCGCATTCCTCACCTAGAAAGCAAAAACTTCTCCTGCCACTGCCTCGTCAAATCGCCGCGCCCCTACTTCTTCGCCACATACTTGCGAATATCAAATGCAACCGCAGCAACAATAATCATCCCTTTAATAATGAGCTGCCAGTACGGGCTTACGCCGACAAAGGTCAGACCGTAGTTGATGACGCTGAAAATGAGCACTCCGGCGAGTATGCCGCGCACGCGCCCGACACCGCCTGCGGTCGATACGCCGCCGACGACGCAGGCCGCAATCGCATCCAGCTCGTACATATTGCCGTAATTGTTCGTGGCTCCCCCCGTGCGGGCAGCCTCCAGCACGCCTGCCAGCCCATACAGCGCGCCAGCAATCGCATAAATATAAATCAAATTGCGCGATACATTAATGCCCGATACATTAGCCGCTTGGATATTGCCGCCGATGGCGTACATGTTTTTGCCCAGCCGCGTGTTGTTGAAGATGACCCAGACGATAAACGAGACAACAATCGCTATGATGACGATATACGGGATCGAATACGTGCCGTTCGGCCCGATATACCCGGTCCCCAGCTTGCTGAATTCCTTGCTTAAGCCTCCGATTGGCTGCGACTGGTTCGGCTTCATATCGAAGTAAAACGAGTTTACGCCATATACGATAACCATTGAGCCAAGCGTCGCAATAAACGGTGGAACATGAAATTTTGCGACAATAATGCCGTTGATCAAGCCAAAAATCAAACCGACGACAATCGCCAGTATAATCGGCACGATAATCGGCAGCTCCGGCAAATTTGGGAAAAACTTGCGCGGATAATCCGACATTTGCAGCATCGACGCAGAGACGACGGCGCTCAGGCCAACTATCCGCCCAGCAGACAAATCCGTTCCGCCCGTAATCAGCACAAACGCTACGCCTAGAGCGATTATGACCCGCGTCGACGATTGCAGCAAAATATCCCGCAGCGTCGTAATGCCGATAAAATTCGGGTCAGCAACTGCTATGCCAATAATAAGCAGAACCAATATAATATAAATCGCATTTTGGGAGAAAAAATGCTTAACTCCTTTTGCATCCAGTGCATTCATCGTATTCACTCCTCCAAGTTGTCCTGCCCGCTACTACTGTGCGGCAAGCCGCATAATTTCTTCTTCCGTCGCCGCTTTGCCGTCTACGATGCCGGATATGCGCCCCTCGCGCATGACGATGATGCGGTCGGACATGCCGATCAGCTCCGGCATTTCGGAGGAAATCATAATGATGCTTTTGCCCTGCTTGGCAAGCTCGATCATGAACGAATAAATTTCATATTTCGCTCCGATATCGATGCCGCGCGTCGGTTCGTCCAGCAGCAGCACCTCCGGGTCGGTCAGCAGCCATCTGGCGAGCAGCACCTTCTGCTGGTTGCCGCCGGACAAGTTGCGAATGAGCTGCTTGGTCGATGGCGTTTTGACCCGAAACTTCTCTACGCTCTGCTGCGACACTTCGCCTATCCGCGCATTGCTAATTAAACCATAGGGCGTCTTGAACCTGCCCAAGTTCGCAATGACTGTATTTTCCGCAATCGTCAGCACCGGAAAAATCCCCGTCACCCGCCGCTCCTCGGTGAGCAGCGCAATACCCTGGCGAATGGCGTCCGATGGCGCATTCAGCTTTATTTTTTTGCCATGCAGATGAATGCTGCCCCGCTTAAGCGCCCGCATCCCGAACAGCGCTTCTATCACCTCGGTCCGCTGCGCTCCTACAAGCCCGCCGAGTCCCAAAATCTCGCCCTTGCGCAGCTCGAACGAAACATCCTTAAACGAATGCGGATGCACGGAGGTCAAGCCTTCTGCCCGCAGCAGCACCTCGCCCGGCACGTTCGTCCGCTCTGGATAACGATTCGATAAATCCCTGCCCACCATGCGGGTAATGATTTTATCAATCGTCAGCTCCTTCGCTTCCCATGTGCCGACATGCTTGCCATCTCGCATAATGGTTACATCATCTGAAATACGCAATATCTCTTCCATTTTGTGGGATATATAAATAATTGATACACCGCGCCGCCGCAGCTCATTAATGATGCGGAACAGCTGCTCCACTTCATTTCCGGTGAGCGAGGAGGTCGGTTCGTCCATGACGATGACCTTCGAGTGGAACGATACCGCTTTGGCGATTTCCAGCGATTGAATTTTCGATACGGACAAGTCGCCTACCTTTTGTTTCGGATGAATATCCATCTCCAGATCTTTGAGCAGCTTCACCGTATCCTCCTGCATTTTGCGGTGGTTGATGAATTGCAAAGGCCCTAGACCTCTGGTCGGGAATCGCCCGAGCCAGATATTTTCCATGACGTCGCGCTGCGGCACCGGGTTCAGCTCCTGATGGATCATCGACACCCCGAGAGCCAGCGCGTCCTTCGAGCTGTTGATGTGCACATGCTGCCCGGCAAGCATGATTTCGCCGCCATCGGGCTTGTAGATGCCGAACAGGCATTTCATCAGCGTCGATTTTCCTGCACCATTTTCACCCATCAAGGCATGTACCGTACCGGGGCGCAGCTTCAGCGTCACATCGTCGAGCGCCTTCACGCCGGGAAAAGATTTGGAGATGTTATTCATCTCTAGCACATAAGCCGGATGCTCTGGCATTTGTATAACACCCCTTTACAAAACAATTAAGTTAAAGTTATCCAGTAAATAGCCGTGTTTAAACGGCACTGCCAGCCTTTGGAGGCAATGCTCGTTTTGCTGCAAGCGTAAACGGCTGTCGCCCTCTGACGGCAAAGCTACCGTTTAAAAAAAGCAAGGGCAGCGCCAGCCTTATGCTTCCCTTGCTCCTTTCGTACCGCTTTATTCCGCTCGCCCTCTCAGGCGACTATTTCAGCACTTGATCCTTGTTCTCGCTCGTTACCTTCTGGTATGGAATCCACACGTATTTGCCATCGGTAATGTCGAAGCCGGTGTTATCCTTGCTCGGCGTTTCGCCAGCAGCCAGTACGCGGGACAACTCGACCGTCGCCTTGCCTTGGTTCACCGCATCGTTGAGCACTGTGCCGAGCAGCGTGCCTTCATCCAGCGCCTGAATCGCAGGAGCCGTAGCATCTACGCCGACAACCGGAATATATTTATCGCCTGTAAAATAGCCCGCCGCCTTCAGCGCTTCAATCGCACCGAGCGCCATATCATCGTTGTTGGCGAGGACAGCTTCGATTTTATCGCCATGGGAAGCGATGAACGCAGCCATTTTTTCCTGGCCTTTTACCCGGTCCCACATCGCTGTGTCCTCTGCCAGCTTCTCGACCTTGATGCCTGCATCCTCAATCGCCTGCACGGAAAACTTCGTCCGCAGCTCGGCATCCTGATGGCCCGGCTCGCCCTTGAGCATGACGTATTGCAGTACGCCGTCCCCATTCTTATCCGCTTCCGGATGTGCCTTCCAGTAATCAACGATGAGATCGCCAGACATCGTGCCCGACTCCTCCGCCTTCGCTCCGACAAAATACACCTTATCCCATTTCGCCATATCATCCGCAAGCGGCTCGCGGTTAACGAAGACGACCGGAATGTCCGCTGCTTTGCCTTTATCAATAATGACGCCCGCTGCTGTGCGGTCTACCGGGTTAATGATCATCGATTTGACCTTCTTCGTGATGAATAGGTCAACCTTGTCATTTTGCGTCGGCTGCGAGTTTTGGCTGTCTACGATATCCACCTGCACCTTGCCTGCCGCTGCTTCCGTAATCGCGTTGCGGACGCCTGTCATAAACGTATCGTCAAACTTGTAAATCGCGACCCCAACCTTCGGCTGGTCGCCCTCGCTTCCCCCTGCGTTGCCGTTTGATGCCGAGCAGCCTGCCGCTACCGTCAATGCGCCGATCAGCAGCGCAGCCGTTACCTTTTTCATTTCATCATGACCTCCCCATTTTTAGTTCATGCTGATGAGCGTGTGCAGCTCTGTTTCTCTTTCGTGTCCTCATTATGGCTGAAACGGGGCCGGAAACGAATGTAAAATCCTCATCATTTTTATTAAAATCCTCCTTACTTCTGGATAAAGGGAAACAGCACCCGCTGATTTTCAGGCCAAAACATCGTGTCGCTATTTACCAGCTTGGCTTCCATCGCTACATGCAGTGGCACTTCCTCGCCCCGCAAAGCGAGTACGGCGTTTTTGATGCCAAGATAGCCGATGCTGAACGGATTTTGCACCAGCACCGCTTGCAGCTGATCCTCCTGCAGCAGCTCAAGCAGCTCCATGGAGCTGTCAAAGGCGACAATTTTAATTTTGCCGCCGAGCCCCCGCTGCTTCACCTCAAGGGCAGCTGATACGGCGGCTTGGACATTAAGCGCCAATATGCCATCCACCTGCTGCTCGTCCAGCAAGCTGCTGACGACGCTTCGGCAGTTGCCGTCAGCCTCCAAGCAGGGCTCAATACCGATAAGCGCCATGCCGCTTTCCTCGGCAAGCGCCTCCTTAATGCCCTCCTCGCGGCGCAGCTGGTTGTTGTCCCCAAGGCCGTCCGTCAGCAGGGCGACGCTGCCTTTGCCTGCCAGCAGCTCGCTCATTTTGAGGGCAACCGCTCGTCCCGCCTGATGATGATTAATCGTGATGCTCGAGCTGATGCCCGCTTCCTCCGTCTCCGTGTCAATCGCAATGAGCGGAATCCGTGCTGCCTTGCTAGCCTCGACAATGCCGGTCGTAACCGCTTCGTCTCCGGAGGCAAATACGACCGCATCAGGATGATGCACCAGCGCAAGCTTTGCCGTCTCCAAAAGCTGCTCCGGGCTGCCCTGCTTATCCGGTCCGGAAATATGCAGCGTCACATTAAACTCCTTCGATGCGGCTTCGGCGCCCATGACGACGGAGTTCCAGTAGTCGCCGTCCAGCCGCTTGAGCAGCAGGCTGATGTCGATATTTTCGCGCTGAATGGCGCTGTCCTCTGCCGGATGCGTCGTGCAGGAGCCCAGCAGCAGCGCAGCCATAGCCACCATGCACAGCATAGTGAGCCGTCCCAACCTGCGTTTTACGCTCATCCTTCCTCACTCCTCTCGTCGGCTTCAGCGCCAGCTGGCTTGAACGGGAAACGTATCGTCACGGTCGTTCCCTCCTCCAGCTCGCTCTCAAACTGCAAGCCATACGGCTCGCCGTAAAACAGCCGAATCCGCTCATGCACATTGCGCACGCCTACGCCGGAGCCCGCGCCGGAAGCCGCACTGGATGCAGAACTCGATGCAAAATTGGCGGAGGTTGACCTTTTAGAAGCCTCTGGAGCAGCCCCTCCAATGGTGCCGTCACGATCAGCCTTACGGTCTCCAGCATATCCAGACGGCTTGGCGGTACTACTGTTGGTCTCTCCCGTGAGCAGCGCCGCCAGCTGCTCGCCGCTCATCCCGAGCCCATTATCGCTCACCTGCAAGTACACTTGCCCAGCCTCGATCCATGCCCGAACGGTAATCAACCCTTTATCGACAGACGGCTCAATGCCGTGCATAATGGCATTTTCCAGCAGCGGCTGCAAAATCAGCTTGAGCGACAAGCTGGGCAGCGCGGCCTCTTCGACGTCAAACACATAATCGAATTTATTTTTGAAACGGATATTTTGAATGATGAGATAGTTCCGCGCATGCTCCAGCTCGCTCGCCAGCGGAATCATCGGCTTGCCTTTGCTAAGGCTGATGCGGAACAGCTTCGACAAGGAGGTAATCGTCGTCACCACCTCCTCGTTGCGGTTCATGCCGACCATGCGCACGACCGTATTGAGCGTGTTGTATAAAAAATGCGGATTAATTTGCGATTGCAGCGCCTCAAACTCATATTTGCGCTTCGCCTCCTGCTCCACAACAATTTGCTGCATCAGCTCGCGGATTCGCGCTACCATCAAATTGAAGCGTCTGGACAGCTGCTCTACTTCCAGCGGCCCGCGAATGGTCGTCATCGTATGGAAATCGCCGCGCTCGACATTTTTCATCGACTTCTCCAGCTGCCGGATCGGACGGGCAATAATGCGCGAAATAAGCCACGACAGCGCAATGACGAATACAAGCAAAAGCAGCAGCAGATTCAGCAAATAATCGTTCAGCTCGCGCTTTGTCGTAATAATCTCATCGGTAAAGGACACTCCGACCACCTTCCAGCCGATGTTGCCGATCGTTTGCACCGTAATCATTTTATCCTCGTCTCCGGATTCGTCATGAAAGCTGCCGAACGTATATTTCAGCGCCTGCTCGACGTTTTCGCTTTTCAGCCCGGCGTAGATGAGCTGCTGCTGCGGATGGTACACCATATTGCCCGCACTTTCGTCCACAATGTAGACGTAGCCCTTCTTCCCGAGCACAACCCGCGAGGACAGCTGATTGATTTTGTTAAAATTGACGTCCAGCAGCAGCACGCCATGCTCCGTTTTCCCGCCCCTTACTACGGTAATGCCTTTGCTCAGCGAGACAACCCATTTGTACTGCATTTTGTACATGTTCTGCACATGCGGCAGCGAGTAGCTGAGATGGTTCGGCGTTTGAAGCGCGCTCTGGAACCAGCGCTGATTGTAAAGACTCAAATTTTCCTTGAGCGCAACGCCGGGAATGCTCATCATCACCTCGCCGTCATGCCCGATGACGGCCAGCGACACAATTTCTCCCCGAATGCCGATGATCGTATTCAGCTGGCTGCGCAGCTCTTCTTCGTTCACATCGCCGCTGCGGCTGATTGTATCGTGGAGAACGCCGTAAATTTCCGACATGCCCTGGATATAATCCTCCAAATTGTAGCTGACCTGATCGACGACCTGCTGGGTATTGCGCAGCGCATTCGTCTCTGCCGTCTGCGAAAACTTGTTGAACAGCAGCACGCTGACCATTATAATCGCCGCAGCCGCAAATACCGACAGCGCCACTGAAATGAGAAACTGGATGCTGCGCTTCCTCATGGCGCATCCATATTCATCGCCTGATTGCGATAATCCTTGGCAGAGACGCCGACATTTTTCTTAAAGCATAGTGAAAAATAATTCGGGTCCGAGAAGCCGACCTTCTCGGCAATTTCGAACGTCTTCAGCTCCGTCGCCCGCAGCAGCTCCTTCGCCGCCTCCATCCGCAGCTGAAGCAAATAACCGCCGAAGGTCAGCTTCACCTCCTTCTTGAACAGGCTGCTGAAATACCCAGCGCTAATATGCAGATGGCTGCACAAGCGGGCAATCGACAGCTCGCTGTCATGGAAGTTTGCTTTCGTATAACGCACAGCCTCCTCGACCAGCTGCTTGTAGGAGCTTTGCCTGCGGCTGGCGATATGATGGCGAATTTTCTCGCAGAGCGACATGTACCAGCTTCTCGTCTCCGACAGCCCGCTAAGCTGCTGCAGCTCCTCATAAATTTGCAGCTCGTATCCTACGATATCGTACAGGTTCAGCCCTGCCTCCCTCACCAGCTTCATGACCGCCGTCATCATCTCCAGCATGTAAAGCTGGTATTCCCGGTAAGCGGCATGGACGCCTTCAATCTCGTCAAAAAGCGCAGCCACCAGCTGCTTCAGCTCCTCATGCGTGCCTACGCGCAGGCAGCGAATGAGCGCCTGCTCCTTGAGCTCGTCAAATTGCAGCTCTTCAACATAGCGCTTCTCTACATCGTCAATGCAGATAATCCGGTTGCTGCCCACCAAATTATGATAATCGAGCGCCTGCTGCGCCTCCTCATAGCCCTGCTTTAGCTGCGCGACATCCGCCAGCGTTGAGCTGACCCCAATCGTCACGGGAAAACGCAAGTATTTCTGAACATTTTGCAGCATTTCAGCAAGCCCGCCCAGCGTCCGCTCCATCAGCTCTTGCGCGCTTCCTCCCCGTCCAACTGCGAGCAGCGCCACCTGGTCCTGATGCAGAAAAACTTTGCCCAGTCCGAGTCTGCCCCACACCTCTTCCGCCACATTGCGCAGGGCAAACAGCTTGAGGTCGAGATCGCTGGAGGCCGCAAGCGAGCTTTCCGCTGCGCGGAGCGGCAATCCAGGAAGCGCTTCCAATACATGCGTGTGCAGCACAGACACAATGTACGCCTCGCCCGCTAAATCCAGCCCATATTTCTCTGCCTTCTCCTCAATATGCCGCAGCGGAAGCTTGCGGGTGAGCAGCGACGACAGGAATAGCTCCTTTACGACCGGCAGGCTTGTACGGTAATGCTCCTGCAAAAGCTGCATATTTTCCCGCTTCTCACGCTCATCATCCAGCCGCTCCTTCACCTTGTCCATCACCTCAAGCAGCTGCTGCGCGGAAAAAGGCTTTAAAATATATTCATCCACCTGCAAGCCAATCGCCTGCTTGGCATATTCAAATTCATCATAGCCGGAAAAAATAACGATGCGCGTCAGCGGATACGTCTTCCTCGTCCATTCCGCCAGCTCCAAGCCGTTCATATACGGCATGCTAATATCCGTCGCTACGATGTCCGGCTCCAGACGCTCGATCAGCTCCATCGCTTCCCTGCCGTTCGCCGCCGTATCCACAATTTCAAAGCCATGGCGCTCCCATGCAATTTCGTGCAGCAGCCCGCTGCGCGTCTCTTCTTCATCATCTACCAGCAGCACTTTATACATCGTTCATCCCCCCGCTATTTAAATACGCGGCCGAGCAGCCGCAAACACCTGATTCTGTCAGCATGCTATTTATCATATTCGTTTCCTTGTTTTCTGGAAAGAGGGGGTGCTTTGAGTAAACAAGCGTAAACGGCTGAAGCCGTCCTTTGGCGGCAAAGCTACCGTTTCGCGATGAAATATAGAGAAAGGAAGAAAAAAATCATATGCTTTCCTATATTTTAAAGAAATCGCGAGATAAATCGACCTTGCTAAAGATAAATCTCGTTGTAAGCGTTTAAAATCAAACTAATCCGCTGCATTCGCTCTCTTTTGCGGCGTAAGCTTCCTTTACAGCAATCGCGGCGGGGGAGTATGATTCATAGCATGCATGAACCTTTTTTTGAAATATAAGAATTTATAAGTTTTGCACTTATAAATAGGCTTATATTTCTCGGACTGAAACGCGCTGCGCCGCCAAAGGAAGGCGATAGCCGTTTCACCTTGAAATATAGGAAAGTATAGGTTTTCGTTATCCTTTCTCTATATTTCTAAGGGCAAAGCTCTTCGCTCGTCCCAGAAGGACGACGAAGTCGTTTTTGCTTGATCGCTGAGTCTTCGCCCAATAGGCGAAGAGCGGGGGAACCAAACGCACTGCAGCCATCCGATGTGAGAGTCGGAAGCTGGCAGCGCAGGGGTGAATCGTTTGCAGGAGTGTCATGAAACTCCAGGCAAATGTAGGGCGACTCTCACCGCCCGAATCCGACAGCTAACCTCGTAAGCGCAGGTGTAGAGAGGAATGGTGAACGATTGTGACCTTGTAAATCAGGCCACAGAGCGTCATACGCCTCTGTGGTTTTTTGTTGTCTTTTTTTCGAAAATAGCACTCGCAACATCGGCAGGCATTTTGTTTCAAACGCTGAGTTCTGCACTGCCGCAGAAACGGGGGAACCATCGACGGCTCTCTGTCGTTGTCCAATGGACGATGGCAGGGAGCGTCACGGGGTGAATCGCAAGGGCACGATAAGTGCCAAGCGTAGGGCGTCTCTCGCGCCCGAATCCGACAGCTAACCTCGCAAGCGTCAACGGGAGAGGCCACACTTACACTTATCGCAGGCGAATCAGGGGCGTATGATGCCCGGATGAAGGAAGCTGCGGGTGAAGAGTCCTCTTTGCCCAAGGCTTCTTTTTTGTTGCCTTTTTTTCCAAAATGACTAGGGATAAAACGAAATAAGGAGCGATGCAGCTATGCTGGATATCGGAATGGCTTTGACCTTAATCGCAGCTTTCGGGCTGATTGCCGGATTTATACGCTGGTGCGATCGGTCCATTAGCGAAATGGAGGAACGGGGATGATTGTCATATTGCTCGTTACAGGAGCTTTGCTGGTGTATCTCGTCTACGCCTTGCTCCATCCGGAAAAATTTTAGCAAATAACGTTTCATCATTTATAGCAAGGGAGGAACAGCTGTGGACGTCTTGCAAATGGCGGTAGTCGTCGGCATGATCATGCTGATCGCAAAGCCGCTTGGGCATTATTTATATTCCGTGTTTTCAAACGTTCCAAACCGTACTGACAAGCTGTTTGGACGAATCGAAGCGCTCATATATGCAGTAATCGGGCTCAAAAATCGCCAAGGCATGAGCTGGAAAAGATATGCGCTCAGCTTTATTACACTCAATTTCGTGCTCGTAGCTGTCAGCTATGTACTGCTGAGGGTGCAAAGCGGTCTGCCGCTTAACCCGAATGGAATCGGCGGCATGGAGCCGACACTCGTCCTAAATACGGTCATCAGCTTTATGACCAATACGAATCTCCAGCATTACAGCGGCGAATCAGGGCTGACGTATTTTGCGCAAATGGCCGTCATTACGATGATGATGTTTACGTCCGCCGCTACCGGCTTTTCCGTT
This sequence comes from Paenibacillus sp. Leaf72, assembly GCF_001422685.1. Taxonomy (NCBI): domain Bacteria; kingdom Bacillati; phylum Bacillota; class Bacilli; order Caryophanales; family Paenibacillaceae; genus Paenibacillus; species Paenibacillus sp. Leaf72. Next base: position 355,142 of record NZ_LMLV01000012.1, on the reverse strand, counting down.
GCTGTCGCCTTCGTGCGCGGCATTACGAGCAAAGGCGGAACGCTCGGCAACTTTTTCGAGGATTTCGTCAAAGCACATACGCGGATTTTCTTCCCGCTCGCTATTATCATTACGCTGCTGCTTGTGGCGCTGCAAGTGCCGCAAACGCTTAGCCCTACCTTGACCGTTACGACACTCGAGGGCGCGGTTCAGCATATCGCCATCGGGCCAGTCGCCTCGCTGGAGTCGATTAAGCATCTTGGCACGAATGGCGGCGGTTTTTTCGGAGTCAACTCCGCCCATCCGTTCGAAAATCCCAACCCGCTGACGAATGTCATTGAGATTTTGTCCATGTGGGCACTGCCTGCCGCGCTGCCCTTCATGTATGGCCGGTTTGCGAAAAGCAGCAAGCAGGGCTGGGTTATTTTTTCGGCGATGATGGCGCTGTTTCTGATCTTTCTTACGATTTCCTATACGGCTGAAAAAAGCGGCAACCCGCTGATCGCCACACTCGGCATCGACGCTTCGCAAGGCAGCATGGAGGGCAAGGAGGTTCGCTTCGGCATCGCCCAGTCCGCGCTGTTCACGACGGTGACGACGGCGGCCACGACCGGCTCGGTCAATTCGATGCACGATACGCTCACTCCGCTTGGCGGGCTCGTTCCCCTTGCCCAAATGATGCTGAACGTCGTCTTCGGCGGCAAAGGCGTCGGGCTCGTCAATATGCTGATGTATGCGATGCTGACGGTGTTCATCTGCGGGCTGATGGTCGGACGGACACCAGAATTTCTCGGACGAAAAATAGAGCCGCGCGAAATGAAGCTCATTGCTATCGCCATTCTTGTGCATCCGTTTATTATTCTCGCGCCAACGGCAGCGGCTTTTCTAACCGACCTGGGGCAAGGCGCTATATCCAATTCGGGCTTTCATGGCATTACGCAGGTGCTTTATGAATATACGTCCTCGGCCGCCAACAACGGCTCCGGGTTTGAGGGGCTGGCCGACAATACACCGTTCTGGAATATAACGACCGGGCTCGTGATGTTTTTCGGCAGATATATGTCGATGATCGCGCTGCTAGCTGTAGCCGGATCACTCAGCCGCAAGCAGTGGGTGCCGGAGACGATAGGCACGTTCCGAACGGACAATTCGCTATTTGCGGTTATGCTAATGGGCGTCGTTATTTTGATCGGCGCGCTCACGTTTCTGCCCGTCATTGTCACAGGGCCAATTGCCGAGTTTTTAACGATCCGTTAAAGGGAAATGAGGGGTAAGCGTTATGAATGACCAACGTGCTAAAAAACTGTTCACCGGACCGCTCGTGACCGAGGCGCTAAAGATGAGCCTCCTCAAGCTGAATCCGGTCCATATGATGAAAAATCCGGTCATGTTCGTTGTCGAGATTGGAACGCTGATCGTTCTGCTCATGACCCTATTTCCAGGGTACTTCGACTCGCAGGATCGCATCGGCTTCAACTTGACTGTTTTTATTATTTTGCTCTTTACGGTACTGTTCGCGAACTTTGCCGAAGCTTTAGCCGAAGGCCGCGGGAAAGCACAGGCTGGCTCGCTGAAAAAAACGAAGCAGGAAATTATGGCGAATAAGCTGCTGGGCGACAGCATTCAAATCGTCCCTTCTACGGAGCTGCGCAAAGGGGATATCGTTATCGTCTCGCAAGGGGAAATGATTCCCGGCGACGGCGAGGTCATTGAAGGCCTCGCTTCCGTCGATGAATCGGCTATTACCGGCGAATCGGCACCCGTCATCAAGGAGGCGGGCGGCGACTTCAACTCCGTGACGGGCGGAACGCGGGTCATCAGCGACCGCATCAAAATGCGAATCACGAGCGAGCCCGGTGAAACGTTCATCGACCGGATGATCGCGCTCGTCGAAGGCGCGAAGCGGCAGAAAACACCGAATGAAATTGCCCTGAACACGCTGCTGATAAGCCTGACGATTATTTTCCTCATCGTCGTCGTCACGCTTGGCCCGATTGTCGCTTATGTGGACGTCAATTTGGAAATTCCCGTGCTCATCGCGCTGCTCGTCTGCCTCATTCCGACGACAATCGGCGGCCTGCTGTCCGCCATCGGCATCGCCGGCATGGACCGGGTCACCCAGTTCAATGTGCTGGCCATGTCCGGGAAGGCGGTCGAAGCAGCTGGCGACATTAATACGATGATTTTGGATAAAACCGGGACGATCACCTTCGGCAATCGGATGGCTAGCGAAATCAATCCGGTGGGCACTGCTGGGGCAGATGAGGCAGCGGCATGGGCCGCTATTTCCTCCCTGCAGGATGAAACGCCGGAAGGCCGCTCAGTGCTGGAATGGATGAAAAAGCATGATAAAACCTACGATGCCGCGCTTGGCGAAGGCGGTCAATTCGTTCCCTTTCAGGCCGAGACGCGGATGAGCGGCATCGATTTGGCCGATGGACGGCTCGTGCGCAAAGGAGCCGTTGAAGCGATTCGCAGCTGGGTGCTCGCCCAAGGAGGAGACATACCCGCTGATTTGGCTCAGGAGACGGAGCGGATTGCCAAGGAAGGCGGCACGCCGCTCGCTATCGCCGTCGATCAGCACATATTCGGCTTGATTTATTTGAAGGATACGGTCAAGCCGGGCATGAAGGAACGGTTCGACCAGCTGCGAGCGATGGGCATCAAAACGATTATGTGTACGGGCGATAATCCGTTTACGGCGGCAACTATCGCCAGAGAAGCGGGCGTCGACGATTTTATTGCCGAAAGCAAGCCGGAGGATAAAATCGCCGTCATCCGGCGCGAGCAGGCGGAAGGCAAGCTCGTCGCCATGACGGGGGACGGGACGAATGACGCGCCCGCACTCGCGCAGGCCGATGTCGGCCTGGCGATGAACAGCGGCACGACGGCGGCGAAGGAAGCTGCCAATATGGTGGATTTGGACTCCGATCCTTCCAAAATTATAGAGGTCGTTTCGATCGGCAAGCAGCTGCTTATGACGCGCGGCGCGCTCACGACCTTCAGCATTGCCAATGACGTAGCCAAATATTTCGCCATCATTCCCGCGATGTTTATGCTGGCGATTCCGCAAATGCAGGCGCTGAATGTGATGCAGCTTGGCTCGCCGCTGTCGGCGATTTTGTCCGCGCTCATCTTTAATGCGATCATTATTCCGCTGCTCATTCCGCTAGCGATGAAAGGCGTCGCCTATCGTCCGCTCAGCGCCGCCCGCCTGCTCAGCCGCAATTTGCTCATTTACGGGCTCGGCGGCATGATCGCGCCGTTCATCGGCATTAAGCTCATCGACATGATGGTTCATATTTGGATTTAACGCCGTCCAGATCGGCTGCGGCCTATTAATGAAACGAACCTTTAATTAGAAAGAAGGGAATTGTGCTATGCATGCTATTTTAAAAGGAAAACGTCCATCGTCACCTATGCCATCCGCTTCGTCTTCATCAGTGCCGCCCTCCCCATCTTCCGTAATCGGGATGTCGCTGCGCGCCAGCCTGCTGTTTCTGCTCCTTTGCGGTATCGTGTATCCGCTTGTGAGCACAGGCGCCGCGCAGCTGCTGTTCCCGGCCCAGGCCAATGGCAGCCTGCTCAAGGACAGCGCAGGCAACGTCGTTGGTTCGTCGCTGATCGGTCAGCCTTTCACCGATCAGCGCTATTTTCAGGGGCGGGTGTCGAGCATTGACTATAAGGCGGAAGCTTCCGGCTCTAACAACTATGCCCCTTCGAACCCGGAGCTGCTGGCTCGCATGAAAGCATCTATCGCCCAGTGGCAGCAGGATAATCCCGAGGTGCCGATTGCTCAGCTGCCGCTTGCATTAATAACGAACTCCGGCTCCGGGCTTGACCCGGATATTACGCCGCAGTCGGCTATCGTACAAATTGCAAGAATTAGCAAGCTGACAGGACTGCCGAAGGCAGAGCTTGAAGAACTTGTACACGCGCATACGAAAGGACGCGAGCTCGGCCTCTTCGGTGACAAGCGCGTCAATGTGCTGGAGCTGAATCTGGCTTTATCCACTCGAATCGCCAAATAAAAAAGAAGGCGGGAGCAGAATGCCACCGTATCAACGCAAGACGCCGGAGGAGATATTGGCTTCTATCTCCCGGCTGCATAAGGGACGCCTGAAAATCATCATTGGCTCGGTCGCAGGCTCCGGCAAAACGTATCATCTGCTGCAGGAAGGCCAGCTGCTGAAGCAGCAGGGCATTGATGTCGTCATTTGCGCCTTAACGCCAGCTCCAAGTACAAATAGGAATCAAGCAGCGCTTGAGTCTGAGCTGGAGCATGTCCCGAGCATTAAGTGGCAGCGCGATGGCAAGGAGCAGCAGGATTTGCCGCTGGAGGCGCTGCTCGCCCGCAACCCGGAGGTCGTGCTCGTCGATGGCCTCGCCCATCGCAACCGTACGTGCGCCCGCTTCCAGATGCGGCTGGAGGATATTCAATATTTGCTGGAGCATGGCATCAGCATCATTACGACGATTAATGTCTACGAGCTGGAGGGCGAGGACGGGGTTATTTTCAAAATGACGGGCATTCGTGCGGAGGAGACGGTTCCGGCGGACACGCTGGAATGGGCCGATGAGGTTCGCCTCATTGATGTCTCTCCTGAGACGATGCTGAGCCGGATGGAAGAGGGACTGCTCGGCAGCTCCCTCCATCCGGCTATGCGGCTGCCCGGCAATCTGGCTGTTCTGCGTGAAGTCGCTCTCTGCCTCATGGCAGAGGGTGTTCACGAAACGCTGGAAAAGCACCGCGAAGCGTTGGGCTTAAGCGGCCCATCAGGAGCAGCCGAGCGGATTGTGGTGTCGGCGCAATATCACTTCAACGGCTCCCTATATGTGCGCCGGGGCCAGCAAATTGCCAAGCGGCTGCATGGCGAGCTTGCCGTTGTCACCTTTCTGCTGCCGGGCCGCAGCTTATCGAAGGAGCAGCAAACGATCAAACGCTCGATGCAAAAGCTGGTGGCGAAGGTCGGCGGCGCGTTCGAGGAGCTCCCTCTGGCGCATGCGCGCAAGCTGCCTGCCGCACTTGTGGCATATGCAACGCGGCAGCATGCGACGCGCATTGTGATGGGCCATTCCAAGAAGAAAGCATGGCAGGAGCGTCTGCAAGGCTCTATCGTCAACCGCGTGCTCCGTAAAATACGGAACATCGACGTGTTTGTGATGACGGATCGGGCGGAGCATGAGGGAGAGCGGATTTTGCCCGTTAAAACCCGCTGGGGCGGGCAGGAGGCGCTTTTTCATCGTCTGGACTCCCGCGAGATGGAGGAACAGGCCCAGCGCATGCGACGCGGCACGTTCAAAATTTATATCGGAGCCGCTCCTGGCGTCGGGAAAACGTACAAAATGCTCCAGGAGGGTAACATTCTTAAGCGTAAAGGCGTAGATGTCGTCATTGGCTGGCTGGAAACGCATGGACGCAAGGAAACGGCCGAGCAGGTCGGCGACTTGGCGATTTTGCCCCGGGCAGTTATTCCCTATGGGGCAGCGCGGCTTGAGGAAATGGATACAACGGCTGTTATCGCGCGCCGCCCCGAGGTTGTGCTGATCGATGAGCTTGCCCATACGAATGTGCCCGGCAGCCTGCTCAAGAAAAGGTACGAAGATATTTTGCTGCTGCTGGAAAACGGGATTTCCGTTATTTCCACCGTGAACGTGCAGCATGTGGAAAGCTTGAATGACGCGGTGGAGCAATTGACCGGTGTGCGGGTGAGAGAAACGGTGCCGGACGCGATTTTACAAATGGCAAGTGAAATCGAGCTCATTGACGTTACGCCCCAAATGCTGGCGCAGCGCATGCGCGACGGCAAAATTTACAAGCAGGAAAAGGTGGAGCAGGCGCTGGGCTCTTTTTTCAAAATCGGCAATTTGATTGCCTTGCGAGAGCTGGCGCTGCGCGAAATTGCGGATGATGTCGATGAACGGCTGGAGTCGTGGGAACGCGGCCCTTCGCTTCGGGGACCTTGGCGCAAGCGCGAGGTGATTTTTGTATGCATCGATTTGGGTGATCAGGCGGAAAGGCTGATTCGCCGCGGCTTTCGCATCGCTCACCGCTTGAAGGCAGAATGGCATGTCCATTATGTGCACAGCCGTAAAATTCAGCAAACCGAGGTGCAGCAAAAGCGGCTTCATGCGCTGCGGCAGCTGTGCGAGCGGCTTGGCGGCCAGCTGGCGGTAAGTGCGGCAGATAGACGCCAGGAAATTAGCGGAATTTTGCTGAAACAGATGGCTGACCTGCAAGCGACCCAGCTCATTATTGGACAATCGCGCCGGCCGCCGTGGCAAATGCTCGTCCGCAAAACGATTGTGCAGGATTTGCTACGCTCCGCCAGACATTTGGATATGCTCATTGTCGCCAAATGGGAAACAGAGCCCATGCCGCCTAATCTCGGCACAGGCCCTGTTGATGATTTATAAACAGGCTTACTTACGGGGGACGGCTATCCTTCCAAACGCTAGGCTCTGCGGCTCAGGCTCAGGTTCAAGCTAAGGCTTAAGCTAAAGCTTAAGCGGCATTGCCGCGTCTTTTTTTGGAAGGATTGCCTAATAAGCCGTGTTTCCGGATTGACTGGTTTTGCCGGATGCAAAACCTTTGAACAGCGTCGGCACGCCAGAATAGCGCGTGTTTGTTATTTTGCCCGTTGTGGAGCTGCTGTCTGTACGCAAAATGGAATCCTTCACCTTGGAAATATCGCTATTTGAAACATTCATGGATACCGAATAAGAGGTGCCGCCATTTTGACGAACGAGCTTGCCGATGTCATTGGCCTTGAAATTTTTAATATTGATCGTGCCGGATGCATTCATTTGGAACACCTTGTCATAGGCTTTATATGCGCCGCCGCCTGTAATATTAACGGTACCGGAAGATTTTAGAGTCAAAGCGTCCTCGCCTACATCCTGCCATGTCACATTCTCAATATTGCAGCTGCCATAGCAGTGAACGCCGTCGGCAGCAGGAGCGCCGATAATGACATTTTTCAGCGTTGCGCCTGCCTCCAGACGGAATACCGGCTTCTGGTTCTCAGCCTGGCTGCCATCCCCTAACGTACTCGGGTTCGCGACAAAAACTTTGCCTTTGCCGTCATAGGTCGTATTTTTAGGAACAATAATGGTAGCGTTTACAACTTCTGCCGCTGATACAGGGGCAGGCTGCACACCAGCAATTGCAATAATAAGGGCCAAAGATAATAGAGCACCAATCCATTTTTTCATCGAATAAACTCTCCTTTATTCCATTTAATTTGGTTGTGGTGAAGCCTCATTCTTTAATGCCGCTATATTTATGCAAATAGATGTGCACCTCCGTTTGCATCTACAAGAAGACTACCTAATTTTTGCCATTACAGGAATAATCATTAGCTCAGTAGTTGTCCACTCCGCCGGGAATCCCTTATTTCTGTAACAATTTTCGCCTTTACCTGTGAGGAATGTCACAATCGACTGTGTCCCTCCTGTGTTATTCTAACCTCAGTAAGCAGCAAGAGGAGTGAATGCTCATGGAAACTGAACCGCTACGCAAGGTCGAGCAACTCGCACACAAGAAGCATATGATTTTTCAGCAAAGCCGCATCCGGTATATTTCCAGGTCCATGCTCGCCAGCATGTTCATTGGCTTTGGCGTTATAGTCGCCTTTAAGACGGGTAACTTTTTTTACGCCGAGCATTCTCCACTCGCTTATCCGATGGCCGCGCTAACGTTCGGAGCTGCGATTATTCTCATCGCATACGGCGGCGGCGACTTGTTTACCGGCAATACGTTTTATTATTCGTTTACCGCGCTCCGGCGCAAGCTCAAATGGACCGACGCCATCAAAATGTGGCTGACCAGCTACGCTGGCAACCTGCTTGGCGCAGCCGTGTTCGCCCTGCTCATTATGACAACCGGACTGTTCGACAGCGAGAAGGTCAATACGTTCCTGCTCAGTGTCGTCGAAGCGAAAATGCATACGTCGTCGATGGAGCTTTTTTTCCGGGCGATTTTATGTAACTGGCTAGTCTGTCTCGCCTTTTTTATCCCGATGGGCATGAAGCATGACGGGGCAAAAATGTTTTCCATGATGCTGTTCGTCTTCTGCTTCTTTATTTCGGGCTACGAGCATAGCATTGCCAACATGTGCACCTTTGCTATTGCACTAGTCGTCGACCATCCAGACACGATTACTTACGGCGGCGTCATTCACAATCTTGTGCCTGTCACACTGGGCAATCTGATTGGCGGCGGCGTATTAATGGGATATATGTATTATTTCGTGAACAAGCCTTATTTCGACAAAGAGGATCACGCGCAAGAGCAAGAACAGAAGGCATTGCAGAAGTAATTCAGGAGTAATGGCAAAAGCAAAACTAGAAGCAACTACACCATTAGACGGGGAGAGATCGGATATGAAAAAATCAAGAATTGTTGTCATTGGCGCTGGGGCTGTAGGCTCAACAACCGCTTATACACTGCTGCTTCGCAATCGCATGGATGAGCTGGTGCTTATCGATGCCAATGAGAAGAAAGCGATCGGCGATGCGCTCGACATGAACCACGGCATGCCGTTCCTTGGCGGCACGAAGGTATGGGCAGGCACTTACGAGGACTGCAAAGGCGCGGACATCATTATTATTACGGCCGGTGTGGCCCAGCGTCCAGGCGAAGAGCGCATTCAGCTGCTGAAGCGCAACGTAGCGATTTTTGACCAAATTATTGATGAGGTCTTGAAATATAATGACGATGGCATTCTGCTGATCGCCTCGAACCCAGTGGACGTCATGAGCTACTTCTCCTTGCGAAAATCGCGCTGGCCCGTTAACCGCGTCATCGGTTCAGGCACGCTGCTCGACAGCGCACGCTTCCGCTATCTGATTGGCGAAGAGCTGAACATTGATCCGCGCAGCGTCCACGCCCCAATTATCGGGGAGCATGGCGATTCCGAGCTGCCGGTATGGAGCCTGTCGAACGTTGCGGGTACAGAGCTCGGACTGAACGACGAACAGAAAGAACGGATTTTCACCGGCACACGCGATGCCGCTTACCAAATTATCGAAGCAAAAGGCGCGACGTATTACGCCATCGCTCTGGCACTCGACCGCATCTGTACCGCGATTCTGCAAGATGAAGGCGCCGTGCTGAACGTATCGACCCTGCTCGACAACTACCTCGGCGTATCCGATGTATACATCGGCGTTCCATGCGTCGTTGATCGCAGCGGTATCCGCAACGTTCTGGAGCTGACACTGTCGGACGAAGAAACGGCGCTGTTCCAGAAGTCGGCGAACAAGCTGAAAGGCTTGATTGAGTCGATTCGGGATGAGATGGCATAACATATTGAATCGAACATCAAATAGAGGGCTACTCACAGTTTCGCTTAGGTAGTTGAAACCTATAAAACTTGGACAAAGGAATCGTATTCGGTGAGATGAGCGGGTTGTGGCTCCAAACTGATCTACGGTTCTTCTTTGTCAGATACGGCCATTTTGAGCTTCAATCCTCCAGTGATTAAATAAATCATCTTAGTAAGGTTTCTAACCGATCTGTAACCATGCGCTCGTCGTTTCACGCATTGCACAAGCCCATCTATAGTCTCAAAGATGCCGTTGGTTTCTTTGGATGTAAACCGCCGTAAGATATGGTGCCCTGCTGATGCTGACGAATCGGCTTTTATCATATCTGAAATTTGACTATGAGTTTCCCAATAATACCAGTCATCTTAGAAGGAATTAGCCTACTCTGGTGTTTCCTGTTCCCATAGCTTCGAAAAGGTCAGCTTTAAGTGACACTCTTTGCTGTCTTTAAGTCTTTTGAGAGGTACGACAACTATCATGATACAGGGGGACCCGCACTGGATCTGTTCAGGCATTCATCAGGGTCGCGGTAAGCAGCCGATAGTTTCTATCGCCTGCTTACCCTTTTGTTCAGGGATTGTCGTCCATAACTGTTTTAGCACCTATTTCAACACGGATTATCACTATAAACATGTCTTGTGCATCGCTCATTTATTGCTGGAATGTCTCAGTATTGAATCATCAGACGGGCATGAATGGGCTACGCACCTTCTTTGTGAATTTCAGAAAGAAAACTGGGAAGTCATCAAGGCTCTCGCCATTTCCCTCCGTGGACAGTTCGCTTCTTAAGTGTTACCTAAGTAGTTACAATTTTCTTTTTAAATGTATTAAGTATTCAGTTAATTCTCTAATTATTACAATTTTATTCTTTTTGCAATAAATAAGATATCCCGAACCTTCGTTAATCTCAATATTCTCCAAAGAGGAAATATGAAAAACCTTGTGTTTCTTCCAAGTTTTTTTTTTGATTATGTATAACCAGTGCGGAGCTGAAAAAAATATAACTTGCTCAGAAATACTTGACTCGCAAAGTAAACGGTCTATCTGCTCATAGGAAGCATTTTTATAGTCAAGAACGATTGCCCTTATTTGATTTTGCACAAGTAGTAAAGATATTTGTGAGTAGAGCGACCGCAAAACAGCAATATTTCGGGATTTTTTTAGAATATATAAAATAAATACAATTATAAAAATTACAGTGTTTGTATACATAATCAATTTAATTATCATTATATCCTTTTAACCCAATTTTTTATAAACAAAATTTCAATCAACAAAACTAACCAAATAGATAAAAACATTAATTGAAGAGAAACAATTGTGTTAATAGGAATTTCAGCATTATACATTGTAATTAAAACAAATAGTATTAATAATCCATTTCTTAGTAATGGGTTTTTATTTAAAAATGATACTTCTCCAAAGCAAGAACAAGAATTTTGTGCTTTTCCACGATTTTTTCTCCATGTGATTATACTAAAAAAAACAAGCAGTATGATGCTCATTGCCTGTCTCCATACTTCCCATAAATCAAAAATAAATGCAATAGCCAATAATAATTCCAAACCGATAACTAACCTTGCAGCTATAGAAATGGTTTTAAATGGTAAAATATTATAGGATGAAATTTCCAACTGAAAATTGAATATATTTCTCAACTTAGAATTAAAAGCTAACAAAAAAGAAACAGCAATAATTATATTAGCAGTATAGAGGAGAAACACCATTACCAATACCCCTCAGTAATCATTTTTATTATTATTGAGTAAATAAACATTAAGACTGGTAACCATCTTCAAAACTAATATCAATAGGATACCAATTCATTTTGTTATCATTAATATAACATTCAAGAAATATAGGTCCCGTTTCCTCTACAAGTAAGTCGATATCATAATTTTGATCTACCCCTGGAATTTCACTATTTGTTCTATAATTTCTATTGTAATATGTCGTGGAGCCCAAAATTTCTTGTCGTGAATTAACGACCTTCATTTCTGTAAGAACCTCCTGATTTATAGGCATGTTCGTTATTTTAAGCAAATATGAAAAACTGACGACTGATGGAAGCACCTGAACCTTAATTTGGTTTATCACCAATCCTAAAACATGTTTTTTTTTATGAATATCAAAAGAAATCTCATCGCAAACTATGAGCTGTGTGTGCACTGACAATTCTCCTTTAAATTAGAATAATGAAATAGAGGAAACTAATTTCCTCCATTTCATTTATTTCATTAGCAGCTACGCACAACAACCAACTTTTTGATCACAACCAACCGGCTTACCTACACCTTTAGCGTCAAGGCAAATCGATATGATCTGAGCATATAAAATTTTAGTGTAGAAGGTACCACCATCTTGACAAGAGCCATTACTACAATAAGTCTTTTGTGTCGTTGAAGATGCAAGTGAATATCCTGCTGGACAAGGGCATCCCATATTTATCACCTCCTTTCAAAATTGAGCAGTATTTTTATTAGAGTTTAATCAAATTGTGTCACCATAAAATCATTCTTGTTATAAATTGTAGCCACATGTTTAACTTTATTATTTGTATCTAAAATAACAGTAAACGGGAGCATTACCTGAGGAAAATAATCTTCCATATTGCTTTCCTCATATCGAAGAACTTGGAATGGCCAATCAAAATAATTGATCATATCACTAAGTTCCTCAGAACTACCATCGGAAAACAAGATGATCGTAGATTCTTCAACCAGCTTCTGTATTTCAATAAGGTGCGGTAATAGATCTATACAATGTATACAGTAAAGAGATGTGAAGAATAGTATCGTTTCTCCTTCACCACGACTAATAGTTGACTTTTCCCCCTTTGAATCTATAAACTTTAAGGTGAGAAAAGCACCCAATAAATCCTCATCAATTTCCCTCGTGCTATTCATATTTCCCCTCCTAATTCCACCTAATTAATTTAAATCTCAGATTGAAGTACTAATTAATACTTCTTTTTCATCTTCTTGATACCACTCTTGTTGAGACATCCACATATCATAATATATGTTCTTTAAATCAATCAATTCTTTATGTGTGCCTTGCTCTACAATACTTCCATTCTCCATAATAACGATTTTATCTGCCTTTCTTGCGATACCTACACGATGAGAGATAATTATAGTTGTAATCTCCTCGCAACGAGATAAAATATCTTTAAATAGTCTCAGTTCTGTGAGAGGATCTAATGCTGAGGTAGGTTCATCAAAAATAGCCAACTCAAGATTTTCTTTAAAAAAGAATCTTGTTAAAGCCACTCTCTGCCATTGACCTCCTGATAAATTAATAGCGTTTTCATCAACAAGCCCAATGCTTGTTTGAAGATTATAACCAAGCGACTTGATATCCACTTTCTCTAAGGTTTCAAGCATGCGTTTCTCATTATGATAATTTTCAAGATCACCAATTCCAATGTTATCTTGTATTGTGGTATGATATTGAAGGAAGTCCTGGAAAATTACACTTGTTTTCTTGAACATACTCTCTTTATTAATCAAATTCATCGGTATTCCATCAAAAAGCACATGACTTTTTTTCGTCTCGTAGAGACCGAGCAATACTTTGACTAGCGTTGATTTTCCTGATCCATTTTCACCCAGTATTGCAACGGTGTCACCTTTATTAATCGTTAAATTAATTTTTTTCAATACTTCAACTGAATTATTAGGGTAAGAAAAATTAAGATCCGAAATCTTTATATTTTTCAGCAAACTAAAATCTAATTGTCCATCATTCGGGTTATCCAGAAAGGTTCTATAATACGAATCAATTTCAGCTTGCTTATTAAAATGATCAGAGTTTTCGAACATCCGAGTATAATCTCCAATGACCATGGAAATATTTGATATCGTAACACTTACCGCCATAGTTGTTAAAACATAATCGCCCATTGTAAAATTATTAAACTTTACTAAATTTGCAAATAACACGACTATTATTGCATTGAATATTATTTCTAAAATCTCCTGTTGTCTAAATACGCTGTTATTGATTTTTTCAAGTTTCAATTGCTGTTGATCAAATATCTCCTTCTGCAACCTCCACTTTTGTTTAAAATGATTGAATGCCCTATAGATTGTTAATTCTTTTTGGTTTTTCATGCCAACGAGTAAGTCGTATAAGTAGCTATGCTTTATTGCGTTTCGTTGCAGTTCTTTAGTTATCTTTACTCTAGATTTAACAGGCCTTACATTAAATAACCCTTTAATAATTCCAAAGAAAACTGCAAGAATACAAAACAATAGATTAATGTTGAACAAGAAATGCATGCCAATTAAAAGTGACACAACTTTCAATCCGAATTCATTTAATTGATTATATAATTCGTAGGTTTTGCCCTTAACGTATTGAAGATATGAAAAATCGGCATTAAACTTGGGATTTTCCTTATGTATCAAGTCAATCTTCTCAATTTTATCAATTAGTTCTTCATCAGATTTGTTATTAAAGGCATAATTTAATTCATTATTTTTAGAATAAGACAGAGATATTAAGTAATTACTAACTATTTGTATGACTATCAGCGATATCAACGACAAGTAAAAAAATTTTAGGTCTTTATTAAATATGGTATCTACGATCACTTTGGATAAGTACATATTGAAATATGTACTTAATGCGCTAACAAATAGCACTAAAATCGCAAACAAAACAATAGAACGATTAAAACTATATACTTCTTTAAAAGAGTTAAAGGATAACCTAATTACACTATAGAACCTTTTCATATACTTCTCTGTACAGTGCGTACCAAAGGACTTAACAGTTCTTGTGAGTGATCATAGCTATTAACAACTCCCGCAGTAATTATTTGACCTATTTTATTGACCACTAACATAAACGGAACGACATTAACACCTATTTCACTGCTTATACATCTAGAATTATAAGCATATACTTTCACACTTTCATGCCTAGTTTGATATTCTTTCAATAATTCATCATTATAATTTTCGCAAAAAATTACATAATTAAATTCCTTATGATTTGAATAGGTTTTAAAAGCGACTTCAATATCACACGCTTGACAATTAGCACCAAAAAAATAAAGAACACTTCCATAATTACTTTCTTTTATCCAAGACATATCTTCTTTAGGAAATCCTTCAAATAGACGAATACTATTCGGAATATATCTCCCAATTTTGTATTCAATTTTAGACTTGTAAAACTGGTGATGCTCAGTTGTTTCATTCATTCCGCAATCTCTCCTTCTCAAAGGCTTCAATCGTTTTCTCTTGAATCATATCAAAGCAGTCCTCTACTGATAGATCCTCATCAATAGCCATTTGTAGACTTTTATTCAATATATCATAAAATTCTTCGACGAATTCCCATGAATAATTCGATTCATCAAAGTTAATGCCTGGATCTGCATCAATGGATTGCTGCCAAAAAGCTTCTAAGTCTACTCCATGATAATCTTTCATACGGTTCGACAAGGTTGAGATATTAGGAAACAACTGATTGCTATCAATATAGTCCGCTGCTTCTTCGTCCATAATTGCTTTTACTATTTCTAAAGATATTTCTTTTTGAACAGAGGTAGAAGGAATCGAAAAAACTTGATCCAAAAAAACACTGCGACTTTCTGCTTTTTCACTTGTATTTACTGGTGAAGGAACAAATCCCCAAGAAAGCTGATTATTCTTTGAAATAAGCTCATCAGCAAAAGAAATTGACGAATCCATTAATGCCGATTTACCTTCTATAAACAATTTTCCTCCCTTTTTCCCAATAGAATTCGACTTATATAAAGAAACGATGCTGTTTATTGCTTGTACCCAATCTTGCTCGTTAAACATAATTTTATTATTTTCACGATTAATAAAGCTCCATTTATTCGTGGCAGCAATCATCATAAGCATGGAACTAGGAGCTCTATTCGTTTCAAGACCCGATATTCCGTCTGTAAAACTACCAACCATTTGAAGGAATTCATACCAATCCATTCCGCTTGTTGGATAAGAAACTCCTTTTTCATCAAATAACTCTTTATTATAATAGAATCCCAAAACATTAACTCGAGGGGATAAACCGTATAATGATCCATCTTGGCTCAAAATGCTTACCATATCTTTGTAATATTTGTTTAAATCAAATCCTGCCTGCTGTATCATCGGGTTAAGATCTATTAAGTAAGATTCATCTCGCATTTTCTTATACTCCGTGTAGTTTGATATAGATAAATCCGGAGACACTCGTTTTACTTCTTCTAGCCTATCTTTCCCGCTTAATTGAAAGTTTGCTTGAATAAGTTGAATATCTAATCCAGGAAATTGCTTAAGAATGTAATTTCCGTAGTTTCGATAAAAAATTTGTTCTGTATCGGGTGTATAAATACGAATAGTTTGATTAGAATAATCTCTTTCTTCTTCCTTCCTCGGAGATGAAACACATCCAACTAGTAATAAAAAAGCGCTAAAAACTAAGATCAATTTAATCTTCTTATTCATTAATCCTCCATCTTAAAATTATTTCCACTTATTTTTTCATTAAAATTGCGGGTACTTCCACTTCCCATAAAGATGTTGCCTCATCAATGCTAATTTCTTCTTTTATAATTTTTTGCATCTGATCAAATAAATACAACTTCACAGCATTCTCTGATGCAATAGGTAAATCGTTTTCCCTACTTGCTGAGGTAACCATTGGTTTTAATTTATAGAATGCGGCGAGATTTCTCATATCGCTATCGCTAATGAGATTGGATCTTACAGGCAATGTGTACCTGAACATATTTGCATTATGTTTATTTCTAGAAATCTCTTCACTATTCAGGTAGGACCAAATCTCTCGTGACTTATCTGACTGTGGGGTTTGATTGTATATTCCGTTCAGATATTGGAACGCAAGCGAGCTGCTCGAATCCGTTAAAAATTCACCTACAGGTTGTGTGACAACGCTCCAATTCATTTCTTGATGATTCACAAGTTCATCTCTCAATCGAAAGGTGTCTAAAACCATTGCTGTTTTACCATCGATAAACAATTCAGAAGACCGCTTATCCGAAATTTGCGTTTTGCTGTCCAACTTATACTTTTGAATAACTAAACCTAATACATTTTTCCAAGATTCACTCGAAAAAAACGCTTTATTTTTATTTGAATCGTACCAACTCAAACCATTCTGTTTGCCGATTTGTAGAAATATATCAACAAGGCTGTAATTGGGAGTCTGCAACCCAGAAATATTGTCTTGAACACCCTGCTGCGCAATCTTGGAAGACAATTCAAAAAGATCGTCCCAACTCATGAAATCGGCCGGCTCTGAAATTCCATATTCCAAAAATATGTCTTTGTTATAGTAGACAGCTTGTGATGCCATGGAGTCCGGAAGAAAATAGATTCTTCCATCACCCATCGTTTGCATTGCTTCCAATATAACTGGGTCTATCCCTGAAACTTCAGAATTCGTTTTTGAGTAATCAGTAACATCCTGCAACATATTTTCGTTAATGAAAACTGAAAAAATAGAGGCTGGAAAATAAATAATGTCCGGTTTTTCTTTATTTATCAAATCAATTAAAGATTTCACATCCCAATCGCCCCCTGAAACAGGGACATATTCAAAATCGTTCCACATTCCCTCACCAAGTACAGATTTATACTCAATAACTCTAATATTTACATCATCAAATTTCTCGTCAATAGAATCCCCTACGTCGTTTTTAAATTCGGAGAGAGAACTATATAAAATCGATATGCTCACTTTTTCTTCTGGAGATTTATTCAAACTACACCCTATAATAAAAACAAATAAAATAGTTGCTAATAAAAATTTACCTGTTATTATTGTTTTTTTCATTTAATACATTCCTCATTTTATAATGATATCCTCTCGTCATTCGCCTCGGCAGATGGGACAAGGGTTTTCTTGAAACATCAATGTTTATATGATCGGCCACCACATTGATGCCGAGTACGTCAGCCAGAAACAAGAATAGGATCCGTAGAAAGCGCCCATTTTCTAGTGTCGTAAACAGTTCAATTCAGACCCCGATTTGCTTCATTTAATTGCGAAAGACTACAATATTGTTAATCTTTTACTTCTTCATATCCAATTTAGCTTATTGAAACTCTTTAACAAAGCACTATTTCACTCACTTCAGGAACCCACCTTAAATTCACCTTGGATTGTAAACCACAAATTTTTAGATTGAGCCACATTAATTACACAAACTCTAATAAATCACTTTAATTTAGCTTCCTCAAAGTATTACTTCAGAATTCTTTACAAGCGAAATATAATCTGATAAACTAGGAATAGCCTTTTTTTTGCATCAAAAACAAACTAGGCTGCCAGGCCGATATCAGCTCACCGTCCAAAGTAGACTGATATCGGTCTTTTTGTATGTAATTTTCTCTAAAACAATCATTCAATCCATTTTTTTGTATTTTTCATATTATAAAACATTCAATCCATTATTACTAGTATTTTCTCCAAAAAAAATATTTTAATCAAAATTTTGGCACTGCCATTAGCATAAAACATCAGTTATTCCGAAGAATGAATATTCAGAAAACTTATTTTCAGGGTAAAATTGCTGAAGCGTTAGCGAGATTAGCTAAACCTGAATCTCTTGGGCTACATATTTCTCAACGTGTTCGGTTGTACGAATCGGCACCTTCTTGTGCTTCATGACGGAAGTTCGTTGATTGGACTCCTGCGCAAACGCCAGTTCCACCTGCTTACAATAATGCAGCATCTTCTGTTGCAGCAGACTTCCCTGCGGCACAGGACCGTAAAGGAATGGATTTTAGCCAAACTGCTTCTCGCAAAGACCTTGCAGCGGGCATGGGGCAGAATACCACAATGTCTTGCGTCATCTTGCCCTTAATCTGGTAAAGAAAGAAAACACAATGAAGGGCAGCATGCGCACCAAGCTGAAAATTTGCGGTTGGGATCACAATTATCTGCTAAAGCTTCTTCAGCTTTCTGTTTCTGTTTCTGACTGATTCAGTAAGCGATTGTCCTGAACATCCGCTTTAACCGGATGCAGCAGCGGCTCAAAGCCGGCAATGCGCGCCTCGATGACGTCGCCATCGCGAATGACGGCTGCACCAGGCGTCCCTGTCAAAATCACATCGCCGGGCAGCAGCGTCATGACCTGCGAATGAAAGGCGACGAGGTACGCCGGCTGATAAATCATGTTAGCCAGCACATTGCGATGGACAAGCTCGCCGTTATGCCAGGTTTCCACTGCCAGCTGGGGTAAGTCCGCGATTTCATCGCGCGTAATCAACTCCGAGCCGAAGCCAAAAAAAGTATCAAAGCTTTTGGCACGCGTCAGGAAACGCTGATGCTTGGCATGAATATCCGCAGCCGTTACGTCGACTGATACGGCAAAACCCGCTACGCAGCCCATTGCTTCGGCTTCGGTTGCATTTTTGCAAGTACGCCCGATAATCATCGCCAGCTCAGCCTCCGCCGTCACATGCTCCGTCTGCTGGGCAGGCAGCTCAATTGCCGTATTTGGGCCGATAAGCGACGTATCCGGCTTCATAAAGCTGACCGGATCAGCTTCAGCGAATAGTATCTCACGCTTGGCCGCTTCCTTCACATAATTCATGCCGATACCCCAAATTTTTCGTGGATGGCGATATAATGGCGCAGCTGTCATCGCTTCGCTTTGCACAAACTCCATCGCTCCGATCTTTTCACGACCGCCCTCGTTATACCATGTCGTCAACGCATCCAATTGCCCTAATCGCAGCAGTTCAAACACGTTAATGGGCCAACCCATCTGCTCCAACTGATTAATCGTATAGAGCCGCACATAGCGATCTTCAATTTTAATGCACGCTTGCTCCACACCCTCGTAATGGATCGTCACCAGCTTCATTTTATGTTGCCGCCTCTCCTTCGCTCCCATAATTCCGCATGCTGCACTATCCATCGCAGCAGCTTCAAATCCTGCCCTGCCCCTGCAATAATGGATAAACCAATTGGTGCCCCATCCACCTCGCCAACCGGAAGCGTTACCTGCGGCAAGCCTGACAGCCCTGCTATACAGCATAGCTGCATCGTTAGAGCACGCTGCTTGTCTGCCGCTTCTCCACTAATGTGGCGGTCCGGCGCCGTTCCGGGAATGGTTGGGAGGACAAGCAGGCTATCTATTCCAAGCAGCTCTCGCAGCTTGGCACGAATGCTGCACTGTTCCTCTAACTTTTGCTCGCTGTCTTCGTTGCGCAAAGTGCTCGCCCAGCGAAATCGCTGCGCTATCCCTGGGCCAAAAGCAGGCTGCTCGCGCGTAATCCACTCGCCATGCGTCTGCCAAATTTCCAAACCTTGAATCGTGCGGAATGCTTCCAGCCACTGGTCAAGCCCTTCTGGGGCAAGCGTCAGCCGCTCGGTATTTGCGATAACGGCCTCCAGTTCAGCAACGAATGGTCTCAGCTGTAGTACGCTAGTAGAATCCGCCTTGCTCCATGCATCTTCTGCGATCAGCAAGCGGCTGAAGAGCTTTACATCCGCAGCAGCAGCTGCATCGCCCTCCACTCGGGCGGCCGCCTCCGCAGCAAGCAGCAGCTCGCCAACCTTCAGCAGCAGCGTGCTGTCCCGTGCCATCCAGCCTACCGTATCAAAGCTCGGAGCCAGAGGAATGACGCCATCCATCGCAACTGCGCCATGCGTCGGCCTAAAACCATAGACGCCGCAATAGGCGGAGGGCACGCGAACCGAGCCGCCTGTGTCCGTCCCGAGTGCAAAATCCACTGCCCCCGCTGCAACGGCCACGGCAGAACCGCTGGAAGAGCCCCCCGGTATGCGACCCGGCGCAAGCGGGTTAATCGGCGTGCCGTAATGGGCGTTTTGCCCATTGATGCTGTACATTAATTCATCGGTATGCGTTGCTCCGGTCAGTGCCGCTCCCGCGTCAAGCAGCCGTTCTATGGTTGAGGCGGTATGCTCCGCCGCTTCGTGTGTGCGCAGCCAGTCGGGGTTGCCCGCGCTGCTTATATGCCCTTTAATCGCGAACACATCCTTAACCGCAAAACGTAGGCCGTCTAAATTGCCCGTATGAGTTGCCGGAAGCGTGAGCTCCGGCTTAATAAAAGCATGGAATGTATCCATTATTTTATGCTGCATGATTGCTGTCTCTCCTGTCCAACCTGCTCCGCCTATATTCTAGCGATCAGGCCGATTTCGGTATCTTTGCCTACAACCAACTCCGCACTCGCGGCTGAAAAATGGGCTGCCCATCACAGCCGATCTGCTTTACTCTTTGCCATACGTTTTGCACACACTTCCGAGTCGAGCCGCTTACCAGCCAATTGCCGCTCCATCGCTGCGCGGATCAGCTCCGCCGCTAAGGACGCCGTCCTTGCTAATCGTGATCGCATGGGCGTGGCCCATAATGCCGTCAAACTCTTTCATGCGGCGAACATCATGCCCGGCTTTCTCAAGCTGCTCCGTAACCTCGTCTGCTAGGCGGCTCTCTACTTTCAGCTCCTGTGTTTGCGCTCCCCATGTGCGGCCCCACACCCAGCGCGGCTCATTCACCGCCTGCTGCGGATTCATGCCAAAATCAATCATCCGCGTAAGGATCGCCACCTGTGTCTGCGGCTGCCCTTCGCCGCCCTGCGTGCCGAACAGATGGCTTGGCTTGCCATTCAGGCACGCCATGGCTGGCATCAGCGTATGGAAAGTCCGCTTGCGCGGCTCCAAACGGTTCACGTGCTGGGGCTCCAACGAGAAGAAGGACCCTCTATTTTGCAGCAAAATGCCCGTATCCCCAGCTACAACGCCTGAGCCAAACTCAAAATACAAGCTCTGAATGAAGGAAACCGCGTTGCCCTCCTCATCCACGACCGCCGCATAGGCCGTATCATTGCCGACAGGCTTCGTATCGATGGAGCAGGCCTCATCCAGCTTAATAGAAGCTGCAAGCTCCGCCGCATAGGCAGAGCTCAGCAAGCGTTCGAGCGGAATTTCCGCAAAAGCAGGGTCCGTCAAAAATAAATTGCGGTCGCGGAAGCCGAGCTTAAGCGCCTCAATCATAAGATGATAATACGTGTATGAGCCATGCCCGTAGCTTTTCAGATCATAGTTCTCCAACATTTGCAGCGCCATCAGCGCCACAAAGCCTTGCGAGTTCGGCGGCACCTGGTACACGTCATGCCCACGGTAAGAGCCTTTAAGCGGCGCAACCCATTCGCCCGCATGCACGGCAAAATCTTCCTTGGTCAGCAGCCCGCCGCTGCTCTGCAAATAAGCAGCGATCCGCTCCGCAATATCGCCTTTATAGAAAGCATCGCGCCCCTGCTCCGCGATAGCGCGAAGACTCGCTGCGAGGTCGCGCTGCACAAAGCGCTCCCCCGCCTGAACAACGCGCCCTTGCGGCAGGTATACCGCCGCAGTAGCTGGAAATTGTGCCAGCATGTCCGCATGCTGCACCGTATTTTCATATTGATCCGGCGACATCGGAAAGCCGTCTTCCGCATATCCAATAGCCATATCTAACACCTGTGCAAAAGGCAGACGCCCATATTGGCTATGCACGGCATGCCAGCCGTCCACCATGCCCGGAACTGTAATAGCGCTGCGCGGCCCGCGTACCGGAATCGCAGCTTCGCCAGCATAAGCCTCGCGCGTTGCAAAACTGCCGGATCGCCCGCTAGCATTATAGGCTCTCACCTGCTGTTCCTTATGTTCGTATGTGAGCCAAAACGAGTCTCCGCCAAGTCCCGTCATATGCGGATAGACGACAGCTAGACAAGCGCTGACCGCAATTGCAGCATCAAAGGCGTTGCCGCCTTGCTCTAGTATTCGCGCCCCTGCTGCCGAAGCCAGATGGTGGGGGCTTACAACCATGGCCTTCGTGCCGATTATCGGCTTGTTCATGCTATTCCACCCTTTATAAGTCAAGTTATCTGACATGATCTATTGAGTATTAAAGTAACATGGCAGTTCGGCTAGTGGCAACTATAAAATTCTTTTTGCCCACGATTGACAAATTTCATATTGATAAGGAATGAATTTGGTTATATATTTATTCATATCGTAATCGAATCGAACTTATCACATACGTTTTGATATTCTCGCTCGAAGGAGCAAAAGGAGCTTTTCATATGCAATCCAAAATGCCGCCCGCCCAGGCGGAGCACGCCATTGACGATATTGATCGTAAAATCATCGCTGCCCTGCATATTAACGGAAGGATATCTTACACTGACTTAGCCAAGGATATCGGTTTATCCCGCGTTGCTGTGCAAGCCAGAATCAACACCCTGCTGGAGCAAGGCGTTATTGAGCGCTTCACAGCCGTCATCAATCCGGAGAAAATTGGCGTGACGGTATCGGCTTTTTTCAATGTCGAGGTGGAGCCTAAATTTCTGCATGAAGTAGCCGATCGCTTATCCGAGGAGCCCGTCGTCACTAGTCTGTATCACATGACAGGCCCCAGCAAGCTGCATATGCATGGCCTGTTCACCAGCAATCAGGAAATGGAGCTATTTTTGAAAGAAAAACTGTACCCGCTGCCCGGCATCATGAGCGTTGATTGCCAGGTTTTAATCAATCGCTACAAAAGTAGAATGGGAATGAGGCTGTAAAAAATGGAGACGACAACAAGCGCCAAAGCATATGGACAGCTTTCCTTGGCGATGTTTAAAACGGGCATTTTCGGCTTTGGGGGCGGCCCTTCTGTTATTCCTTTAATTCGGCATGAGGCGGTTACCCGCTACGACTGGATTAATGATGAGGAATTTGCTGAAATTTTGGCACTGGCCAACGCATTGCCCGGACCCATAGCCACCAAGATGGCCGCTTATCTCGGCTACCGGCTGCAAGGCTGGCTGGGCGCGCTCGCCGCTGTACTTGCTCATATTTTGCCTTCGGCCATCGCGATGATCGCCTTGCTGTCCGCTGTACAAATTCTTAGCGGCTCGGCTGTTGTGCAGGGAATGATCGCCGCGGTTATTCCCGTTATCGCAGTCATGCTTGGCGTAATGGCATATGAGTTCGGCAACCGTGCGGTGAAGGGACTGGGCTGGGTAACTGGGCTCATCAGCTGTGCGCTCGCTTTTCTGCTGCTGCAGGTCGTGAATATTCAGGATGCGGTCGTTATTGCCGCCTTCCTTCTCTATGGGGCGATGCATTTCAAGGCTGCCGCCTGGGTGAAGAAGTGGAGAAACAATCGGCGCGATAAAGACAACAATACGAGCGCGAGCGCATAAGGAGCAGTCACTATGGATTGGTTGGATTTAATTATTGGTTTTTTTCTCGCAAATATTTTAGGCTATGGCGGCGGTCCTGCCTCCATTCCGCTCATGTATCATGAGGTCGTGGACCGTTACCACTGGTCAACCGATGCTGAATTTTCAAACATACTCGCGCTTGGCAATGCCCTTCCGGGGCCGATTGCTACGAAAATCGCCGCGTTCGTCGGTTATGATGTATACGGCATTCCAGGCATGGCAATCGCGCTTGCAGCAACGATTGTACCTTCGGCTGTGGCGCTGATTTTTCTGCTTAAGCTGCTGCAAAAGCATCGCCAATCTCCCATCGTCAAAGGGATGACGCTGCTCGTGCAACCCGTTGTCGCCATCATGATGCTGCTGCTCACTTGGCAAATGGCAAGCACAGCCGTGCAATCCGCCGGCCTTTGGCAGACACTTGCCATTGCCGCCGTCGCCTACTGGGCGATGGAGCGCAAGAAGATCCATCCGGCGATCGTCATCTGCGTCGCCTTCGCTTACGGCGGCATCGTGCTATCGCAGACGATGGCATAAGGAAGCAGCATACAACCTTCTGCCATTCATCATGAAGAAGAAGCGGCCCTGCACATTCGCCAACGCGTTTGTGCAGGGCCGCTTCTTTTTTATCCTATTCTCCGCTGCTGCTACTGAGCTTTAACCGGATACACGCCATCATCCAGGCAGATAATATAATTTATCGCCAAGTATGGCTGTATATTATTGTGTGCTTGAGACCCCCCGCTTGCAGTTATAGCATTCACATGCATGTTGGCATTCGGCTGTTCTTCATTATACACACTAACTGTAGTACCCCGCGGTGTAGTGGCCCAAATATTATTGATTGTATCCGTCGTATTTCCCAATGTCTGAGCGTTCAACTGATGTGTATGATTCGGCATTTCAAAGGTGGTAATCGTTTCTGTCATGCTGCCGCCCTTTTCATAGCACTTCCTCGGAGTCAGATCTACCCCGCTGCCTTGATGTATCGGCACTAGGCCCCGCAAATCAGGCAATGTAAAATACGTTTTATAGTCCGAGCCAAACGCACCTCCTATTATCGAGTACAATGGTTGATTGTACGGGAGAGAAACCTGCTGTCCATGACAAAAGGCCCAGCCCCGCGGAGCGAAGTTTCCTGTAAATAAGCGAATTTCTCCAATAAAAGCGTCCATGTCAAGCCTCGCTTTCTGATTCTAATTAATTTTTCGGTGGATAAGTCCCTGTCATTGCAATGCAAAAATTTGCGACCACGTAGGGCTGCATATTGGAATGGGCCTGTCCCGCGCCCATCATCCCGATTGCCTGAGGCGACATGTACCCGTTCGCCGTCTTGCTGTAGGCCTTTGCGCTGCTTTCACTCCATACATTGGAGGCAGCCGCGCCCTTTGTACTTGTGGCTGAGCTGGCAGACAGCGAATGCGTGTGCTGGGGAATTTCATTTATCGTCAAGGCATGCGTTTCTGTTCCGCCGTTCGAATATACAGGGAATACTTCGTCTGTTGTTGGGTTTAGGGCAGCCCTTCCCTGCAAATTTGGCAGTTGGAAAGTGGCTTGGCCATCCCCACCGAATTTATTGCCAATTATCGAGAATAAAGCTTGGTTCTCACTCACTTTAAGTATTTGTCCATTGCATTGGGCCCATCCTACAGGAGCGTAGTCGATTGCAAACAAACGTATTTCGCCAAGAAACCATTCTTCCATAAACGCCTTCCTCCTCTTGATTAGCTATTGTCTTATATGCTTAAAACTGCCTCATCGGATAGGTGCCTCGCATACAAATAATATAAGTTAGTGCCATGAAAGGCATCATATTGTTATGTGCCTGATTGCCACCTACCGTGGACAAAGCAGTTTTGTTCATCGCGGCGTTAGGCGCTGCTGTTCCTTCAAAATATTGCTTGACCGTGCTCGCCGCCCAAAAATGGCCTGTCGGAGACGCCTCATCGCCTGCGGACTGCTGGGCTGCCGCCATATGCGTATGGGCCGGCAGCTGTGCCTGCGTCAACTGAACCGTCTCCTTACCGCCTTTATCTTTCAGAGAAAATTTGCTGCCCGTTGAGCTGGTCCCCATATGAATGGGAACCCGGCCCCGATAATCCGGTAGGGCGAACGTCGTTTGCCCGTCCCCTCCGTAGGTTGCCCCGAGAAGGCCGAACAGCGCCTCATTATTCTTAATCGGCAGCACTTGCCCGTTGCATAGTTCCCAATCCTGCGGCGCGTACGTGCCGACAAACAGCCTGATTTCGCCTAAATATGAATCTGCCATTTTAATTTCCTCCTCGGATTATTTGTTCTGTGCCGATTGTTTAGCAGACTACCCGTTGATTAAATCAGCCTGCAGCAGAAGTCTGCGAATGAGTGCAGCAGCCTCCGCACGGGTAATGTCGTCCTGCGGATGCAGCTGTCCGGAATTCCCCGTCACAATTTGAAGCTCAACCGCAGCGGCCATAGCATCTTTCGCCCAACTGCTGATTTCATTCTGGTCCACGAAAGCGGACAGCTTATCCATAGATCCCGAAGCACTCAGCTTCGTATAAGCTACAGCTCTTGCGATAATCGCAATTGCTTCCTCGCGTGTAATTGTCTTTAGGGGGCCAAATGTGCCGTCAGCATAGCCGGTAATAAGACCATAAGCCGCAGCTGTTTCCGTATAACCGGCATACCAGCTTCCGGCCTGTACATCTGAAAACTTACTTTGCCCTTGTAGAGCCGCTGGGCGCAAGCCTAAACCACGTACGATAATCGCCGCAAACTCAGCGCGGGTAATAGAAGCATCCGGAGAGAAGGCCGTCTCGCTCGTCCCTTGTACAACCATGCGGGAGGCCAGGTCGTTCACCTCATCGCGGCTCCAATGCTTCGCCAGATCCTGCATCTCCCGCGGGTGCCAAATGACGGAGTACGTACTGTTCGTCAGGCTGTTGATCACTGCATAATACTTCCCGTTCAGCTTCGTAATATTGGTTGGTACATGATAGAGCTGTCCATCGGAATGCAGCACGACTCCTGTCGTAATACGACTCGCATCAGCGCCCTCCGGCATTGGAATCATCATTTGCACATAGCCGCTGAAAGTGGAGACAGCCGTCTGCTTTCCGTTGTAAGAAGCTGAAATATGGAATTCCAGCGGCGAGGCGGCAATCTCCATACCTTGGCCGGATGCCGCAGCATATACTTGATCAGACTCCGATTTTGCCGATTTTGCTATTGTGATGCTGAAAATAATGTCCTTTAAGCTGTTCTGCGCTCCTAGCTCCTTGGCAATCGCATCCACAGGGATAAGCGAAGCCGGGAATGCATAAGAGGCTGAGGCCGTTTGAATTTCAAGCGTCGCCGTTTTATCTGTCATTACCTTGAGCAGTTGACCATTCAATAAGCTGTTCACGCTATCTGCGGCTTCTGTATACGGAATCGTGACTTCGCGATTGGATTCGGACTCTAGCTTTTTAATGATTTTGTCGTTGTCGAGCGTTACTGTCGCATAGCGCAGCTGATTGCTGGTGAACGTCTGCACCGTAGCCGTCTGCTCTTGCTTCACTCCGTCTACATATACTGAAATGCCGATTCCCGCTGCCACTGTCCCCGTTTGTACGGAAGTGCCTGTTGAAGGAGTTGAACCTGAGCTTTGCTGGGCGCGGGTCACTTTCACCAGGTAAGTACGGCTCGGCTTTGTTGAGTCAGCCGCCATAACCGTGACCGGAATTTCATTCAGACCGACACTTAACTGCACTGTAACCGGATTTTCTGCCGATTGGCCGTTTATCGTTACCGTCGCAAGCGGATCAAAGGCTTCAGCTGTAATCGTCGTTGCTTCAACTGCATAAGCTACATTTTGCTCGTAGCTCAGCGTATCCTTGTGGAAAGTAGGAGAAAGGCTGCCCGTGCTGGTCGAAAGCGCCCCTAATTCGCTAATTCCATAAGGTGTAATATTTACTGTAATAACGGCTGTATCAGAATCCTCCTGTCCGTCCGAAGCTACATATGTGAAGCTGTCTGCCCCTAGCTGACCAGGACTCGGCACATAAACAAACTCATCGCCGTTAATAATCGTCACGCTGGAGGACTTCGTACCGGTTGTGAGCAGGCGGAAGGTCAATGAATCTCCATCCACATCCGTTGCATGCAGCTTTTGGGTCAAAGATGTCAGACTTTCTACATCGTAGCTTGCATTCTCAGCTGCCGGCCGGTCATTCACCGGCGTGACCGTCACCTGGACCGTAACCGGATCGGATTCATCCACCCCGTCAAAGGCCTTTATTGTAAAGCTGTCGTCCCCGTTAAAATCCTGATTCGGCGTGTAGGTGAGTTGATTGCCATTGATAATAACCGCTTGCCCGTGCTCCGCCTGATCGTCGACTAGGAAGGTCAGCGCATCCTGATCCTCATCCGTACCCGACAGTGTCAAGCCCAATACATCGTCCTCATCCATTTGCTGAGGAGCAATCGTCGTCACAACAGGCTTGGTGTTCCCCACAGTCACCGTAAAGCTCGTTGTGCCTTCCGCCAGACTGCTGTCCAATACATGGATCGTAATGGCAGCTGAGCCTTGCATTCCTTGAGCAGGCTCCACGGTAACCGTGCGCTGCTTCCCGCTTCCCGCTAGTGTAATTCCGCTGAGCGGAACAAGAGCGGTATTGCTCGATTCTGCAGTTACTGTAAAATCGCTCGGCTCTGCGTCAGGATCTGTAATAGTAAAGCTTAGAGCCTGCGTAGCTGTATTTCTGCTTATGCTTTGATTGGCAATCGCACTTACCGTCGGGATGTCATTCACCGACGTCACAACCAAAGAAGTCTGACTGTCCACAACTGGCGCAGCTATCCCGTCATCCACCGTCACAGTTAAAACAACGGTCTCCGTCGTTCCCGGAGCAACCCGGTTCGCCTTCGGCGCAAATACCAATTGGCGAATGGCTATAGTCAGATCATCGGCTGTTCCGCTTGCCTCGTATTGACTGCCAACCAGACTGAAGCCGGATGCCTGAAGGGAGGCAGCGGTAAATTCGCCTTTTGCCGCAGTATCCAGTGCGATGCTGACCGTTAGCGTCTGATCGGGATCCGCATCCTCTATCGATACGCCAGTAAAGGGTTGCTCCGTATCCGTATCCAATAGCTCTAATGGAGTTGCGGCAATACCCGTCAATTCGGGAGCGTCATTTACCGGGGTAATCGTAACCGATATCGTACTAACCACCGTGCCTCCGTTGCCATCGCTTACTTCAATTTTAAATACATCCTGACCATAATAATTAGCGTCCGGAGTATATTCCCACGCTCCGCTCGTCGAATTAACCGTTGCGATTCCATGGGTAGCCTGCTGCAAAATGGAATAAGTCAGCGTGTCACCCTCCACATCGTTTGCCGATACTTGTCCGGTAACCGCTGTGTCCTCATCAGTCGTTACAGAATCATCCGCAGCTGTCGGCGGATCATTCACCGGCGTCACAGTTACGGTAATGGTGCTAGTCGCCGTACCTCCGTTGCCGTCGCTAACCAATATCTTGAATACGTCCTGGCCGTAATAATCCGCATTCGGAGCATACTCCCATGCTCCGGTCGACGGATTGACCGTTGCCGTTCCGCTTGCTGCCTGCTGCGATACCGAATACATCAGCGTGTCGCCATCCGCATCCGTTGCGATTACCTGACCAGTCGTACTTGTATCCTCGTCAGTCGTGGCCGTATCGTCCGACGTTGTCGGAGCTACATTTATGTTTACAACCGTTACACTTATCGTACTCGTTGCTATGCCGCCGTTACCATCGCTAACCTCGATCTTGAATACATCCTGACCGTGATAACCCTCATCCGGGTTATATTCCCATGCTCCAGTCACCGGATCAACCGCTGCCGAACCATGAGCCGCCTGCTGCGAAATGGAATACGTCAGTGTATCGCCCTCAACATCGCTTGCCGTGGCCTGACCCGTCGTCTGCTCATTTTTATTGGTCGTCGCGGTGTCATCGCTCGTAACAGGAGGATCATTCACCGGCGTCACAGTTACGGTAATGGTGCTGGTTGCCATGCCACCATTGCCATCGCTAACCTCAATCTTGAATACGTCCTGGCCATGATAATTCGCATTCGGACTATACTCCCATGCCCCCGATGACGCATCAACCGTTGCCGTCCCGTTCACTGCCTGCTGCGATACCGAATAGATCAGCATATCGCCATCCGTATCCATTGCCGTTACCTGACCAGTCATACTTGTATCCTCGTCGGTCGTGGCCGTATCGTCCGACGTTGTCGGAGCTACATTGACGTTCACAATCGTTACACTTATTGTGCTCGTTGCTATGCCGCCGTTGCCATCACTAACCTCGATCTCGAAAACGTCCTGGCCATAATAACCATCCATCGGAGTATATTCCCATGCTCCGGTCGCCGGATCGACCGCTGCCGAACCACGATCCCCCTGCTGCGAAATGGAATAGGTCAGCGTATCGCCGTCCACATCGCTTGCCGTCACCTGACCCGTCGTCTTCTCATTTTTATTGGTTGTCGCGGTGTCGTCGCTCGTAACAGGCGGATCATTCACCGGGTTGACGGTAATCGTAACCGTGCTTGTCGCCGTCCCCCCTTTGCCATCGCTAACCAACACCTTAAATACGTCCTGACCGTGATAATTCGCATTCGGATTATATTCCCATGCCCCCGTTGACGCATCGACCGTTGCCGTCCCATTCGCTGCCTGCTGCGACACCGAATAGGTCAGCATGTCGCCATCGTTATCGGAGCCAGCAATGTTACCAGTCACGAATTCGTCCTCATCTACCGATTCCGTATAGTCTGTCACGGTCGGAGCTTGATTCACAACGGTTTGTTCATAAACAATATACGGATCGGCATCAAACCGATACCGATCAACGTTGGTTCCATTCAAGCTTTCTGTGCCTGTCAGAAAGAATGTTAGCATTCCGTTCGAAGCATTATTGAAATAATTCGTGACATCGAAGGAAAGCAGCTTTCCAGCGACAATTCCACTCATCACACTATCCAATAGTTCGTACTTGCTGGGTGTATTCAGCACATCACTCATGCTAGGCCAGCCTGTATGCGCGTTCTCCACACTGGTTGGAAGGAGCGTCGTCTTGTATGCCCATACTTTGGCGATAGGCGTTCCACGAACGGCCAGACCTTCATCTCCACCACCAAGGTTATTGCCTACATTAATTCGCAAGTAAACCTTGTAACCGGCAGGTGCGCTCGCCGTTTTGTTGAATCGCACAAAAGCATGATACTCCTTCGTGCCTCCATCCTGAATACCAATATAATAAGGAGCCCCTACATAAGCGCCATACGTAAAATCATGCCCGGCTATAGCCGCCAGCGGCGGTCCGGCCAAGGAGCTTGCATGCACCGTTCCAGTTCCATATAGTCCGCCAAATATAAAATGGATTGCTATGATAGCGGTCAATAAACCTATGAATCCCTTCTTCTTCACGCTTTCCTCTCCTTATCCTTATGCTTTTTCCTATCCAAATCCAATTATTATCGCCCTAATTATACCAATTGCCTCTGAACGCATTCTGAACGAGGAGCCGCCCGCCGCATCTGCCAAAATAGCAATTTCACTGCCGCCCATACACAAAAAGCCTCCTTATCCAATGGATAAGAAGGCTTAGTGAATGGTTCATATCTTAATCTTAGGAATGATGCGAAATATCCTTCGTCGTTGAATAACGAGCCTCGTGCTCGCTCTCATTCATAAACGGCCAGTAGTTGGCTTTGCCAAACATGCGCACCATGACTGGAATGAACAGCGGCAGCATAATGAGCGCGTACATGAACAATCCGCATAATACGAGTGTCGCGATTTGCAGCAAGGACATTACACCTGAAGGCAGCATCGCCGCAAAGGTACCACCCAGAATAATCGCAGCCGACATAATGACGCCGCCCATGCTCTTCATCGCTTTCAAAATCGCCTGGGTCGGCGAAAGATCGCGATACTCCCGGAAACGGTCCATTAGGAAAATGCTATAGTCGATGCCCAGCGCAACCAGCATAACGAAACCGAAGAACGGAACCGCCCAGCTGATGCCCGAGTTGCCGAGCAAGCGAACGAAAATCACTTCTGTTATCGCCATTGACGTATAGAAGGTCAACAAAAGCGATGCCATCAAATAAAGCGGCATAACAATGGAGCGGAACAACAAAATCAGAATGATCGTAATGCCGACCAGCATCAGCATCATCGTACGAGAGTAGTCCTCATTCGAAATATTGTTCAAATCATGGTTGGAGCTCGTCACTCCACCTACCGCATAATCAGCCTGCGCATAAGCTGTGCCTTGCAGCGCACGACCAACTGCGGCATTCAAATCTTCGATTTTCGCCATTGTCGCCATATCATACGGGTTGCCGCTAAAAATAACATCGAATTTAGCGCTCATCCGATCTTCGGACATATAAACATCAAGAGCCTGCTGAAATTCCGGCTTCTCAATCGCTTCCTCTGGAATAAACCAGCCCGTCATCTGCTTGTTTGGCGAGGAGCCGAGCTCGCTCAAATAGCTTTTCGCCGACCCAAGACCATCGCTTACCTGCGTGATGCCATCCACGCTTTGATCAAGTCCGTCCGTCAGCTGGCTGAGCTGACCGTTCAAATCGGCAAAGCCTGCTTGCAAATCGGATTGCCCGCTTGCCAGCTGGTCAGCACCCTTCGTTATGTCAGGAACCTTCGTTACAATTTGGCCTTGGCCAGCCGCGGCCTGAGCAATACCCTGCTGAAGCTGGGAAATGCCTTGTGCCAGCTTCTCCAAGCCTTTCGCAAGCTCGCCTTGGCCAGCTGAAGCTTGGGAAAGTCCCCCGTTCGCCTGCTTCAGGCCATCAGTAATGCCGCCCAGCTGTCCATTCATTTGCGTCAATTGCTCACTGAGCACTGTCGCCGTCTGTTCCATCTGGGAAGCTGCGCCTAGCACCTGCGCATAATCAGCATCGGCTGCCAGCTCAGGATACTTCTGACCCAAGCCGCTGATGCCTTTGTGAAGATCAGCGAGCCCTCCTGCCAGCTGCTGCTGCCCAGCCGCAATGCCGCCGTAGGCTTGTGATAGCTGGCCTACGCCTGCTTCCAGCTTTTCATAATTCGCCAACAGCTCTTTGCTGGCTGCTGCCAGTTGGTCGGCGCTCGTTTTCGCCTGCTTCAAGCCTTCAGCAAGCTCACCTGCTCCAGCAGAGCCATCATTCAGCCCTTGCTGAATGCGTTTCAAGCCATCTCCTAGCTGTACAATGCCGCTTTTCAAATCCTTCGTTCCCGCAGCAAGCTTGCCTGCGCCTTCCGCTGCTTCATTAAGCTTTGGCTCATTTTCGCTCAGCTTGGTGCTCGCTTCTGCAAGGCCACTGCTTATTTTTCCAAGGCCTTCCTCGCCTTTGTCGAGGCCGTCCTTCAGCGTGCCCACTTGATCAGATACCATGAGATCGACAAGCTCTTCGCCTGTTGGGCGAGTCGCACTGCGAACAAGCGCCACGCCTTCCACCTTCGAAAGCTCACGGGTAATTTGTTCAATGGTAGCCAGCCCATCCGTTGTATCCATCGGTACAGCTGTTTTCACCACAACCGTCGAAGGCAGCGATTCACCAGGCCCGAAGCTTTCCGAAATGAGGTTAAAAGCTTTCACCGAATCGTATTTGTCGCCAATTTCATCGAGCGAGTTAAAGGAAACATTGCCTTTGTACGCCACTAGAAAAGGAACCGTCAGAACGATAACGACAACGAGCGCCCAAAGCGGCTTGCGCAGCGAGAAGCTGCCAACCGCTCCCCAGAGCCCGCTCTCCTTATGCTCAAGCGAGCCTTTCGACGGCCAGAACAGCTTGGCGCCAAGCACCGACATAAAGAACGGAACGATCGTAAACAACGCAATCAGCAAAATCGCAATGCCGATCGCTACCGCAACCGCCGAGCGGTACAGCACGAAGGTCGAAAAGCCAATAGAGGCAAAACCGACAAATACCGCAAGGCCAGAAAACAATACCGTTTTGCCCGCTGTCTTATAGGTTGCCAAAATCGATTCCTGAATATCTCCGCCCCGATGCGCCAGTTCTTCCTTAAAGCGGCTGATCAGCAAAATGCAATAATCCGTACCGATCCCGAATAAGACAGCAACGAGGAAAATTTGCGTAAAATTCGAAAGCGGAAAATCAAAATATTCTACAAGAAAGGCAACGATGGATTGGGACAGCAAATAGGTAAAGCCCACCGTCAGCAAAGGCACAATCGGCGCCACGGCCGAACGGAACACCAGGAATAATATAATCAAAATAAAGCCAACGGTAATAAACTCCGTCTTCTTCAAGCCCTCTTGTGCGCTCGACGCGACATCGTCACCGATAATCCAGCCGCCCGTGTAGTAGTGCGTTACTGGAACATCCGTAACGGCGCTGTACAGTCCGTCTCGTATCCCGGCCAAATCACCACTGGAAATATCCACCTTCACAAGCACCAGCAGTGTCTTGCCATCCTCGGACAGCATTTGCTTTTTAAGTTCTTCGGTATCAAAATGTGTCGTAACCGAGGTGATATGATACTGTTCCTTCCCAGCCTTCAGCTTCTCCACGCCTTGCTTGGCCGCCGCCAAGTCCGCATCGGATAAGCCCTCTGGATCATGGAAGACAAGCACGGTCGAAGAGCCATTACCCGCTTCTTTGCCGCCAATCTCCTCGATCATTTTCTCAGCAATCGTGGAAGAGTACCCTTGCGGGACAGACACTTGCCCCTTTTCACGAACGAGCCCTTCCATATTCGGCGCGCTCACCATTAATCCGACCGTGACAAGCAGCCATACGAGCATGAGTACCCATCTTAGCTTTATTACCGTCTTCATTGCTCTGTTTCTCCTCCTTCTATCCCGTACGTGCCAGACATAACTTTAGCCAGCTTCTCATAGGTAGTAATAAACTGCAGTGCTTCCTGCTCATCAAAATGCTGAATATGCAGAGCCAGCATCTCTTGAATTTTTATTTCGGATTGATCCGTCAATTGCTCGCCCGCAGGCGAAAGCTTCAAATAAGTAACCCTTCTGTCCTTCGAGTCCTGCTGCCGTTCAATGAGCTGTTTATCGAATAAACGTGTCGTTAGTGCCGTAATGGAGCTTCGTCCTACGCAAAACGTATCCGCAAGCTCGGAAGAGTTCGTCTTTCCCTGCTTCCGCAAATAACGAAGCACCGAATATTGCTCGACCGTAAGCCCCTCCGGCATCGCTTCCCGGAACAAGCTGTTTATTTGACGATTGACGGCAAAATAGGTCGCCTCATACCGCGCAATAATGTCCAGCAACAGTTTTTGATCTACCATCCCGCTTCCTCCTTTCCATTTATGCTTTCTCTCTAAAATGTTCGATGATGAAATAGTTCACTGATAGAACTATATCAAAATCAGCCTTACAACGTCAAGCGGCTATTTTCAAAAGAGGTATAGGGACTCGTCGCGTTTAAAGCAAACAAAAAAAGCCGCGAGGCGGCCAAAAATGACCGTCTCGCAGCTTCTTCCATCTTACATTTATGTTTTTCCACACCTTATGCTTTCCTATACCGTCAGCTTAAGCAGTTTGATCAGCAGCTGCATCCGTCGACTCAACTGCTGTATCACGCTTCCCATGCTTGCCCTGACGTGCCGTGCCATCACCTTCCGGCTTTGTGAACTCGCCATTAACAAACTGGGTGACACGCTCCGTCAGCTTAGCGATTTTCGCATCATATTGCTCCTGCGTCAGCTTCCCATCTGTAAGTGCTTGATCCAGTCTAGCTGTTTCTTCGCTGACTTTCTGATCAATGACCTTCTGCACATCAACGCCTTTTGCAGCTGCGACGTCAGCGAGCGATTTTCCAGCTTTCAGTTCCGTTTTCAGCTCATCGACCGTCACGCCAAGAACGGCAGCCGTTTCCTCGCTTGCGAAGCCGCCTTTGCCGAATCCGCCTTTGCCACCGCCACGATGGCCGCCTTCACCGCCAAGACCAGCTTGGCCATTTGAATCTAATATTTTATCAGCTATTGCCGAGCTATCCCACTGCTTGTCTGCTTTTGTCGCATCGGACGCTTTGTCTGGATCTTCACTTTGAAGCTTTTCTTTGCGGGCAGCAGCCGCCGCATCCATCCATTCCACCAGCTTGGCCTTCAGCGTCTCGCGGTCTACGCCCTGAGCGGAGGCGACCTCGGCAAGCGTTTGCGTTTTGAGCTGCGTATCCAGCGTCGCTTCATCAAGCTTCAAATATTCAGCAAGCTGCGTTTTCCACTGTCCAAAGCCGAAAGATCCGCCCTTGTGCTTGCCTGCCTCACGCGTTGCTCCGCTTCCATCCGCGGCGCTTTGCGTGCTTGTATCCGTTGAAGCTGCATGGATGGCCGGTATAGCCAGCGCACCTCCGCCTACCACCAGCGATAATGCAATTGCGCTTGCGACGATCGTTTTCGTACCCTTCATGACTGTATTCCACCTTTCAGTTGAATTTGCCTTACATTTCCTATCATAGGCATCCATTATTAGCTCAGTTATAAACCTAGCTGAATATTACCTGAAAATCGTGAGGATTTATTCAGAAAACCAAGCGTAAACGGCTATAGCCGTCCTCTGGCGGCAAAGTAATTCTTATATTTCAACAAAAAAAGACGGAGCCTCATCAGCTCCGCCCTGCATTCTATACGATCCTGTTCCCTACTCTTGCTGAAAATAAAGCTTTCAGCCCTACGCCGTTACTGGCGCTCCCAGCTGCAATTGATACATCGCGAAGTATTTGCCGCTATGCTCCATCAATTGATCATGGTTGCCCCGCTCAACGATCTCGCCATGATCCAGCACCAAAATTTGATCGGCCTGGCGAATCGTCGATAGGCGATGGGCAATAACGAACGTCGTGCGCCCTTTTTTGAGCACATCCAGCGCCTTCTGAATAATCGCTTCCGTCTCCGTATCGATGCTCGCAGTCGCTTCATCCAAAATCAGAATCGCCGGGTCATACGCGAGCGCCCTTGCAAAAGAAATCAGCTGGCGCTGTCCCGCAGACAGCGTGCTGCCCTTCTCGATAACCGGCGCATCGATGCCGCCGGGGAACTGCATAAACATCTCGTAGGCGCCTACATCGCGCAGCGCCTGCTCTACCCGCTCCCGGCTAATTTCCGGGTTGCCTAGGCTGACGTTCGACGCGATCGTTCCCGTGAACAGGAACGGGTCCTGCAGCACGATGCCCATATGCTGGCGCAGCTGCTGCTTCGGAATTTCCCGTACATCGCGGCCATCAATTAAGATGCTGCCTTGTTTTAAGTCATAGAACCGGAACAGCAGGTTGAGAATCGAGCTTTTGCCAGAGCCGGTATGCCCCACAAGCGCTACCGTCTCGCCCTGACGAGCAACGAAGGAAATCTTCTTGAGCACATAATCTTCTTTTTTATAGGCGAAGGTGACGTCCTTGAACTGCACTTCGCCCTTGTAGCGCTCGATTTTGCCCGTTGCAACATCAATGCCTTCTTCATCCATCAGCTTGAAGACGCGCTCTGCCGATACGCGTGCCGTCTCCAGATTGGAGAGCTGGTTCACCACGCCGACGATCGGCTGGAACATCCGGTTCATGAGATCTATAAAAGCATACAGCGTACCGACGAGCAGCACTGTGCCGAACCAATTGCCCCAGAACATCCAGATGACCACAAGAAACATAATGTTGCGGATGACCTGAACCATATTATGCGAGGTGATGGAGTTTAAATGAAGCAGCTTGTTTTGAAATTTAAAATAATGATCATTCAGCTCATCAAACTCCTCCATCATCTCTTTCTGGCGGCGGAAAGCTTGAATGATCGGCATTCCTTGAATGGCCTCATTGATCATGCCGTTAATTTCGCTCAGCTTAGCTCGAATAACCTTATTGTAATACGCCGCGTAACGGCGATATACCTTGATCCACACGAGCAGCAGCGGCACAAGCGGCAGCGCGAACAACGCCAGACGCCAGTCGAGCAGGAACAATGCCACATAAATCGCCGACATATAAATGATGGCCGAGAAAAAGTTCGCCAATACCGAAACATATAGCTCCCGTACCGCTTCGGTGTCATTCGTAATCCGTGATACGACTTGGCCTGCGGCCAGTGTATCGTAATAATTGACGGGTAGCCGCTGCGTATGCTCGAATACATCATTACGCATGCGGCGGACGATGCTGTTAGCTGACGTTTGCAGCAGCAGCCTTTGGCCATAAGTCAAAAATCCGCCTATGAGCAGCAGCACGCAATAAAGCGCCGCAAGCTTTATAATGCCAGGCGTCTCTGGCTTGTAGAAGGCGAACAGCTCTTTTGCAGACAATGCGGTTACAGGAAAAGCAACCACCTCTCCTGTCGCTTTGCTCGTGAAGGTCATCTGCTCACCCTCTACCTTGCGCTTTCCATCCTCAAAGGGCAGCTGCCCTTCAAGCCAATAAAACGTTCTTCCCGACTGCAATATTCGCACACTGTCACCCTTTGGCTCTCCAGCCGACAGGTGATCCACGCGTTTGTACCATTTTCCATTATGCTCAACCGCGAAGCTGTCCTGCTTCGCCGTCTCATACCATGTCTTCTCAATGCCAAGTATGTTTTGGTCGATCATGCGCTTGGCA
The DNA here is from genome assembly GCF_001422685.1 of Paenibacillus sp. Leaf72. NCBI lineage: Bacteria > Bacillati > Bacillota > Bacilli > Caryophanales > Paenibacillaceae > Paenibacillus > Paenibacillus sp. Leaf72. The sequence goes on along the minus strand of NZ_LMLV01000012.1, from coordinate 317,040 downwards.
ATGAACGGTCCTGCGAGCTCTGCGGTTACCGCTAACAGCAGCAGCACAAGAGCTCCAATAATCGGCTTCTTATATAGCATGGCGTATTGAAACAATCGTTTACCTGTTAAGCCCATTGTCCCTAGCGCCCCCCATTTCCTTCACTTTTCGTCCGTTGCTTATTAGGACTCAATACTCGACTCCAGCTGCTGGCGATCATATTGCTCCCTGTACCAGCCGCCCGCTCGCAGCAGCTCCTCATGCGTGCCTTCCTGCACAATACGTCCTTCATCGAGCACGATAATCCAATCCGCATGCTGAATCGCAGACAAGCGGTGCGTCGTAATGAGCGTTGTTTTGCCCGCACGCTCTGTGCGGATGCCCTCAATAATTTCCGCCTCCGTCTTGCCGTCTACGGCAGACAGCGCATCATCGAGCATTAGAATTTCCGGATCAGCGATAAGCGCACGCGCAATACTCACACGCTGCTTCTGCCCGCCTGAAAGGGCAACTCCCTTCTCACCGACCATCGTTTCCAAGCCATCCGGCAAAAACTGAATATCCTTGGCAAAGGAAGCACGCTCCAGCGCACGCTGCAAATCCGCATCGCTGGCCTCACCCTTCTTCCCGAACCAAATATTGTGGCGAATCGAACGGGAGAACAGCACCGGCTGCTGCGGCACATAGCCGATCCAGCCGAGCAAGCGCTGAATTTCCAGCTTGTCGATGGGCACATTCGAGACGGAGATCTCTCCGCTGCCAATTGGATATTCCCTCAGAAGCTGCTTGAGCAGCGTCGTCTTGCCGCTGCCTGTGCGTCCAACAATGCCCAGCGTCTGGCCTTTGCGGATCGCGAAGGAAACATTGACCAAATTATCGACCTTCGACGAAGGATAGCGGAACGTCACCTTACGGAATGCAATCGTCTCCGGCTCATCCACTGCGACTAAATCTGCAGCATCCTTTACATCCGGTTTATAGTTCAGTGATTCGTTAACCCGATCAAGCGAAGCATTGCCCCGCTGCATAACGTTAATCAATTCTCCGATCGCAAGCATCGGCCAGATGAGCATCCCCAAGTAAATATTGAACGAAACCAGCTCGCCCAGCGTAATTTCACTCTTGAACACCATGTAGCCGCCATAGCATAGACCGATTAAATAGCTGAGGCCGATGAGAATTTTCATCGTTGGCTCGAACAGCGCATCGATGCGGGCAACCTCAATATTTTTCTCATACACTTCGTCTGTCTTGCGGCTGAACTGCTGCTGGCTCGCTTCCTCCTGTACGAAGGCGCGAATGACGCGCACGCCAGACACTGCCTCCAGCACCTGGTCATTCAGCTCGCCGAAGGAATCCTGCGCTTCCATGAAGCGGTGGTGGATTTTGCCGCCGAAATAGCTCATCGCCAGTGCCATAAGCGGCAGTGGCAGCAGCGCAGCCAGTGTCAGCTTGAAGCTGATTGTAGCGATCATAACCGCGAGAATGGTCACCATAAAGAAGGTCGAGTCAATGAGCGTCAATATGCCGAAGCCCGCTGTGTTCGACACCGCCTTCAAATCGTTCGTTGCCCGAGCCATCAAATCGCCAGTACGATTGCGCTCAAAGAAGGTCGGCGACATTTTCATAAAATGCTTCATCAGCTGGGAACGCATAATGCGCTCCAGAAGGAACGAGCCGCCAAACAATTGATAAAACCAAATATAGGACATGATGTAGCCTACAATGGTAATGGCAATCCAGCCGCCAATGATGAAATAAAACTCTTTGTCAGCAAGTGAGCCTTGCGAAATGCCATCGATGGCATAGCCCGTCATCCAAGGCGGAATAATATCCAGTACGCCAACCAAAATCAGCAGCACGCCCGCTATCGCGTAGCGCTTCCAATCCATTTTGAAAAACCATCCAAGCTTCTTAAGTACGATAAACATAGCGCTGCTTTGATACCTCCCCATATCCATCCAAACGTTTATTTTTCCCATAAAAAAAAGGAAACGCATCGGTTACACGATACGCTTCCTTCACATGCATCACCGACCTCTGGCGGGTCGAAAAGCATTGAAAAAGGCGCACGGCTGCATCGAACACAACCATACGCCTTTGATTTATGGGAAAGCTCCCTTATTCATCAAAGAGAATTAACGCACGGATGGATTACGCTCATTAAATTCATATTTACAAAATCAAATTTCTTTCCTAGATGTACAGTAAATTTACGCATGAGACATAATCCTCCTTTCCATTTGTTTAATCTTCTGCCACTTTATCACCGCTTGTAAATGCTGTCAATACCTTATACGTAAAATAGTTGTGCCCATTTTACGGGTTTTCAAGGTTCGTTTTACCTTAATAAACAATTTTCTACAGCAAACCTCTAAATTTCGCATGAATAAGTGTCGAATTTGCAGGATAGAAGGAATGGTCTGTCGAAGCTATTCAGCTAGCCATCTAACGGAGGCACCATTTTGGAAAAGAGGCAGATATGTTCAGTCTATCTTCATTACCCCGACATGATTCATCAAGCTGGTACCGCATTATGCTCAATGTGTATTGGGTGTTATGTATACTAGCGCTTACTTGTCAATACACGATATTTGCTCTCCAAAATACTTCAACGGAAGATACCTTTTTCACAAACCGACTATTTACTTATGACATCCTGGCGCAAAACATATTTCTGCTTGTCGTTATGGTATCCCTTGAAGTCATTATCCGCTATGCGAACCGCTTTATCGAAAAAGCACTCATTATCGGCGCTCATCTCATTACGATGAGCTTCTTATTTTTTTTAAATGCACAGCTTTTAACGGCACCCGCCTTGCTGCTGCTTCCGATGCTGATTACGATTTTATTTTTGCGGCCGTATTATTTATTTGTTTCGCTGCTCGTCTCGATGCTTTACCTGTTTTATATTTATTTTTCTTATTATTATGATGAAGGATTTACAGATCTCGACGCCTTCTTCTTCGCGGGTATTCTAATTACGACAGCGCTAGTAGGATTCGCCATTATTCAACGGGCAAGAGGCTTGCTTGTCACGCTCAACCGGACGCTGAAATCAGAGCAGGAGCTGCTGATCAAAAATATCGTGATGGATCGGATGTCGAAAATCGACCCGCTCACCGATCTTTATAACCATAAAACGTTTCACGAATATGCGGAAAAGCTCATTGAGTACCAAGAGGCTAATCCGTTCAACTTCCAGCTAGCGATTATAGACATCGACAACTTCAAGCATGTCAACGATACCTATGGGCATTGGGTTGGCGATATTACGCTGAAGCAGATGGCGGCGACGCTGCTGAAGCACTTGAAAACCGATGATTTTGCCGCCCGTTATGGCGGTGAGGAATTTATTCTCATCCTTCATGAAGAGAGTTTGGAGAAGGCGCTTGCGCTCGTGGAGGAAATTCGCGTTTCCATCTCTCAGACCAAAATCGCTGAAATGGATAACCATTCCGTCACCGTCAGCATCGGCCTGCATGAGCATCTCCCTGGCGAATCCAAAGGAACGAGCTTCCAGGAAGCGGATCAAGCCCTCTATGAATCGAAAAATAGCGGCAAAAATAAAACGACTATCCGATAACTTGCTCGGATAGTCGTTTTTGTGTGAGTTTCCAGCTAACTTGCGGTCCCCCTACGCGCCATAAACACATAGAACAGCACAGCAAGGATGCTCGATGCTGCAATAACAAGGCCCATCGGCAGCGCCGTGTGGCTGCCGCCCAGACCTACCATCGGCGCTGCAATTGCGCCGATGACGAAGGATAGCAAGCCGATCAGCGCCGAAGCGCTTCCGGCTGCTTTGCCTTGGCTTTGCATCGCCAGCGTAAAGCTCGCCGTCTGGATGACGCCGACGCTGGATACGACGAAGAATAGCGGAATGAGTACGGCAATCAGCCCGAGATCGGCTAATATGACGAGCAGCAGCGCTACACCGCCAATAGATGCCATGCTTAGCCCGACGATAAGCAGCTTCGTCTCGCTGACCTTGCCAGCAAGCCTGCCAGCGGTTTGGCTGGCAATAATGATGCCCAAACCATTGATTGCGAAGCATAAACTGAACATTTGCGGCGATACGCCAAAAATCTCCTGCAGTACAAACGGAGAGCCCGATATATAAGCAAACATCGCCGCGGTTACAAAGCCTTGAGAAAGCGCATAGCCCATAAATACGCGGTCCCGGATTAATGTGCCGAAGGTACGCAGCGTACTTTGAAGCCCGCCTTTCAATCGATTTTGCTCCTGCAGCGTCTCTCTAAGCCCGAGCCATGAAGCAAGCAGCATAACAAGTCCAATCGCACCGAGCACGAGGAAAACACCGCGCCATGACGTCCATTGCAGCAGCTGGCCGCCTGCTATGGGCGCAGCGATTGGAGCTACACCGTTCACCAGCATAAGCAGGGCGAAAAACTTCGTCATTTCGGGCCCCTCATACATATCCCGCACAATCGCTCTGGATAGCACAATTCCCGCTGCCCCGCCCAAGCCTTGAACGAGCCGCAGCAGCACGAAGGTCTCAATTGACGGCGCGACGATACATAGCACGGAGGCTATAACGTATACGATGAGTCCAATAATAAGCGGCTTTTTCCTGCCATAAACATCGCTAAGAGGGCCAATGATGAGCTGGCCTACAGCAATGCCGAGCAAGCAAGCCGTCAAACTCAGCTGCGCCATGGAGGTGCTCGCGCCAAAATAATTTGCCAGCTCCGGCAATGCCGGCAAATACATATCGATGGATAACGGAGCGAAGGCCGTTAAAGCGCCAAGCAGCAGCGCCATCCCTATTCGTGCCGAAGAAGCCGGTTTTTGCTGTGATGCCAGCACCTGTTGTTTCATCGAGCTATCTCTCCATTTCTATCGTCCATTTGCGTCCCTTCATGATGTAACAATTATAATTACAACTCGCGATAGGTGTCAATGCATGAACAGCAGCAGACGCTCTTCGGCGGTTTGCCCAAACAAAGGGCGCCCAATGGGCGCCCTTTGTTTGAATCCACCATTTATTCGGTTTATTCCGTAACGGGTATGCTGTTTTTCGCCCGATTTATATCATTGGAGTTGACGAGCTGTGGCAGCATCTTCTCCGATTCTTCCATAGGAGAATTACATTGCAGGCAAGTAGGCGACTGCTCGAACGAAAAGTTTGCACGCATCCAGCCATTGCAAACATCACTCGTACAAGCCCATATTTTCGTGCTGACCTCAGGGACTTCCTCTTGAAACTTTTTCCGACTATAGATCGTCAACGCCTCCTTTAATTGGACATGCTATTGCCATGATAATCCTGTTCCTGCTCCTAGCGTTTGATAATTCGCGAAATTCCATACATAGGAATTGGACGCAATTTATTACCAGCCGCCCGAGCCCAAGCAATGAATCGTTGTACAACTGATCGGTACGCCTGAATAAGTCAAGCCAAGGCACCCTGTCCTTCATTCGCATAAAGGATGTATATGCAGCAGCGAGCGATTTTATTAAAATATAAGAAAGTATAAGTTTTCTCTTTATACTTAGCTTATAATTCACCGCGAAACGTTAGCATTACCGCCAGAGGACGGCGACAGCCGTTTCACCTTGAATTCTAAGCATGTATAAGTTTGCTCGTTTGCTCCTTATATCCGCTTAGAATTCTAGGGCAAAGCTCTTCGCTCGTCACAGAAGGACGACGAAGTCGTTTTTGCTTGAAATATAAGAATTTATAAGTTTTACATCTATAAATACGCTTATATTTCTCGGACTGAAACGCGCTACGCCGCCAAAGGACGGCTTAAGCCGTTTCACCTTGGCCCTGCTTTACAGCTTGTAGCCGTAATTGTGTGGAATATATTCAATCATCGCCTTCGCCTTGAACGCAAGCTTGCGTTCATTAGCTTGAAAGCTGACAGATTGTTCCTGTACATAGAACCAAATTTTGACCGTTGGCTTATCCTCATGCTCTTGGAAAAGAAAGACGTTCAGTTCTTCCTTCCACGCAAGCAGGTTAGCCAAATCAAGCTCCGGCGGCACAGTGACCGTGAACGCCCACAAATCAGCAGCCTGCTCAATGTGATAATGAACGCCATGCTTGCTGGAATCTACAAAGGTTCTTCCTCCAACCGCATGCTTGATTAATAACGTTTCCTTCATCGCTTTCTCCTCCTCGCGCAGAAACTTCCGTCCTTATGGCATATCAATGAGCATGACGAATGTATCTTCCTTCGCCTTGATTAGAATTTCCGGTTCAAACTCCGCACGAAGGCTGTCCTTCGCCACCATATTAAGATTGTTCACATCGGCAGCGCCCTCAATCAGCATGAGAAACACACGCCGGCCTGCCTTTTGGCTGTAATACAAACGTTTCCCTGCCTCAACGCGGCCCAGATGAATCGACATGTCCTGATGAATCATCGCTGTGCCATTCGTTCCTTCCGGCGTGACAATCGGCAGAAAAGCATTGACCAGCTTCTCCTGATCGTACCGATGCACCTCATAGGAAGGAGTCAGCCCGCGCTCGCGAGGCATAAACCACAGTTGAAGAAAATGTCCTTCTTCGGTATCCGAATCATTGTATTCTGCATGGACAATGCCGGAGCCCGCTGTCATTCGCTGGATTTCTCCCGCAGAGGTAACCTCCATATTGCCCAAATTATCCTCATGCTTGAGGCGGCCTTTCAACACAATGGTGACAATTTCCATGTCGCTATGAGGATGCGCTCCGAAGCCGCGGCCCGGCGCAATCTCATCTTCGTTGCATACACGCATGACGCCGAACTGAGCGTTATCGGGATCATAATAATCACCGAACGAGAAGCTGCGTGAGCCCCTCAACCAACCAATATCAAAAAAGTTCCGCTCGTTCGCAGGATAACGCTTAATCATCGTGCAAGGCCTCCTTTTTCCATTCCATTGTCCGCATGCCAAACTAAACCTTACACTTATTGTATCATAATAAAGTGCTTTATAGGATTTTCGACTTATAATCTTCTGCCCGCCGTTTTCTTATGCCTTCAAAAAAATAAAAACAAACGCCCCGAGGGTTGAGAGCCCTCTGGAGCGTCTATTCCATAACCGGGTTAAGATTTGGCTGGCAGCTTCTTGTTTTTGGATTTCACTGGCGCTGGCTTCGCGGCCTCAACTGCCGAAGCGGCCGGCACTGTCGGCATTGGGTAAAGCCGCTTGGAAAGCATCGTCTGCAAAATCATAAACACGCCGCCTACAACCCAATACAAAGGTACAGCAGCAGGCGCGGTAAAAGAGAAAATGCCCATCATGATCGGTGAAATGTAACCAAGCAGCGCCATCTGTTTTTGCTGGGCAGGGTCAATCCCGATTTGAGACACGCGGAACTGCACATAATAGATAGCAGCGGCGAGAAACGGCAGGATGTGATCCGGCGCGCCCAGTTGGAACCAGAGGAAGGAATGCTGCGCCAGCTCCGGCGTCATTTTGATCGCATAATACAGTCCTGACAAAATTGGCAGTTGAATGAGCATCGGAAGGCAGCCAATGGCAAGCGGATTAAACTTATGCTCGCCGTACAGCGCCATCGTTTCCTTCTGCATTTTCGACTGTGCTTCAGGCGATTTGTCGTTTTTGTATTTTTCCTTAATTTGGTTCAGCTGCGGCTGCATAACGCTCATCTTCTGCTTCATCACCTGCTGGCTCTTGGATTGGCGAAGCATAAGCGGAAGCAGGGCTAGACGGATAAGCAACGTAATCGCAATAATCGCCATGCCAAAACTGTCGTTAAAAAACTGCGCAATGTGTTGAATTAAATAAGAGATGGGGAAAACAACGTAATGGTTGAAAAATCCTGGCGTCGCTGAATCAATCGTTCCATTCGGCGCACCACAGCCGCTAATGATGAGCAGCAGCCCGATAATAAGGATAAAGCGGTATTTTTTAAGCATTTCCATTGTATATTTAGATAACATATATATCCTCCTCGTTTGTTTGGATGTTGCTTCACAAACGAGGAGCTGCAATCTGTGGGATCACCATCAGGCGCTTCTTTTCTTTTTACTTTTCGTACAAGCCAGAGCGCAACGGTATGAGCCCGTTGAACAGTTGGCAAAATACGTTCAGGTGCTGGCGTATGGACCTTGTCCTTCGACCAGCGGGACGGCTCGCTTGCAGCATGAAAAGTGAAATACGCTGCATAAGCGAACGTGCAGATAATGCTTACAGAGAAAAAATACGGTATAATATCATGCAGCTCGAGCAGCTTCTTCACCTCCAGACTCAAATCGGTTACTCTTGTAGTATAAAGCAACCATTCCTGATATTCCCTCGTCTAAAGTCTAGGTACTACCTGAACCAGAGACTGTTATAGCGAGGAGCTCGCAGGCGATAAAATATATCTAGTTATTATTATACTGGGAGGTAAGCTATTTTGTATATCACCTTGGTTCATCTTACGCTTGGTTGTTTATTCCTAGCGCTGCTGTTGTCTTGGATTGCCGGCAATAAGGCCTCCTCCCTGCTCTACAGCAAATCCGAGCAGCAGCTGCACCAGCGTGCCAAAAACTTGTTAATTTGGACAATTGTGCTGTCCATCCCAACAGCAGCCGCATTGGGCGGAGTCGTCACCATGGCCGTCAAGCTCCCTCCGGATTACGATTTGGGCATGCTCATCTGTGTACCGATCTTGACTCTGTCACTAGCGCTGCTGTGGGTCAGAAGCATGCCGAAGCTGCTCAGAATGCGGAAAAACACAGGACGGAAGTCCAGCGATCCATTGCCTGTACGCATGCTGTATCGCGCTTCAGAGCCCGCATTCATTTTGCCCTACCAGCTGTTGTCGCTCTGTACGCTAACGATCTTTTACCTGACCTTATCAGTCGCCGTATCGCTGCATTCGATGCCGCTCACTATTCCGCTTTCCATGCTTGGCTTCGCCGCTGCCGTCCTCTGGATGATTCATGGCGAGCGCAGCAGCAGAGTGACCTTGCCGAAGGCGAAGCTCAATCGCCGCCCAAGCGAGCGGTTGGTGCGCAGACTCGCTATTGCCATTGCTATTGTGCTGCTTGCTGGAACTCCTTACTACAACGCCTTTGACAAAATCGATTTGCCGGAAGCGCTAACCATGACCAATAATGCGGACAACCTGCACTCATTCGGCTTTTACATTGAACAATAACAGATCCGCAGCAGCCGCTCTTCTACGGGGCACATCAGGACAAACCTGCGCATATGCATAAATAGCATCGCTCCAGTTAAAAATAACCCTCGCCTAATAAGGCGAGGGTTATTTTTTGCGAACAAAAAACCATCCAGCTGTTCTATTTATTAGCATGCGGCACTCTCCGAAGCAAAATCCCAAAGCGGGGAATGGGTAAAGCCTTCCTTAGCCCGTACAACATAAAACGGAGAAGCCCCTTGCAATCCTGCACTAACGCTGCGGAAGCGGTCAGATACCTCCATGACGATCTTCTGTTCGCCAGAGGCATGATCGGCTCCTGCTGCAACAGCCGCCTCATAGCCAAAGCTGGTGGCGAAATGGATCGCACGTACCCGAATATCGGCTGCACAAAAGACTCGAAGCATATCTGCTGAGCGGTCGGTGCTGTTATCATTTACAAAAATCAATTCGTAATTCTCGCCAATAGGCGGAATAATTCGTTTTAGCCGCTTGTAGGTGTCGTAAAGCATTTGCTCATCATTATACACAGGAATGACTACGGAATAAGTGACTGGCTCACGCATAACAGGTCCCCTCCCGGCTTCGAATGCTGCCTAAACAGCTTGTACCTTTACTATACATGATTTATCTTAAGATTCCCTTAATTCTAACTAATCATTTTTCATAAAATTATGATGAATTTTGTCAGTTTGTTCCTTATTCACCCAAAGCAAACCAAGTTTCCACCGGCTTGAAATACAAATGACCATCGGGCCATGGCTGAAAATGCAAATCCATTCGCGATTCGCTCCAGTCCGCAGGCGTTCCGTTTGTCTTCAGCTTGCGCGGCAGCACCGGCTCCTCCACGATAGCTGGAAACTCCTGATAACCGAATAGCAAATTTTCGTGCAGCGCGATGATTTCATATTTGGGTCCATGAAATGCATGCTCCTCCTGCAGCTGGTAGTGATAATAAATGTAGCTCGCCACCATCTCCGGCTTCAAATGCGCCACGCGCCCGACACGCCGCTCCACCGCTTCCTTGCGCCGCCAATGCTCCGGGCTTGCTGGCGCATTGAAATGAAAAACATCAATCATCGGAATCCATAAGCGCTTCTCAGCCTGGCCCGGCCATGGCTCCAAGTAACGGCTCAAATCACGCATGAGCTCCTCGGGCGCTGGCGGTTCATCGATCAGACTCTCTACGTATAAGAAAAGATTACGCTCCCATTTAAATAAAGCAGCTGTCATAAACTTGCCCTGCTCAATCCAAGGAAGCAGCTGCTCTCTCAAGCGTTCTACAGAAGCGAGCGCTTTCATTTCTTCATCTGCAAGCAGCTGTGCCCGCGCTATCACTCTTTGCATCGTCGTCCCCCGCATTCTTATGCTATAGTGAAATAAAATCGTATTTTTAAAGAACTTTTAAATTATTGTATTTAAAAAGATCGCCTTGGAGCAGCAGAAGAGCAAGCTACTGCCTAAAGGAACCAATTAAATGTTGAACGGAGTGACTTTAGCTTATGATCTATAAACGTCTTGGCACTAGTGGACTGAAAGCATCCTCTCTTGGCCTTGGAACTAATTCCTTCGGCTCGCGGGCGGATAAGCAAAGCTCTATTTCCATTATACATGCTGCGCTTGGCAGTGGGATTAACTTTCTGGATACTGCCAATATTTACTCGGGCACCGCATCCGAGACGATTATCGGCGAAGCGCTTAAAGGACGGAGGCATGAGGCCGTCATTGCCACCAAAGCCGGGCTGCCGCGCGGCAGCGGTGCGAATGAGCGCGGCTCGTCCCGCTATCATTTGCAGCTGGAGTTGGAGCAAAGCTTGCGACGGCTGCAGACGGATTATGTGGATTTATACCAAATCCACACCTTCGATCCGGAGACGCCGCTGGAAGAAACGCTGCGGGCGCTCGATGATATGGTGCGCGCCGGCAAAGTCCGGTACATCGGCGCATCGAACTATGCGGCCTGGGAGCTGATGAAGGCACTCGGCATCAGCGACCGCCTTGGCCTGAATCGCTATGTGTCGATTCAGACCAGCTATTCGCTCGCCGACCGGACGCCGGAGCGCGACATTACGCCGCTATGCCTCGACCAAGGCGTCGGCATTATCCCTTATTTTCCGCTTGCCGGCGGCCTGCTGACCGGAAAATACAGCGAGCAGCAAAGCGCGCCGGAAGGGTCGCGCTTGGACAAAAATCCGGACTTCGCCCGCTTCTTCACCGGCGAAGGCTTCACGCTCAGCCGCCAAGTCGGCGAGCTTGCGGCTGAAGCTGGCTGCACGCCAGCTGTGCTTGCCCTGCACTGGCTTATGCAGCAGCCCGCCGTGGCAAGCGTTATCGTCGGCGCGACGAGCACAGCGCAGCTGGAGGCCAATCTGGCTTCAGCCAGCCTTCAGCCTGAGCCGGCCGTCATGGAGCGGCTGAATGAAATCAGCCTGCGATTTAAGCATGGCGAGCCATTCGCGCTTTACCGGCTGAGTTAGCCGATAAATTCGGAGGAACTCGCCATAGTGTACGCCTGTAGCAGCGCAGCCGGTTATGGGCCGGGTGGCAGGGACTATTTTTCATAAGAGAATGTAGCCCTATAGCTACTGAACCCGGATATTCCTAATTCGGCTGCTGCGGCATGCCTTCGCGGGCACGCACCATTTCAATGAATAGCTCCGCCGCTTTCGTATGAAATGAATCGCGCAGCGTAATTATCGAAAAATCTCGCTGAACAGGCTGGCCATCGATGGTCAGCCTATTCAGCGTCCCGAGCGAAATTTCTTTGCGCACAGCCCACTCTGACAGTAAAGAGATGCCGAGCCCCGCCTCCACAGACTCCTTAATAATTTGCGTGCTGCCAAACGCCATAGGGTTAAGCGGCCGAATATTGTATTGCTCGAACATTTTTTCCATTGCCGTCCGCGTTCCCGAGCCTTCCTCCCGCATAATCCAATGCTCGCCCAGCAGCGCCTCAGCCTCTATATCATGCTGCCGCGCGTAAGGATGCCTGGCGCCAACAACGACATACATCGCATCTTTGGCAAAAGGCTCGCATTGCAGCTTGTCCTGCTCCGGCACCGCACCCTCTACGATTCCAATATCCAGCTGGCGGGCTGCAACGAGCGCCGCAATGTCCTTCGTGTTGCCGATTGTAATTGTGGGCGTAATAAGCGGATACCGCACCCGCAAACAGGCTATCATATGCGGCAGCACATACTCGCCAAAGGTGAAGCTTGCGCCGATCGACAGCGCGCCGCTTGCCGTGTGAAGCAGGTCACCCAGCAGACTTTGCATTTTCGCATGCAATCCGCTGATTTCCTTCGCATGGCGATACACGATGTCACCCGCTTTATTCAATCGGACGTACTTGCTGCTGCGATCCAGCAGCTTGGTGCCTAAATCCGCCTCCAGCGACTGAATATGCTGACTGACTGCTGGCTGCGTCATATGCAGCGCTTCCGCTGCGCGAGTGAAGCTCCGTTCCTCAGCAACCGCAATAAAAACGAGCAGGGATTGATCCATCGTTTAAACACGCTCCTCTCTCTCCATCTGTTGTCTTTTCTATTTATGAAAATACCATAAGTATTTAGTTATGATTATAATCGTAACAATTTATTTTTCTTATCGTAAGCCATCCCTTATGCTTAATTTATAAAACAAGCAGGAAGCATGCACCCGCTATTGGCGGCATCGGCGTCGGAAGCAGTAGCAGTAGCAGCGGGCTTTTCGCTTACAGGATGAGAATGAGGTGACAGCTATGAAAGCAGAAATAAACGCGATGATGATGAGGCAGCCCTCTTCGGAAAAGACGGAGCCGCAGGGAGCGTTAAGCAGGCTTGCCAAGGGGCATGCTGCGGCTTGGCTGGGCGGGGTTGCGCTGACAGCTGCTTTTGCCTCCGCTGCTTATGCGCTCGCCATGCTTCCCGGCTTCAGCCGCATAGGGCCTATGGCGATTGCCTTAATCGCTGCTGTGCTTTTTCGCCAAGTCGTTAGATATCCGGCTATTCTCCGCGCTGGCATCCAATTTTCCTCCAAGCAGCTGCTGCGGCTTGCGATTATATTGTTTGGGCTCAAGCTGAATATGAACGTTTTGCTGGAGCAGGGGACCGGATTGCTGCTGCAAGCCGCAGCCACCATTCTCTTCTCCACCCTCTTCACCCTGCTTGTCGCCCGCAAGCTCAAAGCCGATATGCCGCTGTCGCTATTGCTCGGAATCGGCACAGGCATCTGCGGCGCGGCAGCCATTGCGGCTGTATCGCCGATTCTTAAAGCTCGCGGCGAGGACACAGCCGCAAGCGTCGGGCTCGTTGCGTTGGTCGGCACGATTGCCGCACTCGCTTACACCGCCCTCCAGCCGCTGCTGCCGCTGACTGCAGAGCAATACGGCATTTGGGCAGGCATCAGCCTGCATGAAATTGCCCATGTGGCGCTTGCCGCAGAGCCGGCCGGGCAAGATGCTGTCGCCCTGGCGCTGCTGGCGAAGCTGAGCCGCGTGTTTTTGCTCGTTCCCGTCAGCTTCATACTGATGGCAATTATGAACCGCCGCCACCGCGGGATGGGGGCTAGCGCCCAAGAGATGAAGGCCCAGCCTGAATTCCCATGGTTTTTGCTCGGCTTCATCGCCCTCAGCTTGTTCGGGAGTATGACTGCAGGCACGACGCTGGAACTTTCCGCTCGGACCTTAGGCAGCCTTCCCACGATTACAACCATCCTGTTGACGATGGCTATGGTCGGGCTAGGGCTGAACGTCAACTTGAGGGAGCTGCGCTCCCGCGCGCTTCGCCCGTTGCTCGCCATGACCATAACGTCGATTCTGCTGTCTATATTGTCTTTGCTGTTCATCATGTGGCGCTAGGGGCGTGCATATACCGGAGTCGGCCTGCTGCGCCTTGCTTTGCGCTTTTTCGATGCCAATGTCATCTGACGATCATGGCCAGGAAGCCACAAGATGCCAATGCTGCTGAGAACACGGTTGCTGGGATCTCGTAGCTTGTACGCTGTTGGTACGCACTTGTACGCACTTGGTAACCGATTGGTACGCAACTTGGTCGTCGTTGGTACGCTGTTGGTACGCACTTGTACGCACTTGTACGCACTTGTACGCACTTGTACGCACTTGTACGCACTTGTACGCACTTGTACGCACTTGTACGCACTTGTACGCACTTGGTACGCACTTGGTAACCGATTGGTACGCAACTTGGTCGTCGTTGGTACGCTGTTGGTACCCAGATGGTACGCGTTGGTACACAACTTGCCCACAGCTTAGGATGCTCACTCCTTTTTTGGAGGACTGAGGTTCCGCTATTCTGGCTTTTGATACGATTTCGGGCCGTAAGCGGACAGGAAATCCGTTATTACCCTCTTCACCCCAGCTAAATGGCCATTTGCAGCGAATTAACGGCTCCTGAGTCCGCAGACTGTGCCCAAACCCTTGATTTGGTTGAAATAGCTGCTGCTGTGTCCGCCAAGACTATCATTGTGCAGGTTGCATCCCTCTGAAACGAAGAGCAGAGAGCAGTCCATCGGCACGATATCTGAATCCTTAATCTGAACCCATAATCTGAATCCTTAATTTGATCAGCTCTAGCGTATCTAATTTTGCAGCGCCTTGCGCACGCTCAAAATATATTTTGACTGATCCAACGGATTGACACCGCGCCGCTGGCGCTCGGCTTTCACATCAAGCGGGCAGGGCTCATAGCCAGCGAAAAAGGTGGCAATCGTCCCGCGTCCTTTCGTCAGCGAGCTGAGCTCCACCGCGTATTCCAGCGAAGTCGCTGCGGGTACGCGCCCTTCGATAATCATTCTGTCGCCATGCAGCACGGGTGCACCGAATGTGCCGCGCATTAACGACAGGTCGTTCATTACCCGGCCTCCCGCCTCCTCGGGCACGACGATGCGGAACTGGAGAATCGGCTCCAGCAGACGGGTGCCTACCGACGCGAGCCCACTCATAATGCCCATTGGCGTCGCCACCGCAAAATCCAGCGGATGCGTATGCCACACATGATGCTGCCCTTCAATCAGCGTCACTTTCAGGTCAACGACCTCCCAGCCGTACAGCCCTTGCTCCAATGCCTCCGGCACGCGCCGCGCCACCTCGCTCTGGTATTGCGGCAGCAAATCCTCGGAGCGTACTACCGAAGCATATTGCAGCCCGCTTCCACGCTCGCCCGGCCCCATCCGAAACCGCAATACCGCCCAGCAAGGCTTGGGCATTAAATAGGAAATATACCCTTCCCCCACTTCCTCAAGCGTTTCCTTATAAATAACAGATGGCTGACCGAAGCGCACCGCAAGTCCATACCGCTGCTCAATAACACTCGTCAATATTTCCAGCTGTATCGGGCCCATTACTTTAACATGCAGCTCCCGCTCGTCCTGCAGCCACTGCACATTGAGCAGCGGGTCCTCATCGGACAGCTCCGTAAGCGCCTGTACCATTGCCGGATAATGCTGGGCATCGCCCCAATGGGCTTGAACGGTCAGCAGCGGAACAGCGAGCCGCGCCTCTTCGGGAACGGCATCCGGGCTGCCGATAATATCGCCGATCCGCACATGCGACATGCCGCATACGGCAGCAATGCCGCCAGCCGCAAGCTCTCCGGCGTCCTCGGAGCGGAAGCCGTCCATTTTGCGAATTTGCGTCACCTTCTCATCCATTTGCTGCGTAAAATTGCGAACGACATCGCGATTGCGGATTTTCCCTTGATATAGCCGGATGTAAGCCATCCTGCCCATCACCTTGTCACGCTCAATCTTAAAAACAATGCCTGAAGGCGGCGCTTCCGCCTCTCCGCCCGGCGCTGGCAAATATTCGATCATCGCGTCCAGCAGCGCTTGCACGCCAATGCCTTTGCTCGATGCGCCGTACAGCACCGGATAAACCTCCGCACGGCGCGCCTTCGCGGCGGCTGCCGCACGCCACTCCGCCAGCGGCACTTCCTCGCCGCTGACATACCGCTCCAGCAGGCGCTCATCCTGCTCCGCCAGCGCCTCAAGCAGCGCCGTGCGCGCATCTGCATCCGCGCCCTCCGCCCACAAATCCTCCGCGCCAGCGAACTGCTGCTCGCTGCCGAGCGGACGCTGCACCGCGAGCAGATCCGCCGTCAAATAGCTGCGGATATCAGCAAGCACCGCTTCGCAATCAGCGCCGACGCGGTCCATTTTATTGATATAAATCAGCGTAGGGATGCGCAGCTTGCGCAGAGCATTCCAGATCAGCTCCGTCTGCGCCTGCACGCCCTCCACTGCGGACACGATCAGGACAGCGCCATCCATTACCCGCAGCGCACGCTCCACCTCCGAGAGAAAATCGACGTGTCCTGGCGTATCGACCAGCTGCACATGCGTACCGCACCACTCCAATGCGGTCATCGCTGCCCGTACCGAAATGCCCCTTGCCCGCTCAACCTCCATGGAATCCGTTATCGTCGTTCCTGTATCGACACTGCCTAGCGTCCGCGTGCGTCCGCTGACATACAGCATATGCTCCGTCGTCGTCGTTTTGCCTGCATCGACATGAGCGAAAATCCCGACATTGCGCCAATTCGCGCGGCTGTTTCCCATCCTTCTGCTCCCCTGTCCGCCTCAATCATCGCCGTACCGCATGGCGGCTTTATTTTGCTTTTAGCGTACCGCGATAGCGGTTTCACGTCAAATGCCGCGATGCCCCTCCATACACTGCTTACCCACCAAAATAAGTAAAAATAATAGGATGCTTTTCCCTCATCGTCGTTGTACAATCTTATTTGCAAGCGCTTACTTTTTTCTCGTTATTCGCCTACTCAACCCCACAACCCGAGTTAAGCCTAAGCCGGGCTCCGAGCAGCTATGCGGTCCATGCTTACGCCGATGCTTGCGATTGCCTCATCACATTCCAAGGAGGTTTTTTATGATGAAAAGCAAGTCCCGGCTTTTGCTCGCGTATGTGCTCACCGTCGCTTTGGCTCTTACTCTTATGACCGTTCCTGCGGCCGCTGCTCCTGTAACGTTCGACAATGGCATTCAGTTCAAAGACACCGCTGGCAACCCGATTCAAGCTCATGGAGGCGGAATTCTCAAATCAGGCAGCTATTATTACTGGTTTGGCGAAAATCGCGACGGCGTCAATTACGTTTCCGTCTATCGCTCAGCAGATCTGAAAAACTGGGAGCTTCGTGCCAATGTTCTCAGCAAAACCTCGTCGCCTGAGCTGGCAACCGCCAACATTGAGCGCCCCAAAGTCATCTATAATGCGGCTACGAATAAATATGTGATGTGGATGCATAAGGAAAACGGCGTAGACTACGGCGATGCACAGGTCGCTGTCGCTTCCTCCACCAACATTGAAGGCCCCTATACGTATCACGGCAGCTTCCGTCCGCTGAACTACGATTCCCGTGATATGACGGTCTAC
The DNA here is from genome assembly GCF_001422685.1 of Paenibacillus sp. Leaf72. Classification (NCBI taxonomy): domain Bacteria; kingdom Bacillati; phylum Bacillota; class Bacilli; order Caryophanales; family Paenibacillaceae; genus Paenibacillus; species Paenibacillus sp. Leaf72. The sequence continues at coordinate 299,554 of NZ_LMLV01000012.1, read as the reverse complement.
AACGACAATGGCACCGCCTATCTCATCTCCGCTACCCGCGTCAACGCCGATTTAAATATTTATCGCCTGACCTCCGACTTCCTTGGCGTCGATTCGCTCGTCTCCACTCTGTGGGTTGGCCAATACCGCGAAGCGCCTGCCATGTTCAAGCGGGGCAGCACCTACTTCCTCGTCACCTCCGGAGCGACTGGCTGGGCGCCGAACCAGGCGAAATATGCGACGGCCAGCAGTATTTCCGGTACTTGGAGCGGCCTGACGAACGTTGGCAATGGCAATACTTACAACTCGCAATCTACGTATGTGCTGCCTATTGAGGGCTCATCCACTACTTCGTTTCTTTACATGGGCGACCGCTGGGCCGGCGCTTGGGGCGGTGCGGTCAACACCTCAGAGTATGTGTGGCTGCCAATTACCTTCCCTTCGTCTACTACCATGACGCTGGACTGGGCCGACCAGCTTACGATTGATGCGGCGACAGGCAGCGCCACCGGTACTGTAGCGCCGCCTGTCAATACAACGTCCTGGTACAAAATCGCGAATCGCGCCAGCAGCAAGCTCCTTGGCGTCACTAGCGGCGGCACGACGGACGGCGTGCAGATCGAGCAATACACCGATGGCGGTTGGACAAGCCAGCACTGGCAGTTCACTGACGTTGGAGGACGCTATTACACGATCAAGAACCGCAACAGCGGCAAAGTCATGGATATTACCAGCAGCTCGGTTGCTGATGGCGCTACTGTCATTCAATATACGAGCAACGGCGGGCTCAATCAGCAATTCCGCATTTTAAGCGCCGGAAGCGGTTATTTCAAAATCATGAACGTCAAAAGCCGCAAAGTGCTTTACATTACGGGCGGCTCCTCCGACAATGGCGCCGACGCCATCCAATGGACGGATGACAACAATATGAATAAGCATTTTTCATTCACAACGACGAGCTAGTCCAGCCCCACGGGCATAGCCACTCCACAAAAAACAGATGATTTAGAGCTATCTAGCTCTAGATCATCTGTTTTTCAGCGCGCCTCAAAGCGCTATATTCCTCCTTGCGGGGGCAGCGTTTTACTTGCTTGCAAATTATCGCGAAAGTCAAAAACCTCATTTTTCGAAACATCTAACGTTTCTCTGCCAATTTTCACCACACTATTGCCTATCCACTGAACAGCCGGACTGCGATCATAATCATTAAAGTAGATAGTCTTGCTCTTCCCACTCTCTATATCCACAGCTTCGGCTCGCGCCGTTCTATAAAATAGCCCATTATAGTAATAAGTCCGAATTTTACATTGGCCATCTGGAGAAACGGCAGCGCTTGGATTCAACTCCCCCTTAGGGAGAAAATCAAGATGATTAAAATGATTATAGTCATATATCCCTACCGTAGAGGCTCCGATTATTGTCAGCTACACGGACACGATTCTCTCTCTTTTCTTGGAGGACTGACATTCCGCTATTTGAGCGTTTCGAGCGATTTTGGCATATGAGCGGACAGGAAATCCGCTAATCCCTTGATCATGGCGTTAAAACAGGGAATTGGGAACCAATAGCGGCTCCTGTGTCCGCGAACACCTGCAAACCCTGCGATTTAGACAAAATAACGTTATCTGTGTCCTCCAGACCAGACTCCACTTTGAGCGGACTTCCCTTGTACAATTAAAAAACACCCTTCGAGCATTCATCCAAACAGCCGTGGAAACCCAGGGGCTGCAAGGACGAATGTCGAAAGGGTGTTTCTTCTCAAATGGCTAGCCCCCAGGCAAGCGAGACTAAGCTCTGCTTATTGCGCTGCCGGAATCAAAATCTTCTGGCCGATAGACAGGCGATTTGGGTTCGCCAGCTTATTATAGGCGGCAAGCTTCTGCCATGTCGTGCCATGATTCAGCGCGATGCGGTACAGCGTGTCGCCGCTCTTCACGATATACACCGTATCCTGCGTCGTACCGGTCGCCGGCTTCGTAGGCGTCGTCGGAGCAGGCTTCGTCGGTGTTGTTGGTGTTGTTGGTGTTGTTGGCGTTGTCGGCTTCGTTGGGCCTGGCTCAGTTGGCTTCGTAGGCGTTGTTGGAGTTGTTGGCGTTGTCGCGCCAGCTGACAAATTAATCTTGAACTCCGCATAACCATCATCGGTTTGGCCTACATACGACAGCGCATCGAGCGAATCCGCGAGCGTCTTGGCAGCAGGCGACGTTTTGAACGAAACGTTGACGTCCGCTTTGATCGCCGCAAGCGACCAGTTGCCGTCGGCAGCAGGGTTAATCGTCTTGTTGGAGCGAATGTAATCAATGACAACCTGACGGTTCTCGTCCGGCGATGCCAAAACAATTCGCTTGCCATCCGGGTTAGCAAACTTGCTCGACGATGCCCGGTAGTTATTCGACGCTACGATGAATTTCTGCTTTGGATCAATCGCTTTGCCGCCAAATTGCAGATTGACGATCCGGCTCGATTTTTCATGAACGGTTGTGCCTTTAGCATCGTATTTGGCTGGCTGTGTCACGTCAATTTGGTACGTTACGCCGTCAATGACATCGAAGTTGTAGGTCGGGAAATCCAGGTTGACCAGTTCCTGCTTCGCTGTCGACTTGGTATCGATTTGGTTGAATTGTCCAGCGGACCATTCCAGCCATTCCTTCAGCTCGGCGCCTGTTACTAATACAGCGTTAACGGTGTTGGAGTACAGATACAGATCGGCTACGTTTTTGATCGCAATATCGCCTGCAGCAATATCTGTGTAGTAGTTCGGGCCTTGGCGTCCGCCTGCCTTGAACGGCGCTCCTGCGGATAATACCGGAATACCCTCGTATTCCGTGCCTTGCATTTGCTTTTCTACGTACCATTTTTGCGCATTCGTTACGATTTGGATCGATGGATCATCCTGTACGAGCGCGAACCAGCTATTGATAGGCGCCGTCGTCTTGCCTACTGGGCCGCGAATGTAATCGAGCGTATGCTCATGGTCATCTTCTACGGCGTCCAGCACCGCTTGATCCGCTTCTACGAGCGGCTGCTTGTTCACCGCATCAAAGATCGGCTTAACCTCCACCTTGGAGTCCACAACCGACCATTTGCCGTCTGTGAGCAACAGATCAAGGTCAATAATGCCGAGATTATTGCCCCAGAAGCCAGGCTCGACGGAAGGCACGCCGTTAATCGTTCCTTTTTCCAAATCAACGCCCTGCTTGCCCTCGAACGACTTGTCCGGGAATACTTTGTGGGCATGGCCAAACAAAATTGCGTTAATATCCTTGACCTTGCTGAGATACAGCACGGAGTTTTCCATATTTTCAGCCTGCGGAATATCCTCAAAGCCGGAATGGGGAATCGCTACAATAATGTCCGCGCCCTTCGCTTTCATCTCCGGAACGAATTTCTCCGCCGTTATGATAATATCCTTGGCAATGACCTTGCCTTCGAGATTCGCCTTGTCCCACTGCATCACCTGCGGCGGAACGAAGCCGATAACGCCCACCTTGAGCTTATGTGTGGCGCCGCTCTCATCCTTCACTTCCTTGTCCAAAATCAAATAAGGCGTGAACAGATTTTTATCGTTTGACTCGTCTTTATCTTTATCATCCACATAGATGTTCGCATTGACGTAAGGAAAATCTGCCCCCGCCAGCGATTTATTCAGAAAATCCAGCCCATAGTTGAATTCGTGGTTGCCCAAATTCCCAGCATCGTAATCGAGCAAATTCATCGCTTTATACACCGGATGCGTCTCGCCCTGCTTCAATGGATTGATAACCGCCGTGTAATCGCCAAGCGGGTTGCCCTGAATCAGATCGCCATTGTCAAAAAGCAAGCTGTTCGTCGCCGCTTCGCGCGCCTGCTTGATGAGCGTCGCTGTTTTGGCAAAGCCGTACTCATCGGTCGGCTTGTCCGCAAAATAATCATAGTTCACCATGTTCACATGCAAATCGGTCGTTTCCATAATACGCAGCTTTACTGTGCTGCTGTTCTCAGATGCCGCTGTTGCAGTAAAGGGCATTGCGACCAAGCCTACAGTAACCGCAATAGATAGAGCATTTCTCCATACGACTGACGATCTCAACAAATGAATACCCTCCCCAAAATGACTAAAATCATGTAATGATCACGTTATGTAGGTCGAGCTTTTGGACGATCATTCCCATCATTCCATTTATTTTAGATGAATTAACCATTTTTGTCATGCAAAAAAAAGAGGGATTTCTCCCTCTTCGCGTTACATACATGTAAAGTTCTACTGTTGGGTCAAAATAAGCGGGCCATCCTTCGTAATCGCAATCGTATGCTCGTACTGGGCCGACAGCCTTCCGTCGCGTGTCCGCGCCGTCCATCCATCGGAATCCAGCTTGCTGAAATACGTGCCTGCATTCAGCATCGGCTCAATCGTGAATACCATGCCCTCTTTAATTCTTGGCCCTTTATCCGGTGGTCCATAGTGAGGCACCTGCGGGTCTTCATGCATGTCCTTCCCAATTCCATGGCCGATAAAATCACGCACGACCGAGAAGCCTTCCGCCTCAGCATAAGACTGAATCGCGTGAGACACATCGCCAATCCGCTTGCCGATCAGCGCTTGCTCGATGCCGAGATACAGCGATTTTTCCGTCACCGCCAGCAAATGCTTCGCTTCATCACTCACTTCGCCAACCGCATAAGACCATGCGGAATCCGCAAGCCAGCCATTCAGGTTGACGACCATGTCGATGGTCACGATATCGCCTTCTTTGAGCTTCTCCTTCTTCGGGAAGCCGTGGCAAATAATATCGTTTGTAGAAGCGCAGGTCGCGTATTGATAGCCGTTATAGCCTTTTTGCTCCGGCGTTGCGCCATTTTGCTTCATAAACTTTTCCGCAAACTGGTCGATTTCATGCGTCGTGATGCCAGGCTGAATGAGCTTGGCAATTTGCCTGTGGCATTCCGCCAATATTTTACCCGCCTCATGCATGCGGTTGATTTCCGCTTCGGTCTTAATAATGATCATTTCCGTTCCTTCTTTCCATCAATTTAACCCGGCTTCGTCCCGAGACTTCGCCAGAAGCTCCGCTAGAAGCTACATGCCTATGCCCATCGTAGCATATTATGATAAATATGCGAACATGGGCTGGCCCATGACGCTGCTTTTTCGCTCATATCTGTTAGGAAATTTGGTGAAAAAGAGTCGAAACCGTGACGTTTCCTCCAGCTGCCTAGACTTTAGTCTAGTTTGCGGCTTTACCTCTAGCATGACGACATGCTGCGGGGGCCTGTGCTATGCTATTGTTGCTAAGAAAAGCAACGGATAAATAATTAAAAGAGGAGAGATAACAAAAAATGTTAAAGCGATCGATTATCGGCCCTGTCCTTATGCTGATTGGTGTATTTCTTTATTTCAACCAAGGTCAGTCATTTGGAGCGGGCGCTGTGTTCGCAAATTTTTGGGCCAGCATGTTCATCATCCCGCTGGGACTATTTTTCCACTGGCTGTATTTCGGCGTGACAGGTGGCAAAGGGGTCGGCCTGCTCATTCCGGGAGGCATTTTGTTCACTGTTGGACTCGTCTGCCAGCTCTCTACGTTATTCTCGGCATGGCATATTTTGTGGCCAGGCTTCATTATGGCGGTAGCCGTCGGCTTGTTTGAATTTTATTGGTTTGGCAGCCGCAACAAGTGGCTGCTTATCCCGATCAACATTTTAACTGTCCTATCGCTGCTGTTCTTCGGTGTCTTCTCGCTGAGCGCTGCCTCGGGACAACTTGCCACCGTACAGCCGCTGCTCGCCATTGCCCTTATTATCGTAGGAGCTTTCGCGATGCTGTCGCGCAAGAAAGAGCAATAATCGCATAGACCAGAGCCTCCGGCTCCGCTTGAAGGGATCGCCCTTCACCAGCGGAGCCGGTTTTTTTATGCCTGATGCTGCTAGCCCTTCTAACCTTCCACGTGCAGCGAATCCTCCGCAATGCTCATGCGAAAGAGGCAATCCGCCAGAAACACTTGCGGCTGATCGATAAAGATATAAACCTCACGAACGCTCCGCTGGCTGCTAAACAAGCCGTAGGCCACTAAGTTCTCCTTCAAGCGAATACTTACATTCGGCTCCACACCGTGCGGCTGAATGGCTGCCTGCCCTTCCTTCTCTCTCCGTTCCTTCAACTCCTCTGGCGATACCAATTTTACGGACGCTACATTATTGATGTCGATTTTCACCCGCAATTGAATGCCGTACTGGATATGGATGCTTCGATCATTCATTAATATCGGGCTCAGGCGCATTGCACGGTAGTTTGCCACCAGCAAAATGATAAACCAAACATTTCCTATAGAAAGTACCCAAGCCACCAAAGGCGACCATTGCGCCAACAGAAAGTGAACCACTGCGCCCTCCAGCAGCAATATTTTTGAGAGAAACAATACAATAATGAGTGAGTTGGTATTTTCATGATAAGTATAAACAGCTGTCTCCGAGCGGATATACGGCTTTCGTCGCCAAGTGAGAAAGGCGTAATAAACGACGGATATATCCTGCAGAAGCCATGCGGCTAAGCGTGGAGAACGAACAACAGTTTGCAGGCTGATCCTCATAGTATCCATCGGATGAACATCCGGCTGCCAATTGCTCTTGAATGCTCTAACAATACGGTACAGCTTATATAGCTCATAGCTGATGAAGGCAAGCTCCAGCGGCAGCAGCGTATACTTTGCGATCACAACAGCCACATTGTCTGTTTTCGGCATCAGCATCAGAATTGCGAAATAGCCTGCAATGGCGAGGGGCAGCACGCCCAGCAACGGCTTTTTTATTTTTCGATAGACGAGAAAATAGAGCAGCAGTGGTATGACCAGCACAAAATCTGCTACGATGGCAGTACCAAGCACCTCAGCATGCTGAACGAATAATAGCGACTGCACAAGCAGAGCATCTGCCAAAACAATAATGGCGCTTACAAGCAGAAAAACAATGACATTGTTCTTCTTCAGCCTAAACATCGTGCAACTCCCCCCGTTTATGACTCTTTGACACCAATATAGAGCATTTATAACTATTTTCCAAATTTATTTTAAGCAGTAAAATAGTCTCTATCTCCTCTCACAAACAAGGAATTTGCCTTAAAGATGTCAAATAATACAGAAGCATCCGCGACCATGGCCAGGAGGAATAGGATTTGTCGATCAGAGCGAAGCTCGTTTGCCTCATATCGGTTACCGTTACCGTGATTTTGCTACTCAATATTACGATTTACTATATGTCCTCCAAGGGTGAGCTGCAACAGAACGCAGAGCAGCAAATGCGCTTTATTGGCAATCAGATAGCCGTCTCCATCGCCTCGGCCGAGCAGAACAGCCAGTTGACGGAGGACGCGCTGGGGGAGCGGCTGCGCGCTGTCGCGATTGCCATACAAAGCAAGCTCGATCCCGATATTAAAAATGTCCGCAACAGTGAGCTGGTTCAGCTGAGCAAGGAGCTGGGCGTTGATCACATTACACTGTGGATCAAGACGAAAGACGATATTTTATCGGTACGCTCGACGAACCCCGATGAGCTTTATATGAGTCCGAAAACGTGGAACTACTGGTATACCGCCTTTACCCAGCTATTCGAGAAGCATAATGTCACGATTCCCGAAGGACAGAAGCTGGAGCATTTTTGGGCGGGACCGATCAACTTCGGCACCTCCGACCCCGAAAAAGTGTTTAAATGGGGCAACTATTATGACGGCACGACCAACTATATGATCAATCCTTATATTCATGCGCAAACTTTTTTGGATAGCAAAAAGAAATATGGTGCGGATGCCATCGTGGCGCAGATTTTGCGTGATAAAAATAATATTCTCGAAGTGACCGGCTTCGATCCTGCCTACTTCGGCAAAGCGCCTGCTGTCAGCATTAAAAATGGGGCCGTTGTCTATAATCTCGATGTTCGCAACATTATTTTTGGCCAATATTATTACAAGGACCCGGATAACGATCACCTAAATACTCAGAAAGCGATTGAGAAAAACGAAGTCGTTACGATTGAAAGCAAGCTGAACAGCAAGCAGGTCATCAAGAGCTTTATTCCCGTCCAGGGATCGAAGCCGTACGTTATTAGCATTACCTTCAACAACTCGGCCCTGCAGCAGACGCTGATGCGTCAGGTTCTGACGCAAGGCGCAATATCTCTTGGCCTGATTTTGGCGACGGTGCTGTGCAGCTACTTTATTTCCGGCTTCATGGTGCGCTCGCTCAATCAAATCGTCAGCAAGGTCAATGAAATTTCCAATGGCAACTTCGGCGCCCGTATTTCCTTAAAGAGCAATGATGAATTCGGCGTATTAGCTAATCGCGTGAATGCCATGGGGCAAAACCTTCATACGTATATGAATCGGCTGACCGAATCAGCGGAAGAGCTGCGGCAGACGAAGCAGTATTTGGAATCGTTCGTCAATCATACCTCCGATGCAATTCATGTCTCCAATCTGCACGGCTCTGTCATTCAGATGAATAAAGCGTTTGAGAAAATGTATGGCTGGACGGAGGAGGAGCTCCTTGGCCAACCGCTTAACAACACACCGCCAGAGCTTGCGATGGAAGGCACCTTTATGCTGGAGTTCATCCAGCAGGGCGGCTCCGTTGCCGATTACGATACGATGCGTTATGACAAAAGCGGCAGGCTGCTCGATGTGAGCATCACCGTCTCTTCCATTCGCAATGAGCAGGAACAGATTATTGCGATTGCGACGATTTCGCGCAACATTACAGCGCGCAAGCAGACGGAAGAGGTGCTGCGCCGCTCGGAGAAGCTGTCCGTCGTCGGGCAGCTCGCGGCGGGTGTCGCCCATGAGGTACGCAATCCGCTAACGACGCTGCGCGGGTTTGTACAGCTGATGAAGAAAAATGGGCAGCTGGCGCCCGCCTACATCGATGTGATGCTGTCTGAGCTGGACCGGATTAATTTTATCGTCAGCGAGTTTCTTGTGTTCGCCAAGCCGCAGGCCAGCCGCTTCCAGCGCGCCAACATTCATGAAATTATGCGGGGCATCATTATGCTGCTCGATTCCGAGGCCAACATTAGCAATGTCCAGTTCACGACGCGCTTTGATACTGAGATACCTGAAATGAAGTGCGAGGTCAATCAGTTAAAGCAAGTATTCGTCAACATTATTAAAAATGGGATCGAAGCGATGCCGGAAGGCGGCGAGCTCGACATCGACCTGTCCTATACGCCTTCGACCGGCATCATTATCCGCATAACCGACCATGGCTTCGGCATTACAGAGGACAATCTGTCGCGGCTCGGCGAGCCGTTCTTCACAACGAAGGAGGAGGGCAATGGGCTCGGCCTGATGGTATGCTATCAGATTATTGCCAATCATCGCGGCTCGATGTCATTCCAAAGCAAGAAAGGCATTGGCACGCAAGTGGAAATTCGGCTGCCTGTCATTCAGGATGTGGCGCCGACCGGATAGCCGGCGGCGACTCGCATTTGCAAGGAGGAACCCTTGCATACCACTGCCTAGACACAATCAGCAAAAAAAGACGTGGCAGCTGTTCGTGCTGGCTGCCGCGTCTTTTTTTGCTTTTCCCCCACACCTTCATTTCCTTAGTAGCCATGCGAATCGCAGTAATCCAGAAAGGCTTTCATGTTGTGCGACGCGATGAGCGGCACCACCTTCTCAATACGTTTCGGCGGCCAATCCCACCATTTGATACGCAGCAGCCTGGCAATGACGAGATCGCTGAAGCGATAACGGATGAGGTTCGCCGGATTGCCACCTACGATCGCATAAGGCGGAACATCTCTCGTTACCGTCGCATTCATGCCAATGACCGCCCCATCGCCAATCGTAATGCCAGACATAATGGTCGCATGCGTGCAGATCCAAACGTCGTTGCCGATGACGACATCACCATTCGTTTGCGGATGGCCGGTAATGTGCAAATGCTTCGAAAGAAAGGAAGTAAACGGATACGTCGATACCCAATCCGTACGATGGTTCCCTCCGAGCATGACTGAAACGCCACCGGCAATACAGCAAAATTTGCCGACTGTCAGCTTCGTTCCCTCCCCCCAGGAGAAAACATTCGGTTCACCAACGGTGTATTCGCCAATTAGCGTATGCCCATCCTTTTGCTTTGCAGGGAATACCGTTCGCAGCAAGTCCATGTCCACTCTATCACTCCTTCCTACCATAAGGGTGAAACTTATAAAGACTTATATTTTAAAATAATATATTCAACAGCTTGCCTTTTTGCTTCCGCTCCTCTATAGAGTCAGGCTGGACTTCTAGCCCCGCCGCTTAGTATGATGGAGGAACAGGAAGCCTAGAGAGGAGCAGCTCACGATGACAATCCAGCCAGCAAGTCCGGTTCCCGGACTGCAAAATCTGCTGCTGCTTGACCGGATGAACGATTATTCGCAGACCGATCCGCTTTATCCCTTCGCCTTGGATGAGCTGCTGTGCCGCAGCACAGGGCAGGGCGGGCCAGCGATATGCCATATTTGGCGCCACGAGCGCGCCTTTATACTTGGCCTGCGCGACAGCAGGCTGCCGCTGGCGGGCGACGCCTCCCGCTGGCTTGAATCGCTCGGCTACAAGACGGCGGTGCGCAACTCTGGCGGCGCAGCAGTGCCGCTTGATCCGGGCGTCGTCAATATTTCGCTTATTTTGCCTAAGGCGAACACGCTCGACTTTCATTTTCATCAGGATTTTGAGCTGATGTACAGCCTCATTCGCTCCGCGCTTGCCGGGGCTGGCGTGCCAGTCGATAAAGGCGAAATCGCCGGGGCGTATTGTCCGGGCGATTTCGACCTCAGCATCGACGGCTTTAAGTTTTGCGGCATTGCGCAGCGCCGCCAGGCCCACGCCTATATCGTGCAGGCGTTCATCGTCGCCGAGGGCGCAGGACAGGAGCGGGCGGCGCTAGTCCGCTCCTTCTATGAGCGGGCAGCGGGCGATGCCGAGCCCGGCGCGCATCCGCTCGTAGAGAGCAGCAGCACGGCCAGCCTCGAAGAGCTGGTCGGCTTGGCGCAGGGCGGCGGCGCGGAGCGCTTCGCAGACGCCGTCAAGCAAATCATCCGCAGCGGTCAGACGGCGGATGGTCTTGCCGCAGCGGCGGCTAGGCTCCAGATGCCGTCGCCTCAGCAGATTGAAGCCATGGCGCAATCGCTGCGCGGACGCTATGCAACTACGCAGGCGTAGCACTTTTGGCTAGGCTAGGCTAGGTTAGACTAGACTAAGCAAGTTTAAAGCGCGTCCAAATATACAAAATGCCTCTTGCCCTGCTGCGAAGCAGCATAAGCAAGAGGCATTATTATTGTCAGGATGATCGCGGCGATCTGCGAAATATAAGATAAACAACCTCGGAGAATACAAGCCCGATAGCGATGGAGCCAGAAATCATGAAAGCCTGCATAGCTAGCTCGACAGCTATGACGTATTCCTCCTGCACAATGTGACGCATCGCATCATAGGCGATTTTACCCGGCACAAGGGGAATAATGCCCGCCGCACTGAAAACGATGATTGGCGTGCGATAATGCTTCGCCATTATTTGGCTAATAATCGTCACTACACAAACAGCCAGCAGTGTCGCGGGAATCGTCCTCATATCCAGCATGCTGCACACGGTATATGCAAGCCACCCCGATGCGCCAACCAGACCGCACTGCACCAGGCGATGCTTCTGCACACCGAAGATCAGGCTGAAGGCCGCGCAGGCCACGAAGCTGACGGCAAGCTGTTCAAGCAGCTGTACAACCATCGTTTCTCCCTCCTTTTCAAGCTACGAATAAACGGACAGCACGAAAGCAATGCCAGCACCGATGGCAAAAGCAATGAGAAAAGCCTCCGCTCCCTTGGACAAGCCGGAAACCAGATGCCCCGCCATTAAGTCCCTTACCGCATTCGTAATATGAAGGCCGGGCACAAGCGGCATAATTGAGCCGATAATGATTTTATCCAAATTGTGCCCAAAGCCAAGCCATACCATCAGGACAGCCAGCGAACCGCTAATAACCGCCGACAAGAAGCTCGCGAAAAAAGTAATCGGCATAATGCGGTGCAGCGTCAGCAAGCACAAGAAGCCGATGCCGCTCGCAAGCGCCACCGGAAGAAAGTCGTTCCAGCTGCCGCGGAACATAATTAGGAAGCAGCCGCTTGCGATAGCGGCAACCAGCACCTTGAGCCACGCCGGATAATCATCCGCCGCCTGCTCAATATCCTGCAATTGCTTATAAGCTTCATGACGCTGAAGGTTCCCTTGGCAGATGCGCCTGGAAATATCATTGACGAGCGTCACCTTCTTCAAATTCGTCGAGCGTTCCGAAATCCGGACAAGCCTCGTCGACTGCGCAGCGCCATCCAGCGCAAAAATAATGCCCGTGGGCGTCACATAGCTATAAGCATTAGCCACGCCGTAAGCCCCGGCGATCCGAACCATCGTATCCTCAACCCGGTACGTTTCCCCGCCATTTTGCAAAATAATCTTGCCCGCCAGCAAGCAAATGCTCGCAATATCCTGACCATCATTGTTAGCGTAATCCATACGTAGCCAGCCTCCCTAGCTTCGCAGCCTCAACACTTCATAACAGGATGAGCGGCAAGCGTATGTCCGCCCGCAAGACCCATTCTGCCATTAATGCGAGGCCGTATGCTCTACAAAGTCCGGTTTCACCAGCGCATGCCGTTCCCACTTCCGGCTCTTCCACCGGAAATACATAATGACCGCGCGCAACCACTCATCCGTCGCAATAGCCAGCCAAATGCCCGCCAGTCCCATATCCAGATGAAAAACAAGATAATAACCGAGCGGCACGCTTATGCCAACCATCGTAACCATCCCGATCCAGAGCGGAAACTTCGCATCCCCGGAGGCCCGCAGCGAATTGACCAATATAATATTGATCGTTCGCCCCGTCTCCAGCACAATGCTGTACAGCAGGACGTTCGCCCCCAGCCGAATAATGTCGGCATCATCCGTGAACAAGCCCATTAGCCGCTCGCGGAACAGCAGCACGAACACCAGCATCACCATCGTCGCTCCGCTGGCCCACAGCACGCTTGCCAATACCTGTTTGTACGCAGCGTCGCTGCGTCCGCCGCCGACGTAGCGGCCTACCATTATTGCCGTACCCATGCCGACCGCCATCGCGAATAAATAGATTAGCACCGATATATTCGAGGCGTACTGCCGGGCCGACAAGGACGCATCACCGAGAAACGTCACATAATACAGAAAGACCATTTGGCAGCTCTGGTACATCACCTGTTCAAAAGCCGACGGAATGCCGATCTTTAATATTTTGCGAATAAATTCCTTCGACATCTTGAAAAAATATTGCAGCTTCACCTTAAATACCATAACCCGATTCATCAGCCAGAAAAACACCAGCATCGCCAGCAAGCGGCTGACAACCGTCGAAATAGCTGCTCCTTCCACCCCAAGCTCGGGAAAGCCGAACTTGCCAAAGATCAGCACGTAGTTGCCGACCAAATGTATAATGTTCATTCCCAATGATACCAGCATGGCTTCCTTCGTGAAGCCGTATACCCGAATAATTGCAGAAAGTGAATTAATAATCGCCTGTAAAAAAATAAAGCCGCCTACAATTCGCAAATAGCTTTGCGCATAGGCCAATACTTCCCCTTGCAGATGCAAGCCTTGCAGAATAACATTGCCGAACAACAAACAAGATAAGCTCATCAGCAAGCCCGCCAACAGATTAAGCGAAATCGCCAGCGCTGACAGCTGTGCAGCCTCAACCAGCTTCCGCGAGCCTATATATTGCGCCACAACAATCGAAGCGCCGTTGCCGATAACCTCCATAACAAGCAGCATAATGTGCAAATATTGATTGGATGCGCCTACGCCGGAAACGGCATTGTCGGACAGCTTGCTGAGCATGAATGTGTCCGCTGTTCCCATCATCATAAACAAAAATAATTCCAAAAATATCGGCCAAGTCAAGAAAAAGAGACTATTGTCCCGATCCCGCTTAACCCCCAGCTTAAATCCCAAGATGTCACCTTCTCCAGCTCATAATCCTAAGGTGAAACGGCTGTCGCCGTCCTTGACGGCGTGGCGCGTTTCATTCCGAGAAATATAGAGAAAGGATGAAAAAAAATCATATACTTTCCTATATTTCAAGCGTAAACGGCTGTCGCCATCCTCTGGCGGCAAAGCTAACGTTTCGCGATGAAATATAGAGAAAGGATGAAAAAATCATATACTTTCCTATATTTCTAAGAAACTCAAGGTATCTTAGCATACTTGACTGGCAAATGCACGAACTAAGGAGCTGCGTGGAAATTAGTATCCGCTTTTATTGACAAAATCTCCACGGTTTTAGGAGTTTTGTCAATAAATTAGCGGTACCTTATTTCGTCGCAGTCTCTAAAGCGGGTTTTATCGGCCTTTTGCCACCCAAGAAGGATGAAAGCGGTTTATGCTTAACATTACCATTCAAATCGCGTATCCTTAAAGGCAAAAAATGTGATACCATTCTAAATAGATTGTTTAGCAACCTGAGAGCGCTTCATTGCAGCAATACCTAATTACTAAGGAGCTGTGAGGAAATTAGCGGTACTTTATTTCGTCGCAGTCTCTAACCAACTGGAGCCATACAACTGATGAATATGACTATCTCCAATTATATTGTTATTGTAACGATTTCCAGCGTGCTCAGCGCCTTGCTTGCCATTTACGGATATTTAATAAAATCCAGCTTTGCCGGAATGAGAGCCTATATCTGGACCTCGATTTGCTCAGCTATCTACACCTTCGGCTTTGCTTTTGAATTGGCAAGCGATTCGTTAGCCGAAATTCGCTTCTGGATTGGCATAGAATATTTGGGACTGCCATTCATCTCCCCCGCTACGCTAGTGCTCATTCTGTACTTTACTGGAATGGATCGCTTCGTTACCCGTAAGATGCTAATCTGGCTCTTTACGATTCCCTTTATTACTTTATTGCTGGTCGTCACAAATGAATGGCATCATATGTTTTACCGTTCGATATTTCTCCGTCCCAATGAATCGGTTATTGTCGCCGATATCGTCTTTGGAGAATGGTATATTATTAATGGCAGCTTTACGTTCGGCTGTCTGGTCGTAAGTGCTTACCTGCTGCTGCGTCAATGGAATCACGCCAAGATGATTTACCGCAAGCAGCTTTTAATGATGGCAGCCGGCATTTTTATTCCCATGACTGCCTCCTTTATGTATTTGCTTGACCTTACGCCACACGGCATGGACATCGTGCCTCCGCTTATGTTTATCACGTCGATTTTGAACATTTGGGCGATTTTGACGTCAAATATTTTGAAGGCTGCGCCAATTGCCAGAGAACGTATTTTCGAAAGCATGCGCGACGGCGTTATTGTGCTGGATATGAGCGGGCGGATTGTAGATTATAATCGGTCGGCGTCGCAGATGATCGCATCGCTGAGGCCTACGGCGATTGGGACGGCATTCAAGGATATATGGCTGTTCCATACGGGACAAGCTGCTGATTTTATTCATTATGATGAGGAATTCAAGCATCATGAGCGGGAAGTAAGGTGGATTCAGCTGCATACGAGCCTGCCGTCGTTCTACCTTGTGCGCTCATCCCCTGTCCACAGCCGCAAAGGCGAGCTGATCGGGAGGACGATTGTCTTGATGGATATTACGGAGAAGGCGATTCTGCAAGAGAAGCTGAAGCAAATGGCTACTATAGATGGACTGACTGGCATATACAACCGCGCTTACTTTTTAGAGCAAGCCCGCTTGCTGCTTCATCAATCGCTGCTGAATCAACAGCCGTTTTCACTTATTTTGTTTGATATTGACCATTTTAAAACGATAAATGACCGCTTCGGCCATGACATTGGCGATTTAGCCCTTTGTCATGTCGTAGCGGTCTGTCAGGAACAGCTTAGCGATAGCGATTTATTCGGGCGGTACGGTGGAGAGGAATTTATTATTTGCCTTCCATCTGCTGCGCCCGAAGAAGCAGGGGAGCTCGCCGAGAAGCTGCGCCGGGCCCTTGCTGGCAGCCCGTTGCAGACACAAGCCGGCACCGTTCCATTGTCAGCAAGCTTCGGCGCAGCTGGCATAACAATTGCAGAGCATGCTGAACTGGACGAGATGATTCGCGAGGCTGATAAGGCGTTGTACCAATCCAAGCATATGGGACGCAATGCCGTTCATATTTTTAGCAAATGAGGGACATCACATGCAAATTACGATATTAGGCGCCACAGGGCGCGTCGGGCGCGAAGTCATGCTGCGCGCCCTTGCAGATGGACATAGCGTCCATGCCTTGGTGCGTTCGATAGAGAAGCTTGAGCTTTCGCATCCGCAATTGAAAGCCATCGTTGGCGATGCCCGCGAAGAAGCTATGCTCAAGCAAGCTGTTGCAGGCAGCAGCGTAGTTATTAGCGCACTGGGCACGGACGGAGGAGATACGCTCTCCTCCTGCTTTCCGGGCCTTCTTGCCGTTATGGAGCAGCAAGCCATCCATCGTCTGGTGACGGTCGGAACGGCGGGTATTCTGGAGAGCCGCACCGAGCCTGGCCTGCTGCGCTATCAATCCAGCGAATCGAAACGCCGGTCTACACGGGCTGCCGAGGAGCATCATGCTGTACTGCGCCTGCTGGAGGCATCTGCCGAGCCATTAAATTGGACGCTCGTATGCCCAACTTATTTGCCGGATGGGCCTTATACTGGCGTTTATCGCAGCGAGCAGGACTATTTGCCTGAAGGCGGGCTGCAAATTACGGTAGGCGATACCGCCGACTTCACTTATAATGAAGCGATTAGCGGAGCCTTCGCCCGCTGCAGAGTTGGCTTAGCCGAGTAGTTTTTTGATATCTTCTACGAGATCTTCCGGCTTATCATTCGGCCCAAACCGCTTGACCACTTTACCATCCCGATCCACTAGAAACTTCGTAAAATTCCACTTGATCGCCTTCGAGCCCAGCACCCCGCGAGCCTCATTCGTCAGGTGCTGGAACAGCGGGTGTGCGCTGCTGCCGTTTACATCGATTTTGCCAAACAGCGGAAAGGATACCCCGTGGTTAAGCTCGCAAGCCTGCGCAATTTCCGCATCGCCCTCCAGCTCCTGATTCATAAACTGCCCGCTTGGAAATCCTAGAACTGCAAGCCCTTGCTCGCCATACGTATCCTGCAATTGCTGCAAGCCTTTGAATTGCGGTGCAAAGCCGCATTTGGTAGCTGTATTTACGATTAGCATCACTTTGCCTTTATAGGGAGCCAGCGTCTCCTGCGCACCTGTAATCTTCTTCACTTCGATATCATAAATGGACATCATAATAACCTCCTTCAAATTTAAAAAAACAACGGTCAGGCTGAAAATACAGCGATTGATTTTGATAAATTTAATTTTATACAATTTAATTTCAATTGTCAAATCGCTTTGCTGAAATTTGCTGCTGCGCATACCGCTTCTTCTTTTGACAGGTTCCGCAGGCAATGCTACAATAGCTTAATTAATTGTACACAACTGATTGCTGCGCATAACCTTGGTCCGGAGGGAGAGACAACTAACATGAATGAAGATGAATGGATGAAGCTCGATAATCAAGTTTGCTTTTCCTTATATGCCTGCTCGCGGGAAATTACAAAGCTTTACCGTCCTGTACTAACGGAGCTTGGCTTAACGTATACGCAATATGTCACCCTGCTGTCCTTATGGGAACAGGACAAGGTGACGATGAAAGAGCTGGGCGCGAGACTGCTGCTCGACTCTGGTACGCTGACCCCGCTGCTTAAGAAGCTGGAAGGCATGAACCTTATTACCCGCATCCGCGATAAAGCCGACGAGCGCAATCTCGTTATTCAGTTGACGGACGATGGCCGCGAGCTTAAAAAACGGGTTGCCGACGTTCCGAAACGCGTTTATGGCGGCCTGGACATTACACCCGAGGAGCTTCATGCTATTCATAAGCAGGTACGAGACCTGCTTGGCAAAATAGAAGCTGCACAGCAGCCGATTTAACAGAGGGCAGTCGGCCCATTTCACCCCAAAAAGGATAGAAGAGCAGATACCCTACTGCCTCTTCTATCCTTTTTTGTGTTTTTTCATATCGGCTGCCTATTGACGCATTGGTTGATCGCATGTATAGTTGGTTACATGAGTAACTAACCAGTTTGGTGGTGGACAATGTGAGCATAAGCATCGACGATAGCAGACCCATTTTCATGCAAATTGCCGAGCGCATCGAAGACGATATTATTCAAGGCCTGCTGCCGGAAGAGTCGCAGGTGCCTTCGAAAAATCAATTTGCAGCCTTTTACCAGATCAACCCCGCCACCGCAGCGAAAGGCGTCAATCAATTAGCGGATCAAGGCATTCTTTATAAGAAACGAGGGATTGGCATGTTTGTCGCAACAGGTTCCAGAGCGCTATTGATGGAAAAGCGGCGTGAGCAGTTTTTCGAGCAGTATGTGGTGACGATGATGCATGAGGCCGAGAAGCTGGGCATTACGCCGGAGCAGCTGTCAGATATGATCAGAAGAGGAGGAACCAAGCCATGAGTCCAATTGTCGAGCTGAAGCGGGTAACGAAAGCTTATGGAAATTTCAATGCCGTAAACGAAGTGAGCTTCGTGCTGGAGCCGGATAAAATATACGGTTTGCTCGGACGCAACGGCGCCGGGAAAACGACGATTATGCATATGCTGACTGCCCAGTTGTTCGCGACGAGCGGCGAGCTGACGGTCTTCGGCGAAGCCCCTTATGAAAACAACCGTGTACTGAGCCAAATTTGCTTCATTAAGGAGAGCCAGAAATACCCGGACAATTACAGCCTGCTCGATGTATTAGAGCTATCCGCCTCTTTGTTTCCAAACTGGGACCGCACCTTCGCTAATACATTAGTCGAGGAATTCCAGCTGCCCTTGAAGCGTAAAATCAAAAAAATGTCGCGCGGCATGCACTCCTCTGTCGGCATCATTGTCGGACTCGCGAGCCGCGCCCCGCTGACGATTTTTGACGAGCCCTATTTGGGACTCGACGCCGTGGCCCGAAATTTATTTTACGATCATCTGCTCACCGATTATGCCGAGCATCCCCGCACGGTCGTGCTGTCCTCCCATCTCATTGATGAGGTCAGCCAGCTGCTGGAGCATGTAATCGTCATCGACAAGGGCAGCATTCTGATTAACGAGGACGCCGAGCTGCTGCGGGGTCGCGCCTACACAGTGGCTGGCTCTGCATCTGAGGTTGAATCGTTTCTCATCGGCAAAACCGTTATTTCCCGCGAGCCCTTTGGCGCCTTGCTCTCTGCCACAGTAGACGGCACGCTCAGCTCAGGTGATCGCAAGCAGGCGACGGCGAGAGGGCTGGAGTTTGGCTCCGTATCTCTACAGCAGCTGATTATTCATCTGACGAATGGCAAAACCGAACGAAAGGCGGCTGATTGGTTATGAATCGCACATTAAGCGTGATCAAGCTGCATCGACGCGATCGATTTAGCTGGTTTTTCATTCCCCTCCTCATTCTCGGCTCCAGTTTTGTTGTGAATTTGCTCATTAGTTGGTTGATCTCCGATACGGAGAACATGTATACAGGCGGAATCTCATCTGTATTGGTCTATATATTCGTGCTGGGCATTATCGTCGTCGCACAGACCTTTCCATTTGCGATTAGCTTCAGCATTAGCCGCTTCAATTATTTTGCAGGTACCATCGTAATGGCTCTAATAATCAGCTTCGGCTCGGCACTCCTGCTGCTGCTTATGTCTATTATTGAAAATCAGCTTACGAACCACTGGTGGTCGGGCTTGTATTTTTTCTACCTGCCGTATTTGAGTGACGGAAATTTGCTCGTACAGCTGCTTACCCTTTTCCTGATCGCTCTGCATTTGTTTTTGTGGGGCTTTGCCTTAGGCAGCTTCTATCGCAAATTCAAGAAAACCGGCATGCTGATTTTGTTTCTTGCATCCGGTGTCGTACTCACCCTTAGCTCCTATATCATTACTCAAAATCATGGATGGCTCGATATTTGGGCGTGGCTCACCAAGCATACCGCACTTGGCCTCTCCCTGTGGCTCCTTCCTTTCATCCTGCTGAATGCTCTGCTATCCTTCCTTTTGCTTAGAAGATCAACGATATAAAAGCTTACTTGAAAGGGGCCGCTTCATCACTCCAGACAGCTGGTGCAAGCGGCTTTTTTCTTGTTCACGCTGCGCCCTTCTAAGCTATGTATTTCCCCCGACTCGTGCATATGCGGTATCGGTATCAAGTTATGCTGCTGTTGAATACATCAATAGTAAACGGCATAACGGCTATGCACTTCAGCAAAAGGGAGGCTGCTATCTATGGACGGGCATAGCGTGAGCGCAAGCTTCGAAGGATTCGAGCAGTTGGACGTGATGGAGGATGCATCTAGCGGGCTCAAAGCGATTATTGCCATTGATCAGACCAAGCTTGGTCCGGCACTGGGCGGCTGCAGAATGTGGACATACGCCTCTGAAGAGGCGGCGATCAGCGACGCTCTTCGGCTGGCGCGCGGCATGACGTACAAAGCGGCGCTTGCCGATATCCCCTACGGGGGAGGCAAAGCCGTCATTATCGGCAATTCTGCCACAGACAAAAGCAGCAAGCTGTTCCGCTCGCTCGGGCGTTTTATTGAGCGGCTTAACGGACGCTATATTACCGGCATGGATCTGGGCACAACTCCGGGCGACATGGATGAGATCGCAAAAGAAACAGGTTATGTGACCGATGTTACCGGCTCGCTGGGAGCAACGGGAAATTTCACAGCGGAAATGACCGCCTATGGCGTATATATCGCAATCCGTATATCGCTTAAGCAAAAATATGGCTCTGAGCAGCTGCAGCAGCGAACGGTCGCTGTACAAGGCCTTGGCAAGGTTGGCTACGCCTTATGCCGCTATTTGCATCAAGCAGGAGCTCGGCTTATTGTCGCTGATTTGAACGACGGGCTAGTCAAGCAGGCGGCCGCACAGTTCGGGGCCACAGCTGTTTCCGTCAACAGCATTCATAAACAAAGCTGCGATATTTTTTCGCCTTGCGCACTCGGCGGCATATTGACCGACGTGACTCTTCCGGAGCTGAAGTGCCCCATCATTGCGGGCGCCGCCAACAATCAGCTGGCGAATGCCAAGCATGATGCCGCCTTGCAGCAGGCTGGCATTTTGTATGCGCCGGACTATGCCATCAATGCGGGCGGCATTATTGTTACGGCGGCTGAGCTTGACGGCAGCTCCGCTACCTATGCCCGCAGCCAGGTGGAGCGCATCAGCGACAGGCTGGCTCATATTTATGCGCTATCCAGCACGCTTCCGCCAGCGGCGGCAGCGGACGCCATTACGCGGAAACTGCTCGCGAAATAAAGCCGCGCACACGATTTAATGTCAGCCAGCATTCCGCCATGAACAGCCGTCTGGCGTCGTGTCAGCTTCGGCGGAATGCGGCGGCGATCGGCTGGCGCTCTCTTTTTTCCATAATCGCACGGAAACTGTGCTTGAATCCGATTAAGCCCCCAAACTAAGATGTCCAACAATTAGGAAACCATGAACAAGCTCCATTCGTATGAAATAGAGCTGCGGTTATTTAACCGCCCTACATAATTCACCCCATGCATCCAGCTATTTTTCTACAGCATCTTATGCCTGATTCCCTCGATGGGACAGGCACACTCTAAAGGAGGACTGAATTTATTTTGAAAAAGCATTTGGCATCTACGATCGTATTTTCCTTGCTGCTCATGGCTGCATTTCCCGCTATGACAGCTGCCGCAGAAACTCTCAAGCTGCTCGTTAATGGCAAAGTCATCACGACGTCTAACGACAACCAGCCTTACACGAGCAAAAACGCCGTCATGATTCCACTCCGAGGTGCAGCCGAAGGACTTGGCTTAAAGGTCAGCTACAATAAAGCGAGCAGCAACGTTCTGCTTGAAGGACAAGACCTCAAGGTCACGTTCAGCTCCGGCAGCTCCGAAGCACTAGTGAACGGGGAGAAGCGCACCTTCGACACCGCTTCGGTTCAGCGGCAAGGACGCCTTTATGTCCCGCTCGCTTTTTTCAGCAAGGCACTAGGATATCAGGCCGGCTATGACAGCACGAAGAAGGAGATCGCAATCGCAAGCCCCTTGTACGAAGCTGAAAGCTGGATTAATCGCGTCATCTCGCTGCTGAACAAAGGAGATTATCAGAAGCTGTCTGACGACTATTTCTCGAATAACCTAAAAGCACAAGTTTCTGTCGAGGCGCTAGGCAGCGTGTGGAAAAGCACGACTGCACAGGCTGACAGCTTCGTTCGTGCGGAGGAAATTGCCGCAGCCAGTGACGATAGCGGCATGACGATTATTACGGCAACCGCCGTTTTCAAAAAAACCAGCTTTAATTTCACCCTTTACGTTAATACAAAGAGCGGGCTGCTCGAAGGCATGCTGATTACGCCAAAGCCCATCGACAAAGAAGCTCCAGCTACGATTGTTGAAGAAGAGGTTACCGTTGGCGAGGGTACTCCTTATGCGCTCGGCGGAACGTTGACTCTTCCGAAAAATGCCACTGGCCCGCTGACAGCGGTCGTATTGGTCCAAGGCTCGGGCGCATCCGATCGCGATGAGACGGTAAGCGGCTATACGCCATTTCGCGACATCGCTTGGGGACTAGCTGAGCAAGGAATTGCGGTGCTGCGCTATGATAAACGCACATTTGTTTACGGCAGCAGCATGACGACAGAAGCTTTTATGAAAATGACGGTGAAGGAAGAAACCATTGATGACGCCATTGTCGCAGCCAAGCTGCTAAAGGCGGATAAACGGATTGACGCCTCCAAAGTGTATGTAATTGGACATAGCCTTGGCGGCATGCTTGCCCCGCGCATTGATGCAGAAGGCGGCGACTTTGCCGGGCTTGTGCTGCTTGCTGGCTCGCCACGCTCGCTATGGGAAATCGTCTATGACCAGAACCAGGCTTTTATTGCTGCCATGGATGATAAAGATCCCGCCAAAGCGGCAAATGCTCAGCTTATAGAAGCCGAATACAAGAAGGCGCAAGCGCTAGGTACGTTGACCGATGCGCAGGCGCAGGCGACGACGGTTTTCTCCCTGCCCGCCTATTACTTTAAGGAAATGGACAATCATCCCGCGAGCGGATATGCCGCAAAACTGACGAAACCAGTGCTTGTCCTGCAGGGCAAGGATGATTTCCAAGTATTTGCGAATAAAGACTATGTGCTGTGGGAGGAGCTGTTCAAAGGGAAATCGAATGCTTCCTTCAAGCTGTACCCAGGCCTTAACCACTTTTTCGTCGATTACAGCGGTGAAGGAGAAGGCACGTTAGCCGAATACAACCATCCAGGCAGCTTTGCTGAACCCGTCATTTCCGATATCGCCAAATGGCTGAAACAGCACGCTTAGCACTTATTATTCAACTCATACAACGAACCGCCAGCTTGGACAGGGAAGCTTTATGCTTCCTTGCTGCCAAGCTGGCGGTTTCTTATTGAAATATAGGAAAGGATATTCTAACGCCATCCTTTCTCTATATTTCTCGGAATGAAACGCGCCGCGCTGCCAAAGGACGGCGACAGCCGTTTCACCTTGAAATATAGGAAAGTCTATCGTAACGCTATCCAGGCTTATTCGCCTTTGAGCAGTTCCTCCATGCCTGCAGCGAGGCTGAGCAGCTTGTTCATCGTCTGCCAGTTCCGCGAAGTGGCAGCTACGCCGAGTTTTTTTTCCAATAAATTATTCGAAAACATCGACTTGCGCACGCTTTGGCGGCAATAAATATACACTTCGCTATCGTGCAGGCGATAGTCGTCCACCTCGCTGCTGCATGCGAGCAGCCGCTGCTTTCCTTCTTCCGTAGGCGCGTCCGCGAGCAGCGCGACATAAATATTTTCACCCTTCTGAAGCTGATCGGCATCAAAAGGGCTGCTTGCGACAATCGTAGCCAGCTCCATATTGGTACGTAGGACGACTGGAACGTCAAATCCGAATACAGCCGTAATTTCCTGCTGGATTTGCAGGCGCAGCTGAGCTGCTGGAGCATCTGATTCGAACAGCACATTGCCGCTTTGAATATACGTTTTGACCTGCTGCAAGCCAAGCTGCTCGAACATCCGCTGCAAATCCTGCATTTTGATCATTTTATGCCCGCCGACATTAATGCCACGAAGCAACGCTATATAAATGGCCATCCAACAGCACCTGCCCTCTTCTCAATAATCCTAAGTATAGCATGTACGGCCCCGCGCGCGAACGCTGCTGTAATTGTGATAAAATAGAAATAAACCTAGAGATACATACAGACAAGGTGAAACGGCTGTCGCCGTCCTCTGGCGGCGCGGCGCGTTTCAGTCCGAGAAATATAAGCTAAGTATAAAGAGAAAACTTATACTTTCTTATATTTCAAGCGTAAACGGCTGAAGCCGTCCTTTGGCGGCAAAGCTTCCGTTTCGCGGGTGAAATATAAGCCTATTTATACGTGTAAACTTATAAATTCTTATATTTTGAAATAGAGGAAAAAGGAGCATGGAAGCATGAAACAGGAACTGATGGAACGCTTTATTTCTTATGTTAAAGTGAACACGCAATCGGATGACCGCAGCGAGACTTGTCCGACGACCCCGGGTCAGCTGGTACTTGCCGACCAGTTGGTGGAAGAGCTGATGAAGATCGGCATGGAGGAGGTAACTGTGGATGAGAACGGGTATGTGATGGCTACACTGCCTGCCAATACGGACAAAACGGTGCCGACGATTGGCTTTCTCGCCCATATCGATACTGCGCTGGATTTCACCGGTGAAAATGTAAAGCCGCAAGTGGTCGATAATTACGACGGCGGCGACATTGTACTGAACGAAGCGTTGTCTATCGTATTGTCTCCGTCCGCTTCGCCTGAGCTGAGTCAATATGTGGGACATACGCTAATTACGACTGATGGCACGACGCTGCTGGGCGCAGACAATAAAGCGGGCATTGCCGAAATTATGACAGCGATGGTGTATTTGATTCAGCATCCTGAAGTGAAGCATGGAAAAATCCGCGTCGCCTTTACCCCGGATGAGGAAATCGGCCGTGGGCCGCATCGTTTCGACGTTGCCGCATTCGGTGCCGATTATGCCTATACGATGGATGGCGGGCCGCTTGGCGAGCTGCAATACGAGAGCTTTAATGCAGCTGCCGCCCACATTATTTGCAAAGGCACGAACGTGCACCCTGGCACGGCCAAGGGCAAAATGGTCCATTCGGCGAAAATCGCCATGGAATTGCACGGTCAGCTTCCTGCCGATGAAGCGCCGGAGTTCACCGAAGGCTACGAAGGCTTCTATCATTTGATTCAAATGAGCGGCGATGTGGAGAAGTCCGAGCTGCGCTATATTATCCGCGATTTTGACCAAGAAGGCTTTGCGGGACGCAAGCAGAAGCTGGCGGACATCGTCAGCGGGCTAAAGCTTAAATATGGCGAGTCGAGCATAGAACTGAACATTCGGGATCAATATTTTAATATGCGCGATAAAATTGAACCGGTTATCGGCATCGTAAATCAAGCGAAGCTGGCCATGGAGAATCTCGGCATTAAGCCGGATATTAAGCCGATTCGCGGCGGCACCGATGGCTCGCAGCTTTCCTACATGGGGCTTCCTACGCCTAATGTGTTCACCGGTGGGGAAAATTATCATGGCCGCTACGAATACGCTTCGGTCGACAATATGCTGAAAGCCGTTCAGGTCATCGTGGAAATTGCTAAGCTTGCGGAAGCAGAAGCTTAATAGAGCTCCTGCAGCATTAGCTTACAATTTCAAAAGTAAAAGAACCTTCGCTCTACACCGATACGGTGTAGTCGAGGGTTCTTTTACTTTGCAGTTTCAAGTGTCAAGCTTGCAGCTCTCATCTGCTGCCATTTTTGGTCAAACAGATACAACGAATATCTGCATATGTGTATTCCATCATGAGGTTGGACGGTCAATGGAAAAACGTGCGCCGAGCCCTGCATAATCGCTGCCTGCAAGTCTGGCAATAGGCGCAAGCTGGTCGGCATCAATATAACCGCGCTCATCGTAAACCGTCTCGTCGAGATGATAAAATACGACCTTGCCGATCAATAAATCGCAGGCAGGCGCATCGTCCGTTCCGCCGAGCGGAATGGCCTTCTCCAAGACGCATTCCATCCGGATTTTCGCTTCAGCTACACCAGGCACGGCAATCCTCACGCTCGGAACCGGCGTAAGCCCTGCTGCTGCAACCTCGCTTTCCTCTGGCGGCAAATTAGCCGCCGTTACATTCAGCTGTTCAATATACGATTGGTCGGCAATATGCACGACGAACGCCCCTGCCTCTATTGCATTGCGGGCAGTATCCTTCTGCTGTCCCCCCTGCTTCCGCTGTACCGAAACCGATAGCAGCGGCGGATTGGACGATACGACATTGAAATAGCTGTATGGCGCAGCATTGAGTACGCCGCCTGAAGACAGCGTCGTCACGAAAGCAATAGGCCGTGGTATAATGCTGCCCGAAAGCAGCTTATAATTGTCACGGGCCGAGCGTTCAGACGGATCAATCGTTACCATCATGGGCAAATGACCTCGGCATACCAAGCTGCGGCTGCTTCGACTTCGCTGCCCGTCAACTGATGGCCGTAGTTTTCCCAATGTACGCTAACCGCAGCTCCCGCGCCGGACAGCATCGCTTGCAGCTCTTCCGTCTCTTGCGGCGGGCACATCTGGTCATTGCGGCCAGCTCCGATGAAGCAGGAAATGCCGGTCATATCGGGAAGCTCTACGCTGCGAAGCGGAACCATCGGATGATGCAAAATCGCTCCGCGGAAAGCATCCTTGTAATGGAACATCAGGCTGCCCGCAATGTTGGCTCCATTGGAGTAGCCGATAGCAACGAGATTTTCACGATCGAAGCCATAGTCGACTGCCGCCTGGTCCAGAAAATCATGGAGCTCCTTCGTGCGGAGCACCAAATCCTCCTCGTCAAAAACTCCTTCGGCCAGTCTGCGGAAATAACGGGACAACCCATTTTCCAGTACATTGCCTCTAATGCTTAGCACCGATGCTGTAGGGTCAATTCGGCCAGCCAGCGGCAGCAAATCGCGCTCCGTTCCTCCGGTACCGTGCAGCAGCACCAAAACTGGCGCTGCTGCGTTCGTGCCTTGCTGATAAATATGTTTCATTGTCCATTCTCCTCTCATTCACGGTACTTGGATAGGCGGAAGCAGCCGCACAATATCCTCGCGATGCTGTTCAAACCATTCTGGCAGCATCAGTTTTTCACCGAGATGTTCCGGCTCCTCGTCACGTGCAAAGCCTGGAGGATCAGTTGCAATCTCGAATAATATGCCGCCTTCTTCGCGGAAATAAATCGCATGGAAATATTGTCTGTCGATTATTGGTGTAGGATGGTAGCCATTAGTCTCCACATGGCTTCTCCACAGCGCATGCTCTACATCGTCTTTCGCACGCCATGCAATATGATGGACCGTACCGGAACCGCCGTGTCCGGGCTCCACACGCTCAATCGGAAGATCAATGATATTGCCGATATCTGCGGATGATCTGAAACGCGCATAACCAGCATCCTCACCGATTTTGCTTAGTCCCATCACCTGTTCCAGCAAACGGAACGTTTTCTCTGGAGCCGAGCTGTACAAAATCGCTCCGCCAAAGCCTTTAATGGCTTTATCTGTCGGCACTCCTGCGTAAGACCAATCGCTTAGCGGGCCTTCCTCCCGGGCTACAAGCTCAAGCTGCAAGCCATCTGGGTCAACGAACTGTACATACGACTCGCCGAACCGCTCCGTTTCGGTGAACGGAACCTCATATTTTGCCAAACGCTCTTTCCAAAAATCAAGCGCCCCCGCAGGAACAACATAAGTGGTTACCCCAACCTGTCCTCCGCCAATCACACCTTTACGACCGTGTGCAAAAGGGAAGAAGGTCATGATCGTGCCTGGGCTGCCGGCTTGATCTCCGAAATACAGATGATACACTTCTGGAGCATCGAAGTTGATTGTTTTTTTCACGAGCCGTTGGGCAAGTACGCCCGCATAGAAAGTAACCGTTGCCTGTGCGTTCGATACGAAAGCTGTAATGTGGTGAATGCCTGCTGTTTGTTGTGTCATTATAAACACTCCTCTATTATATCATGGATTTGAGAATCTTTAAATTAAGATATTGGGGCTGAGTGATAGAAAGAAGTGACGATACAGGATACCAAGCCTCTTCTACTTAAAAGCATCCTGCGCGTGTCTGCCGAGCTTCTTGAGCAGCTCGCTTGCCAGCTTCTGTTCCTCTGTCGTCAAGCCGCTAACCGCTTCTGTAATAATGGTTGCATGTGCCGGGAATACTTCCTCAATAAATTGCGTCCCTTGGCTCGTTATTTCTGCGAAGATGAGCCGGCGATCATCAGCTGAAGCTCTACGCTGCACAAGCTGCTTCTTCTCAAGCTTATCTATGACGTAGGTAATGTTGCCGCTGCTCATCAGCACCTTGCCGCCAATTTGCTGCAAAGGCTGTGGACCTTTGTGATACAGCATTTCCAGTACGCCGAATTCCGTACGATTCAAGCCATGCTTGCGAATGTCCCGGTCGCCGTGGGCGTTAATCCATTGGCTGGCCCGGTTGAGCGCAATGTAGAGCTTCAAAGCACTGTCTTCGGCTTCCTGCTGTGACACTTTCATCTTGCTGGCTGCCTCTTTCATTGCCCTCACCTCCTTGCATTTATTATCTTAAATTTAAGATACTACAATTAAAGATAAATTGCAAGCTTTTGTCGTAACTTTTTTCATCCCCTTTTTCACACCAGCCTGTCTGCTCTATCCTTGGCGTTCATTATGATATAATGGAGAGTATGACCTACAAGTCAATTTACAGTATAGGAGGTTGTTGTTATTATGACCCATTCACATACCGTTCCTCTTTCTATCCTTGATCTCGCTCCCGTTGTTGAAGGCGGCAATGCAACCGACGCTTTCAAAAATACACGCGATCTCGCCCAGCATGCTGAGCGTTGGGGCTATCAGCGCTATTGGCTGGCTGAGCATCACAATATGCAAGGCATTGCCAGCGCTGCTACCTCTGTACTCATCGGCTATGTGGCCGAAGGCACGAGCACGATCCGCGTCGGCTCCGGTGGTATTATGCTGCCCAACCATGCGCCGCTTATGATAGCCGAGCAATTCGGCACACTCGCC
This sequence comes from Paenibacillus sp. Leaf72, assembly GCF_001422685.1. Taxonomy (NCBI): domain Bacteria; kingdom Bacillati; phylum Bacillota; class Bacilli; order Caryophanales; family Paenibacillaceae; genus Paenibacillus; species Paenibacillus sp. Leaf72. Next base: position 270,428 of record NZ_LMLV01000012.1, on the reverse strand, counting down.
TCAATGTATCCGGGACGCATTGATCTTGGACTCGGGCGTGCGCCAGGCTCAGACCAGGCCACTGCCCGCGCGCTGCGCCGTGGACTTAATAGCAATAACGGCCAAGACTTCCCTGAGCTGCTTGGCGAGCTTCGCCATTTTCTAAACCCTTCTATAGAAGAAGGAGTTCCTGCGGTTCGCGCGTTCCCCGGCGAAGGGCTCGATATTCCGATCTGGCTGCTAGGCTCCAGCGGTTTTAGCGCTCAGCTAGCGGGGCAGCTGGGATTGCCGTTTGCTTTCGCCAGCCATTTTGCGCCAGACTATTTAATGCAGGCGTTGCATTTGTACCGCAGCAGCTTCCGCCCTTCGGCGGCGCTGGAGCAGCCTCATGTCATGATTGGCGTAAATATTCTCGCCGCCGATACAGATGAAGAAGCTCGCTTCCTCGCTTCCTCGCAGGAGCAGCAGTTCCTGCACCTCATCCGCGGCCAGACGAGCAAGCTGAAACCGCCCGTTGCGAATATGGATGAGCTGTGGAATGAGCAGGAGAAGGTTGTCGTCCGCAGCAAATTCAGCTTCGGCGCAGCCGGAAGCAAGGAAACGGTTCGCAGTAGAATCGCCGACATTATTGAAAAAACAGGCGCTGATGAGTTGATGATAACTGGCTCTGCTTATGAGCATCAAGCGCGTCTTCGCTCTTTTGAATTAATTGCTGAGATTATGAAAGAGGGTTAAGGCTGATTCGTCTCTATAGCCCGTATTACGTCAAATCAAGAAATCCCCCTGGACGCTTTCGCGTAATCAGGGGGATTTCTTCTATATATAGGCTAAGACGAAACCATTCATCAGCAAAAAAACGTTAGTGTGGGAAAATATCCTAATCCACCCAAACGATTGGCTGCTTATCATGAGATTGTACGCTGCTTGGCGGGGCCGCTAGAATACGACCCGGAATGTCGTCCCCTCCTCGCTTGATTCAATCTCGATATCGGCGCCATGATGCTCCGCAATGCTGCGGCACACCGCAAGTCCAAGCCCGGTTCCCGTTTCTTTCGTCGTATAAAAGGGAGTGAAAATCGCTTCAATATGCTCCTTCGGGATGCCATGGCCTTGATCGGCCACTTCCAGTATAACGCTGCCTTGATTCATTCTCGTCCGAATGGTAAGCTCGCCGCCGCTTTCCATCGCCTCTATCGCATTACGCGTCAAATTCAGCAGCAGCTGGCGAATTTCCTTTTCTTCCACGTTAACCGGAGACGTAGCATGCAGATCAAGCACAATTAAAATGTTGGAGTAGGCCGCATCCGCTTCCAGCAGCGGCAGTATATTCGAAACGAGAACATCCAGCTGCTTCTGTTCTTTTTGCACAAAACGGGTATTCGCCAGCGATAAATATTCTGAAATAATGCCGTTAGCGCGATCGAGCTCGCTAATCATTAAATTCAACGTATCGCGGTAAGAGGCGAGCGTCGTATTTTTCTGCATCAGCTGTAAAAATCCTTTAATCGTCGTCATCGGGTTGCGTACCTCATGGGCAATGCTTGCCGCCATAGAGCTCAGCAAATTCAGCTTGTCCATGAGTAGAAGATGCTTTTTGGCTTTGCGCAGCTCCGTAATATCGATAGCAAAGGCGAGAAAATAACGCTTATCCTTCAGCTCCAGCACCTCGCCCGATATAACGCCATAGCCCGTATCTCCAGACTGCCGCAGGAAGGGAAGCTCAATATTCTCTAATAACCCCTGAGCTGGAATCGCTTGCATAATACTGCTTACAAAATGGGAATAATGCCCCCGCCGAATCGTCTGCGAGAACTTCTGATTCATCTCTATAATCGTCGCTGTTTCCAAATCTATTAGAAAGTTCATTGTTGCATTCGTGTGAAAGGCACTCGTAAATTTTAGGTTCGAAAGCTCCAGATGCTCCTGCGCCCGGCGGTATTCCGTCACATTGCGCCAGCTGCAGGCGAAGCCATCCCCCATTTTATAATAGAGCACATCATAGCTTTCCTCATCCGTCAGCCACTTATTGTATACCCGCTCCTGCCTTAAAACGGGTTTGCCGCTGCTCGTCACCTGCTTCAGAACCGCCCTGATCTCTTCTGTAAAATCAGGAAAAAGCTGCGACCACAGCCGGCCCACAGCTTCATCTTTCGAATAATTCATCATGCGGCAAAAGGTATCATTCATGTACTCCGACCGATAATCAATAATATCGCCGTATTCATCCCGGATTGTCTTGTAATAGCTGAAGCCATCCAGCAAATTGTCGAGGCAGGAACGATACCAAAGCTCCTGTGCCGCCAGATGCTGCTCGAAGCTTTTCTGATGATGCACATCGCGACCTATGACATAAAAATACATATTGATTTGATCCAGCGAGACATTCCATTGCAGCCATTTATAAGAGCCGTCTGCGCAGCGGAATCGATTCAAGTATCCGCTCAGCTCTCTACCCTGTATTAATTGTGGGACCAAAGCATCCATTGAAGCTATATCGTCGGGATGCATATACGAATAAAAATCTTTCATACTATTCAATAAGACAGGATAGCCCAGCATCTTCTGCAAGCCACTGTTATAGTGCACAACGCGGCCGTTGCAGTCCATGACCACAAGCATGTCAAAAGATAGCTCAAATAAATTTTTGAAGTGATCCACCGCCGCAATCTCCTTTTCGCAACAAACTGTTTTCCTGCCTGGCAGGCAACTAGCGCACACGCTTCAACCCGATATTTATCGATTATTGTTATATTATAGCTTATTTTCACGCTCTATGAGTTCCTTTATTTAGGCGAACTAAACACCCCTGTTCTACTAATAGAACAGGGGTGTTTAGGGTGCTGTATCGTTATTCTACTTTAAATTCGCCAGCTGCTTGCGCCAGCTCATTGCTCAAGCTTTCGATCGTTTCAACCATCTCTGCAAGGTTCTGTACCATTGCCGATTGCTCCTGTACCGTTGCTGTTACTTCCTCCACGGAAGCGGATACCTGCTCAATAATTTCGCGAATATTATCGGTAATGTAGCCAAAGGTCTGCTGCGTCTGCTGCACACTGCTGTTGTGCTGCTCCGAGATGGACTCTATCGCCTTCACGCTGCGATCGCTTCGCTCTACGTATTCAATCGTCTGAGCGACGATTTTATTAATATCTTGGGATTGCAGCGAAGTCTGCTCCGCCAGCTTGCGAATTTCCGAGGCGACGACTGCAAAGCCGCGGCCCTGCTCTCCAGCTCTTGCTGCTTCAATCGAGGCATTTAATGCAAGCAGCTGCGTCTGAGCCGCAATATCGGAAATTGCTCCAGTAATTTGGCGGATGCCCGATGAGCTTTCCGCTAGCTGCGCGGTGACCTCGGAAATGTTGCGCACCTCCGACTCGCTGCGATGATTGATTTCCACAAAAGCCTCGATAACCTCATAGTTGGCTTTGAATACCTGCGCAACGGAGTCTGCCTTCGTTCTAATTTCCTGCGACTTGCTGCTTACGTCAGCAATTTTGTCGCCGACCTCCAGAAACTTGTCTACAATCGATTCCGTATCATTGGCCTGCAATTCCATCGCCTTGGCAATTTCCTGCGTCGTTGTGGAAGTTTCAGCGATTGAAAGATTCGTTTTCTTCGACGTTTCATCCAGCTCTGACATGCTGGTCTTCAGTACGGCAATCGAGCTATTTATGCTCGTGATCAGCTGTTTATTGCGCAAGGCCATGACGTCGAAGCTGTCCGCCAGCACCTTGAATTCACCGCTGTATTTCCCTGTAGCTGTTACCGTCAAATCGCCCGTAGCCATCGTTTTGAACAGCCTCGTCAGACGGCCGATTGGCCGCGTAACGAGCATGGAAATCAAGATGCCTGCCGCGATTGAACCATGACGAGTAACGTTTCTGCACCCTGCATCCCCGTGATGCTCGTTGTTAATTGCTCATTAACGCTATTCATCCATTCATTGTCAGCTGAGAAAAACTGTTCCTCTGTCATGGAATGGCCATTATGCAAATTAACGACATCTAAAATCGTTTTTTGGACTGAGAGCAAGTATACCGACTGCTGAGCCAACTCCATATTTGAATACAGCTCTTCTCCAATTCGATCCGAGGTCGAACGGATTTCATGCTTGCTGTTTTCCAAAGTCATAATTGCAGCAATGCGATAGCATAATATACATGTGCCCGCGAGTACAATGCTGACTAGTAAACAGATCATGACGGGAAGCTTAATTCGAAAAGACATTTTTTTAAAAAATTTCTTTGGATTGGCTCGATTTATCTCGTCATACCCCTCTTACTTTTAAAGTTAACCTATATTACTTGTTATATCGGTTAACGGAATCAAGTTTATAAGTAGCAAGTATATAGGTTTTGCAAATTTTATTGTAGAATAGTTCTGGGATATTTACCCTTAATTGAGAATATCGAACATGGAAAAACAAGGCACAAGGACTTTTCTCGTCCCCATGCCTTGTTTATCAACTGCTGCTAGGCAGCATCTTTAGAGCTTTTCCCCTTCTACATTGAGGAGCCGAATTGAATCCACGCTTGCTGGATTTCGGTAATCGTCTGCTCCTTCGTTTTCCCGCCACTAATGTAGCTCTGCATCAGCTCGCCAAATTTTTGATGGAATGTGTCGAGGGAATAGTTGACCGAAAGGTCACCTGATTTCTCCGTCTTTAAAATCTCTTCCATCTGCTTCGGCATATCCAGATCCGGCAGCGCTGCATCTTTAATCGGCGGAATGACCTTCGCGACTTCCGAGAACCATTTTTTACCGTAGTCGGACGTGTACAGCCAGTTGAAAAATTCAATGGTTTCTGCCGCAACAGCGGAATCCTTGTTAATGCGCAGCGCTTGGTCTGCTCCCGTTACAAGCAGCGCTTGCTCCGGCTTATCGCTTACCGGGTAGCCTGCAATGCCAATCTCGATGTCAGGCGTAATTTTCTTGATCGCTTCCTCGTCCCATGCGCCCTTGCCGGTCATGAAGGCCGCTTTGCCTGAAGCAAAGTCACTTACTTCGGCGTTGCTGTCACGCTCCAGCGGCTTGTCTGTTCCATGCTTCACAGTCAGATCGATGAAATTAAAGAAATTGTCGCTGAGCACGGGATGGTCTTTAAATGTCGTTTCACCCGCGATGAACTGGTCAACCAGCGCTTTCGGCGTTGTGCCTGCATCTTCCGCCGCAGCGTTGACGAAGTTTTGGAAAATATGCTTCCATACCCACCACTCTTTGTAGGCATTGGCAAATGGCGTGATGCCCTTCGCTTCCAGCTTGGCAATTGTATCCTCAAGCTCCGCAGTCGTCTTCGGAGCGGCAGCAATGCCGGCATCCGCCAAAAGCTTTTTATTATAAATCATCATCATTAAGTTGCCCTTGACCGGAAGCCCAAGCACCTTGCCATCGCTCGACGTCATATTCACACGGACCGCATCCATCATGGCTGCCGCAAGCGGCTCATTCGTCAAATCAGCGCTGTATTCGGCAAAGGTGTCAATGTCGCCGCCCGCCGTCGTCTGGAATACATCCGGCGTGCTGCCGGCAGCGATTTTCGACTTCAGCACCGTATTGTAGTCGGCTTGCATAATTTCCAGATTGATTGTGACGTTCGGCTTCACTTTTTTGTATTCGGCAATGTAAGCATTAAACGCATCGGTATATTCGGGAGAAGCGGTGAACATGTTGATCGTAACCGGTTTAGCCTCATTCGCAGCGCCGCCAGCATCAGCTGTGCTGCTCGCTTCTGGCGTAGTGCTGTTAGTGCTGGTAGTGCTGCCATTGCCGCTGCCGCAAGCAGCCAGCATGACCGAAGCCAGAACGATACTGGTGGACATGGACATGATTTTTTTGAACATGGTAGGGCCCCCATTTCTTTTCGCTTGGAATACAAGTCTTCGCTGCTTATTCTAAAGAAAAGGATAGGAGATAAAAATGCAGATAAGTGGTGTATTAAGGGTAAAAAAGTGGTGTATGACGATGGGGCTCCCCTAACCACTCCCCTTGCTGCTTCGATATTCGGAAGGCGACAGGCTGTAATAATTGCGGAACGCCTTGCTGAAATAGTTTTTGTCCTTGTAGCCTAGCAGCTCGGAAATATCTTGAATTTTGAGCGCCGAATCGTCCAGCAGCTCCCGCGCTTTATCCATCCGCACCTTCTGTACATATTCATGAATGCCGCAGCCAAACTGCTGCTTGAACAGCTTCATCAAATACTCGCGGCTAAGAAAATATTTATCGGTATACAGCGAGATTTTAATATCCTCAAAATAATAACGGTCGATATGGGCTTTAATATCGGCAATATCGAACGGCTTCTGCACAGCCTGCGCTGCCCGCAGCTGCTCATGGTAAAAGCCCAGCAGCCGCTGAAGCAGGGCGGCGAACTGCTCGAAAGTGGCAAAATCGAGCGAAAGCCCCCAGCTGCGCAAGCTTTCCTCGCTGCCGGCCGGCAGCCGCTCCTGCGGAACGCCAAGCTCAAGCGCAAGGTCGCCGAGCAGCACGATGCCCTCGCGAATGATGCGATCGGCCTCGCCCAAGCTCAGCCTGTCCGCCTCCTGCCAGCTGCGGGCCAGCTCGCTGATGATGCTGCTCGCCTGCTGGAGGTTGTCGCCCGCCAGCGCCTGGCGAATGGCCGCCATCCGCCCAGGCAGCGACAGCCCTTCCTTCTGCTGCCTCTTCTCTGCGGCTGCGGCGGCTCTAACGGCTGCTGCTCCATTCAAACGCAGCAGGTCCATCTCGCCCAGCGCTGAGCGCGCTTCTTCGAAGGAGGCGGCCATGTCCAGCGCCGCCTTCACCGGGCCGCCGATGCCTGCGGCGACCCTAATGCCGAATAGCCGCTGAAGCGTAGCGGCTATGGCATTCACCTGATGCAGCGCCCGATAGGCTGCATCGGCAGCGCCCCCGCCATTCATCGTCAGAATGGCGAACAGCTCGCGCTCCTGCTTCGGATTTGCGAAGCTGAACGCTTGGAAGTGCGCGCCCGCCACCTCATTGACGACGTTGCTGGCGGCGAAATGCAGCAGCTCCGTATCGCCGTGGAAGCGGCTGCGCCTGATCTGGTCCAGATTGAGAATGCGCAGCAGCACAACGACGAAGCGATTGGACTTGTCGTCGGCGCCAATCAGCGGCAGAAACGCTTCATTCGCCTGCTGCTTAAAGCTGCGTTCGAGAATGGACAAATACATCTTCTCCTTAAGCCCGGGCAGCGAAAGGTTGAGGGTAATATTTTGCGCAATAAAATCGCTCTCCTGCCTGCGCTTCGCCTCCAGCACGTCCATCGCCTTGCGCAGCGCCTGATTCAGCTCGATTCGATTGACAGGCTTAAGCAAATAATCGACGACTTTGGAGCGAATCGCCTGCCGCGTATATTCAAAGTCATTGTAGCCGCTGACGACAATGGTCAGCAGCCCGGGATACTGCTGCTGGACAGTTTGCAGCAGCTCAGTCCCGTTTAGGCCAGGCATTTTCATATCGACGATAGCGAGATCTACCTTCTGCTCCGCTAGCATGCGAAGTCCGCTTAACCCATCTGCCGCCTCCAGCACCTGCCCTACGCCAAGTCCCTCCCAGTCGCCAAGCAGCCGAATGGCCTCGCGCAGCGGCTCTTCATCGTCAATGATCAGCACCGTATGCTTCATGAACCGTTTCCTCCTCGGCGGGGCAGCCGCATCGCCAGCTCCGTCCCCGCATGATCGCTCTTGATAAGCAGCTGCGCCTCTTCTCCGTACAACAGCTTCAGCCTCGTGTACAGGTTGACGAGCCCAATGTTGTCGCTTTCCCGCTGGCCCCATTCGCGCCGCAGCGAAGCCTCCACCTGCCCAAGCCTTTCTTGCGTAAAGCCCGGCCCGTCATCCTGCACCGAGATTAGCGCTGTTCCATCCTCCTGCAGGCATGCCTTAATGCCGATGGTGACGGTGCTCGTCACCTTCTCCAGTCCATGCTTAATCGCATTCTCAACCAGCGTCTGCACCGACAGCTTCGGAATCTCAAGCTCCATTAGCGCTTCCTCCCACTCATAGACGACCTGCAATCTGGCGCCGAACCGCGCCGTTTGCAGCGCCATATAACGCTCGATATGCTTCAGCTCCTCGCGCGCAAACACAATATCCTTCCCGCTGATGCAATAGCGGAACGTCAGCGCCAGCGCATCGATCATATCCGCGACGTCGTACGTTTGATGCTTGAGCGCTTTCGTGGAAATCGCTTGCAGCGCATTGTACAGAAAATGCGGATTGATCTCCGCCTCCAGCGCCTTTAAAATCGCATGATTTTCCGCCAGCTTCATTTTGTAGCGCTCATTAATCAGCTCATTTGTCCGCCTGACCATCAAATTGAAATGACGCGATAAATAAGCAATTTCGTCGCGGCCCTTCACCTCCGCCTCCGCATCAAAGCTGCCTGCGCTGAACCGGCTCATTTGGCGGGACAGCTTCTTGAGCGGCTTCGTGATCGCACTCGACATCAAGCTGACGAGAATGACGGCGAGCAGCAAGAACAGCACGCCGATAGCATAGTTCAGATTGCGCGTCTTCGTCGCGGCCTCGTAAATTTGCGAATAAGGAATCGGCTTAATCAGCTTCCAGCCGCTTTTCTCCGCCACATTGTAAATAATTAAATATTTCTGCTCCCCCTGCACCCAAGTAAACGGCCCACTGGAGGCCCCAGCCTGCTCCGCCTGCTTGTTTTGTCCAGCTTGTCCGGATGGTCCAGCCAGCCCTGCTCCTCCGCCCAGCTTTTGCAGCACGCCCGCGCCTTGAAGCTCGGTGTAGAACGCTTCATCATCCAGCTCGAACGGCTCATTGTCCGGGCTGACATACAGCAAATGCTGGCCTTCGCTAAACGGAATATCCTTCACAATCTCGTCCTTGACTGAAGCGTTGTAATAAAAAGAGAGCATCGCCTGCGGCTTGCGCGTCTTAATTGAACGCAGCACCCGGTGGTACGCCATAAAACTGGCCCGCTGGATTTCAGCCGAATAACCGGAATCTGCCTCCACATCAGGTCCCGACAGCGATTGATAAGCTTGATTGCTCGGGTCTGCCATCGCCTTGGCGTACCAGGGCTGCTCTGCAATGATGGTGTTCGTCCCCGTCCGCACCGTTATATTGTAATTTTCTCTCGTAATCGCATAATACTTCTGCTTCTCAACGACATACAAGTAGATAGCCTCCAAGTCGCTGCGGGAATAAAACAAATTGCGCAAATAATTTTCAACATACATCTTGGAAGAATAGTCCTCCGATTCATGCATAATGGCATAGGTAATTTCATCGTATCCGATCTGCGGCAAGGATATTTGCTCGATGCCCTTCAAATAATCCTCCAAATTGCGGCCAACAAGCAGCAAGTTGTTCGTCGTACTATCAATGCTGTTGCCGACCGACTCCTTCTCAAGCATCTGGTAGGAGATAAAGTTCAGCGAAGCCACAACGAGCACAATGACGCCCGTAAACAGCAAAATCAGCTTATTGACCAGCCTCCGGGCAACCAGCTCCCGCCAAAACGAAAGCAGCTCCCACACCTTGCCCGCAATCGCTTTCATCATCGTTTCACGCTCCGCATACAGTTCACCTTTTTACCCCTAACTGTTTTCTATAATCCATTTTGACGGGCAACCGTCTGCTCTATAATACACATTAAAGCTAAATTGGAAAATGCTTTTTCCAGCGTAAGCGGCTCGCGCCATTCTCTGGCTGCAAAGCTCGCGGGCGTGGATACAATAGACGAATTGGGGTGCATCATATGTTCAAAGCATTAGGTAAAAAATGGGGCGGGAAGCTGGAATTCACCTTGTTCAGCCTGCCTGTTCTGATTTGTATTGCCGTTGCCTTTTATATTCCATTTGCCATGACCATCCGTTATTCCTTGACCAAATGGAACGGCATTTCCAAGCACCCGAAATTTATTGGGCTCGATAATTTCAAGCAGATTTTTATGAATGATGCGAATTTCACCAGCTCGGCATGGTTTACGATCAAATACGCGGTGCTGTACATCGTGCTAGTCAATGTGCTGGCGATAGGGCTTGCGGTTCTGCTCGATATGAAGCTGCGCACGACGACTTGGCTGCGGGCTGCCTTCTTTATTCCGTACATTTTGAGCCTCGTCATCGTCGGCTTTATCTGGAAGTTTATTTTCATGCAGGGCTTTGAATCGCTGGGCGAAAGTACGGGCTGGGCAATTTTCGACTTAAGCTGGCTTGGCACGCCCGGGCTTGCCTTTGTTTCGATTTTGCTCGTATCGATCTGGCAATCGATTGGCTTCTACCTCGTTATCTATATCGCGGGACTGCAATCGGTACCGGGAGATTTGAAGGAGGCGGCAACGGTAGACGGCGCGGGGCCGTTGCGCACCTTTTTCAACATTACGCTGCCCCTGCTTGCCCCATCGATTACGATTGCCGTCTTTATGGCACTGACGAATTCGATTAAAGTGTTTGATGTGATTTTGTCGCTGACCGGAGGCGGGCCGGGCGGCTCGACCTACAGCATCGCCTATGACATTTACCGCGATACGTTCCAGAACAATCTGTATGGCTACGGTACGGCGAAAGCGCTCATTTTGTTCGTTGCCGTGCTGTTCATTACGATCATTCAATTAACGCTGTTCAAGCGCCGGGAGGTTGAGGCCTAATGAGAAAAAATCGCCCAGTCGGACGCTACGCGCTGGAAGCCGTCATGCTTTTGTTCTCGCTGCTGTTTCTATACCCGCTGTTTCTGGCTATTAACAACTCGTTCAAAAGCTTTGGAGAAGTGATGAGCGATGTGATCGCGCTGCCTGAGAAAATAATTTTTGAAAACTACGCTTATGTGTGGCAGTTTATCAATTATCCGAAGCTGTTCATGAATAATCTGGTCATTACGGTCGTCGGCCTCGCGGGCATTATTCTCGTCTCATCTATCGCTGCCTATAAGCTGGCGCGTACAAAAACGCGGATGAGCGGCCTGATCTATCTGCTCTGCATTATGCCGATGCTCATACCGTTCCAGTCGATTATGCTGACGGTGCTCCAGTTCGCCAAACAGCTGCATTTGTCGGAGAGCACCTGGGGACTTGGCGTGCTGTATTGGGGCTTTGGCGCTCCGCTTGCCGTCTTTATTTATCACGGCTTCGTGAAAGGCATCCCGCAGGAAATCGACGAAAGCGCGACGATGGATGGCGCATCTGGCTTTCGGCTGTTTTTCCTCGTTATTTTTCCGCTGCTGCAATCGGTCACGACCACTATCATTATTATCGATGTGATGTGGATCTGGAATGACTTCCTGCTGCCGCTGCTCATGGTGAACGGCTCGCCGGATACGAAGACGCTGACGCTTGCCGCGTATACATTCGTCGGCCAATATACATCCGACTGGCAATATGCAATGACGGCCATGGTCATGGCGGTGCTGCCTTCGATTATCGTATTTATCTTCCTGCAAAAATACATCGTCAAAGGCGTCGTTGCCGGAGCGGTGAAAGGCTAGAATAAGCATAGGGAGAAAGCCTGTCCTTTACGGAGGATGGGCTTTTTCCTTATTTTTCTGTTTAGTGATTTAGTTTTGTCTTCCGGAAGCAATCATGTTAAAATGCTTGAACACTGCGCGGAATGAAAGCGCTATAATCGGCAACTACTCCCTAGCATTCAGGAAAGGGTGGGCAAATTGGGACGCTGGAGAAACGCACGCTATCAGACAAAGCTGCTCATTTTATTTTTTCTGCTCAGCAGTATTCCCGCTTTCATTATAGGAGCTATCGGCTCGACGAAGTCATCGGGTACATTGGAAGCGCAGACGACGCAGGACTTGAAGGTCATTTTGGCACAGTTCAATGCTTCGATCGAACGGCAAATTAGCGACTTTGACCGCTTTAGCATGCTGCCTTATTTTATGCCGGAGGTGTTTTCCTTTCTGAACAAGCCTGCACTCTCGCCTGAACGGTGGGGGACCGAAGAAATTAACGCCCAAAAAACGATGGCCCGGCTCATGAGCGCCTATCCATCCATTAATTCGTCCATTAAAGGGCTCATGGTTTATGGCATGAACGGGTCGATTAATGGTTATCGGCTAGATGGGGACAGCACCATTAATGGGAATTATGACGCCAAGGACGAGGATTGGTATCAAGAGGTAATGGCGGGCAAGGGCCATTTTTCCGTGACGGGCATTCAGAACATTCAGCAGTTCAAAACCAATTCCTTTGACGCTATTATTGGTGCCCGGCTATTGATGGACGAGGACTATAAGCCGCTGGCCGTCACGACGATGTTTATCTCCCCGCGCTTTATTTCGAATCTTGTCGATTCGCTCGAGCTGCCAAATGCGCAGGTCATCGTCGTCGACCGGGACGGCCATTTGATTTATGCCTCGAATGCAGCGCTGGCAGCTGAACTCCAGAAACACGCAAGCCAGAATTTACCGCATGACGAGTGGGAAGTTGCCATTGAAGAACAGGCCGGAAGCAAAACCTTTAGCGGTGTTTCCTTGAAAAGCGATTATCTGGAGTGGCAAATTTACATGGGCGTAGATAAGGACGCTATACTGCAAAGCAGCCGTTCCATTCAGAGCTTTACGATCGTGATTATTATTTGCGTTGCTGTGCTGGCGGCCGTTGCCTCCCTCTTAATCGCGCGCGGATTTTCCCAGCCCATCTCCAGACTTATACGCTCGATGCGCAAAGTAGAAAAAGGGCAGTTTTTCACGCCCGAGGCGCATGGCCGCGCCGACGAAATCGGCCAGCTGGAAAGCAGCTACGGCCGAATGGTCATTCGACTGCAAGAGCTCATTCAATCGATCGAAGAGAAGGAGCGGCAAAAACGGCATGCCGAGCTTTACGCGCTGCGGGCCCGTATTCAACCCCATTTTTTATACAATACGCTCAATTCTATTCGCATGCTGGCTGTGCTCCAGCAAGCTGGGCAAATCGCCAAGCTGATTCAATCGCTGAATAAGCTGCTCCATGCGAATATGAAGCTCGACAGCGAGCTCGTTACGTTTGAGGAAGAAATTCGGCTGCTGCGCGACTATGCGACGTTAATGGATTTACGCTATACGAATGTATTTGATATGGAGTGGCATATTCCGCCCGAGCTGAATCAAGCGTCCATACCGCCCATGCTGCTGCAGCCGCTGCTGGAAAATGCGATTTTTCACGGGGCCAAGGGGCTGGAAAGAAAGCTGCATATTACGCTGGAAGCCCGGCTCGAAGGGAAGGATAACCGTCTGCTGGTCATTGAGCTGCGGGATGATGGAAGCGGCTTCGACCAGCAAGCCTTGGAGCTGCTGAAGCGGCCGCAAAGCGATACCGGCACCCAAAATATTGGACTGCGCAATGTGCAGGACCGCATCCGGCTGCGTTTTGGCGAGGAATACGGCTTATCCTTTGAGCGTTCAGCGACACATACGATCGTGACGGTTAGAATGCCTTATAAGGTATTAGAGAAGGAGGAGAATGCGGATGTGGAATCTGCTCGTCGTTGAAGATGAATCGATTGCAAGACTAGGACTGCGCCATATGGTAGATTGGGAAAAATACGGCGTTCATTGGAAAGCCGAAGCCTCAAATGGGGAAGAAGCGCTGCTTGCTATGGACACCCAGCAGCCTATCCATATTATCCTTACGGATATCCGAATGCCCGGCATGGACGGGCTCGCTTTTGCCAAGAAGGCGCTGGAGCGCTATCCGGGCGTACAAATCATTTTCATCAGCAGCTATGATAATTTCACCTATGCCAAAGAGGCGATTCGCCTCGGTGCCGTCAACTATTTGCACAAGCCCACGATGGATGAAGAGGAAATTGGCGCTTCCCTGCTTAAAGCTGCGGCGAAGCTTGCGCTCACTTCCGCTCCCCAGCCCTCCTATACAGAGGAGGAGAAAAATCAATATCTGCTGTCGCTGCTCGATGAGCATACGTTTCCTGAGCAGCCGCTGCTGGCAGAGCTGGAGCAGTCTGCTTTTGAGACAGGCTTTCGGCTAACCGTCTTCCGTAAACGTGATGATGCCGCACCTATGCAGGATGCCCGGCATTTGCGCTTCCGTTCCCTCCAGCATCTCATTGCCGAATTTGTTACGAAGGAATGGGGCGGGCTTGTCTTTCATCGCAATTACCGCGAAGTGATCTGGCTTTGTCCGCAATATGCGGGCTCAACCGATGCTGCCCAGGCTCGGGGGCATGGTGAACACGGCGATACTGGCAAAGAGGGCATAAAAAGCCCCGCCGAATTAAATAAGCTGCTCGATATGGTACGGCAGAAAACGCTGGAGCTGCTGAACGTTGCCATTATCTGCTCGGTCAGCTCGAGCTACAGCTCCCTTCAAGAGCTGCCAAAAGCATATATGGAAACGCTGCTGCAGCTGCCTTTAAACGAACAAAGCGATAATTTTATCGTTCGAAAGTCGAAGGCTTTTATCGACCAGCATTTGCTGGAGGACTTATCACTCGTAAAAGTAGCGGCTTCTATCCATGTCAGCCCAAGCTATTTAAGCCGCATTTTTCAAAAGGAGATTGGGGAAAGCTTCAGCGAATATGTCATTCGCCACAAAATCGAGCATGCGCAGCAGCTTCTGCGCACGACAAATTGCAAAGTTTATGAAATATCCGCTGCTATCGGTTATATGAACCCGCATTATTTTAGCAAGCTGTTCAAAGAGCGCACCGGCGTTTCTCCATTAGAATATCGCAATCAATAAGCTTTTTCTAAAGCCTTCTGCCTTCTGCCTTCTGCTTTTCGCCTCCTGACTCTTCCCTCCAAGAGAAGAACACAGGGGGCTTTTTTGCCTTGCATTCGGCTCTCCGTTTGTCCCTATTGCAGCATATGGGCATAAAAGCATAGGAAAAAGCATCGTTCGTCTACTTACAGATACGTATTGGCAAGCTTAGCACATGCAAAGAGTCATATTAATGCACAAAAGGATACTTGGGACAGCTACGAATGGGGGACAGCATCCTATAAAATGAAGCCATTCACCAAATACCATGTACTTTTATGATCAGAGAAGGAGGAACAGCATGACTCGCATATGGTCAGAGCCTTTCGAGGCTGAGCAGTGGAATCGTTTTGAGCTTCGCATAGAAGGGCCGCAGGAAGGAAATCCCTATAAGGAAGTTGTACTCGGCGCCGAATTTCAATTCGGGCATCGGAGCATTAAGGTTGACGGCTTCTATGATGGCGATGGACAATACGTCATTCGCTTCATGCCGGATTGCACGGGCACATGGTCCTTCACTACGAGCAGCAGCACGGCGCAGTTGGATGGCCTGCAAGGAACGCTCATCTGCATCGCCCCCACGTCGGCCGAAAATCATGGACCTGTGAAGGTTGATCAAATTTTTCATTTCAGCTATGCCGATGGAACACCCTTCTATCCGGTTGGAACAACGGCTTATGTCTGGAACCATCAGGGGGAGCAGCTTGAACAGCAAACGCTGCGCTCGCTGAGCAAAGCACCGTTCAACAAAATTAGAATGTGCGTGTTTCCCAAGCATTATGATTATAACGCCGCCGAGCCGGAACATTTTGCTTTCGCAGGCTCCTTGCAGCAAGGCTTTAATTGGGAGGCGTTCAATCCTGATTTTTGGCGCCGCCTGGAATCGCAGCTGGAGCAATTGCAGCTTCTCGGCATTGAAGCAGATCTGATTTTATTCCATCCCTATGACCGCTGGGGCTTCTCGCGCATGACTGCTGAATCGGACGATTATTATTTGCGGTACGCGCTGGCAAGGCTGGCCTCCTTCCGAAACCTATGGTGGTCGCTTGCCAATGAATATGATCTGATGTTCGAGAAGAAGATGACGGACTGGGATCGGTTTTTCCGCATCATTCAGGAGCATGACCCTTACCAGCATCTTCGCTCCATTCATAATTGGCATAATCCCGAGATCCATTATAGAAGCAATCTGCATTGGTATGATCATGGTAAGCCTTGGGTGACACATGCCAGCATCCAGCATGCTGACTTGAATTTCGTAACAGAATGGCGCGAGCTTTACCGCAAGCCGATCGTCGTAGATGAATGCCGCTATGAAGGCAACCTGAATCATGGCTGGGGCAATCTTACCACAGAGCGAATGGTAGAATGCTTCTGGGAAGGGATGGCCCAAGGCGGCTATGTCACGCATGGAGAGACGTATGTACACCCCGACGATATCATTTGGTGGTCGCACGGAGGCGAGCTGCATGGCAGCAGCGCGGAGCGGATTGCGTTTCTGCGCAGCATCATGGAAGAAGGGCCAAGACTCGATACGAGCGCCATTAATTTCAAATGGGATGGTTCTGCCGGAGGCGTGGAGGGCGAATATTATTTGATTTATTTTGGCGCCAGCCGCCCTGCCTTCCGCAGCCTATCGCTTCCGGAAGGCGCAGCATTCCGCATCGATTTAATTGATACTTGGGCGATGTCGATATCGCCGCTAGATGGAGAATTTACAGGAGAATGCAAAGTCCCGCTTCCAGGCATTCCTTATCAAGCGCTGCGGATCAGCAAAATTTAAGCTTAGCAGCTATTTTGATGGGCCAAAATTTGACTAACCACTGTTTGAATGAACATTAGTTGATTGATAATTATTTGATTGACCACTAGAGGGGGATTCTCATGACAAAAAGATGGCAAGCCTTTGTTGGCTTATTGATAATCGCACTTATTGCTGCCGGCTGCTCATCCAGCAGCGGCACAAATTCAGAGGCTGGCAGTACGAGCGGTACAAGCAGTACAGGCAGCACAAAGAAAACCGTCGTTTCCGTGTGGGCTTTGCAGGAGCATACATGGATTGACGGAGCTGCTGCTGACTTTAATGCAGCTAACCCCGATATTCAAATCGAGGTTAGCAAATATGCCGTTGATCCGATGAAAGAAGCGTTAAAGGTAGCCGCAAATTCAGGAACGCTGCCTAATATGTGGTCTACATGGGGCGGTTCCCTAGGTTCCTTTTATGCCGATAATGGGCTTACAGCTGATCTGACCCAGATTGCCAAGGATCATAATTGGCCTTCGCTTTACAATCAAGCGGCCATTGATATGGGAACCTACAACGGGAAAGTATCCGGCATACCCTATCACTTAAACGCCGTCGATACGTGGTACTCCAAAATAGCCTATGACAAGCTCAAGCTTACCGCTCCTACTTCCTTTGAAGAGTTTGAAGCACAGCTGCAGGCGATGAAGGATGGCGGTATTACACCGCTATCGCTCGGCGGCAAAAACGGCTGGCACGTCATGCGTCTGACGGAGCAGCTGCTGGAGCATTTCGCAGGACCCGAGCTGCATGACAAGCTGAACAGCCTGACTGCCTCGTGGAACGACCCAGCCGTTGTTCAAACGTTCGCAAAGCTTAAGGAATACAACGATAAAGGCTATTTCCCTAAAGGTTATGTCGCCCTTGATCCGACAGAGGCCGTCAATCTCTTCTATCCGGGAACGTCGGGATTAGATATTGATGGAACATGGCTGGATGGCAATATTGCAGCAGCCGGATTTAATGTCAATGATTTTGGCGTATTCAAGTTCCCGACCGGCCGTTCATCCGTATTTGCCGAAATGTTCCAAGTAAGCGCCGATCTTGATCAAGCAACGCTTGAGGCTACCATTAAAGTAGGGGAATATTTGACTAGCGCTGAAGTGGTCAATAAATATATCGATTCTTACGGCACCCCTGCTGCTCTTAATGTCACTTATTCGGAAAACACGCCCCACCTGAAGCCGCTGCTCGATATGGCGACGAAAGGCAGCTTCCTCATTACCGACCAAGCGCTACCGCAGGAAGTGGTACAGAAGCTGTTTGAGGCGCAGGATAAGGTCGCTCTAAAAGAATGGACGCCTGAGCAGGCTGCGGAAGGAATGGAGAAGGCCGCTGCTGACTATAAGGCTAAAAATAAAACAAGCTAAGAAGCATCCATGAAGCGCTGCAAAAGAGAAGAGAGATGGGGCGCGGCCGCTTTGCCCGGTCCGCTCCATCTTGATTCGCAAGGAGGAATGAAGCTTGAAAATCGGCGTATTAAAGCCCTGGCTGTTCGTGTTTCCCGCTCTTTTCATTTATATAGCTATTATCTTTATCCCGACGCTCTACACGCTGTATCTCAGCTTCTTTAACTGGAACGGCGTTGCGCCAGTGAAAACCTTTGTCGGCTTAAGCAATTATACTGATCTTTTGCTGCACGATTCCGTCTTTCCAAGAGCGGTCGCCAACAATCTGTTATGGACGCTCGGCTCTTTGACAATCATTATGGGCATCGGCCTGATGCTGGCGATTTTATTGAATCAGAAGCTGAAGGGACGCATTGTGTTTCGGGGCATTTTTTATTTCCCTTACGTATTATCCGGGGTCATCGTCGCGACGATCTGGACCTGGATGTACAATCCCATGCAGGGATTATTCAATAAAGCGCTGGAGCTGATCGGGCTCGGCAGCTGGGCGCAGGCTTGGCTGGCGGAGCCGAAATTCGCCCTCTATGCCGTGTTCGTTGCTGCTGTCTGGAATGGCGTTGGGCAGCCGATGGTGCTGTTTCTCGCTGGACTGCAGACGATTCCCCAGGACCCCTATGAAGCGGCGACGATTGATGGTGCCAAGCCGCGGCAAATGTTCTGGTTTATTACCGTTCCCCTGCTGCGGGAAACGTTTGTTATTGTCATCGCCATCACGATGGTATCGTCCATGAAGGTATACGATTTGATTTATGCGATGACGGGCGGAGGCCCGGCGGAAAGCACCCATGTGCTGGCTTCGTGGATGTATATTCAGACGTTCAAATTTGCCAATATCGGCACAGGCTCAGCCATTTCCATGTTTTTAGTTCTCATTTCGCTGATCATTATTATTCCGTATGTTTATTACACGACTAAAAAATCGCATTTGTAATATAGAGGAAGGATGGTGTCCAACCGATGGAACAGCGCGTTCATCCCGTCAGTAAGGCACTTAAATATGCCCTGATCGCAGTATTAGCAGCCATCTTTCTGCTGCCCGTTTTATTCATTGCCTTTACGGCGCTAAAGTCGAGCAGCGACTTGCTGACACGTCCTTTTTATATGTTCCCCGAAAAGCTGCAGTGGCACAATTTTGTACAAGCTTGGGAGCAAGGGCGCATGAGCATGTATATGAAAAATACAGCGTTTATCGCCTTAATAAAGGTTCCCCTTGGCATTTTAATCGAAGCGCTCGCCGCCTTTGCTCTGACGCGGCTGGCTTTCAAGGGGAGCGAGTGGCTCTTCGCCTTGTTTCTCATCGGCATGATGGTTCCGATGCAGGCTACCCTCGTGCCGCTCAATATGATTCTCAACAAGCTTGGGCTTGTCGATACGTATCCCGGCATCATTCTTATTTATTTGGGCTTCGGCATCCCGTTTGGCATTTTGATTTTGCGCGGATTTTTCCGCACGATCCCCAAGGAAATTGACGAGGCTGCCCTGATTGACGGCTGCGGGGTCATGGGAAAATTTTTCAAAATCATTATTCCACTATCAATGCCCGCCATTGCAACGCTGTTTATCTTTGATTTTATGGCAACGTGGAATGAATTTTTGCTGGCCCAAATTTTTATTACAAAGGATTCAATGCGCACCATTACGACAGGGCTGCTGGCATTCCGCGGCCAATATTCGGCGAACTACCCGCTGATGAACGCAGGCGTGCTCATTTCGGTCGTGCCCGTACTCATCGTCTATGTCGCGTTTCAGAAATACTTCGTATCCGGCCTTGCTGGATCGGTCAAAGGCTAGAACTGCCCTTTGCGGGGAGAAAGAGTCTTCGCTGCGCGAAAAGGGATTGCTTCCAATCGCCATTATCGCTGCGTTTCCTCGAGCCTAAACGGATAAGCCGTTGAAACGCAGAGATATAAGCGAGTGCTCACGCTTTTACAACTACCCCTTTTCACTTCGCTGCGACTTTTTCACCGCCATTAAAACCGACGCAATCATTTTTGGAGTATACTGGAGAAAAGACCAGACTGTGAAAAAAATAAGGAACGGAGAATTCGATGAATGTGCATGAAGAAATAGAACGGTTGAAATATCAAATGAAGCTCATGAGGACGATTATTTCCAAAGATGAGTTTCCCTTCTACCTTTTTCTATTGGATCATGATTTTACGGAGCAGCAGACAAGAGCCCTGCATGATGTGCTGTATATATTGAATCATCGCATGAAGGGAACTGCCGCCGCTAGGGATGAGCATAGCATCAGCTTTTATAACGCAAAGGTTGCCGACATAAAGCTGCGTAACTCGTTATTTTCCAGTCCAAACCATCCTTTATTTTCCGACGCCCCACCATCCTATCGTGAGTTTGCTGCCTACGCTTCGGCTGTTGTGCCCCAGGATGTAAACCCCGATTATTTGCTGATGGCTCTGAACAATCAGGGCGTTTATCCCGAGCTATGCCAGCTGCTATTAAGTCAAAAATAGGGCCTCTCTCAGCAATTAGCCGAAAAACCGCACCTTGCCTTTAAAAGCGATGGCGCCAGCGGCCCTATCGTCAGCTAACGCGCTCGGATTTTGCAAAATAGCTGTGGAATTGTGCCATTGGTAAGGGTCCAGCCTTTTTAGCTGCTCCAGCGTACTCAGCCTGCGGATTTCCAAGACCGGGCCGGTAAGCACCCATAGCTCATCGTTTTGTTCGTGAATAGCAAGCTTGGAAGCGACAGAGCGCTCAATAGCGGCCGTATGCAGCTGCTGTGCCCGCTCCACATCCCAAACGCTGAGCAGGCCCTGTTTCCAGCGGCTATGATCCTCTGCCGAAATGAGCGTTCCTCCATCTTCACTGAACGTTATGGCACTGACCGTAACGCCCTCCTCCAGCACAATCGCCCGCCGCTGAATCGTATAGACGCCGCCCCATTCACTCATGCTGATTAATTTAATCGTATGATCGCTTGCCGGATAAGCAAGCATGGAGCTTCCATGGGCAAAAGCAATCGTATTCGCCAAAGCCATGCGCCCATGGTCTTGCACCGTTACAAAATCATGATCGAAATAGACGATACTGCCGCTATTCAGCTCCCATACAGCAACCTCCTGGCCAATAACGCCGACCGCCAGCATCCGCTCATCCTCGCTGAAGGCAACCGCACCGATTCGCCCTTCGCGAAACGTGTGCTGCAGCACACATCGTCCGCCGTTTATCTCTATTACAAATATAGTATGGAAGCACGACATATCCGCCCCATCTGCATACGGAGTCACATCGCCCTCTGCTACCGGGATAACGACGGCATAACGTCCATTGCTGCTAAAGCTGACATGCGAATACAAGCCATGAACATGCCCGTCAACATGCGGGGATTGAATGTCCGTACAGAGCTCCCAGTGCTGCTCCAGCTCACCGCTATGCACATGAAAAAGATCTACGACACCAATTCCACTGCCCACCGCCAGCAGGCTGGAGTCTGGACTAAAGCACAATGCCGCTCTAGCTACTCCCACTTTGCTTTCTGGACGCTCGCCTACAGCTTCGCCATTTTCCCTATTGATTACGGCTTGAAGCTGACCATCCGCTGTATGCCACACGCGGACGATGCCGTCTTCATAGAGGACGGCTGCCAAGCTGCCCTCGGCATTCAGCGCCAGCTCGCAGATGCCGCTTTCTTGCCCGCCTGCAAGCTCCCCGAATTGCTGGAAGGTTGAGCTGCTGCGATCAAGCTGCTCCCACTCCATCCGGGCTTCGCGAATGGCAATCCACTGCTCCAATTCGTCTAACCGCTTTGCAATGAAAGGCGTACAGCCTTCCTCGCGCTTGGCTAAGTGCAGCTTCTCTCCCGCATCCACCACGTTGTAATCCTCATAATCCATCAGTGAAAAATAATAATAAATCGCCGCCCGCAGCTGCGCATCAAGCTGTGCGCCATATTCCATTAGCCTAGCGAAGCCGCGCACGGCTGCCAGCCTGCTGCCCAGCGCATAATCCAGCGCTGAACGGATGAAATTCAGCTGATAATTGGCGGTATAGCTGTGACTATAAATGCCATTCCACGTATACAGCAGTGATTGAAGCGCTGGGTAATGCGCCTCTGCTTCCTCCGCATGCCCGCTGTAAAGCTGCGCTTCCACATATAAGTAAAGCGTATCAAAGCCTTCCTGGCAGCCCGCTTCACTTCTAATATCAGCGGGAATGGCTGCGGCCTCCTGCAGCGCTTGAATGGACCGATGAAATTCACCGGTCCTGTTCCATTTTTTTATTTGTTCCAGCTCGCTTCTGTTGACCATTCGCCTTCCCCTTCCAATCTATCCGTTATCCTCTCATCCTGCATAGGCACACCTGCACACAGCCAAGCTTGCCGAGCAACAAGGAAAGGCGATTCATCCAGTGGCGGGGCATACGGCAATTACATGACGCATTCGCGTCTAACGTAACGCTTCACAGCATTCAGCTTTTGATGGCGATATAAATACGAACGACTGCTTCCCCGTCCTGATAATCGTTTTGATCATACCGCTCAAAATCGCCCGTATACGCCCGCTGCTCGGCAGCTGTCTCATAATAAGCCCAAATTTCCTGCCAAGCTTCAATGACAACCTGCGGCATAGGCCCTCTTCTCGTCTCGAAAACCCGGTACAGGGAGCTCGGAACAACGATTTGCTGCATGTTTGCAGCGGCAGATGCCCCTGTTGTTTCTGTTGCTATTGGCAGGTCTAAATCATAGGTATGTCCGATGAAAGCCGTGTAAGCGCCGCTTGCATCCGTTTCATAATCCGTATATACCCCATAAATGAATTCGTCCTGAGCTTGGGCCTTATTGGCGTATGCGCCTTCCAACTGAAAATATTGTGTCCAGAGCGCAGGAATGCGCCCATTCGGCCCCGCTTCCTCCTGATTCGTCGTCCGAACGCCAATGCCCGTCAGCTTCAAGGCCTCTTGCTGCTCCAATATCGATTTCATCATGTCATTTCCTCTTTTCCGTAAGCAAGGCGGCTAAGGCGTGCGCCGTTCACCATGCTTACCTAGATTTACCCAAAGCTTATCGCATCTTATCAGACAGCTATATGTCCGGATTATAAATTAATATAATTCAACTATAAGCTGCGCTCTGCGCTTTATCTCTTCAGCAGCCCAAGAGGGCTCCAGCACCTTAACATGCTGACAGAAGCTTAGCAGCAAGCCGTAAAACCACTCATCCAGCGAAAAAGAGCCCGTCACCTGCAAGCTGCCATCTGCCAGCTCGGTAATAAACACGTTTGGAAAAGCATCATATACGCGATGCTTGACCTGCGGCTGAAAGTGCATAAGCATCGGCGTCTCCTGGTCTGCCCCCCAGTCGCTGCGCCAGATCAGCCCTTCCAGCTGCGGCGACTGCCGCGGCTCAAAGCCCTCCAGCAGGAGCGACAGGCTCAGTATTCGCGTCAAACGAAACATGCGAAAGCCCTGCTTCCTGCGGCAATACGCCTGCAAATACCAAATCGAGCCTTTCATGATAAGGGCTGCCGGCTCAACCTCCCGCTCGCTTTCTGTCCCCGCCGAGCTGGCATAACGCAGGCGAGCCACCTTGCTCTCTGTAATCGCTTGTTGGAGCAAGGCCAGCTTGGGCTTCAATTCCAGTCCCGATCCCCACGACTGCAAATCGAATACGAGTTCCTCGCCCTGTCTGGCATGCTCTTCATGCGCAGCTTGCGGCAGCAGGGCATTCACCTTGGCGAGCAGCTCATGATAAGCTTGATCATCTAGTGCCGAAGCAATTCCCTTCACTGCAGCAAGCAGCGCCTTCCATTCCTTCGCGCTCGCAAGCTGCCGATTCAGCGTGTATTGCTCCATAATTTCATAGCCGCCGGCTGCGCCGTGATGCGAGGCCACAGGAATGCCAGCTAAACCGAGCGTCTCCATATCCCGGTAAATCGTTTTTACAGATACCTCAAAACGCTCAGCAAGCTCGGTCGCATTCCACCGCTTCCTGCCAAGCAGCAGGACGACGATGCCGAGCAATCGATCTATTTTCATATGTACCCACCTGACTTATTGCATTCGCCCGCTTATTAGGGCTTATTTGTATTCCGGTTATTGACAGCTTTATAATGGAGAGGAGAAATGAGAAGCAATTCCCCTAAAGAATGGAGAGATTAATGATGACACTAAGCGGAAAAACAGCGATCATTACCGGCGCGGGCAAAGGCATCGGGCTTGCTATTGCCCATGCACTCGCGAAGGAGGGCGTAAGCCTTGGACTTATTTCCCGAACCGTATCCGATTTGGAGACGCTCGCCGATACGCTGAAAGCCAGCTATTCTATACAGGTCAGCCTTGCGGCTGCCGATGTATCGGTTAATCAAGAAGTACAAGCAGCTGTTGCCTCGATTACAGAGCAGCTTGGCCCTATTGATATTCTAATCAATAATGCAGGCATTGCCAAATTCGGCACCGTGCTGGATATGGACCCGGAAGAATGGAAGAGCATGATGGATGTCAATTTATACGGCACCTACAATGTGACTCGCGCTGTACTGCCAGCGATGGTTGCCAGAAACAGCGGCGAAATCATTAATGTGGCTTCCACAGCGGGAGAGCGCGGCTTCGCAACGGGCTCGGCTTATTGCGCTTCCAAGTTTGCGGTGCTGGGCTTTACCGAATCGCTGATGCAAGAGGTGCGCAAGCATAATATTCGCGTAACGGCTCTTACGCCAAGCACGGTCAATACCGAGCTGGCTACGAAAGCTGGCCTCAAAATCGGTGATGAGGACCGCATGATGCAGCCCGAGGATGTTGCAGCTCTGGCGCTCGCGGCTATTTCGCTTCCGCCACGCGTCTTTATTAAGACGGCGGGTATTTGGACGACGAACCCGCAATAAAGTTGTTTCAGCAGGATTGGTTGGCGTTGTCCAATGAAAATAAAGCTTTAGACTGAGATGCCTGATCTAACGCGATTTATGAGCATAATAATCGCCAGACCATAAAATGAAACAGCGGCGGACTAAGACTGAAAAATAAAGTCTTAGACTGCCGCTGTTTTTATTGAATTAACATATTCGTCAGCTTAATCCTAAGGAACACTAGCTTGAGGCTCTGCAACCATATTGATCCTTCACAATTCGCTGGCAGATTTGGCGCCTTGACTATGCAGCCATTGAACCAGATCAGTAGCAGAACTACGTTGCGCTGCGTCCAGCGGGGTCAATCCATCCCAAACCGAAATCCAGTTCAGTTCAGCACCTCGGCCGAGAAGGTACTCTGCAGGGCGCTGTTGTCCGCCGTGGCAAGCGCACCAGAAGGCGACGGTAACCTTGCCTGGTAGTGAAGAGCGACTTGCTCCCCAAGGGTATCGCTCTGAAAGTGCGGAGCCGGCGAAGTAAGCCTCAATTGCAGCCAATTGTCCTAGCGCAGCTGCATGCCAAAGTGCGATTCTCGCTCCGCGTTCAACCAACCTATGCGCTGCCCGCCACTGTGCGAACGCTACTGCATCGTCTAGCGGTGTACCGCCTGCGATTACTGCACCTGGCGCTTCGATATCGGCACCAGCATCAAGAAGCGCGTCAAGCACTTTAATGTCATCGCAACTCGCAGCCCAATGAAGCGGTGTCTCGGTGTGCGATCCAGTGAACCGAGCGTTCACCTCCGCGCCGAACTCGACTAACGTACTTACAGTATCCGCACCGTGAGGAAAGTGACCGGGCCAGTCGGTCACGACATGCAAAAGTGTTCGGGATGTTCTACAACTATTGTCTTCGTTGTTATTGTCTCTGCCGATAATTCTTGCCGCAGCCAAGCCCGGGTTCTCTTCAAGAAGTCGTTTCAACGATGGGGTATCGCCAGTGTGGATCGCTTTAACAGCACTTACTGCCAGCGTTTCATCTTCGTAAATAAATGCCATATCCAAATCTCCTCACACAAATTTAAGCCTCGTAAATTCGCCATATTTGAAGTATTCGTGGAATGATAATAATGTCCTGCCCGTTGGCTTAACGCCCATATCTTGTTCATGCGGATATTCGCAGCCGCGGCATGGCTCCATTCGCACAATTGTGGGCTAACAATCGTATAACGACGCAAAAAAAGACAAGGGGCGAGGGATTCACCCTCTTCCTTGTCTTTTTCCATGTCTATTTCATAGCTATCTTAGGCTGATGGTTCCTCTTACTCTAAATGTTATGCTTCCGCTTCCTTTAGGCTTAAAGCGCTCTTGAGCTTGAGGCTATTCCAGCCATTCAAACCCCGCTGCCAGTGCCGCTCTTGAGCTTCCGCCTACGTACACCTTAAATTGCCCAGCTTCCACCTCGTGGCGCATAGCGGCGGTCGTAAATTTCAAATGCTCTTCCGAAAGGGTGAAGGACACTTTACGACTTTCTCCCGCCTCCAGCGTCAGCTTCCGGAACCCTTTCAGCTCCTTCACCGGACGAACGACGCTGCCGTGAACGTCCTGAACGTACAGCTGTACGATTTCTTCCCCAGCTCTGCTGCCTGTATTCGTCACCGTGACGGCGACCTCCATCGTATCTCCCGCCCGCAGCTCAGAACGGCTAAGCGCAAGCTCTGAATAAGCAAATGTCGTATAGCTGAGGCCGTAGCCAAATGGATACAAGGGCTCATTCGGGCCATCGATGTATTTAGAAATAAACTTCTGGCCGCTATTGCTCTCCGTCAGCGGACGGCCGGTTCGGTAATGATTGTAATACACGGGCACTTGCCCCGTCTTGTATGGAAAGCTCATCGTCAGCTTGCCCGATGGATTGTAATCGCCGAGAAGAATATCCGCTAAAGCATGTCCAGCTTGTGAGCCGAGGAACCAGCTTTCCACTATCGCAGCCATGTGGTTATCAAACCACTCCAGCACCAATGGACGGCCATTGGTCAAAAGGAGCACGACAGGCTTGCCTGTCTGCGCTATGGCCTTAGCCAGCTCCAATTGGGCTTCCGGCAGCGTCACATCCATACGCGATGCCGCCTCGCCAGACATATCGCTGCTCTCGCCCAGCGCCAGCAGCACGATATCTGCTTTGCACGCCTGCTCCACTGCGCGCTCGATGCCTCCGGCCAGCGGCTCATGCACGCCGCAGCCTTCTGCATACAGCAGCTGCTCCGGTGCGAAGCCCTTCGCTGCCAAGCCTTGCAGCAGCGTCGCCGTTTCACTCGCGTAATTGGAAAACTGCCACGGCCCGAGCAAATCCCGGCTTGCCGCGAACGGCCCGATAACCGCCAGCTTGCGATCTGGGGCAAGCGGCAGCACGCCGTTATTTTTCAGCAGCACGATGGATTTGCGGGCTACGTCACGGCTAGCCTCCAGATGCTCGGGCGACAAATAATGCTCGTAAGCTTCTGCCGGCCTCACATAACGGTAAGGGGCATCCATAATGCCGATTTTAAATTTATAGGTCAAAATCCGGCGCACCGCCGCATTCAGCTGCTCTTCCGTCACTTTCCCTTCTGCCAGCAGCGCTGGAAGATGCTCCTCATACAGTCTGGTCACCATTTCAATATCCATCGTCGCATGCAGCGCTTGCGCAGCAGCCTCTTTGCCATCCTCAGCAGCGCCATGAATGACCAGCTCATCAATGGCCGCATAATCAGAGATCAGCATGCCCTCAAACCCAAGCTCCTCGCGCAGCAGATCGCGCAAAATGCGAGCATTTCCAGCAATCGGGATGCCGTCATACAAATTAAAAGCATTCATGACCGATCCGGCTCCCGCCTCAATGCCCGCACGGAATGGCGGCAAAAACACGTCACGCAGCGTACGCTCGGATATATCGACCGTATTGTAATCACGGCCTGCCTCCGCTGCTCCATAAGCAATAAAATGCTTCAAGCAGGCAATCAGCGTGTCCTGATCCAGCAGGCTTTCGCCCTGAAATCCCTCTACCTGCGCTTTGGCTATAGCAGCGCCCAGATACGGGTCCTCGCCCGCTCCCTCGACTACCCTGCCCCATCTGGCATCGCGTGTAACATCGACCATCGGTGCATGATTGTACGTAATGCCGGAAGCGGCGGCTTCTTTGGCCGCAATGGCGCAGGCTTTGCGAATCGCCTCCATATCCCAGCTGCACGACCAAGCTAGCGGCACTGGAAAAATCGTCTGATAACCGTGGATCACGTCGGCATTAAACAGCAGCGGAATACGGAGCGGCGACTGCTCGACCGCAATTTTTTGCAGCTCCAGCACCTGGTTCATATCGAATGCGCCCAAAATGGAGCCAATCTTCCCTTTTGCGATCAGCACCTCAACCGGCTCGCTCTCCACATCTCCGCCGAACGAAAAGTTGGACGCGCCGACCTGGCTCATTTGCCCGATTTTCTCCTCCACGCTCATTCGGCCCAGCAGCAGCTCTACCTGCTCGCGAATTTCCGCATCCGTTCGCTCAATGACTGCCCCGCCCTGTACCTCAGCAGCTTTCGCTAGAAGTGATGCATGGCGGAAGGACGGATGTCCCTTCCTGCCTTCAAGCGGAAATGGACCGCCAAACGGCAAAGTCACCGTGCCTGTGAGCAATGTTTCTCCAAATATAAGCTGAACCGTCATATCTGCTCCAAACATCCCCAGATATCCGGCTGCCTTAAGCTCATTACCGCTGCTTCCCTCCGCTTTCAGGCCGCCAGCCTCAAAGCTGTATATGCCCGGTACCGAATGCACCGCAAGCCTGTAGTCGCCAGCCCACTCCTCTACCGTAAAAATAAACAGCGTGGAAGCTTCCCCCATTTTCACATGCCCATGCCATACGCCCTTCATCGCTATCATCCTCTCTTCATTGAAAGTGCTGCATTAGATTAGTTTGACTATAACCCGTATGCCTGCGCACTCACTACCGATGAGACGACTTTTTGCTAGCACAATTGCGACTACAATGCGGCATAAGCAAGCCGCCGCACCGCCTGCCCAGATAGAATGCAGCTAATTATATATTTTCAATTGAATATTGGTATTATAGCTGTCCACCAAAGCAGAGACTTGTCTGTCATAAGTGGCAAGAATATCGTTTTGGCCGCGTGCTTTCACAGAGCCTTTGCTCAAGCTGTCGATTTCCGTATTGCCCTTCTTGAGCGTTTCTAAAATATGTGCGGATGCGGTTTTGACATTTTGCAAGCTGTAATCAAACACCTCAACCGTTGTCCACGCCTCCTTCTTCCGGCGCTCATCATCCTTCGCATATTCGTAAAAATGGTCCATATCCTCAATCAGCTGCTTATGCAGCTCCTCGTAGGCCTTTAAATCAAAATCGAGAATATGATCCATATCTATATTTTGCTTATAAAAAGCATCCTGAATGTCCTGTGCGCGTATCAGGGTACTCATTGCATAATAACGGATCAGGCTGTCCGCCTCTTTCAACGCCTCCAAGCTTTCCTGCTTGCTCTGACCCGTGACCTCTTCCAAGTCGGTTAAAAAGCTTTCCACAAGCAGCTCAAACTGCTCATTCTGCTCAAGTAGCCGAGCATGCAGCTCTCCCCCCTGCTTAAAGCTGTCCTGCTTGTACGTTCCAGCATCATAATAATCGCTGATCTCATTCAACGTATTCATCATTTCGATCATATGTGGAATCAGCTCCTTGAGTGATTCGTCCGCCGCTCCAAAGGAGGGTTCGGCAGAAGCGAGCTCCAGAGTTGCCTTTTTCGCTTCAATAGAGGAAGGGGGATACGGCATATTTTTGTAGTCGTCGAGATAATTTTTCGTATCCAGCTGCTGCCCCGTACCGAAAGTGTTGAAATATTGCTTGAGTGATAAGGCAAAAATACCGCCATTCACTTCATTGGCAAGATCGATGTAGGCATTATGTTTCTTCGTCTCCTGTGCATCGGCGGCTGCTTGCCCGGCACTTCCTTTACCCCCAGTGGTTACAGAAACTCCGCAGGCCGTTAATGTGAATAGCGTAATACCTAGAAATAAAACCATTATCTTTTTCATAATTCCAATAATCCCCTCATTATCATCTTTTAAATACATTATTATGTATCGGTTGGGGATATTCATTTGTTTATTCATTCATAAAAAATGCATATTTATATTAAATGAGATTTCATTGCTTTATATAAAAAAAGCTTCCGAAGTCGCCAAAATGGCGCTTCGAAAGCTTCATTTCCTTATACTGCTTAATCAACATAACCGGCTACGCCTTGATCCATCAAATATTCCATTTCCAGATCAAGAATCGTCTCAACCGCAAGCTCGTCCAGCTTCACATCACGCTGCTTCAGGATATAATCGACCAGCTCATCGCTGTCAACTTCGACCTCGCCAGAAGCGTTCTCCTGCGCGTTGTTAATGAAGGTCATTTCATGCTTAAGCACCAGCTTCACATCCGCTTCGGACGCCTTCGCTTTACTCGTTATGTAGGCGATCAGCTGCTGCTCGTCGATTTGGTCATTTTCTTGCTCGCTCATCTGTCATCATCTCCTCATGGGCTGTCTAATGCCATTGTATCACAATGGCCCCTTCGTATCTAAGCATGCTCAGCAGATACACAACTTAAGCCTGCTCCTTCTCAAAAGTAAACTTCTGAATCTCGCCCCGCAGCACATTCGCCATATGGCTCAGCGCTTCGGCCGAAGCTGAAATTTCCTCCATCGATGCCAGCTGCTCCTCGCAGACGGCCGCCACGCTTTGGGAGTTGTCCGATATGTTATTCGCAAGCACGACCAGTTGCTCCTCGGTTGCAAGCTGCTGCTCTGTCGAAGCGGCCAGTTGCTCCGCCGATGCCGATACTTCCTGCACTTGGTTGGTTACCGTACGAATAGCCGCATATACCTGCTCAAAAGCTTCGCCGGTCTGATTCATATAAGCAGTGCTGGACTCAACCTCTCCAGATCCCTTCTGCATGGAAACAACTGCGCCGTTCACCTTGTCCACGATAGCACGAACAGAAACCGCGATTTTATCGGATGCTTCGCCTGTCTGCTCAGCCAGCTTTTTCACCTCGCCTGCAACGACGGCAAAGCCTCTGCCGCCTTCCCCTGCCCGTGCCGCCTCGATGGAAGCATTCAGCGACAGCAGGTTTGTCTGATTGGCAATCTCGCGAATAAACTGTGTAATTCCCTCGATCGCCCGCGATTGCTCGCCAAGCTCGTAAATGACAGCAGCGGATTGATCAATCGTCAGGTGGAGCTGCTTCATTTGGCCAATCGTCTCGCCGAGCAGCGCACTGCCGCGTTCTGCCTGCTGCAAGGCAAGCTCGGACGATTCCGAAGTAACCGCAGCCGAATCGGCAATACGCTGAATGCTGATGGCGCTCTCTTCAATCGCCTGCTTATTCTCATTAATGCTGGTTGACTGCTGATCCGATGCTTCCGATACCTGCTGCACGGACTCTGCTATATGGTTGGAAGCCATTACCGCCTGCTCCGCCCCGCCGGACAGCTCCTTCGATGCCGCTTCAACCTCCATCGCGTTATGATTGATGGTCAGCATCAGCTGCCGCAAATGATGCTTCATTTTATTAAAATCCAGAGCCATCGCCCCGATTTCATCCTTCTGGCGCAGCACAATATCCGCTCCCGTCAGGTCGCCATCTGCGATTTGCCGCGCTGCCTGGGCTACCTTCTGGACAGGACGGGCAATCATTTGTCCAATGAGCACCGCCAAGGCGATACCAAGGACCATGGCAACGACAATTGTCGTCATAATGATCGATTGCACTTCCCCTACTTCCTTCGTTAAGGCTGCTTGGCCTTCACTCAGCTCTGACTGTTGAAAATCCACCAGTTGATCCGCTGCCTCTATCAATTGCTCCGCAATGGGCGAGCCTTTCGTCTCTACCAGCGTTACGACCTCATCCATATTATCCTGTTCCTTGGCCGCAATCATTTCCTCTGATACCGTCTTGTATTCCGCCTCCAGCTGCTTGAGCTTCGCTGCCAGCTCTATCGAGACGGGATTTTCGATGGAGGCTTCCAATAACTTCATCGTTTCAGCAAACAGCACTCGATCTTCGTCATATTTATCTAATTGCATGGAGTTTCTAGTAATGATATAACCCCTTACACGATTGGATTGATCCGTTGAATGCTGCTTGAGCTCGTTGACCCACAATATTTTCTGCACATGATCACTCAGCAAATTCTGGTAAGCCTTATCCAGTGCCGTAAACTGAAACCAGCTAATCATTCCGACTGCCAAAGTAAGCAATAATACTGCTGCAAAACCTGTAATTAGCTTTTTTCGAATGTTCACAAGAAAGCGCTCCCCTTTATCATATGTATTAGTTCTCTATACCTATTAAACCACTTAATACATGCCGAAACACCTAAATTCAACAAAGTTCGACTTTTGGACACGAATTATACCCTTTCTTCTTGTTTCGAATTCAGTTAGAATGTTTCAATGTGCGTTAGAAGTCGGCGAATACGCATGAAACAAAGGAAATCGCAGGATTATTGGAGGCTTATATGCAAAAGGAATCATCGAACGTCAAAATTATGAATGCTGATCCGAGTGCCCTAGGCTTATTCGGACTAGCAATTGTCACCTTGGTTGCATCATCTCAAAAGCTTGGAATTACGACGGGCTACAGCTTCGTCATCCCATGGGCCATCTTCCTGGGCGCATTCGCCCAGTTATTCGCTTGCATTCAAGATTCCAAGCGGAACAATACATTTGGTACGACCGCTTTCGGCGCTTACGCCTTTTTCTGGTTCGCAGTCGCCACAAGCTGGATGTTTAAAATGGGTGTCTTCGGCACCGCACTCGCAGGCGATGTCGATGGCAAGCAGCTCGGCTTCGCATTCGCCGGGTATCTCGTATTTACGCTGTTTATGACGATTGGCGCGGTGGAAACGAATCGTGTGCTGCTGATCATTTTCTGCCTGATTGATCTATTGTTCCTAGGACTTACGCTCGATGCTTTCGGCGTTGCACCTGAAATTTTTCATACGCTGGCTGCCTACTCCGAGCTCGCGATTGGCATCGTATCGCTTTACGGCTGCGGCGCTTCCGTGCTGAACGCTCATTTCGGCCGAAGCTTCCTGCCGATTGGCAAGCCGTTCGGCATTTTCAAGCCGCGCGCTTAGCTGCGCTAAAGGTGAAACGGCTGTCGCCGTCCTTTGGCGGCTCGGCGCGTTTCAGTCCGAGAAATATAAGCGGAGTATAAGGGGGGAATCTTATACTTTCTTATATTTTCATTAAACCGCCTCCCGCGCCGATTCGCGAGGGGCGGTTTTTTTGATTTATTTTCAAAACGAATCAAACTTGGGTATAACTACGTATAAGCATTACAGCCTGCATTTGCGGGATTAAAGTCTGGATGGTTGAGGCTATGAAGCTGTTAAGCAATAGATGGATTTTAACGATGAAAGGGGCAAATGATAATGGATAACTTGATTACAGGCCAGCCTTACCGCTTTAAGGATGAACAGGAGCAGCAGACAGCACCCGAGGATACGCCGAATGTCAATGAATGGACGTCCAAAATTGGCGATTCCACCAAACAAGAAAAGTATGTGAAGCAAGGCTTTCTGCGGAAAATTAAAAAGCATGCCAAAAAGATCCCATTTGCGAAGCATGCCGTCGCCATGTACTACTGCGCCATTGACGCCAATACGCCTACTTCGGCTAAAGTCATTGCCGTTGGCGCGCTCGCTTATATTTTGATGCCGATTGACTTGATCCCGGATTTCGTGCTCGGCATCGGCTACACCGATGATGCAGCAGCTTTCTGGGCGGCTTACCGCAGCATCAGCATGCATGTGACAGACGCGCATAGCGAGATGGCGGAGCAATGGTTTGCGAAATAAACGCCGGTCGGATAAAAGCGGCTTAGCTCGAACACTTGCCCTGGCTGCTGCCGTCGGCGCTGTGGCTGGCGTGCTGCTTGGATTGTATATGAAGGCGGTTCAGCAGTTGACTGGAGAGACTGTCTATACGCTGCTGCTCAATGTCGATTATATTCCGCTGCTGAACGAGCTGGCGCTATCCGAGCTAGGGGAATTCGCCTTGCACTTGGTCGTATCTGCGCTCGTCGGCATCGGACTAGCTCTCTTCTTTAGGAGCGTTCGCTGGTCTGCGGTTCGGCAAACCTATGCGGTAATTGCGATCAGCCTGTTGATCGGATTGGTGCTTTTTCCGACTACGCTTCTGGCGGATCGCACACCGTCCATCGGAAGCGGTGCCGCGTGGACTTGGTGGCTCGTTGGCCATGCCGTTTATGGCTGGGTGCTGGGGGAGCTGCTGGGACTTCTCAAGCGTACACGCAGTTACTAGTACTAATACCAGTACCTAAAGTTGTCAATCTGTTTTCCGTGCACATCAAAAATGCGGCCTCATGGGCCGCATTTCTTCGTTATTTTATAAGCACCCTGAAAATATAAAGACGCTACAATTTACAATTGCCTATGCCTACTTCATTTCTTTCAGTGCCCGCTCATTATGCGAAAGGCCCGAACGATCAAAATCCACATCCTCAATAAACTCAATAACTTCGCCGTTTGGACTATAGACGAGCGCATTTCGTACGAGCAGCGGCGGTTCCCCAAGGGAAAGCTCACTCGGCTCGATATACGCCGTGGCACCGTGGGCAAGCGACTTCTCATAGATGACATCGACTTGCTCGACATAAAAGGCCAGATGCAGCAGCGCCCCATGAGCTATTTCCTCGTCAGAAGCTGCTTTTTTTCCTTGTGCTGGAATGACGGCCTCATTATCGAAAATTTCCAGACAAGTCCGTCCATCAGGCGAGATCAGCATCGAAGCTTCTTCAATCTGAAAGGATGGCAAGCTCCAATGATGCCCCACCTTAAAACCTAAAGCGAGCGTGTAAAAAGCAATCGTTTCTTGATAATTTTTAGCTTGAATCGCTACATGGGCAAGTCCTTTTATAGTCATCTGCCATCGCTCCCGTTTCGAATATGCCGTTTATTTTACGGGGAATATAGCGATAAATACATAGGATAGAAGAGGATTTTCGGTTAAAATGGTTTATGTATCGCAGTTAATTAAGCAAAATGAACTTATTTTTTAAAGTACAGCTTGGGAGGTGCTTATAATGGATCATCAACTTGATGAAATTGATAAAAAGATTATGCAGCTGCTTCAGCAAAATGCAAGAATGCCCATCTCACAGATCAGCAAACAAATCGCCATGTCCTCTCCTTCGGTTAAAGAAAGAATAATGAAGCTGGAAGAGAAAAATATTATCGCTTCGTACACAACCGTGTTTCGCTTGCAGGAGCTGGATCGCGGAATGACCACCTTTATTCTGGTGAAAACAGAGCAATGCCAAGAGCTGGTCGATTTTTGCCACAACGCTGGCGAAGTAACGGATTTATTTCGAATTAGCGGGGAATATAATTATTTAATTAAAATACAGACCGCCTCTATCGGAGAGGTTGCCGCATTTCAAGACACACTGGCCCAGCTTGGAGCATCCAAATCCCATATTAGTATGAAAAATATAATTGAGAACAGGGTTTTGCTCTAACGCTTGCTGTTGGCTGCTAGCTGCTGGCTGTTCGATGAGTATACTACATGCCTGTTTACGAAAAAAAGCCATCCCGCTAAGGATGGCTCGATTTGCGATTAAACGATGTTCAGTTCCACTCTAATGTTGCCTCTTGTTGCTCTCGAATACGGGCAAACCTGATGCGCTGCTTCAACAAGCTCCTTCGCCACATCCGCATCTACGCCGACTACGGAAATGTCCAGCTTCGCCTCCAGGCCGTAGCCGCCATCGTCTTCTTTGCCGAGCGTGACATGCGCTGTAACCTGCGTCTTCTCAACCTTGATCTTTTTCATTCTAGCTACAACGTTCAACGCACTTTCAAAGCAAGCCGCATAGCCGCCAGCAAAAAGCTGCTCTGGATTCGTTGCGCCGCCTGGGCCGCCCAGCTCCTTAGGTGCGCGAATCGCTAATTCCAAAATGCCGTCCTCGGATTTAAGCTGACCGTCTCTTCCGCCTACTGCTGTTACTGTTGCTGTGTATAAATTTTGCATATCAATAGCCTCCGTTATTGTTTTGGTGTAGAAAGCTTAAGTTCTGGCGGTGCCGCCAATACGCCGCGGGCAAAGCCAGCAAATGCTGTGTAATGCGCCGATTCATTATGCTCGTCAATCGCCTGCTGATCCCGCCATTCCTCCAGCATGACAAAATGGCTCCGCTGCTCCGCATCCTCATACAGCTTGTAGCTTATATTGCCCGGCTCCTGCTGCGTCGCGGCGATCAGAATCTTCGCCTGCTCGATAAAAGCCTCACGTGCATCTGCTTGTACCTTCAAAAATGCTTGTACAATAATCATCTGTGCCTACCTCCATGCTGTGTGCTGCGACACCCTACTTTCTTATTACCCAAAATGCTAATTGCTATCCCAATAAATTGGAAATGCAAGTAGATATGAGATGGGATCGCTAATAAATTGTATAAAATTTAATTTGATAAAACCAATATTAACGCATCGCTGTGCCGCTGTCAACTGCCTTAAACAAAAAATGCTGCAAGGAACACGATTGCTGGGCTTCAGCAGTTGGGCTTCAGCAGTTGGGCTTCAGCAGCTTGCACTTAGTTCGGACGCCCACTTCTTTTCAAGGACTGAGATTCCGCTATTTTGGCTTTTGAATCGATTTCGGGCCGTAAGCGGACAGGAAATCCGTTATTGCCCACATTATCTCTGAAAAATGGCCATTTGCAGCGAATTAGCGGCTCCTGAGTCCGCGACCTATGCCTTAACCCTTGATTCGGTTGAAATAGCTGCTGCTGTGTCCGCCAAGCCTAGCTTTCTTCGCTAGGAGCAGACCCATGAAGCAAAGCGCAGGAGGCTGGCTGCTTTTCAGTAAGTACGTTCACATATACGTATGTTCATATTCACAAATATTCACATCCATGAGTGGTGACATTCCCAGCAGGAGAGGAACTACGGTTGACGTGGGCATCGATCAGGATCTGGCTCACTTACGCTTACGATTACGCTTACGTTAGCATCCACGTCCTAGCAACAAAATCTCAAAACAAACGTTATACATATATAGGCAAACGAATAGGGAGGGTTTACACTGAATTTTTGGGAAAATACGCAGCTGCGCAGTAAAGCCGTTATTATTGCCGTCTTATTGGCGGCTACTATAGCAAGCCTCACTTTGGCGGATCACTTAAGGGCGGTAACAGGCCGCGAAATTTATTTATTTTTGGATTGGGATGTGTTTCTGGCGTGGGTTCCACTGGCGCTCTCCTTAATCATTGAGCTGGCAGCTTTTTATTTGAAAAAGAAGCATACAGCGTTGAAGACACTAATCATACTGCCTCTAGGACTGGTATGGCTGCTCTTCTACCCAAATTCCGCTTATTTGATTACGGACATGCTGCATCCCTTTATGCGGGTTCAGGCCGATGGGGGCGGGCATTTTGTGCAGACGATGGAATTTTGGAAGCATCTTTTTATTTTTCTGACAGCGGCTTCGGTTGGCGTGCTGCTAAGCGTCGTCTCGTTATATTCGCTGCATCAGCTTGTCAGGCAAGCCTTTGGCGCTGTTGCTGGCTGGCTGTTCACTGTTGGCATTTTGCTGCTCAGCAGCTTCGGCATCTATATCGGCCGGTTTGTCCGCTGGAACACTTGGGATGTATGGACAAGACCGCATGTCATATTCGGCCAGCTTTATGAGATTGTAACGAATGCGAAGGCAGAGGTGCTGCTTATCCCCTTCACGTCGTTGATCTTTGCTTTCACTTTATTTTTTTATGTGGTGCTTTA
Organism: Paenibacillus sp. Leaf72; assembly: GCF_001422685.1. Taxonomy (NCBI): domain Bacteria; kingdom Bacillati; phylum Bacillota; class Bacilli; order Caryophanales; family Paenibacillaceae; genus Paenibacillus; species Paenibacillus sp. Leaf72. The sequence continues at coordinate 232,919 of NZ_LMLV01000012.1, read as the reverse complement.
TGCATTTACTTGGATGAGGCGGTAAAGAGCAATTATCCGCATGCCTAGCTGCCTATAACCCCCTGTCCGATTTGGGCTAGGGGGCTTCTTGTCCTTCCTTGAAAAAAGCAAGCAGCTCCGCAGTCATGCTCTGCACAGCATCCTCTTGGGGCATGCGGATAAAACGGCTGATCCGCTTCATTTCCGGCTCGAAAAATCGGATCAGCGCAAGCGTGGCCTGCTCGTCATTTTGCCGAACCAAGTCGAGCAGCCTCAGGAACTCATCATCTGACATAGCTGCTTTAGCGTCTTTTGCTTCCATTTATTCACCGCCTGCTGGCTCATGTTCAGCGCCTTGGCTACCTGCGCTTCCGTCTTGTCCTGCAAATACAGCTCACGAATAACCGTTCGGCCCAGCGGTGAGGGGAGCGCAGCAAGCAGCTGCTTCACAAGTATTTTCTGCTCCATCTGGTCGGAACCGCTATATGGCCGTACGGGATCATAGGTGAGCGAGCATTCATGCTTGCGCTGCTTTTTCGCCTGGTACTGGATGCGCCAGCCGATGCGGTAGAGTTCTTTTTTATAAAAATCAATAACCGTCCTCGCCTCATCCATCTGCTTAAGCCTCCTCTATCGCCATAATCATCTCATTTGTTAGGATAATTATAACAATTTTAGAGCTTTTTCAGCGGACATCTACCGGACAAATTGGAGACAGCGAACGGACCAACATGGATCATAAAAATAAGTACTACGAAAGTTAGAACTGTGGGAATGTTTAAATAAAGGTTATATTTACGCTAGAGAAGCCATTTGAAGATGAATGAATAATTAGGTGGAATAAAAATTATGAAGCGTTTAGGTATATATTTTCTAGTTGTTATCTTCAGTTATTTATGTGGAGTGTTTTTTTATAAAGCAGCTTATACTGTGCTTTCAATTTCTGAACGTAGCGAAGATGATCTACTCTATACGGGAATCAACTTATTTTTTATTTTCTGTGTCGTTCCTGCTTATTTTTTAATCGTTCTCATCCTAAAGTCTGTGAATATCCAGTCTACTGCGGTTTACGCCTTATTATTGACCATTTTCGGGTTCATCCCCTCCATGCTCGTCCCTTTCATGGGCGGGTTCGGCTTTATTTTTCTAACGCCCGGCTACTATATTTCTGAGATGGCTATTCTGCTCTATGCCTTTTTCACGGGGACAGCCGTCTCCTTTTCCTTAGGAATAAAAATATTAAGGCATTACCCTACATTACTGAAATGAGTTGTGAACTTTCGCCATGAAAAAAATATTCGGTATATTTTTCCTATTATTAGGCCTCTGGGTCGCCGTCGCCTCGCTGAACCCGATTTATTTGTTGAATAGAGAAGGCAGAATAGCCAAGTCAATATCCAGGCAATATACAATTGATCAGCTCGATATGATCGGAAACCATGGTCAGTTGAATGGAAACGAGGTTGAAATTGTAACGAAGCCACGCGGAAATCGATACGAGCTGCAGGTGCTGCTGAACGATGCTCCTCTTATTGGGCCGATGAACGTTCCTGTCCATGAGAATGGAAAATTTTATGAGGGAGCTTGGATTGATGTGTTTCGCCTTCATAACAATGATGAGCGTGGACATAAGCAGGATCAAATAGCTATCGTACAAACGATGCCTGAGAAAAAATCATTCCATCTTGTCTATATCTCCCCCGACCAGCAAGTAACCGCTAGTTCGGTTGATATAGACAAGCATACAGATAATTATCTGGATATCACCCTGATCAAACGAAGCGGTTACTATGAAATGGGTTATAAATTAGCCGTCGTTCCCGTTACCGCTAACATTCTCGGATATGTGTTTCCTTGGTTTTTCGTCCTTATTGGCTGTATTCAAATGTTAATAGGCGTGATTTTACTGGTTAAAGCCCGTTCAGCCACTAAGCGCCAGCTTGCTACTGGTACTTCTTCGTCTCCTTGAAATACGCCAAATTGTTCACGATAAACAAAACTAACAGGATGAGGAACGGAAACAATTGAAAGCTGCTTAACGCGGAGTAGGCAAAGGTGACAAATACGAGCGCATACAGCGTATTGTTGATCATGTTGAAGGCGCGATATGACGCTTTATACACAATGAATTTCTCCGCCTCATCCAGCTTGTCCATATAGGCCTGCTTCGCTCCAAAAGGACGTCCGGTATCAAAAACCCGCTTCGGAAAATTGCGGTTAAACACTTTAAACAACAGCGATTGCAGCCGAATATGCGCCAGCACCAGCAATATCGAAATAATCAAAAGGGCGAGCACTGGCTTGCCGTGCAAGTCCTCAATGATCATCTGTGAAAGCAGCGTCATGCTTCCAACGATTGCCGTATACGTACCGAACGTGTTCAGCATCATGCTGGAGCTAAGCAGTTTCTCTCCCGCTTCCTTATCCTCCTCCTGGTTAAACTTCAGGCAGTACCTTACGCTCGCAGCCCAAGTTCCTACAGAAGCGACCAGAAACAGCATATGGATGATATCAAGGCGAAAAAGTCCCACCGATATCCCTTCGAAATTCAACTTCCCTGCATTCGACATGCCAAAATAACTAACTCCAAATCCTAATAGTCCACTAAGGACAAAAATAAGCACCCACTGCAGCTTCCGTGATTTCCCCTTGCTCATTGAAGTTCCTCCTCCTCATCATTCAATATGAAAATAAATTCCACAGGCTCCTTAAACAGCTTCGCCATCTTTAACGCTAGAACCACTGACGGGGAATAGTCGCCCCGTTCAATTAAGCTGATCGTTTGCCGAGAGACATCGATGGCTTCCGCCAGCTCCGTCTGGCTCATTCGAAAACGAGCCCGTAATTCGCGAACCCGATTATCGAGCTTCATACGGCCACCTCCATGCGTTTAATATACAGGATTCATGACATAATGTAAACTAAAGTTGTCAAAATAATAAATAAAACTTACACACCCTTCAACTTTTGAACATGCGGGCCTGCCTCCTCTCCAAAAAATGGTTGACGAATTCCCAAAACGAGGTATGCTCATATATATCAAATAGATATATCGATTAGATACATTATAAACAAATTCAAATACCTGAATGGAAGTGAATCACGATGCTAGAAAACATAATATTGGGGCTGTTGATGGAGCAGCCAATGAGCGGCTATGACATGAAGAAGACGATTGACCATTCCGTCGGCATTTTCTATCGGGCGAGCTTTGGAAGCTTGTATCCCGCCTTAAAGCGTTTGGAGACTAAGCGCTGGGTTAGCGTATCGGCGGAGCTTGATCATAGCAAAAATAAAAAGCTCTACACACTGCTGCCAGAAGGCAAAGCGACCTTTCTCGCCTGGCTGGCGGAACCGATTCAGCTGTCGCGAAGCGAGCTGCTGCTCAAGGTTTTCTTTTTCGACTATTTGGATGAAGACACCCGCCAGCAGCGCCTTAGTGAATACCAGATGCGTTTAGGTCAGGAAATTGGCAGGCTGAAGGCCACCTCCGGCATTGTTGCTGGAGAGTTGAAGGAAGTTCCTAATCCGGAGAACTACTATTACCGAGTGTCCGTGCTGTCCTACGGACTCGACTATTTTCTAATGGAGCAGAAGTGGATTCAAGCGATTAAAGAGAGGAAGGATTTAAATGATGACCGCAACGAACAAGAGCCCCCTAAATAAACCCACTTTTTCTGAAAAGAGACCTGTGCTCGCAATCCTTATCATCCAGCTGCTGCTGCTGTTTGCTGTCTCTGCTGCCGGAGCCTACGCCACCATTAAAGAACTGGCTTATACCGCACCTGTGCTGCTCTCTTTCATCCCTATTGCGCTTGCCTTGATCATCTACTTAACTTTGCGAAAAAAATGGGGCTTTGCCGGCTTTCGCCCGCTGTCTGCCATTCCGCAAGGCGGCTGGAAGTATTACCTTCCGCTCGTAGCTGTGCTGGTCGTAATTGGCACGAATGGGCTCAAGGCGCTTACACCGGGCGAAATTTATTTCTTCATCTTTTTCACCTTGCTTGTCGGCTTTGTAGAGGAGACGGTTTACCGCGGCCTTATTCTAAACATCCTGCTGCGCAAATCGGCTTCCACCGCGGTCATCGTGTCCAGCCTGCTGTTTGGTGTCACTCATATTTTGAACGCTTTATCGGGGCAAAATGCGGTAGATACGACGATTCAAATCGTTTACTCCTTGGCAGTCGGCCTTTCCCTTGCGTTATTAATGGTGAAAAATCGCAATATTGTGCCGCTGATTCTATTCCATTTTGTCCATAACCTGATTCAGTTTCTGGGCAACGATCGCAGCGCCATCGGTCCGGATCTGCTTATTATTGCAATTCTCGCGGCGCACTGCATATGGGTAGGCATGAGCCTCAGAAAAGGGAAAGCAACAGCTTAACGCAACACCTTTTTGATATAGCTAGTTCTCTCCATGAGCTTGCAAAAATAAAGAGACTTCCGTAAGCAGCAGCTGCTTGAACAGAAGTCTCTTTATTGATTTGTATGCAACCGGACCGACTGTGTTCCCGAGTCAGTCCGCCCGCGCCTCCGGCTCATACTCGCCGTTTAATATGCGGTCGATGAACGCTCCCGGCTTTTTCCGCAGCTTCGCCCATGTCGCGTCCGGCAGCAGCATCAGCTCCTGATGCTCCACATCGTAGCTGGCGAATTTCTTATGTGCCGGCACCCAGACGAACATGCCTAGCGACGAATAATTGTCCATATCAACAAGTAAATTAAGCAGCTTGAGCCCCCCATATTCCAGTTCCGAGACGTCCAATACCGAACCAAATTCAATATAGGATACCTGCTCACAATCCGGCATTTCAACCCGGCTGCTTGTCTCTCCTAGGTCGCGTATAATGGCGGCGGGAAGGCCTGCTTTTTTCAATTGAGCCGCTCGGTTATCGAAATCATGCAGCTCCTTCGGCTCGTATGAATAGATGAGTTCCATCACTTCTTTATGCTTATAGCGCTTCGCATCGGTGTAAGCCCGCTCTCCATAGCTGTCCTTAATCGCCGGATCAGCACCTGCCTCCAGCAAATAACGAACGATTGGCAAATGCCCGATGCCGGCAGCTGCTTGCAGCGGTGTTCCGCCATACGGGCGCACCATGTCCGGCTCATTAAAATTAACAGGCGCTCCTGCCTCTACCAGCATCTTGACCAAATCCAGACGCCCGCCCGCCGCACCGCGCAAAGCAAGGCCGCCATGCAAGGTGACATCAATGCCAAGTGCCAGCAGCACTTCTACCGCCTTAGCATTTCCCCAGCTGACAGCATGAGACAAGGCAGAGCTGCCCACATGAGACACCGCATTAATGTCCGCTCCCTGCTTAAGCAAAAACTCGAATACGGGGCGCTTGCCCTGCTTCGAAGCCGTAACGATTGCTGGATTTTTTAAATCATTCAAATCCATGCCTTCGGAAATAAGCGTTTCAATCGCTGCAATATTTCCACTCTTGCTAGCTTGCACCATACGCTCTTCCCATTCCGTTTCCATCAAAACTCCCCCGATTTCCCAAGCGTAAACGGCCGAAAGCCGTCCTCTGGCGGCAAAGCTACCGTTTCGCGATGAAATATAGAGAATGGATAAAAAAATCATATCCTTTCCTATATTTAAAAAAAATTCATTACTCCTCTCTCTATTTTACCCTTAAACGCCCCTACAAGTGTATATGACCGTTTTACCCATCCGAAATAGAAAATACCGCTCCTCCAGACTGTCGCCCGGAGAAACGGTACTTTGCGCTGCTTATTGGATTTAGCATTTATTCCGCACCTGCCGTGCCGGATTTTTTCCGTTTGCCCGTCAGCTGGAATTGCTCGATTTCCTTGCATATTTCATGCTGCCAATCTACATCCTTGCTCATTGAAGCAAGCAGCGACATATTCGCCAAATAAGCGGCTTCGCTGACATAATTCACATTGAGCTGCTGGCATTGCTCCAGCTCTGCAGCTTCGCTTGGCGAAAGCGGTCTTTTTTTGCTTTGCAGCCACAGCTCCGCCATTCGCTGATGAAACGGGGTTACCACTTGCGACCACCACCCTATACGAGCCAGCGTACCCTTTTCAGCCGCAAAATATGCTTTGCACGTTTCTATCCTTCAGCCTTAACCCTCATGACGCGTACGCTGTCACCCGTTTTAATGCTGCCTTCGCATTCAACGGAACAGACAATTCCCCTGCGCTTGCGGGCGGCAGGAACAAATTTGCTGTGCAGCCCTGCATGTCCAATTGCCTCCTCGATGACCTTGCCGGGGGCGATGCACGGCAGATTTTCACCTTCACAAATTAAGCCTGTACCATCTGGAAACAGCAGTCTCGTCCCTACCGGAAGCTCCGTCAGCTTCTCGATGCCGCTAATAAGCAGGTTAGCCCCTAGCCACTGCGGTTTAATAAGCGGCAAGCCCATATTTTCCGCGATAATCGCACACTCTTCTGCCGACACAATACTGATCTGCCTGCGGTTTGCAATCATCGTGCCGCGAGAATAAATTTTTTGCCGAGAATCCGCTGGACGGAGCAGTCCATAATGACGGTCGCCCGGAATCCCGCCTAGCTGCACTTCAATGCTTGGCACCTCGCGGGTTACGAAGGTCCCCTTCTCCTCCGCTAGTAAAACCTGCTTTACCACAACCCCAGCACCCATATGCGCTCCCCCTTTTCACCAATTAGTATTTATATGTTTCGCTCGAATTAATCACCGTGTGGGTTCATTAGCAGGCCGGGCTTGTAAAGGAGCGGTTTCCACAGTTCTATTTGATCAAATCAATCATTATAAAGTTATTATATTTCATTTTTTCGTCTTTTTATTTCAGCCGTTTTGCGCCATTGTACTGCGCGGGTACGTGCTTTCTGCTAAACTAATATTAGGTATAGCGCTTTCATTCCACTTGCTTTCCGGAATTTCCAGCTATTGACTATGCGGTCATTCGATCGTATTATCGTTGATAAACCGCAGCAGTGTTGACGGCATCATTAATTGCATAAGATGGGGAGGAAGCGTACTTGCGTGTAGATTTTTATTTTTGCTTGAAAAATAAACCTGATTCGTTTACCCGCCCGCAGCCGCAGCCGCCACTCTTCAGGAAAGGAGATTAACATGACGAACGCCGTTTCTTCCGTGTGGGAAATCAGCTATTATGAGCTGACCATTCGCCTGCTGCTCGCAGTCGTGCTTGGCGGGCTTGTCGGCCTGGAGCGCGAATTCGGCGGCCACTCCGCAGGCTTCCGTACGCATATTCTCGTATCTCTAGGCTCTTCTACCGTCGTATTGCTATCCATGTACGGATTCGCTGCATTCGCGAACGAGCCTCGTGTTAGTCTCGATCCGGCAAGGCTCGCGGCGCAGGTCATCAGCGGCATCGGCTTCCTGGGAGCTGGCACCATTCTCCGCAAGGGCAATGGCATTTCGGGCCTGACAACGGCAGCTTCTTTGTGGGTTGTAGCAGCCATCGGTCTATCGGTTGGAGCTGGATTTTATGTTGCAGCAGCTATCTCTACTACATTGGCGGTGATATCTTTGTTTGTGTTCAACAAACTGGAAAAAACATTTTCACGGGCAAAACGCATTCATGAAATTAGATTTAAGCTGGCGAAGCACTCTTCCGGCTTGCAGGACATAGTCGCCACCTTCCATGAGCACGGCATGAAAATTCATAAGCTGACCATATTGGATGATGACGATGACTCCTCCGAGCAAATGGGCGGTTCGAAGACGATGAATGTTATTATTCAGGTGAAATTCAAAGGAACAAGCCTTTTCAGCGATCTAACGCTCGTCATGGCCTCCATGGATGGCGTTCGGGGCATGGAAATTAGCGGTGAACCGCTTTAATTATAGTTGGCAAGCCCGTTATGATCATTAACCAAAAAGAAGCAATTCCGAGTATTAACCTCTCGGGATTGCTTCTTCTTTTATTGCGTCCTCATCATTTTAATGACAGTGATCATTGACAGCATGATAACGGGAATGAGAACAGCTACAGCCTTATTAGCACCATCCAACAGTAACCAAGTACTAATACCTAACAATAGGAATAAAACTGCTAAAATCCAATAACCCGTATGTGTTATCTTACTTTTTGACTTTTTCCTTATTATGAATGTGATCAAAAGAAATATAACAACATAAAAGAAGAGGAACCCATAAATTAGAATATTGCCCAATATCATATATCACGCAACTTTCTAGTTAGACGTAGATTCAAAGTAAGGGACCGGGAGCGCCCTTAGCTCTCGAGATTCGCGGATATGGCTGATGCCCTCCTGGCACATGCCGTACGGCTGCCATGGGCAGTCCGAGCATAGGCGGTTAATATCGTCAGGCACAATGCGGCTTGCGACTGACTCGCACACATCGGACCATTTTGCCACACTGCCTATCGTTAAACCAACTTCCTTCAAAATGGCTTGGTCCTTCTGGTAGACGCTCGTATTCTGGCAATGGGACGGCTTATCCGTCGGGAACGCCTTGCAAATATCGTCAGGCCCGTCAATAATTTCGATGACCGTATCCGGCTGCTGACGCAGCTGCTCATAAACGGCTGTCATATTGACGCAGAAGCCCTCCGAGTAGCCCTTGCCTCGATAACCGAGCAGACAAAATAAATGATGGCCCCGCAAACGAATGTTCATGACACTTCCTCCCGCTTCTCGCTTTCACTGTTAACCAAATTATATCACGAAGGTTAACATACTTGCGAGCAACAAGCGGCGAGTGTACAGGACGTACTAGGTGAAGCGGTATTCAAAAATTTGTCCGCTGGGGCGAAACCCAATATTGCGATACGCTTTATTTGCGGCAGGATTTTGCACTTCCGCATACAGCATCGGCTCTAGCCCCCCTGCCACAATAATGGCGCTCACCTCTGCAACCAATGCACTGGCAAATCCGTGATTTCTCGCATCCGGCTCCGTATAAACCGCATTAATTCTAGCATGCCTTGCCGTCCGATGGGCTATCGCTGCCATGGATACAAGCTTCTCCGCCTCCACCCACACATATAATTCACCCGATTCTACCATTTCCGCAGCAGCCGGAATTTGGCTAGCTACCTCCACCTGCTGGCCGTATGCCTCCTGTGTGAACGCAGCGATGAAGCCAGCCACCGTCTTAATATCTTCCGCTCTCGCTTTCCTTATGGCCCCCGCGATGCCTGAAGGCTGCCGTACAACTGGGCACCGATAAGCCTCCAGCTTTATATGCAGACGCTGGCTCTGCCCTGTTAACGGCGGATACACTCTGGCGAAAAGTCCAGCCAGCTCTGGGCTGCCCGATATCCCCGTCACCTCAATGCCTTCTCTATACAGCTGCCCCGCCAGATTTCGAGCCATTTTCTCACGAACCGCGTCCGGCAGCCCGGGCGCCATCCACAGCCAGCCGCTATTGCCGGGTGTTTTTGCAAAAATCAACGTATCATCCGCCGTCTTCCAGCAGAGCTTCGTCTCCGAATCACAAACTCGGTAAATGATATTATAGGCGACTTCATCGGCGAGGAATGAAGCCTGCTCCAGCACCGTATCATCGCCTTCAAACCTTTCCAGCATCAGCCTCTTCTCCTCTTTATAAAATCACTTTATTGCTTCGTTTTTGCCAGCAAATCAATCAATTCTGGCAGCCAACCATCTATGTGCTTAAATGCAAATCCTGCCGATTCCGCCTTGCTTGTATCCATATACCATGAAGCAGGCACTCCAAACGGCGACTGATGTTGTTCGGATGCTTCTTCAACAATTTTTGCACGTTTACCCACATTTCTTTCAATAAGCGACATGATTTGATTCAAGCCAACTTTTCCTTGAGAGCAAGCATTAATCGGCCCTGTAAGCTCAGATTTACCAAGCCAATCAAGGAATTCAGCCGCTTCATTTGAGTGAATGAACGAAAGCCTCGCTGCGGGAGCAGGCATGCCAATCGCTATTTCTTTTTGCACATGTTCAATATGGAAGTGCAGCCGGCGGGTGTAATCATCCGGCCCGAGGACGATCGGAAAGCGAACCGCTGCTACCGGAAACGGCGCCTCCTGCATAAAAACCGCCTCAACTAGCCGTTTTCCGTCGGCATAACTGAGGGAGGAGAATGTATCCGGCTCGGGCAACTCGCAAGTATAAGGATCAAAAACCTGCTCCGTGAGCGGTTCCTCACCGAATGGATATACGCTCATCGAAGAAGTGACGATATATTTGCTCGTGCGACCACTAAATAGGTGAACGGCCTCCCGCGCTTCCTTAGGCGAGAAGCAAATATTGTCGTAGATGACGTCGAAGCTTGACCCGCCAACAGCTTCAGCTAATGCGGCCGCGTCAGTTCGGTCGACACATATGCGTTTTACCATGTCGCCAAAAGGGTCAGGCTTAATGCCGCGAGTAACGATCGTCACTTCCGCCTGCTGATCAATAAGCCGCTGCACAAGCTTTTTTCCGAAAAACTGCGTTCCTCCCAGAATCAATACCTTCACCATCCGTACCTCCACGCTTTGAATTTTTGTATAGTTCCTGTATTGTAACATTATCGCAAATGCTACAGTTAGAAATATAAGGAAATTCTAATTCATTCGCTTTATTCAGGAGGTTACGATGAAAACGCTGCTTGTAGTCGACGACGATCCCCATATTCGCACGCTGCTGAGGCACTTTATGACGAAAGAAGGCTATCGCGTCGTTGAGGCAAAAGAGGGAGAGGATGCTTTGCATAAGCTAAAGGAGCATTCGGTGGATCTTGCGATACTAGATGTCATGATGCCGCGGATGGATGGACTGGAGCTTTGCGGGTACATTCGGACGAATTATGATATGCCTATTATTTTGCTGACGGCGCGGGAGCAGCTGACCGATAAGGAGCAGGGTTATTTGCGCGGCACTGACGATTATGTCACCAAGCCGTTTGAACCAGAGGAGCTGCTGTTTCGCATCAAGGCGCTGTTTCGCCGTTATTCCATTTCCTCCAGTGACAAAATCCAGCTCGGCCGCCTCACCATTGACCGTAGAAACTACGAGATTGCCGATGGCGATGCGATGCTGCTGCTGCCGCTTAAGGAGTTTGAGCTGCTGGCGCAGCTTGCCGAATACCCAGGACGGCTGTTTTCCCGCGAGGAGCTTATACGGCTCGTATGGGCGGCGGATTATGAAGGGGATGAACGGACGGTGGATGTGCATATAAAACGGCTGCGGCAGCGTTTTGCCGCTCATGATCAAGATTTTCGCATTACGACCGTGCGGGGCATCGGTTATAAGATCGAGGCGGCAGCGCCATGAAGTCGCTATACTCCAGAGTATTTCTAGTGGCAATGGCGGCGATTATTGGCAGCAGCCTGCTCGGGTTTCTGGTCTCCAATCTTTATTATCATAACAAGCTCAAGCCCTATAACGATGCCAAGCTGACGAGCATCGCCCTGCAAATGCAGCAGTTCGCTGAAGCCCAGCCGGAGCTGGCCACCGCTTACTTTGCCAATGCAGCCGAGCTCGGCTATGAGATATTGCTGGCGGACGGTCAGGAAGAGGAGCTTTTTTTCGGGCGTGCCTTTCGTGAAAAAGAGCTGGCGGATGACGTGCTGAGCAGCGTACTTGCCGGCGGGCAATACCACGGCATCGCAGAGTTTCCCAATCAGCCTTTCATTACGGGCTTTTTCGATAACACGCTCAGCAATACGGTTGGCGTTCCGCTGCAATTGGACGGCAAGCAGTACGCCCTGTTCATACGCCCGGATGTCATTTTGCAATTTGGCGAGCTGCGCAGCTTCTTCGCGATGATCGGACTGCTGACCGTCGCCTTCAGCCTGCTCTGCTTCCTGCTCAGCACCCGCTATTTGGTCAAGCCCGTCACGAGGCTGACGGAAGCAACGAAGCGAATTGCCCAAGGACACTATGCCTTGTCCCTAAATACGAATCGGCGGGATGAAATCGGGCAGCTCGCCGCCCATTTTACAACCATGAGCCAGGAGCTGGAGCGGGTAGAGCAAGCGCGGCAGGAGTTCGTCGCCAACGTCTCGCACGAAATCCAGTCGCCGCTTACCTCCATACAAGGCTTTGCCCAAGCTTTGGCGGAGAAGGATGTGCCAGCTGGGGAACGCACCCATTACGCCGCTATCATTGGCGAGGAAAGCCGCCGCCTTGCGGCACTCACCAAGGAGCTGCTGCTGCTCTCCTCGCTGGACCAGGCAGCGGATGTGCTTCAGCGCAAGCCCTTCATTCTGCGTACTCAGCTGCGACAGGTTGCGCAAGTGATGGAGTGGCAGCTGACGGAGAAGGAGCTTGCGCTCAAGATCGCTGTCCCCAGCTCTCTCATGCTCGATGGCGATGAAATGCTGCTTAATCAGGTGTGGATGAATCTGCTGTCCAATGCTGTAAAATACACGCCGGCAGGAAGGGCGATTGAGATTGAAGCCAAGCTTGAGCGAGGATGCTGTGTCATTCGGGTCACCGACACGGGAGATGGCATCAGCAAGGAGCAGCTGCCGTTTTTGTTCGATCGCTTCTACCGCGCCGATCGGGCCAGAGAACGAGGGATCGGTGGAGACTCTGGCCCGCACGACCGTCCAGATTACTCGGTCGACTCGGGCGGCTCTGGGCTAGGGCTCGCCATTACCCAAAAGATCGTCCACCTGCATAACGGGACGATTGAGGCTGCAAGCGAGCCCGGTCTAGGCACGACCTTCACCGTGACACTTCCCCAACCCTAACTTATCGTTTTATGGTTATCCTCATTTGTAATTTGCCGTTCATACGCCGTTCATTTTCACTTTCTACACTTGTGGCATCACAAGTAGGAGGGATGAGAATGTATTTGGCTCTTAGAGAAATGCGTTTTGCCAAAACCCGTTATTTGCTCATTATGGCGATTATGCTGCTCGTTTCCTTTCTGGTCCTGTTCGTAACCGGACTTGCGGGCGGGCTCGCTTATGCGAATGCCTCTGCGGTTGAAAATATGCCTGCTACCCATTTCCTTATGCAGCAGGACGCGAGCCAGCGCTTCGCCCGCTCCATCGTTGGGGAGAAGGAGCTTAACACCGCCCGTTCGGTCGTTGGCGACGCGAATGCCCAGCGGCTTGGCGTGCAGATGACGACGGTAACCGGCGGAACAGACGGGATGAAAACAGACATTACGTTATTTGGTGTGGACATGGGCAGCTGGCTCGCTCCGACGGTCGTCTCCGGCTCAGCCGTCACAAACACGGGAGCCGGGGAAGTTGTCGTAGACCGCAAGCTGGCGGAGGAAGGCATTACCGTCGGCAGCTTGCTGCATGACCAAACGACGGGACTCACGTGGACCGTTAGCGGCTTTACGGAAAATCAGTCGTTCAGCCATACGCCTGCCGTATTTATGAACCTGCGCGACTGGCAGCAGCTGAAGCAGCAAATGGCAGGCCGGGCTGCGGCTGATCCCTCATTTGCCGCTCCCTTCAACGCCATCGCCATTCAAGCAACGGATGCAGAAGCGGAGCTGCTTTCACAGCAGCTTGAAGGTACGGAAATGATTACGAATAAACAAGCGGTAGCCAGCATTCCCGGCTACAAGGAAGAGCAAGGCTCGCTAATGATGATGATCGGCTTCCTGTTCGTCATTTCCGCTTTCGTGCTTGCCGTCTTCTTCTACGTCATTACCATTCAGAAGACAGGCCAATTCGGCATCCTTAAAGCAATTGGCACCAAAACCATCTATTTAGCCCGCAGCGTTGTGGCTCAAGCACTTGTCCTCGCTGTCGCAAGCTTAGCCGTAAGCTGCATGCTGGTCGCGGTCATGGAGGCGGCGCTGCCTGCTTCCATGCCATTTCAGCTATCGCCAGTGACAATCGGCTATACTTGCCTGCTGTTTATCGCCATGTCGCTGCTTGGCTCGCTTGTTTCAGTCCTTCAAGTGACGCGAACCGATGCGCTTGATGCGATAGGGAGGGCTGCAGGATGACAACGACAAAGCTTATGCTGAATGAAATTACACGGGTTTATCATGATGGCGATACCGAGCTGACCGTGCTGGATAAGCTATCGCTTGAAGTAAAGGCGGGAGAGCTCGTCGCGGTTATGGGGCCTTCCGGCTCAGGCAAAAGCACCTTTCTATCCATCGCAGGGGCGCTTCTGACGCCGACAAGCGGCGAGGTGCTCATCGACGGCGAATCGCTTGCCGGCAAAAACGGGCAGCAGCTCAGCAAGCTGCGGCTGCATAACATCGGTTTTATTTTTCAAAGCGCTAATTTGCTTCCATATTTGAAGGTGGAGGAGCAGCTTATGCTCGTCGCCAAGCTGGCTGATAGGGATAAACGAGGGGCTCAGGTACGATCAGCGATACTGCTGGAGCGTCTGGGATTGCTGCATCGGCGGTCAGCCTATCCGAATCAGCTCTCTGGCGGAGAAAAACAGCGGGTTGCCATTGCGCGTGCCTGGATGAATGACCCGGCTATTTTATTTGCCGATGAGCCGACGGCGAGCCTGGATGCGAGCCGTGGACAAGATGTTGTGGCGATGCTCGCCCGTGAGGTGAAAACACATGGAAAAGCCGCCGTTATGGTTACCCATGATGAGCGTGTACTGCATTTATGTGACCGCATTTTACATTTGAAAAATGGCGTATTAGTCACCGCTTAAGCTGTGGCATAATGACCATATGACCGCTGTATGAGCTGGATTTAAGCCCACAGCCCTAACCGCCCTGCCCAAGAACAGCCCCTCCGGCGGACGGCTGCTCCTATCCTTTTTGGTATAATTTTCTTATAGCTGTGCTTCGTACCGAAAGGATGATAAGATGATCGCCAAGATTGGAGATATTTATGTTGTATATGAAGAGCGGCTTCAGCAATATGCCGCCTGTCAGGTTATTAGGATAAAAGAGCAAGCTTCGAGCCGTCACAAAGTTTTGGCCGCCGTCCTGGAACTGGATTGGCACAGCGACCAGCTGCCGACTGAGGTTGAGCTTCAGCATATAAAGCCACTCGTATGCAATTATTATTTTTGGAACGACCGCTGGGATTACAGCTTTGTGGACGCCAATGTGCCCAAGCATTATCGCTTGGTCGGCAATATTCCTCCGCTTATTGAAGCGGAATGCAATAGCTATGCCAGCTGGAGGACGGGAGGCAGCTTATATCGCCAGCTCCAGTGGGAGGCGATTCCAGCTGAGCTTCGCGCCCGTTTTAAAGCAGCAGCGGGCTCCGACGAACAGGTGAACATTGCCGGATTTCCGGCAAAGCTGTCAACAAGCACGATACGCCAAGGAGCGCTGGAGCAGCTGGAGGATTGGTCGGAGCTGCATAAGCTGCCCTGCTTAACTGCGATTCATACCTCGCACCCGTATAAGCCGGAACTGATCGACTATTTGCGAGACACACCGTTTATAACTGAGCTGAGCTTGGACGATCCCCGCGCTACAGAGCTGGATTTCACAGGCACGAGCTTAAACCGCCTTATTTTAAAGGCTGATGATGTAGAATCGCTAACGCTTCCTAAAGGGCTGAGCCAGCTTTCCTTGGTCGGCACCGTTTCCGAGAAGCTGCGTATTTACGCGGAGCATGATGGCAAGGAGCTTCTGCTCATGGTGGATAAACAAGCGACAAGCCATTACGGACTGAGCCAGTTAGGGGCACTGAATATTCGCGGAGTGGCGGACATCGATTTGGCCGAGCTCGCCGGGCAGTTTCCTCATTTGCACGAGCTGCGGATTTGGGGAGCGCCAGGGTACGCTGCCAACATGGGCAAAATCGTCAAGCTAATAGGCCTCCATACCTTTACAACCTATGATTTGTTTGGCTTCACCGGCGAGGAGTTTCCGCTGCCAGATACGCTGCCGCAGCTCAGCATGCTATGGCTGGACAGCCTTCCGGCTGATGCCGCCAAGACGATCAAAGCCCGCTACAAAAAAGCGGCCGCAAGCGGCCTTGATCTATCCGTCACCAAGCCCCGCAAGCCCGAATGGATGGCTGAAAATTTGACCAATCCGTTTCGCGACTGGGACGGCCGCGAGCATATTACGAGCACCAACGCCAAAAAAGCGATGAATCTCTATAAAAAAATGCTGGGCGAGCTCGGGGCATTGGAAAAACAAGCCGCCTCCGGCATGAATGCCGCGGAAGTACACGCTGCTCTGGCGGCGCTCGTGACGGATTTTACAGCTACGCTCAATAAAATGGACAGCCGCAGCGGCTTCATTGAGACGATTGAGCGCGAGGAAATTTACGAGGTGCTGCACGATCTGTTGAAAAATACGAAGCTGAACCTCGCCGAATCCGGCATCAAGGTGGATTTGGACAAGCTGATCGACATTTTTGACGCTGAGCGGGATTTTTAAATCGCAGATCCAGCGTATGCTGGACACGAAAAACCGCCTGCCTCCGGAATTTCGGGAGCAGACGGTTTTTCGTTATTCGCAGTTTCAGAGCCTGTATTCAGCATATTTCTAGTCGCTGTTGAGTTATTTATTCATCATCGCCTATATCGCCCGCATAGACCGAAGCCGCTCGTCTGCCTACCCGCGATTTGGCGGATACGCGCTTCTCGGCCTGTTTTTTCGTGCGCCTATTCACCGATTCCTCTTTACGTGCCATATGAGCGAGCTCCTTCTCCATTTTCTTGAAGTTGGCGAAGCGGCGCTGCTCCAGCGTTCCATCCGCAATCGCCTGCTTGACCGCACAGCCCTCCTCCCGCTCATGACGGCAATCTTGAAAACGGCAGCTGGCAGCCAGCTCTCCAATATCAGAAAAAGTCGTATCCATCCCCTCATCCGACTCCCATAATTGCAGCTCCCGCATACCTGGCGTGTCAACGATAATCGCGCCGCTCGGCGTCACAAACATTTCGCGGTGCGTCGTCGTATGCCGCCCTCTGGCGTCGCTTTCGCGAATGTCCTGGACGCGCTGCTTCTCGGCATCTGCCAGCCAGTTAAGCAGCGTTGATTTGCCAACACCGGAGGAGCCGGTTATCGCAATCGTCTGCCCGGGGAGCAAGTACTCGGATAGCGCCTCCCGCCCCTGATTTTCAAAAGCACTCACGGCATGGACGGGAACGCCGGGAGCTACCCCCTCCACCAGTGCAGCATAATGATCCGGGTCATCGCAAAGATCGGCCTTGGTCAACAGCACAACCGGCCTCGCCCCGCTTTCCCAGACAGCGAGCAAGTAACGCTCTATTTTCCGCAAATTAAAATCCTGATTCAAGGCGTTCGTTATAAAAACATAATCCAGATTGGCGCTGATCACCTGCACATCGACCCGCTGTCCCGCCTCCTTGCGCACCATCGCTGAGCGGCGAGGCAGCAGCGCATGAATAACGGCCCTCGCTTCACCGGGAAGCGGCTGCACCAGCACCCAATCCCCTACCGCTGGAAAATCACCGCGATTGACCGCTTCAAACTCGAACTTTCCGGTGACAACGGCCGCCTGCTCGCCTGCCTCCGTCACAATTCGGTACTGATGCGAAAATTGTGCTACTACACGTGCTGCCACCAGCGGTACACCTCCTGCTCCTGCTCCTGCTCCTGCTCCTGCTCCTGCTCCTGCTCCTGCCCTTGCTCTTGCACGCTGCAGCTCCGCTTCCCAATGCTCATTCCAGCCATAGGCTTGCAGCAGCGTTTTTTGTTTCTGTGTATCCGGTTGTTGCTTGATTTCTTGATTTTCTGGTTTCAATGTCAAATCGTATTCCTCCGTTTGTCGAATGATTATTTATTTAGGTACAACAAAAAAAGACCACAGCATGATCCTGCGGTCTTTTTCTCGCACAGCGATGCTGGGGAGCAGCATCCGTATGCACAAGCGCAAAGGGCTGTCTGTCTCCACCTTTCGGCGGCCAGAGCCCCTTTCGCATGAAAAAAAGTCCGCAAGACACCAACCTGGTCTCCTGCGGACACAAAAAAGCTTCAAAAGCAGCCCTGCTGCGCCTTGCCCAGCATAAGCCTAATGCTCTATCCGTCTTCTTAGCTTAAGTCCGTAGAGACCGACGCCATAACAACCAATCCTCTGCTCATTGTGCTCATATAACATCAGCCTCCTTCTTCAAATTAGTTCCAGTATAGACTTGGATGACCAGCCAGTCAAGCCGGGCAGCTGCCTTTTTATTGCTACTTTAATTAGAGACGTAGTAGAATAAAGCTTAAAAACGTGCCTTAGGCACGAAGGAGAATGGGAATGGACGAGACGACAACTGGGAAACTAAAAGTATACATGGCGGGCTTTGAGGTGTTCCGCACCGATGCTGTGGAGCTGGGCAAGCAAATGAAGGAGCTGTGCGAAGCATACGGCTTTGAAGGCATTTTCCCACTGGATAAAGATATTAAGCCTTCACCGACAAAATGGGAGACGGCGCAGGCGATATTCGCTGGCAACGTCAAGCTTGTGCAGAAGGCCGATGTCATCATCGCCAACTTGAACCCTTTTCGCGGGCATGAGCCGGATTCCGGCACTGTATTTGAGTGCGGGCTTGGCTACGCGATGAATAAGAAGCTGTACGGCTTCGTCAGCGATAAGCGCACACAGGCAGAGAAGCTGCTGCCGGGCATCAATTCGCAAACCGGACTGTATCAGGATGGCATGCAGGTAGAAAACTTCGAGCTGCCAACCAACCTCATGCTGTCCGTCCCGCTTACGATTGTTGAAGGCGGGCTTGAGGATGCGTTGAAGCAGGCACGTCAGGACCTTTTGTAAATCAAACGGCTCAGGCACGCTGCTGCTTGGAGGCTAATAAAAAACAGCCGCTGTTCCCTTCCTTAAAAAGGGGACAGCGGCTGTTTTGGCTTTATTTTATAAATATAGAAGTGCGTTTGGACGCTGTTCGATCTTACTTCCCGTAGTAGCTTTTCAAAGCTTCAATTATGCCGAGCGGGTTTTTGCGCAGGTCTTTGGCACTGAAATAAATATCGCCCTTCACCTCAGGATGCTTCGTATTGTATTTCAGCTGCTTGATCAGTTCCTCCGAGGTTTGCCACCCTGTTTCTTTCGTTCCCAGCTTGTAGGCGGCATGGCCGATATAAAGATCGACACCCGTGTTCGCCACTTGGGCTGCCCACCAATCTACCACTTTATCGTAACGCGCTGCGGAGAGGGACATGCTCCAATACACTTGAGGAGCGACATAATCGATCCAGCCCTGCTTGACCCATTTGCGCACATCAGCCGACATGCTGTCGTAGGCAGTGACTCCAGCATTCGTTTCGGAGCCGTTCGCATCCTGCGATTTGTTGCGCCATACACCGAATGGGCTGATGCCAAAATCAACCGTCGGCCTGACGCTATGAATCGACTCGTCGAGCTGCCTTACGAATTCATCAATGTTGCTGCGTCTCCATTCCGCCTTGGTCGCCAGCTTCTTGCTGTTATAGGCCTTGAATGTGGCATCATCGCTCAGCGTAATGTTGGACGGATAAAAATAATCGTCCAAATGCACGCCATCGATATCGTAATTGTTCACAACTTCCATAATGACATCAATCACATGCTGGCGTGCGGCCGGAACGCCCGGATTAATGAGCAGCTGCGAGCCAGAGGTCAGCATCCAGTCGGGATGCTCCACCGCTACATGATTGGAAGCGAGCTTGCTCGTATCTGTATCCGTATTCGCCCGGAATGGATTGAACCAGGCATGGAACGTCATGCCGCGGCGATGCGTCTCATCCAGCATAAATTGCAGCGGATCGTAGGTAGGCGCTACTCCTTGCTTGCCCGTAAGCACCTTCGACCAAGGGACAAGCGATGATGGGTAAAGCGCATCAGCCGATGGACGAACCTGTACGAATACGGCATTCATCCCCATCGCCTGCACATCATCGAGCAATGCTTTAAATTCCTTCTCTTGCACAGCCTGTTTTCCATAGGAAGCCGTTGAAGGAAAGTCCAAATTGTAGATCGTCGATACCCAAACTCCTCTTAGCTCGGTGCCCGCAGCGGGAGTCGGTACGACTACCGGCGGCATCGGCTCTGTTGTAGCAGCAGGAGTTGGGGCCGGTGTAGAAGTTGGTATCGGAGTCGCCGTTGGACTCGGCTTCGCGGTAGCCGAGGGTGTTGGAGCAGGCGTTGCGGCCGGGCTCGCTGGCGTGCTTGGTACCGGACTAACGGTATCCTTGTACAAATTAACGACCTTGGCTTCATTATCCCATCTCACAGCAACGCCCAGCTGATTGCTGACAAAACGAAGCGGTACCATGACACGGCCGCTCACGGTCTGAACCGTCGCATCGAGCGTAATGACGCTGCCGTTCACGAATGCGCTATTTTGCCCCGAAACCATCGTAATAATCGTATCATCCTGACTAATCGTTACTTGCTTAGCCGCCTGCGACCATCTCACCTGTGCGCCCAGACTTTCGCTAATGACGCGCAGCGGCACCATCGTTACGTTCAAATCCTCCCGCAAATACGGCGGGACATCGCTGCTTACCACTTTGCCATCCAGTACAATTTGAATCGTCGGCGCTGCCGCAGCTTGTACAGAAGCTGGCGCTACGCCTGCCGGGATCATCAATATAAATAATAAGAGGAGCAGAAGCGCCCGTTTGAATCTCATTTCCTTAAAACCTCCAGATTTTTTAGTCATTTTTTCCTCTGATATGCTGAAAATATAGACGCTTCCTACTAAGATGAAGTTGCGTTTTACGGTAAAAAAGCAAGCCGACGGTATAGACCGCTTAATCGATAACGGCGATTTTGTAGCCGCCTTCTTTGTTTTTTTGGAAGGTGTAGGTCATTGCGCTGTTCTCTTCGAAACCTGCCTCCGACCATAAATTGACCTTTACAACTACATTGATATTGCCAGAGTCAAAGTAAGTGACATCTCCGATTCCCGTAAAATAATATTGGTAATAGCTCAAATAAAACTGAAACGGCTCCGCATGCGCCTGATCAAGAAAGGTGCTGTTAAATGCCTTCTGATCCTGCTTCAGCAGCGCCTCCAAATTCGCGTGCAGCGCTTCCGCCATCCCTTGCTCCTTCAGCTCGGATTGAGCCGCTTCCCAATCAATGTCCATCCCCGGTTCAAAATCGGCGAGCGTGTTGGCGGATGCATCAGCCGTTTCACTCGGGCTTGAACCCGCGGAAGACTCTGGCTCCAGCGCCGAACCAGCTTCCGGCACTTGCGTCGCTTCAGCTTCAGGTGATGCCGTGTTGGCGGATGCCGCTGTATCGGACTGCGGCGCATTCTCGGCTGCGGAGCAGCCTGTGAGCAGCAGAATACAAACAGCTGCTGCCTGCACTATTTTCAGAACCATTAGAAACCAACCCCTTCTCTCATTCCATCTACTCCTATGATCTAAACGCCAAAATCAGGAAAATAGTTTCGAGCTGCTGTTAGGCGATTCGGTACTATAAAAAGTGAGTACTAGTTCGCTGGCAAATAGGAGAATATAATGAGGCGTATACTTCCAGAGAAAGGCAAGTGAACGCTATGCTGCGTATAAACATGATAAGAATGGGCTTCCTGATGGGCATTGCATTGCTGCTTGCGGCTATTTTCTATTTATTCGCTGCGAATTGGAGCGGACTCAGCAGCTCTCACAAAATGCTGACCTCCGGCGGATTCGTTTTATTTTTCTATGTGCTGTCTTTCGGCTTCTCCCGGAGCAAGCTTCCGCTTGGCTTGTCCGCTTTTCTAAGCGGCATCCTCCTCATCGCAGGCTGCATCGCCTTTGGAGCAGCCGCAGCGCTTGCTGACCAAATATATAATCTGCATCAGCCTCCTTACGTCATTTGTCTCATTTCAACTCTGCCGAGCCTGCTGCTCGCTTGGATAACGCGATACAAGCCGCTATATGTGCTGACTTATATACTGGCGCATTTCACGCTGTATTTTTTATTCGATTATCGTTTGTTTACTCCTAATGTGGAGATGAACACCCTGCTGGCCGATTCCACTTTTGTGGCGTTCAATCTAGCTCTGTTCCTGCTGGCACAGACTAAGCGGCTTGCTTCTGAAATCGTTCGTCTGGCAAGCTTTGTAATGCTGCATATTTCGCTGCTCAACCTCGCTGGCGCCTTTGACCATGCCGGCCTATCGCTCTTCATGAATGTTTTGGATATCGCCGTCATTGCGACCTGCTTCTATTACTTCATGCGCATACGGCTTGATAAAACGATGCTGACTCTTACCGCACTCGCTGCATCCGCTTATACGGTAGCAAAATTCATCCGTTTCTCGTTGGAGACCGAGTCCGTCTTCCGTTTCGTGCTAGGCATCTTGTTCGTTATCGTGCTGCTTACGGCAAATGTGCTGTTTTTCCGCTATATGAACAAGTTAGGCAATAAAACCACTGCTGCCGAGAGAACGACAGAGAGTGTTAAAGAGTCTGCTTCGGAAGCTGCTCAGCAGTCCGTGAATACTACAGCAGAAAAGACCACTGACCACCATCTGCTGGGCAGCATCGTCTCAACAGTTATTACGATTGTGGGCATCATCATCGGCAGCATTTCTGTTATTGGCCTTGTCGTGCTGCTAACGGATGAGAACGGGCCGCTGAAGACGCAATATGCCCTTTATGCCTTATCGCTGCTGTTCATCGTACCGATGCTATTGCTGCCACGCGTAAATGCGGTCGTTCGCTACACGGTGTTTACGGTTGGCTTCGCCATGGGACTCGTGTCCATCGCCTGGATCGGGAAAGCGCCGCTGAGCGTCATTTTCTTGGCTATTGCCGTCATCAGTTGGCTTCGCCTTCAAGGACGGATGCAGCATTTGATCACCTATATGCTGATGAATATTGCCGCTGCGATTGTGCTCTATCAGCTATTCCAAAACATGCGCGATGCTTATTCGATCATCATCATTTCCTTGACCGTGCTAAATGCAGTGGTATACGGCAGCTCATTCGCTGGTTTGAATGGCGAGCGGCGCGCCCATATGAGGGAGGGCAGCCTGCTGTTCAGCTATATTTTTCTCTTATGGATGACATCGCTGGACCCGGTATTTGCTTATTCAGTAGTCCTGTTTAATGTGCTTGCCTTCATTCTGCTGACGGCTGCAGTATTCCTGTTCATCAAGCGTGAGCAAACGCTGGAAACAGCGGGAAGCTTCTTCTTCTGGCTCCTCTTTCTCACAATCAAATATTACGATTATTTGTGGACGCTGCTGAACAAATCGGTCACGCTTGCGCTGCTTGGCATTGTCGCACTCGGACTGTCCTATTGGTTCGCAAGCCGCCTGTTGAAGAGTGGGGGCCACTATGAGGGAAGCGATAAACCCGGATTTTTCATTGGAAACAGGGTTTGGCTCATCGCCATAGTCGTGCTGCTACAGCTAGGTTTCATCGGCTATGAGACAGCTGCCAATGAGCGGATACCTAGCGCTAATAACGATGCGACAGCCCTTGCCGCTCCGGCCAACGATGCGGTTGGCACCGCCACTATTTCCGCCGCACGGTCTAGTGATAGCAACGCTGGCTGATCATAGCCGCATCGGCTAGCAATTCCAGCAAGCAGTTTAATTCTATGCCTATGCGATTACAAATAGCGCCAAGCCTGCCGGCTTGGCGCTATTTCTTTATTTGCCACGCGATCGTGGTTATCTGGAGACAGGGCGGAACACCCGGCGCTTGTTCATTCTATCGGACACGAGATCCACTATTTGAAGAAAAGTGGAACAAAATCTGCTTGAGAGGACTACAAATCAGTTATTTCACCGAAACGGCGTATAAAGAAGAGGAAAACAACAAAATAAGGTCATTGGTGTCCGTGAAAATCCCAAAATCGTTATTTTCCCGAAAATAACGGCTCTGGTGTCCGCCAGCAGTGGGAATACGGCAGAATCATTCGGATTCGTATTCAGATTCGCATTCGCATTCGGATTCGCATTCGTGGCACACTGGTACCGCGACTCCGCTCGGCTACGGCTTCATTTTCCCTTCCTCTTGCTGGCTCCCAAGGACCGAAGCTGGAATTGCTGCGTCACACTCCGCGCGATTCGCAAGCGGGAAACGATTAATAACGAGCTCGCCCATGCCCCTCGTTATTTTCACCTCCGCTGTTTCCTCTGGTTGAAGAAACACGAGCATCGCCTGAATCGCAACATGAGGATCGACGGTATCGCCACAGGTGTAGCAGTCAAGCGCAGCAAAGCCCTTCTCGGGATACGTATGGATCGACATATGGCTTTCCGACAGCATGACGAGCACTGTCGCCCCCTGCGGCTCGAACTGCTCCGCTTGTACGGATAAAATCGTCGCGCCGCTCGCCTCTGCTGCTTGTACCATCTGCTGACTCAAAAGATCAGCGGCGTTCAAATGCTCGAATGCAATGCCCCAAGCGTCCATTGCGACATGGCGGCCATACGTTGAATATTCCATCTTCAGCACTCCCTCAGCAGCCTATTTTCTTGGTGTTTATAAAGGTCAGGACGTCGGTCATAAAAAGGAGCGACCATACCCTGCTCCCGGTTTGTGCGCAGCATGGAAAAATCCAACTCGGCCATCACGAACATGTCCTGATTCAGCTCGCCCGTCTCCAATATGCCATCCTCGGCAAAAGGAACATCGCAGGGCGTGAACAGCCCCGCCTGGCAATAGCCGCGGTCGACCTGCGGACGATCCTCGCCCAGCTCCCCAACGATACCGCTGAGCACAACGAACAGCTGGTTTTCAATCGCCCGCGCCTGCGCGCAAAGGCGCACCCTGTAATAGCCGAAGGAGGTGTCCGTATAAGACGGACATAACAGCAGCTCCGCGCCTTGATCGGCAGCAAGCCTAGCCAGCTCGGGAAACTCGATATCGTAGCAGGTCAGCATCGCCAGCTTGCCCCAGCTTGTTTCCACAATATTGAGGCTGTTCCCTGCCGCCAGCGGCCAGCGTGTCTGCTCCTCAGGCGTGAGATGCAGCTTGCATTGCGTCTCTATCCGTCCATCCGGGAAGAACAGGAAGGCTTTATTGTAAAACTTCCCGTCTTCCTTGCAAATATGGGTGCCGCCCAAAATCATCAAGCCCTGCTCGCGGCTGTTTTTTTGCATCAAGGCCATATAATCCTCGGTATAGCTGTCTAAGTAACGGCAGGCTGCCTCATGATCCATTTCCTCCGTAAAGCCCAGCAATTGTGCGGTCATGTATTCGGGAAACACGATAAGATCCGCGCCCCGTCCTGCGGCCTCTTGGATGGTAGCCGTGATTTTTTGCCAAAATGCTTCCTCGGCCGTAATGCCCGTCAAGCTATATTGCACAGCTGCAACCAAAAATGGCCTCATAAGCGCCTCCTATGCTACGAATGAATTTGCAAGGAATAGATATCCGTCCTGCGATCGCGGAACGTCAGCACATCCTTGGACTTGCGGTAGCGCTGCAAAATTTCCATGTCGACTTCGACCATGATAATCGTCTCTGTATTTTCACTGCACTCTCCGGCAATGCCGTCGCGCGGGAATGAGGAATCAGCTGGCGTATATACACCAGACTGCGCATATTGAATATCGACATTGTCCACATGCGTCAAATTGCCGACCGTTCCCGAGGTGACTGTAAACACCTGATTTTCGATCGCCCGCGCCTGCGCGCAATATTTAACCCGCAGGAAAGTCTGGCGATCCTCCGCACAGAAAGGGATAAAAATCAGCTGCGCACCGGCTTCCGCCACTGCGCGCGACAGCTCGGGATATTCAATATCGCTGCTCAGCTGAATGGAAATTTTGCCGCAGTCGGTATCGAATACCTCCAGCCGGTCTCCGCCGTTGATGCCCCACCATTTGCGCTCATTTGGCGAAATATGCAGCTTGTACTGCTGCTCGATCGTCCCATCGCGGCGGAATAAATGCCCCACATTGTAAATGCGATTATTTCGCTCCACAAAATGCGAGCCGCCGATAATATTTACATTGTATTTAACGGCAAGCTCCGTAAACAGCTCCACGTATTCCGCTGTGAATGTCGTCAGCTTGCGCACCGCAAGGCTGGGGGACCGGTCATCGAGGAAAGAGAGCAGCTGCATCGTCACATTTTCAGGAAACACGACAAAATCTGATTTGTAATCGGCCGCTACATCGACGTAATGCTCGCACTGCGTCGCAAACTCCTCGAAGGAGTCGATTTTTTTCATCATATATTGCACGACGCAAATGCGCACCGGAAACGAGAGCTTATAATGGATTTTGCTGCTGCTCGGCTTGTAGTCGATATTGTTCCATTCCAGCAAGGAGGCATAGCTCATCGAATCGTCATCATCGGGCAAATAGTTCGTCAAAATCCGCTTGAGCGTAAAGCCGTTCATCATTTGGAACGTCAGCACCGAATCATAAATGTTCTGCTGCAGCACTTCCTCCGCATATTCCCGCGGCGTCAGCTTGTCGCTGTATTTGTGATAGCCGGGAATACGCCCCCCGACGATAATGCTTTTTAAATTAAGCTTCTCGGCCAGCCGCTTGCGCGCTTCATACAGCCGTCTGCCGATTTTCATCCTCCGGTACTCGGGGTGCACCATAACCTCCATCCCATACAGGCTCTCGCCACGCGCGTTATGGTTGCGGATAAAGCCTTTATCCGTAATTTCCGAATACGTATGCTGCTCCAAATAGTCATCAAAGTTGACGATGAGGCTGGAGCAGGAGCCAATAATTTCGCCATCCAGCTCCACGCAAATTTGCCCTTCTGGAAAAATGCGAAGATGGCTTTCAAGCTGAACTTTTTTCCATGGGGCCATATTAGGAAAGCAAATGAGCTGCAGAGCAATAATCTGGTCGATATCTGCCGTTTCTATATTGCGGATGATCATCTTCTTCTCAAATTGAGCAATCGGATCGGCTGTCATAGAACGCCTCATTTCATTATTTGTCCTTAGTATACGTTTGAAAGTTTATAGCTGTATTAGAGTACGGTAAATGCTTTGTAAACTTCGTAACATTAGCATTGCCGTTTTTTTCGAAAATATGGAGCTTGGATTCAATATCGGCTGTGAAATAGGAAAAAGCCCGACGCACAGGCTGCTTTCCCCACAAGGGAACGCTTTCTGCGCGCCGGGCTTTCGCCACGGCAACTCGGTATGGTGTAATGGAAGGCTAGGCAGTCGATTCCAGTCCGGCCGCTTTGCGCCTTAGTCGATTTTAATAACGCGACCCTTGTCATCCACAATAAACTTCGCTTTTCTGACTGTATCCTCTTTGACCATGCGTACGGAACGAATCGCCGGATCGGAATGATCCAGCTCCGTCTTCCAGCCAGCTGTGTTCACCAAAGCCAGCACCTGCTCGAAATCCATATCCTTGTAGCCAAAAAAGCCGCTCTGTCCCGCCCATTCCTTGAGCAGCACCGTTAGTTTATGATTCAGCTTGTCTTCTACCGTCGTATGAACGATTTTTTTTCTAGCCATTGTCCATTTCTCCTCTATTTGACCACGAATAAGTTGGTGCGTTACGCCTTAATTTCGAGCAGCTCGTATTTAATGATGCCCATTGGCGCGTTCACGCTAATAATGCTGCCTACTTCTTTGCCCATCAGCTCTTTGCCGAGCGGGCTTTCGTAGGATATTTTATTGCTTGCAACATCAGCCTCTTCTGTGCCGACGATTTTGTATTCCAGCTTTTCCGCGAACTCCACATCGTTCAAAATCACGGTGAAGCCAATGTTGACCCGGCTCGTATCCAATGCTTCCACATCAATGACGCGGGCCTTCTTGAGCATTTTTTCCAAAATAATAATTCGGGTTTCCATGAAAGACTGGTCGTTTTTAGCTGAATGGTATTCGCTGTTTTCCTTCAAATCGCCGTAGCTGATGGCCAGCTTGATCCGGGCTGCGAGCTCCTTGCGCTTCACATATTTGAGATCGTCAAGCTCCGCTTCCAACTGGGCAAGCCCCTCTTGCGTTAATATAATTTCTTCTCTATCTTTCGACATCATAACAGCTCCTGTCCAGCATTCTATTGTTCATTCTAACCTAATTTGCGTCAAGTTGCGAAGACTGCCTTTCATTTATCGCTGGTTCCGGCTGTCGCCAGCCTTTGGTGGTGCGGTGCGTTTCAGTCCGAGAAATATAAGCCTAGAATAAGTGTGAAACTAATAAATGCTTATATTTTAGAAAAAGCACTTCCTGCCGCCTGTAAAAAAGCAGTCGGAAATGCCCGTATGCCTTGCTGCTATATGCCTATATGCCTGCTATGCTCTATCTCGCCGCGCTTTCCTGCGGCACTTGATCCTTGGACGCCTTGATCTGCTTGCTGCGAAGCTGTCCGCAGGCTGCGTCAATATCCGTGCCATGCTCCAGACGCACGCTGCAGCTAAGGCCATTTTTCTTAATCGTATCATAGAACGCCCGGATCGACTCCGGCTCGCTGCGCTGATATTGGCTGTGCTCATCGACCGGATTATAAGGAATGAGGTTCACATTCACGAGCGACCCTCTATCCGCAACAAGCTCTACTAGCTCAAGCGCATGCTCCACCTGATCATTCATATCCTTGAGCAAAATATATTCGAGCGTAATTCTCCGCTTCGTCTTCGCCAAATAATAATCGATCGCTTCCATCAGCTTCTCAATCGGCAATGCGCGATTGATCTTCATAATGCGCGTGCGCAGCTCATTATTCGGCGCATGCAGCGAAATCGCCAGATTAACGCCAAGATCGTTGTCGGCGAAATCCATAATCTTCTTCGTCAAACCGCTTGTCGACACGGTAATATGCCGCGGGCCAATCGCCAGCCCCTTATGATCCTTGATCACTTGCAGAAAATCGACCAAATTCGTATAGTTGTCGAACGGTTCGCCAATGCCCATTACGACCAGATGGCTGACGCGGTCGCCCTGCTGCTCCTTATCCAGATACAGCTGCGCCTTCATCACCTGCTCAACGATTTCTCCGCTCGTCAGGTCGCGGCTCTTCGCCAGCAGTCCGCTCGCACAGAAGCTGCAGCCGATGTTGCAGCCTACCTGCGTCGTCACACAGACGGATAAGCCAAACTTATGCCGCATCAGCACCGTCTCGATCAGATTGCCGTCGCTGAGCTTGAACAGGAATTTGCGCGTTCCATCAGCCGACTCCTGAAGCGTGTGCTCTGCCAGCGTCTGGATAGCAAAATGCTCTTCGAGCACCTTCAAGCATTCCGGATTCACATCCGTCATTTCCTCGAAGGACGTAACCCGTTTCCGGTACAAATATTCCCACACCTGTGTCGTGCGGAACTTCTTATGTCCAAACTCCAGCAGCCAGGCGGTTAGCTGCTCAAAGGTTAATCCATAAATGGATGGTTTCATCATGATTGTTCCTCTTTCCACTGCATTGAACGACCGATCCGTTCTTCTTTATCATTATTGTCCCAAAAATACTACCCGAACACAAGGGGCATGGAGAAAATGGCTCCGTGG
Organism: Paenibacillus sp. Leaf72; assembly: GCF_001422685.1. Taxonomy (NCBI): domain Bacteria; kingdom Bacillati; phylum Bacillota; class Bacilli; order Caryophanales; family Paenibacillaceae; genus Paenibacillus; species Paenibacillus sp. Leaf72. The sequence continues at coordinate 203,721 of NZ_LMLV01000012.1, read as the reverse complement.
CGGCCGTAGGTAAAGATTACTTTATAGTAATATGGGTACTTTAAAGTACGTACTGTTTATTTCGGGTGTAAGGGTGCATAATTACAGTTGTCAGCCAGCAACGAGCTAAACGCTGCAAATGACATTGCGGCTCAAGTATACATTTTATTTTTCAGGAGGAGAGTTCATTCATGACAGCACAACATTTGCAGGATACGGTCACGCTTCATAACGGCGTCAAAATGCCTTGGTTCGGACTTGGCGTATTTAAAGTAGAAGACGGCGAGGAAGTCGTCAGTTCGGTTAAAGCCGCGATCAAAAATGGCTACCGCAGCATCGATACCGCAGCCGTATATCAGAACGAGGAAGGCGTGGGCCAAGCAATCAAAGAAGCGATGGAACAGTACGGGGTTGCCCGTGAGGAACTATTCATTACTTCCAAAGTATGGAATTCCGATCTTGGCTATGAGACGGCAATTGCCGCATATGAGACTAGCCTTGCAAAGCTTGGACTAGCGTATTTGGACCTTTATTTAATCCACTGGCCTAAGCCGGGCAGATATAAGGAAGCTTGGCGTGCGCTCGAAACCTTGTATAAAGAAGGCCGCGTGAAAGCAATCGGCGTCAGCAACTTCCATGTCCATCATCTGCAAGATGTGCTGGATGGCGCAGAAATTGTGCCGATGGTCAATCAGATTGAGCTTCACCCCCGCCTGACGCAGCAAGAGATCAGAAGCTTCGCAAGCGAGCACGGTATCGTTATTGAAGCTTGGTCACCGCTCATGCAGGGAAAATTGCTCGATGAGCCTGTGCTGAAAGCCATTGCGGACAAGCATGGCAAATCGACGGCTCAAGTCATTTTGCGTTGGGATTTGCAAAATGGCATCATCACCATCCCTAAATCGATTAAAGAAAATCGGATTATCGAAAATGCCGCCATCTTCGACTTCGAGCTTTCCGCAGAAGAAATGGCACAAATCGACGGCTTGAATCAAAATGTGCGCGTAGGTTCAGATCCAGACAACTTCAATTTCTAATCTACTTAAAAAATGGTATAGATGACCGCGCGAGGCGGTGCGAGCTGCCTTTGGGCCATTAAGGAGGGGAATAGTCCCCTCCTTTTTTGCTGCCCCTATTTTCCAATGAAAACGAAAATATATTTCAAATCGACAAATAGCGACGAACTGTCTAAAATGAGGTTAGATGTTTGCAGCGCATGCAGATCAGATGAATCCGGAAGGGGCAGAGAGGCCTTGAGTCTGTCGGAAGTATTAGTTTCACTGGGTGCTTACTTGCTCCCGATGCTTTTATTTTTCTATATGGGTCTGGATGTGCTGTACCGCAACCCGAAGAAGATCGAGCATCAGCTCGTCAGCCTTATTATCGTTTGTTATTTTATTTTGTTTATGGAGGAGTATGTTCGGTTTCTGCTTCCCATTGAATACAGCCCAGCTCTTACAGCGTTGTGGTTTTCTAACGTTGGCATCGCCATACCTGGAATTGGCGTACATTTCATCTCCAAATTTTCCGGCATGGACAAGCGGCTTCCGCGTTGGATTTATCCCTATATTTTCTACATCCCACTGCTGATTATTCCCTTCAACATTTTTAGTAGCCAAAAATACATTTCCTCCCAAGATTTCGTTCAAGTTGGCATTTGGAAATATCCCGTATACAATTTCCCTTATTTCGCCGCCATGACGGGCAGCATTCTGATTGCCATTGTCTATCTGGTTTTTCTATTGCTTGGTCAAGCCCGGGTTAGAGCTTCTCAGGATCGCGAACGTGAGCCTATTTATCGGCTTATGATTGCCGGCACCATTATTACGATGCTTTGGGTTGGTTTCTTTGGCTATTTCCAATTCGAAAATACACTGCCCCCTTACTCTTATTTATACGGCGGTCTTGTCTGGTGCTTTATGCTGCGGCTCGCTATGCAGAGGTTTGAGTTTCTCAATTGCAATAAACAGCGATATGAGCGACTATTCAATTTAAATCCAGCCGCGATTTTGCTCGTTGAGAGCTCCGGTAACATTAAGGAAGCCAATCCAAGTGCAAAGCAGCTGTTTGACCATTTGCAGCTGGAGCATACTGGACTGGATGCGCTAGCTAGTGCCGAGCTGAAAAAACGGCTCAGAAGCCAGCTGGAAATTAAAGAGCTGGAGACGAAAATTCATAATGGAGAAAGAGAACTCACGGTGCTGATTGATGGGGATTATATAACGGTAGATAATGAACCGCATGTCATTCTTATTTTCCGCAATATTACGCTGATCAAGGAGCATCAGGAGCAGATTGCCTTTCTCGCCTACCATGATGCGCTGACCGAATTGCCAAACCGCCGCTTCTTCTATGAAAGGCTGGCGGCAGCTATTGCGGAAGCTGCGCGGAAGGAGCATCAGCTCGCTGTCGTGCTGATTGACCTGGATGAATTTAAAGAAACGAATGACCGCTTCGGGCATGATGCAGGCGATGCTTTGCTGCGGCATACGGCTGGGCTCATTAAAGAAAGTGTCGGTGGTCAAGGCATGGCAGCTAGGCTGGGAGGCGACGAATTCGTCCTATTTATCAGCCCGCTCCCTGCCACCGATTGCGTCCACGAGATTATTCCTGAAATAGAGGAACGTTTTGCAAGCCGAGCGCTGAGCTATGGCAATGAGCAGTTGTTCGCGAAGCTCAGTATGGGGATCAGTATTTATCCGCAGGACGGACTAGATGGGGATTCCTTGCTGAACCGTGCAGATAAAGCAATGTACAAGCTTAAGCGCGAACGCAAGCTGCGGAAGCACAATATGGACCAGCTCCCGCAGTCGCAGTCGACTCTTTAGCTGTTAAATCGAAGCAACGAAGGGCTTCAAGCGCTCCAGCTGGCGCAGATGATGGCGGAAATGCATTTCTACGAGCAAGAACCATTCCTTAGCGTTCATCTCGCCAAAACCCGGATGCGGAACCGTCTGATGCTCAGGTGCCTGTGCAACCGCTGGCTCCAGCTCCTTCATGCGGTGAAGCACCTCTGCCATTCCTTGGATCAGCTCTTCTTTGCTGCTAGGCTGAATGGGTGTATATCCCGGAAAAGGATCAACGTGAACGCGAATTGGCGGCAAGCTGCCTTCGGCATAAATGGCGTTTTTCCTTTCCTTCATTTCCTTTATTTCCTTCATTTCACTAGTTGAATCACCAGGGCTATCGGAAGCTGGCGACTCCCCGCTCAAGCATTGCTCAGCAGAACTAAGCTGCATGTATAGCGCACTGTTGATTAGATGGACATAAACTTGACCGATCGACCATTCAGCTTCAGCCGGCTTTTTCTGCAGCTGTTCGAGCGTGAACAAGTCCAGCTCCCGTTCATATTGCTCCTTCAATGGTTCAAATTGCTTCAAAGATTGCAGCGTATTTATCAATTTGCACAGCCCCTTTAAGTAAGATAGCCCCAGTATAAGAAAAAGCTACTGACATCAGTATGTCAGTAACTTTTTCAGTAGCTTTCCAAGATTTTAGCAGCTTCCTCCCGAACCTGATGGCGCAGTGATTCCGGCTCCAGCACAACGACGCCTGAACCCCAGCCAAGTATCCAATGCAGCAGCTCCTCCTGCACACGAACAAGAAAATTCACGTACAAGCCGTCCTCGTTCTCCTCAAATGATTCCATATAAAAGTTATTTTGTTCCTTCACTTTATCCGCTATAGAGGGATTTACCCGTATACGCACAGGCAGCTTGCGGTCATTTTCGGGTACATAAGCATGCAGATCAAAGTCCTGTGGCCGTCTGAAGCGCTCATCCAGCAAAGCAAGCTGCTCCATGCGCGACAAGCGGAAATGGCGCAGCGATGCCCTTAGCTCGCAATGGGCCAGCAGCAGCCAATTGCCCTGCGAAAGCACGAGTCCATATGGCGAGACTGTCCGAGTGCTATGCCGGGTTCCGTCCTCATCAGCATATATTTTCTTATAATGGAGACGTATTTTACGCTGTTCTAGTATTGCAGTGCGCAAAAGATTGATTTTCTGTTTATCCAATCCGCCCGCAAGCGGATCATAGGGTGCCAGCAGCTTGATGGCTGCACTGGTGCGGTCCGCTTCCTCACGGACACGCTCCGGCAATATAGCCTCGATCTTCCCGCGAGCGACTCTCGCCTTCGACGTATATCCCTCATCGAACTGCTGCTCGACAAAAACCGTACCAATCAATAAGGTCACGGCTTCCTCCACGGTAAAGCTAATAGGCGGCAGAAAATAACCCTCCATGAGCGAATAGCCGACACCCGGCTCTCCGATAATCGGGACACCGGATTCACTGAGCGCCTGCATATCTCGATAAATCGTGCGAACGCTCGTCTCAAATACCGCAGCCAAATCCTCGGCGCGCATCATGCCTTTACGCTGGAGCTCCAGTAAAATCGCTAACAATCGCTCTGTTTTATTCATAAAGCCAGCTTGTCCTCATCGTAGACCCTCCTATTTTCATATTGGACGAAACCAGTTGCCGATTTTATACGCTCTTTACAAGTCTATTAAAAGCTCTTTATAAGCTCTTGAGCTGCTCTTTATACTCCGTCGGGCTGCATCCTGCATATTCCTTGAACACTTTGGAAAAATAGTGCTGGTCGCTGAACGATAGCACATCGGACAGCTCTTTAATTTTCATCTCCGGCTTCGTTTCCAGCAGCCGGCACGCCTCCTTGATTTTCAAATTCAAGTAGTAGTGGACGAAGGTTTTCTCCGCATATTTCTTCATAATTCGGCTGATATAGGAGGGACTGACATGAAATCGCTGCGCAAGATCGGCAATGGACACATGCGAATACATGTTCATCTGCACGTACTCGTCAATTTGCTGAAACAGCTCGGAGCCGCTTTTGCGATTTTGATTTTGCAGCAGCTCAAAGCATTGCTCGGTCCAGAGCAGCAGCTGCTCGGTAAAGTGTGCAAAGCTGTCCAACTCCAGCAGCTTATTCGCCTGTTCCGTCAGCTTGAGCCTATTCCACGGGTCCTGCTCAGAGAGGGAGCTGCCGAAAGCCTCGGTCAGCAGCACCAGAAAGCGCTCCAGCTCAGCCAGCCGAACGTTGCTGCTCTGCCACTTTTGCAGCTGCTCTGCCAGCTTTAAGGCGAAGCGCTCCTTCTGGCGCTGGCGAATCATGTCCACGAAGCTGTTCGAGAGCAGCTCCGTCATCGCAGAATCAGCGCCAAGCGGCAGCGCCGAATAGCCTTTATCCAGCAGCAGCGGGCCCGTGATAGATAGCTGTTCCTTCATAAGCCGCGACATTTGCTGATAAAACTCCGCCAAGCGGCCGTCTGGGATTGCTTGCAGCTGGCCGCATAGCGAGGCATATAAGCCTTCCTTCAGCAAGCCGCTGCGCGCCGCCTCCATGCATTCATAAGCGGAAGGGTATTTATCCTTTACCGAAAGATTAACGAGGACAAAAAACTGATAGGGCTGCTGCGTTGGAAAAACCCAACAGTCATGCGGAGCAAAAACCTCCGTCAAGCCGGCTTGCAGCACGCTCAGCTTCCATTGCTCCTTATTCGGCGAGAAGGGCTGCTTATGGATGAGAAAAGGCGCTTTCGTCTGTTCCCGAAATTCCGGACCCAGCCTAAGCTCTGCATGAAAATCGGGATCAACGATATCTTTGAAGCTCCCGGCCTCCCCCGATTGCTGCTCTTTCAGTTGGACAATGATCCGCTCCATAACCTCTTGCAGCTGATGGCGCTCAACAGGCTTGAGCAAGTAGTCGAACACCTGCAAATTCAGCGCTTTGCGCGTATATTCAAAATCGTTGTAGCCGCTGATCAGCACAACCTTGAGCTGCGGATGAAGCAGCTTCGCCTGCTCGATAAGCGCCAGCCCATCCATTTTCGGCATCCGAATGTCCGTAAGCAATATGTCGATGCGATGCTGCCGCATAGCTGCCAGCGCTTCCTCGCCATTCGCCGCTGTTGCGGCAATATGAATGGGCAGCTCGGTTGCTTGCAGCAGCGCTTTAATATTGCGAAGGATCGGCTTGCTGTCTTCTGCAATTAAAGCCTGGTACATCGCTTATCCCTCCTCATCAGTAAAAATCCTTCGTCAGTGATGCAATAATTTGAATCGTTGCGCCTTTGCCCGTTTCTGCATTGTTGTAAACATTGAAAAAAAGGCGGTTTTTGTACATCAGCTTGAGCCGGTTGACCGTATTCACCATGCCCATATTGCCAATGCCCGTGCTGTTCATTTTCAGCTCAAGCGCTCCCGAATCGGAATCATCAATGTTCCCGAGTATTTCTTTGATTTTATCGTCGGCGAGCCCTTCGCCATTATCGCTAATCTCAATCGCCCACAATCCGTTATACAGCTTGAAGCGAATCGATATTCGCCAAGGCGGGTCTGTATTTTCGAATGCATGCTCAATGCAGTTTTCAACAAACGGCTGAATGACGAGCCGCGGAAGCTGGATCAAGCCCGTCAAATCATCATCAGCTTCAATGTCCCACTCCAAATCATCCTCGTATTTCTGCTGGACGAGCGATAAATAATTGCGCGTATATGCCAGCTCGTCCGACAGCGATACATGCTGATAGGGAGAGGATACAACATAACGCAGGCTGTCCGACAGCTGCTTGCACATATCCTGAACGACCTGATCCTTGCCCTCCTGGGCAGCAATACTAATCAAATACAGCACATTATGGATAAAATGAGGCGCGATTTGCGCTTGCAGCGCGGAATTGCGCGCTTTAATTTCCTCATGCAGCGCCAGCTTCTCGCGCTCAATCGATTGCTGCAGCCGCTCCAGCAGCTCCTGAAACGACTCATTGAGCAAAATCAGCTCATTATTATGCGAGCGGCTGTCCACCTTCACATTCATATTGCTGTAATTGACACGCAAAATTTGATTGCGCAGCTTGCGAATCGGCAGCAATAAATTTTTGGCGGAAAAATAAATGTAAAAAAAGGAAAACAGCATCAGCGAAGTAATGAGCAGGATGGAAATGTTGCTGATCGAGCTGACGGGGCCGAGCACCGCTTGTTTTGGCGTGACAATATAGGTCGTCCAATCGGAGCTGCTGGATTTGTAATACGTAATGTAGTTTTGTTGATGATCCATATACATGCCGCTTGCTCCCGACCGCGGCTCCAGCGTAGACAGCAGTTTGTCGACCTCTGCATTTTGCGAGCTTGAGATGAGCTGACCGTCCTGCGCCAAAACAAATACCTCGCTGTCTGCCAGCCCCTCCGCCGGCATTTGCAAATAAGCTTGATCCAGCTGGATCGACAAATAGCCGAAAATTTCACCATTTTGATTGATAATCGGGCGAATAAACGAGACTTTTCCTGCCTCCTCCCGATTGAGCAAATAGCCGCTTCTGCTCCAAATCGCTGAAGTTTCGCTGTCTGCCAGCAGCGGCTTTAAAGAAGGCGGCGTTCGGTCGTAGCCTATATAGGAGACCAATGCAGAGCCTTCGAGGTTGTAAATAATCATATCCTGAATGTTCAAGCTTGGCCCAATCGCCTGAAACATAATATCCTTCAGCTTGCGGCTGCGGGACAATCCTTCAAACGTTTGGGAAGCGGCGTCATCGGCCAGCAAAATATAAACATCTTTATTGGACAAAATACGTTGGGATAGCTGATTTTGGCTATCGATATAAATATCGAGCTGATCGCTGACCTTCTCTGCTGACATCAGCTTTTCATTTTCGGTCTTCTCTTTAAGCGGTTGTATAACGACGAGGTTGACATAGACCAGAAAGCTGCCAAGCACGATAAGCAGCAGCACAACGAACGTTAGAAAAAACTTGGTCTGTAGACTCGCCTGGAATTGGTTTTTACCGAACTTGCGATTCATGATAGCCAGCCCTATTCCTCCTTGAACCTTTTAATGCTCCTACTGTACCATTTGCAGATATCGACGGACAAGCGGTGAATGGCTCAGAGTGGACGGTTCAGAATATTACACATGAAAGGTAAATGCCAAACATGTACCTATCTGGCTCTAAAGTCTATAATCGAACCTGTAACCGCATTCAGAATGATTCACATACATTTCAATACGGGGGGATATAAAAATGAATTACAAGATGAAAAAAGCTGCAACGGGCGTCATCGCAAGCTTACTGGCTTTGTCACTGGCGGCATGCGGATCAAACAGCAATAGCCCAGCAGGTACAGCAACCAACGGAGGAAGCGGCAGCAGCGGCGGTAAAGTAACGCTGGAGCTAGCCATCTCCAAGAGCTCGCAGGACTCCGCTTTTGTAGCGCAAGACCTTCTTGATGCTTTTGAAAAAGAGACAAACATTAAAGTTAATCTTCAACTGCTTCCAGCTGAGCAGACAGCAACCGTGCTGCAAACGAAGCTGGCGGTTGATGAAACTCCAGATATTATCCAGTACAACCTGGCAAGCGCCGTAACCGACCTGAACTTGGAGCGCAACTTTGAAATTTTGGATAGCGAGCCATGGGTTGGCCGTCTGTTGAACAAAGATGTGCTGTCCGCTAATGATCATGTATACAGCTTCCATGTCAGCCAAGACACAGGCATGCAAGGCGTTGTGTACAACAAGGATATGTTCAAGGAGCTGAACCTGTCGATTCCGACAACCTTCGAGGAATTCCTTGCGGTATGCGAAGCGATTAAAGCAAGCGGCGTAACACCGGTATTCATGCCGTTCAAGGATAATTGGGCAGCCAACATCTGGCCAGCAGCCGCATTCGCAGATTATGCAGCGAAAAATGACCCAACGTTGTTCGATGATCTGAACAGCAATAAGAAAAAATGGACAGACATCCCTGAGTTCGCAACTTTGCTGGACCAGCAGTACCAAGTATTCAAAAAAGGCTACACGAATCCTGATATTTTGAGCGACAGCTACGATATGGCCGTTGGTAAATTTCTGGACAAAGAAGTGGCTATGATGTTCATGGGCGACTGGCTGATCGAGAACGTAGCGGAAAAAGATCCTAGCATCCACCTTGGACTGTTCGCGATTCCTTCTTCCAAAGATGCAAGCCTTGGCGCAAGCCCGCTTGGTGGACAGCTGTTCATTCCTAAAAAAGCGAAGCATATGGCTGAAGCTAAAAAATTCCTTGAGTTCATCGCTTCCAAAGAGCAGGCACAAAAAATTGTTGATTCACAGGGCTATGTTTCCAACTTCAACGATGTGACGACTCCTAAGCTGCCTGACTACAAGCAGGAAATCGTAGATAACTACATTACACCGAAGAAAACCGTTCTGACTACAGATGCGCATATGCTGGTAGACCGCAGTGAGCTGTACAGAAACCTGCAGGATCAGTTTGCTGGTGCCAAAACACCGGAAGAAGTATTGTCTGCTTGGAACGACAAGTTTGCACAATTGATGAAAGATAAAGGCGTTGCCGGATTTTAATTGATAGAACACTAGGCAGAATAAGGTCCTTCAGGGCTTTATTCTGCCCAAGCTGTTATGGAGCGTGATTACAGATGAAGACAAAAAGCTTGTATCCTTATTATCTAATATGGCCGGCCCTGCTCGTTTATTGTGTATTTTTCGTATTGCCTGCCCTCATCGGCTTGTTTTACTCCTTTACGGACTGGCGGCTTGACCGCGAAACGCTTAAATTTATCGGTTGGGACAATTTCAAACAGATTTTTTCCGACAAGACGCTTATTTTAGCCCTGAAAAATACTTTTATTTTCGCGATTGTTACGGTTATCGGAAAAAACGTGCTTGGTATCGCCTTAGCCATTGGCCTCAACATGCGACTGAAATCCAAAAATCTGCTGCGCGCGATTTTTTATTCGCCGTCGATTTTGAGCGTTCTCGTTATCAGTATTGTGTTCACGCCAATGCTGCGTACAGATGGCACCATCAATAAATTTCTGGAAGCCATCGGCCTAGGTGTCTTTGGCCAATCGTGGCTGACCAATCCATCCATTGTAATCTGGACCGTTGCCCTGGTGTCGATCTGGCAGCATACCGGCTTCCAGATGGCGATTTATTTGGCCGGACTCCAGTCTATTTCCAAAGAATATTATGAAGCAGCGACGATTGACGGAGCAGGCGTGTGGAGCACGTTCAGCAAAATTACGCTCCCGTTATTGCTGCCCGCTATCAATATCAATCTCATGCTGACGCTCATTGGCGGCTTGAAGGTATTTTCTGAAGTATTCGTCCTTACAGGCGGCGGACCGGGGAACGCTTCCCAGGTTGTCGGAACGATTATTCTCCGCGCCTTCGGAGAAGGCAACTGGGGCATGGGTACAGCGATCAATACGCTGCTGTTCGCGGCGGTTACCGTTATTTCCATTCCACTGCTGATCTTCATGCGTCGTAAGGAGGTTGCTGAATAATGAGCTACACACGCAAACTTGCGCTTCGCAACTATATTGTCGAAATTTTTCTGCTGACCGCTTCCCTGATCATTATTGTGCCGTTGCTCATGATGATTTTCGGTTCCTTCATGACCAGCTCTGAGGTGCTGCGCTTTAAGCTCGCGCTTCCGGACAAGTGGATGTTCACCAACTATACGCAGGTTTTTAAAGAAGGCGGCCTCGGCCGTGCCTTCCTGAATGGGCTGCTGATTACTGGCGTATCTTCCATCGTCAACATTATTACCTCTTCAGCCGCTGCTTTCATTCTGGTGCGAAGAGAATCAAAGCTGTCGAGCTTCCTGTATATGTTTTTCTTTATGGGACTTATTGCTCCGATGTCGATTATTACGACGATTCGTGTCGTACAATGGCTGGGCTTCTATGGCAGCATTACGAGTGTTATTTTCATTTACGCCGCTTTGAACGTCGCGTTCAGCGTGTTCCTGTATAGCGGATTTATCAAATCGATACCGAGAGCTCTCGATGAAGTAGCTTTCCTGGAAGGCGCGAGCATGCTTGCTGTATTCTTCCGCATTATTACACCGCTCATCGTTCCGGTGAACGCGACTGTGGCGATTATGGTGTTTATGTCGGTATGGAATGATATTACGATTCCGCTTTATTTCCTCACCGACAGCTCCGACTGGACGATGCCGCTATCCGTTTACAATTTCTACGGCAAATACAGCCGGGACTGGAACCTGATCTTCGCCGATCTCGTTATGACTTCGCTCCCTGTGCTTGTGCTTTACCTGTTCGCACAGAAATACATCGTCAGCGGCCTTACAGCTGGCGCGGTCAAAGGTTGACCGCCACACTCCCCCCAAGCCCTCGCGCCGGATTTCCATCTCCTGCGCGGGGGGCTTTTTACATGGACCGTTTTATTTAAATAGAGCCAGTCTTGAGCTGCCAATAGCCGAACAACCGTCTGGGGCGAGAAACATAAAAAGAGAAGAAACTCAGGCTTCCCTGTATTCCTTCTCTCTGCCTTATGCGACCTGGGCGCTTGCTAATTACTCACTGCGAATTCAAATATGCGATGCCGAGTCCGCCCGTTACCGGATTTTTATAAATTTCGCAATTGACGTCGAATACGTCGCTGATCATCTCTTTCGTCAATACTTCTTCTGGCGTTCCGCTGGCGTAAATTTGCCCCTGCTTAATGATATACAAATAATCGCAATACTCTGCTGCCAGCGTCAAATCATGAAGGGCGGCTAAAATGCCGATGCCCAGCCCTTTGACGATGCTCAAAATTTGCAGCTGGTATTTAATGTCCAAATGATTCGTCGGCTCATCCAAAATCATAAACTTTGGCTGCTGTGCAAGCACCCTCGCCAGCACGACGCGCTGTTTTTCCCCGCCTGAGAGCGACATGTAGCTTCGTTCCGCATAATGGGACAAATTCACCTTGCTCAGCGCCTCTTCCACAATTTCCTCATCCCGCTGATTGTCCGTCTCCAGCATTCCCTTATGGGGCGTCCGGCCCATCATGACCATCTCCCGCACATTGAAATCAAAGCTCATTTCATTGAACTGTCCGACAACGCCAAGCTGCTGTGATACTACCTTTGGCTTGGATTTCAGCACATCCGTGCCGCTGAGAAATACCTGTCCCTGCTTGGGCTTAATGACTTTATAAATGCTTTTGAGCAAGGTTGATTTGCCGCAGCCGTTAGGGCCAATAAGGCCTACAAATTGCTTGTTGTCTACCTTGAGCGATATATCCTTCACAATGTCCGTACTCGCAAACGATACCGAAATATGATCCACCGTCAGCTTCATCGTTATTTCCCTCCAAAGGCGTAGCCTTTTTTGACCAGCATGTACATGAACAGCGGCGCGCCAATCATCGCCGTAATTATGCCGATGGGCAGCTCCACGCTTGGAATGATCGTCCGGGCAATGACGTCGGTCCAGATGAGAAAAATGGCGCCAACCAAAATGGAGGCCGGCATCAGCCTTCTATGATCCGAGCCGACCAGTCCCCTCACCATGTGAGGAATAATAAGCCCGACGAACCCGATCATACCGCAGCTCGCCACAATGACGCCTGTAATAAGCGCAGCCAGCAGCAAATAAATTTTGCGGAACACCGCCAGATCAACGCCCAGCGTCACCGCCGTATCATCGCCAAGCAGCATGGTATTTAATATCCGCGACTGAAAAAGGAAGAACAGCGCAGCCCCAACAACGACGAGCGATATGAGCGGGAGCTTGTCCCATTTTGCCGAAGCCAGGCTGCCCATTGTCCAGAACGTGACGGTCTTAATGCCAACGGCATTGTTTGCGATATAAATAATAAAATTGGCGAAAGCCGTACATAAAGCATTGATGACCATCCCCGACAAAACCAGCTTAACCGACGTCATTTTGCCACCAATGCCTGCTAATATAAAGACGAGCAGCGATGCGCCCAAAGCGCCTGTAAATGCCCAGAAGGCAACCCCCGTCTGCCCGAGCAGACCGCCCGCGCCAAAGCCAATTAAAATTGCAAACGTCGCACCGAGCGATGCGCCCGAGGAAATGCCCAGAATATACGGATCAGCAAGCGGATTTTGCACCGCCGCCTGCATGACCGTACCGCACATCGTAAGCCCCGCCCCAATAAATAGCGCCATTAATACGCGTGGAAACCGAATTTGCCATAAAATATCGACAAACGAGCTTGTCTCCATCGCGCTCCCGTCGCCTAGCTGGATTCCTAATAACTTGTAGAGCAAAATCCGATAAGAATCCCCTAACGGAATCTTTACCTGCCCGATTGATACGGCAACGCCAATCGACACCACGATAACAGCCGCGAGTACGAGCATTAAAGTTAAAAACAGCGACTTTTTTCGAATGAGAGCTTCTTTCTCTTCCTGCCTGCTTACACTAACCTCTGCCATCCCGATTTACCCTGCCTTTTCATTCATTGTTCCGATTTTAGTTTACAACTGACTGTTTTTAAGTATAATTGATAATGATTCTCTTCGTCAATTAAAGACAATATATGAAATGAGGTTAGTAGGATATGTTTCGTTTTTTGCGTAAAATGACGTTTTTTGCACTTCCCCTTGCTCTGGCAGTAACCGCTGGCTGTTCTTCCGCTTCGACCAATTCGCCAAGCAGTTCCCCGAGCCCTTCCGCCGAAGCGACGGCTTCAGCAGCAGTAGTAGAGGCTTCTCCGAGCCCCGGCGGCAAAACCGCTTATCCGCTCACCCTTGAAAATTTCAATTTGTCGGCAGAAAGCGGCTCCTTCCAGCCGAAAACGCAAACGTTCGAGAAAGCACCGGAGCGCATCGTCGCCAATACGCAGTCCGCTGCGGAAATTTTGATCCGACTTGGTTTGACGGATAAAGTCGTTGGCGTCGCCGCCCTTTACGGCGATGTGGAGGCTGACATTGCCGAGCCATTCGCCAAAATCCCTGTCTTATCCGAGACATATGTCGGCAAGGAGCTTGTCGTCGGAGCGAAGCCGGATATCGTCCTCGGCCGTGGCGACCTGTTTGCAGATGCAGATTGGGGCGTCGGAACGGTTGACTCGCTGAACGAGCTTAATATTGCTACTTTTATTCAAAACAACTCCCGTCCGGGTGCTGTACTCAGTGATCTTTATAAAGACATTGAGCAAATGGGCCAAATTTTCGACGTACAGGATAAGGCGCAGGAGCTTGTCCAAAGCTTGCAGCAGCGCGCCAAGGATATCGAGACTCGGTTTGCCGGCAATCAGGAGCAGAGCTTTGCTTTTATTGGAAGCAGCACGCCGGATTCCATTGCCGTCTACAGCGCAAATAATGATACCTTCCAAGCCGAGGCGCTTAGCCTGTTGAAGGTGACCAACAGCTTCGCCGACGTTTCCGGTGAAATCAGCGCGGAGCAGCTCGTTGCGAAAAACCCTGATTTCCTTGTCATCTCGGATTATAAAGGCGGACCGGACATCAATGAATCCGTGAAAAATATTTATGAAAATCCAGCTCTGCAAAGCATGTCCGCTATCCAAAACAAAAAAGTATTCATTATCGATTTCAATGATTTCTGGGGCTACGGCTACCACATCTTTGACGGTGTCGAGAAGCTGGGAGACAACTTGTCCAAAACCTCTTAAATCTTGCAGCTATCTATTGGCCGTCTTCAGCCATGCACCAACAGAAACGACAAAGCGCCTCTTCCTTTACGGGTCCAGTTCATTATCAGAGCTGGTCCGCAAGCAAGAGGCGCTTTTTTATGGCATCACACTATTTTAGTTCGTCTTTCCTTCGTTTTCCGCTTCCCACTTGGCAATTTCCTCGCGCACTCGCGGTGCAACCTCCGTGCCAAGCAGCTTGATTGCGTTCATTACGTCCTCATGCGGCATCGTGCCGAGCGGCGTATGGAGCAAAAATCTCGTAATGCCGACATGCTTGCGCAGGTTAATGATTTTACGGGCAACCGTTTCGGGATCGCCGACATAAAGCGCACCTTCAATGCTGCGGGCAGCGTCAAAGCTGGAACGGTCATAATGCCCCCAGCCCCGCTCTTTGCCGAGCACATTCATAACCGCTTGCGTCGAAGGGAAAAACTTGTCTGCTGCGAGCTGCGTCGTCTCTGCAATAAAACCGTGCGAGTGCGAAGCGATGGGCAGCTTCGAGGCATCATGCCCCGCATGGGCTGCGGCTCTCTTGTACAGCTGCACCAGCGGTGCAAAATTCATCGGACTGCCCCCGATAATGGCGAGCACAAGCGGCAGGCCGAGCAGGCCCGCGCGGACAACCGATTCTTGGTTGCCGCCGCTGCCGATCCATACCGGCAAAGGGTTCTGAACAGGGCGTGGATAAACGCCCAGATTGTTAATGGCTGGGCGATGGCCGCCTGCCCACGTTACTTTTTCAGATTCGCGAATTTTCAACAGCAGCGCCAGCTTTTCATCAAACAGCTCATTATAGTGGTCCAGATCATAGCCGAACAGCGGAAACGATTCAATGAAGGAGCCCCGCCCTGCCATAATTTCCGCACGACCGTTTGAGATGCCATCCAGCGTAGCAAAATCCTGAAACACGCGCACAGGATCAGCCGAGGACAGCACCGTAACAGCGCTCGTCAATCGAATCTGCTTCGTTTGTGCGGCAGCAGCCGCCAAAATAACGACTGGAGAGGAGGCCGCATAATCCTCGCGATGATGCTCGCCTACTCCATAAACGTCCAGCCCGACCTGATCCGCAAGCACAATTTCTTCAACGACTTCGCGAATACGCTGGGCATGGCTCATAACCTCTCCTGTTTCTACATCGGGCGAGGTTTCGACAAACGTACTAATTCCTATTTCCACCGTACAATCCCTCCTGCTTCCACTCTATATTTTTTTAACAAACTCCGATTTCAGCTTCATAGCGCCAAAACCGTCAATTTTGCAATCAATATCATGATCGCCATCGACGAGCCGGATGTTTTTGACCTTGGTGCCAATTTTGACGACGAGCGAGCTGCCTTTGACCTTCAAATCTTTAATGACCGTGACGGAATCACCGTCGCTCAGCACATTGCCGTTCGAATCCTTTACAACCTTCTCATCCTCATTGGCATTATCCTGTGCATTTGCATTCCATTCATGCGCGCACTCCGGGCAAACAAGCATCAGCCCATCCTCGTATGTATATGGCGACTGGCACTGTGGACAATTTGGCAAGCTAGACATGTATTCATGCCCTCCATTCCTGTTACTATAATCGTTACGACTTTGCTTGGAAGTTTCATTATAAACGGTAAAATAGCAAGCGTAAACGGCTGAAGCCGTCCTCCGGCGGTAAAGCTGCCGTTTCGCGGAAAAATCAATGCCTGATTTTCGGCTGCAACGGCAGGCAGGAATCGATATAATAAAATCCATCAGAAAAAGTAAGGGGCGCACGCCATGATACCTGCCGAACGTTATCCCGAATGCTATAAGGCCTTAGTAGAGAAAAATACCGAATATGAGGGCGTTTTTTACGTTGGAGTCAAAACGACGGGCGTATTTTGCCGGCCAACCTGCCCCGCTCGCAAGCCCAAATTTGAAAACTGCGAGTTTTATGAAACGGCGCAGCAGGCTTTGCTTGCGTCTTTCCGCCCTTGCCAGCGCTGCCAGCCGCTTTCCCATCCCAATCAAGTGTCAGAGGTCGTTCGCCTGCTCGTCGAAGCGGTAGAGCAAAACCCGGAAAAACGCTGGAAGGGCCAGGATTTCAAAAATCTATCCGTCGATGAATCAACGGCTCGCCGCCAATTTAAGCAGCGCTTCGGCATGACCTTCGTCGAATATGCCCGTGCCCGCCGTATGGGCATCGCCTTGAAAAACATTAGAGCTGGCCAATCGGTTATGGATACACAGCTCACAACCGGCTATGAATCCAGCAGCGGGTTTCGCGATGCTTTCTCCCGTATTATGGGGGCGGCTCCTACTCTATTGGAAGATGACAAAGTGCTGAAGGCGTCATGGATTGATACTCGGCTTGGGCCGATGATGGCGATTGGCAATGAGCAGCACTTGTATTTGTTGGAGTTTGTAGATCGGAGGGGTCTTGAGCGCGAGGTCGAGCGGCTGCGCAAAAGGACCAAATCCGCGATCATTCCCGGCACAACAGCATCCATTCAGTCCATTGAACGGGAGCTGGCGCTTTATTTTGACGGGAAATTGACGGAATTTAAGACGCCGCTATTTTTATTAGGCTCGTCGTTTCAGCAAAGCGTGTGGGCACAGCTGCTGCAAATACCGCCGGGCGAAACTCGTTCTTATTCCGACATTGCGACAGCACTTGGAAAGCCGACAGCCTTTCGCGCGGTCGCCCAGGCCAATGGAGCCAATGCCAATCAGCTGGCTATCCTTATTCCCTGCCATCGCGTTATCAATTCAAACGGCGAATTGGGCGGCTATGGAGGCGGATTATCCCGAAAAAATTGGCTGCTCCAGCATGAGAGACAAGCATCATGCTGAAGCAGCCGCTTCAAACGAGCTATTCGGCTAAAGCTTTTTCGGCAGCAGCCAGAGCATTCACTACTTTATCGCACCAAAGATCGAATTCCTCGTCTTCCTTCTGATGCTCAGCATTGGCCAAAATGTGGGCAACCGTCTGCTTGATGCCTTGATCAAGCCGCGTCGTAGCTACAAACTCAGGAACAAGCTTTTTCAGCTTCGCATTGTCAAAGACGACGGAGTTCGCCTTGTCGCCCAGCAAGCCGCCCCGGAAATCATATTTGCTGCTCGCAGCGAGAAAATCAGAGGATACATGCACCGCATTCAGCTTTACGCCAAGCGCATCCGCAATAATTTCATAAATCTGATTCCAGGTCACCGACTCATCCGACGTGATATGCACGGATTCACCAATCGCATGGATGTTGCCCATTAGGCCGATGAAGCCTTTGGCAAAATCGCTGTTATGCGTCATCGTCCAGAGGGACGTGCCGTCGCCATGGATGATGACCGGTTTATTTTCAAGCATACGCCTTGCGACCTGCCAGCTTCCGTTATTGCCGTGCACGCCCAGCGGAATCGAGCGCTCGTCATACGTATGGCTTGGCCTTACAATCGTGATCGGGAAGCCTTGCTCGCGGTACTGCTTAGTCAAATACTCTTCACATGCAATTTTGTTGCGGGAGTATTCCCAATACGGATTGGATAATGGCGTTCCTTCGGTAATGCGATAATCCGACAGCGGCGTCTGGTAGGCTGAAGCTGAGCTAATAAACATAAACTGCTTGGTTTTTCCCTTGAATAAGCGGTAATCGCGCTCGAGCTGCTCTGGCTTGAAGGCGATAAAATCCGCTACTACATCAAATGACAGATCGGCGATAAGCGCCGCCACCTGCTCCTCATTATTAATATCGGCTTTAATGCTATGTACACCTGCTGGCAAATCAGCATTTCTAGTTCCCCGGTTCAAAAGATAAAGCTCGCATCCACTCTCTACTAACTGCTTCGTAATGGCAGAACTAATCGTTCCCGTTCCTCCAATAAATAGCGCTTTCATAAAACACCTCCGTTAGTATGGTATTGCTGTAAAAGCTGCTTCTTTTCTTCTTAATGATAGCATGGGGCTCGTGCGAATACTACGACTAAGCGTTCATTATTCGCCTCCTCGTGGAACAGAGGGCGAATAAAATACGTCAGCATGGATATGCCGGAATTTTTCCCAGTTGCCGGGATTGGTCGTGTCTGGAGTACGATGCTCCATAATGGCCTGATATAGGGCGGTTTTCTCTTCCAAATGGGCGACGCGCTGTTTGGCTTCTTCGAGCTGAACGAGCGCCGCTTCTCTATGCTCCATCATGATTTCGCAGCGTTGCGGAATGGTCGAATCCCCTTCGATACAGAGATCGACGTACATTTTGATGATTTCAATCGGCATCCCGGATTGCTTGAGGCATTTGACGCCATACAGCCAGTTGATGGATTCTGCGTCGAACAGCCGGATATTATTCTCATTGCGCTGTAGGCTTGGCACCAACCCTTTATCGGTGTAAAAGCGTACAGCGTGCTCGGTAAGTCCCGTTAACAGGGCGGCTTCTTTGACCGTATGCATGAGTAATCCTCCTTGGGAAAAATGATAAGACCGCTTGACTTCGTGTAACACGAAGGCGATAAGCTTATTATAATGCAAATCGGCCGTTCACGAAATCAGCCGCTGCGGTGCACGATTCCCGGGATTCACGGCCGTTTGCCCTATTACATTTGAACAATAGGAGGAATTACAATGCAAACTGTAACCTTGAACAACGGTGTGAAAATGCCAATCATCGGCTTCGGTGTCTACCAAATTCCCGATGCTGAAGAATGCGAGAACGCGGTATATGAAGCGCTGCTAGCCGGTTACCGCCTGATCGACACCGCCGCCGGTTATCTGAATGAGGAAGCGGTCGGACGCGCGATCAAGCGCAGCGGCGTTCCGCGTGAAGAGCTGTTCATCACGACCAAGCTCTGGATTCAAGATGCCGGCTACGAGAGTGCCAAGCTGGCGTTTTCCAAATCCTTGAATAAGCTTCAGCTCGACTATCTTGATCTGTACCTTATTCACCAGCCGTTCGGCGATTACTACGGCGCTTGGCGCGCGATGGAAGACCTGTACCGCGAAGGCAAAATCAAGGCGATTGGTGTCAGCAACTTCCTGCCCGACCGTCTAATGGACCTCATCGTGCATAACGAAATCGTGCCTGCTGTCAACCAGGTTGAAACGCATCCGTTCTACCAGCAGCTCGAGAGCGCCGCTTTTATGAAAGAGCAGGGAGTACAGCACCAGTCGTGGGCGCCGTTCGCTGAAGGACTGGGCAACATGTTCGGCAACGAAGTGCTGACCTCGATTGCAGCGCAACACAACAAGTCCGTCGCCCAGGTTGTGTTGCGCTGGCTTGTTCAGCGTGAAATCGTAGCTATTCCAAAATCGGTGCGCAAAGAGCGGATCGTCGAAAACTTCGACATTTTCGATTTTGAGTTGAGCGCTGACGATATCGAGCAAATTTCCGCCCTCGATACGCGGGAAAGTCTTTTTTTATCGTACCACGATCCGAAATTCGCCAAGATGCTGGGCACCTTGAGAGTCGATCTGTAGCCTGTAACCTTGCTCGAACCGTAAACTCATCACGCGTTTATCCTCATATCTATTAAGAAAGGACAGGGCAGCGCACCTGTCCTTTCTTTGTGTCAATTTATACTTACAATAATCATACCAGCCTTACCTTTAAGAGACCGTAACGAAGAAAAAAGCTTAGAAAAAGGCACCGACATTTCTGTCGATGCCTTTTTCTAAGGAATCTTAACCAGCATTTTCCCCATATTTTTGCCTTCAAACAGCTGCAGGAACGCTTGAGGCACTTTGTCGAAGCCTTCGACAATCGTCTCCTCGTATTTCAGCTTGCCTTCTTCGAGCCACTGTCCTAGCGCCTGAATGCCTTCAGCCGTACGGTCGGCATAGTCGCCCAGCACAAAGCCTTTAATAAGCGAACGCGTCTTGATCAGCTGCGTCTGTATCCGGGGACCGATGTCGCCCGATTTGCTATTGTATGAGGAAATAGCTCCACATAGCGGAATGCGCGCATGCGTGTTCAGCAGCAGCATCACCTGATCGGAAATGTCGCCGCCGACATTGTCGAAATAAACGTCGACTCCATTCGGACATGCCGCTTCCAGCGCTTTGCCCAGATCGCCGACCGTCTTGTAGTTAATCGTCTCATCGAAGCCGAGCTCCTGCTTCAAATAGCTGGTCTTCTCATCCGTTCCTGCGATACCAACGACACGAGCGCCCTTGAGCTTCGCAATTTGCCCGACAATCATGCCGACCGCGCCTGCTGCGCCAGATACGACGACGGTTTCTCCTGCCTTAGGCTGTCCAATATCCAGCAAGCCGAAATAAGCAGTCAGCCCTGTAAGGCCCAAAACGCTCAAATAAGCGGGCAATGGCGCCATTTGATCATCTACCTTGCGAACGCTGGCAGCATCCACGACATTGTACAGCTTCCAGCCCAGCATGCCGAGCACCTTGTCTCCAACTGCAAACTGCTCGGATTTCGATTCGACAATCTCGCCAACAACACCGCCGACAATCGGCTCGTCTAAAGCAAATGGAGGAATATATGACTTGCTGTCATTCATCCGTCCCCGCATATATGGATCAACCGATAAATACAGGCTGCGGACGACAACCTGCCCTTCCGCCGGTTGCTGCACCGCAGCATCCTTCATCGCGAAATGCTGCTCTGTCGGCATGCCCTCAGGCCGTGCTGCCAACACGATCATCCGATTATTTAAAGTTTCGTTCATGATTCCAAAACCTTCTTCCTTGTTTTAAACTAATATATCCATTTTACCGGGCGGCATTCTGGGGCCCGAGCCACAATAAAGATTTTTCAAAGTACAGCTATCGTTGTATTCAAGCAAAAACGAATTCGTCGTCCTCTGGCGGCGCAGCGCGTTTCAGTCCGAGAAATATAGAGAAAGGTTGGCGAAATCATGTCTTTCCTATATTTTAAGAAAATAACATACTGGGGATAAAGTTTCAATGTTCGATTTTCATCGAACCGTTTTCGCTGTTTGCTTGCAACTGTGATTCAATCGGTGAAAATGCCAAAACAACCGGAGCCTTTTATGGCCCCAGTTGCTTCCCTTGATTTTGTACTTTGATCTTTTTGTACCATGATCTTTTGTACCATGGTGTTGTCTCGCTCTTTTGTACCGCAGCCCTATGGGCTGACTATCGCACTTGTCGTTCTAACTCCCGCAACACGCCCCGCACAGCTCGCAGGCGACTTGGCTTTAAACGTGACAATGACACTAGCCTTCCCTCGTGTGAGCGGCTCTGCTATCTCATAGGTCACATAAAAAATATGGCCGATTTTATTGCAATGAATCGTCTGCTCTCCGACGATCTCGTCATCGACCAGCACCTCAAACTCGCGGTTATATGCCGTACCTTCATGCTCAAAGCGAAAATGATCGCCGCCCCAATAAGCTACGCAAAGATTATTTTTGTTCGATCCATCAACCGCAAGCCGGTAGCTGAAGTAAGCATCGCTGACGCCAAACGCTTCTCTCCACATATGCAGCTTGTTCTGATTGTCCGTGAACGACCCGTTATAGGGGCTCGTTAAGCAGTTGCCTTGAAGCTGATGCCCGATTTCATCCTGCTGCCCGTCCGGCTGTACGCTATCGATGGTCACCTTATTTAGCTTCTTCTCAAAAGCATCGCCTTCGTCATTCAAATTCCAATACAGCGTATAAAACTCATGATGCAGCGCGTAGAAAGGCACGAGTGCTGCCCCCTTCCCATCGGAGGTCACTTCCTTCGCTATTTCAAATGTCAGCGTTTCGGCGTCCTTCAGCCTGATGAAGTCAGACAGGTTCTCACTTTCCGTCCAAAGCACAGGCACATCCGCCGTCTTCATGCTTAATGCGGTCTCATCGACGATCGTATCCTCCGGAAGGCCATCAGCGCCAAACCTTCCCGCAAGCACGATTGGGCCATAAAGAAAGGCGATTTTGCTTGCGCTATCTTTGGCGGTGTACTTCCTCAGTGCCAGCGGCAGCGTGACAATAATATGATCCCCCTTGCTCCATGTCCCGCTGATGGTCAAGTATCCGGCTTGTTTTTCAACATATTTGCGCTCGCCGTTGACGACCGCCACTAGCTCACAAGGCAGCCAGGATGGGACGCGCAGCTTAAGATTAGCCTCTGCCGTTCCCTCGGCAATAACAAGCTTCACGGTGTCTGAATACGGAAAGCTTGTTTCCTGCCTGATGACCAGCCCCTTGGCTTTCCATTCCAGCTCGGAGGCCATATATAAATTCACATACAGATCATCCTGCTTTTCAAAATAAATCGCCTCGGCATATTTGCCCGGGTTTTCCATGCCCGTTCCGGTACAGCACCACCAAGCGGAATCGCGGGTGCCGTAAATTTTGAAATGGCCCGGCAGCGTCGAGGCAAAATAAGTTTTATTGCCCGTATGCGGGTCCTGTGTACCGAGGATGTGATTGTATAAGGCGTTTTCATAATAATCCATATACGCGCTGTTTTGCTCCCAGCTAAACAAATATTGGGTCAGCACAAGCATGTTATGTGTAAAACACGACTCTGCTGATTTAATGCCCAAGCTTTCCATATCCATCGCTTCAAAATGCTCCGAGAGGCTGCTTCCGCCAAAAACATAAGAGCGTCTGCCGACCACCGTATGCCAGAAAAACTCGGCAGCTGTGCGATAGGTTGTAAAATCCTTGTTCTGCTCATACATTTCGGCCACACCAATGACCTTTGGTATTTGCGTATTGGCATGCTTGCCCTGCAGCTCATCCCGCTCCTGCTCCAGCGGCGAAATGATGGCTTTATGCGTAAATTGAACCGCTGCTTCCATATAGACAGCTTGTCCCGTGAGGCCATACAGCTGCGCAAACACTTCATTCATGCCGCCATGCTCGCATTCCAGCATATGCTGCGTCTGCTCCTCCGACATTTGCGAGAGTCCATTTACTGCCCAATCGGCAAAGGCTTTGACAACGTGCAGTGCCTCCTCATTTCCAGTCAGCGTGAACGCATCAATTAAGCCTTGATAAATTTTATGCACGCTGTACCACGGAACCCAATACCCGTTCATGCTAAAACCGCCAATGTCCGTGCCTTTAAACGCTTCGATAAAAGGAGTTTCGACCAAGCCTCCAACGTATCCGCTGCCGGTCGCCGCTTGAATGCCTGCAAGCTCCGATACGGCATAATCCAGCTTCGCTTTTAGCGCCTCATGGCCCGTTGCCTGATAGGTGACGGCAAGTGCCGACATATAATGCCCGAGCGAATGACCGCTGATCGTTCTGGCTTCCCAGCCTTCGTACCGCGGCTGCTTGGGAGCCAAGCCATGCGCCTCATAACACGGGGCGAGAAAACGGTCGATATCAAGCGCGTGCAGATAACGCTCGCCAACTTCCTGTGACGTTTTAAAGAGGCCGTCCAGTAGCAATACGTCGCTTTGGCTGACGAAGCCTTGATTTATTTTTTCCATATTTATGAGTCCTCCCTAGACCTAAAATCAGCTATTTGCTATTCAGTGGCTACCATTCATGATAGTATCTTATCAAATCAAATTTGAAATAATCAGACTCATAATCAAAGAAAAGGTGGATAAATCAGTCTACATGAATGAAAAGCTGAGCCATTACTTATGCGGTAAATTCATATCCGAAGGCAACTGGTCGCACATGAAACGAAATGCGCTGCATTATGAAATCATTATGATGCTGGAAGGACAGATGTATATCGCTGAGGAAGAGCGGGAATATGTCGTCCGCCCAGGTGATATGCTGCTGCTGCAGCCCGGCATGACTCATTTTGGTTATCGGAATAGCGAGTCGCCCGTCAGCTTTTATTGGGTACATTACGGTACGAAGGCGGAGCCATATCGGAGCTATCCGACCCATGTGCCGATTGATGGTCCGTCGACGATTAATCAGCTGTTTAAGCAGCTGCTGCATGTTTCTTCTTTTTCGGCGGAGGAGGCAAATGCCGCTCTATTGTTATTATTGAATGAGCTTACGCGGACGATTGACCAGCAAAATCATGCCCCGCACGCCATCGTCGACAACATTTGCAGGTGGATTGATGCCCATTTGCATCTGGACATTAATGTCCGTAAAATTGCAGAGGTGTTCAACTTTAATAAGGATTATATTTCGAAGGTTGTGAAGCGGGAGAAAGGGATGGGCATTAAAGCTTATATTTTGACGCAGCGAATCAGCCGGGCGAAGCTGAAGCTTCTGAACACGAATTTGAGCGTAAAGGAAATTGCTGGCGAATGCGGTTTTTCCGATTATAAGCTGTTTCTGCGAACATTCAAGCATTATGAGGGCATGACGCCGAGTGATTATCGCAATATTTTATACTCGACACCGCTTAATATTTAAAGGTTGCATACGGACAAATGAGCTGGAAGAAGTTTGGGAGATGATCATACTTGAGTAAAAAGAAGAAAACGATGGCGATTGAGGCACCGATCCTGCCGATTGAGCTTCCTGTGCTGGAGCAGACCGAGCTGCAATCTCATGCTTTTTTTGAAATGGGCATTATTCAGGATTGCGTATGGGATGGACAGCAGGCTCGCAAGGTGATTTTCGACAAAATTATTTTCAAAAATGTCACGTTTACCGAGACTGCACTGAACGAGGTCGAATTGACGGATGTGATTTTCGACAAATGTGATTTGTCGAATGCCGACTTTAGTGATGCCATTATCCACCGGACTGTGTTCAAAAACTGCAAAATGATTGGCATGAATCTGACCGGAGCTACGCTGCGAAACATGATCTGGAAGGACAATTTGGCGGATTATTCCAATTTCAGAATGTCTGATATGAAGCAGGTATCCTTCCAGGACAACTCGATGGGCAAAAGTGATTTCAGCTTTGCAAAGCTGCAAAAACTCGAGCTTTTCCAATGCCAAATTGACCAAGCCCAATTTTCAAATACGAAGCTGGCTGGCCTTGATTTAAGCACCTGCGAATTTAACGGGATTGCCGTTGCCCCCGAGGATTTGAAGGATTGCGTCATTTCGCGAGAGCAGGCGTATGTGTTTGTGGCGCTGTTTGGGTTGATTTTGAAGGAGTAGCAGCTTCGCTAGGCTATTTGAAGCGTTATTTTGAACATGATTTTAACCATGATTGCCATTATAAAATCAAAAAGGGCATCCCCGAAGGGTGCCCTTTCTCCATTCAGACCATCATTAAATACAATAAGAGCGCCAGTCCCATAACGGCAGCAAACCTATAATTCGGCCTCGCCAGCTCGAAAACTGACTTGTTGAATAATCCTGCCAGCAAATTGTTCACCGCCGAAGCGGGAGAAATCGGATTGGACAGCCCCCAGCTTCCGAGCAGCAAAACGGCGAAATAAATCGGGCTGATCTGCACGACGTCCGGATCAATGCTGGTCGCGAGAATCGTCACCCATACAATTGGATGAAGGCCAATTAATGAGGTAGCAGCAATCATAACGATTGTGAAAATAGAAAACGATAATGCAATAGGCAGAGGTATGTGCCCGAGCAGGGAGGGAATGACGTGCCCAAAACCTGTAGCGCTAATCGATCCGCTGAAAAAGCCTGCGGCTAAAAACAGCGTAATCTCCTTTTGCAAAGCGGGCAGCGTAACGGTCAAATGATTCGTCAGTCCCTGCCGGAATGTCGGGAGTGCTCCCTTCGCAAGGCACCACAGCAGCGGAAAAACAACCGCCCCCATGCAAGTAATCAGCACCATCGGAAGCTCAATCAGCTGCTCCAGCAGCAAAATGGCCGCCGTCGCACACAGCAAATAAATAGCGAGTCCCATCGGAAAGGAGGCCCGTCTTCCGTGTTCCTTCTCCATGCCTTGGCCTCGCTGATTCTCGATCGCTTTCGTGGATCGCGTGACTGTCGTGACTTCCGTGACTTCCATGGCTTCCTGGCCCAGCTCATCTGTCTGCGCTGCTGCAAGCTCACTTGCCTCATCCTTTGCACGCAGCTGCTTAAAGTCCACAGCCAAGCTTACCAACAGGCTGATCAGCGACAGCCCGATCAAATAGGGCAGCAGCGCTGACCAATTCAGCTTAAGCGCCGAGGTGACAAGCGCCATTGCTGCAAAATAAGGCGACCAGCAAATCGCGCCTCCAAAGCCGCGATTCAAGGCGTTCGCCAGCAGCCCGGATAAGCGCCCGGAGCGGGGCTTAACGAATACCAAATGATAAACGACGGGAATAGACCCGACGTTTATAAACCCGCCCATTATATGCGTCATAAGCTGCGTACCGATGAACAGGGCTGTCGTGCTGCGCATACGCGTTTCATAGAACCGCTTCAGAGCAGCAACATAATCCGGCAGCCGTACCGGAATGCCGAACAAGGGAGCAAATACGAATAAGGTAACCAACGTCGCATTCATACTCGCGGCTTTAAACCAATATGCGGCATCCGCTTGCTGTGCCAGCATCAGGACGACCCCGCCAGCTATAAAAAAAAGACTCAGCCACAGCGCGATTCCTTTGAGCTTAGGCAGCAGCAGGAGCACCGCCATAAAGGAAAGTCCGCCCAGCACATAAACAAGCGGCCCCCACTGCGTAAACTGCTGTAAAATAAAAACGGCAGCGAGAGCGAAAATAACTGCTCTATCGATCACTGCCTTTGTCCCAACTGTCATGACCTTCGCCTTCTCTTCTGCTTCTGCTCTCTAGTTGAACTTCCAACAGCTTAAGCTTAAATTGCCGTACTGGTAGCTGCGGTGAAGCAACGTTGCTTGACGGTTCTTATCACCCGAGCCCATAGCCAGCAGGAGCGGGATAAAATGCTCGCTCGTCGGCACTGCCTCCTGCGCAAAGGGAGCCAGCTCCCTATAATTGAATAGTGCCGGGAGATCCCATGCCTCAAGCTTGCTCTGCAGCCAATTATCGAATGCTTCCGCCCATTCGTCAATGCCTTCAGACTGCCAATTCAGCTTTCTGAGATTATGGACGGTTCCGCCGCTTCCAATAATCAGCACATCCTGCTCCCTAAGCGCAGCTAATGCCTTGCCGATCTCATACTGCTGCTCATTGGTCAAATAACGGTTAACCGAAAGCGCGACGACGGGAATATCCGCATCCGGATAAATCAGCTTGAGTACGGCCCAAGCGCCGTGATCAAGTCCTCTCTCCTCATCCAGCACACTTGGAATGCCATGTTCAGCGAACAAGGCTTGAATGTCTTCACTGAGCTGGCGTTTGCCTTCCGCCGGATACGTCATCTGGTACAGCTCATCCTGAAAGCCCGAAAAATCATAAATCGTGCTGTACGCTGGAGCAGCGCCCACTGTCTGAACCGTCTGCTCCCAATGGGCGGAAAAAAGGACAATCGCTTTCGGCTTTGGCGTCTGCTCCTTAAAGCTTTTCAATAGAGCCGTATAGCCATTATTCTCCAATACAATGGACGGCGCGCCATGGGCAAAAAAGTATGCTGGCATCATTGTGCTTGTTCCCCCTTGTTCTCAAGTAGCCATGCAAGAAAATCCCGTTGATTTTCTTCGGACACGCCATGGTCGGTCGGATAAATCTTAAAGGTCAATTGCGGCGTCAGCGCTTGAAAATAATCCGCTGTCTCGTGTCCAATTCGAATCGGAAATATGGAATCAAATTCACCATGCGAGACAAACACGGATACGTTCTCCAGTGATTGCAAAACATATTCGTGTTTGACGAACTCTGGCACATAGCCGTTCAACGCAACAATGCCTTTCAACTGGTCCCCCATCGTAAGGGCAAGCGTCATCGATAAAATCGCACCTTGGCTGAAGCCAAGCAAATAACGCTGGCTCGCATCAATCGGGTATTTTTCCGTTGCATAAGCAATAAAACCTTCAAGCTGCTGCACAGCCCGGTCAAAAATGTCCCGAATCGGGTTGCCGAGGCTCTTCAGCTCATAATATTGGTAACCGGCGCCCAGCCTAAGGTCGCCTCGGATGTTAATGATGATGAACTTGTCCTCTAAAGGCGCTACAAGCCCATGCATATTTGCCTCATTCGAGCCTTTCCCATGAAGGGTGAAAATAACAGGATAGGTTTGGCCTGCCTCCGCATGCGCTGGCAGGTGAACATCATAATGATAAGCGGGGTTCATAGTGGCCCTCCTCAAAATATTAGTAATAAGAATTAAAGTTCTGTATTACAAATATATAGTGAAGCTATAGCTTTGGTCAACATGAAAATCGCTGCGCCCGCTTCTGACACATGCAAATAGCGCGTGCTGATCGGGGATCGGCACGCGCTGCTTGGTTTCTTTTTTTTATAAACAAACTACAATGTTTCCAGCAGCGCTTTAAGCTCAGGATTCAATTGCAGAACATGCAGCACCATTGTTAAAGCCTCCGCACGGGACGCTTGGTTATTCGGCTGGAACGTTCCGTCGCCAGCTCCGCTGACGATGCCAGCTGCCGCGGCTTTCTCAATTTGCCCCTTGTTCCACACTTGATTAATGTCGGTGAAAGCAGGCACACTCGCTGCATTCACACTATCAAGATCAATAATTTTAGCAAGGATTGCGATTATTTCAGTACGGCTAATTTCCTGATTCGGCTTAAATGTGCCGTCCTTATAGCCTGAAATTACGCCTGCTGCATGCAGGCTTCCAATCGCCGCTTCCGCCCAGTGGCCCGAAACATCACTTAGCACGCTGCCGCCTGCAGCAGGGCTGGATATGCCAAATAACTTGGAAATGATGGCCGAGAATTCAGCGCGGGTAATGCTTGCATTCGGACGGAAGGCATTGTTCTCATATCCATTAACGATGCCGAGCTTAGCAAAGACGTCAACCGTCTTATTTGCCCAGTGGGAGCCGGTATCCGTAAATGGGATGATTGTTGGATTAGCTTTAGCTTCATCTACTTGCTTCGCAAGTCCTGTGATCACATCATCAATCTTGACGACTTTATCATTGAACTTTATTTGGGGCGCTGGCACCGATGTCGGTGTCGGCGCTGGCGTTGCTGTAGGCGTTGCTGTCGCTACAGGCGTAGTCGAAGAGCCGCCTCCATTGCTTCCACCACTAGCTGGCGCTTGAACAACAACGCTATGGGAGGCAAACACAGCCGAACCATCGGCCGCCGTTGCTTTCACAGTAACCGTACCTGCGGACACGCCCGTCAATAAGCCGCTGGCATTAATGGAGGCGACACCTGTACCATTTTCAACCGACCAAACGATCGATTTGTCCGCTGCATCCACAGGTGCAATTTCTGCTGCCAATTGGATGGTACCGCCAGTCTGAACAGCGGCTTGCCCCGATACCAAGACGGAGTTTACCAACACAGGTGTCGCTGTTGGCGTCGGCTCTTGTGTTGGTGTTGGTGTTGGTGTTGGTGTTGGTGTTGGTGTTGGCGTTGGCGTTGGTGTCGGCGTTGGTGTCGGCGTTGCAGGCACGTTTATCGTTATGTCCTTGCTCCCTACAATACCAGTGCCGTCAACGGCAGTTGCTTTCGCTGTAACTGTTCCGGCCGATACGGCCGTCAACAGCCCGTTTGCATCAATCGTCGCTGAGCCTGTACCGTCCACAACAGACCAGACAACCGCTGGATTAGCCGCATCGATTGGAAGCACTGCTGCATTTAACGCTAAAGATTGACCTACATCGACCGTATCGATACCGCCAGACCCACTGACCTGAATATCTGTTACGACATGAAAAAAGTTATCCGTAATCAATTTCGGACCAGAGTATACAGCTAATTGTGCCAAAGTCACAGGAACATTAACATCGTTATTTTTAATTAAAAACGTCACGAGTCCGCTATTCGTATAGGAGGACATCCCCCCGAATATTGAAGCATTCGAAATATAATCAGGATCCATATCATAAAAGAGTAAATTCGGATTACTCGTATGAATAAATATTTCTGTTCGTCCCGTCACGAGCTCGTCATCCGCATCATAAACAGAAAAAGTGACACTTGTATAATCCGGATGATTGACATCCGTATGTGGCAGCTCGGCCAAAGCAACATAATCTACAGCCTCTGTCGGTTTGTACGTTTGAATGTTGGATAATGATACGGATTGGCCGCCATAAGAACGTCCGGGAATCCAGCTGACCTGACCATCCGTTACATACCCGCCCATCATCGTTTTATCAGCATAGGTATTTACGGTTACCGATGTTTCCCCTGCGTTAACATCCGGAACCTGTGTGACCGTTCCATCGGAATACCGTATAAATGCATGTTCTGAAGCGTCTGGCAACCCACCATTATAATAGACTGTTACAAGGCTGCCCGAGGAGATACAACCGCTTAACAAAGCGAGAGTCAAAATTAAAACCAAACCCAATTTCATTGTTGAACTTTTTTTCATTGCTTTCCCTCATTCCTTATCGTCTTAATAAATGCCCGTTAGCACTAGTATAGCCCTTGCCAATGACAGGAAAATGACAAAGTCTTGGACAACGCAAAGAACCCTCACTTTGAGGGCCCTTAGGTTATGTTACGGATGCTATACGATGAGGAAGAGGAGCTAAACCAAAAGTTAAGGAAACTTTTTAACGCCCATCACATGATCGAGCGGAATATATCCGATTTCCCTGCTGTCCGAGCTATGATTGCGATTGTCGCCCATGACGAAAATATGCCCTTCAGGAACGTTCCATTGCTGATCCGAAACAAAATTCATCGTTTCATTCAGATAAGGCTCGTCCAGCGCCACACCGTTGCGATAGGTTTTATGATCCTTAAACTCCAGCACATCGCCAGGTTTGCCTAGCACTCTTTTCACATAAAACACGGCGTTGTCATTCGTATTATTTTTCATAAAAAGCTGAAGCAGCGGGTGCTCCAAAAGATCATCTGTCAAATCCCGTTCTCTGCTCACCCGGCTGTCGATCACGACCACATCGCCATATTCCGGAAGCTTGGACAACGTGTGCGAGATTTTCGAAACGTAAATTCGTTCCTTATCCTGCAAAGTCGGGTCCATTGAATGACCGTCAACCTTATAGGGCTGAATAACAAATACACCAATAATTAATGAAAGTACAACTGCAATGCCGAAAGTGCTGACCCAGCTGCCAATCTCCTTCAAGGCTTTCATCTTAATAACGTCATCCTCCTCTTTCAAAGACTCCCTAAATTATACCATTTACTCTACTACATGAAAACCTGAAGCCAGGCAGGGCAGCTTCATGCTTTTCGTTTCGTGAATCTGCTCCCTGTACAAAGATAGATTTGGCGGACACAGCAGACTCTATTTCAACAGATTGACGGGTTATGGAATAGGCTGCGGACTCAGGAGACGCTAATGTGCTGCAAATTTGGTCATTCAGCGGTTCTTGTTTGTTAGACCGTTTTCTACCCGTTTAGAAACGCAATTAAGGCTTTATTAAATGACTCGGGATGCGTCGCATTAACGCCATGCGGACCGCCTTTAATTAAAGCAAGCCTGCTGCCTGCAATGGCTTCGTGCGAACGTTTTCCACTTACTTCGAATGGCACAATAGCATCGGAATCGCCGTGGATAATGAGCGTCGGTACATTTATTTTTGTTAAATCATCGCGAAAATCGGTGCGCCCAAACGCCTTGATGCAATCCAGCGTCCCCTTCGGTGAAGCAAAAGCGGCAATATCGCGGTTATACAAGCGAGCCGGCTCGCTTACCAAATCCGACTTTTCCCCAGCGGCAAAAAAGTTCTTAGTAAATCCATCAAGAAAGGCCAGACGATCCTTCTTTACCCCGTCCTCGAACTCCTTGATCAGGGCATCATCAACGCCGCCATCAGGATTGCCCTCGGTTTTATATAGGTATGGCGGGACAGCTGCCGCCAAGACGGCCGTGAATGAGCACCACCGGTTTTCCTGTACCCCGATCCTCATAAAAAAGCTCAATAGGAGCATTATTTTCCGATCCAACCGTTAATTTTGTCATGTGAAGCACCCCTTCCAAGTTTGGGTTACAGCCTTGCAAGCAGCTCTATTCATCCTGACACCGGGTGAAGAAAGGACAGATTTCATACGCTGCGAGCCATTGCTGCAATATTATTCCCCTTATAGAGGACCTCCCAAACATTGAAGAGGCGGAATAGGAGGGTCCTGCAAGCGTTAGCTTTTTAAACAACCTCCTCATACTGCTCCATTATTAAAAGTGAAATTTTTACAAACCTATAGTAAAATAGACTAGTTCTTTTTGTAACCAAGAAGTATATGGGGGTTAATTATTGAATAAAAGTCTAGCAGTAAAGTTGTGTTCTTGTTGTCTTATCATCCTGTCCATTTTGCTCAGCGCCTGCTCAATCAAGCAGGAAAATCCGCAAGAGCAGCGTCCCAGCGCAATCCCAATTGCCGAGCCTCTTATTAGTTCCACAATAAGCCCTACAGATAGTACTTATTACCATTCTTTAAGCGACTACTCTGGCAGTTGGACAGATGCAGTATTTAATCAGTATCTCTGTAATAATTGCTTTAGTGGAATTGATATTTATAGTACAGACAGCGATACAGGCAGCTTGTCTTTCTATTTATATAATCCTGATCGTGTGATGGACTCGTCCACAGAAATCAAGCTTACAGACAATGAGGGCTCTTTTCTATTGGAAGATTATGCAGGAAAAGGAACCGGCACGATAAAGCTGGAACCTGATCGCGTTATTATAACTTTAAAAATGGATACCGATATAGAAGGCGTTCTAGAGGCCTATAGTGATGAGCGAACCTTTGTAAGAGACCCCTATAAAGGACTGACTTATCTGGACCCTCTCGCTCTAATGACAGACTACGTTAAAGACAAAGATGGGCTTAACCGCTTGAATTACATTTATGATAATTCAGCGGAATGGAATGAAGAACTGTATGGCACTGATGAGCTGAAGGTTATAGTCGGTTTAGATGACAAGGGAGAAATTACAAAACGATTCACGGTGAACAGATTGACGGGAAATATATTAGAGCTACCCTTTTTTTGAGTATGTCCCTTACAGGAAAAAAAAGAGCCCGCTCATTACTGAGCTGGCTCCAACTATAAATCATAAGTTATAAGTCATCTATTCCAGTATTTCATTCGAAAATGCCGCTTACAGCTCAATTACCGTATATTTAATTTCCTGCTCTGAATTTGGCGCCATCGCATGCAGCTCGTGATCCGGTGACTCCCAAATAGGCTTGACAGGCACTTTATAGCTTTGCAAGTTCTCATTTGTCCGCCGCACGGCGTAAGCCTCTGCCTTGCCTTCAACCATCATCTCTATTCTGTTGACGTTGTTCAAATCGACACCTTCGTTAATGGACATGCCCGCCAAATCAACGGTAGGAACCTTAATGGACCAGACGGATAACAATCCTGGCATAATTCGGGTACGACCATCACCTACTACGCCGCCTGCCTTAAAGCTGAGCTTCTCTCCATCAGGCTGAAGGTTCACTTCATATTGATACAAGCCTAAGCTGCTTTTATGAATAAAATCATGGCGCTTCGCTTCTCGGTCAAGGAAGGTAGAAGACCCGGAATGCGCAAAATCAACATGCACTTCCCCGTCCGTCTCACGCGCTCCAGGCAGCACAACCCGGCAGCCGCTCACCATCATATGTGCTTTTCCGGCGATTTTGCTCCGGATGAGAAGGTTGTCAAGCGATAGAGAGAATACAGCCGCGTCGCCTGCGCGCATCGCTGCAAACTGCTCTGGGAATGTCTCCTCCTTAAAAATAAATTTGATATTTTCAAACGGCTGAATAGCGCTATCCGAAGCATTAAGCATATTTTTCAGCTTGACGATTACATCGGCATGAATCCCGCTCAGCTCTGCGACATGGCTGTCTTTGATTTTCGGGAAACGCTCATTGCCCAATGTCATATAGCGGAATGCCTGATATTCCTGATAGAGGAAGTCAATCAAGGCAAGTCTAGCCTGACTGAAGCGTTCGAAAATATAAGTATGGAACAACGGCAAGCTAGCATCCATACCGTCTCCCAGGTTTTGGCGCAAACGATCGTCATTGGCTTGCAGCTCGATCAGCTCGGCCGCCAGCTTCTCATCCTCCAGAAAATAGGCGCTGTAGGCCGACGCCTTATTTTGATAATCCTCGACAACATTCAGGAATTCATAAAATACCGTGCGGTATTCCCCCGCTTTTTCGGGAACCTTGCTGTAAACCGGCTTCAGCAGCTCCTCAAATTCCTCCCTAGTCATCGTCATCAGCGTCGAACCATAACCGAACCGTTCTTGTGCCCTGTTCATCTGCTTCGTCAGGTCAACCAAGCCTCCGCCCTGCTCCCATAGCGCGCGGCCAGCAGCAGCGGTCTTCTTGACCGAATCCAGTGATTTGGATAGCTCCTTCTCCTTCTCCTTCTTTTCCTTTTTAATCGACTTATCGCTTTTGAAGGCTTCGTCAATGATAATCGTCTTGCCTTCAGACGTGAAATTGCTAATAGCCGATCGCAAAGCGCCGCCCACTTTGAGTGCTCCTACTACAGGAGCCACACCCGTAGCCAATGAAACGCCCGTGACAATTAAATCAACCGTTATTTTCAACGATTCCATGCGAAGCTCGTTTTTCAGTGCCTCGACAAAAGCGGTCGCTTTCTTTTGCAACTCCTCACCTTTGCTTTGGACATCCTTCAGCATCGCATCGATATTATGCTTAAGCTCGTCTCTTTCTTTAATGAGCCATTCCCTGCGTTTAGTAATTTCTGCGGCTTTGTCCGCGGATTGAGACATGGCCTCCTTGATTACCCCGACCCGGCTGTCCTGATTGGCCTGCACGCTTAAATAATCTTTATATAAGTCCTCCGCTTGCTGGGCGGCCGTTATTAAGCTGCCGCCAAGCTCCAAATAGCGGTCGAACGGCATAAGCGGAACCCAGTTCCATGGATGCCCGAAATAATCAAGTCCTTGGCTGAGTTGGGCAATCAGAATGGCGGCTTTGTTTCGCAGGGCAAGCCATTGAAGCGAAACCTCCAGCATGCGGCTTTTGAATTCTTCAAAC
Organism: Paenibacillus sp. Leaf72; assembly: GCF_001422685.1. Lineage (NCBI taxonomy): Bacteria > Bacillati > Bacillota > Bacilli > Caryophanales > Paenibacillaceae > Paenibacillus > Paenibacillus sp. Leaf72. Next base: position 168,497 of record NZ_LMLV01000012.1, on the reverse strand, counting down.
CGATGCGCCTCATCCTCATGCACCTCATGAAGCGCAGCGTAGCGAAGCTCTTCAAACCAATCTGCATCCGGCATTGTTTTAAGCATCCATTCGAGCAAAATCGCCGCTTCATTCAGGCGCTCCTCGCTGGAGGCCAGATAAGCGATGCCGGCCTTATGCAGCGTAAGGCTTTTCTGCTCCAGAGACCCCATTAACCGCTGATCAAAGTAAAGCAGCTTGGGAGCATCCTGCCTATGGATCACTTCAAAGCTACCGAAGAAATCGGTATATTCAATAAGAGCAGGTTTACCCTCGCTATTAATTCCACAACGCCCCGGCCTGCCATCTGCTGCGGGAGCTTTAGAGTCGCCATTCTTGCCATTTGTTCCGTCTGTCCCGCTTTTCGCTCTGTTTGTCTCACTAATAATATAAATATAATTTTTGTCCATCCATGCCGGTGCAGGCTCTTTATCATAAAAACGGCCGCCTTTGCCGCCTGTTCCGCCGCTTGCTCCCTTGCCCGGCTTTGCCTGTTCACCGGCCCTGCCCGCCCGGCTCTCCATCTTAATGTAGTGCTCATTGGCCGATACTACGTATCCGACAATGATATCCCCTCCGTTGCCGCCATCTCCCGATTCTCCGGCATTTCCACCGTTTCCGCCATTGCCGCCGTCGGTGCCTGGCGTTGGATCGTCGGGAAAGAAAATGTTGAATTTGTAGTCTACTCCATCAATGCCGTTCGCGCCTTTGCCCCCGTCTCCGCCCTCCTGTCCACGCCCGCCTTGTCCGCCGTTAGCGATTAGCTTCAACTCGCCTTTCAGCTCAAAACGCTCCGCTGCCAAAGTAATAGCGCCGCCATTATAGCCGTTTGAACCACGTTCCCCATTTGCACCGGATAATCCCTTATCGCCCGGCTTGGCTCCCGCAACACCCGTTTTAGCACGATTTTCCGTAGTGAAATTGATATTAGCTGTTGGACCTGACGCATCGATAACAGCCTCTGCTTCTGAAGAGATAATACGCGCATTAATTGTTATATCTCTTCCCTTTGTTTCAAGCTTGCCTGCTAGACAAACGGTATCCGCATGAATGACATAATTGCATGTGGTATCCCTTAAATCCTCATATGTCAAAGTCAAATCAGCAGCTGTTAAATAAATCGTATTGCCCTTCTTACCTCGCTGAACATTCGAATACTTTAATTGATTAGCCAGCCACTCCTGCTCCATATTCTGCTGTGCAGGCCTATTGTCACCAACCATATTTTCTTTCGTTGGCATTCCCTTCGCCTCCCTGTATTTTCCTCATTAAATAGCGAAAAACCAGATTACTTCCATTCTTCTATCGGCTATATTCCTGTAAAAGCTTGTAAGCTTTCACTAAATTCATCATATCAAATCGTTCTGAACGGATATTGAACCATATTCTCCCTGTCAGCCATCTGCTGAAAGATAATACTTCAAACGCACCAGATGAAGGCGAGCATAAGCCGAAGAGGGAACTGCTATGATAACGCTTGTATCGAAGGCCATCACAGGATATAAAAAAACAAAACAGGCTGCCACGGGGCAGCCTGCTGTTTATCTTCTTTTTAATTTTTATGGTGCTAACAGCAAATTCAAATTATTGACGATTCCAGGCGTATACCGTTCACCGCTGCCGCCTTCACCAAGCATGCCATCGTAACCGTCGCCCCAAGCCCATAAGCTGCCATCTGCTTTTAGAGCATAAGTGGTATTGCTGCCGCCCCCGTTAATCACGAGGACATCAGATATACCATTAATGATCCCAGGAGTGTTTGTATCATTGGTATGGCCGAAACCTAACTTGCCGCTCTGGTTACTGCCCCAAGCATATACATTTCCATCTTCATCCTGTGCAAAAGATTGATAATTCCCTGCACCAAGCAGCGTGATTTTGGGTAGATCTTCAAGTTCAACTGGAAGCAATTGATTAACATTCGTCCCGTTGCCGACTTGGCCCATTTGATTAAAGCCCCAAGCATATACGCTTCCTGTCACGCTTAAGGCAAGAGCATGCTGGTTGCCCATCTTCATGGAAACGATATTAGTTAGTCCCGATACTTGAACCGGAACATTGCTGCTTGTTGTCGTCCCATTGCCAAGCTGACCATTTGTATTGTCTCCCCAAGCCCATACGGTTCCGTCAGCTTTTAAAACGTAAGAGGAAGCGTATCTAGCTTGGATTTCGAGCACATGATCCAAGCCTGGTACTTGAACAAGCGGTGAATAATCTCCCCATGTCCATACCGTTCCATCACTTTTCAACACAAGTGAGTTCGTGCCGCCTTCTGCTGAAATAGCAATCGCATGATCAATCCCGTTCACTTTAACTGGCGTATTGCTTGATCCCCTGCCCCATTGCCATACGTCGCCTTTCGAGGTCAGAATCAGGGAATGGCCAAAGCCAGCTTGTACGGCAATAATATCGCTTGGCAAGTTAGGCACTGTAAATCGGTTAGGGGAAGCTGTCGTCGTCCCGTCGCCAATTTGCGCATTCCAGTTAGCACCCCATGTGAGCACTTGGCCCATCGCGTCCAGCACTATAGCATGGTTCGATCCTAATGAGAAATGATTTTGCGGCAAAATAGCAATTTCATTCACTTCATACTCCAGTTCCTCAGAGTCCAGACTCGCCCCCCGCATGGAATCTGCTGCATGAGCGGTTATCGTATGTGTTCCCGATGCTAAAGCATTCAGTGCAAGCGTCAGAGTATCCGTTATCGCCGTACCCGAGGCCAGAATTGCCGTGCCATCTGTATCGTATACGGTTACCACGCTGCCAGCAGTCAGTTCGCCAATCGTAATCATTGGCAAGTGGTTCGAATACGAGCCATCTACTGAAATGACAGGCTGCCCCATGACGCTTTCTTGACTTACCGCTTTCGCTGCCTGCCCTGTTGTAGGAGCCGCTGTATTTTTCGGTGTCACTTCAAACGTCATATATTTGCCAGCATCTTCGCTGCCAAGCACATAAGTAAGGCTTGTCGCTCCATCAATTGCCGTATAATTAATGGTCTGTTCGTAGTCATCCGAGCGATACCACTGATAGGTTGTTCCCTCTTCTGCATCCCCATCGGTATCCCAATAGTAATAATCCCCTGTTAACGTTTGGCCTACTGCAGGTACACCTGTCACTTGGACTCCTTCTACGTATGGAGCAACGGGAGCGTTTTTCACTGCGCCCGTAATTGCACTTTTAACAGTATCTCCAATTGTTGGCTCTGCCGCATTCACAGGTGTAACTTCGAAGGTGATGTAATATCCCGCATCTTCCTCGCTCAGCAGATAGGTTGAATCATTTGCTCCGTCAATTTGCGTATAGTTTGATCCATTCTCATCATCCGAACGATACCATTCGTAAGCTGTTCCATCTTCCAAGTCGCCATCTGCATCTTGGTAGGTGTAGTTGCCCGTTAGCGTTTCCCCAACAGTCGCTGTCCCGCTAATAAAAACATCGGATGCCGTTGGAGCCTGCGGCACTGGTGTTGGCGTTGGTTCCGGCGTTGCTGTTGCGCTTGGCTCCGGCGTTACCGTCGGTTCAGGCGTTGCCGTCGCGCTTGGCTCTGGCGTTGCTGTTGGTTCTGGTGTTGCAGTTGGCGTTGCGCTTGGCGTCGGCGTTGCTGTCGACGGCGCTGGTGTTGATGATCCCGTTGTTACAGTTGCTGTTGGAGCTGGAGTAGCTGGCGGATTTTCAAAAGTCGTACCCACTCCTCCAGTATTAATGGTAGCCAGTACAATTGTACCTTGGCCTAACATTTTCACAACCGTATCTAGGACAAGCGTGTTGACTCTGCTGCCTTGGCTGAGATTCACCGTCGAGCCAGTTGCCCCTGAGTTGACATTCAACTGCTGGACAGTACCTGTCGGCAGGTCAACCTGAATTTGCTGAGCGCTGACATTGACCGTGTTGAATGAGCCTTGCAGGGTTACTTTCGCACCTGCTGGCAGTACTGCATTTAAGTTTACATTGCCAAAGCCTGCTCCTGAGCCTGATTCTTGAATAATCGCAGGAGAGTTAACCATAACAAGCGCAATCGTTGTTGTGCCTTCCGACACGATACGCACAGTTCCTGTACCTGATTTTTTGTCGATCACAATATCAATAAGCACCGAGTCGTTAAAATGGATACTGTTCTCGCCGCCGCCTTGAACGGTTACGGTTCCCGTTACTTTGACGTTGTTCAAGAACGCATCGCCATTGCCGATGCCTTCGCCCAATAACAGATCGCCATTAATGACCATGTTTTTCAGCGTTACGCCAGCTGCGCTAACAACGACGTTCTTATTAACCGTCTCAACTCCAGCAGCTGGACCATAAGTTCCCGCCGCGTCATAAACGATCGCTTGCGACTCCATTGCACGGTTCAGCGTTACTACCGCTTCTGCGCGAGTAATAAAGGCTGCCGGTTTAAACGTATTATCTGCGCTGTAGCCCTTCATAATTTCCTTAGCTACAACTGCGCCAATCGCGCCCTTGCTCCAGCTGGCAAACTGATTCGCATCTGCGAAGGCTGCTGCCGTAGTGCTGGCTGCCGGATTGATTTTCAGCAGACGGATGACAATGACCGCAGCCTCTTGACGGCTAATCGGCTTAAAGGCTCCGATTGTTCCATCCGCATAGCCTGAAATGTAGCCTGCTTTTACCGCCTTCGCGATATCTGCATAAGCCCAGTTTGTAGAGGGTACATCGCTAAACGTAATTTCCGTTTGCTCGGTAAAGCCGAATGCACGATTGACCAGTGTTATAAATTCAGCTCTTGTAATTTGATTTTCCGGCTTAAAGCTGCCGTCCTCATAACCCGTAATCAGCCCCTTGCTGATCCACTCTGAAACTTGGCTTTGTGCCCAATGCCCTTCAATATCCGCGGGAGCATTTGCTGCCGTAGTGGCACCAAATGCCACGCCAAACGACGATAACAATAGACATGCTGCAACAGCTGACGATACGAGCTTCTTAACCAGTTTGTTTTTCACGATAGTCCTCCTAATGATTATTGCTTTTTATAGTTGGTTCTTTATTCCTACTAATTAAATAAGTATAGCCCTACTCAATGACAGCAAAATGACAAACTCCGACAAGGAGCATGAAACTCTGGAAGAAATACGGATCGTTTTTGTAGCAAGAGAAAAAGCAGCCTCCTCGGTTGAGGACAGCTGCTCCTATACTTCTTGATATATATTGATATATATTGATATATCTTGACCCGTTTGAGGTCTATCTTCTCATTAACTCAGCCGCCAGCACCTTGATACTTGTTCGCACCATACATCCAGAACCTATAGCCTGCCCAATAACAAAGAGGGCCGACAAGTGGCACCATCCACATTGCCCACTGCGGTAAAAGCGTTGCATCATTAGATAAAAGGAATGCCGCTGGATAAAAACTAACAAAGGCGAGTGGTACAGCAACCGTAAGCAATAACTGAATAAACGTTCCGAATATCGGCAAAGGGTACGCAATAAAATCCTTTAATCTGAAAAATAGGGTAAACATAAAATTAGTTCTAATCCATATAAAAGAAACAGCACCGATAATGGTGAGGATTCCGGCATAAATCATAGCACCGCTGACAACGACTAGTATTAAGTAGATGTACTCGCTCAGCGTCCATTGCATATTCAGCTTCGAGATGGCCCAAATAAGTACAGAACCAGAGATTAAAATATGGGCGATGTACCCTAAGTTGAAGCCCCTGCTTACTAAGTATAAATAGGGATTTACAGGCTTTATAAGCAAAATATCAAACGTGCCCTGTTTAACCTGGCTTTCCAATTCGCGCATCTGTACAAAAGAAAAGGATGCCCCTAGTGCATACGTAAAGAGGCCGATGCTATACAAAAGGGCTATTTCCGGCCAAGTCCAACCAGCTATCGTGTTAAACCTTTGGATAAACAACCAGATTATAATATAGTCCCCGGCATATGCGATGATTTGAGCAAAAGCGGAAAGGATGAAATCAGCCCGATACTCCATTCTTTCTTTTAATAATAAACGAACTAGCTTGCCAAACAACTGCAGTGTCATGAATTTCCGCCTTCCTCTTTATCCGCCCTGCACAACTAAGCGACGCACGGCTCTAGTCCAAAGCCATTGAACGAGGACAAGTAATCCCACGATCCACCCTACCCCCATGGCAAGCACCTGCCATAGTTCAGTTTCCGTTATATTGCCTAGATATATGGCCGCCGGGACATAACCCATATATTGAAATGGCAGCATTTTCGCTACAGAAGCCCATGAAGGGGGGAAAAACCAAAGTGGCAAAAAAGAGCCAGAGAAGATAGTGATTAGGCCTCCCATCATCCAACTAAGAGCAAAATGATTCATAAACCAAAATGCTAGTAATGAGATTAGATAACCTAGAAGAAAAGAAATAATAAGAGCCAGCATCAGTGCCAATAAAAAAGCGAAAAGGTTTGTTAAGGTCGCAGGTGGGAGTATTCCGAAAAACAGCCCTGCTATAAGGAGAGACGGCGCAACAGTGAAGGCTAGTTGATAGAGGGAATTGCCTAGCCCATCAAAAAGCAAATATAACGGGTACGATAGCGGCTTGATTAATTCTGAGGCGATTCCTCCCGATTTTAAGCTTCCATCCACTTTACTGCTTACCCCATTTAATAACAGGGCAAAAAGCAGTGTATTGATAATGCTGTATGTAATCATTTGTTCGGCCTTAATACCCGCTACACTGCCGCTACCAATAACGGCTCGCCAGATTTCAACCTGGATCAGGATCGTGACAAAGTTGCCCAGTAAACGGAGCCAAACTTCCGAACGGTAAGCTAACTGGTTAGAAAAAGCTTTCATTGCGAACATAAGATACATTCTCATTACTAACCCACCTTAACCAATTTGGCGTTTTAAATCGGCTTCAGCTAGTTGATGATATAGCTGCCGGATAACGGAATCGATATCCGCACTTTCAATTGAAGCGTCCTCAACGGGATACTTCGCTGCAATTCGACTCACAAGATCAAATACGCTGGCATCACTTTTTGCAAAAGAATAGGTTCTTCTTAGCCCTTCCTCTTGAAGCAAGGTTATTCCCGGCATATCGATTAAACCTGGCTCTTCCCGAAAATCAATGACAACTTGGCGTTCATTACCTAGTCTGTTGCGGAGCTCTACAACAGACCCGTCGTAAACGACGCTCCCCTTATTCACCACAATCATTCTCGGACATATTTCCTCTATATCTTTCATATCGTGTGTCGTTAAAACGATGGTTACTCTTTTATCACGATTTACCGTACGCAAAAACTGCCGGATTTGGTCCTTGGCGATCACGTCGAGACCAATTGTAGGCTCGTCGAGAAAAAGAATTTTGGGTTCATGCAAGAGCGCCATTGCAATTTCAACACGCATCCGCTGCCCTAGACTTAATTGTCTTACTGGTTTTTGAATAAAATCCTTGATGGATAGCAATTCCACGCAAAATTCCAAATTGTTCTCGAAAGTTGCCGCAGGTATCTTATAAATGTACTTATGTAGATCAAAGGAGTCCTTAACCGGAAGGTCCCACCATAGCTGGCTTCGCTGCCCGAAGACCACTCCAATTTGCCGGGAGTTAACTTTACGCGCTTGATGAGGCACGCTTCCAAGTACTCGCAGTTCTCCAGCAGTAGGCACCAAAATTCCGGTCATCATCTTAATCATTGTTGATTTCCCCGCACCGTTAGGGCCCAAATAACCTACCGCTTCGCCTTCTTTAATGGAAAAGCTAAGATGATGAACGGCCATTTCTTCTATATACTCACGCGTAAATAAACTCCTAACGGAACCAATGAGCCCCGGGAATCTTCTATACTGTCGATAAGTTTTGGTGATATCATTTACAGAAATAATAGCCATACTACTATGACGCCCCCATTTTTCACTTAATGATCCCTAACCTCTACGACGGGCATACTGGTCCAAAAATCCTTATGATACGGCGGCGCCGTTTGCCAATGTGGAATTCTGCCCAGCAAATTATCTATGACCCCTATAAAATATCCAATATAGTCGCCACTTCCAAGGTTTTCATAAGGCAAATAAATAATCAAGTTTCCATTATCGTTTTGAAAATGAGAACAGCCTCGCAGGACATCTTCTTCTCTCACATGGGCAAATTTAGATCTTTCAACTGGCTGGAGCCTGTTGTTTTCTTTACGAATAATGACTTGATGTGTGAAATAGTCTGGGCAATCCAGATCCGGATCGACCAGAAAAATCATTATTTCCTGATTTTCAGTAAGGTTATTTAAAGTTGGTTCGGAAAGGTTCAAACGGAGTATAAGGCGATTCGCCTCATATTCAAAGTTATAGCGCAGATCAAATTTATCATCGTTTACTAACAACTTCCGCCACTGCTTATCGTTTGTTTTTATGGGCCCGCAATAATTGATATTATGATCGCTAAACGCTGCTTTTTTACTCATTAAAGCGATCATTTTCTTGCGCTGCTCACCATCAAGAAACAATCTCTCTGTTATGCTGATATCCCATTCATAAAATGATTGATTATGATTTAAAGCTTCGTCTGCTCTAATATAATCTAGACATGATAGATCGACGCCGGCAAATATCTCTTTAATTTGCTTTATAACTAGAGCAAACTCTCTGTTCAATTCATACTTAGCTATCCATTTATTTACGTTATCCCAATTTACCATTTGCTCATATTTTTTAAAAAACATGACTATATCCATATAGTTTTTAAGTGCTGGAATTCGCTCATCGAAGCCCTCGGCATCATTGAATGCATTTTCAAGCAAGGCGATACAGCTATGCTCGAGATCTAAGGTTTTCACATTTTCATTGCCCTGAATATTCATATATTGCGTGGATTCCAGAAAGGAAGTAATCTCTTTAATGGATTGATGCAGATGCCTTCCCGTCTCAAGTACAACGTATCTTCCAGAATGGGTATGTTTCCAGTATTCGAAAAATTCATGGCTATCTGGAGCTTTCAATATTGGCTTATCCAAATAAAAGAAATCGTTTGGGTCCTTCCTGTCTATGTGATACGTGTTTTTATTTCCTATGGCACTATGAAAGCCGCATACACGCAGCAACTCATTAATTTGATCCATCTCATGTTCATTAATGAGCAAATCTATATCCCGAGAATCCCTCTTATAAGCATCCTCATATATGAGGATGGATAAGGCAATTCCCTTGTTTAATACAATATTTATATTCATTTCTTTTGCTTTATTAAATAATAATTTAATTTCTTGTATTCTCTCATCAATAATTTCCACATGGTTTTGGTATAGGGTTTCACACGATTTTTTTAAGCTATCCGGCAGGACAGGAGATATATTTTGATAGGTTAAGGCAAAAATTTTATGCTGCTGCAGCAAATTCATTAAAATGGACCAATCCACATCCTGAAAACCATCAGCCGTTAATGGATGATTATTTATTACACTTTTTGACACTTCCAATAATGCCGCTTGCTCTCTCGTCAATTTCATAAATCCTCCATCATATTAATGCGTTTTCAAGGGTTAGAAGCTTATCTTTAAACTTTTTCACATTGCCAAAAGCCTTTCTCATCTTTAAATCTTCTGGATTTATCACCCTTGAATAAGGCAATATGGCCCTGCTTCTAACAATTAAGGAGAGCGTCATTTTATTGCTTGGAATGACTCGATGGAAGCTGCCCGCTTCAAAAAAATAAGTATCGCCCTCTACTACCTTAGAGCTGCGGGTTAATTCAACCTCTACTTTATCCATCTCAAGTTCCGTGACATTATATTCCTCATGGGTATATTCACCGCATAACATGATGACCGCAAAATTAAACCTATGATCATGTATGCTTTCAAAAGGCCATTTATTTTGCGGCCAGTAATGCAAGCGACCACGAATTCCCGAATTTTCGCCGCTCCACAGTACATACTTTTCAAATCCCAAAGGATGAATTTCCATGAGTGACGCTAAATTACCTAATTGATCTTCAGATTCTTGACGCAATTCTGAAAGCCATTCTGTAACTTTCTGTAGATTCACCTGTTCCTTTAGCAAGCCGCACATCAGCTCTAATTCCTTTTTGCTTTCTAAGGTAAATGTACGATCTATAACTTCAACAAATTTATTTAATACCATACGAATATCCTCCCTTTGTGCTCATAATCGTTTCTAAATGTAATATAATTTCAGAATGAATAGCTTGGGGGTCTCTTTCCCCATCCATGATTAAGGCATCTTCAGGCAATACCGTTCGAAAAGCTTCCCTTACATTAATAAAGATAGACGGGTCTTTTTCTTCATATTTTAGGTGCCCATCCCGGGCCTGTATTCTCTTAATGGTTATTTCGGGCTTAATATCTAAAAAAACAGTTAAATCTGGTTTGCGTATGGAGCCATAAAGATTTTTAATATCATTGATATCCATTCCCCGAACTTTGAAATAGGCATAAGAACTGTAAATATATCGATCAGATATAATGTTAACGCCCGACTCCAAGCGCTGCTCCAAATCATACATATGGGTTATTCGATCAGCAGCAGACAGCATCGCAATGACTCTCATGTCAGGGGCATGTCCATCATCAAGATAGGATCGTACCCTCGGATCATTTCTATATTGATCAGTTGGCTGCTTGGTGTTGTATAATTGCACATTATTAAGCTCAAACCATTTGGTAAGCATTCCGATTTGTGTAGTCTTCCCTGCTCCATCCAACCCGCACATTGCAATTAAAAGTCCACTCAAAATGTCATTCCTCCATTAATGTCTATTGAAGCTCCCCATATATATGAGGAGTGGTCTCCGAGTAGGAAAGCAATTACATTAGCGACCTCCTCAGGTTTGCCAATGGTGTTTGACAGCGTTTTTTTTCGATGATAGTCACGGCGCTCTGAGGATTGCACCTTGGACATGTCCGTATCTATAATTCCCGGCAGTATGGAGTTAACTCTTATTCCCTTCGGAGCCAATGAAAGACTAAGACTTCTTGAAAGCCCAAGAAGTGCCGCCTTCGATGATGCATATGCAGGGTCTCGACTTCCAACTTTAGCAGCTGTACTTGAGGTGCAAATAATACTGCTTAAAGAATCACAGCCTTGTTCTAGCAATAATTGCACGATAATAAATAAAGAAGTTACATTTACAGCGTGAACCTTCTGCCATAATGATAAATCGTATTGCGATAGACTGAGGTTCGGATATATTCCAGCCAAATGAACAATACCCGTTATATTTTTCAAATCATCTTTATATAAGTCGAATGCTTTCCTTATTTGATGCTCGTCACTTAAATCGCACTGTATAGGAATGTCCACCGCTGCACAGCTAGTCTTCAAATCCATACCGATGACCTGAACGTCCCGCTCCTTTAACTGCCTGATTAGCTCTGAAGCTATGCCTCCTCCAGAACCCGTTATTAAAATTTTGTCCAATATATCACCCTTATACATTCATTTTCATTCTATCTCTTAATAGATCTTGCTCAGGCTCTTTCGATTTATTGCTCAAGTATTTCAGAACCTTCTGATCCGTCCCGTCATAAACTAAAGCAAATCTATCAACGACATGAATACCTGCGTTACGTGTGGCTTCATATTTCTTTTTATTATTTCCTATAAGCCTAACTTGAGTTATGTTAAAATGATTGAGTATGGCGATAGAAGCTCTGTAATTTCTAGCATCCTCCATCCCCGTCCCCAATTGGGAGTACGACTCAACCGTATCAAGTCCTTCATCCATCATATTGTAAGAAAGAAGCTTCGTGGCCAGGCCAAAACCTCGTCCTTCATGGGAGGCATGATAGGTAATAATTCCTTGTCCCGCTGCACTAATCAACTCCATAGCCTTGTCCAGCTGCCATTTACAGTCACATCGAGTGCAATTAAACACTTCGCTTGTTATACAAGCCGAATTAAAACGACATAATACTGGACCTTCCCAATCTACTCCATTGCGTTTCACTACTGCTAAGTGTTCAACGGCTTCTGAAGGCGCTTGCAAAAGATCTGTCATACTAAAACGATATAAGTCCATCGTTCCAAAGATGGTATGAATCTTACCTTTAACCACATGATTGATTACAATATTACTGACCACGATACTTCACCCCTTCTATTCAAATATTTCCAACAATTAGATATAAATAGTATAGAACGTAAAAGATGTCAATCGATACCTTTACAATCGGTTAATTTTTCATGCGGTTATTAGTGGTCATTTCTTTAGAATGTCCCATGGAGTATTGTGATAAAAAAATAAAGGGCTTCATCTCCGCTTCCGAGATAAAGCCCTTCTATTTGAGTTTCATAATAATATTTCATAATAAAATGTATTAAACATCTAAAAAATTAATTACTAAGCCGTACCTCGTTGATTTTTTCTTTAGACTCTCTAGCAGCCTTCGCAATAAATTCATATAGAATAGCTTCTGTTTTCTTCTCTTCCTTTGCACCGTTATAGATGATGCCTCTGGATGAGGAAACCAAGGCACCTAATCCTTTTGCATCAAAAAATGGCTTTAAATCATTAGCCGTTCCGCCTTGTGCGCCGAATCCCGGAACTAGAAAAATAGAGCTTGGCAATACTTTCCGCACCTTCTCAGCTTCCATTGGGTAGGTTGCCCCAACAACGGCGCCAATAAAGGAGTAATTATTTTCCCCCAATGTTTGCTGCGCCAGTTTGTTGATATCATCAGCCATTTTAATATAAAGCAATTCTCCGTTTTCCAGCTTAACATCTTGTACTTCATGTGAAGAGGGATTAGAGGTTTTCACTAGTAAAAATAAACCTTTACCGTTTCTTCCAGCTTCCTCGATGAAAGGGAGGTAACCATCGCTGCCCAGAAAGGGGTTAACGGTAACCATGTCTCCTGCAAGAGAGCCATTCCCAAGGAATGCCTTTGCATATGCACTTGAAGTAGAGCCTATGTCTCCACGTTTTGCATCATTGATGACGATTAAATTTTTTGATTTGGCGTAGGCAATCGTTTTCTCTAATGCATGAATTCCCTCGCTGCCATAAACCTCATAATAAGCCAGCTGTGGCTTTACAGCTACTGCATGCTCGGCTACTGCATCAATTACAATTCGATTATAATGATAAATGGCTTCACTAGCTTGTTGGTTGCTAATCTCATCGTTATCCACTAAAAAATCCGGGAAGTATTGTAAATCGGGATCTAACCCTACGACTAATACAGAGTTTTTATGTAGGATCTCTTCAATAAGCACATCAGCGAAATTCTTCATATTCTATGCTCCTCTTATAAGTAATCCGTTAGATTTGGCCGGCTCAGTGATTTATTGTATCACACAATGAATACACTGTCTTCCAAATCTATACAAAAATTCATCTATATCTTTATATATCCTCTTTGTGCTCTACTTTCAGTAAGTATTCAGTTCCCGCAGCAGCTGCTCATAGAGTACGGTTATCTCAAGCGATGGACCGACACCCATCTCATGATGCAGCATGTCTACAAATTTCATGTATTGCTGGACTAACGCTTCTTTGTTTTTCTGGAGAGCGTGGGCGCGCATCAGCAGCTTTATGGTCTCTTCATCCAGCTCGTTTATAGCAGACTGCTTAGCGAGCAGTCGAATTGCTGTTGCTGTATCTCCTCTAAGCAGCAAGGCGCTGCACAGCCTCTGGGAGAGAGCGATATACATTTGCGAGAACCGTTCGATCTCGCTCCATGCCCACGGATAGGCGCGATCTCCAAACAAATCCCCGACATAAAGCTGCTCCAGCTCAAGCGCCCGCCCGATATTCTCGTCAAGAACGAGTGCCATTTGCTTGCAGCCCTCTTCAAAGCTGAACATATCGAAGCGCGCCTCATTCAAATTCAGGCCATAATGAATACCGTCGGAGTGCAGGCTGCCCTTAAGTCCATTAGCTTCAAGAAGCTTGCGCAGCTGGTAAGCAGTTGTGTTTAAATAGCTTTCCGCATTTTTTCGGGGCATGCCGCCAAAAATATCCTCAATCAGCCGCGCCCTTGAAACGAGACGGCCTTTTTGCAGCGATAAATAGGCGAATAGCTCGGCGCTTTTGCTCGTCTTCCATTTTATAATTTCATCACGGGCACTGCGGATTTCCATTCTACCGAGACAATTGAACAGCACTTTGGTCGGGGCAGCCTTCTGTTCCTCCGCCGGCATAGCGGGAGTACCTTCGGATAACGCTTTGAGAATAGTCTGTCTAAGCCTTTCCTGTACGACGGGCTTTACCATATAGTCGTAAGCGTAGACGCCGAACGCAGGCAGCGCATATTCCTTATGCGAGGTTACAAACACCAGCTTCGTCTGCCTGCCCTGCTCCCGTAACCGCTGAGCAAACTCCAGCCCGCTCTCCTTCGGCATGCTAATGTCCATAAAGATCATATCAATCTCCTGCTGTTGCAAAAAAGCGAAGGCTGCAGCCGTCTCCTGAAAGCTGCCCATGATCTCGACTTCGTCGATTTTGCCCAGCATTCTGCTCATAATCAGGTGCATCGCCAGTTCGTCATCGATGATGATGACCTTCATCCTGTCCCTCTCCTTTCTGACTGTTCATGGGGGTAAGCTGGTGCTAATGGAGGTAGAGGCAATGAAAAATAAAATGTACTCCCCTGTTGGGGCGCCGTGTCGAACCAAATCTCGCCCCCGTTCAAGTGGACGAATTCCCGGCATAAAGTAAGGCCTAATCCTACGCCGCGCTCGCCCGCGGTTCCTATGGAAGGCACAGGATAAGCATCCTGCTGCAATAGTGAATCCACCTGCTCCGTTGGCACTCCCGCGCCTGTATCGCTGACCGATACGACCATTTTGCCCTCCACAAGCTCTGCTTTTAAACGAATGCTGCCTCCGTAATCCGTAAACTTAATCGCATTGGACAGCAAATTGCGAATAATGAGATCAAGCATTTCCTTATCGGCAAAAATAAACGTTTCCTGTGGAATCTCGGAAATAATACGGATGCTTTTGCTTTCACTGCGTACCTGCAAGAGACGCGCATTCAGCTGTACCGTCTGGGCAAGATCCCGCACCACCGGATTAAACACCATCCCGCCCCGCTGGCTGCGAAACCATTCGAGCAAGCTTTCTACGAGAGCAAACGTCTTCTGAATTTGCTGGCCCATCTCCTGAACGATTTCATCGTGCTTGCCCCCGTAGTCCAGCAGCTCATCCTCCATTAGCTCCATCAGATTCAGCGATACCGCAAGCGGATCACGGATATCATGGGCTACTACGCTGAACATTTTATCCTTGAACGTATTGAGCTCCTGGAGCTGTTTTGCATTTTCCTGCAGCCGTTCCTCGTTGCGGACGCTTTCGGTTACATCGCTTAACAATAGGATCTGGCCAGCGGGTCTGAGCCGATTATCAAGAATAAAGGAGAGATGAAGATTATAAAACCGTTCATCACCCTCCCGAGCAAGCCGCACTTTAGGAGCAATAGTGGGGCCTCGAGCTATTTTCTCAAGTAGAGTGGGATATTGTGCGAATATGTAAGCGGCCGGCTGCCCAATCCAGCTATTGTGAAGGCCTGTTATCACTTTTTTGGCAGATTCATTAAAGCTCGTGAGCGTATGATCCAGATCGAAGATCATTACGGCATCCTGCATGGAGGCAAATACCTTTTGCAGTGCCAGAGGTGCCAATCGCAGCATATTAAACTGGTAAATGCCCCACATGTAAAATATGCCGGAGACTAGAAAACCAAATGGAGAAATATCATACGGCATGTTAAGAATGCCGCTTAAATAAACGAGAGTGAAGCCGTATGGACCCCACGAGCCAATAAACATAAGCGCAATTTGTTTTTTCATCCGCGAAGCCGATTTAAAGAACATTTGAATCAAGAGGATCATGCCAATGACAAAAAAAGAATAAGCGTATGCGACATGAAGCTTGTAGAAAGGCCCTTTTTCCAAAACAACCAGCGGAAAGCCTTCTGAACGATCTAAAGTCATGCTTGTATAAAAGAGGTGATGCCACTCATTCGTATGGTGGGCTAGAAAATTAATGAAGGGAATAAAGAGAAGAAGAATGACGAGTTTTTTGGTGACAAGTGCCTGCCGTCCGGTATACTGCAATACCATAATGAACCACAATATCGTGCCAAATGGAATACCGATGTATTCAATATGCAGCCAAAACCGGATATCCTCCAAAGAATTGCTGACGATTTCAAAGGCGTAGCCGAAAGTATAAAAAGTACCCGTCAACATTCCTAATCCATAGCTAATGGCAATGGGAAGCTCTCTTCTTTTGAAGCAAAGATAGCAGATGATTAGGGAACAGCAAGTGACTGCCAAGAGCATGGCGGATAAATATAAGTTGTTATGCATGGCTGAGTGCCCCTTAGCAGATTATTCTTTTATGATGCCCTTCATATCTTATCAGAAGACTAGGAAAAAAAATATAAAAAAGAGCCAGTCCGCGAACGGACCAGCCTATGAATGGACTGGATTTCCTAATATGGCGAAAAACAGGGCCATTTCAGCAGAGAAAGCAGCCCCTTGAGCAGGGACTGCTTTCTTCTTTTTTATAAATGGTTTACTGCCTTATTTGCTTTGCAGCGCCAAAATATTCAGCAATACCGTTACCGCTTCCGCTCTTGTTGTATAGGCTTGAGGCGCGAATTGATTATCGCCTTTCCCTTGTACAATGCCGGCTTGCTTCGCATAAGCCACGCCGCTTTTCGCCCATGCTGGGATGTCCTTATCATCTGCAAAACCAGTTGCCGCATTCTCATCAGCAGGAATACCTGCTGCGTTTGCCAGCATAGCTGTCATTTCCGCTCGCGTAATTTGAGCATTCGGATGGAATGCGCCATCAGCGTAGCCTTTCGTAATGCCAGCTTGTACCGCTTGCGCAACTGCTTTTTGCGCCCATGCGCCAATTGTCGCTGTATCGGTGAAGGTGAGTGCTGGCCCCTCTTCCTCCGGCTTCAACGTGTTCATCAGCATCACTGCAAATTCTGCACGTGTTACCGTTGCATTCGGCTTAAAGCTGCCGTCCGGATATCCGCTGACAATGCCTGCGCCAATTGCTTTCTTAATGTTTGCTTCCGCCCAATGGCCGAAAATATCGTTGAATTCCTGAGCTGGATTTATAGGATCGACAATAGGTTGAGCTACAGCCATAACCGCATACTTCGTGAAATGATCCACCGCTACCGTAATCTGGTTGCCGCTAAACGTTCCACCGACTTCTACCCATGCTTTCTTCCCTTCGTCAAAATAGAACACCGAAGCCTTCTGGTTACTCTTCAGACTTGCTTTGTTGAAAGTGAACGTCAATGTAACAGGATTGCTGAAGTTTTCCGTGAAATTTTTCAAAATTTCAAAGACGGAGCTAGCCAGTGTTTCCTTATTTGTGAGCAGGCCTTGTACATTTTGCAATTTGGTAATGGAGATGATTAATTCTTTCGCTGTCGCATTAGCTGGAATCGAGACGATGACTTCGCTATTCAAGCTTACCTCGCCCGCTTTGCCAACTGGAAGCGTCAGATTACCATTCGTTGAGATAACTTTGTCCGTGCTAGGCACAGTCGTCGAACCGCCGCCACCAACAGCGCCACCGCCGCCAGTTGAGGCTGAAATCGTGTAGCTTGCGCTCATCACTTCGCTATTTGCTTTGCCGTTGGCAACAGCGATAGCTTTAATCGTCAGCGCGCTGCTCACGACAATCGGTCCACTGTACAAGGTGCTGCTTGTGGTTGGGTTGCTGCCATTCGTCGTGTAGTAAATAGCCGCGCCAGCTGTCGAGCTGCTCAGCGTCACGTTTGTACCCGCTGCAACGGCTCCACTCGCCGGATTTGCCACAGGGGCAGCCGTCGTTGTGCTTGTCGTTACCACTACATTGGTGGATGAAATCTGGTCAGCTTGTCCAACGTTAATCTCATACGTTCCGACCACTTCATTAGCACCAAGGGTAATGGTGTCGCTGTATGTGCCATTGCTAACCTTGGCCACATTAAAATATAGAATGCTGCGGTCAGGACGGTACACTTTAATAATGACCTCGGACAGGTCTGAGGTTCCTGTGATATTAATTTGGCTGCCAGGATGGATGCTGCCTGTCACCGGATTGACCGAGACAGCAGCCCATAAGGAGATGGGAAACAGCGATAGGCATAGACCAATGATTAGAGTTAAGCTCCATGTACGTATTCTCACTTCAGACATACCTCTTTTCTATTCAATTAAGCGTAAACGGCTAAAGCTGTCCTCTCGCGGCTAAGCTACCGTTTCGAGGGTGAAATATAAGCCCACTATCAATCCCAGTTGCGCCATTCTTGGTAACGCTGCTCAAACTCTGTCGCATCCACTTCTGTTACAAGATTATAGCCTAGGTTGCTAGGATCGGCATTGTCTCCTGTAATGAGAAAAGCACGGACCGAGTAGTTCGGATTTGTTGCCGCATCCGCTAAATTGAAATGTGCGCGATTTGTCTGATAGCCATTCAGCCTGTCAGTCGTAACAGAAACGGTATCCACTGGCACATCGCCGTTCATAAGCTGAAAAATAACGGTTGCTTGATCATTATAACTATTGTTAGTGATGTTTCTTACGAATTTGACGGATGCGGTTAGTCCGCCGCTCGCCCTATCAATAAGAGGCTCGCTCATATAGTAGGAATGCTCGGATTGATGAAGAGTAGTTTCGTACACCCCATCTATCGTATCATAGGTCTTCACAACGATTTTATTTTCACCTTCTGACAGCACGCTGGCTTGCAGCACAATTTCGCCGTCAATTTGACCAAAGACCCCAGGTGTATAAGTATAGCTTTCGCTTGACACAGTCACTCCATTTACTTCAATAGAGTCCGGCGCCCATTGTGCAGTTGGAGGATTAACGGAAATCGTTAAGGCTTTTCCAGTAAAATAGTAATCTTCATTATTATTTAGATATGGCTGGCGAAATGTCACAACCGAAACAGGCATTGTTGTTCTTATTTTATCCCCTGTCAGATTGTCTGCGGCATCAAAGCTTATAGTAGCCGTACCTGTGCTAACCCCATTAATATAAAAATACCAACCATTTGGACTTGCAGAAGCTATAGCGGTATCAGAGCTTATGAAGTTGCTAAGCGTTACTCCATTGGGTGTATCGTAAAAATTGGCACCCTGCAAAAATTGATTATAACCAGCTTGTATTCCAGGGAAAACATAGTTCCGATCGACCATAGGAGCCACCGTACCAACATGATTAGCTCCAACCGCTAGCGAAGTGTAGCCTACAACCTCTCCGCTTTGAGCATCTACTTCAACGATAGAAAGGATATCGCCAGCAGCAGCCGGTACAAAAGGATTATAGTTCAGGTTATAACTATAAGCACCCGCAATCGTGCTGAACGATGTCCCTGTTTCAGGCACCACCTCTGCACTTGCCTTTCCATAGGTCGACCATACAACTGTACTATTCGAATTAAAAAGGCCCGTCACTTTCACTTTACCTTGTGTAACGATTCCTCTGTTTGTCTCCAAGGCAACTGTACTGAGATTCGGGCTCACCGAAACCGGAGTTGGAGCAGCCAAAGCCGTGCTTGGCAGAACAGACAGCGCTACGACTAGCGCCAACATCATAGACAACACGGTGAAGCTAGATTTCCCTTGCGCTTTTACTTTAAACCAACCTTTTAACATGAATCTTTCACTCCCCTGTACATTCTCGTATTCGGCATGTCTTTCAATGAGCAACCTTCCTGCCCACTATTCCAGCTAAGTATAATCCACCCCAATGACAGCAAAATGACAAACTCCGACAAAAGACCTCCTCTAATTGACCCATTTCAAATCTCTCGTCCCCCCTTTTATCCTAGGCGCCAGATTTTTATGAACAAAATATGAATAAGTAGAAACTTTTACCCTTCTTGCTTCGTCTTATTATCGATCCAGAAAATGATGGAAGAACGATCCAGAGGGGATATGAACGTTATGAGAAAAATGGTTTCCGCTCTAGCTGCTTTTGCAACGCTGTTTTTTGTGTTACTTCAGCCTGTAGCGCAGGCAGCAACAACCGATATTAAAATTTATATCGATGGACAAGTGCTGCAAACTGATCAACCCGCTATTATTATTTCGGGCAGCACCTTTGTGCCCTTGCGCGGGATTTTTGAAGCTTTAGATGCCAAAGTATTATGGAGTCAAAAAACCAAAACGGTAACCGCTACGAAGGGCGATACAACCGTTGTTCTTAAACTGGGTGCCAGAACGGCTACGATTAACAATACAACCGTTACACTGGACGCCCCTGCCCGTTCCATTAAAGGCAGAACCGTCGTTCCTGTCCGCTTCGTCAGCGAATCGCTTGGCGAGGATGTGAAATGGGATGCGAAAACAAGAAGTGTACGCATTACAACATCTGCATCCGTAAGTATTGGCGCAGCCACCTCGGTGAGTGTGTCCACAGTTAGCCAAAATGGAGACGGAAGAGATTTGCAGGTTAATTTCACACCTCCAACCGATATGACGAATGTGAACAGCTACCGCATACTCGTCGTTCCGGCAGACAAAGCGTCTTCCTTTAATTTGGCTAAGGCGCAAATTGTAGGCGGTACGAATTATACGGCGCTTCCTACATCGTCCGCATACCAAAACAATGTACTAACGGCTCAAACAAGAGATACAGACGGGGCGTTGCTTCGTTCTAATCTGCCTTATAAAGTTTTTATTTTGACTGTTGGCAATAACGATCGTTACGCGCTATCCAGCCCTTCTGCCTCCATTACGCTGAGCGTCAAATCGACAGTAGACGCTGCTTCGAATGTACGCATTAGCGATGTTAGCGACTTCGGCGACGGCCGTGACCTCTCGGTCAGCTTTACACGGGCTTCCAATGAAAGCAACATTTCCAGCTACCGGGTGATCATTGTGAAGACCGCCAATGCTTCCAAATTTGATTTGGCAGCAGCCAATACGCTTAATAGCTCCTATTACACGACGGTTTCCAAAACGGGCAGCAGTACGATGAGTACAGGCTTCAGCTCCTCGGCAAGGGACACTTCGGGTGAATATATTAAAAATGGCGTTGCCTATACCGCTTATGTCCTTTCCATGAGCAGCAGCGCAGGTACTACTGCTAATACCTTGTCTTCGGCTTCTTCGTCTGTGACACTTGGCTCTTCTTCCGGATTTAATCCGACGATTACGAGCGTAGCCGATGTCAGCAACTATGGAGATGGCCGCGATTTGCGCGTTAATTTTAATCGGGCATCGGATGAGTCCCGGATTAGCTATTACCGGATTTTCGTAGTAAGAGAGGCTGATTACGGCAACTTTAATTTAACAGAGGCGAATAACGTAGCGTCGGGAAGATATACCGATGTTTCTAGAACGGGAAGCAGCAGCTACAGCCAAATTCTCTCTTCCAGCGCAAGAGATGTGAAGGGAAATTCCATTATGAATGGCGTTGCCTACCGTGTGTTTGTAATGGGTGTTACGAATAACAGCTCCTCCTATTCCAGCACCTTGTCCACCGCTTCCTCCAGTATTGCGCTTTATAGCACAGGAGTCAGCAGTGTAACCAATGTAGGCGTAAGCGACGTGAGCGACTATAACAATGGACAGGATTTGCGCGTTTCCTTCACTAGAGCTAGCGACGAGAGCAGCTTGAACCATTACCGCATCTTCGTCGTTAGGACGGCAAATGCAAGCAGCTTCAATCTGGCTGCAGCAAACAATATTACAAATTCCAGCTATTATACGACCGTTTCCAAAACAGGCGGAAATATTAATCAAGTATTGCCTGCGACAGCGCGTGACGTTAATGGCGTGCTCATCCAGAACGGAGTCAGCTATCAGGTATTCGTCTTGTCCGTCGGCAACGGAAGCTCGACTAGCAACAATGCTCTGTCTGGCAGCTCAGTTCCGATTATCCTGTCAGCTAGCGCTGTAACAGCAGCAGCCAATGTTGCTGTCAGCGACGTAAACGAGCTTAACAACGGTCAAGATTTGCTTGTTGCTTTTACCAAAGCAGCCGATGAGACCAACCTGAACCAATACCGTATTTTCGTCGTTAAGACTGCTAATGCGGGCAGCTTTAATCTAGCAGCGGCTAACGCTGTGAGCAACGCCAATAACTACACGACAGTAGCTAAGACAGGCGGAAATATTAGCCAAGTGCTTGCTGCAACTGCGCGGGACGTTAACGGCGACCTTATTCAAAATGGCATCAGCTATCAAGTATTTGTATTGTCCGTTGGCGGCGGCAGCTCGGCAGGCACCAATGCACTGTCCCTCGGTTCAGCAGCAATTACGCTAGCAGCTAAAGGTGTATCTGCGGCAGCCAATGTGGTTGCAGCTGAATACAATGGCGGTCAAGATATCAAAGTCGATTTTACAAAAGCTTCGGACGAAAGCAATATCGACCATTACCGTATTTTCATCGTCAAAAGTGCGAATGCTGGCGGTTTTGACCTGAATGCAGCGAATCGGATTACTTTGCCTGATTATTTTACGGCAGTCAATAAAACCGATACACCGAGCAAAGTGCTTACTCGCAATACACGCGACACAGGCGGAGAGTTCATCCAAGCCGGCGTCAGCTATCAAGTGTTTGTATTGTCCGTTGGCGGCGGCAGCTCGGCAGGCACCAATGCACTGTCTTCTGCCTCTGCGACTATTACACTTCCTGTACCGCTGCCTCCAGCAGCGGCAGCAACAGCGGTTAATGCAACCCTGCTCGCGAGCGGCCAGGATATTCAAGTATCCTTCACGAAACCGGCTGATGAGCGAAATATCTCGCAATACCGCGTGTTTATCGTTAAAGAAGCAGATGCTGGCAGCTTTAACCTAGCCTCGGCAAGTGCATCCAGCATTTACACACCATCGCCAGCTGAAGCCATACTAACAATAAACAAAAACACATCGGATGCTAGTGGTCAGCCACTCGCTTACGACACCAATTATCGGGTGTATGTGCTTTCGGTAGCCAAAAGCGGTGCGAATGCGTTGTCCGATCCTTCGGCAGCTGTTCTGTTTCCAACGCCAGCTACCCCACCAGCGACACCAACAGCACCAACAACACCAACTCCTGACCAGCCTACAGGAGTTTAAATTTAATAGAATCAAGATGTACGCAAAAAAGGCCGGGAGCCCCTCAATGGGGTCCCGGCCTTTTTTTGCATGACATGCATCTCACCAATAGGAAGAGCATCTCTTTTATTAGCTGTTTTTTAATTTTTTAGCATGCCCGATTCCAGCTGGCACTTTATTGCTTGCAGGCATTTTAACGCCTTCCTCTTCACCTTGCTTGACACTTTTTATAAAGAAAGAAAGCACAAGTCCAATAACGCCAATTCCAACAATAACAAGATAAGCATCATTAATACCTTGAATGTTCGCATGTACCATCATTTCCTTGGAAGCCGTCTGTGTGCCGCTAGTCACCATCGTATCCGTCAGATGGGTTTTGGTGCTCGACGTCATGACGGTTACGAGCAAGGAGGTACCAATCGCGCCAGCCACTTGCTTAATCGTATTAGAGATAGCTGTTCCGTGCGCATTCAGTCTCGCTGGAAGCTGATTCAGACCCGCAGTAGTAATTGGCATTAGGAAGAGAGCCATACCGATCCGTCGTCCCGTAGACATCAGCAGCAAGTAGTTATAGCTGGTGGAGTCCGTCAAATTCACAAATCCAATCGTAGTCCCGATTGTTATAATCATACCCACGATCGACAACCACTTTGCACCAAAGCGGTCAAATAGCTTCCCGGACACTGGCATCATGAGAGCCATAAGCAGGGCTCCCGGCAGCATAAGCATGCCCGACTCCAATGCCGTATATCCGCGTGCATTTTGCAAATAGAGAGGAAGCAGCATCATATCAGCATACATCACCATAGTGACGGCGATATTAATAATGGTCGTTAAAGAAAACATATTATATTTGAACGCTCTGAGATCCAGCAGCGGACTTTTGGCTCGCAGCTGCTGCCACGTAAACACGGCCAAGGAAACAATACCCACTGTAAGTGAAACTACAACTTCTGTGTTGGACCAGCCTAGGCTGCCCGCCTTACTGAATCCATAAATGACCATACCAAAACCGATGGTCGAGAAGATCATTCCCCATACGTCGAGCTTAGGGAACAATCGTTCAGCTACATTTTTCAAATAAAAATGAGCAAGAATAATGACCAAAGCAGCAACAGGAATAATCGCTTGGAACATCGTGCGCCAGCTGTATTCCTCCATGACATAACCCGTGATAGCAGGTCCAACAGCAGGTGCAAAAACAATCGCTAAACCAACGACTCCCATGGCAACCCCGCGTTTGTCCGGAGGGAAGATGGTAAGAATGACATTCATCAATAACGGCATAATAATGCCGGCGCCAGCCGCTTGAATGAGCCGTCCAACGAGCAATATTTCAAATGAATTCGCCATCGCCGCCAATATGGTTCCTCCGAGAAAGATAACCATGGCTGATTGAAAAAGCTCGCGTGTCGTAAAACGCTGCATAAGATAGGCCGTAATCGGAATGAGAACGCCATTTACCAGCATATACCCGGTGGTGAGCCATTGAGCGACGGAAGCCTCAATCGAAAATTCGACCATTAGATGGGGAAGCGCGACACTCATAATGGTCTGATTCAATACCGCGACAAATGCCCCTACGATTAAAACAAACAACAAGGGACCTTTCTTAATTGAGCTGCTGTCAAAAACAGTGTTTGTACTAATCTTACTCAATCCTTTCGACTTCAACTAATTGACAGTCTGTAGTATAATTTACTTAATGTAAAAGATTATAGGCGTCTCGTTTTATGATTACAAGCGACACCTTTTTCAATACTGTTTAATAGTTTACAAATATGTACGATATGTAGTTTTACTTCGTAATAATCTACAAATTCATTCCATCCTGTCGTATAGACGATTATTCTGAAAGTAGAAAGGACCGGTATTCGCATGACAACAAAATCTTCAAAAATGGATCCGCGCGTTATACGCACACGCCAACTGATTCGAGATGCTTTTCTCCAGTTAATTCAAGAGTATGATTTAGAGAAAATCACGGTGAATCGACTCGCGGAGCGGGCGACCATCAATCGGGTTACCTTCTATCTTCATTACAGGGATATCCCGGATATGTTGAATCAGATGGCGGACAACATGACCACGCACATTCGAAAGCTGCTAGAAGATGTGGCCGATCAATCCAGTACCGCTAAGGATGAATGGCCCGAGCTGGTCAGGCTTATTCAGCATTTTGCCGATCATTCAGCGTCTTACAAAATCATGCTCGGCTCCAGACGTCTGCCCATATTCACGGAGCGCCTTTCTGTGCTGATGATGGAATTTATTAAAAGTAAAATTGGCAATCATAATGCCTCATCCAAAACCATCACGCCCCAAATTCCGAATGATATTGCAGCCTGGTATGGCTCCTCTGCCTTTCTTGGCACGATCGTTATATGGCTGCGCAACGATATGCCCTATACGCCTGCCTTCCTTGCCAAACAGCTTTTGCTTATGGTGCCATTCAAATCTAATGCAGACAGCTCGTAGAACACCAATCCTTATTCATTCAGATAAGACGCGAGAAAGGCCGGGAACCCTCACTAGGTTCCCGGCCTTCAAACTCATGTATGAGAAGTTCTCTTTATTCCTCTCGCCGTTGTGGGCTGGAGCACTTTCACGCCAACCTTGACTATTTTCCAAGCAATGTACCCCATCATGCCGCCAACCGTGTTTAACAGCAAGTCGTCCACATCAAAGATGCCGATGCCTAGAAAAAATTGAGTCGATTCGAAAAATAAGCTTAGCAGAAAGGAAAGCATCACTACTTTTATACATAATGCCCTTTTAGATTGGATGAGCTCCGCCATAAAAATACCAAGCGGAATAAAGGCCAGCGTATTGCCAATTAGATTCGAAAATAAAATAGAGCCTGAAATCGATAATCCATTTATATCTCCTATATCTCTTGAAATCTCATCGAATAGCTTGAAGTTCGCTTGGCGCTCGTAAATGAGGTACGGGTGGTGCAGAAACGTTTTGAAATGATACCATAAAGCATCGAGACTAATGAAGTTCCATTTGAGCAAAATGATTTTAAATAATAAAAACAGATATACGATAAACGCCGCTCCTATAAAAAGTTCCCACTTATTTGTCTTATTTGCCGTCTGTTCCAAATGGCTTCCTCCTTCACCGTCACAATCTCGCCGTTCTATTTATAAAGCTCTCTGTCCGTCGCTGCATAGCCCAGCAGAACCAAGCATATAAAAATGCCCCACCTCGTCATTAACGCGTCCTCCTCTTGCCTTATACTTCTAGGATAGAGAAAACTAGTTAAAAAAAAGTGGGGCAAATTTAAAGTTTTTCTTAAATTATGAGCGCACAGGCAATCGCACTTCAAATACCGTCCGCACCACATTGCTCTCGGCCTTAAGAGTTCCCTCATGCTGCTCTACAATATTTCTGGCAATGAACAGGCCTAAGCCCGTGCCGCCCTCTTGATGCGCCCGTGAGCGGTCGCCCGTATAATACATTTCGAAAATATGCGGCAAATCTTCTGGCGGAATCTCCCCTCCATAATTGACGACTTGAATGACCACATGCCCGGTATCGATATGCCCATTCATATCTACATATAAGCCTTCTTTGCCATGCCTGGCCGCATTCGTCAACAAGTTCTCGAATACACGGGCCAGCAGCTCCCCGTCACCATAAATATAAAGCTCGGGAGCCACATCGATTCGGGAAATTACACGATTTTTCTCAAAAACAGGATATAGCTCCTCATTCAGCTGCCTGAGCAGCTCGCTGAGATCAATGTGCTCTTTCTGAACCGGCAGCTTGCCATAGTTCATGCGGGTAATATCGAATAGTCCATCAATCAGCTTCTCCAGACGCTGTGATTTATTGAAGGCAATCGTAGTGTAATGCTTGATCTGCTCATCGGTTAGCTGATTGTCCTTCACGATCAAATCCAAATACCCCAATATCGAGGTAAGCGGCGTGCGTAGATCATGGGCCAAATTCACAACCAGCTGATCCTTGCTATTTTCGGCAAAATCCCCTTTTTCGACCGCCGCTTGCAGCTTTTCGCTGGCCAAATTCAAATCCTCCGCAATGCTGTTAAACTCATCGTTTGAGGAAATATGTACCCGATTATCAAATTCCCCATTAGCCAGATGGCGGATTCCTTTGGAAATTTCATTGAAATACGTCCCATAACGCTTCGTAAACCAGAAGAAAAAAACAATAGCCAGCGGGATAAAAAGAATGAGGAACACATAAATGTCCCCGACCTCCCTCATCATCCTCCGGTACAGAGCCAATCGATCGCCCTCGCGAACGTCGACGTAATAGAGCTGCAGCATTTTATAAATGCCATACGTAA
Organism: Paenibacillus sp. Leaf72; assembly: GCF_001422685.1. Classification (NCBI taxonomy): domain Bacteria; kingdom Bacillati; phylum Bacillota; class Bacilli; order Caryophanales; family Paenibacillaceae; genus Paenibacillus; species Paenibacillus sp. Leaf72. The sequence continues at coordinate 141,194 of NZ_LMLV01000012.1, read as the reverse complement.
TCGCACCGGACAAAAGCATGCTTAAGCCCAGCAGCATAATCATCGTAGTCCGAAAGCTTCGTCTGCTTTTAATCATTAAACGTGTACCCCACGCCCCAGATCGTCTTGATGAATTTACGCTTGGTCGTATCTTCTCCCAGTTTTTTGCGCAGTGTACGGATATGGACCATCACCGTATTGCCGCTCTCATAGTAGGCTTCGCCCCATACCTGTTTAAAAATGCTTTCCGCGCTAAACACCTGTTTCGGGTGGCTCGCCAGCAAATAAAGAATGTCGAACTCCTTCGGCGTTAATTCGACGTCCTCGCCGTACAAGGTGATTTTATGCTGATCGGGTGAAATCACGAGTCCGCCTAGCTCCAGCACCGCTTTATTCATGACGGCTGGCTGATTGAATTGCAGCGACCGGCGAAGCTGCGAATTGACACGTGCCACCAGCTCCATTGGATTGAAGGGCTTGGTCATGTAATCGTCAGCGCCCATAACCAGCCCTGTGATTTTATCGAGGTCCGAGGTTTTGGCACTTAAGAAAATAATCGGCAGATGGTATTGCTCCCGAATTTTACGTGTGACCTCGTACCCGTCCATTTCCGGCATCATAATATCCAAAATAGCCAAATCGATCGTTTGCGATTGCACAGCTTGCATGGCTGCCTTCCCGTCGGCTGCTTTTATAATGTAATAACCTTCCTTTTGCAGGTGCAAGGCGACCAGATCCGCGATCTCCACCTCATCGTCTGCGACCAAAATCGTAATACGCCTCAAATCCAGTCACCACTAACTGTCTATGCCTAAAAGTAATGAACAACAAGTGAAGCCATACGCTTTTTACTCAAATCGGCTTAACAAAGCCAATGCCTCTTCATGACCCGGCTCCAGCTCCAGAAATTGCTGAATATAGCTCAATGCCTGCTCGTCCAACTCCAGCTCAAAGCAGCTAATAGCGAGACAATAAAATACGGTTGAAACGACCTCATCTTGTTCTTGCTGCACCGATATTTCTAGAAAATGCTTGGACTCCTCGTACATTTCCATCTCAAACAGCAGCAAGCCAGCATCTAGTGCCAAGTCATAGCGCTGCTCCATGACGTAATACGACGACCACATTAGCTGAATGCCTCTTAGCAGGTCCTGCATTTCTTCATCATTCGCATCCGGCAGCAGGCTGGCTATTTGCTTCGTGCTCTGAATGAAAAACTCCGCATCATATCCACCCAAACGCCAAAAGCTCAATAATGGTTGCAGCTCCATGCTGGCAAGATGGCGGTCAACCCACATTTTCATGCTGAAAAACTCGTCCGGGCCAAAGCGCTCGACAAATCGGCGGTAAGCTAGTCTCGTATTTGAGTAGGCCATCGGTTGATCCAAATGGAGAATGCAGCCGACATTTATATTTTTATAATGATGCGGGGGAAATAACGCCTGGGCTCCTCTTTGCTCAAACACATGCTGAATCGCATGGTAGTTGGCGGTTAAGGAGAAGCTGCCATGCAGAAACAGCTCCGGCGGCTCGGCAAATTTCCAGTTATCGAGCAGGTGGTCGCCCTTGTCAGCAGTTATTAATAGAAAGCCTGCCTGGGACAACCGATTCAAGCGCTCCAAGCAGGTTAAACCCGCGGCAGGAAATAATATATGCGAATCCTCCAGCTGTTCCTGATATACGGCAATGACATCACGGTAAGGATAGTCGTCTTGCTCATACTCGGGTGCCCGCCTGTGCTCATAATACAAAGCGATTTGATCTAATAGTTCGGCTGGTTTAAGGGCATCCCGATTTTCAGGATATTCGACAAAAACATCCGCTTCATAAATTTGCCCGTCGCCTACATAGATTAATTCTTGTGGAATGCTGTCAAAAAAATAGTTGGCGACAATGACTAATGGTTGCTCTAAGTCCTGTTCTCTAATGATTGTGTCTGACTGGGCGAGGCTTAATGCCGTATCATGAACCGCATCAAATCGTGCAAAATCAAGCAAGCCTTCAGCGATAAAAGCTTGCAGGGCAGGATGCTGCTGCCAGGCTAGAACATTTTTCATAGCCAAATCGGTCATAATATAGCGGAAAGGGGGGAGTGATATCCCCGCATAGTCTCTCAGCTGGCATAGCTCATGCAGCACATGATAGGCGAGACGGCCTGCTCCCGCCCCGAGCTCTACAATAAACACAGGCTCTGAGCCGTTTCCCTTATTTGCCCGATCTTGGAGGAGTCCGAATATCATCTCGGCATAGGCCGCCGCAATCATAGGATTACTCGTTATATATTGAGGGACTTGATCATTGTTCCAAGCCTTCATGCCTTCTTCTTCAAAATATTCCCTTTGAATATGCCATATAGGCGCTTCACTAAAACGATAGCGTTGTGTATGATTAACAGTCATTTAAACGAATCCTGCCTTCTGAAAGTGATTGCATGCCATCTTGCCCGCCTGCACATTACTTATTTTCATAATATCCCTTTTTATGATAGCACATCCCAATCAAATACGCCGTTTCAACCGTCAAGAGTCCGACTGCCATACAAAAAAGGACGCCCAAATCGGCGCCCTAATAATTAATGAAATAGAATTACTTAATCTGATTCAATAAGTCCGACTTTCTTTAAATCTTTAATTTTCAGATACATCGTCCCTTTATACTTCTTGACATGTATGTCACTTAAAACAATATAGAAGGGCACCCGGAAGGGGTGCCCTGTCAGCTACTTTAAGTCGAAGACCATCAGGTCGCGACCTACTGTGATCGGGCCGGCGTAAATTCCAGCCATCCCCTCGATATACGCTTGCTCGGCCTCTGGATTCACCGCTGGTGCGGGAATATGATGCGTGAGCACGAGATGCTTGACTCCCGCCCGTTGCGCGATTGCAGCCGCTTCCAGCGTCGTCGTATGATACTTCGCAGGGTTTGACAGCGCCTTCTCGTGATTCGGGTATTGCGCGATCAGGGCGTCAAGCCATGACTTGTTGTACGCTTCGTGAACGAGCAGATCTGCCCCAGTCGCTTGTTTCTCCATATTGGCCACCGGAATCGTATCGCCTGATATAACGACCGTCTTGCCGTTATACTCGAACTTGTAGGCGATAGCCGGATAGACAGGGCGATGGTCCACTTCGAAGGCGGTAATTCGGATGCCCTCCTTGTCGTAGATAACACCCTCGTTGCATTCCGTATATTCGATTAGCGAGCCCGCTTCATCCGACAGATTGTAACTAATTCGGAGCTTGACGTCGAACTCGAAGGACTCCCGCATTTTACCAATGATCGCCTTCGTCGTCTCTGGTCCGTACACTTGCATAGGCACTGAACGACCTTCGAAGACACGTTCTGCGGTAATATGCGTGCGCCAACTCGTGATGAACACGTCGAAAAATCCTCCGTTATGATCGTAATGGTGATGGGTAAACAGGACATCGGATATCCGTTGAGGCATGATGCCCGCTTTGATTAGTTGGTCCACCGTAGAGCCCCCGCAATCAACGAGGAACGTCTTGTCTCCCGCGAGCACCGCTGCTCCGGGCTTCGCTCGCCCATAGAAGGCACGGGGAGAACCTGTCCCGAGCAGAACGACGGTCAGATCTGGGTGGTAGTCTGGCCTCAAATTCATTTGTGGCTGGATATACATCGCTGTCAGCCCTCTCATCTTCGTTTTATTTGCCTTCCTGTATCTCCTTCAGCAGCGACAGATCGTACAAGCCTGCCAGATCCAGGCCATCTGCTCCGACTCCCTTGATATAGCCGGCATCGACGGCTACCTGCGCCATTAGCTTCAAGGAATCTTGGTCGATGTTCATCGTCAGATTTAGATGAGACAGTGTGGCCTTGATCAATTCGGCATCCAAGCCCTTGCCCGTCAGTTCCTTCAACTCATCGCTAACGAGAGAATACGTGTCGCTGGGACTTTCCTTGATAAACTTAATTGCGTCCTCGTTGGCCAGAAGAACGGATTTGGCCAAATTCCGATGATCCTTCAGGAAGTCGTCACTAGTTACGATAATCGTAAGTGGATAATTCCCCTTGTTCGGCGGAATTTGATCCCAATCGACGGCGATATTACCGATGCCTTCATTCGCGATCAGCGTCCCCCATGGCTCCGGCAATAGCGCCGCGTCTACCTGGCCTTGCTTCATGGCCGTCAGCGTATCTGCCGGAGCCATCGCAATAAGCTGAACTCCGCTCTTATCCGTGGACACCTTCAGGCCCTGCTCCTGAAGAAGCAGACGCAGAGAGATCTCATTCGTGCTCCCCTTTGTCGGGATAGCGACCAGCTTGCCCGACAAGTCCTTGACGCTCGTCACGCCCGAGCCCTTCCTCGTCACTAGCACGGCGCCGCCGTTGTTCGCTCCTGACAGAATCTTGATGTTCTTGCTCCTTACATATTGGTTGATTATCGGGCTTGGCCCGACGTACCCGATGTCAATCTGGCCTGTCGCCATTGCAGTCGAGAAGTCGGAGCCGTTGTTAAAACCCTGTACCTCGATCTTCACATTAGCGCCGAGACGGTCTTGCAAATAGCCCTTCTTGATCGCTACGAAAGCCGGAGCATGGGTCACGTTCTTGAGCAAGCCGATCCGCACCGTAATGGGGTCGACCGATTTGGAGCTTCCATTGCTTCCCGAGCCAGAGGTCCCGCAGCCGGAAAGCAGAGTCAGAATCAAGACGATCATAAGACTCGAATAAGCCGCTTTTCTAAACATGCATCATTCCCCTTTTCCTAGTTAAGCTTACGTTTTGGCCGTATTCAGACCGTACTGGGTCCAGATCCGCTCCTCTATGCGCTTGAAGACGAGGTGGTCGGAGATCGTACCGAGAATCGCGATCACGAGTACGATGCAGAGCATAAGAGAGGTGTCGCCGAGGCTTCGCCCCTCCTCCAACAGCTGCCCCAAGCCGATGCCGCGCGCAATGAGCTCACCGGAGACGAGTGCCCGCCAGGCGAACGCCCAGGCCATACGCATGCCCGTAATGAGCTGTGGTATAGCCGCGGGAATCATCACTTGGTAAAAGAGTCGGAACCCGCGACCTGTTCCAAACATCTGCGCCGACTTCAGATAGATTGAAGGAATGTTCTTGATCCCACTCCGACTCGCAATCGTCATCGTCCACGTCGCCCCAATCGTCGTGATGAACAATACGGCGAAGTCGTTCAGCCCGAACCATATGATAGCGAAAGGTAACCAAGCGATGCTCGGCACCGTCTGCAAAGCGACGACGACAAAGCCGAACGTCTCGTCCAGCAGCCGGCTCCGAGCGAACAAGACGCCGAGTGTCATGCCGATGCCGCACGAGAGGACGAACGCGATGAGGATTCGCCTCAAGCTGCTAAGCGTCGCTTCGAGTAGCTGCCCATTTGCCATCCCATCGTAGAATGTCTGCACCGTCTGCAGCGCCGATGGAAAGCGCCAGCCCCAATGCATCGTCCTATATGCCGTCTCCCAGATTATTAGCAGTAGAATGAGAAAGAGGGCTTTTCTCCAGAGTGTAGTCATTGCCATATTCCTCCTTCGCCACCTTCTCCAGTTCAGCGGCCAATGTATCCATAATCTGACTCTCGATATGGTGCAGAAGAGAATCGCCAGGCTCCCGCGGCCGTGCCGCCTGTACGCGGAACTCCTTCTTAATCCGTCCCGGCCGGGTAGACATGACGAGCACTCTGTCCGACAGTATGACCGCCTCCCGGATGTTATGCGTGATGAACAGAATGGTCTTCCCCGTGCTCAGCCATATTTGCTCCAGCTCCTTATGCAGCAGCAGCCTAGTCTGTTCGTCCAGTGCAGCAAACGGCTCATCCATGAGCAGAATCTCTGGGTCCATGACGAGCGCCCGCGCTATTGCCACCCTCTGCTTCATCCCACCCGACAGCTCATGAGGATAGCGGTCCGCGAACTTCCCCAAATGGACAGCCCGGATCTGCTCCATGGCTCGCTCGCGGCGCTCCTTCTTTTTGATTCCCTTTTGCTTGAGACCGAATGCGACGTTCTCCAGCACGGTAAGCCAAGGATACAGTGCATGGTCTTGGAATACGACGATCCGATCAGGCCCTGGGGCCGTGACTTCCTTGCCATTCGCTTCTACTCGGCCGTAATCCGCCCGCTCCAGCCCTGCTACCAGGTTAAGCAGCGTGGACTTGCCGCAGCCGGAAGGACCGAGGATGGAGACGAACTCTCCCTTTCCAATCTTGAAGTCAATGTCTTTCAACGCAGTATAGCCCGCTCTGCCCCGTTGCGCGAACGTCTTACCTACTCCCTCTACCTGGATCATGCTCCCGCCCCCCCATGGCTTTCCACATCGTTACAAGTGCTGTTGGAACTCGTCGGTATCGTGAATGACAACCATTTTCCTCTCATAGCGAATGATGCCTTCCTCCCGCCATCGACCCAATGTCTCCGTAACCGTCTGCCTGCTGCAGCCGATGACATAGGAGATCTCCTCATGGGTAAGCGAAAGCGTGACGACCGTCTCCTTCCCCACACGAACTCCGAGCTGCATGAGTAGTTGAGCCAGCCTCCAAGCAACCGGCCGTGAGATGAGCGTCTCAACGTAACGCTGTGTCTGCAGCAGACGACGGGCGTTGACCACCGTTAGCGCATAGAGGGCATCTGGATGTCTCTTCAGCAAGCTGGTGAATTGGGAAGCCGGAATCGAGAGGATCCAGCTGTCCGTGATGCATCGCGCATAGCGTTGTCTCTTCTGCCCCGTCAGCACCTCGGCCGCACCGAACACCTCGCCCTTGTGCCTCAGGAACAAGGTGATGCTCTGGCCCTCTTGCGCAAACTGCGAAATCTTCACCAGTCCGTCCTGGACAAAATAGATATCCTGACTTTCTTCCTCGCTCCTGAAGATAAAGGAGTTCTTCTTCATGACACGAGAAGAGCCAAACTCCTGGAAGAGCTTTGCCAACGTGAGTTGCTCGGCTTCACCGCTATCCGTTACGTTTCCTTCCCAATAGGAGGACATACCCTCTTGGTCCATCGTCGTTCCACCCTTCTCTAGCTGTTGGTGAATTCAAAGTTTACCTATCGGTATTTGCAATTATAATCCATGGTTCAAAACAAAAACAGTCGGCTAGCCGACAAAATATAAGCCGTATCAAACGGCACGAGTGAGAAAGCTGTCTACAATCAGGTCTGGATCGCAACGTTAGTGAGGAACAGTCATATAAAAATACAATTATTCAGGTTTTCGTCGTATACTTGGCGAAAGTTAGTCTATTTCTAAGAGCACCTTGAGTCCTCTAATTTATCTGTCATTTACGAGCCCTCCATGAATGAAATAGGGCATACAGGAAATTATTTTACATAGAGAAAGAATTTGAAAGAGACAGGCTCAGTCGTATTTAGTTACATGGCACAAAAAAATGATAACTTCATTTTAAGTATTAAGAATATGGAGGCAAGGAAAAGATGAACTGGGTTAAAGTGATGCTCGTGGATGATGAAGTGCTGGCGATCGAGCATATGAAAAATTTAATATCGTGGCAGCAACTCGGATATGAGATCGTCTGCACGGCGAATAAGCCGTCGCAGGTCGTAAAATTGGCGCGGGAGCACCGACCGGACCTGATCATTATGGATATCGTCATGCCCGGAAAGGATGGGCTGGCGCTTAGCAGGGAGCTGCTGGCAGAGGGACTGGTGCTGAAAATCGTGCTGCTCACCTCCTACAAGGAATTCGAGTACGCCAAGGAAGCGCTAAAGCTCGGCGTCTCGAATTATTGGATTAAGCATGAGATGGATGCGGAAGCGGTCAAGCGGGAGCTTGGCGGCTTAAGGGAAGAGATCGAGAGCGATAAGCGGCTCCGAAAAAATGATCGCGGCCGATTGCTCATTGATTGGCTCGGCGGGAGACCTCTGTCGGACGCACAGTGGAGGACGGCGACGGCTGAGGTGGGCGAAGCGTTCGACCGGCTTCATCTGCTGGTGCTTGAGCCTGCCCGAATTACTCCGCTGCTGCCCGGCACGGCTATAGGTAAACCCGAATGGCCGACAGAGTGGCCCGATACAGGAGATTCCAGCCTGCTAGCGGCGATCCCCTTTCTAGAAAGCTGCTTTGTTCTTATTTACGGGGATAAGAGCAGCAGGGGTGAGGGCAAGATGCGAGAGCTGCTGGAGGAGAAGGCGGTCGAGGCACGCCGGACGATAGAACAGTTGACGGGCCGCTCTGCATCAATGGCGATGGCCTACGGTTTGCCAAACCGGGCAGACGTTCCGGCAAAGCTGGCTGAAGCTTTGAAATGGCTGTCGCAGGCCATATTCTATGCCCCTAGCCACCTGTTCCGGCTGAACGAGCTTCCGCGTGCAGAAGAGAACGCCCCCATACATTTGGAGTGGGAAGAAGGCCTGGCGAAGACGAAAGAACTGCTGCCGGGCCACCAATATGAAGCAGCAGCACGGGAGATTTCGGCTTTGTTCGCGCGAGCTTTGGCGGCAAAGGATGCGGTTGGCTTCGCCGATCTGTGCCGGCAGCTGGTCGCCGTATTGAACCGCTATCGCTCCACTTGCGGACTGCCTTCTCTAGCAGAAGCTTGGGCAGATGGCCCCGGCACAACAGCCGATTGGACCTCGCTTACGGGGATTCGCGATTGGTTTTTGTCGGAGTTAAATGCGCTTGCAGAAGCGACATCCGGGCTGCCCGCGGTGTCCCGTAAAGTGCGCCAGGCACTCGAGCAGATGGAACGGCATTACGGCGATCCCGAGCTCGATGCAGATGCGATTGCAAGGCAGCTCGGCATTTCGCGCGACCACTTCCGCCACTTGTTCAAGCTGGAGACGGGCCAGACGGCACTCGACCGGCTTACAGAAATCCGGATGGAGAAGGCTAAGCAGCTGCTGGAAGAGGGGAATCTCAAGGTGTATGAAATCGCTGACCGGGTCGGCTTCCGCAATGGGCAGTATTTCAGCCAAGTCTTTCGCAAGACGACGGGCATGACCCCGCTCGAATATATGGAGAAACGCAGGTGAACTTGCAATGCGCATGAGGATACGCACCAAAATTATCGCCAGCACCGTTCTAGTCGTCTCCATTTCGCTTATTCTTAGCGGCTTCTTCATCTATGACTACGCAAAGGACATTATTCGCGAGCAATCGATTAAGGACAGCCGGACGAAGCTCGCGCAAATTTCGTTCCAGTTGAAGAAAATTCAGGAGCAGGTCGTCAAGACAGCAGAGTACATCGTATCCGACGAGGAGATAACCGCCCTTATTAACGCGCCAGCAAGCGAGGATATTGAGGTGAACTATTTTCGCAAGCAGGCCGTACAGGAAAAGCTCGGGCGGTTCGTGGCGCTCAGCAATTTTATTCTGAATGTCGTGATCGTTGCACCGAACGAGGAAACCTATTCGAATTATAGCGGATATGAGGAATATTTCTCCGAGTACTTGAAGCAGGACTGGTTTGTGAAAATGAAAGATACACGCGCTGCCTATAGCGAGCCGCACTCCTTCTTCTTTATTAGCGGCAACCGCCAAGTATTTAGTTACGTGCTGAAATACCGTCCGATCGGGCAGGACTTAGAGGCGGATAGCTATCTTGTTATCGATATTGCCTATTCCGAACTATCCAACGTCTTCTTGCAAAGCGCTCAGGATTTCGAGCAAATCGAGCTGTTCACCGGCTCAGGGGCTTTGCTGTTGGAGGCGAATGAGAAGCTGCCGGATGCAGACCGGGCGTTTATGGCGAGCACCTTGCATTCCGGCCAGCCGTTCGCGGAGGACGCCCGCACCATCGTGTTGACCGACGATGCGATGAGCCAGGGATGGAAACAGGCGGCTTTGCTGTCTAAGAGCAAATTATTTATGAAAATTAATCGCGTTTTCTTTTTCTATATCATCATCATTATTACCGCCATTATCGTAACGCTCGTCGTCATGCTTCCTATTATCGTCAATCTAATGAGACCATTGATCCGGCTGACAAATGCGATGAAGCGCGTAGCGGTCGGCGATCTCGGGACAAGCGTCCAAATCCGCAGCGGGGACGAGCTGGAAATTTTGGGAACAGGCTTCAATCGAATGGTTAGAGACTTGAAAAGCCTGATGGACACTGCCGTACAGAACGAAACGGTGAAACGGCAAATGCAAATCGATTTATTGATGGCCCAGATCAATCCGCACTTTCTATACAACTCCTTGAACACCGTCATTTACTTGTCGCATGCCAATCGCGGAGCAGAAGCGGCCGAAGTGACGCAGGCGCTCATCTCTATTTTGCAAAACACGATCAAGACGGGGGAGGGAGCTGTGCGCGCGCCGTTGTCGGAAGAAAAGCGGATTATCGACAAATATACGGTCATCCAGCAGACGCGTTACCCCGGCCAATTCCGGCTCGTCTGGGAGGTGGATGAGACGCTGCTTGACCGTTCGGTTCCCCGGCTGGCGCTTCAGCCGCTCGTGGAGAACGCTATAGTGCACGGCATCATTCCGTCGGATCTGGAAGAGGGCACGATTATTGTGCGGGCTTACCGGGAAGGGGAACAGCTTGTTTTGGAAGTGGAGGACGACGGGCAAGGCATGACGGTGCCCGAGGAAGGCTGGAGGATGCAAATAGGACAGGTGGGACAAGAGCCTGAGCGTACGAGGGGAATCGGTCTGTCCAACATTCAGGAGCGGCTGCAAACCCATTTTGGCGCTTCGGCGCGGCTGGAAGTATTTAGCGAATGGGGAGAGGGCACCCTGATACGAATTAAGCTTCCTTGGATGGAACAAGCGTAAACGGCTGACGCYGYCCTYTGGCGGCAAAGCTWCCGTTTCGCGGAGAAATATAGAGAAAGGATGGAAAAATCATATGAGAAATATAGAGAAAGGATGGAAAAATCATATGCTTTCCTATATTTCAAGCGTAAACGGCTGACGCTGCCCTCTGGCGGCAAAGCTWCCGTTTCGCGGGTGAAATCGACTTGATCACCGGATTTTATACGAAATCACCGTTTTGGCTGATTACCGCCTAACAGGGTCCTGAGTTACGATAGCAGTGTAAGCACTTACAAAATTATTTTAGGGGGACTCACCAACATGAACATCAAAAAGAAGGCCAAATGGGTGGGCGGTTTCGTATCTGTGCTGATGCTGACTGGGCTGCTCGCAGCCTGCGGCGGCAACAACACCACTGGAGACAACGGTACTGGCAACAACGGAGGCACTGCTGCTCCTGCGGCGTCGACTGCGGCCAGCACCGATCCAACACAGATTAGCGGCACCGTTAAAGTCTGGGATTGGGATGAAGCGTTTCAGAAGGGCATGATCGTAGAATTTAATAAAAAATATCCGAACATCAAAGTCGAAGTAACGGTCGTTAATCCGAACGATTACTTGCAGAAGCTGCAAAGCGGTATCGCTTCCGGCTCTGACGTTCCGGACGTCATTCTTGGGGAGTCGGCCTACCGCGGCAAGCTGTTTGACCTTGGTGTGCTCGACAATCTGGAAGCGGCGCCTTATAACTTCGATAAAAGCACCATTATAGATTACGTTGTGCCTTACGTCTCTAATTCCAAGGGCGAAGTCATTGCCGTTGATCAATCGCTAACGCCTGCTGGCTTCGCTTACCGGAGAGATTTGGCGAAGCAATACTGGGGCACAGATGATCCAGCTGAGCTAGAGAAAAAGATTTCCACTTGGGATGATTTCATCGCTGCCGGCAAGGAGCTTAAAGAGAAAAGTGCTGACAAGGTGCTCATGTTCCCTGGTCTGGGTGACGCCTTTCTCGCTTTGAAAGGTCAGAATTTTGCTTCCTACGTAAACGGCACAGAAATCGATTTGACGAGCAAGCTGCAAAAGCCTTTGAACCGCTTGTTTGAGATGCGTGACGCTGGCATTATCGGCAAAAATGAACTGTGGACGCCAGCTTGGTCTGCTTCCATGGCGAAAGGCGAGTTCATGTTCTATCCAATGGCGCCATGGGGAGCCAAATGGCATATATCCGCGAACGATCCGGACGGTTCGGGACGCTGGGGTCTTCTCAAAGCGCCAGAAGGCGGATTCACCCGCGGCGGAACGGCGATCGGCATTTACAAGGACAGCAAAGTTAAAGAGGCCGCTTGGGCATTTATCCAATACGCTTACTTGTCCGATGAAGGCTCGGCCTTCAACTTTAAGACGTTCGGCAACATGACCAGCTCCAAGTCGTTCTATGAAACCCAAAAAGCTCTCATCGACGCGCCGGGGCCTTATGATGAATTTTTCGGCGGTCAAAATCTTGCGAAATACTTCGTCGAAAATATCGTTCCAGATATGAAAGGCGAAGCACAGTCCAAATACGATTCCGTCGTAGACTCTGTGTTTAACGCGCTGTACCCGCTATGGATGAAGGATGGATCGGTCACTGCCGACTCCGCGCTGCAAAAGTTCATCCAAGAAACGAAAAACAAAGCGTCCGACGCGACCATCAAGTAAATTTTGGGAAAACGAGGGATGACCGTGAATGCGGAACGCATAATTAAGACTTCCGCCGCATCCAGCAAACGCAGATGGGGGCCACGCATGTGGCCCTATCTTTTCGCCCTGCCTTTCGTGCTGACGTATGCGGCGTTTCAATTGTATCCAGTCCTTTACTCATTCGTGCTCAGTCTGCATGACTGGAACGGCATAGGCGACAAGACGTTTATCGGCTTTAAAAACTATGTGCAGCTTTGGACGAATGACCCTTTGTTCATTAAGTCCTTGTGGAACACCCTGATTATGATGGCGATGTTTATTCCAGTAACCTTGATTTTAGGGCTCACGCTGGCGTATTGGACTTTCCATTTGACGCGCGGCAAGAGATTATTTCAGACCATTAATGTACTGCCATATATTACGACTCCGGTAGCCATCGGCTTTATTTTTTCCTACATGTTTGACTGGCAGACCGGTCTTGTGAACCTGCTCCTTACGAAATTCAGCCTATTGGAAGAAGGTTTTTACTGGCTTCAAGACCCATGGGGCTCCCGGGCTATTATTGCTCTAATGGTCATTTGGCGCAATCTCGGGTATTTTATGATTATTTTCATGGCCGGCATGACCGTCATTCCGCAAGACGTATACGAAGCGGCCAAGATGGATGGCTCTACGGGACTTCATACCTTCCGCAAAATTACGATGCCCTTGCTGCGAAATATTATCGTATTTCTCGTCGTCACCTCCGTTATTAATGGATTGCAATTGTTCGATGAGCCAAAGCTGCTTTACGGCGGATGGTCGGGCTCCGCACAGGTAGGCGGTCCTGATAACACAGCCCTCACTATTATTTGGAAATTTGTGGATGAGTCATTCGGTTCCAATACACGTTTCGGCTATGCTTCGGCCATTGCCTACTCGCTGTTCCTGCTAATCGTATTATTCTCCATTCTTAGCTATAAACTCACAGCACCTAAGGAGGACAAACGATGAAAACAGCCAGCATGTGGTTTTGTCTAATTGTCATCTCCCTGCTCTCGCTCTTTCCGTTCTATATTATGATCGTGATGGGAACGCATTACAGCGAGGATTTATTCAAGGGAATTCCGATTCTTCCGGGCAACTATTTGGGAGAAAACCTGAAGACGGTCCTGCAGGCCGATTTTCTAAAAGTATACGGAAACAGCTTGATCGTATCCGTTGCCTCTGTCTTGCTGGCGACACTCACCAGCACACTCATCGGCTATGCCGTGGCGAAATTTGAATTCCGCGGTCGCAAGCTGCTTCAGACCTTCGTTATTATTACGATGATGGTACCGACCCAGGTCGGATTAATCGGTTATATTATTGAAATGAGACATCTCGGTGTCGGCAATACGCTGTGGCCGGTCATTCTCGTCTGGGCGGCATTTCCGTTCGGTGCATTTTTTATGATCCAGTTCATGCGCGATTCGATTCCAACCGATTTACTGGAATGCGCGCGTATTGACGGCTGCTCCGAGCCGGGTATCTTAATTCGCATTGTACTGCCGATAATGAAACCGGGCTTGGCGACGCTGGCAACGCTGGTGTTTCTATGGTCATGGAACAACTATTTGCTGCCGCTCGTCACGATTAACAAGTCCGAGTGGTACACGCTTCCGATCTTTATCTCAAATCTGGGTATTGTTCACCGGACGGATTACGCAGCGCGAATGACTGCCCTTACGATGACGACGATTCCCGTCCTGATTCTGTTTATTCTTGGTTCGAAAACGTTCATGAAAGGCCTGACCGCTGGTGCGGTCAAAGGCTAAACGTTATAGCAAGGCCACCAAGGCCAGCCAGCTATATTGTGCTTTCAATATGAGAAGGTGAATAGGCTCTCCCTACAGCACAGGTTTTATGACAAACTTGTCTGCTATAGGGGGAGCCTATTCGTTATTTTACTAATCTAGAAAGGTATCCGACATCCACTTAACAAAACGTTCCTTTTCTTCATATTGCGGGTAATGCGCCGATTCCGCATAAGGAAGGAATTCCTTGTGTTCAGCTTCAATGCTGTCAAAATAATGCCGAGCTGCTTGGGATGATGTCATAGCGTCTGGAATTTTGGTTAGTCTGGAAGCCCCGCCGTATTTATTAACATAGTCGCGAGGAGTCAGAGCATCACCATTCTCAATAGCTTCCTGCAATTGCTGCAGTTGAGCTGCATCCTCCGCATTTCCTTCTTGCCCAGCCTGTTCCAAAACGTAATGCAGAGCGTCGATCTCGCTTTCTACCGTATCCCCCATTTGACCGATTCCGATATAGGCTTCGTACTTTTCAGGAGCTCTGGAAGCAGCTTGCGTAGCAAGATAGGTGCCGTAGGAATGCCCGATCAGGATAATCTTTTCTTTGCCAAGCCGCTTTGCTATGTAATCCGTTACCGCGAGCAGATCCTTCACCAGCAAATCAGAGGAAAGGTTAGAATAGTCCTCGGAAAAATGATAGGATTTGCCGCTCGCCCTTTGATCGTAGTTAACGATGGTAAACTTCGTTTCCAGTAGATCCTGCATTTTTTTTGCAAAAGGAATTTCCGAAGCACCTGGCCCTCCATGCACATTCAAAATAACCGGATTATTCCGATCGTTGCCCCGAATCATAATCTCTTGTTTGGTACCGTTCAGATCCACGTGTTCCAGCACACTTATACTATTCTCGCCTTTTATACGGGGCGTCCATGTCGGGAAGAAGAGCGCTAGCAGGATTAGTGCAATCAGGATGGTGCTAATCATTAAGGCTGGTTTTAAAACGGTTTTCATCTCATGTGTTCCTTTCCATTCCATATCATTTCAGCTGATCATTCCATATTACTTCACTGTCGATCCTTCTAAATCCATCGCATGAATGAAATTGGGCACCGTCTCTGGTTGTATATAACCTCTAATTGAGCGCTTCTCCGCACCATGTTCAGTTTTTGTAGATAAGCCTCCTTTATAATCAAAAAGATTTTTAATCCTTGGGAGGTAAGTTATGAACGCATCATTCAAAAAATATGCAGCCGAATTTATTGGAACCTTCGTCCTTGTTCTATTCGGCTGCGGCAGTGCGGCTACAGCGGGAGCTGAGCTTGGCTATTTGGGCATTGCATTGGCATTCGGGCTGTCTATTGTGGCGATGGCCTACGTCATCGGACCGATATCGGGGTGTCATATCAATCCGGCGGTTTCACTCGCCATGCTTATTAGCCGGAAGCTATCGGGGGCGGATTTCATCGGATACGTGGTTTCGCAAATCGCTGGCGCTATTGCAGGCTCCGCCGTTTTGTACGCCATCATCGTCTCCGCAGGCCTGCCTACGACAGGGCTCGGCCAGAACGGTTTTGGCCCTGGGTACGGAATCGGAATTTCAGCACTAATGGCATTTATTGTCGAAATCATCTTAACCTTCGTATTTATTTATACGATACTGGGAGTGACCTCTACGGAGGGCAATGGAAATGTAACGGGCCTCGTTATCGGGCTGACGCTCGCTTTTGTCCATATTCTTGGCATCGCCTTAACCGGAACGTCCGTCAATCCGGCAAGAAGCTTGGGACCCGCATTGCTGCTTGGCGGCGAGGCGTTATCCCAAGTGTGGGTATTCCTTATTGCCCCGCTTGCCGGCTCGGTGCTGGCCGTTGCCGCTTACAAGTGGCTGAACAGCTACAAGGCGAAGCAAGCCTAAAATGATTTTAAGCTCGTTATGAGGGATTTCGGGAGGAAAGGGCTACTGGGAGGTTTTCCAGCAGCCCTTTTTTTATGTGTATTTTTCTATAAAAAAGACCCCCTCCATATAGGAGGAGGCGATCACTGGTATATTTTATAAATCTGAAGAAATTCCTCTGAAGGCTGCAGGCCAAGCTCATCAAACAGCAATTGCGTATAGTGCTCATAATAGCCGCTTATGGATTGCCGATCTCCCATAGCCACGAGGATTTTCAGCAGCAGCAGATTTGATTCATCTTCAAATTCATTGCGCGCTACGATTCTTCTCGTTATTTGCGCCGCTTCTCTATAACGCTTCTGGTCCAGCAGCCAGCTTGCGAGACGCTTCGCCAAGGAATCATAGATAATGGCCAGCCTCTCACGCTCGACAGCCGCCCACTCAAAGGATTTATCATCAAACAAATCGCCTGTAAATTGTTTCTCCAGCTCTATAGCTGTCGCTGCATTGGATTCATTGATTTCATATAAAGCCTTCGCCTGCTGCTCAAATTGAATAAAATCGACATCAGCCTGATTCAAGTCAATCCGATACTGCTCTTGCGCTGAAATGACCACCTCTTTCAACCCATGCGGCGACAAGACTTTTCTAAGCTGGTATGCCGCTGTACGGAGATACGTTTCTGCATTTTTAAGAGGCATTTCTGAGAAAATGTCCTCTAAAATACGGGTTTTAGAGGTGCTGCGGCCATGGTTGATGAGCAAATAGGCGAATAATTCCATGCTTTTTTTAGAAATCCATCTTACGGTACCTTCTTGCCTGCTGCTCACCTCGAAACACCCTAAACCACGAACCACTAGTCGATTAGAGGAGAGGTCCCCCGTAGGATGGGAAGAAGCATCCTGTCTGCTCGCCGCTTGTGTAATGGTCTGGGCTAAGCGCTTGCGGGTAACCGGCTTAACCATGTAGTCCAACGGATAAACATCGAAAGCTTGAATGGCATATTCAGAATGGGATGTCGTAAATACGATATCCAGCTTAGCACGAAGGGAACGCAAGCTGTGGGCGAGCTTGAGCCCATCATCCCCCGCTATCTTGATATCTAGAAACGCCAGCTCCACGTCATTTGCCCGAACAAAGTCCAGCGCCTCAGCTGCCTTCTGGAAGCTTCCAACAAGCTCCACGTCATCCATAGTGGATAACAACCGCTTCATAGCAAGCAGCATAGCAGGCTCATCGTCAACGATAACCACCTTCATCGCTCTGTTCCGCCTCTCACGCTGAATTGAAATAGGCTACCTTGTCCTAGTTTGCTTTCCACCCATAAATTTCCCCCGCCTAGTTTGACGAATTGCCGGCTTACAAGCAGTCCAAGTCCCGCTCCCTTTTCCCCTAAAGTACCCGTCAATGCGTCCAACTGCTGCTCACTAAGCAGCCTGTGAACCTGATTCTCGTCCATCCCAACTCCGTTATCGTGAACTGAAACGATTACCATGTCCTCTGATAGCTGGGCGTCAAT
Organism: Paenibacillus sp. Leaf72; assembly: GCF_001422685.1. Taxonomy (NCBI): domain Bacteria; kingdom Bacillati; phylum Bacillota; class Bacilli; order Caryophanales; family Paenibacillaceae; genus Paenibacillus; species Paenibacillus sp. Leaf72. The sequence goes on along the minus strand of NZ_LMLV01000012.1, from coordinate 123,646 downwards.
ATGAACGGAGCCGCCCACCCCAGTAAATTTAATCGCGTTGGATAACAAATTGCGGATAACTAAGCCAAGCACCTGCTGATCAGCGTACACATAAGTCTGTGCAGCAATGGTATGATGTACATTTATTTGCTTGGCCTCGCTTGTAATATGCAGCAGATGGATGCACTCCTCCACAACCTCAGACAGCTCCAGCAGCTGTAGCCGGAGGGACACATCTTCCCGCTGACTGCGGAACCACTCCAGCAAATTATTGGCTATGCCGAGCGTATTGCGGATCTGGCCACCTAGCGCCTAACGATTTCCCGGTGATCGCTCTCCATTCTGGCTCTGTCCTCTTCTAGAAGCTCAATCAGTTGGAACTGTAATGCCAGTGGACTGCGGATATCATGCGAGACGATCGTAAACAGTTGATCCTTCAGCTGGTTAAGCTGTGCGATCTGCTCCAGATGGCGCTGCTTCTCTGTTATATCGAAGATAAGGGAAATACTGCCCTGCGTATGCTTGCTCTGCTTTTGCAGCGGATACACGTTTATGCTGTAAATTTTCCTCTCGCCATTAAGCCAAGTGTCAATTTCCACACTGCCCTGCTGCATGGACATGCACAACTTCTGCCATTGCGGCCATGGTGCTAGCAGCTCCGCCATTTCCCGGTCATAAATCTCGGCATGGCCCAGCTCTAAAAACCACTGAACAGCCTTTTTATTGCTGTCGATGATCTTTCCTGAAGCATTCGCGATCAATATACTTTCCTGAAGCGTATCGAGCACGGCATCCCTGGCATAAGGAACAATAGAGAAAAACTTATACCGCATGGCAATGACCAGCATGATCATACCTGTAAATCCACAATAAACCGAGAGCCTTAGCAGCCATGACGACATTTCAGGATTCACGAATTTAATAATCTCAAGCACCAGAGGCAATGATCCTAGACATAGAACCCACATGCCTGGCTTGCGAAAATCATCTCGAATATTACGCACATAATGAATTAAAAAATAAATACATACAGCCACGATGCTGTAGCAAACTAGCGTAAATATGATGGAATAAATAGTTCTTGTCGTTATTAATTCGCCATTATAGAGCTCAATCGTGCGAAAAATCAAATGAAGCTCAGGGTTGAGCCACACCAGCAGCGACCATAGCACAAATACCGTGAACAGCAGGACCTTCCAGCGAAGCTTAATGATCTTGTCGGAACCGATCAAATAATAGACAAATAGAATTAAGAAAGGCACCATTAAATTAAGCATCGTATGCTGAATATTACGAAAAATCAGCTTTTCCGTTAATAGAGAACGGCTCTGCTCCATAATGATGGCACCGGAGAAAATCATTCGACAAATCGTCAAACCGATGAGATAGCCCACTCCGCGCACTCTTCTAAAACCATACTCCGATAATAAAATAATCCCCATCATGATTAATGAAGCAATCATAGAGACGAGCTCTATTGTGGAATCCATAAGGATAGTCCCTCTATATTTGACATAAATAGAATAATAACTTTTTACTCTCTTCATACAGTATACGAATACGAAACCATGGAGCGCAATATATGCCTCCTCCTATTTCATCAAAAAACCCAATTATTCGACAGCATGGGATAAGGGGCTAAAGCCGCAGCGTATAGAGAAAGTCAAAAAAAAGACTGGCCGAGCATATCATTAACCAATGACATACTCAGCCAATCTAAGTTATAAATCGGGGGATGGGCACTGCAGCATCGGGGGATGAGTACTGCAGCCTATTAAATAAAAATTTGTTGGATTAATAAAGAAAGTTCCAAAGCCGCAACAGCAGGGCAGTAGCTTCGGCTCTAGTTGTAAGTCCAGCTGGCACAAATTTATTGCCTTCCCGGCCCTCTATCAGCCCATTCGCGCGAGCATTGTGAACATGCGTTTTGGCCCAGGCTGGAATATTTGCATCATCGGTAAAGGAAGCAGCTTCCTGAGTGTCAATCTCCCACTTCATTGCCCGGGAGACCATCGCAGCCATTTCCGCTCGGCTTACCGTTTGCTGCGGCCGTAATGTTCCATCGGAATACCCTTCGAGAATACCCTCAGCTACCGCTGTCTGAACGGCCTGTTGTGCCCAGGCTGGAATGCTGTCCTTATCGCTAAAGGGCATCGCAATCGATTTATTGCCAATGGGAATTTGAAGGGTGCGAAGCAGCATAAGAGCAAACTCCGTCCGTGTTACGTAGCCATTAGGCACGAAGGCATCGGCACTCATACCCTCCACAATTCCAAGTTTCGCTGCTTCGCAAATATTTGATGCAGCCCAATGATTATTAATATCTTCAAATGTACATGCAGAGCCTGTATTTCCATTATCAGAAATACGATTAATCTTTAACGTATACGTTTTTATCGTTCCATCCTCGGCTTGAACCGTGATGGCGAACACATTTTCTCCCATGACCAAAGGTACAGAAGTTGTCTTTATTACTTGTTCTCCCAGCAATCTAACCGCTGCCATGACATGAGCAGGTGCCAATTGCAGCTCAACTTCTTTTGCATCCGTCTTCGTTCTATACTCCGTAGTCCCGGGTGTAAATACAGGCGACAGCTCTACTGCCTTACCGCCTGCAAAGACGTTCAAATAAGCTAGGTTTGCATTGCTAGAACGTGTTACGGATGGCGGCGTTGCTGCACTCACTATGCTAAAGCTTGCAGTTGCTGCATCAAGCGCATTGCCATATTCATTTTCCACTTCGCCTCCAGCCACATTCACCCTGTATAAGCCATTGTTAAGCGTGCCATTAAACGTCAACGTATACGTTAGCAAAGATTCATCAAACGTTGTCGTATAAGAAGTAAATGCTTGTCCGTCCTTCGTCAGGCTAATCAGAGGCTTTGCATTTGCAGAGGTGAGTGGAGCCCCATCATTAATCCAATATACCGATTCGCTCACAGTCACGGAGACTTGAGTAGGCGGCACAACGAATGCTTGCTGATCGGTAAAGCCACCGAATGCAGTGACGGGTTGTGCCGTGTTAAACAACAGGCTGAGCATGTTGGATGCTGTATTTTCCAGTCCTGCGGCATTTACTGCTGCACCCGCACCAATCGATACCGTCACAGCTTGACCACTCGTCAGCGGTGTAATGGTCGCTGTGTAAGTCGATGCGTTAACGGAAACCAAATTAGATGCTGTAGCGTTAACGACTACAAGGTCATCCACGGTGAAACCATTTACATTCTCGTTGAAGAATATGTTCACCGGAAAAGCCGCATTCACGGTTTGGCTTGCTGAACTGGTTACCGTTACTGTCGGTGCCGTGTTGTCCAGCACAAAAGGATTGGATACAGAATTTACAATATTACCCACTTTATCTTTGGCTTGAATGTGCAAGTACCAATCGCCATCAACATTTGTTTGGCTTAACGTATCCTCGCTGCTGAAGGCCGTCCAGCCTCCCGTCGGAACGGCTGTTCCTTGCGTCCAAGCATACAGCAGCGAGGCAGGCTCCACGCCGCTTTGCGTGTCACTAACCGTTACTTTGCTTGAGACGCTTGTTGCAGGCGTTAACCCTCCATCAGTGCTGAACTTTACCACTGGTGGAGTTGAATCAATCTCTAGCGTAATCGTATACCTTTGATTAGGAAAGAAATAGGGCTCGACGCGAACAGGAATGACCGTATCAGCCGTCGCTCCCGCTACATTGATTGTCGCCGCACCGCCACTCAATATAGACTGATTGTTCACATACACCAAAATTTGGTCAGGGTCTGTCATCGTCGGTGTTATATGGGCACTGGACAAAGACTGCCCGTCATAATAATAGGTGTAGGAGGTAACAGTGACGTCAAAGGCTTCCGTAAAATCGCCCTCTTGCAGCTTCAAATCGATCAGCTTGCCCGGTACGGTGCTTTGGCCAAAATCGTCGTTACCCCAGGCAATGACGCTTCCATCTGCTTTCAAAGCGAGCGAATGCTCAGCGCCAGCGGCAATGGACACTACATTTGCCAATCCAGCTGGCACGTTAATCTGACCGCTAGCATTGCTTCCCCATGCGACGACGGTTCCGTCTGCTTTCAAGGCAAGCGAATGCTCAGCGCCAGCGGCAATGGACACTACATTTGCCAATCCATTCGGCACCGCTCTTTGGCCACTATTATTATTTCCCCAGACAACGACAGTGCCGTCCAATTTCAGGGCTAGCGAATGGTTGGCGCCGGCAGCAATGGACACAACTTGATCCAGTCCAGCCGGAACTGTGCTTTGACCGTAATGATTTCTTCCCCACGCGACGACCGTATGGTCTGATTGCAAGGCGAGCGAGTGAAATTCTCCTCCAGCAATTGCAATCACTTCATCGAGTCCGATCGGAACCGTGCTTTCATTATAAGCATTGTTTCCCCATGCAGTGACCGTCCCATCCGCTTCCAGCGCAAGCGAATGATTCGCTCCCGCCGCAATCGATGCTACATTTTCCAGTCCAATAGGAACACTACTTTGACCATTGCTGTTGCTTCCCCACGCAGCAACAGTGCCGTCCGATTTCAGCGCGAGTGAATGATTCGCTCCTCCAGCGATCGACTCCACGCTTCCCAGTCCAGCCGGTATCGCACTTTGTCCATCGCCATTGTCTCCCCAAGCGGAGAGGGTACCATTCGATTTCAAGGCAAGCGTGTGAGACCAGCCCGCTGCGATTCTGCTCCCTTTAATGGGCGAAGCATGATCCGCTGGAACGGTCCTCTGACCATTAGCGTTGCTCCCCCACGCGACCACTGTGCCATCGGCTTTCAAGGCGAGTGTATGAAACCAGCCGGCAGCAATCGCAACCACATCATGCAGTCCCGCCGGTACGTTCGTCTGACCTGCATCATTTTCTCCCCAAGCAACAACAGTACCATCCGCTTTCAGAGCAGTCGCAGTCGCCCTGCTTGCAGAGATCGATATGACTTTGCCATCTGCCGCTGCATTTGGAATTACCGTTTGACCACTAGCGTTGTTTCCCCATGCAACAATCGTGCCATCCGCTTTTAATGCCATCGCAAATAAGGACCCTGCGGCAATCGATACTACGTCACTCAGGCCAGCAGGGACATTCGTTGCGCCAGGCTGACCCCATGCAACGACCGTGCCATCCGCTTTCAAGGCGAGTGAAGAACCTCCTCCTCCAGCAATCGCTGTCACCCCTCCCGCTGCTAATTCATTCGGCACTGTTATTTCGCCCGAGCTATTGTTCCCCCATCCGACAACTGTCCCATCTGCTTTCAGAGCGAGTGAATGCTCACTCCCAGCAGCAACAGAGATTACATTAGCAAGGCCTCTCGGTACATTCGTTTGGCCCCCACTATTGAGTCCCCATGCGACGACGGTACCATCCGCTTTTAACATGACGGAATGGTTGGCTCCTGCGGAAATCTGTACTCCCTTCACACTTCGCATGCCCTCTTGTGCTGCATAGACGGTGCTCTGCCCATAGGGTGTAAGCAATCCCATTAGCAGCACAAGGATAAGTACAAGGTAAACCGGCTTTCTCAATTGATTGGATGACAATATGTACGCCTTCTTTCATGCCAAAAATTTTGGTTAAAATTCCCTAGTTGAAATTTTAACAAATCCCCGTGAAAGAATAATGAAAGACTTGTTGCTAGGTCCTGTATGCAAACGTAAGCGAGCTGGATCCCGAAAGAAACCAGCGTTTCAACTTCTACCCTCTACTATCGAGAATGGCATAACTTGGAGGACACAGCATCCGCTAATTCAACCGAATCACTGGTTTTGGTACAGGCTTCGGACACAGGAGCCGCTAATGTGCTGCCTATCTTCATTTTGAGAGGAATGTGAGAGCAATAGCGAATCTCCTGTCCGCTTACGACCTGAAATGGGATTAAGAGCTAGAATAGCGGAAGCTCAGTCCGCCAAAAAAGGAATGAGCTTCCAAAACTGCGTGGTCTCAGTCACAGTGCTTTCTGTAGCTGTAGGTCTCTGCACTCCCGATAAGACAATCATTGAGATAGACTCATCCAGCTCTATTGACGGTACCCTTCCCCGCAAACTGGCTGTCCCTTACATCCAAGAGTATTTGAAGGACAAGCTCAAGCAGGATACATGTCATATTTTGGAAAAAGTTCTTGGTAATATGGGTAAACCAGTTTTACTGCCTAAATGATAAAAAGCAGTTATCACAAAAGAACACTTTTGTGATAACTGCTCCTATGAGTAAGCTTCGCAACGCACCGTAATAGTAGCCGAAATTACTCTTTATTGGAATCTCTCAATTTTTTTCGGGCAACTCCGGTATTATAGGCTGCTTCTATAACGGCCTCTCTTACCTTTTCCACTACTTTCTGGTTGAATACGCTCGGAATAATATACGTTTCGCTCAATTCTTCATCCGTCACAACGGATGCGATCGCCTGAGCGGCTGCAAGCTTCATCGCTTCATTGATTTCACTCGCCCGGCAATCCAAGGCACCGCGGAAAATGCCCGGAAAGCAAAGCACGTTATTGATCTGGTTCGGCTTGTCGGACCGCCCTGTCGCCATCACTCGAACGTAAGGCTCGGCCAGCTCTGGATCGATCTCCGGTACCGGGTTCGCCATTGCAAAGACGATCGGGTCTTTCGCCATGGACTGTACGTCTTCGACCTTGAGAATATTCGGAGCCGATACGCCGATAAATACATCCGCTCCCTTGATCACTTCAGACAAGCTGCCTGTCTCCAGATGCGGATTCGTCAGCTCGGCAAACGCCTTCCAATGAGGATTGCCATACGGGATGTTCCGATTAATGGCGCCCTCGCGGTCCACACCAATCAAATTGCGCACGCCTGCGGCCAGAAGCATCTTCGAGCAAGCAATGCCTGCTGCGCCGATACCGTTCACAACGACTTTAATATCCGACATTTGCTTACCGGTAATTTTGAGCGCATTGAGCAGCCCGGCCAAGATGACCACAGCGGTTCCGTGTTGGTCATCGTGAAACACAGGGATGTCCAATTCCTGCTTCAAACGCTCCTCGATTTCAAAGCAGCGCGGTGACGAAATGTCTTCCAAATTGATGCCTCCGAATGCCGGAGCGATGGCCTTTACGATGCGGATAATTTCTTCGGTGTCCTTCGTATCCAGGCATATCGGAAAAGCATCCACACCAGCAAATTCTTTGAACAGCATGGCCTTGCCTTCCATCACCGGCATGGCCGCCATCGGCCCGATGTCGCCAAGTCCGAGTACAGCTGTTCCGTCAGAAACAACGGCAATCGTATTGCGCTTGATCGTCAGCGAGTAGGCCTTATTCGGCTTTTCCGCAATCGCTGTACAAACTTGGGCGACACCGGGTGTATATACCCGCGATAAATCATCACGGTTTTTCACCGGTATTTTGGAGGTGATCTCAATTTTACCGCCCAAATGCACAAGGAAGGTCCGGTCCGACACATGAATGACTTTAACGCCTTGCAGCTTCTCAAGCGATTCGACAATCTGCTTGCTGTGTGCCTGATCGGATACATTAACGGTAATATCGCGGACGGTGCTCGTACGGCTCGACGAGATAACGTCAATCCCCACGATATCCCCGCTTGTCCTTTCAATTGCAGCAGCGATATCGCCGAGAGAAGTTAGTTGTTTATCTATTTGCAGCCGAAATATCATATAGGTACTGGCACCACTTGTTACGGACATCTCGCTCTCTCCTTTGTGGGTCACTCTATTTCTAGAAATTGCTTTTTTATCTTTGGTCCAAAAGCTCCACTCCCGCAATGCCCGGGTTCGTCATCTCATACGGATCAAGAATGATTTGGAGCTCCTCTTCCGTCAGCACGTTGTAAAGCAGGCAAAGCTCACGAACCGGACGGCCTGTCAAAATCGCTTCTCGCGCAATTCGGGCTACAACCTCATAGCCAAGATGCGGGTTGAGCGCAGTGATAACCCCGACGCTTTTCTCCACATACTCTTTGCAGCGCTCGACATTCGCTTCGATTTCTTCCAAGCAATGAGCGCGAAAAACTTTAAATACTTGATTCATCATGCTGAGGGACTGAAGCAAATTAAATACGAGTACTGGCTCCATGACGTTAAGCTCAAGCTGACCGGCTTCAGAAGCCAGACAAATCGTATGGTCATTGCCTATGACCTGGAACGCCACCTGATTGACAACCTCCGCCATAACCGGATTGACCTTGCCTGGCATGATGGACGAACCCGGCTGGCGGGCAGGCAAATTCAATTCCCCGAATCCGGCACGCGGCCCGGAAGCCATCAGGCGCAAGTCATTGGCGATCTTGGACATGTTGATCATGCATACTTTGAGCGCCGCAGACACTTCTGTATAAGCATCCGTATTTTGCGTAGCGTCGACCAAGTGCTCTGCATTGATAAGCGGCAAGCCGCTAAGCTCGGCAAGCGATTCAACGACCCGCTTAATGTAGCGGGGATCGGCATTGAGGCCCGTTCCAACGGCCGTTGCCCCCATATTGACCTCGTACAAGTGGCCGCGGGTTTGCTTGATCCTCTTAATATCACGCTCCAGAACCCGGCTGTAGGCCTCAAACTCCTGCCCGAGGCGGATCGGTACGCCATCTTGAAGATGCGTCCGCCCCATTTTAATAATGCCATCGAACTGCACAGCCTTTTTCCGAAACGCCGCCAGCATTTCCTCCATCGTCGCCAGCAGCTTATCAATTAAAACGAGTACGGCGATATGAATCGCTGTCGGAAAAGCGTCGTTGGTCGACTGGGACATATTCACATGCGTGTTAGGACTAACATTGAAATAATCGCCCTTCGTTCCTCCAAGGATTTCGATCGCCCTGTTGGCAATGACCTCGTTGGCATTCATATTAATGGACGTGCCTGCTCCGCCTTGTATCGGGTCAACGATAAATTGCTCATGCCATTTCCCATCTATAATTTCCTGCGCCGCTTGCATAATGGCTTTTCCGGTTTCCGGGTTCAGCTGTCTAATTTCCATGTTCGCTTCAACTGCCGCATGTTTAACGATAGCCATCGCACGGATTAGCTCTTCATGAATGCGGTAACCTGTAATTGGAAAGTTTTCTACTGCTCGCATCGTTTGAATGCCATAATAGGCGTCTTCCGGCACTTCTTTAGAGCCAAGGAAATCTTTTTCGATTCTAAAATGAGCTGACATTGGACATTCCCCCTTGTTATGGTCTTACGAACTTTTTTTGAGCGTCTCCAAATATTGTTGTCCCTTATTCTGATCATATTGTTTCTCCCATTTCGCCATTACAACCGCGGCGATGGAATTTCCAAGGACATTGACTACTGAACGGGCCATATCCAAAATGCGGTCAATACCCGCGATAAAGGCAAGCCCTTCGAGCGGAATGCCGACTGACCCAAGAGTGGCCAGCAGAACGACGTACGAAGCGCCCGGCACCCCGGCAATTCCTTTTGAGGTCAGCATCAGCACAAGCACCAGCATAATTTGAGAGCTGATCGGCATGTGAATGCCGTACATTTGTGCGATAAACAATGCCGTTATCGCTTGATACAAGGTCGACCCATCCAAATTGAACGAATATCCGACCGGGATGACGAAAGAGGTAATGGATTTAGGAACTCCGAACTTCTCCATCTTCTCCATCATCTTGGGAAGCGCTGTTTCGGAGCTTGCTGTCGAATACGCGAGTATGAGTTCATCTTTCAATATGCGAATGATCGATATAAGACTAGTTCCGCATAGCTTCGTTATCAGGCCAAGAATAAGCACTACAAACAGAATCATGCCCACATACACGGCCAATACTAGCTTCCCCAAAGGAAGCAGCGAGGCAATGCCAAATTTAGATACCGTCATGCCGATTAATCCAAAAACGCCGATCGGAGCAAATTTCATAATTTGATTCGTTACCCAAAACATCGATTCGGCAAGACCTTGGAAAAAAGCCAGAACCGGCTTCCCTTTTTCACCGATGGCAGCAATGCCTAGACCCAGAAATACCGAGAAAAAGATGATGGCGAGCATATCGCCAGCTACTAATGATTCGAAAATGTTTTTTGGAACAATGTTTACAAAGGTATCCATAAAGCTATGATTGGTCACCTTTTCCGTTGCTTCCACATAACCCGAGATGTCCGACTTGGCTAACCCCGTCATATTAACGCCAGCTCCGGGCTGAAAAATATCCGCGATGAGCAGGCCGAAAACAATGGCTGCTGTCGTCACGATTTCAAAATAAAGAATCGTCTTCCCGCCCAGCTTGCCGAGTTTTTTAATATCTCCAACACCAGCTATTCCGACAACTAGAGAGGAGACGACAATGGGAACGACAATCATCTTGATCAATCGTATGAAAATGTCCCCCGCCGGCTTCAAGTAGCTTTCGATGGTTGGGTTGCCATAAAAGATAGCCCCTACAGCTACCCCTAATACGAGGCCGACTAAAATTTGAAAAGCCAAACCAAATTTTTTCATCATGCTTCCCCTTTTCTGTAGGTTATTAAGCGCTTTCATATTGTATAATTTCGCTATTCCTTTGAATGGTTTCATTGTACAGGCAAGCTACACAAATCTATTTAAATCTACATATTCGTTATAAGAATTTATTAATTTCGGCATAATGAGGAGGAAGAAAGAAAGCTTTTTACGGAGGAATATGGAAAAAGATGTCGAATGACTGTTACGTCGTGCAAGAAAGGAGGCTGGGATGTAGCATTGAAAGACAAATGGCTTTTGTTTCTGCTGATGGTTGTTTCGGTGCCGCTTGCGGGGGAATTGAATTTTTATCCGTTTCATAATGATTTTCGGGTCAGTCTGGGAACGCCCACCTTCTTTCTGTTTTTACTCTGGCTGAGGTTTCCTTCCCCTTTTGTCTCCGGTCTGCTTGTCGGCGCTGCGGTTACCTTTTTTCGCACGGGGCTTGAGGTGGCCATCGAATCGGCCAGGAGCTGGGACGCTGCTTTTCTGCACCACTATCCGGTATTCTTCTATTATTTGACCTATGCGGTGGCATTTAGAGCTGTACGACTGAATCGTTATCATAACCGCCCCATTGTTCTCGGCTTATTAGGCGTGACGATTGAAATTGCTGCATCGTTGGCAGAACTGCTGATGCGCTATTCGGTTACGGAGCAAGTCGTGAGCTTCTATACTTGGAATCAAATTTTGCTCATCGGGATTTTTAGAAGCTTCTTTGTGCTTTCCTTATTCAATCTCGTCATATTGCGCCAGTCGAAGGCGGCCGAGGAGCTGACGCGCAAGGAAAACGAGAAGATGCTTCTCCTTATCTCTGAGCTGTACGAGGAATCCATTCAATTGAAGAAAACGCTGCACAATGCGGAGAATATCGCCCGGGACAGCTACGGGTTATATCAATCTTTAAAAGCTGAACAACCCGAGCCGCTTGACGAGCTAGCTCAAAAGGCTCTACAAATTGCTGGACAGGTTCACGATATCAAAAAGGACAATCAACGCATTTATGCCGGGCTGTCCGGCTTAATATCGCACGAAAGCGACTATATGCCATTGGAAGCCTTAGTTGATATTGTTCTACGATCGAATCAGAAATATGCCCGCTCGCTCGGCAAGCAGATCGATTTCTCGCTGCATACGGAAGGCGCCTTTCCTTTGTGTCACGTATACGTTTCATTGTCCTTGCTCAATAACTTGGTCGTGAATGCCGTCGAGGCACTAAATGAAGCGGGGTCTATCCGAGTGGAGGTTAAACGGGAGCAGGAAGCTGTCGTTTTCCGCGTAGCCGATAATGGCCCGGGAATTGCACCCAAGTATCGGGAGAAAATCTTCATACCCGGATATACGACGAAATACGATAAATCCGGCAACCCTTCTACAGGAATCGGTCTGGCTTATGTCAAGCAAGAGACGGAGCGTCTGCTTGGAACCGTCCAAGTTCAAGCTGGGAACGATGAGCAAGGCACTATTTTCACGATCACACTGCCTGTGGGTCAAATAGGAAAGGAGGAGTCGAAGGATGCGTTTCTTTATAATCGATGACGATCCGGCCGTACGCTCCATGCTGGAGCAAATGATTGAGGATGAGGATTTAGGAAGTGTTGTAGGGGAAGCCGAAGACGGAGCGTATGTCGATAATACGCTGCTCGACCTTAAGCAGGTGGATATCGTTCTGATTGATTTGCTGATGCCCATTCGCGACGGCATAGAAACGGTTCGAGAAATATCAAGCAGCTTCAAAGGAAAAATCGTCATGCTGTCTCAAGTGGAGTCGAAGGACATGATCGGCAAAGCCTATTCCTTCGGAATTGAACATTATATCACCAAGCCGATAAATCGTTTGGAATTTATTTCGGTCATACGCAAAGTTTCCGAGCTGCTGCGATTGCATCAATCGCTTCGAGATATTCAAAAGTCGCTCAGTGCCTTAGGCTTAGGCGGCGCAATAACGGAGAAAGAGGCAGCCTCTCCTGATAAAAGCATCATCACTTGCGGAAACTATGTGCTGTCGGACCTTGGGCTAATCGGCGAAGCCGGCTGCAAGGACTTGCTGGAGATGCTCGATTATTTGTTCCGTTACGATAGCGAGCATCCATTGGAGCAAGGCTTCCCTCCGCTTCAAGACACGTACAAACAGCTCGCCTTGAAAAAACTCGGCCCCACCGCTTCTGAGACCGACTTGAAAAAGGAGGGAAAAGCCGCCGAACAGCGTGTACGGCGAACGGTGAACCAAGCGCTAACCCACTTGGCCTCCCTGGGGTTACTTGATTACTCCAATCCGAAATTCGAGCAATACGCGAATAAGTTTTTTGATTTAAGCGACATCCGCAAACGGATGAAGGATATAGAGGATGAAGAATCGGCGTCCATTAGCATGATCAGGCAAAACACCAAAAAATTTATTCAAGTCCTTTATTTTGAATCCAAAAAGTTAATGACCCAGCGATAAGTGGGCGCCGGGAGCCACTTGCGGGCAAGGCCCTAGCTAAAAACGAAGCCTCATTGGCTGCGTTGATAAAGGCTCCCCGGCCATTATCTCTGAGAGGGAAGCAGCTTACCCTCATTCACTGTTTGTTTGGGCAGGCACTAGGGCATGTATGCAAATGTAAGCGCGACTAGAGCTAGATCCAGAGACAGAGCCAGATCAAGCCAAGCCCAGCATGTCACACGTATTTCCTGTACTGCCGAGAAGATCAGTCCCCGTGAATATGAACTTGTGTACTTAAAGGCAGCTTCATGCTCTTCGTTTCAAGAGTTTTCTCCCAGGATCAAGATAGGTTCGGCGGACACAGCAGCAGCTATTTCAAGCGGATCGTGGGTTATAGCACAGGCTGCGGACTCAGGAGCCGCTATTGTGCTGCAAATGACCATTTTGGAGGGAGGATTAGGGCGATAACGGATCTCCTGTCCGCTTATGGCCAGAAATCGTAGAAAATGCCAGAATAGCGGAATCTGTGTCCTCCAAAAACCATATTTCAGCAGCAACCCTTCCGTTTTCTATACGTCATTATTTGCTGATCCTTATGCCAAAGTAAAGACCGCTTTGGTTGCAGCGCCCCGCAACCGCTGGTTGCCGCCCTTTTTTCGCCTATGAAGTGAACCAATAGCCGCCATCCCGCTACAGTTTTGCTCCGTTCTGACGTATACTTCTATATAAATAGATACTAACGGAAGAAGTGAGGGAGCATGATTAATGTCGAAGAATTAGCCGAAATGTTTGCGGGCCGTTCCTATGATATAGCTGAAGTCCATCGGTTCGTCATCCAGCCCGACAACATCCTGCGCGGTTATAAAACAACAAGACACGGGCTATTGTTTCCCATTCGTGGAGAAGCCCGATTACAGGTGGATGATGCCACCTATGATCTGCAGCCGGGAGCGATTTTTCATTCACCCCCGAACAAGCTGCTGAATTCGCATGTGACAAGCCAATCGGTGTATGAATATTATCTCGTGTTATACCGGCTTGATAACCAGCAAGACACGGATAGTGCCCACACATGCGATACCCATTTCAGACTAGAGCCGGGTGTCCACTCGCGCGTACATGAACATTTGGCCATGCTTCATCAGCATATGCATTCCCCAGGCGGGATTGGAAAGCTTCGAGCTAAGGAATTGTTTCTTGGCATTATGCATCAGGTGCTCGTAGGCTGCAAGCACAGAGAAAGTGGTGAAAGCGGCTATCCGCCTGACAAAACAGCGATCGAAGAAGCAGTTGCCTATATTAACGGCCACTATATGCATCCATTGACACTGGGCGAGCTTTCCGAGCTGCATGCGATGAGCCCAAAACGTTTTTCTTATTTCTTTCATAAATATACCGGATTCCGCCCGATTGACTATGTCATTCATTATCGAATGGAACGAGCCAGCGAGCTATTAAAAATAGGTCAATTCCCCATCCGCGACATTGCGGGAAGTGTCGGCTATTCCAATCCGCTGTATTTCAGCCGCATTTTCAAAAAGAAGTTTGGCTTGTCCCCTTCCGCTTATTCCGAAAAACAGGAGCATGAACATTTATAAACAGGAACTAACAAATCCCCCATGCTCCCGCTCCTTCTTTCTCCCCTTTGATAATAATCCATATCCCATTTGTGATTTGTGCATTCGCAAGCATTCCGGTTCTTGCTATACTACATATTGATAATAATAATCATTGTTGATTAAATGAGGGATCAACAACAAAACGAGGTGAATAGGCATGATAAATGAACAAGAATTATATGACCTTACGATTATTGGTGGCGGTCCCGCCGGATTGTTCGGAGCCTTTTACAGCGGGCTGCGGGAAATGAAAACCAAGATTATTGAATTTCAGCCCCAGCTTGGCGGCAAGGTTCATGTCTATCCCGAAAAAATGATCTGGGACGTAGGAGGCGTGACTCCGATACTGGGAGCACAGCTGATTGACCAGATCGTAACGCAGGGGATGACGTTCCATCCGGAGGTGGTGCTCGGCGAGAAGGTCACCTCGATTGACCAAAACGAAGACGGCCATTTCGTCTTGCATACAGCGACCCAGCAGACGCATCTGTCCAAAGCGGTGCTGCTCGCGGTTGGCGGGGGCATTTTGAAGCCCATTAAGCTGGAGATTGAAGGGGCAGAACGGTTCGAGGTCACCAACCTGCACTATACCGTCAAATCATTGGCCCGCTTTAAGGATAAAACCGTATTGATCTCAGGCGGCGGCCATTCTGCAGTAGACTGGGCCAATGAGCTCGCTCATATTGCCAAGAAGGTTTATTTGACCTACCGGAAGGATGCTTTAAAGGGACATGAAGCGGAAGTGACCCGCCTGCAAAAAAACGGTGTGGAATGCCTGCTTAACAGCACCATCGACAAGCTGATCGCAACGGAGGATCATAGCCGGATCGAAACTGTGCTGCTGAACCAGAATGAAGGGGAAAACCTATTCAAGCTGGCAATCGATGAGGTCATCATCAATCACGGCTACGAGCGCGACAAGGAATTGCTGGGCAACAGCAAAATCAATATCGAGCTGCTCAATTATCAGGTTGCGGGAACACCATCGAGCGAAACCTCTGTGCCGGGCCTCTATGCCGCTGGCGATATTCTGCATCATGAAGGCAAGCTGCACCTCATAGCGGGAGCGTTCCAGGATGCCGCCAATGCCGTCAATAAAGCCAAGCAGTTTATAACACCAGATGCTAGCGCTAACGGGATGATATCCTCGCATAACGAACTGTTCACGGAAAAGAATCGCGATTTAATGAAGCATCTTTATACAAAATCACACACTTAATCTGGAGGATTCCTCATGAGCAAACTGCTCGGACTCATTGTTTCCTTTTTTATTCTGACCGCTCTCATCGCCGGTTGTTCTGGCGCAAGCGGAAATAATCAGCCAACAGAAAGCGATCTTGCTCCAAGCGCGAGCAGTCCCTCTCCTTCTGGAAGCGCACAGACCGCCGATACAAGCGCAGACGAAGAAAGCACTGCCGCAGCCGCTGCCGCTTGGCCAAGAACGATTACCGATGGCGCGGGCCATGACGTTGTGCTAGAGGAGCAGCCCAAGCGCGTAGCGGTGCTTCATCCTTTGTATTTGGACTACTTTTTCGCCTTGGACACGCCTCCTATTGCGTCCGGCAGTGCGGCAAGCGCGCTCGCAGAATACGCTACACTGAAGCCTTATGCCGACACAGCCGAGGTTATTGATTTGGGTAGCGGACGGGAGCTCAATCTTGAGAAGATTATCGAGACAAATCCGGATGTCATTGTGACCTTTAAAGGGCATATAGACGCCCTTTATGACGAATTGAGCAAAATCGCTCCGGTCGTTCAAATCAATTACGCAGATACATGGGAAGAGGCCACCATGCTTAGCGCCCAAATTGTAGGCAAAGAGGAATTGGCAGAGCAATACATTAAAGAAACGAAAGAAAACATTGAAAAATCCAGGCAGCAGCTTGGCGCTTTGAAAGATAAAACGTTTGCCCTGCTGCGGGTTGGCGATGACGGCACCTTTCATGCCCAAGGCACAAACAACACGACGTACTACAATGAAACGACTGGCTTTGGCTTGCTAGTGCCGAAAGGCTATCCCGCAGACAACGATGTGCTTTCCGTGGAAGCTCTGTCCGATATGAACCCGGATTACATTATTTTTCAGCATGATATAGCGGTGGCCAAAGCCGCCGTTAAGCAAAACGAGAGCCTGGCGGTATGGCAATCACTTGAGGCAGTCAAAAACAATCATGTCCTTTATTTCGACAATTCCCTTAATACAGGAAGTGTGCTGGCTGTTCGGCTAGCCGCAAACCACTTTATGGAATTGGCCGCCGATCAATAACACGAGCTTCTTATCCCCCATTTGCCCCTTACATGAAAAATTGAAAAATCAGACCAAAAAAGCGTCAAAAGCACATCACTGTGCTTTGACGCTTTGACGCTTTAACTACTTTTAACTATACATTCTCGCTTGACGTGCTCTTCCCATGACGGCCAGTATCAGCAAAATAATAGTCGCTAGCAAGTAATACACATATACCCCTCGGTCCAGACCTTGCGGTGTCGACCCTATAAAATCCACAGCCTCCCACTTGTTCAAGGGACCCAGATACCACAGCAGCATAAATACCACTTGAAACAGCTTGCCATTCCCAGACCATATGCCCAACGCTACAGCTAATGTAGGTATAAATATTCCGCCAACGACCATAGCCTTTAAACTTTCCCATTCGCCTGCAATAAGAAAATGAATGAGCGCTCCGCTGCCCGTCAAATAAGCAACGATAATTCCAGCAAGCCACAATCCGATAAATGTATTTCGAACGGGATGCACCGCTGTGAAAATCAATGAATGGGTACGGTAATCCGTTTCATTTGTCCCCATAGTCGACCAAATGAGGATAGGCAGCAGCCATGTAAAAGGTACAACATACGCTGTTAAAGATTCTATCGGCAGTACTAAACCTAATACGATCATAACCAACGCTGCCAAGTACCACCACACGCGTTGCCCTTTGAGCATAAGACGCAGTTCCAGAGCAAATGTTTTAAAATAGTTTGGTTGCCCCTTTGCAGCAGCATAAGGAGTTAGCTTTATTTCTGTTTCCTTCCTATATGCAGGCTTATTGTGCGGCTCTGCTTTTTTAGCTTCATCGGGCTTGCTTGTTCTGTTTATTTTAACGTAACGTGTCAGATCAAATCGGTGAAAAAAGAATGAAGCCACTGTTACGATCATTACTGCCGCAGCAAGCCACATATACCGTTCTAAAAACATCTGGATCGTCCAATGTACGCCGTTCCAGTCGTAGGTTAGCAGGTCTCCCTTCAAGGGGCTTATCCCTGAGACATGGCCTCCATGGCTATTAGGAATCCTTTCGTTTGCCTCGCTCGACATGTTGGTAATAATCGGTGAAATTCCGAACATATCCTGGGTGGAGTGAGTTGCCTTGGTCGAAAAAATCAGCGAAAAAATCCATATCATAAAATATATTAAATTGCCCAATCCCTTACGCAGCCCAGGTACAGCTTCAAAAAAGATGGCAACTGAAGCCACCAAAGCCATTGTCGGCAATGTCGAATACATAAATGGTAGCCATAAAGCGACCAAATCAACCGCGTAATCTTCCCCTCTAATGAGCTGCATGGCAAGCGCAGATACCATTAACACAGCAACGATAGACAGCAAGTAAACGAAGTTGCTCCACATTTTGCCCATGGTGTACATCCACCTAGTAATCGGAGTCGTCGCAATGATTTGCCCAACCCCAGTCTGCACATCTCGTTCTATCGCATTTTTCACTAGAAAAAACGCCGGAAGACTTAATAGCATGGATGCTAATACCGCGACTCCGCTACCGACCCATGCAGAGTTATATAGGCCGCGCATCGATTGCAGCGATAAGGTTAAATAATTTTCATCACTTGAAGGTATGCACTTATATACGAGGAAAATGGAGAGGAGCACTGTAATCAAAAAGCTATAGCGTCGGACCCTTTCCAAATAGTCAGCTTTCATCATATGAAAGAGAATACGAAGCGAGGTCATGCTGTTGCCCCCTGCTTGTGTGCTGAAATGTAATACAAATATGCATCCTCTAAAGTCGGCGTAACCAAGCGGCTCTCCGCAGAAGGCTGAGTATCGGCAATAACCCTTACACGTACCCCTTCACTGGTTTGAATGGTGCTGCTGACCAGCAGTTGTTTGCGTACCTCCATCCATGTATGACTCGGGATCAGCCACTCCCACACTTTGCCTACCGTTGCTGCCAATAGTTCGCTTGGAGCCGCCTGTATGACACTTCGACCTTGATTGACAATGGCGATATCGGTTGCGGTCGCTTCAATGTCGGATACGATATGGGTGGATAAAATAACAATACGTTCTCCAGATAATTCGGATAGCAGATTACGGAACCGAATACGTTCCTCAGGATCAAGCCCAACTGTGGGCTCATCAACAATCAGTAGCTGAGGATCGTTCAGTAACGCCTGTGCTATGCCTACTCGCTGCCTCATCCCGCCAGAAAAACCGTTCAGCGGTTTTTTGCGAACCTCATGCAGATTAACCAGGTGCAGCAGCTCGTCAATTCTTTTTCTTGCGATTTTATAATCCAGCCCTCTGATTGACGCCAAATATTCCAAAAACTCAACCGCATTTAAATGCGGGTAGACGCCAAAATCTTGTGGCAAATAGCCTAAAATGTGCCGCACAGCATTGGGTTCTTTCGTAATATCGATGCCGTTCCAGCTCACCTTGCCCCCTGTCGGCCGAGTAATGGTGGATAAAATTCTCATCAACGTCGATTTCCCAGCACCATTCGGGCCCAGCAATCCCAAAACGCCTGTTGTTATCTCTAGAGATAAGTCCCTAAGTCCATAAAAATCCCCCTTATATTTCTTGCTCACATTTTCAATGATTAATTCCATAAATGCACCCCGCCTATATGTTAATTAAATACCCCTGCAACTTACTTTAACTAAAAATTACCTTTTCCATATCTGTCTTAGGTTCAATTCATTACTGGACTTAGGTCTCGGAGAGAACGGCGGGGAAACGTTAGGGGGTGCACTGGATATCGACCATGTGGGTACGAACGTTGTCATTACGCAATCCGGAAACGGACTAATCAAGATTGGCGAGGTAAAAGGGACCACAACCCAGAATAAAAAGCGGTAGCGGTAAAGCCATCGCCGTTGACTAGGAAAGGGGCTTTAGCTGCGGATCAACAGGTTCTACTTCAAGATATCGTATCATACTTATATTGCGAAAAAACTTGCCCCTACTTATGGTACGGTTCAGCTTAAAGGTCATCTATGTGTTCAAGGATTAAGCGCTCTCGCCATCGCATCTATATAGCTCTGACTGGCGCGTTGACTGACTTCCGCTTGTGGAACCATCATTTCAAAGCTGTGGAAAGTGCCGGGATACATATGAAATTCGACGTCTACACCCGCTTGCGCAAGTCGTATCACATATTCGATCGTCTCATCTCGAAACAAATCGAGCTGACCTATGCACGTATAGGTAGGCGGTAGCCCTGCCAAACTTTCCGCTCTCGACGGTACCGCATATGGAGATAACTCGCTGTCTTCTGTGTGCTTACCTAAGTACATGTTCCAAGCCTCCAAATTATTCGTCCGATTCCAGATTGCGTTATCGGCCGTAATCTCATAACTTGACGCCGTAACATTTCGGTCGTCGATCATCGGATACAGCGGCATTTGGAAAATGAGGGCTGGACCACCCTTGTCACGGGCCATTAGAGCAAGAGCTGCAGTCAGACCACCACCCCCGCTTGCACCTGCAATTGCGATCCGATTCAGATCGATGCCCAGCGACTCAGCCTCGCCCGTCATCCACGTTAAGCTGGTATAACAGTCATTGATAGCAGTTGGATAGGGATGCTCCGGGGCAAGTCGATAATCAACAGACACGACGACGCAATTAGCCGCTTGCACAAAACGTTCGCACAATGCATCGTCCATATCAGGGTTCCCCAGCACATAACCTCCCCCGTGAATCCATAACATCGCCGGAAGCTTAGCATCCGTTTCCGTTCGCTCACTTGGTTCGTAAATTTTGACCCGCACCTCCCCTTCTGCGCTTGGGATCATGCGGCTTGTCGTGCGTACATGCGTTGACCCCTCAATAGGAGAACTCGACAAATAGCTCCTGCTCAATTCTAAATTTCCCTCCAGTTGAAAACCAGGAAATTGTGTTAATATCGGCCTTAATTCCGGTAATACCCGACTTTCGAGATCCATGCAAATTCCTCCAATATCATTCAATGTACTTTCAAATGTCCATCTCAGCTTCCCACTTGGCTACTTCCTCCCGAACTCGGGGTGCTACCTCTGTTCCAAGCAGTTCAATGGCTCTCATTACCTCGGCATGCGGCATCGTGCTTAACGGTACATACAGCATAAAGCGTGTAACGCCTACATTTTTGCGAAGGTGAATGATCTTCTGGGCAACCGTCTCGGGGTCGCCGACATACAGTGCACCCTCGAAGCTGCGCGCGGCATCGTAGCTAGAGCGATCATAATGCGCCCATCCCCGCTCCATGCCTAATCGATTCATACCTGCCATGGTAGAAGGAAAAAATGTATCTGCAGCTCGCTTCGTATTCTCTCCAACAAATCCTATCGAGTGCGCCCCAACCTTAAGCCGCGATTCGTCATGGCCAGCGTGCGCCGCTGCTTTCTTATACAGCTGCACGAGCGGTGCAAAATCCGTTGGACTTCCACCAATGATCGCCAGCATCAGTGGTAGTCCTAACAAACCTGCACGGACAGCCGACTCCTGTCTCCCCCCGCTGCCAACCCATATCGGTATTGAATCCTGAACGGGCCGTGGATATACGCCCAAATTGTTAATCGCTGGCCGATGCCCGCCCTTCCAGGTTACTTTCTCGGATCCCCGTATTTTAAGGAGCAATTCCAAATGCTCTTCATACAGCTCAGCATAATCGTCCAAATCATAGCCAAACAATGGGAAAGATTCGATAAAGGACCCTCGGCCCGCCATAATCTCCGCACGTCCATTTGAAATGCCGTCGAGCGTAGCAAAATCCTGAAACACACGCACCGGATCAAGGGAAGAAAGCACTGTCACAGCGCTGGTCAGCCGTATCCGTTTCGTCTGAGCTGCAGCCGCAGCCAGTACAATAGCTGGTGAAGATGCCGCATAGTCCTCCCGATGATGCTCACCTATGCCAAACACATCAAGTCCCACCTGATCAGCAAGGACAATTTCCTCGACAACTTCACGCAGCCGCTGTGCGTGACTGATCACTTCACCCGTGTGAACATCCGGCTTGGTTTCTACAAACGAGGTTATACCTATTTCCACGAACACCCGCTCCTTTAATCAAAAAGTTTCTATTGCATTGAGAGAAATTAATTCAGATTGATTTGTAGCTGCAGTTTTATGACGATGAATCTGTACTCATGCGACAGAAGCTTACTTTATTGCGGCAGCCGTAGTGCGGAGAGTCATTGCCCAAAACAGCAGCGCTGCAGCACTAACAGAAGCCCCAAGCATGCATACTCCTTCCCAGCCGTAATGCGCGTAGATGTGGGTCGAAGCAATGGAACCACCAGCACTTCCAATCGAATAGAACACCATATACCCGGCGGTAAGTCGACTACGAGCCTCTGCACGCAACGGGAGGATCATCGTCTGATTCGTAACATGTACGGCCTGTACGGCCAAATCGAGAAGCACGATACCAATGACCAATGCAAACAGCGATTGTTCTGTATAGCTGATAAACAACCATGAAACCAATAACAAGGTTAGAGCAGTGCCCGTCGTTCTCTGTCCGTAACCTCGATCAGCAAGCTTCCCCGCTCGAGCTGCAGCTAACGCTCCAGCTACACCTGCAAGACCGAATGCTCCAATTGCACTGTGCGAAAGCGATAATGGTGCAGAGCTAAGAGGCAGTACGAGTGAAGTCCATAAAATACTGAAATCAGCAAAAATCAGCAGAGCGAGAATAGAACGGATACGTAATATTCGTTCTTGAATAAATAACCTAAACACCGATCCTAGCAGTTGAGGATAGGACAGTGATTTCACCTCGCGTTCAACACGAGGCAGTACCTTATAAAACATACAAACCATAACAAGCATCAGCGCTGCAGAGACCATATACACGGATCGCCAACCCGCAAGATCGGTTAATATGCCTGAAATGGACCGCGCAAGAAGTATGCCGATTACGATCCCGCTTGTTACCATGCCAACGACACGTCCCCGTTCAGCAGGCGCCGCCATAGTTGCCGCGAACGCCACAAGAGTCTGCGTCACAACGGCTAGCAGGCCCACCATAGCCATACCTGCAAATAGTACGGTGCTGTTGGCCGCTGTTCCAACGATAACCAGAGCTATCATGGACAATAACATCTGACCGATAACCAAGCGGCGTTGGTTCAGTAAATCTCCAAGCGGTACCAAGAGCAGCAGGCCCAATCCATAAAAAATCTGCGTGATGGTAACAACGATGCCAATGATAGAATAGTCAATACCGAACTCACTTGACAGCCGATCGAGTATCGGTTGTGCGAAGTAGATATTGGCAACCGACATCCCGCAGGCAACCGCAAACAATAGAGTCACATAGCGAGACATAGAAGCAGGTTGCTCTGAATCAGACCCGATCAGCGGTGCCTGTGACGAATCTGCCTTGCTATTGGCGTTGACTGCTGCCATTTCTAAAACCTCCTCTGTTTTGTACACACCTTTCCCCCTTCATATGACATGATAATAATAATAACATACCAATCGGTACGTTATTATCCCCAGTAAATATAGACCGCTGTTATACTTAATGTCAATAAAAAAATGATTTTACTGGTCATTTCCTTATAAATCTTCTCCTTTGTTGAAATAGACCCGGCTTCATTTGACAAATTATCCGGCTAAATATAAAATGATAATATACTTTTTGGTACAGAAAAATCGACAGTTGAGATGTCCGGAATCATGGAGTAATGAACAAAAATTCAAGATTAACGAGGGGTATTCATTATGGCAAGAACCCGTGAATTTGATGAACAAAAAGTATTAGAAGCAGCGATGGAGCTATTTTGGGAAAAGGGATATGAAGCTACCTCATTAAGCGATTTAACTTCCAGAATGGGGATTCAACGCCCTAGTATATACTCGACCTTTGGAGACAAGAAAGAATTGTTCGAAGCTGCGCTACGAAGATACACAATGTCCCGCGCATCCGAAGTACGAGCTAGACTACAGAACCATTCTTCTGTAATAGAAGCTTTTTCCGCTTATTTTGAAAGCGTGGTTGTTGAGGAATATGCAGAAGATCGAAGTCGGGGCTGTTTTTGCATCAATACCATGGTCGAACTTGCGCCCCATGACGAGAAATTTGAAATTCTCACCAGAGAACATCAAATGTACCTATCTGTCATATTTCAAGAGACCATTGAACGAGGTATTCAATCAGGTGAGCTCAAGCGTGGTATCAATGCGAAGGCTTTGGCGCAGGCGCTAATCTTATCGTTAATCGGACTAACCGTAATCTTGAAATCTCGTCCAGAGCGATCATTTGTTGATCAGGCGATAGCGGTCACACTTACACTGCTTAATTCGAATGAAGTCACCCCCGTTAAATAGATTTTTATAAAAGTGATCATAGCATGGATTCCAATTGTAGTATTTGCTAACTTAGCCATAGATCTATCCTCTATTTACCATCACTTGTGATACGGTATACCACGCTGTCTGTAACGGCAAGTTTTTGGGCACCTTAACAGGTGCCCTTCGCATTATTTAACGCCTAGCAGGCTTATATAACCTCTGCTCGCTCTATTTTTTACCCAAATTAATCATCTGAACCAACTTCTCCGTGCAGCTCATTCATATGCTCGCTATGGGTCTCTCCCCAATCGTTAAGTGCCTGCAACACCGTGCTTAAGCCTTTGCCGTATTCTGAAATGGAGTATTCCACTTTCGGCGGAATCTGGTTATACACCTTGCGATAAACGATGTCGTTATACTCAAGCTCTCTTAATTGCTGCGTGAGCATCTTTTTGTTGATATCCGGTATTGCTCTTTGCTAGGTAAAGGTAACTTTTTGTTAACTATGTTTAGTTAAAGTGCCTACTTCCTTAAATGAATGACTAAGGTCTATTATACCTTTAGCAAATAGCGAATACGCAGCCAGGAGGAGGCTTTATTAATGAATATCGTGTTATGGATCGTTCAAGGTCTGGCAGCACTGGGTTTTGTTTATTCAGGGTGGTTGAAGGCGTTTCAGTATGAAAAAGCCAAGGCGTCCTGGGGCTGGGTAAAGGACGTTTCAAAAGCGTTCGTGGTCTTTATTGGGTTAGCAGAATTGCTCGGGGCAATTGGAATCATTTTGCCTCAAGCGACAAATATCTTGCCTGTACTGACGCCAATTGCCGCAATTGCACTTGCCGCAGTCGTTCTTTTTGGCGCCCTCTTTCATATTAAGCGTAAGGAATACCGGGAAATCAGCGTGAACATCGTCTTCTTCGCGCTCGCTGTATTTGTTGCGGTCAGCCGTTTTTAGGCCGATGCTCTTCGTGAGGCACAATCCAACTTTTGGCTTGTTCCTCCAATTGAACAACGGTTTCTTCGAATTTTTTTATTGGAAGGTAGCCTAAGTCATTTCTTATTTTGTTGCAATTATACGTCATTCTAATTGGGTTTCCATCGGGTATTATGAGCGTTTTTTTCATAGCATGCGCAAGACGTACAGTAAACTCATTTTCTGTATAGTTTCCGTCCACAGCGTTGTAGGTCTGATTTACTGCCGCAGGATGCGTCGCTGCTAATACGCACATCTCAGCTAAGTTATCCGCATGCACCCATGGTGTCAAATCCTCAGGATGAATCCAATCCACCTTTTCTACAGCAGCAAGCTTTGCGACCAGCTTGTCGCCCCAGTGGGAGTTTTTTTCGGCACAAATAATGCCTGGGCGCAAAATGACACCTTTTAGTCCATTAGCCATTGCATCTTGTAAAATCCGTTCCGATTCACATTTCGTTGAAGTGTATACCTCAGAGTGGCCATATGCTAAATTGCGTGCTTCATCCAGCTCCACATCTCCTTCAAGATGACCATAAACAGATACAGTGGAAATATGTACGAAGCGTTCAACTCCTGCCGATATAGCCCCCTCAACCAGATTTTGGACCCCATGAATATTAGATTGCTCAGCAGTGGCTCTATCGCCACCGAGATACGCCGCAGCGTGAATGACAATGTCAACATCTTTTAGCGCTTCCTTAATCGCTTCCCTATCCGTTAAGTTTCCAATTATGGGTATTATGCCAAGATTATTGCAGAGGTAAATTTTTTCTTTGTCACGTATAAGCCCTTTGACTTTTGCCCCCTCTTTGAGGCACTTAGTCGCAATTTTGTCCCCTGTAGTTCCCGAAACACCTGTTACAAGAACAACTTTATCTTTAAGTTTCATTTAATTTCTCCTCTATTAAGACAAGCGTTCCTCTTAACCAATGAATTCCACACTAATTTTCCGCAAAATATGCCCTTTAACTGCAATAATCATGTCTGAGGTTATAGCTTATTAAATTCATCTCCGTATTTATTGAAGATGGCCTCGTACTTATTTTCGAATATGGCCCACCGATTTTCCGCTCCGTACTTTTCCTGCAAAGCCTTCAAATATTGGTTAGCCGCTGCTGTATCGTTCGATTGCAAAAGCAGATGAAAGCTCTCTTCGCCCAGATGCAAAAATGGACCCGAAATGTAATAGTCCACAATGGATCTAGCACTGGTCATCGTATCATAGAAATGAATAACTTCTTCCAAACCGCCTAACAGCGTTTTTCTCAACTCATCCCTATCCGTATCAGGAGTAATTGCGAATCGATCTGGAGCAGCCGGGGCAATTTCCCCGATTCTTGCTCTGAAGTGACACTCCGCTTCCTGAGGAGCCGTCAAAATCTCTTTCGATTGAATTTGCGCCAACTTCGCTGCATAAATGCCGCAGTTCACATAAAACATAACATTTTCCGCCGAATTGCCCGAGGATTTTTGGAAATTGAACATGTAGATGAGGCCTTCTGTCGTTTTACTGAAATTCAAACTTTTCTTGGCAAAGCCATGCTTAGCAAGGAACGGCTTTACATCCTGCTTAATCAGATCGTTAAAGAGCTGCTGCAACACAATCCCTCCTATCTGACTTTTCATATTACTGACAAACCCAGTTATATGACGAAGTCCTGTTTACGTTTGTTATTTTTATTATAATGCTCGTGTTTCCTGAGTCCACCTCCTTTTCACCTGAATTTTGGAAATGATTTTTAAAAGGGTATCCTATTTTTCGCCATCACTTATGACACGATTCAACGTGCTGTCTGTAATGACAAGATTTAGGGCCATCCTTTGCGGGATGGCCCTTTCTTTGATCTCGTATTTTTTGCAAACAGAATAAGTGGTTAGCCCCCTTCAAATTGCGCTTTTACTTATTTTAATATTCTTTTTTTATTACAAAAAACGAACCCCGAATGGTACCAGCTAGTTTAGACTTCTGTCTGGCAAACTTAAACTTCTCTTCTAGCTCCTTTGGTATCTCCATCCCCTCAGAAAGCTTAAAACCAACGGCCCGCTTCTTAGGGTCATCAACCGTATACATGACGTTGATTGCAAGACCATCCTCATAAAAGACATAGGCAAATTTGATATTTTCCACTTGAAACTGCGACGTTTCTAAAGGTTTGGCCGCAAATTCAATATTACGTTCTTCTTTCAAAATCCGGTTTACATAATCAAGGGTCTCCTGGCTTTCACTAGCTTGTACAACCGTAAATTCATGCTTGTATTTGTTCATGAAGTAACGGGCTTCATTAGCACGTAATCCAGCCAGCGCTTCTACTACAGGTGAAGACTCTAAACCAACTGTAGATACATTTTTAAAATCAACGATATAGGACATTTCCATCTCTCCTTTTATTTTATTATTTCCAAAAAACTTGCTGTTATTTATGAAACAGTTCAGCTAAACGGATCTATCGGCAAAAATAGATGTATTAAGCATAAAAACAACCTTTGCTCACTTTAAATGTAAGCAAAGGTTGTTCGATCTACAAGATTACTTATCAATAATGTCCGTTATTTTCAACATTCTTGCAATTAATGCCGTGACCTCCGCACGCGTCATTGGTGCTTTCGGACTGAGAACCTCTGGTCCATTACCTTGAATAATTTCCGCTGCGATCAGTTGGGCAACATCTGCTTTTGCCCAAGCAGATACGTCAGGCGCATCCTTGTATCCAGCCAGTGCCGAAGCTGCTTGTTCTTCACTCAACGCGGCTCCCGAGTCTATCATACGGTATGCACGGGCAATCATCGAAAATCCCTGTTCTCTAGTAATTTCCTGATTGCCGTAGAAGCTTCCATCGTTGTAGCCGCGAACGATCCCGAACTCATTCGCAATGGCTACGGAAGCACCGTACCATGCTGAATCCGTAACATCCGGGAAAATATTTTGCGGTGCATCCTGACGCATTAAGCCCAGACCCAATACAACAATGTCAGCAAATTCCGAGCGCGTAACATTGCGGTTCGGCGAAAACGAATTGTTGCCCGTTCCTTCAAGATCAAGTCTTGCTGCAACATTGTTCGTGTCCATTTCGCCCCAATGGTTCTTCACATCGTCGAAATCTCGCGGATTCCAGATGACCGAATAGGAACCATGGCTGCGCAAGTCGTTAATTTGTGCGTAATAACGGCCATTGATTTTCGCTAAAACCGTCGGCACATGGAATACACTTCCGTCCGAATTAACAACGACACCTGTCGTGATACGGTTCGGATCGATACCTTCCGGAAGAGCGATGTACTTAGGCGCATATCCACTCAGCTGCCCAGATCTTTTCGTCTTACCGCTATTCGTGAAGGTCAAGTCGAGATCAACCGGGTTAACCAGCAGTTGGTAACCTTGCGCTGTCGCTTTATTCTTAGCGCTCTGAATCAATGCATCCGCTGAACGGGAGATGTTGATTTGAACAGCTATATCGTTTAATGCGGGGTTCCCCAATTGCTTGGACACCGAGTCAAGGTCCATCTTTCCGCCAGGAACAGGATAGATTGCCAGCTCATTGCTGATTTCGAGGTTTGCCTTTTTATCAGCCAATGTTTTCACAGTTCCTGCCGTTAATCCGTCTACTTTAAGATCGCCATTTTTAGGTGAGTGGATTACAAGTTTCTGTCCGTTGCCTTGTGCCAGGGACTCGTTCAGCTTGTTCAGATCAACTTGAACCGACGTTGTCGTACGGTCTTCTAAAGTTGACGTTTTGCCGGTTGCAAACGTGCCATCCTTGTCGTTCACAGAGGTTTGGATTCCCGACTCATCCGGCTTTGTAGGTGTTATTGGAGTCGTCGTGCTTCCGCCACCAGTTCCGCTATTGTTTCCATTTGATGTTGAAGCCGACGTGCGAATCTTGGCGGACGCGCTGATGGTGGACGCGCTTTGTGTCACCGTTGCTTTCACTCGCGTTACAAACGAATACTCCGTATCCGGCGTCAGTCCAATGAACGTCGGGCTGCTTTGCCACGTCAAGCCGCCATCCTTGCTGTACTCCTGGCCGTCAACGGCCTGCAACGTGATGCTCGTTGCGGTCTTACTATCCTCTACCGGAACGCTAGGTGCCGGTGGACCATCCACTTTCGCGACCGGTGCCGTAGCCTCGCTTGCTACACTGCCAGTCGCATGCGTGCCATCAGCTATAACCTTCACGGTAATAGCCTTGCCGATATCGTCTTCAGTTAACGCGTAGCTGGCACTCTCCGCTCCCGGAATGGCGACTCCGTCGCGATACCACTGGTACATCGTCGCGTCTTCCGTCGTGTCCGGCGTATAGTTGATACCCGATAGATCGGCCGTCAACGTTTGACCAATCTGGGCTGTACCCCTGATCGACACGGTGCCTCCCATTACCGAATATTCCGGTGTTGTAACTCTCGTGCCACTTAAGTCTGTTGTAGGAGGCTCACCGATCATATCTTCAGGAACTGTCACAATTTGATAGGTGGTCCCAGGGTCAAGGTTATAAAAGGTTAAATCTGAACCCGTACCTGTTTTCCAATCACTGACCACATTGCCTTGTGCATCAGCTATAGCATATTTAACCAGAGTCGATGAAGGGTTTACAGTAATTGTTGTTTTACCGGGATTTACCGAATCCTTTCCTACTGCAACGTTATCATTTACTG
This sequence comes from Paenibacillus sp. Leaf72, assembly GCF_001422685.1. Taxonomy (NCBI): domain Bacteria; kingdom Bacillati; phylum Bacillota; class Bacilli; order Caryophanales; family Paenibacillaceae; genus Paenibacillus; species Paenibacillus sp. Leaf72. The sequence continues at coordinate 94,049 of NZ_LMLV01000012.1, read as the reverse complement.
TCGGCAATGTAATACTTTGCGTCTCAGTAACCGTACCTGGAGTTGTTGTACTTGCATTAAATGTCGTCGAAGCGGCAACTTTGTAAGTACCACCAGGCATTAAAGGTTGAAAGACAATTGGGTTTCCGTTGCTTGGATACCACCCGTGTGAATCGGCCATAATTTCATTGCCGTTTTGATCATATGCTTTATATCCTGTAACCGGGTTCCCGTCCAGATCGGTAACGCTCATCACCGTACTTACGTCAAGAGGGGTTCCAATGATTGTGCCGGAACCGTTATAAACGGAATAAACTGCTGACGTTACACTCTTGATACCGCTTGAAAAGCTTGCAACATCTTTTGTGGCAGTGATGACGTTAATGACACCAGAATCATACTCAACGATAACTCCTGGATCTTTATATTGGCTAGTAACACCGTGTGTATTATTTACGGGTAAGTATCCTATTTTAGTATCATCTTTGTCTAGCATAAGTGTAAGATGGGTAGGGATTCCATTTGGCAGAAGAGTTGCTTCCAGACCTGTTTGCTGATTCGGGTTTGTTACATACCTTGTTTCGCTATAAACAGAAGTGTCCCAATTAGGTCCTTGAGTTTTAGTAGCGCCTATAAAGCTTAAAAAATGCCAAATCCCTCCATCCCCCGCCCAGGGACTTTGACTTTTAAATTCTTTAAACATACTGGCAATCGCAAACATTTCACCAGGATTGTCTGCTGTCGGCTCTACAAGATGTCCGTGATTGTTTGTTGCAATATCCACAGCATCTTTAAAACCCATGGTATTCTGTCTTGCCACATATACAAAATGACGTCCATTGTAGGTACGTACAGATGTTTTTCCATCGTTCAATGGTGCTCCTGGTGCTACATTTACTGTTACACTTTGGGTTTGACCTGAATTTTGTGTAAATGTCAGATTTCGAATAATGGCTTGAATTTCTTCATTAGTTGTACCGCTTGAAAAATTGAATACTCTATTTGTAGGTGTAGATTCGTCAGTAATAACGCCACTAATGTTTATGCCATTCGTCAACTCGGTAATACCGCTTGAAAGAGTTCCAACAGTAATTGTGCCATTATTTACAGTCACAGTAAAGTATCCGCTCTCTTCATCAAGTCCTCCAAATGTAGCATTGGATAGCTGATAGGTTGATTCGGATAATCGAACAGGAGTACCAAGATCAAATGTTGGTGTATCCGCCGCTCTTGCCTCTAACGGATAAAAAGGCATCGTCGTCAACACCATAACGATTGCCATTAGAAAAGATAACATGCTTCGATTTTTTAATTTCATCTTTGGTTCTTTCCTCCTAATGAAAGTATTGAAATTCTCCCCGCCATGGTCAGATGATTATAACGCTATCTTGTCATGTCGCAACACCCCGTTCTGAGTTCAACTAAACAAATAGCGGAGAGAGACCGTAATGAGCGGTTTTCTATAAACCACATTATAGACAAAACTTCTAACCAAACTCTAACCACAAATAATAGATTTGACGGAAGTGAGCCTGCTCTCAACTTCGGACCAAAAATCCAACCATTTCCTTATTAAATAGATATCGTTTCTTACCGATATAGATATAGCATCAGAAATATGGATTCAATGTTCGACGATTGGGGGCTGCGTACGAATGAAGGTCATGTTGATAGACGATGAGCGGCTGGCGTTAGTCAGGTTGGAAAAAATGCTGGGGGAATTTCACGATTGCCAAGTAATCGGCTCCTTTTCGAAGGCAGAGTTGGCGATCAATCATATTGGCGAATTCAAACCCGACGCCGTCTTTCTGGATATTCATATGCCGGGATTGAATGGTTTGAGAGCAACCGAGAGAATACGTTCTGTCTCGCCGGACACGAAAATCATCTATGTGACAGCCTATGACGAATACGCGATTGAGGCATTCGAACTGGATGCGACCGATTACTTAATGAAGCCGTTAAGACGCGAACGCGTGAGCCGAACCATACAGCGTCTACGGGAGCGCGTTGTTGAGCATAAATTGGAGTCTCCGGAAGAAGGTTTGTTGTACCATTGCTTGGGTGCCATGCAAATCCGGAAGCCAAACGGGGAAATGGAGTTCCTGAAGTGGAGAACGACGAAAGCGAAAGAGTTGTTTGCCTACTTACTGCATCATCGCGGGAAACTCATTAGCAAGAACGCCTTGCTGGAGCTGCTGTGGCCGGAATTGGACGAACGCAAAGGGCTCGCCAACCTGCAGACAAGTATTAATCGGATTCGGAGCTTATGGAAGAATACGTTCGGAGAAGGCTATATATCCATCCGATATTCTCAGTACGGATATGTCCTTGAGTCGAAACAGCTGCTAATCGATGCGGAGGAATGGGAACAAGAGCTTCGCCGATTAAACCCTGTGTCCATTGAGCAGGCCCCTGAACATCAGCGATTGCTCGATATGTATCGCGCTAATTTTTACGAAGAGGATCATTATGTGTGGGCGGAGAGCGAACGCCAAAGGCTCAAGGGACTATGGTTGCAACATGCCCAGCAGTTGGGGCAATTCTATTGTTCTAACGACATGAATATGGAAGCGCTTGGGGTTTATCATCAAATACAAAAGCAGGATCCTCTGAATGAAGATAGTTACCTCACGCTTATGAATATATATGCTCGGCTGAGTGACGCCGATTCTGTTCATAAACAATATGAATTTATAGTTCGAATATTGAAACAAGAAGTAGCGGCCGATCCCAGTATTGGCATATTGGAATGGTATACACGATGGAAAAAGTCAGATAAAAGCGTGGTGCACCATTAGACGATTGGACGCAATCTGTACCTGAAATCAAGCGCGTTACCTGGGCTGCATGGAGTCGGTTGACAAAAAAACCGTTCGTCCGATCGTTGTACCAAGGGATTGAACGAACGGTGGTGGGACTTATTAAATCCTATTGATAACGCAAGTGTAAGCGCGAGTGTTCTTATATTTATGTTTGGTTCATTTACGGATTTAGGCTAAGCCTTTTTTCTACCAATTTTTGGAACTACAAAACTGACAATTGTGCCTTGATTCGGAACACTTCGGATTTGCAGTCCTTTGCCGTATATTTGTTTCAATCGCCGATCCGTATTGAACAAGCCGATTCCCGCCCTTCCTTCCAGCCGACTGTCCAGGATACGCCTCACCGTTTCCTCATCCATACCTAAACCGTTATCTGCAACCGAAATTTCCGCATCATGTTCTTTTTCAGTAATTCGGATATGAATCTCTCCACCTTCATCACGACTTAGTAGGCCGTGTCGTATTGCGTTTTCGACAAGAGGCTGGATGCTGAGCGGGGGGACTTGCAAATGAAGCCTTGAGTCGACCTCCCAGCGAATGTTTAATCTATCCTCAAAACGTTCCTTTTCGATATACAGATATGAGCGGACAAGACCAAGCTCCTGGTCAAGTGAAACGAGCCGTTCCAAATTCCGAAAATCGAAGCTTGCCCGCAAGTAGTGGCCGAATGCTTCAAGCAAAGCGCTCATTTTATCATTATCGATTTCGCTGAGAGCGGCTATTGAATTGAGCGTATTGTAAAGAAAATGTGGTTGGATTTGCGCCTGAAGCCAGGCTGCTTCCATGCGCAGCCTTTCACGCACCGATTGCCTCAATTCAGTCAATGCCCGCACCCTGGACTTCAATTCCATCGCATCAACCGGCTTCGTTACGTAATCGTTGGCGCCAGACAAGAATCCGATATCTATATCTTCCGGTCTGCTACGAGCGGTCAGGAGCAAGATGGGTAGCTCCGAAATGGAAAATCGCTCACGAATAAAGCGGGACAATTCATACCCCGACATATGGGGCATCATAATGTCGGTAATGATCAAGTCCCATTCTCTGGTATCCAAAATGGCAAGCGCTTCAGATCCACTTACAGCTGTGACGACGGTATACTTTTCCGAAGCAAGGAGATTGCTCAGTATATTTAAATTGACGGCATCATCGTCTATGACCAGAATGTTTGGCCAATCAGCATCGGCCGCCGACTCCAGTTTGGTAATGTCAACGCGAGGTCCCGAGGAAACAGTAACGGCCGCTTCTGCATAAACGGCCGTTACCGGTGCAATCATTGCAGTCTCGCTTTGCCTGCTCGATACATCGGAGAACGGCAAGGCTAAGCTGAATACTGAACCTTGGCCCGGAATGGAGCTAACCTCCAACATGCTTCCATGCAGCTCCACCAGTTGCTTGCATATACTTAACCCGAGCCCGAGCCCATTTCCAATCGCCGTTATGCCAGAGTCCCCCTGCTCGTAAGGAGCAAACATCCTTTGCTGTGTCTCCAGATCTATCCCCATGCCGGTGTCGGCGACGACAATATTCGCCTTACCGTCCTTCACCTCAGCCTTTATTGTGATTTGTCCTTGATCTGTATATTTCACCGCATTGTGAAGCAGGTTGAACAAAATTTGCGTAAGCCGGTTTTCATCGGCCATGACACTAGGGAAGTTGACCGGAATGTCGTTGACGATACGAACCGGCTTGCCTTCCGTCAAGAAACGAAGCATATCGGTTACACCGGATGCGACTCCCTGAACGCGGACACTCCCTATGTGCAGGCGGATCCCATTCTCCTGAAGTCGTCTCATGTCCAGCAGATCGTTAAGCATGTATGACATTCGCTTGCCTACGGAAATAAGCAGCTTCATGTTCTCTCTGTTTTTGTCGTCTTTATCGTTAATTCCGGTATCCAGAACGGTCTGGGCGATGTTAAGTATGCCATGCAGCGGATTCCGCAATTCATGGGATGTGTTTGCCAGGAAATCGTCTTTCAGCTTGTCCACTTTCTGCAGCTTCTCGGCGAGCTTCGCCGTTTGGGTGGTAACGTGGAAATAGCGTTTGAACCAGAAAGACGCAAAAGCGAGGAACGCAACGATCAAGTCAATCGGGTAATAACCCATAGCGAGCAGACCCTTAAGATAACCCCCAATGATATTAGTCAAAATGCAGGTTAGACCAAAGACCAAATAAATGGCATTCTTATCGCTTATCAGGGCTGTACGCAGCGAGAACATCAGAAAGTACAAACAAGCTATTAAATCTATGGTGTAGTATACAGCCAATGCGCTCAGCCCATATCCCGCTGGCAATAGTACAATCGCCAGTGTAGCAATCACGCAGAGCAAGGGGAACCATCGGAACACCCTGTTCTCCTCATGCTCCGGCAAGAGACTTTTGGCAAACTGCAGCAGGAAGGCGCCTACTCCAATAAAGGACAGAAGGATGAGTTTAATGGACCACTCGTAGCTGAGGGCCGGCAGCCATGCCAGCAAAAGTTTATCGTCGTCGAGCAGTGTCATGACAATAGTACTAACAACGAGCATAAAAAAGTTGATCAAAGATTTATTCCGTGTTCCGATCACGTAAAGAATCAAGGCATACAAGGCATGAATCATCAGAACGACAACTACGACTATCTGCATGTTAACGGAAAACCCTACTTCTTTTTTCACCGCTCGTTCACTGCCGAACTTGATCGATCCAGTCACACCGCCTCTTATGCTGTTGTCATAATTCGCGGCATGTACGACAATATCAATTTCGTCAGTATCGGCCTTGAAAATAGCGGTATAGGGCGTGCTTCGGGCTGTATACTGCTGTTTGTTCTTTGCTGGTTGCCCATCTTTCGCCAATAGACGACCGTTTACGTATAGCTCGGACGATGTAGCCACATTCGGAACGCGGATGCCATAGGTTAGTTCGTTATCCAGGTCCACCTTGACGCGCAGACGATAAGAGCCATAGCCATATGGCGAGTTGTTCGCGGATAATAACGAGTCCCACTTTCCGGGAACCGGGATGAACATCCTCCCTTCTCGGGATGAGAGTGTGTTCGACTCGCCTTGTTTCACAAATTTGCCGGGATAAAACTCCCACTCTCCGTCTAATGTAATCGTGCGATCATTGGTGAAGTCGAAACCGCGCAAATCCAACTCGCCCCGAACCGCATGAGGGTGATCCGGCGACGTCAGAAGAAATGCCCAAATGATTCGAATCAGGATTAAGGTGATAAAGAATGACCCTGTAATAAGGACCGCTTTTCGTTTTGTCATCATAATCCAACCTATTTCGACAAAAACCAGGAAATCCCTTTGATGATAACTATTAAATCTTGAAAAATGGAACATATGCTGATAATCACAGCTTCCATACCGGGTATTGATGGTCGTATCTACAATGCCCTCGACGATGCGCCGATTTCCGTTGCAGAGTTGCTTCAGCTTCATAATAGCGAAATTTTGTCGGAAGCACTGCATCAGGATTATTATCCATAGGACATGATCGTTGATACAACACGTATAAGAAAGGAATTACAATATCGACCGATTTACCCGTCGTTCTATTCGGCGAAAGATGCAGGGGCATTGTAAGGACAAGGATATAATACCACAGAGTTTCGGAGGCAAAAAAATCGCGTCCTCCAAGTGGAGAACGCGATATGAAGCAGTTTGATTTCGTGTTTCAATATCGTCATTAACGCTTTCGGGCAACCACCGCTAACCGGCCGTTTTCGGTCGAGTACTCGCACGTGGACAGCACAATAAGCTTGTCGCCATACCGGGCTGTTACTCCAGTGTCATAAAGAGCGAGTTCATTGATGTTCTGAACATACGAATCGAACTCGGCGGACGTACTTACATTCTCAATCTGGTAGTATTTAAAAACGTCGTCCGATTTGCGATAAACTTTTGAAAGAATAACGGCAACTATCTCATACTCTTCCTGTTCGTAAAGCGTGCTGAACTGGAACGTAGCATGCTCTTTATAAAAGCTTTCGTTCTTGTACTTCATTAAATCTTTAAACATCCAGCCGCTTTTCATGTGATGTCCATGAATCAGCAAAATGTCCGAACCGTTAGTCCGGCTATGCGCGTCCAAAAATGGGAGGCCGCCTTTGTTTTCCTTTTTATCGAAATCATGATTGAGATAGTACTCCGCATCCTGTTGATTCTGCATGACTGGGTACTCAATTCGGGTACCGTCAATCTTCAGCCAGCCGACGATGTCCGGGTTCCTCTCGTAAAGCTCTCGAAATTCGGGAAGCATGACCGGCTCATTCGCCTTATTGAACAAAAGGGAGGGGAATGCATCCCCTCCGACTTTGTCCGACCCTTCCTCCCAAACTTTTGTCAGTTCTTCGATTTTCTGCTGCTCAGCATAATCCCGCAGGAGAGTTCTCGCAGCACTAACGAGAGAAAATACCAACACAAGGAAGGAAACGGCGATAAGAATTTTTTTAGTTTTGCTCATTTTCTTACCGCCTTTCCGATCACTGGATGTGCTTTTTCTTCTTATTACCGAGTAGACAGAACCCGATCGTCATCAAAGACATCAGCGCCAAAGCCATATAGAAGATTGGCGGTACGCTGTTGTCGCCAGTCAACGGAGCATCGTCCAGCTCGTTGTTACCGTTGCCGATTTCATTGTTACCGTTGTCGGTTCCGCTATTACCGTTGCCGGTTCCGCCGTTACCGTTGCCGGTTCCGCTGTTACCGTTGTCGGTTCCGTTGTTACCGTTGTCGGTTCCGTTGTTACCGTTGTCGGTTCCGCTGTTGCCGTTGTCGGTTCCGCTGTTACCGTTGTCGGTTCCGCCGTTACCGTTGTCGGTTCCGCCGTTACCGTTGTCGGTTCCGCCGTTGCCGTTGTCGGTTCCGCCGTTGCCGTTGTCGGTTCCGCCGTTGCCGTTGTCGGTTCCGCCGTTGCCGTTGTCGGTTCCGCCGTTGCCGTTGCCGGTTCCGCCGTTACCGTTGTCGGTTCCGCCGTTACCATTGTCGGTTCCGCCGTTACCGTTGCCTCCGGTTCCGCCGTTACCGTTGCCGCCGGTTCCGCCGTTACCGTTGCCGCCAGTTCCGCCGTTACCGTTGCCGCCGGAACTGATCGGCTTCATTGGCACATCGTATTTTACAATGTCAAAATCGACAGAAATCGTATCACTCCTGTGCGTTTCGTATCCGTCCTTCGTTACGATCAGATAGTAATCCGCTTCAGGAAACACCATGTAAGCATAGAAGCCATTTGCGTCGCTATCCTGCTCCGGGCTCTCATTGTCGTGCGGCGGAAAATTCGGAACCTGAGGAAGCGTTACTTTCGTATCCGGAATGCGGCCGTTATCTCTATTCCGCTGCGTATCCGCATAATACAATGTAACTTTGGCTCCATCAATTTTCTTGCCAGTGTTGGCATTTCCTGTCGTTTCATCATAAACCGTACCGTAAGGGTCGACCAATTCCTCGGAAATATTCAACTCTCCGTTAGCCTTCACGTCCAGTTGCGTCACTTTGAGGAGCAGTTCCTCGCCGGTCTCAGCTTTATAACGAACTTCCATTGTGTACTTCTGCTCGCTTAGCCCTTCCACAGAGAAAGTTCCGTTCGAAGCCATCGGAAACGCCTTGGGACGACCGTTCTCCATAATATAATTGCCGTGCTGATCCTTCAAATAGATATGCATATGGCTGGTAAACGAATCGTTGAATAACTCTTTCGCTCCATCCGGCTGCTTGAACAGAACGATCCCTACCGCCGTAATGTCCGCCGGAACGGTCTCGCCGGTCACGCTGCCGTCCACATTTGCTTTTTGCGTGAACTCGACAGGGACATCCTTCCCGCCTATCTGATACCTCTTCGTATATGTGATCGTATAGTCGGTATCCGCTGTGACTGGGACCGAATATTCACCCTTCTCATTCGTCTCCACCTGAAGCTCCTTGCCTGTCTTCAGATCGGTCACTGTAATGGGCGCATTCGGAATGGCTTCTCCTGTGTTGTTGTCACGCAGTACGCCTTCCAGATACGGGCGGGTATTGACAAAGTGTGCTTCGGCCACTTTTTTCTCCGGAATGGTGCCTGTGCGAACGAGACTTTCGGGATCCGTCACATAGCCGTCATTCGTATAATCATCTTGGGTCACCTTATACTGGAGATCTGTCGGAAGTCCTTGCACAACGAGCGTCTGGCCATCTGCAAGCTCGAAGGTCTCTCCGCTCTTAATTGTGCCCTTGCTGCCGTCTGACTTCTCATAGGAGTAGGATTCGCTCTCTCCTTCGCCTGTGAAGGTGACCGTGTACTTGAACGGCTTCTGTTTGTCTTCGTCTTTGCCTTTAACCGTGTTGCTGATTAGTAGGCCGCCCTTCAAGACTCGCAAGTTCGTAAACGGGGCAGCTTCATCTTTGCCCTCCACGATTCCGGTATAATACCGTTCCTCAGGAATGGTCACGTATTCGTCGGCTGTGTATTCCTTCTGGGTAATGGTATATTTCAGACCCTTAGGCAGATCCAAAATATCCAGTGTCTCTCCATCCTTGAGCCTGAAGGTATCACGGGACTTGATCGTACCTGTGCCACCGCCCGACTTCAAGTAAGAGTAGCTTCCATCCTTGCCTGTATCCTCAAAGATGACGGTGTACTCGAACTCCTTCGTCTTGTCGCCGCCGTTGCCCATGACCGTATTGCTGACGGTCAGCTTGTTAACGGTTCGCTCATTGATGAAGTCCACCTTGTGGTCGCCTTTATTCACGATTGTTCCGGACAGCTCTCTCGTATCCGGCGTGATGGTATAACCGTCAACGGTCGTATAATCGGCCTCCGTTATGGTATAGACCAGATCCGCAGGCAATGTAGGGAGCGTCAGAGATTCTCCGTCCTTGAGGGTAATCTTGTCTCCACTCTTAATCGTGCCAGACGTATTATCCGACTTCTGATAGGCGTACTCTCCGTCCTTGCCTTCGCCGGTGAAGTTCACGGTGTATTCAAAATTCTTGGAAGAGTCGCTGCCGTTTCCTTCCACCTTATTGCTGATGGTCAGCTTTCCTTGCGCTGGCGTAGGCACGACCAACGGATTATCAGAGGTTACTTTCACACCGTCTACCCAGATGGGCTTTCCAGGCGTATTCCCGACGTAAACCTGATAAATTCTCGTAGTTGGCAACCATGTCGTTGTGTCAATATAAGTTTCCTTCAGCTCATAATACCCTGGATCTGGGAATAGCAGATTAAGTTTTCCTCCGCTATCGGTTGTTCCTTTAGCGACTTGAGTTCCGTCGCCTTTCTTATAGAGCGTAAACTCTACGTCTTTTAGCGGATTGTTGTCGGGATCTACCTTTTTCAGGGGCAGCAGGGCATTGGAGCTTGAACTGCCGGCCACGTCTGAACTGTCCAGCGTGCTTTCACTTTTGGCACTGACAGATTTCAGCTTATCATCGCCCATCAGCTTTACCTCGTTGCCCATTTTATCGCCAGCATTCGCTTTAGAAGGATCAACCTCGGTTTGGTACACAAACTGGTAAAACTTATTAGGGTCGTCCATTTTAAATAATAGAACCGTGGTGCCGCCCTCACCTGGCCCGGCCTCCACCTGAACTTCTGAATTCGGGTCGCTGAGATTCAGTGCAGCACCGTCTCGTTCAAGAGCACCGCCGGCAGTCAGTTTAGCAGGATAGACTGCCATACTAGGCGCTGTCAGCACAAGCTTTCCGTTTACTTCATAGCGCAGATTCATACCTGCACCTAGGGTATCCTGTAAATAAACACCCTGCTCCATGTTGAATGGCGGGGTATAGTTTACCGTCCATTCCAGCACCCCTGGAACTGGCTTAGTTACCGATTTGCCCAGAGTCTGAATAGGTACAATAACTTTGCGCTGTTCGGTGAGAACCTTCTCTTCTCCGCCCCATGTCATATGTAGGTCGGCTTTGTTATACAGCACCTGCTTGTCTGTGCCGTTGGTGGTGTACTCCTCTAAATATTTCTCTAGAGCCGTATTGGAAGGTCTTGCCTTAACCAGAATGACATAAGGGCTTTCCAACTTGGAGAAGGTAAAGGTGCCTTCATTGCCGCTATGGGAGAAACTCGCCACATGAGCAGGACTGTTTGGCTCAATGATTGACACGGCGTTGTTTCGGACCCCATAGCCAGTGCCGCTGACATTATCCGAGTAGCCCTTATAAAGCTCATAGTCCTTTCCCTCTCCAAAAGGAACGAACTCCCAACCCTCGGGCAAGGTGTCCACCAGCTTAACATCGGTGATAACCCGACTTCCGCCGTCTTTCGCCATTTCGACTGTGTTGTAGCCCGGCATATTGATGCTTAGGCGGAAGGTGACCGTCTTAGTTATTCGGTCATAACCAGCTAAGGTGTATGCATCGCCGCTTGATGAGCTGTCATAACCGATATAGCGTTGAACGTTGTTCGGAGTATACCATGTGTCAGCCGTCCCATCCCCCTTAATAGGGTAGGATGCCGTAAGCATATCCTTGTTCAGCATACGCAGGTGAAGGTTGGCGCTGTTTTGCGCTTGCTTTACGGTTTCGCCGTCAATGAGCAAAGCCCGATTCCAGATTGTTTTCCCTGCGTTAATATCCTGTCTGAAGAGGATGTCTGTGTTGGTCTCAAGGGCACGGAAGCTGAAGGATGAAGCTACTTCGGTATAACCGGTCACCTTGATCAAATCAGCCACCACTTTACCGTCCACGGTCAAAGGAATATTTTTCATGGTCAGGCTAGTTGCATTGGTCTTCAAAGTTCCCGACTGGTATTGCTTCCAAAGCTGCGCAGAATTGACGTTTCCTTTGATTTTCGCAATCGTTTCCGCACTCACTTCGCCCGTTTCATCCACAGCGTTGTCCAAGACGTTCAAATCTCCGCCATGCACCAGCACATCGTATACCGCAGCATTTGGCAAAGCATACTGTGGCGTTAGATTAACGGTCCATGTGATACTGCCCAGGTTATAATCCTCCATCGTAATAGCGCCTGTTTTTGTAAAAGTGTGCGCCCCAATGGTGACAATTGCCTCGTCAGTCACTGCGTTAGGTCTTGTGCCAGTCATTACATCGTTGTTCTGTATGCCATTTGGTGTATCCAAATTCCAGTTGGCACGAGGATCGATTCTGAAGCTGGAACCGCTTTTCACCTTGCTCTTAATTACTAATTCTACTTTACCGTTAATATCCCCAAAGGAATAAACTCCGTTTGAATCTGGTGTAATTTGTGTTTCTTCAGATACAGTGCCATCTACCGTTGTCTTCCATGCAGCCGATTCAAATTCCAGCCCAGCAGGTAATACATTGGTTATAGAAAAGTCCTTTAACCCTTTTTTGTTATATTGGTTAACTGTTACTTTCCATGTAATCGTTTCATTTGGATGGTCATATGAAGCCGAGGCTTGAATCCAGTCGGGTGCTACCCACGTTTCCCGTACTGCGCTGGCTTTTACAGCAGCACTCTCATCCCTCAGTTCAACTTTTGGATCAAAACGCTGTCCATTAGATCGACCGGGATCAAGCCCCACGCCCCGATACTCTTTATAAAACAAATCCTTATTGAACCATGCTTGATACTCAACCTTCGGGTCCACACCAGTTCCCGCTGGGAAGATGTAGCTCAGCCCGCCATCAGCATCTATGGTTGGCTCTACCGTAGTGCCGTTTACCTTGAAGGAGCCCGGTACATAGACCATTCGGTAATCGGCAGGCTTCGTATAGAAAGTCATCCCATCTAGTGGCAGCTTGATTGCTGCATCAAGCACATCAAAGGAGGATGGAGTAGACTGGATGGTCAGATAACCATCCTGATAGGCTGGCACGGTCACATACCACCAAGTCCAGCTCCCATTCTTTGGCCAGTTGTTTCCTGTCAAGCTAATGCTGTACGCCGGCGTAACATCAGGGTTCTTTAGCTCATACGCTCCCCCGAAAATCGAGATAGGCTTTGTATCGCCGTAATTTATGCCCGTTACATCCGAATTGGCAGTGGTTTCAAAGCCGAAGGTAACCGCTTTTCCAACACCATTGAAAAACCAATCGTCGCCATTAAATACAATCTTGATGCTATTTGGGGTGAAATAAGCGGTGCCAAGCTGTTTCACTCCAAAATCAGTTGTGGCCATCAAGGATTTGGTTGCTGTTGGCAGCACCACTTCCTTGAAGTAGGGATCCCTGTTTAGCTCGATCGAGTCTCCCTTCTGAATGTACTTGGTCGTGTCATTTTCATCCGGCGTATTTGCATAATCCCCCTTTACCGGCACCTTGAGGCCCTCTGATTTGAGGGTAAATGCCTGTCGGCCCTGAATTGTACCGCCTGGAGCAATTTCAGCTCCCTGCGTCACCTTCAGCGGAAAGGTTGAATTAGCATCCATGAACACCACCGTTTTGTCCGTCACGGCTGCCGCCATCATTATGGAATTGTTCGGCACATCGTACACTGCCTCAGTTACTGATTGCGGTTCGTCCGCACTCGGCGCGCTCTCCGCATATGCAGGGACAGAGAATGCCACCGTCTGCAAGACAAGCATAATTGCCAGGCAGAAAGAGAGTATTGCTTTACCTATGCTGCGTTTACGTTTCAAGACACATTTCTCCTCCATTCCCGAAACTACTGATATACTTCCACCCAAATTTCGACACTTTCTTTCCTAGTTTAAAAACCTGGACTCTACAAAATCTCTACAATGTATATAATTTCCTTCTCCTTTTAAATTTCAATAAAAATCAACCACTGACAGACTTCAAAGCGTTAAATATAGATCGCAATAATAGCTTTCTAACATCGCATTAATTTTGAGAAACCAAAAAAAATTTGGCCTATTCCTCGTGTGAGTTTTTTCCTTTATATGCATAGTTCGGGGTGTGGAGAATGTGTGATTTATTTTTTTTTCTAGAAATTTTATTCCATTAGAGGGTGTTCGTAAACGGTACTGTAAAAAGCAAAACGAGCCTGCCGGTAATGGCGCAGGACTCGTCTGTGGCTATGCTGCGAGGAGATACGTCGGTCAATTGTCACTGGTCCGAATCTTGACGAGCAGGCTGCTCTTGTGCAGGTAGGGATTCGTGATGCCGAATATCCCGAGCTCGATTTGAAGAGATTACCAATGATTCTTTGGTTAGGAAGCTGGTACGGAAAGCACCGGGATAAAATGGTTGCCTCCGTACATTTGCCGATTACCGGACGATTTTAAAAGATGAACAGAGGGCTTCCGTCCTACAGTTCGCTGTAATTGGCAGTAATGCCCTACGGATTGCTAAAGTGATTACTCTCATTAACCGAGATTACGCTAAGCCTCTGCGTATTGATGAGCTAGCTAGCAACAACTGCTAGCATGAGCGCATCTTCCTTGCACACTCATTTTAAAGAAGTTACTGCAATGAGCCCCTTGCAATATCAAAAACAAGTAAGCTTAGTAGTCTCAAATCTGCCCGCTTACGCTTTTACTTACTTTAATATTGTCCTTTAATTACAAAAAACGAGCCCCGAATGGTTCCAGCTAGTTTAGACTTCTGCCTAGCAAACTTAAACTTCCCTTCCAACTCCTTTGGTACCTCCATCCCCTCAGCAAGCTTAAAACCAACGGCCCGCTTCTTAGGGTCATCAACCGTATACATGACATTAATGCCAAGACCATCCTCATAAAAGACGTAGGTAAATTGGATATTTTCCACTTGAAAACGCGACGTTTCTAAAGGTTTGGCCGTAAACGCAATATCACGCTCTTTCAAAATGCGGTTCACATACTCAAGGTTTTCCTGACTTTCGCTTGCGGGTACGATCGTAAATTCATGTTTGTATTTGTTCATAAAGTAGCGGGCTTCATTAGCACGTAAACCAGCTAGCGCTTCTGCTACAGGTGAAGACTCTAAACCAACTGTAGACACATTTTTAAAATCAACGATATAGGACATTCTCATCTCTCCAATGAATTCGTTTATTTTCTAACAACAGGAATCCATATTTCACCATAGACGAGGCCGTCTCGCTGCCCCATCTCAACCGTTGCATTGGGTCCACCAACATAGGCAAAAATTTGGGCTTCTGGCAAGACTTGACCAAAGGCAATACCTGTAAGCTTATTGCTCATCTCTTCGGCCGTATTTCCTTCGCCTTTAACGACGAGGTATTGCCCCTTCGGGAATTGAATAACTCTGTGCTCTTCCGGTACCGATGCTTCTGTCATGACACCAGCATAATACATCATTTTGTGATTTACAGCTTCGTTCACGGCAAAAATGTAGTCATTCATGGCAATGGCCTTTAAAGCGTTAAGCCTTCCATCCTGCTCCACTGCCCGCCAAAAGTTTTCCTTTTCCTTATTCATGCCGGCATAATCTGTGTAATCGCTCTTCAACTCCGTGCCAATACCTAGAACGATAAAGCTTTCTTTTTCCTCAAGGGTATACACTGCCATGATCAACACTCCTTTTTTTGAATGAACTAAATAATTTGTTTTTTCACTTGATACGTTTATAATAGCTATAAATCATGTCAAAATATGATACTGTTTAGAGGGACACATGAAAAAAGTTGAACGGATTAACATCATCATGCGGTACATCAACAACCGCGCCCACTTTACTATTTCTGAAATCATGCGAGAATTCAACATCTCTCGTTCGACGGCGATTAGAGATGTCAGAGAAATTGAGGCGATGGGAATGCCGCTTGTCGCCGAAGTCGGGAGGGACGGGGGTTATTTTGTCATGAGTAACTCTGTCCTACCCACTGTCCGCTTTACCGATAATGAAATTAAAGCTCTTTTTATTGCCTTTATGGCCACAAGAAACCAACAACTCCCCTATCTTAAGAGTCGCCAATCTTTAGCGGAAAAAATACTCGGCCTCATCCCGAAAAACCAGCAGGATGATCTTGTTCTGTTAAATCAAATTTTGCTGTTCGAAGGAACCAACCCCCACAATCCCGACCTGCTTGATCTGACAGATCTGCCCCATCCTACTTTAGAACAACTCATCCAAATTCTTCTTATTGACAGCTATTTAGTGGTTTCCGTCGAAGAAGGAAGAGAACTAAAGTCTTATCCCATTTACCTCATGCATCTATATCGTGAAAAAAGCTCATGGCAAATTGAAGGCTTTGACTTAGATGAGGAAAAGAGGCGGATCATTCCTGTCGACAATCTCACCGATGTCAAACCATACCCTGAGAAAAAAAGAATAAGCAAGAAGATGATTGTCGAACAACTAAGCAAGCAGGAAGAAGCCATCAACCTGGTCCTCGAACTCGGTCCAAAGGCGATTGCCCAGTACAAAAAATACTATCCCTTACATATTTCCATTTCATACACAAATCCTTATCAAACTACAGCTGTTCTAAAAACATTTATCAATGTTCATCATGCGGAGGAATTGGCTGAAATAACAAATTGGCTGCTTTTTCTAGGGGGTGACATCAAGGTTAGGAAGGTGCCGAAAGAGGTTTTGGAGATTTTGCAGGAGAGGGTGGATGTTTTAGGGAACAGTTGAAAACCATAATAATACCTCCATCTAACAACGAAACAACACGAGTGCATAGCGCACTACGTGTTGTTTTCTTTATTCACATCGAATAACCCTAACCGATCGTATGGTTAGGCATTTTTGAAATGCATGTCGACTTGGGGTACTTACAGTGGGCAACCTTATAGTGGTAAAATATAGATAAGAAATATTGGAGGTGAAGGTATGTATGGCTGAGTACAAAGATAGTAGGAAGTTAAACTTTCTATTACGGCACCTAGAATATCATTATACCTACAATAAAACGTTCAATAATGAGGAAGAAAAGGGGAAGAAGCTCCCCCATTTTATAGTTGATCATCCCGGCCGTGTCACGGGGAATCCCCCTCCGCCGCTCAGGGCGCGAGTATCTTCCTCAGGAGGGCGACGCCAATGAGGGATGCTGCGGAGGGTCAGCATAAGCACGGGCAGCATGCACATATCGAGATGCTGCCGCTGTTCTCCACCACGGATAAGAACGGACGGATGACTATGCTCCGGCCGGGACATCGCGTCGGACGCGCGGCTCCGTTGATGCCGTGGCTGCTTACAGCTGCTGCACTGTGGTCGCTGACAGGCTCCGTGCCGTTCGGTGCATTGCTCGGCATGGCGCCGACACCGGCAATCAGCATGCTCCTCGGTCATCCGGTCACAGTCGGCGTCGCCGTTTTGCTGTTGTTCGTCGCGATAGGTACGAGCGGCGGAGTGTACTCGCGATCGATTGAGCAGTTCGGACAGACCAGGGTGGCCGGCCTGTTCGCGACGCTATCGGTAACAGGAGGGCTCGCAGCAGTCGCGGGAGTCCTCCTGTTCTGGACGCTGACAAGCGACCTGTCGCGCCCCTTTGACCTCGAGGCCATAGCAACATCGCCGACGATCCCGCTAGAGCTCGGCGCAGTCGTCGGAGCTAGCTTCGCCCTCTGGGCCGCCATTACGCTCCTGCGGTTGCCCGGCTCTATCGCCCATGCCCGGCGGCGTCAGGCGGACATCGAGCGACTCCGCGTGGAGGGTTCGTCATGCACCGGGACGTTGACCGCCGTCAATTTTACTAACAGTTGGCTCTTTAATTTCCCGTTGTTCACGGTTGAGGTAAATTATATCGTTTACGGTGCTTCTCGTGTCGTCTCAGCACACATGCGCACCAGCGCCGACCGCGTTCCCCTCGTCGGGTCGCGAATGATCGTGCTGACCGACGGTCGCGGAACTACCCACGTGGAGCTGGACCTGGCAAGCGGAGCGGCATTCGAGCCGGACGTGGGGAAGTACGCCCCGTCGGACGGTTGATTTTGTGATCCTGAACAGCTGCCATCATTGGAAGGGTATAATTTATTCCATATCTCTCTCGCTTCACTTTAATTGCAGGGCTAATTCTTAATTTTTCGCCGTTACTTGTAATATGGCTCTCCGCGCTATCTGTAACAGCAAGATTTAGGACCATCCTCTGAGGGATGGCCCTTTCTTTTTCTCGCTTTATTCAAATATCGTACCCATACGCAACAAGATTACACTTAGAACTTTTTCTTTCTTGCCCTTACGAAAAAGACTACAATCACCGCAAGTATTATTGCTATTGCAACTACGATATACAAATCGATATCTTGTTCAAACATAAACCACATCTTGTGTTCTAAGTTTACTTGTTGTTTTGGTTGAACTCCTTCACCGAATAGTTCAGTTGCTTGGCTCAGGTTATTCATTTCGATTGTCGAACTGCACGGACTACTGCTTAATTCGCCATCCACTTCGCTAACGTATATTAAGTATTTTTTGCCTTCCCTGAATTCAAAACCCCAATTGTAGTCAGTTGCGACAATGATTTGAGAGTCAACTTCAATATTCCAACTTCGTTCAACTTCTACTATAAGATATCTAATTTTTTCTTTTGTCCCCGTAAACCCCTCTTGCTTCAAGTCAACCTTTATTTGCTTAACTTCACCGTAAACGGCTCCACTATATATCTCTAATGCTTCTTTGGGACTTCCCACTTCAGCACAGGACAAAGCTTTAGCCTCTTGTCCAGTTGAAACAAAAAATACGGTAGTGAAAAAAAATATTAACGTGAGTAAACGAAGTTTCAATTTTCTCACCTGCTCTCATGATGTTTTTTATACATCCTTATTGACTTCTTAAACAGGTGGAATGTTGCAATGATCTACCCTTTAGCTTGAAACCGATTCAAGCAGTTTTTGGTACATATATCATAATCGTGAACTAGAGCCAAGCCCCCTTTTCAGGAGGTATATAGATTGAGAATCATTAAAACAGGGCCGGACATTGTCATTTTGCATCGCGCGGAAGTGCTTCCCTGCGTCGCTCCGCTACAAAAAGAGCTTGCCCTTATTTATGATACGGTTCAGCTTAATGGGGCAATTGGCTAAAAATGCGAAAGGAGCTGCCGCCGACAGCTCCTTTGCTTCAATTAATTCTGGTGCGAGTATATCATTTTCTGGTCCGTTTACCCACTGGAATACTCTGAGCAAAACGAAACACATTATGAGGATCGTACTTTCGTTTCACCTGCTTCAATCTGCAAAAGTTCACGCCATAATACGCCTTGGGCCAGTTCTTAATCTGCAAATCGGGAAAGTTCACATAATCCCCCTTTACAAAAGGACGTAACGCTCTGCGGAACCTTTTCACCCACTGAATATTCCGCTTCTGCTCCCCGTTGTTCCTCCAGCGTGCTGACAGTTCGTAGATGGTCTCAGCTTTCCGATGAGGATAGGCCGTTGCAGTAGGCGATACCCGACTCACCGCGCTTCCTGCACCACCTAAGCTTTGACTCCACACGGTAGAATGCCTGTTGGGTGCTTTGGATAAAAAATCACGTATAATTCGTACTCCTTCACGAGGCAAAGGTTGAAGCCCATAAGCCCCGCTTATTTTAAATTTCGGCTCCAAATTTAGGTCCGATTCGGCAAAAAATTTGGTTGCTTCAATAAAAGGCACTGTCTTCACCAGTACCTTTACCGGAGTGCCTGCTCGTAAGAGCGGTCTAATCAATCGACGCAGCTCCTCTGCACCGCCAAGCAATTGCCCGGCAGATTCAATCGTTCCCACCTTCTTGGCAGCCACCTCAATGGTTGAGGTTAAGCGGTTCGTGACAGACGGGGCCCAGCGCTGCCAAACCGGCAGCACCTTCTCCAAATCGCCCCATTTCCAAGTGACGCTGTATATAGAAACCGTTGAAATGGGTCTAACCCGAAAAGTATAGGCTGTAGCAACGCCAAAGTTTCCTCCCCCGCCGCCTCGTGATGCCCACAATAGATCGGAATGTTTCCTCTTGTTTGCCACAATCGTCTTTGCTCCATACCGCCCCGAAGCTACGACCATCTTCACTTGTTTCAAGTTATCGCACGTAAGTCCATATTTGCGGGACAGAAGTCCAATACCGCCTCCCAGGGTAAGCCCGGCTACGCCTACGTCGGGCGCTGTCCCAGCCGGAAGTGCCACACGCTTATTCCACAGCTTTTTGTACACTCGGGCAAGTGGATTTCCCGTCTGTACAACGGCCACCCTATTTTTTCGATCAACCTTAACCTTATTCATCTCGCTTACATCGATAATAATACCGCCATTTACAGCCGAAAAACCTTCATAGCTGTGCCGCCCGCTGCGCACTCGCAGCCGTACACCATGCTCACGAGCCCATTTTACTGCGTTGATCACATCCTGAGTTCGTCTGCAAAAAACAATGACCTTTGGAAATTTGGAAAATCGCCTATTGAACTCCATTCTGGCGGCATTATATGACGGATTGCCCGGAAATACGAGCCGCCCTGTTAATCGTGTACCTCTCTTTTTCCGATTTTGTGTCATCCACTTTACACCATCCCTGTTCATGGCATTAGCCTTTCTCATCAGCTTATGTAGGGATACTTGACCTAGTAGCGGCAAACGCCCTGTTTGTATCGTAAAATAGTTCAAATCGCCGTCACTTATGGTATGGTTCTCCGCGCTGTCTGTAACGGCAAGTTTTTTAGGCCATCCCTTGTGGGGATAGCCCTTCTAGTACATCTAATGAACATCAAACACTTGAACTCAATAACTCACCGAATTCCTTACCAAGGGATATTAAATAAATTGAAGTGAATTATGACGAAATGCACTTATTTACCTTGGCATCCTGCTGTTTCAGCCATCTCAAAATCGCTTGGTTTGTTTCTTCCGGCTTTTCTTGCTGGATCCAATGACCGCAATCCAGATTGACCACTTCCGCATTGAGCACGAACTTTGTCAAGTTTTCTGACTTTTGAACCGCATCCCGGTCGCCGTAGATCATGAGAGTCGGCTGTTGAATGATTGGGTTCACCTCCGCCAATAAGCGCCAGTTGCGGTCAAGGTTCCTGTACCAATTTATGCTGCCCGTGAACCCTGATGTTTCAAAAGCAGAGACGAGAACGGCCAGTTCGCTGTCGCTCATCAAGGGCTCACCCAGTGGTGTTTCTGCTCTGGCGAGTTTGATCAACGCCATACCTGGCTGAGGCTCTGTGGGGGGCTCGTTCTTCCTGTACAGGTTGCGAAGGAACCGGAACGTATTGTCTTCGAATACGGCGTCCGCGACGCCTGGCTGTCGATTGAAGTGGACGAAATAGAAGTCGCCGCCAAGTATTTCTTCCATGAACTCGATCCAGGGTTTTTCTCCGCGCTCTTGGTAAGGCAAGCTCAGATTTATCACTTTGCTTACACGGTTTGGATGCAATAAGGTCAGTCCCCAAGCGACCATTGCACCCCAATCATGACCGACAAAGGTGGCGTCTTCGTAACCGTAGTGATCGAGTAGTGCGACGAGATCGCCCGACAAGTGTTCAATATCATAGTCTGTTACTTCGGTCGGACGGGATGAATTGCCGTAACCCCGCTGGTTTGGGACGATGACATGGTAGCCCGCTGCGGCAAGAGCGACCATCTGATGACGCCAAGAAAAGGCATGCTCTGGCCAGCCGTGACATAGGACTATGGGTTTTCCGGCATTTTGTCGGCCTGCTTCAAAAACTTCGAGTTCCACACCGTTGACTAAAATAAGGGTGGGATTGGGAAAATCGGTTGGATTAAACATTAATCAAAACCTCCTTCTTGTGATACATGTAGTATAATGGACAAAAGGTGACATCTAGGTGGCACCGTTCTGAAATTATGTAGAAAAAAAGAGGGCAATTATGGATAAAGTGGAGAGACTCATTTCGATTATTATGATATTGCTGAAAAAAGAGGTTGTTTCTACAAAGGAATTCTCACAACTATTCAATGTATCCAAAAGAACGATCCTTCGCGATATGGAAACATTGAGCTTATCGAACATCCCGATCTACTCCGTCATTGGGGTCAAAGGCGGCTACGGCATAATGGATGAATACAAGGTTGATAAACGCCTTTTAAGCAGCTCCGATTTACAGAATATATTAACTGCACTCGGCGGATTGGAACAAATTCTCCTTACTGAAGAAGTTGAAAGAACGATTAAAAAAATAGAGGCAATGGTTAGTCCATTGTCTCTGAATCGTACCATTCAACTGTCGTTTTATGATTGGGAGGGTCGGTCCGAGATTCTTGAAACCTTAAAGACATGTCAAGAATCCATTTTAAAGAGAAGGCTGGTTTCATTTGATTATACAGATAAAGATGGGGCTGCAACGAACAGAATGGTCGAGCCCTATGAACTGCATTTTAGCGAATCGAGTTGGTACTTGAAAGGATTCTGTTTACATCGACAGGGATATCGAACATTCAAGTTATCTCGAATCGATCCTATTACTATGGATGAACGCGCGTTTCATCCTAGAGACGATTGGTCCGAGCAAAGACACGAAGCAAGTTATGTACCGCAATTCGTCACGATTAAGGCACGGATATCGCCCAGCATAAAAGATCAAATCATCGAAAGGTATGGTCGAAGAAGTATTGAAGACCATAGTTCTGGATTTTTATTAGCAACCCTTTATGTCCCTCAAAATCGTACGGGATTTCAATTATTAGCAAGCTTCGGCACTCATCTAAAAGTTGTAGAGCCCAAAACCTATGTTGAAGACTTTCGAAATTATTTATATCAAATGATGGAGAACTATTCCTGATCAAGGTCTCGTCTCGGCCTATATGACCGATTCCACATGAGTTGGGTCTTTACGCGCTTCTTCATAGATTTAGCATCGTAGCTTCAATCCTCAACTCAACTTTTCGCCGTCACTTATGGCACGGTTCTCCGCTCAGTCTGTACCGGCAAGCTTTCATACTAAAACAGATTATAGTGGACAACCCTTCAATTCATTTGCAGGAAGCCTTTAGCCTGGTACCGCTGGTACGTCAACTTCAACATCAGGCCCATCGTTTACGATGTACACTACTAAAGAACCATTAAGTTCTATTGTCGGACGTTTCGTTTCCCACTCTTCTAAACGCAGCTTTAATTCTGTTGATGACTCTGAAAATAGAGTAAGGGAAGATGCCTCAATCTGAGCAAGCAAACGACCCACGCTATCTGTTTCAATAATGAAATGAAAGGTGGTCATGTGTTTGGCGAACGTTTTGAAGTTTACGATCTATGCCCCTGTATCCTAGATAACATTCTTTGCTGCGTCGATGGCATCATGACGTTCAAGAAATGCCGAACATTTTAAACTGATTCGTTTAACCATGTTTCCGTTCCCATCTTTGATGCTATTTTAGAATGTTTTTCTCCAAGTGTAATTGTCGAAGAAACAAAAACAAGGGAAGACCCAGTGAAGGACCTACCAGTAGCGTACCTGCAATCGGCAACCATAAATATTTCATTTTCTTTCTGGTGCCTTCTAACAGAATAAATCCCATAAGCACGATCGCGGTAACTAAAACATCCATCCATGCAAAAGCTCCGATACGCGTACTGGTTATGGCTTCAAATAGGAGAGACAAATCGAGGCCGTTGCGCACGACCCAAGGGATGAATTGCGAATAGGGCAAGACGAGTCCCAAAAAAGATAATACTCCGTAAAAGTACTTCATTTATAACCCTCCATTATTTTGTAATTTGCAACTCCAAAAAGCTCGCAAAAGTCCGTTTGCTCCATCTTCGCTGCTGCGCGTGACCGCTCTTCAACCCATGTCCTTCAAGGCTCCGTTCCAAGCCCTCAGCGCGATTTTTCAAAAAAACTTGCCCCTACTTATGATACGGTTCACCCCGCATAATTTTAAACACCCGATAAACCTGCTCCGTCAGCACAAGACGGAGCAGCTGATGCGGATAGGTAATCCGCCCAAAAGAAAGCTTCATATTAGCGCGGCGCAGCACTTCATCAGCGAGTCCCAAGCTCCCGCCAATGACAAAAGCGATCTGGCTCTTCCCATACGTACCAAGCTCCTCGACATGCTTCGCCAATTGCTCCGACGTCCACATCTCGCCTTCAATTGCCATTGCGACAACGTACGTATCCTGCTTGATATGGCTCAGTATCCGCTCGCCCTCCTTCGCCTTTACCTGCTGCTCTTCACTCGCACTAAGCTGCTCCGGCGCCTTCTCATCCGCTACCTCGACTAGCGTTAGCTTTGCATACGGAGCCAAGCGCTTAGCGTATTCCGCGATCCCTTGCGTTAAATATTTCTCCTTCAGCTTGCCCACTGAAATAATCTGTATTTGCACTGACAACGTCTCCTTTATTCGCAGCCTATATATCGGCCTGTCCTATTAGTACCAATCATACCATTCGTCCGCAGCAACAACACATTATTAGGCCTAGAAAAAAAGGCCAACCAGAGAGCTCTCTGGCTGGCCTTGTGATTCAAAAACCTAAACATTATCCTCGCATGTCCATTAGGCTCTACTACTCACTAATATCCATCAGGCTCTTGCACAGCATCTCAAGCTCGCCATTTCCTAGCGATCGCTTCAATCTGCTGCGGCGAAGTCCGGCAGCAGCCTCCAATAATACGGGCGCCGGCTTCGTACCAGCCCTCCGCTTCCTTCAGGAAGCTCGGGCAGCTGCCCTCGCCATGCCACGTCTTTGTCTCCGGATTATAGCTTTCCCCGGAATTCGGATAAACAATAATCGGCTTCTGCGAGTGAGCGCGAAGCACCTTAATCGCCTCCGTCACGACAGCGCCGGGGGCGCAGTTCATGCCGATCGCGGCAATCTGCTCGCTTTGCGCGAAGGCAGCCGCGCATTCCGCCAGCGGAGTACCTTCGCTGATCGCCGTTTCATTTTTCAATGAGAACGACAACCACGCATACACGCCCGGAAATTCCTTCAGCAAGGCATCCAGCACTCTGGCTTCCTGTAGAGAAGGAACCGTCTCGAACGCCAATAGATCCGCGCCAGCCTCAATAACCGCCGCCATTCTTGTACGGTGGAACTCCGTCAGTACCTCATCCGACACGCCGTAGTTGCCGACATACTCCGAACCATCCGCCAGATAAGCGCCATATGGCCCGATGGATGCAGCAACAAGCGGTTTCGGCCTGTTAGCGGAATTAGCGCCCCGCGCAGAAGCCAAATCACCATTACCCTCCTGAGCAGCACCTGTACCCTCTTGCTCCCAATAATCATCACGCGCTTTCCGCGCCAGCTCGACCGTGCTTTTAATCAGCTTCAAAGCTTCCTCTTCACTAAGCCCTCGCTTGCGAAAACCATCCACTGTCGCCTGATAGCTCGACGTCGTCGCGCAATCCGCTCCTGCGCGGTAATAATCCAGATGCACCTGATAGATCAGCTCAGGCTGTGACAGCAGCACTCGCGCGGACCAAAGCGAATCATTCAGATCGCAGCCATGACGCTCCAGCTCCGTTGCCATTGCGCCATCCAGCACCATAATCTCATGCTTCTGCAAAATATCCTCTATTACATTGTGCGTAGCACCATTAAACTTTTCCATAACACTTCTCCTCCCTTTTCCGTTCTCTTTTTCTTTTTCTTTTTCTTTTTCGTTCTCTTTCTTTTTTTCGTTCTCTTTCAGCTCTATATTTTCCGTCACTTCACGTCACGCCCTGCCTAACTCGCTACTTCTTCACACGATAAAACGAATAATAGCTAATGTAGCACAGCGCAATAAACGGAACCCCGCAATACAGCGCAATCCGCTGTGTCGGATCGAACGCAATACCGATGCAGGACGCAAGACACAGCACGAACGAAGCAATCGGCACAAAAGGATACCAAGGCGTCCGATAAGCCAGCTTGTCCACCGAGTTCCCCTCGCGAACATACTGCCTGCGGAACATAAACTGCGAAGCGCTAATGCTCATCCACACAACGACCACGGCAAGCCCTGATATCGAAACTAGAGCAATGTACACCGTATCCGGCGCGACAATGCTGGAGAGCAGCGCAAGTCCGCCGCCCATCATACTAAGAATGACAGCATTCAGCGGCACACCATGCTTCGTCAGCTTGGCGAACAAAGGCGAAATGGTCTTCTTGTCGGCTAGCGACCACAGCATCCGTGACGACGCATACAATCCCGAGTTCGCCGCCGACAAAATCGCTGTCAAAATAACAAAGTTCATCACATCCGCCGCATACGGCACGCCGACCCGCTCCATTACCGTGACGAAGGGACTTTCCGTTACCCCCGCCTCCGACATAGGCAGCAGTGCCGACAGCACAACAATCGTTCCAATGAAAAAAATAACGAGACGGAACAGCGTCGTGCGAATCGCTTTCGGTATCGTCCGCTCGGGATTCACCGATTCTCCCGCTGCAATCCCGATCAACTCCGTGCCGGAGAAGGCGAAATTCACCGCCAGCATCGTCAATAAAATGGCAAAGGCTCCATTTGGGAACCAGCCTGCGCTCGTAATATTGGTCAACAAGGGCGCTGGAGCCGCATCCGCCATTGGGACAATGCCGAAGATCGCTCCCGCTCCGATAACTATAAACAGCACAATCGTCAAAACCTTTACAGACGAGAACCAAAATTCCGATTCCGCGAAAAACCGCACCGATCGTGCATTTAAGACAAAGATTAACGCAGCGAATAACGCGCTCCAAATCCATACATTAACCGAAGGGAACCAGCGCTGCATGAGCAGCCCAGCCGCCGTAAATTCCGAGCCTAACGCCACCGTCCAGGTGAGCCAGTACAGCCAAGCGACGGTGTAGCCGGTAGCGGGTCCGAGATATTTTGCCGCATAGCTGTGAAAAGCGCCTGTCTCGGGCATATGTACCGACAGCTCGCCCAAGCACAGCATCACGAGATACACAGCAATAGCGCCAACCAGATAGGACAAAATCGCGCCAAACGGGCCTGCCTGCTGAATCGTATAACCGGAGCTTAAGAACAAGCCCGTCCCAATAACACCGCCCAGCGAGAGCATAACGATATGCCGCGTCTGCATTTTCCGCCTAAACTGCTGCTTACTTCCATTGTCCACGTTCATTCTCCTAAGTGTCATATTCGGACAAATAAAAACACACTCCCTTTTGAAAAAGAGTGCGCTGCTAACGAAACCGCATAAGCAGATTTCAAGTTTTTTTCGCCCCTGCAACAAGTTAACTTCAATATATCGGGCTGTCAGGTTCATGTCAATGTTAATATTGACCGACAGCTTGACACGCAGAGGAACACATTTTAAAATCCGCAAAAAATCGCTGGGCATATAGATACGCCCAGCGATAGATGAACACTATTCTTATATCGGTTCTTCCCTTATACGACCAAAAACAGTGCCCCATCATCGCATAAATCGCATTTGCGCGGCGGGTCCCAGTCTGCAAATTCCGTTTCCTTCAAATCCACGATATCCGGCGCGTCCTCATACTCATCAACGAACTTATCGATCGCTAGCTCCACGTGTTTTTTGCATACACAATACATAGTTGGTTCGCTTCCTCTTCTGCTTGATTTAATCAGGGTGTTGTCCCTTTGCCTTCCGTTAGCATAACAAACAACCTGCATATTGTGAAGCCCGCACCTTTCCGTCCTAAGAGAAACGCCTGGCGGCGTCCTTACTATTAGACGCCATCGTTTTGGCGAAACGTATAGAGAAAGCATGAGAAAATTCATATACTTTCCTATACGTCAAGGTGAAACGCGCCGTCCTCTGGCGGCGCGTTTCATTCCAAGAAATATAGAGAAAGGATGGAAACATCATATACTTTCCTATATTTTAAAGAAAAAAAGAGCCGCCGCAACAGGCTTCCTCCTGTCCACGACCGCTCTCCCTAATAGGATGACGATATTTTATTCTTCCACCTTATCGGTTAACGAAAGTTGCGCCGTCGTCAGCTTGCCGTCCCGGTAGAAGGTCACTTCTACCTTGTCGCCGATATGCTTCTTGGAGTACAGGTACTTCCGCAGCTCCATCGTGCTGCCAACCGCTTGCTTATCGAGCTTGACGATCACATCGTTGAAGAGGAGACCAGCCTCCTTCGCTGGACCGACCGCCTCCAGCACAATGACGCCCGCACGGACATCCTCCGGCAAAATAAGCTGCGCCGCGCCTTCAGCCTCATCGTCGCTGCCATCTGTCGAACTGCCGGCTTTCCCGCCAGCGCTGCCGCCCTGCTGCGCAAAATATTGCGCCAGGTCCATCGTGTACACGCCCAAATACGGACGCGGCACATAGCCTTTTTCCAGCAAATCGTTTACGATTGGCATCGCATTATTCGTCGGAATGGCGAAGCCGAGGCCTTCCACGCCGATATCTGCGATTTTCATACTATTGATGCCGACAACCTGGCCGTTCAAATTAATGAGCGGTCCGCCGCTGTTGCCTTGGTTGATGGACGCATCCACTTGAATAACCTCTTGCTCCCAATCATAGTTGCCATCCTGGTTCAACGATACAGGAACGATTTGACGTGTTTTGCTCACGATACCCATGGATAAGGAATCGCCCAACCCGAGCGGATTGCCGATGGCAATGACGAATTCAGCCGGCTGCAAGGCAGAGGAATCGCCAATTTCCGCAACGGTATCAATGCCCTTGTCGTCGATTTCCAATACAGCCAGATCAGAAATTTGATCTTCGCCAATCATTTTCGCCGCACGCTCTTCGCCGCTAATGAGCGTCACTTTAAGCGCATCCGCATCGACGGTGACATGGTAGTTTGTCATTATATAGGCTTTGCCATTTTCTTTTTTGAAAATAAATCCTGAACCAACGCCGGCCTGCTGCAAGCTGTTCTTCTCTATACTGTCTTTGCTTTCACTCTTGCTGCCATCGCCTTCATCATTCGGAACGCCCATGCTGAAAGCCTGCCGCTGCTCATTAATAACGCTAACGACAGCTGGCCTGACCTTCGCTGAAGCTTGAATCGTCTTCATTTCCAGCGATTCGCTGTCATCGGACATCTTCGCCGTAGAAACCGCCTGCACTTTGGCGCTGCCGCCAACCCCGCCATTAAAGAACAGCCCGAACAGCAGCACAGCCGCTATTGCGCTTGTAGATGAAGAGATAAAGGCAATGCGCACACTGGACCAATTCCGCCTCGTCTGCTTGCTTGACAAGATGCGCCGCTCCTTGCTGAAGGCGCGTGTGCGTCTGGATACTTTCGTCGAATAGAAATCGTCATCGAATAATCCCATATCTATCTCTCCTCTCGATGTCCGGCCGACATCAAGACTATTTGGTATATCTCTCGATCGAAATAAATGCTGCTAGGAATAATTTCGGAAGATTGGACTACAATAATAATAGATTACAATCCGCAGCTAGAAAAATTTTTTGTTAAAAGATGATTTGCTTTCCACTTCATTGCCAAAGGAGCTTGATTTTTAATGAAAAAACCTACTTCCATCCCATCCGCTTGGGAGCATGTGCAGCTCGGCGCGATGCTCGCAGATCTGAAAGAGGAGCACTATCGCACCGTTCTGACCTTAAGCGCATTGCTAGAGCTTCTGCTAGAGAAAGGCATTGTTACAGTAGAGGAATTACAAGCCAAGACTAGCCAGCTTGACGGGCAAATGGATGAACAGCTGCACAAGCTTATTTCTTCTTCACTTCGTCCCATTCAGTAGGCTTGTCGTGATACGTGTGCCGCAGGGGGAAGTCCTCTTTTTTGAAGAAAATCCCGTTGTCTTCTAATATGTTATTAACGGTTAGCATCGCTAAGTCCATTAAATTATGATCAAGGCTAAGATGGGCCAAATACACCCGTTTTGTCCGGTCAGTCAGCAGCTCGCAGAGCGCTTCCCCAGCCGCTACATTGGATAAATGTCCGACGTCGCTTAAGATGCGCCGTTTCGTATTCCATGGATAACGCCCCATCCGAAGCATCTCCGTATCATGATTGGATTCCAGCACCAGCACATCCGAATCAATGATCGCCTGCTTCACCTTATCGCTCATATAACCAAGGTCGGTCGCCAAACTCAGCTTAACGCCCTGATCGACGAAGGTATAGCCCACCGGCTCCGCAGCATCATGCGAAATCGGAAAAGACTGTATTTGCAGCGATCCAAAGTTAAGCGTATCTCCCGTCTCGATTACAATGCGCTTATCGGCATCGATTTTGCCGACATGCCGCTCCATTGCGCCCCAAGTCGCTTCATTCGCATAAATAGGCAGCTCGTGCTTGCGCGCAAACGCGCCGAGCCCTTTAATATGATCGGAGTGCTCATGCGTGACGAACAGCGCGTCCAGCTGATGGCCGAACACTCCGCGCTCCTTCATGAGCTCCTCCATTTTTTTGGCGCTAAGCCCCGCATCGACGAGTACCATCTTGTCGCCATTATTAATAATTGTGCCATTCCCCGTTGAACCGCTTGCCAGTACTGTAAACCATAGTCCCATTTCCGCCTCGTCCTATCCTTTCTCCCACTTGAGCCTGTCGCTGAATAACTCTGCGCCTTCACCTACTGCTCCTTATCCTGGGCAACCTCACCGCTTACCGCATGGATATAATAAGGGCGGTCCGCATCCTCCACCAGCACACGCCAATAGGGCGCGGATACCTGCATCTCCGTATCAAACGTCTGTCCATGATAGCCAAGCTGGATATCGGTAATGACCGAGCCATCCGGCAAATTCCGCTCAATGAACGGCGCTACCGCTTTCGCTGCAGGCAGCACCGTCTGCTGCTTCGCATCATTGCTCTCCAGCACCTCAATGCGCGACTGCTTAAAACCTGTAATTTTCTGATTGCTGTAATACAGCTCCAGCTTGACCTCGAACAACGGCCGGTTTTCGACCATCCGGTACAAGACGAATACACCTGCCTTGCTGCCCAATGGATCGAAAGCATACTGTTCAATGTCCGGAATTTGATCGCCTAATGCGGTCAGCAAATCCGCTTGCGAGAATACAATTCGTCTATCCACTGGCGTCTCCAGCTTCACAACTTCCTGCTCCTCCAGACTTTGCGACTGGAGCTGGTACGTTAAATCACGCATGCTTGGCGTTTCAAGCGGCAAGTTGGCGTTCAGCTCGATGCGCTTCTGCTTCATGACCAGGGCGGTGTCCGGCGGAAGCTCCGCGGAGTGATTGTTGATGTCCAACTGTTCCCGCACCTCTAGCCATACCTGATAGCCAAGCAAAATATTAAGCAGCAGGAAGCTGCCGATCAACACACTTTTCGCTCTGCTCCAATCCAAACGCCTCTCACCTCCTACTTCGCCGCTCCAGCCGTTCCTTCAGCACCATTCGTTGCTTCCAGCGGAATGTAGCCCGTTGGATAAGCCTCCATTAGCACTTCCTGCGTCCCATCCGCAAGCTTCACGCCCCATACGGGGACAAAATCCAGCTTGCTGCCTTCCTTCGGCACCGCCTGCAGTGCTGGGAACATACTAACGACCTCCGATAGCCTTGCATAACGCTCCAACGCATTGCGCAGATCATCGCCACCCGGCAAATAACGCGGCTCCCTCGATTCTGCCTGATCGCCAAGCGTAATCAGCGAACGGTTATACTCGGTCACCACGCCCTGCTGCAAAATCAGCCGAATCCAGCCGTACTGAAAGCCTGCCGCCTCCAACACCGGATATTGCTCCAAATACTGCTGGAACAGCACCGTTCTGCCCAGCTTGCTGTCCGTATCCAGTACAGGATTAACGAAGCGATGCGTGCCATCCCAGCCGCCATGCTGATTCACAAACTCCACTGCGGCGTACATATTATCGCTCAATATATTATCCGCGCTCTTCGACGCTGCCGGATCGGTATAAATCATCCAGTTGCCGCTTTGCTCCACTTGAAGCCCGCGTTTGCCATCGGTATAGATTTGTGCGCCGCTTCGATCCTTGAGCGCCTTCGTCGTTCCTGGATCGAAGAACAGATTGCGCTGCACCACATCCGCAGAATAAACCGTATACGGATAAACCATTTCCACCGACTGCAGCGGCTTATCCGGGATATACAGATCGCCGTCCGCATACTGGTAATTCGTCTGATATTCCCCGAAGCCGACGTAATCCTGCACATCGCGAACCGTCAAATCGGCCTGAACCGATTCATAGACGATATCGCCACCCTCGCTAAAGAAGAAGGTCCGCACCTCTTCCGTATTGCTCGTTTTGAAAATCCAGATGCGGTCAATCGTCTCATTTAGAAACATAATGTCGCCCTGCACCTTAAGCAGCTTGCGCAGCAGATCAACAGGCACGCCATTCTGGAAGCGCAGCTCAACGCCGGCATCCTTTTTCCGCACCTGCTCCCAATCCATTACATCAATCGGGCTCCGCTGAAACCCTTTAAACTCGCGGCCCTGTATGCGATCCTTGAGAATCATGTTATAGAAGGTCATGCCTGGATACAGCACCGTGTGCTTGTCCCCGCCGAAGTGGATAATCAGCTCATCGGGAAAAATAACGTTTTCCACCGTCGTCTCCTCGCCAAGCGGCTCCGCATTGATGTAGTCCTGCTCTGTGCGTACCGTAGCGCCAAGTCCTGGCATACTATAAGCGAGAAAATAGCTCTGCATGAGGCTAAAGGCGACCAAAAAAATTAATATCATCGTTTTCGCCCGTTCCATTAGCTCCGCTCACCGTCCTCTTCCAGCATCGGCAGCGTGAACGTAACCGTCGTCCCGACATTCAGCTCCGAATCAAGCGAAATCGTGCCGCCATGCGCTTTGACGATTTCCCGGGCAATGGACAAGCCGAGCCCCGTTCCGCCCATATTGCGCGAACGCGCTTTGTCTACGCGGTAGAAGCGGTCAAAGATTTTTTGCAAATCCCGCTTCGGAATGCCAATCCCCGTATCCTTGACGCTGATTGCTATTAGCGATTGCTCCTGCTTGCGGGCGCTCAGCTGAATTTTGCCGCCGTCCAGCGTATATTTAATCGCATTGGAAAAAAGATTGTCCAGCACCTGATCAATTTGATCCCGGTCCAGCCAAGCCTCCGTCAGCTCGCTATCGACCTGGATAGAAGCCCGAATCGACTTCTGGCGCAGCTGGAACGAGAACCGGTCTGCCACCTCGTCGAGCATATCGTGGATATTTGTCTGCCTGCGCCGCATAGGCGCCTGATTGGAATCCAGCCGCGATAAATGCAGCAGATCGGTTACGAGACGAATCATCCGCTCCGTCTCATTGCTGATGACGCCAACGAATCGCTCCGACAGCTCCCGCTCTGCCAGCGCTCCGTCATTCAGCGCCTCTGCATAGCTCTTGATCGTCGTCAGCGGCGTCCGCAGCTCATGGGAGACATTCGCAACGAACTGCCGGCGCGACTGCTCCAGCTTCTCCTGCTCGGTGACATCCTGCAGGACGACAATAGTGCCGGTCGTCCCTTTATCCCGGCGATGAATGGGCGTAAAGGTGACGCGCATAATCCCTTCCGCCTCATCCATTTCCGCTTCCTCGCCCCGGTCCAGAATGAGCGTCTGCTCCTTGCCCTGCCGCAGCTCGTCCAGCCGCTGCTGAGGCAGCGCAAGCAGCTCGGTCAGGCTGCAATTTTCGCAGCTTTTGCGATCAAGCATTTCCAGCGACCGCCGATTCCAGACGATGACCTTCCCATGCTCATCCGCTGCAATTACGCCATCGCTCATATTCGAGAGAATGGAATTCAGCTTCTCATTCTCCTCCTCATTGACCGATAGCGCCTCCTTCAGCCGGATCGTCATATCGTTAAACGCCATGCTGAGCCGCCCAATTTCATCATCACCAAGCACCGGAACCTTGAAATCGAACTTGCCTTCAGCGACCGCTGCCGCCTGCCGGGTCAGTCCTTGAATCGGGCTCGTGATCGTGTGGGCAAGCAAAATGCCCAGCACCCCCGTCAGCCCCAAAGCAATAAGCGTTCCTGAGAAAAAAATCTGATTGACCCGGTTCACCGTGTCATACAGGCTGTCCATCGACGCGACCATGTAGACCGCGCCGAGCACATTGTCATTGTCGTTGTCCGTTACCGGCAGCGCAATGATCTTTTTCCGGACATTATTTTCGTCAATGATCTCTTCCTCGTTCTCTGGAATGCCCACCAGCGCCCGGCTCACGGCGAGCGACGGGTTTTTCTTGCCTACATAGGATTCCGGCACCTGAACGGACGTCGCAACGATTTTGCCGTTCGCGTCGAGCACCTGCACCTCTGTGCCGCTAATGCTGAACAAGTTGCGAACGACGAGACTGAGCCCTTCCGCGCTTTCCACATTCGTATCCAAATCCCCGCCGGGCTTGATCGATAAGTGGCGCGCCGCCAGCTTGGACAATATATCGGCCTGCTCCTTGAGGTTGTTCGTGAAGCTGTCCGTCAGCGACGTCTTAACCGTGCTGATGAAATAAACGCCAATTAACTGCATCGCTACCAAAATCAGCAGCAAATAAATAATGACCAGCTTCACTTGGATCGTGCGAAAAAATCGCCGCCCCATCATACGTAACCGTAACCTCCTGGCTTCGTGCTTCGCATCATATAGCCAAGCCCGCGCCGTGTCATAATGAACTCCGGCCTGCTCGGATCATCCTCGATCTTCTCGCGCAGCCTGCGGATCGTCACATCCACCGTTCGCACATCGCCAAAATACTCAAAGCCCCATACCGCCTGCAGCAAATGCTCACGCGTCATGACCTTGCCGCTGTTGCGCGCCATATAATACACAAGCTCGTATTCCCGGTGCGTCAAATCAAGCGGCTGATTGTCCTTGTAGACGACATACATGTCGGTATCAATGAACAAATTAAACAGACGCAGACCCTGCTTCTCCTGCTGCGCGTCCTGTCCGCCATCCGAACCGTGCACGCCTGCAGCACTTACCGTAACCTCAGCCGACTTCTGCTGCCTTCTTAGATGGGCCTTCACCCTTGCCAGCAGCTCGCGGGTGCTGAACGGCTTCGTCACATAATCATCTGCGCCAAGCTCTAGGCCCAGCACCTTATCGATTTCCGTATCCTTCGCCGTC
This sequence comes from Paenibacillus sp. Leaf72, assembly GCF_001422685.1. Lineage (NCBI taxonomy): Bacteria > Bacillati > Bacillota > Bacilli > Caryophanales > Paenibacillaceae > Paenibacillus > Paenibacillus sp. Leaf72. The sequence continues at coordinate 59,532 of NZ_LMLV01000012.1, read as the reverse complement.
AGCATAATGATCGGCATATGCAGCTTTGCGCGAACCTCGCGGCACACATCCATGCCATCCTTCACCGGAAGCATCAAGTCAAGCAGCATTAAATCCGGCTTCTCTGCGAAAGCAAGCTCCACAGCCTGTCCGCCGTCAAAAGCACAAATGACCTCGTAGCCTTCTTTCTCCAAGTTGAACTTCAATATATCTGCAATCGGCTGTTCGTCGTCGACCACTAAAATTTTACCGTGCATCGTCACACCGCCTGTCGCTTCCTAATTCTTATCTGTTTAATCTTCCCATACTTTAGGGTATAACTTTATACACATAGCAATACTATCTTACCATACTGCCATACCTAGTTCCCAATTAAAGTTCCTTCATGCGACTGGGCCAAGGTGAAACGGCTATCGCCGTCCTTTGGCGGCGCGGCGCGTTTCAGTCCGAGAAATATAAGCCAATTTATAGATGTGAAACTTATAAATGCTTATATTTTTAAAATAATAAAGGGAGCGCCGCCGCAAGCTTTCGCTTCGGCTGCACTCCCCCTGATGGTATAAGTCCGATTATAAATATTTCAACGGGTTTTGAAGCTCTCCGTCTTTATGAATTTCAAAATGAAGGTGGACACCGTAAGAACGTCCCGTGTTGCCCATAATACCCAGTGTATCGCCTTTTTCTAATATATCGCCTACGCTGACGCTAATCGAGTCAAGATGCCCGTACAGCGTTTCATATCCATTCTTATGATCAATGATGACTACATTGCCGTAGCCGTTCTTCGTGCCTGCAAAAATAACAACGCCATTGTCGGCTGCTGTAATCGTTTTGCCGCCCGTCATGTCAATCCCTTTATGCAATCGGCCCCAACGCGTTCCGAACGTACTGGACACCGAATAGCCCGATACGGGAGCAGAGAATAATCCCGTTCCTTCGCCCAAAATGACCTTCGTGCCCTTCATCATGACCGTTGGAACAGCTTCCTTAATGACCTGCTGGTCTACCAGCTCTTCGCTGATTAGGTAACCATTCTCTTTCACGATTTTGTAGGTCAGGCTCTTGGAGCCGCTGACGCCTGCACTAATCAGCTTGGATTCTCCAACACGCATATCATCGTTTTTCTGAACCTCAGTTGGCGGGTCGATCGTCACGATTTCCGTCAAATTCTCGGTTGTCCGGACCGACAGCTCCGGCTGGCGAACGGTAAGATCAAGTACATCTCCAACCTTGATCATATCATCTTCAATACCTTTGTTATTCTTATAAATCACTTGCGGTGAAATATCAAATTTCTGAGCGATACAACCGACGCAATCGCCTTGCTGTACCGTATATTTCGTTGGCTTAATCGTGCCCTCTACGAGCAGCTTGTACATATCATTGTCTGAAACGATGTCGCTAGGCGAAGTCGATACCGCATCCGTCTCCACCTTCTCTACGAAAGCAACATCCGTCAGTTCCTTGCCTGCCTTAGGTGTATTCTCGTCCGCCTTTTCTTCCTCTGGTGAAAAAGCGAGTGCGCGAACCTTCGTTGAATCCTTCTCCGTCTTCTCCTCCGGTGCATACTTGCTCTGCACCCGTGCGAGTACGGCGTCTGCTGCTGCTTGGCTCTTCACAATACCGATTACTTTGCCATTTACCTTCACCTCTACGCCAACTGCGTGGGTTGTAAGCAGACCTTCCAGCTTCGCAAGCGTCTGCTGCGTATCCGGGCTGCCTTTGTAAGCACTTGTACTCGTATATGTAAGTTGACCTGATTCCACCATAATTGGAATATCTGGCGTTTCCTGCTGTGCTTCGGATGTCTTCTGCTCAAGCAGCGCTCCAACCTCCAGCGGGCTGCCGACCGTTCCTACTTCGGTGCCGTTCATATATAAGTGATAATAGTCATTCGTGTTAGCCTTAACGTATTGTATACCGCCAATTCCGACTGCTGCCAAAATCGCGATTATTCCGCCTGCAAGGATGATAGGTTTTTTATAGTTAGTAGCTGCTGTAGTTGTCGATGTCGCTTGCACTGCTGCGGACGGTTGTTGATTGATGCCTTTCGAGTCTTGTGTTCGGAATTGCCGAAAGAACTGAATGGAGGTATTCCACGCCTTTCGGATCCGACCCGTTCCCCTAAAATCGGTCATGATCGTCTCCTTCTCGCCTTAATGCCGCTATCTTAATTAGGTCTTCCGATTCATATCAGGGCCCTTTGTCCCGACAGAACACCCGAATATTACTTTAACATAGCCTTAATACGAGGAGCAACCTCTCCGAATACCGCTTAATATTAATATTTCTTCAGAATACTCATAATTTGCTCGTATTCTTCCTTGCTCAAATGCTGGGCAATGACCTGCTGAAGCTGGGTCAGCTCTTCATCTGTAAGGCCATTTTCCATGTAGCCGGATATCGTCTGCCAAGCTTCTTGGGGCAGCTTGGTCATTAATAATCCGAACAGCTCCGTCTTGTCCGTGTCGCTCATTTGGCTCTTGACCTGGTTCAGCTGATCCGTCGTAACCGCTGTTTCCGTACCGTCAATGGAGGAGCTGCCTGTGCCGGATTCTGATTCCGCTAAAGGCTGCTCTCCGTCCACTGCTTCCGCATCCCCGTTCGTCGTGCTGCCTTCTGTACCGCTTTCTGTGCTGCCCGCTCCTATGCCTGAGGCCGCGCCGCTATCCGCTTTCGTCCCGCCGCCAATGCCAATATCGGTAAGCGGCGGCTCCGCTTGCTGCCCGAAAGCATCGATGGCGAGCGGGGAATCCTCCCCTGCCGCTGCGTCCTCGCCTGAAGAAATCGATCCATCCGGCTTCTGCGCCCCCGTCTCTCCTTGCTCAGCCGAGCTGCCGCTGCTCGCCCCTGAGCTATCCTTTCCAGTCTGCGAGGCGCCAGACTGCCCTTTAGAGCCGCCTGTATCCGCCATCAGCGGATCAGCGCCCCACATTTTTCCCCATAATCCAGTTAGCGCCATCGGCTTTACTTCCAGGGGCAAATTATATTGCTTCAAAATCGTATCCAAGTAACTGCTCACAATATAGCCCGTCGTCCAAATCGACAAAAAGCTTATAATGATTCCTGCCGCCACCGTTTTCGCCAGCCAGCCCGTCATCTTCCACATGCTCTCCACCATACCCTTCCTGCTTGACCCATCCGTATAATGAGACCTGCTAGCTCATAACATTTGAATGGTTTCTTTTACCATTATGGACAAGAGAAAGGGCGCATAACCGCTGCTTGGCGCGATGAATCTATAAAGCTTTGGAATGGGGCTGTCCCAGACTAGCCAGCATGGCGAGCAGCTGCTGCTTCGTTTCTTCATCCGTAATTGCGCCTTCTTTGCTCATCTTGAGAGTGATATGCGGAATCATCACTACGCCGTGATCTACGATAATAGCATTAATCATATTCAGCGTGAGCAGCAGCGAAGCATTGGCTTTATCCCCGCCCATCGGAGATGGCGATGCGGTGACGACCGCCACCCTTTTATTGACGAATTCGCCAGAGGACACGATCCAGTCGAGCGCATTTTTCAAGGAGCCTGGAACGCCATTCCCGTATTCCGGTGTACAGATGAGGACGCCGTCTGCCTCCTTTAGCTGTCTCCGCAGCTCCCCAACCGTTGCTGGCCCTTCCTCTACATCCAAATCCGGATTAAAATGCGGCAGCTCGCCCAGCCCGCTGTAAACGCTGAAACGTACATGCTCCTCAGCAAGCGCGATAATAGCATTCATAAGCGCAGTATTGGAAGACTTCTCACGCAAGCTCCCCGAAATGGCCAAAAGCTGAATCTCCTTCTTCATCCCTCATCATCCCTTTTCATTCATTATTGTGAAAAAAAAGAAAGAAGACAGCATTCGCAGCTGTCTTCCCCTTCTATATCCGTCTAACGGATTCGTCTATTCGTAAATAGCTACAACCGGATTTGTCTGCTCGCGGTTGCGGCCGACTGAGAAAATCGCAATCGGAATACCTGTCAGCTCCGATACGCGGTTCAAGTAATTGCGCGTGTTCACTGGCAGATCATCCAGCGTTTTTGCGCCAGAAATATCCTCGGACCAGCCTGGAAGCTCCTCATATACCGCTTCGCATTCCGCAAGCATTTTCAGGCTTGCTGGATAGTGCGTAATGATTTCGCCCTTATATTTGTAGCCAGTGCAAATTTTAACCGTTTCAATGCCCGTCATAACGTCAAGCGAGTTAAGCGACAAGCCTGTAATTCCGCTAACACGGCGAGCGTGGCGCACAACGACGCTGTCGAACCAGCCTACACGGCGCGGACGGCCAGTAACTGTACCGTACTCGTGGCCTTTATCGCGAATCAAATCGCCGATTGCATTGTTTTGCTCCGTTGGGAATGGGCCATCGCCTACACGTGTTGTATAAGCTTTCGCTACTCCGATAACTTGCTGAATTTTCGATGGGCCTACGCCAGAACCGATACATACGCCGCCAGCGGATGGATTGGACGAAGTTACGAATGGATATGTACCTTGGTCAATATCCAGCATAACGCCTTGCGCGCCTTCGAACAGCACCTTGTTGCCAGCATCAATCGCATCATTCAGTACAACGGACGTGTCCGTTACATACGAGCGAAGCACTTCAGCATAAGCGAGGTATTCCTCAACGATGCTGTCTGCATTCAGCGGCTCGCCGCCGAATACTTGCTCAATCACTTGGTTTTTCTCAACAACAAGACGGCGCAGCTTTTGCTCAAACTCTTCTGCATCCATCAGATCGGCAATCCGAATGCCGTTGCGAGCGGCTTTATCCATGTAGCAAGGACCGATGCCTTTGCCCGTTGTACCAATTTTATTATCGCCTTTACGCGTTTCTTCCAATGCATCAAGTACGATATGATAAGGCATAATGACATGGGCACGATCGCTGATTTTCAAGTTCTCAGTCGAAAACCCGTTTTCTTGAATATAGTTAATTTCTTCAATTAGCGCTTTAGGGTTAATAACCATACCATTACCGATGACACACACTTTATTGTGATTAAAAATACCCGAAGGTACCATCGTTAATTTATATTTCTTATTGTCAATGAGAATAGTGTGCCCGGCATTGTTACCGCCTTGATAGCGAGCGACGACGTCGGCGCCTTCAGCCAGATAATCGGTAATTTTGCCTTTTCCTTCGTCTCCCCACTGCGTACCAACCACAACAACCGTAGACATAAACATACCCCCGTCCGGTGTATAGACACACCGAAATTTACTGTTCTTCTATTGCACCGGTTTTCCCTTTCGTACGAGAACAACGGGTGTCACACGAAGACAGCAATATTAGTGTAGCAGTACCCGAAATAGAAGTCAAACTAAAAACGAACAATTGTAGAAGTAGCTCTACAATTGTTCGGATATCATTAAGATGCCTGCGATGGATCCTCATGAGAACGGTCCAAGCTGACGAATTTATTGAAATTTTTCAGAAACACCAGCTCTACCGTACCAACGGGTCCATTCCGCTGCTTGGCGATAATGATCTCGATAATATTCTTTTTCTCCGATTCCTTATCATAATAATCATCCCGATAAAGGAAGGATACAATATCAGCATCTTGCTCAATCGAACCGGATTCCCGAAGGTCGGACATCATCGGACGCTTGTCCTGACGCTGCTCAACGCCCCGGCTGAGCTGCGACAGCGCGATAACAGGCACTTCAAGCTCACGGGCAATCTGCTTCAGGGTACGGGAAATTTCCGATACTTCCTGCTGCCGATTTTCCCCTGCCTTGCCGCGGCCGGAAATGAGCTGGAGATAATCGATCAAAATCATGCCAAGCCCGCGCTCTTTCTTCAGACGACGGCATTTCGCACGAATATCGGCAACCGTTATGCCGGGCGTATCATCAATAAAGATTTGCGCCTCGGATAAGGCACCAATCGCCATCGTCAGCTTTTCCCAGTCGTCGCCCTCCAGATAACCTGTCCGCATCCGTCCTGCATCCACGTTCGCTTCTGCACAAATCATACGCTGCACAAGCTGGGCTGCCGACATCTCCAGACTGAATATGGCGACGGTCTCGCGTGCGCGCACGCCGACGTTTTGGGCAATATTCAGCGCAAATGCTGTCTTACCAACGGAAGGACGGGCTGCAACGATAATAAGATCGCTGCGCTGGAAGCCGGACGTCATTTTATCCAAATCGACAAAGCCCGATGGAATGCCTGACGTACCGCCTTTGTTCATATACAAATGCTCGACCTTCTCAAACACTTCCATCAGCACGTCGCGGATAGATATAAACCCGCTGCTGGAACGCCGATTGGAAATTTCGAGAATTTTCTGCTCCGCATCGCCGAGCAGCGCACCCACCTGCTCTGTTCCGGCATAACCTTCGGTTACGATATTCGTAGCCGTGCGGATCAGACGCCGCAGCAAGGATTTCTCCTCTACGATCTGCGCGTAATAATCGACATTCGCTGCCGTTGGAACGGAGCTGGCCAGCCGTGCCAAATAAGACACGCCGCCAATTTCGTCGAGCAGCTGCTGGTCCTGCAAATGCGCAGTCAGCGTGACAAGATCGATCGGCTGATTATTTTCAGCCAATTCAATCATCGCTTCATATATGCGCTGATGGGGGCCGCTGTAAAAATCTTCACTGCGAAGACGCTCCATAGCTGTAATCAGCGCTTCCGCCTGCAGCAGTACGGCACCGATAACGGCTTGTTCCGCCTCCATGTTCTGCGGCGGAACGCGATCAAACTTCAGCTCTGTACTCATCATTTCCCCCTATAATCTATTATTCCTCCGTTGTTTGAACGCGCAGCTTGGCTTTCACTTCAGGATGCAGCTTCACAAGCACTTCCGTCATGCCAAGTGTGCGGATCGGTTCTTCCAGCTCAATTTTACGTTTGTCGACCTTAACGCCTTGTGCAGCAAGCTGCTCGCCGATTTGCTTGGATGTGATGGCGCCGAACAGGCGGCCGCCTTCGCCAGCCTTCGTCTTCAGCACGATCGTCATTTCCTCCATCTTCTTCGCAAGCGTCTTCGCATCTTCCTTCTCCTGCGCTTTACGCTTCTGCTCGGAAGCATTTTGCACTTCGAGCGTCTTCAGATTGCCGTCTGATGCCGGCTTTGCCAGTCCTTTAGGAAGTAAAAAATTACGCACATAACCTTCGGATACGTCTTTAACCTCGCCTTTTTTTCCTTGTCCCTTAACATCTGCCAAAAAAATTACTTTCATTCAAATAACCCCTCTTCCTTATCAATTTCTTTTAGTACCGCTTTAAGCTTCTCCGCAACTTCACTAACGGTGCCTTCAAGCTGGGCGGCAGCGTTCGTTAAATGCCCGCCTCCGCCCATTCTTTCCATTACGACCTGCACGTTCATGTCGCCAAGCGAACGCGCGCTAATACCAATTAGGCCGTCTGTGCGCTCGCCAACGACGAACGATGCCAAAATATCGGTCATATTGAGCAGCGTATCTGCTGCCTGCGCAATCAACAGCTGGCCAACCTTGCGGCCCGGCTCGGTAACCGCAATCGCGATATGCTCATAATGCACGCTCGCATGCTTAATAATTTCCGCCTTGCGGACATACTCTTCCAAATCTTCCTTCAGCATCCGCTGCACCAGCATCGAATCCGCACCGTTGCGACGCAGGAACGATGCCGCCTCAAACGTTCTGGCACCGGTACGAAGGGAGAAGCTCTTCGTATCTACCGTAATGCCAGCGAGCAGCGCGGTCGCTTCCCGGACATCAAGCACAATCCGATCCGCAATGTATTGAAGAAGCTCGGCAACGAGCTCGCAAGTGGAGGACGCATACGGCTCCATATAAACCAGCAGCGCATTCGCAATAAACTCCTCGCCGCGGCGATGATGGTCGATGACCACGATTTTCCCATGCGCTCCAATGAGCCGCGGTTCCTTCACCATCGATGCCTTATGGGTATCGACGACAACCGTCAGCGTCTTATTGTTCGTCATGGACATCGCCTGCTCCGGCGTAATGAACCGTTTGGAGAAACGCTCATCCTCGCGCAGCATCTCCATCATTTTCTGAATCGAAGGATTAATGCCCTCCAGCACGATAAAAGCTTCCTTGCCGAATATTTGCGCCGCCTTCGTAATCCCAATAGCTGCGCCGATTGCATCCATGTCCGGCATCTTATGGCCCATAATAATAATATTGCCGCTTTCCTTAATCAAATCTCTAAGCGCATGCGCCACGACGCGAGCCCGAACGCGGGTCCGCTTCTCGACCGCATTGGACTTGCCGCCATAGAAGGACTGCCTGCCGCCGATTTTGACAGCTGCTTGATCCCCGCCGCGCCCAAGGGCAATATCAAGGCTGGATTGCGCCCACTGTCCCAGCTCGACGATGCTCTCTGCCTCGGCTGCAAAGCCAATGCTGAGCGTTGTTGGGATTTTCTGATCACAGGTCAGCTCACGAACCTCGTCGAGCAGGACAAACCGCGATTGCTCCAGCTGTCTAAGGGTCTTGAGGTCCGTAATGAGCATAAACCGGTCTGAGGTAAGCCGCTTAATATGAAGCTGATAGCGCTGCGCCCACTCGGTAATCTCTGTCGTCACCTTGGACAGCAGCGCCGAACGCTGATTATCGTCCATGCCCTGCGTCACTTCATCCAAGCTGTCAATCATGACGATACCAAGTGCCAGCTTCTCTTCTTCATATTTCTTGGAGAGATGCCAGAGCTCCGTAATATTTTTCACATACAAAATACGTTCTTCCGGCTTGAAAATCAGTTGAAAAACATAGTTCCCCACTATAACCTGCTGCTCTGCCTCGCGTTCCTTGTCCTTTGACTGGTGCAAGGAGGGGAACAGCTCTGCGATGGTCTGGCCCACGACAGAATCATGGCCCAAAATCTCAGCAATATAAGGGTTATGCCATTCAACCGTCTTGTCTTCATTATACAATATAATACCGAAAGGAAGCTCGCTAATCACATCATTGCCAGCCTTCTTTACCCGGTAAGAAATCGTACCTAAATACGTTTTTAAATCTTTGCGGAACGCCCGCTCCGCCAGAAAACCATATACGCTGAAACCGATCATAAACAGCAGAGCAATAAGCCCGATTCGCCATTCGAACCAAGCAAGTGCTGTCGTCATAACCGCCATAATAGCGAAAGCCGCCAACTGATGCATGCCATGCCAGCGAACAACTAAAAACTTTGGCATTTCCTGATCGCTCCTGTGCTAGGATTTCTTCGTAAATGACTTGCGGATGGGGAAAGCAGCATCAAGCACACCGATTAAGCTAAGCGGTGAGAAAATTAGTACAGGTATTGCAATCAGCACCGGGATAGCCGGGTTCCATTTACGTTCATGAGCCAAATAGAAGAAGAAACCGACGGCTTGAATTGCAAAAGCCAGCCTCAGCAATGGCAGCAAATTAAGCACTGCTACTCCGATGAAGGATTTGCTGTCAGGACTGACAAACAGGCTTAGAATGTAAACAATCACATAATAAATGACTAAAACCCGCGGCAGCATCCAATCTTTCGCCAGCGGCATTCTCGGCACCTCAATGCCTGAAGAACCAAGCACACGCCGTGAAATATACTGGGTAACAACAGCGTAAAAGAACGATACGCTAATAACAGCGAGCGGAATCGTATTCAGCATCATTTGAATGAGCATCTCGGTATACTCATCGCTCCATTCCACAGGAAGCAAAGGCTGCAATTGTGGATCATTAAATACGGAGCGAACAAAATTGCCCATTTCGCTAGTCAGAGACAAATCTAAAATCACTTCAAAAGCTGCAAATTCCATCAAAAACAGTACAAGCAGCGTAATAACCGTTCTTGACAGCACTTTATGTGCAGGCAGCTGCTTCTTGAACATATGCCCCATCACTATAGAGGGAACAAGGAAAAACAAACCGATAATTAACGCTGGAGCTCCTAATATGAGGAAGGACAGCACCCATACCGGCAGCATATGCAGAATGAACCCACGCGCGGGAAGCGCTGTGTACAACACCACATAAGGAACCATAAGAAACAATATGGTCAAAATATTAAGAACAGGTACAGCTATGGACAATAACAGGAGCAGTGCTGCCGCGCTCCATAAAACAGATTTCATACCGGTCTTCAAACCGTTCACCTCTTGCACATGTATATTCGTAATTCTTGCCGCCATGCTTGCCAGACCCCATTATATCATAAATAAGCTTCACCGCATCCAACAAGCGTAAACGGCATTGGCATACTTTGTGGGCAATGCTCGTTTCGCGATGAAATAGAAGCTTATTTATATAGACAAATTTATAATACCTTATATTTCAAGCGTAAACGGCTTTGCCTTACTTTGTAGGCAATGCTCGTTTCGCGATGAAATGTTAGGACGTGTATGCCAACGTAAGCGAGCCAAATGATAATCGAATGTAGCTTCATACGTATTCCTACTCCTACTGGGAATATCACCTATCCTGAATGTGAATCCACGTAACGAAAGGCAATGGCGTACTCTTCGATTAGGGGCTTTATGCCTTTACATCTTGAACAAAGATAAACTTGGCGGACACAGCAGCAGCTATTTCAACAGAATCGCAGGTTTGGGTACAGCTTGCGGACTCAGGAGCCGCTAATGCGCTGCAAATAGCCATTTTGGCGGGAAAATTAAGACAATAACGCCTTTCCAGTCCGCTTAGAGCCAGAAACCGTATCAAAAGCCAGAATAGCGGAACCTCAGTCCGTCAAAAATGGAGTGAGCCTCCCGAACTGCGTGATCTCAGCAACAGAGGTCTTACATTGATAAAAGGCGAAGAGCCGCTGCTCTCCGCCTTCCTTGAAAAAGACTATGCTTCAATCGCAATCGCGCTTTGCATAATCGTCTGGCAATAATCAATAATTTCACTGCGCCGCACAATGCCAATAAAATGCTCGCTGTCATCGACGACCGGCACAAAGTTCTGCACCTTCGCCAGCATAATGAGGTCTTCCATGTTCGCGTCAATTCGAACCGAGCGGTGATTCAGCCGCAGCGGGACGTCCGCCAGCTTGACTTTATTCGTCATTTCGAAAGTCAGCTCCGGCCTATTTTTCATAAACCATAATAAATCGCCTTCTGTGACAGCACCTGCATATTCGCCTTCGGCATTAATAATCGGTACGGCTGTATAACGGTGATGCTCCATTTTCTCCAGCGTCTGCCTAAGTGTTGCGTCATGCGTTACCGTTACGACTTCCTGCTTGGGCAGCAGAAAAAACGCAATGTTCATCCGTCACTCAACTCCATTTCTTCCTTCGCTTACCGCCATGAGACTGCCCGCAGTCTACTCAGCGTCGCTTGCGCTGGACAATGAGCCAACCGGCTTCTGCACTTTCGAAGCGTACTCATCCGGCATAATTAAATCCTGCTTTGCCGTATCGGGGTTCAGCCAGCTGCCAATCATCGCCTGCGTCTTGGACAAATCGTCTTTATCCGCAAAATAATACCATGCGCCGCCGTTCGTCAGCCTGTGTCCCTCGCCTTTCAGCGTATGGCTGTATATCGTGCGGTTATCCTGCTGCAGCAACTGCTGCGCCAGCTTGATCATCTGGTCAGGCTGGATGTCCGTACTGAAATTTTCACCCATAATGTCAATCAGATCAGGAATTTTGCTCCATTGGCCGACCTCAGATACTTTATCCAGCAGCTGGTTCAGAAAAACTTGATGTCTTCCCGTACGGCTCATATCGCCTCCGGCATCTTCACGGTAACGAACATAATTCAGCGCATCATTGCCATTATATACATCCTGACCGCCTTTCACGACAAACTTTTCGTGATCGGGATCTTTATTTACTATATCTTCTGCAATCGGCAGGGAAATCCCTCCCATTGCATCAATAACATCTCTGAACCCTTGAAAATTAATAGCGGCATAATAGTTGATAGGCTGGTTAAATAGATTTTCGACCGTCTCTATCGCCATCTTGGCTCCACCAAATGCGTACGCATGCGTAATTTTGTCCTCTTTGTTTTTACCCACAATTTCCGTATACGTATCACGCGGGATGGACACCATGAGAATAGCGCCGTCCTTCGGACGTATGACCGTATAAATCATCGTATCCGATCTTCCCGTCTCCTTGCCGCGCTGGTCAACGCCGAGCAGCATAAGGGCGAACGGATTCGTATTCATATTGCCGACCTGAATAGGTTCGCGGCCTTCTATTGGTTTATAGGTTTGCTCCAGTTGGGTAGCTACCTGATCGGAGAGAAACCAGTTGAAGCCCAGCATAGCAAGCGCTCCACGATTGAAATAGCCCGCCGTTCCAAGCACAAGCACCGCTGCGCAGAGCGTATATATCCACTTCTTCTTTTTTGTCCATTTTGACATTGCTCTAACTCCTAACTAGTAAGATTATAGTGCTCAAGAAGCACACTCATCATCATAAACGACAACACTAAGCCATAAGTTACAAAACTTTTACAAGACTTTGCTACCAAATGATGTATTCTAGCGAGTTTTGGCAGGAATAATAGCGGGTAAGGAAGAATATAGTGTAACGCACATTCATTTTTAGAATCAGAAAGGATGACCTACACAAATGCAACAATTTAATCAACCTGATCAATCCTCAACTGGGCTCGATCCTAAGGTCGCAGCGCTGCTTTGTTATGTTTTGAGCTTTGTCACTGGAATTATCTTCCTTGTATTGGAGAAAAACAGCCGGTACGTGAAATTTCATGCAATGCAATCGATTATTACATTCGGCGGCTTAACCGTGGTCATGATGGTGCTGAACATCATTCCGTTTATCGGGTCACTGATTAGCGCCCTGCTTGGTATTCTCGGCTTCGCTCTCTGGATCTTCCTGATGCTTCAAGCTTACCAAGGCAAACAATTCAAGCTGCCTTACGTTGGCGACATCGCCGAGAAGCAAGCTGCACAATTCAAGTAATTTGGTCAAGGTGAAACGGCTGGCTCCATCCTTTGGTGGGACGGCGCGTTTCATTCCGAGAAATATAGAGAAAGGATAACGTTATAATAGACTTTCCTATATTTCAAGGTGAAACGGCTGGCTCCATCCTTTGGCGGGACGGTGCGTTTCATTCCGAGAAATATAGAGAAAGGATAACGTTATAATAGACTTTCCTATATTTCAAGGTGAAACGGCTGGCTCCATCCTTTGGTGGGACGGCGCGTTTCATTCCGAGAAATATAGAGAAAGGATAGCGTTTCGATATACTTTCCTATATTTCAAAAATAAGGCTCCCGTCCGCTTTAGGATAGGAGCCTTATTATTTACCCGCCTTGCGCACACTTGCACAGCCGGTCTAATCGGACAGGTCCCCTGCCGCATCATTACCGATGCAGAAACAGGGTAGCATTCAAATACCGGCGAGCCAGCGAGTGGAAATACGCCGTCTGGATCGAAATCGCCGCAATGAACAAAATATTGCGGAGCGCCTCCGACTGGTCGTTCGTCAAATCCGGCAGCTTCTGGGCAAAACGGTCCGCCGATGCTCTAATCGCATTTTCCGTCAATGCATCCTGCTTGCTGCCGCCCTTCACATGGCCAAAGGTATCTAGAAGCTGGTCATTATTCGCATCCAGCTCTTCAAACATGGCCGAGTAAGACGCATATAGCTCAAGCGGGCCAATTAGATCGGCCGATTCATCCTCCGGCTTGATGAATAAAATCTCAAGCAGCTTGCGAATCGACTCAAAATCGAGATTCGACTTCAAATCATCAATGACGAACAACAGCGCCGCTTGATTCAGCGAATATTTTTTGCCCATTTTTGGACAATTGAAATACGCCTTAAAATCGCGCTTCACCCAATTCTGCATAGAGGTAATAGACATGTTGGAATACTCCACCATATGGCCGAGCGTAGCGATTTCCTGCAGTGAGAAGCCTCTCACCTCATTGCCTTTTATCATCTTCTCCAGAATGGGGGGAAGGGCCGTGGATAAGAAGGCTGGCAGGGAAGCTCCAGCTTCCAATGCATTGCGGTGCGTCTTCTTCCAGGCATCCTGCAGCACCTGCAAAGGACGATGTCCATCCTGTCCATCCAGCGCCATCAGCAGGCAAGCCATTTCTTTTCGAGTAAGCGTGAAAGACTCCATATCGCTTTCCTCCTACTTGTACTGAACCATTTCAAGTTCGAATGAACTTATCATACGCCCGCGATATAGGAATGTAAAGATGAGATAATAGCCAATAATATCAACATTTTTCGCATTTTTGCCTGTAATTTGCCTCATATGGCCTGCTAACAACGAATGGCGAGATTGCATATTGACCCTTGAGTTCGGTATATTAGTTCATAAGAACTTAAAATTCATTTAAAAAGGATAGTGAAAAGTAGACATGGGTATAGGACTTAATCTGTTATTGATTGCATTATTAATTGTGATGACTGCCTTTTTCGTAGCAACGGAATTTGCTGTTATCAGGCTCCGGGCAAGCCGGGTCGATCAATTAGTGCTTGAAGGCAAGAAAAACGCTCTTGCCGTACAACAGGTTACAAGCAATTTGGATGGTTATCTGTCGGCCTGTCAGCTTGGTATTACCATTACAGCGCTCGGATTAGGTTGGCTAGGTGAACCGACAGTGGAGAAAATCCTGTTCCCTCTTTTTCAACAGCTTAGTATAAGTAGTGAAGTCAGTCACGTATTGTCCTTTATTATCGCTTTTGCTTCCGTAACCTTTCTGCACGTCGTTATTGGTGAGCTTGCTCCGAAGACGTGGGCGATTCAAAAAGCGGAATTCATCAGCTTTACAGTAGCAAAGCCAATCATCTTGTTCCACAAAATTATGTATCCTTTCATCTGGGTATTGAACGGTTCTGCAAATGCGCTTGTGCGCTTGTTCGGACTAAAGCCGGTGAAAGAGCATGAAGACGCTCATAGCGAAGAAGAAATTCAGATTATTCTGAATGACAGCTACCAGAGCGGCAAAATCAACAACACGGAGTATGGCTACGTGAGCCGCATTTTCGCTTTTGACGAAATGCTCGCGAAGGAGATTATGGTGCCCCGCACCGATATGATCTGCCTGTATTCCAATAAATCGTTAGTTGAAAACATGGAAATCATTCATAAAGAACAATATACACGCTTTCCTGTCGCACAAGACAGCAAAGACAACATTATCGGCATGATCAATACGAAGCAAATGTTTTTGCAATTTCATCATAATAAAGAGTTTGATTTCAAAAAGCTGATCCATCCTGTACTTACGGTTTCCGAAGTGCTGCCTGTCAAAACGCTGCTCAAGCGCATGCAGCAGGAGCAAGTGCATATCGCCATTTTGATGGATGAATACGGCGGAACGTCAGGCCTCATTACGATTGAAGATATTTTAGAAGAAATTGTTGGCGAAATTCGTGATGAATTTGATGCTGACGAGCGCAAGGACATTGAGAAGCTTGCTGACAACTGTTACCTGCTTGACGGCAAAGTATCACTCGACGAATTGAGCGAGCTTACAGGGGTCAATCTGGAGCATGAGGAAGTCGATACGGTCGGCGGCTGGCTGTACAGCGAAATTCAAGATCCGCGCATCGGCAAAGAACTTCATCATCATAATATGCGATTTATTATTCGTGAGATCGGCAAGCACCGAATTAAGAAGGTTGAGCTGATCATTGAAACGGATGAAATAGAGACTCAGGTCGAGACAACGGCCTAAGGCCAATAAAATAAAAACGGGGTGCATCTCTTAAATGAGAGGCGCCCCGTTTTTTCGAATGTTTTGTTGCCCCTGCCTCATGACGGAGACCATGTACGATGAAGCCCTGAAATGATAGAGATTACAACGAGCGAGCAGACAAGCGAAAGCGGAACAGCGCTGCCCGTTAAATAGCAAATACCCCCGATCAAAAGGCCGCCTGCGCCGTTAAACAGAATAAACTTAGTAGCTGCTCTTGCCCTTGTACCGCCTATACGAAATGCAGCATAATGGATCGCACACATAAGGACATGTATAACGTATAAACTAGCAAAAAATATAAAGAACACAGCAAAACCGAAATCCCCATTGATGTCCGTTTCATGCGATAAAAAATAGTAATCCGCTTTGATCCATACAAAGCTGTAAATCGCGCTTAAAATAAAGGACACTGCGCTGACATTGACGATAAATTCTTTTTGCAATTTCCCCATAACCGACTCCTTGTCCCTTGCATTAGTTAGTTAGCTGGCTGCTCCCGCTTGAACAGCTGCTTCATGAGCGGCGGGGTGACTAACGTTGTCACCATAATAACGAGTACGACCGGGGTAAAATAAGCCTGCGGCAGCAGCGCCGACTGCAAGCCGGAAGCGGCGATAATGAGCGCTACCTCGCCTCTAGATATCATTCCCGCCCCAATTCCTATGGACGAGCGCATATTGAAGCCTGTGAGTCTTGCTCCGGCTGCGGCGCCGAACAGCTTTGTCAGTATCGCAACAACGGATAACAAAGCGATAAACCCTATTTGCTCGCCTATTCCCGCAAAAGTAACGTTAAGCCCAATGCTGATGAAAAAAACAGGTACAAATAGCGAATAGGCGATCGGCTCGATCTTCGTTTCAACCGTGTGGCGAAGCGGCGTTTGCCCAATCGCAATCCCCGCAGCGAATGCTCCGATAATGCCAGCAACGCCCATAGCGTCTGCGAAATAAGCGAAGCCGAAGCAGATAACCAGCGCAGCGCTTATCGCTGCCTCTGTAACCGGGAAGCGGGCCAGCCGCTTCATGACGAACGGCACCAGCCACCAGCTCGCGGCAATAATAACAGCAAAGAACAGCACTTTTTTCCCGAGCATCAGGGGAATCGATACATCTCCTCCTGATCCAAGCAAGCTCATGACAACAGCCAGCAAAACAACGACCACCACGTCATCTACAACCGCCGCTCCTAGTATCGTCGTGCCTTCCCTGGAGCTCAGCTTGTTCATTTCCTTCAACGTTTGCACCGATATGCTGACCGAGGTGGCGGAGAGCAGCAGCCCCAGAAAGATCGCCTGCGCGGAGGACAAGCCGAACAAGACAGCAGCCCCATATCCTCCGGCGAATGGCAAAATAATGCCCCCTAGCGCCACTGAAAATGACGCTTTCCAGTCTTTACGCAGCTGCTCCAGATCCGTCTCAAGCCCTGCGATAAACATGAGCAGCAGCACGCCGATTTCTGAGAAATGAGCCAGCCAGTCGCTATTGTCTACCCACCCAAGCAAGGCGGGACCAACGACTATACCTGCAAGCAGCTTTCCGAGTACAGCAGGCTGGCCAGCCTTGACGGAAAGTGCTCCTGCTATTTTGGACACCGCGATAATTAGCATTAACGTTAAAATAAATTCCATTTAATTTCCCTCCTTATTTGCAGCAAAAAAATAAAAAAAGAGCCCGCATATATACGGGCTCTTTACAAGCAGACAGAGAAATCCCGTTGTTGACAGACTCCTCCGAAAAACTTCTTTTTATTCAATTAAACGCTCAATACTTTTATTATACCTAAAATGAGCCTCGAAAACCATACTTTCCGCCCATTAACTGCCGCTTATGCTCTCGCGTACCGCCTTCGGAAGCGACTTTACAACCAGCTCATAGGAGTGGGTGATCATGCTCTCGACCTCTTCTTGCTCCAGGCTGCCGTCCAGCAGCACCGTATTCCAGTGCTTCTTATTCATATGGTAGCCAGGGATAACCGCCGCATGCTGCTCGCGTAAATTTTCAGCAATGATAGGGTCGCATTTGAGCGATATCGATTTCCGGTCGTCAGAAATTAAGGCAAACATCTTTCCCTCAACCTTCATAACCAGCGCTTCCGGTCCGAAAGGATAATCTTCAAAAGCGCCCTTCTTGCCCAGGCAATATTTAATATAATGCTCCATGGCCGTTGTCCCCCTTTTTGCCTTATCGTACCATTTTTCAGTGAGAAAAATAAAGTCCTCGCCCAAACAGCTGCTGCCGTTTAAACGAGGACTTATTATGGTTATTAATTAATAAATTAAATTAGTAAACGAGCGAGAACAAGCCGTTAACATGCGACAGGTAACGAACGTTACTTGCTTCTTTCATCAGGGAAGCTGTAGTGCCTCTCAGACGAAGCTGGCTTGCGCCAACGGTTCCGATTGCATCTTTGCGGCCAAGGCTCGCAAGAACGCCGGAGTTAACGAATGTAAACGATTTTTGCGGCAAGCCTTTGGATTGCGCGAACAGGTTGTAGCCGATTGCTTCGCCCATTTGCCATGCGATTTGTGCACTTGGCGGATATGGACGGCCGTCTGGGCTAAATACAACTGCGTTGTCGCCAGCCAGGTAAACTTCAGGGTGCGAAGTCGATTGCAGGAACTCATTGACTGTAGCGCGGCCACGGTTTACTTCAATACCGCAGTTTGCTACGACAGGGTTGCCTGTAACGCCGCCAGTCCATACGAATGTGTTAGCCACAAGCGTTTGACCGTCTTTCAAAATAACTTGGTTGCCTTTTACTTCTGTAACCGCAATACCCATCAGCAGTTGAACGCCGCGTTTTTCAAGGCTTGCTTTCGCACGGTCAACAAGCTCCACAGGGAAACCAGCCAGAATCGACGGGCCTGCTTCAACATTGTATACCGATACTTCGCTGATGTTAACGCCGTACTGCTCACACCATTTTGGCAGCATGTCGGCAATTTCACCGATCAGCTCAATACCAGTCAGGCCGCCGCCGCCAACAACGATCGTTGCGTCAGCTTTGTCTTTGGATTTTGCATACGCAGCAAGGCGCTCTTGAATGTGCGCGCTCACGCGGTTTGCTTCCTCAACCGATTTCAGCGTCAGGCTGTTCTCTTCAAGGCCTGGGATGCCGAAAAATGCTGTTTCGCCACCAAGAGCGATAACAAGCGTATCGTAGGAAGTTTTTGCACCACTGGAAAGGTGAACTTGCTTCTGGTCCGGATCAATTTTGTCGACTGTGTCGATAACCAAATTGATGGATTTATCTTTAAACAGCTTCGTCAGCGGCAAAGCAACGTTGTTCTCATGAACGCCGCCAACGGCCAGACGATGCAATTCCGTTACGATTTGGTGCGATGGAATACGGTTAACAACGGTAATGCTTGCTTCCTCGGGGGACATATATTTGCGAGTTGTCAATGCGCTCAGCAAACCGCCATAACCGCCACCCAAAATCAAAATATGCTTAGACATACTGATCCTCCGTTCTCATTCTGATCCGATCTTAACGCTGTTTGTTGCGCTCTGCCAATACATCCAAGAACGATTGCGCGAAACGCAATGTTTGTTGGACCTGAGGATCTTTCAGCATTTTGAGAATGCCGAACAGACCGATTGTCGTAGGCTCTGCATGTGCACGATCATTAGCTTCTACAGCAGCCGATGCAATGCCTTTTGCTTTGTCCGTAATTGGCTTAACGAATTCTTCGATACCATGCTTCATGTCGCCCATAAGCACTTGGTCATTCGCTACAGTTGTTGCCACATCATAAGCTTTGGTCATCAAAGTAACCATTTCAGCAAGCTTAGGCAAGCTTTCTACCAGCTGATTCAGCGAGCTTTGGATTTCCGGTTTAAGCAATTGCTCCAGAACGTCCAGTTCACTACGTACAGATCCCGTCTGTACTTCTTGCTCTGTTAATGTTTCCGACATACGAAAAATGCCTCCCTTGCGTTGATTGTTGCATGATTAGTTAAACGCCGTTACAACTGCAAGCCGCCTCTGAAAAAAACCTGAAATTGTGAAATGTTTCACAATAAGGATGCATCATTAGAGGGACTTGACCACACTCATGTTCATTTTATTCCTTTGCGACAAAAACTGCAATTACAACTTTTAGTTACTTTTGAAAAGTTCAAGCGTAAACGGCATTGCAGCCCTTTGAAGGCACTGCCGTTACGCGTTGAAATAGAGGAAAATGTTATGCAGCCAGATTATACTTCCTTATATTTTAATAAAAAGACTGCTTTTGCAAGCAGCCCTTCGTTTTATAATGCTTATATTATAGCTTAAAATCATTATCCGCATTCACTTCCTCCGCTGCGTAAAGCGGCGAACGGGCTTGCAGCCAGTGGAAGAAATTCGTCGCAATAACTTTCAGCACCGCATAACCTGGAACGGCTAAAATAATTCCCGCCAATCCAAACAAATTTCCAGCGGTCAAAATGACGAAAATAATCGTAATGGGATGAATATGCATGCTTTTTCCCATAATTTGCGGGGAAATAAACTTCCCTTCGATAAGCTGGACAATCGTCCAGATCACTAGCATTTTCAGCAGCATGACGGGTGAGGTTACCATCGCAACAATGAGCGCTGGCGTAATCGCGATAGCTGGGCCCAGATACGGAATGATGGCTGTACATGCGGCAATCAGCGCCAGCACCAGCGAATATTCAAGCCCAATGATCAAATAACCAATATATAGCAGCACCCCAATGCAGAAGCTTACAATAATCTGACCTCTTATGTAGCTGCTGATTTGGCCGTTCATTTCGCCCATAATGCGCTTCGTGTGCGCTCTCATGTTCATTGGCAGTATAGCCGCAATATAATCCGGCAGCCTTTTGCCATCTTTTAATAGGTAGAAAAGAATAAATGGCAGCGTAATGACGGCAAGCACGACATCTTTAAGCGCCCCCACGAATGAACCTAAACTTTGCCATACCCCATTCAGCAGCTCCGTCGCCCGCTTCGTAATATTGCCGCTCAAATCCGAAGGGTTAACATTGAGCCACCGCTCAATATCCCGCAGGTCTCCGCTGTGCATCAGCTCATCAAACTTCGTTCGCAGCTGATCCCCATAGCCCGGCAAATTATCGACCAGACTGACGATCTGTGTAGTTACAAGCGGAATGACCACCGTCAGCAAAATCGTAAGCAGCCCTAAAATAACCGCAAAAATCACAAAGATGGAATAAATACGCGGAGCCTTCTTCGTCTCCAAATAATCTACAATCGGATTCAGCAAATAATAAGCTACACCCGCCAAAATAATCGGCAGCAGCACCGTCTTGAACAATACAGCGAGCGGCGTGAACACGTAGGAGATTTTGCTCATGACAAAAATATTCAGACTAACCAGGAGCAGCACGAGCAAAAATATGACGAATTTATTATTTAAAATAAACTGTACAAACCGTTCTTTTCCTGTTTTAAAATGGTCCATCCGCTGTTCCTTCTTCCTGCTTATGATGTTCTCAGCTTTCTGCAACGATTTCCCCTGTACGGGTCAAGTCATACCCTTCGATGGCTCCCAGCTCCTGCTTGAAGCTTTGCGACCGTAAAATGCGAATGACCGCATTAATGAATAGTTGATTGTCCGGCTTCTTCAGCATAACCAGGTCGTATTGCTCCTGAACGAGTGGTATATAGGTAAGGCGGGAGACGATCGCTGCAGCCCTCTCCGTTCCAATACCCACATCAGCCTCGCCTGACGCAACCTGCGCCGCTACTGCAAGATGGTTCGTCTGCTCCTGGTCATAGCCTAGTATTGAAGCTGCCGGAATACCGTGCAATCGAAGCTGCTCATCCAGCAGCACGCGCGCACCGGCCCCACGCTCCCGATTAATGAGGCGAAGTCCTGGCTTCGCCAAATCGGCCCAGCTTGCCAGCTTAAGCGGATTGCCCTGCTGCACGAACAAGCCTGCGCTCCTCGTCAGCATATGAACAACGATATAAGGTGCCCCAATCAATAGTTTACGAATATAGGGAACGTTATATTCCCCTGTATCGCCATCCAGCAAATGCGTGCTAACGATGTCTGATTCTCCTCTATACATCGATATCAGGCTGTCCATGCTGCCGACATAGGAGCGCAGCGGGCGCAAGCCAGGTCCCTCCCGCTCCATATGCTTGGCCAAAATATCCAGGCTCATATCTTGTCCGGTAATGACGATCGGGCGTCCCCCGCCAGTTGTTGACAAGGCAGCGTTTCGGTCCGATAAATCCAGCGCGTTCGCGTATGGAGACCCTTGCTGCTGGGAAGCCATTGTCTTGCCGGCAGGCGCACTGGCTTGGAGGCCTTTTGCCCGCAGCTTGTACGCTTCCAGATCGGAAGCGTCAATTCGCATCTGCTTGCCTACCCGATAGGAGGGCAGATCTCCTTTTTTAATCAAATCGTATACGGTTAGTTTGGAAATCTTTAGAAGCTTGGCAATTTCTTCAGTTGTATATGAGATGTCAGCGGACATATGGGATCTCCTTAGCCTCGTTCAGCCCAGGTCGCAGGCTGAATTCGGTTATTATTTTCATACCTTTAATTGTAGCATAATCTATTTCAAACCTCCCATCTCACTTTACAGTCGAATTGACACCAGTCTATAATGATGTTTAGTTATAAATAGATATAATAAACTATATTTGGAGGAGAGTTTATGCTTACACCTTTCAAGAAACCTGCTGCACTATTTTTCATGTTGGCTGTGCTGCTTGTATGCGCGGCGTGCGGGGCGAACAATACTGGAACGGCTGCCTTAGACACAAGCGCAAGCAGTCCCAGCGCTGCTGTTGTAGAATCGGCATCTCCGCAGGCGAGCGAGGCTCCTGCACCTGCCGAGAAAGTAGATTTAACGATCTCTGCTGCTGCCAGCTTGACCGATGCCCTTCAAGAACTCAAGCAAGCTTATGAAGCTGCGAATCCATCTATTTCCTTAAACTTCAACTTCGGCGCATCCGGCGCATTGCAGCAGCAAATAGAACAAGGCGCCCCGGCTGACCTGTTCCTCTCTGCTTCTTCCAAAAACCTGAAAGCACTCGTTGAAGGAGGCTTTATTGCGGAAGACCAGCAAATAAAACTTCTGGCTAACGAACTCGTTATTGTAACGGGAGCTGACAGCAAAGTGGAAGTAGCCGCTATTGCCGACCTCAGCCAAGATACCCTTGGCAAAATCGCAATCGGTATTCCAGAGAGCGTGCCTGCTGGCAACTATGCAATGGAAGCTTTGACGAACGCTAAGCTGTGGGACAGCCTGCAATCCAAGCTTGTCCAAGCGAAAGACGTGCGCCAAGTGCTGCAATATGTAGAAACAGGAAATGTAGACGCCGGTTTCGTCTATCGTACAGATGCACTGACTTCCGATAAAGTGACAATCGCTGCTGCTGTTGATCCAGAAACTTATACGCCAATTGTATATCCAATCGGTATTGTGAAAGAAACGAAGCATCAAAGTGAAGCGGAAGCTTTATACGCTTACCTGCAATCCGAAGATGCCATGAACGTATTTACTAAATACGGGTTCTCCGCGGCGAAATGATTGGGGCAGGCATAGATTGGCCCGCATTTTGGACGCCGATCCGGCTTTCTCTACAGGTTGCCTTACTATCGAGTGTCGTAACCCTTTTGCTTGGAGTCCTTATTGCAAGATGGATGTCGAAAGCAAAGTTCAAAGGCAAGCTGCTGCTTGAAACACTATTTATGCTGCCGCTTGTACTGCCGCCGACGGTCGTTGGTTTTCTGCTGCTTGTGCTGCTCGGCCGCAGAGGCTGGATGGGCAAGCTGATCGAGTGGGTGTTTCATGCTCCAGTCATTTTCACCTGGTGGGCGGCGGTTATCGCCTCCATAGTCGTTGCCTTCCCCCTCGTCTACCAGACGATGAAGGTTGGCTTCTCAGGAGTAGATCGTAATTTAGAGGATGCGGGCCGCTCTATGGGCGGCAATGAATCGCAGATTTTTCGCTACATTACGCTGCCGCTTGTATGGCCTTCTCTCATCAGCGCTTATATACTCGGCTTCGCCAGAGCGCTCGGCGAGTTCGGGGCAACACTCATGATTGCTGGCAATATTCCGGGTGTTACCCAGACGGTGCCAACCGCGATCTACGTCGCTGTAGACGGTGGCAACATGACGATGGCTTGGGCATGGACGATTGCCATCGTTCTCATTTCCTTCCTTATGCTGGCGCTCACCCGCAGGAAGACTGAATAGCTGTTTAGAATAAAAAAACATAGAACAAGCCGTGTTTCTCTGCAGCAGAGAAACACGGCTTGTTTTTACCTTTTGCAGCAAGCTTTATCTAGCGTATAAAATGCTCCAGCGCCTTATTCAAATCCTCCAGCGTTTTTTTCTCCCCATGGTGAATGGCATCCACCACACAGCTTTCCAGATGATCCTTCAGCAGCAGCTTGGCCGCATTATCGAGCGCCTTGCGCACCGCTGCAATCTGCAGCAAAATGTCAGAGCAGTCACGCCCGTCAGCCGTCATTTCCTTCACGGATCGAACATGCCCCTCAATACGGGCCAATCGATTAATAATTTGTTTGCGATGCTTATGCTCATGCGTATGTGTATGCGTGTGTGTATGATCCTGCTCCAATGCACATCCCCCTCTACTCGACTTGAACGATCGTCTGTTTCGCATTCATCCGAGACTTGAAGCGCTGCATCAAATAAATGGAGCGCATTAGTTGATCAATCGCGCTGACCAGCCAGACGCCTGCGATGCCCATCTGAAAATGCAAGCACAGCACATAAATGCCCAGCACTCGTATTCCCCATATACCAATGATTGTACTATACATTGGACTCTTCGTGTCGCCTGCCCCTTGAAGAGCGCCTGCAAGGACTAGACTCATCGCCAGAAACGGCTGGGCAAATGCATCAATGCCGAGCGCAGTGCGGACCATTTCAACGATGACGTTCTCACCTGTAAACCAGCTTGCCGCTATTCCTGATCCAAGCCAGAAAACGATGCCGATTATGGTCATGAACACTACGGCTATCCACGCCGTCAGCAGCCCATATTCATAGCTATCCCGCGTTCGCCCCGCCCCCAGTTGCTGGCCAACCAGCGTTGTAGCTGCTACTGCCAAGCCATAACCAGGCAGATAAGACAGGGCAATCACATTGCCTGCTATTAAATGCGCAGCGTATACTTCGGTACTTATTCGAATGACGAGGCCCAAATAAAACATTTGTCCGACACGCATAATCAACCGTTCTGCCGCAGCCGGTAATGATAAATTTAATAGCGGGTATGTGTAGCTCTGCACAGATTGTTTTTTCAATAGGGAAAAAGAAAGCTTAGATTGCTGTATGTATTTGTACAACACCACAGTTCCAATGACGCGGACTATGGACGTCGCCCAGCCTGCTCCGGCAATTCCCCAGCCTTCCCAGCCGCCAATGCCGAATATGAGTACATAATCCAACACGATATGAATGAGATTGACCCATATGCCAACAATCATCGGCGCTCTTGTATTGCCCGCAGAACGCAAAATGCTTCCGAAGATCGCCATAAGCGATATAAACAAGGAAGGCACCGCAACAATTTGAAAATAAATAACCCCCTGTGCCAGAACATCTGGAGCTGCCCCCATTAAACGCAAAATGGACTCCGCAAAAAATAAGCTTACAATGCCTAATGCTAAGCCTGTAAACGCCGATATCCATGTCGACTGCCTGGCTATGGCCGTAGCCTTAGTGAAATCCCCGGCGCCTACTGCTCTGGCTATTAGTGAAGAGGTGCCAATTCCTAAAGCTGTAAATAGCGCAATATAGACCGCTATAACCGTGTTGCCCACCCCAACGGCAGCTACTTCATTCAGACCGATTCTAGAAACAAATAATGTATCGATAAATCCAACTATCGTGAGCAAAAAGTTCTCAATCATTGTCGGCACAGCAAGCGCTAATATGATTTTTATTTTTTGCCGCCGTGTTGTCATTCCGGCCTGTTGAGCTTCCAGCATGGCATCCCAGCCCCCTGATCCTTTAAGCTTAATCCCCTCATTATATCCCCCCACGGGGGATATAACAAAGAAAATCTCATCTCAGCATATCCTGAAATTAAAGCTTTACTAATCAGGGGCCAGTATGTTAGCCTTATTTCTACAGATATAGAAATAGCAATGGAGGAGGGACTACGCATGGAGGAGCAGGAAGCCATTCAAGCAGCCGTTAAAGTTTATAAAGCGCTCGGAGAACCGACCCGCTTCAAAATCGCCCAACTGCTTGCCAAGCAGCCTGATCAGTGCTGCAGCACGCTTGGACAGCAATTAGAAATGGTTGCAAGCTCTACGCTTTCCCATCATTTGAAGCAGCTATCAGAATGCGGCCTGTTAAAAATGCGCAAGGAAGGCACGTTTATTTACTACAGCCCGGATATGGACGTTATACAGAAATACGCTCCTTATTTGCTGGCATAATTTTTTTAGTTTATATTTCTATATTTTTAGAAATATAGAAATATAAGTGGAGAGGACTATCATCATGCTGTCGAACACATTGAAAATTTATTTGCTTGCCTTAATTAGTTTTTTGGTTGGAACATCGGAGTATGTCATTGCTGGGATATTGGATAAAATTTCGGAGGATATTGGCGTATCGGTCAGTGCCGCCGGCCAGCTCATTACCTTTTTCTCGCTTACTTACGCGCTTGGCACACCTATTCTGATGGCCCTGACGGGACGGATTGAACGGCGCAAGCTGCTGCTTTACGCGATGTTTGTCTTTGTGCTTGGCAACTTGCTTGCCATTGCTCTGCCAGGCTTCGGCTTGTTCATCGCTGCGCGCATCATTATGGCGCTTGGATCAGGCGTCGTCGTCGTAACCTCACTAACGCTTGCTGCAAAAATGGCCGCTCCCGGCAAACAGGCCAGCGCAATCGCCACCGTCGTCACCGGGTTTACTGCCGCGCTAATCATCGGAATTCCGATCGGCCGTATGGTAGCCGCATCTTATGACTGGAAAAGCGTCTTCGGTGGCATTGGCGTGCTCGGACTGCTTGCCATCATTATGATTGTCTTTGCCATTCCGCGATACGATGGCGAGCCTTCTGTACCGCTGCGCGAGCAGCTGGCCTTGCTTAAGACACCAAAAATTGCTGCTGCTTTAGGCGTCACTTTTCTATGGATAGTCGGCTACTCGATTCCTTATACGTATATATCGCCCTACCTCCTGCAAGTGACCGCTATGAGCGAAAATACACTAAGCATCGCCTTATTCGGATTTGGGGTAGCCAGCCTGATCGGCTCCAAGCTAGGCGGCTACAGCACAGACAAATGGGGCGTGAAGCGTACATTAATGGGTGGCATGCTTGTTCATGCCGCTGCCCTGCTGCTCATTTCCTTCAGTGCCAGCTCCTCGGCTATTGTTTTCCCGCTGCTTATGCTATGGTCATTTGCTGCTTGGTCATCCGGGCCTACACAGCAATACAATTTGCTGACGCTTGCGCCAAGCGCATCGAGCATTATGCTGAGCCTGAACACTTCCGTGCTGCAGCTCGCTATGGCAGTTGGGGCAAGCGCAGGCGGACTAATCGTCGCCAAAGTCTCCTTGCCTAGCATTACGTGGATTGGCGCATCCGGCGTCTTGCTCGCTGTGATTCTGATTGTCCTTTCACGCAAGCTGACCAGCAACCGCGAGCCAGCAACCGTTCCTAGTGTCGCTCCACAGGCTTGAAATGACATGAATTGACTTGCAATGATTAGTAATGTATTTGCAAAGTTCTCTTCATCTTGCTTTAATAAACAACCTCTATACTAGTACTCAACCCCCCTTTTAATTAATATAAATGTTTAGACCCACGCTGTGGGTTTATTTTTTTGCCGTTTTTCAGCTTGCCTGCCTGAATCAGCCATCGTAAATAAGCATAAAAAAAGCCTGCCGAGACGAATCTCAGGCAGACTTCTTTCGAATAGAAAAATCTATTCTGTAGTGTACGGCAGCAATGCTACTTGGCGCGAACGTTTGATCGCGATAGTCAGCAGGCGTTGGTACTTTGCGCTTGTTCCAGTTACACGACGTGGCAAGATTTTGCCGCGCTCGCTGATAAACTTTTTAAGCAGGTCCGTGTCTTTATAATCAACTTTAGTGATTTTGTTCACGGTGAAGAAGCAAACTTTACGGCGTTTGTTACGTCCGCCTTTGCGGCCGCCGAATTTGCGTTCTGGACGCTCTCCGTCTCCGCCTTCTCTTGGCTTAAAGCTCATTCGAATCCATCCTTTCAATTAAAATGGCAAATCATCCTCAGATATATCGATCGGTCGACCATCATCCGAGAACGGATCACGGTTGTCGTTACGTGAGTTGTTACTGGAGCGGCCGCTATTGTTATTGCTGTTGTTGTTGCTGTTATAGCCGCCTCCGCCTCCTCCACCGTTACCGTAGGAAGAACCGCCTCCGAAAGAACCGCTTCCGCCGCTCATACCACCGCTATCTTCACGCGCTCCGCCCGCATCCTTGTTGGATTCCAAGAAACGGACGTTGTCAGCGATTACTTCCGTCACATAGACGCGCTTGCCTTCGTTGTTCTCGTAGTTCCGAACCTGAATACGACCTTCAACCGCTGTTAAGCGGCCTTTACGCAAGTAGTTGGCGCATGTCTCGGCTAGCTGACGCCACGTGACTACCGGAATGAAATCCGCTTCACGCTCGCCCTGACCGCTCGTAAACGGACGGTCAACTGCTATTGTAAATTGCGCTACTGCAACGCCAGCAGGCGTGTAACGCAATTCAGGGTCTCTCGTCAATCTACCAATAAGTATTACACGATTCAACATCGTCTCTGACCTCCCAATCGATCAATCCTTGGCTTCAACTAAGCTACGTCTCTGACGACCAAGAAGCGGATAACTTCATCCGTAATCTTCAGGATACGGTCAAGTTCGTTAACGACTTCCGTAGTTCCGTTGAAATGAACCAGAACGTAGTATCCCTCACGAATCTTGTTGATCTCATACGCAAGACGGCGTTTACCGCTAACATCTTGTTTCGTAACTTCTCCACCATTGGAGATGATGCCATTAAATTTCTCAACGACAGCTTGAAGAGCTTCTTGCTCAACATCAGGACGAACAATGTACATCACTTCGTATTTGCGCATTATGTTTCACCTCCTTTTGGACTAACGGCCCCATAAATGGAGCAAGGAGCGAGGTTCTTACTCGCATCCTCTAACTATACCAAATATATAGCCCAAAAACAAGCTTCTATTTCCTCCCGTTATCTGGTGTTCATGAACGCCCGCCCCCCGGCTCATATTAAGGTAGCGGGCAGTTGAACTCATACTGCTTGCAGGCTTATGCCATTACGGCATAACTGCTTAAGTGGCAATCTACATCATATACAGGAGGTAATTTAAGATGGGCGAAGGAACGTTGTTTTCCGCTGGTGATAAGGCGCCGAATGATGGCACGTACATCGAGGATGGCGTCAATTCCTTTCACCAAGGCATTCAAAATCCGCAGAAGGTGAAACTGAGCAAAGGCCAGCGCTTCCCGGACAACACGAACCATGAACGCAAATGGAAGCGAATGGGCCACTAATATTTCAAAACGCATGTATAGCTTTCGCCCAGCGTGGGCATTCTAATTTATGACGGTGTGAAGAGAGGTGTGGTTCCGTTGGACTTTTTAGTGCAAGGGCTGCTACAAGAGGAATTTGTCCACTGAGCTTTAGAAGCGGAGGGTTGTGCCAAAGACAATGTCCGTAACACACGCACACTTGTCCATCTCCAAAAGTAAAGCGGTATATGCCGCCTGCCAAAAGAATGGACAGGTCAGTTAACGAATACGCAGCAGCGGAAACGTTGGTACTGATTGAACAGTGATTGCTCCCATGTTTCTGTTGCAAAGTAGTGTGAAAATGTACTCAATCGATCAAACACCGTCAGGAGAAGGAGCTCGCAAGAGCTCCTTTTTTGCATGCTTATTTTTTTCATTATAAAATGCTCGTTCCATGGTAAAGTAATCAGAGTATGTCGTATGAAATTGAGGGTTTGGAATTTAGGGTTTGGATTATAATTCACAGCAATTGATTTGCACAAAGGTGGGTATTATCTTGCATTCTGTAACGACGAAGCAGCATCCTTCCTCTGCTTCCTTTATTCGCTTGTATGTTTTGGCCTTTTTCTTTTTCGCCGCCAATTCTGCTTTAACGATTATTTTGCCGCTCCGAAGCGAGGCGGTGGGCATGAATCAGGCGGAGATTGGTTTAATTATGGGGGCCTATATGTTTACCTGCATGCTCCTCAGACCCTTTGCTGCACAGCTCATTGGACGTTATGGGCCGCTTTCCGTTATGAAATGGCTGCTTTGCGCCCATGCTGTCCTCCTTCTCCTTTATACCGTTAGCGGAACGGAGCAATACATATGGCTTAGAGCTCTACAGGGAGCTATAACGGCTTTTTTCTCCATGACGATGCAGGTGGGGATCGTGGAATCGTTGGAAAATAAAGATCGCGCCCAGGGGCTGTCCATGTACACGTTATTTACAATGGTCCCGTCACTCGTTATTCCGATCGCCGCTTTACAAATATGGCAAAGCAGCAGCGAGCTGCTATTCGCCCTGCTGATGATCGTACTGGCTGCCGTTCCTCTGCTCATTTTCTATCGTACGGCGCTTCCGAAACGGACCTTGCAGGATAAAACCTATACGCTCCGCGATATGGCTGTATCACTCGGTACGATTTGGAAAAGCCCGCCCATGCTCATTAGCAGCATCGTTATGCTGCTGGCCTCCTGCGTGTTTGGAGCCACTGCTACCTTTCTTCCGCTATTTATGCTTGCCGCTGGCTCAGGGGATGCAGGCATATATTTAACGATACAGGGCCTGGTCGTCATCACCTGCCGCTTTGTTTTGCGCAAAAAAATCCCGTCCAATGGCAGCTGGAATACGTGGCTCATGGCCGGGCTGCTGTTGTCTGCTGCGCTTGGGAGCCAGTTGTTAGCCATGCTGGACATCGTAGGCGCATTTGTATATGTGTCAGCCGTATGTAATGGCTTTGCCGTGGCGCTGCTCTATCCGACGCTGACGACCTATCTCTCTTTTATTTTGCCAGAGAAAAGCCGCTATGTGCTGATGGCGATTTTTTTATCGTCCTACGATCTTGGTTTTTCCCTTGGCGGATTCGCAATGGGCATTCTACTGCAAAGCAGCTCCTACCCTGCCATGTTTACGTGCTGTACCCTATTGTCAGTTACAGCGGCGCTTATTATTATCCTGTCCAAAAGAACGATGGAAGTGAAGCCAGCCCCTTAAGGAGCTGGCTTCATTCAAGTCAAGCACAACCAAAAAAGCCGATTCCCGTTTCAACCAGGAATCAGCCTTTTCATATCAACTCTATAGTATTACAATCGCCGTTACAGCGCATATGTGCGAGAATGGCGGAGAAGGTGGGATTCGAACCCACGCACGCTTTGACACGCCTAGCTGATTTCGAGTCAGCCCCCTTGGGCCTCTTGGGTACCTCTCCGCATATAAGAAGATCTTATCATATTTGCCGCCCCGATGCAACTAAAACCTCTTATATTTTTATGCCGCTTGCATGCAGTCGATTCGTCCTTATTTGCATTTGCTGCGTGCGAGCTTGCCCATAGCGATATTCGCCAATAAAGGTGGAATGCCACACTGCGAAAATATATAGTGCCCATAGCTTCCGCGAGTAATCGCCCTTGCCTTCCCGGTGCTGCATCAGCATGAGACGCGCAGCATGGACATCAAACCATTGCGGCACAACGCTAATTTGCTCCAGCATTTGATCCCCGAACTTGCCATGCAGCCACTTGCGCAGCGGGATCGGAAACCCGAGCTTAGGCCGCTGCAATAACGGCTCTGGAAGAATGCCTCGCATCGCTTCCCTCAGCACGTATTTGGTCGTGCCATTTGCCAGCTTGTATTCGGCTGGAATTTTGCGGGCCACCTCAAACACCTCTTTATCGAGAAAAGGAACGCGCAGCTCCAGCGAATGCGCCATGCTCATTTTATCCGCCTTCATCAAAATATCACCCGGCAGCCAAAAGTTCATATCAATCAGCTGCATACGAGTCAGATCATCCAGATGGCGGCTGTTATAATAAACGTCGCTTGTTAATGAAGCCGAAGGCAGCATCGCCTCCAAACGCTCGGAGCCAAGCAGCGCGATTTGTCGTTTGTCTGATTCATTGAACAGCTTAGCATTTCCATAAAAACGCTGTTCAATCGGCGAGAACCCCCGCAGCAAATAGTTTTTCCCGCGAAAAGCGAGCGGAACCCGCTCCACCATGCGATGCAGCCGCGACTTCATGCCGTTTGGCAGCCATGATACAGGGCGCAACGAGCGCGGCTCGCCATAGATGCCATAGCCGCCGAACAGCTCATCCGCTCCCTCCCCTGACATCACGACCGTTACCTGCTTCCCGGCCAGCTGAGATAAGCTGTATAACGCAATGGCTGACGGATCAGCAACGGGCTCGTCCAAATGCCATACTGCCTTCTGCGTATTTGCAAAAAATTGCTCAGGCGTGATTTCCTCCTCATCATGCATGGAGCCAATCGCCTTTGCCGCTGCCCGGGCATACTCATTTTCATTACCCTCTCCTGCAAAGCCTACCGAGAACGTTTTCGTTAACTGCTCCTGCATCGATAACGCCGCAATCGCCGACGAGTCAATTCCGCCTGATAAAAAGCTGCCGAGCGGCACATCCCCTTGGCGATGCAGCTTCACCGAATCGCGCAGCACGGCTCTGATTTCCTCGATAAACGTGCCTATCGGCCGCTGTTCGGGTTCAAAAGCAGGCTCCCAATATCGCCGCTTAGTTACCCTGCCCTCCCGATCGACAAGCATAAAATGTCCCGGCTCCAGCTTCTGAACCCCTTCAAACATCGTCTGCGGCTGAGGGACGTACTGAAAGGTCAAATAGTGCATCATACTGGCATAATCCACTTGCGGCACTTGCCCGCTTACAGCCAGGAGCCCTTTTAATTCCGATGAAAAAAGAAACTGGTGCCCCTCCTGCGCATAATAAAACGGCTTTATCCCAAAATGGTCCCGCGCAGCAAACAGCCGTTGCTCCGCCCGATCCCAAATGGCAAAGCTGAACATGCCTCTCAAATGGTGCACGCAGTCTATACCATATTCCTCATAGAGATGCACGATGATCTCTGAATCACTTCGATTGCGAAACTGATGGCCTTTGCTCTGCAGCATGAGTCTCAGCTCTTTATAATTGTATATTTCTCCATTAAAAATAAGCCAAACCTGTCCATTTTCATTGGTCATCGGTTGGGCGCCATCTTCAATATCTACAATAGAAAGCCTGTTAAAGCCTAATGCAGCTCTATCCATAAGCTGTATGCCGGATTGGTTAGGGCCTCGATGTCCCATCTGCTCCATCATGCTGCTAATCTCTCTATCCGTTGGGTCACTTCCATTGCCATATCGGATGATTCCGGAAATTCCACACATCGGCTTCTTTCCTCCACTCTCTCCTGATCGCTAAGACATAGTATTTCTAATGTCAAAACATACTATACGGAGCATAAGTATCCGAAAGACGTCCACCTTGTTTCCAAGCTGTAAACAATGAAAGTGCCGAAAAACAACAAAAAAACCTCCATCGCCCTTAACGATAAGGCTGGAGGTCATTCATTTCCTTCATCATTCATTTCTGTTAACAATCTTAAATCGGGTCCTGCTCTGTCTGGGCCGGCGCTTGCCCGCCATCAGCAGAAGCGGTGGAACGCAGCACCTTTTTCATATTTTTCTCAAATTTAGCCCGCGGTATTAATACACTGTGCTTGCAGCCTACACATTTAATGCGAATATCCATGCCCATTCGAATCACTTCCATTTCATTCGATCCGCAAGGATGCTGCTTTTTCATCTGGACGACATCGCCAAGCTCAAATTGCTTACGCTCCATTTCTTTCTCCGCTCCTCTCATCGCGATGATAGGTAACCATGCGTGGATACGGCGTATCCATACCGTTCTCAACCAGTGCTTTCTTCACCTGCAAATTAATTTTTCTGGCCAGCGCATGCTGCGTATTAGGCAAGCATTCCGCTATAATACGGATTTTCACTTCCGTTGCGCCCATGAGCTGAATGCCGAGCACCTCCGGCGGCTTCGCAAGATTTTCATCTTCCAGCTTATCTACCGTTGCTTGAATAATGCTCGTTGCCCGATCTACATCTTCCTCATAACCGATCGAAACGTCCACGACGGCTACAGAATTCCGCAAGGAGAAGTTCGTCACCTCATTAATCATGCCGTTCGGAATGATGAAAATCTCCCCTGTCCAGCTCAGCAGCCTAGTCGTCCGCAATCCAATAACCTCGACCGTCCCTTTGAACTGTCCAGCCTGAATGACATCCCCTACAGCAAACTGATCCTCCAAAATAATAAAGAAACCCGTAATAATGTCCTTCACCAGGCTTTGCGCGCCAAACCCAATAGCCAAACCGACGATTCCGGCACCTGCTAGCAGCGGCCCCAGCTGAATGCCCAGCTCCGACATCAACAGCATGCCGCCAATTAGATAGCAGACGTACATGACGATATTTTTGAGCAGCCGTCCTACCGTGACCATCCTTCTAGTCTGCATCGGCAAACGACTCGTTTGTTTATTTGATAATATACGATCAATCGATTTGTTGACAATCCATATAAGCAAATGCGTAATAACAATAATGAGCGCTATGCGAATCGCAGATTCACCAAAACGCTGCCATGTCTCTACATTCGTCAACCAATCCATGAAGTTTTTGTACATGTTTAGTGTTTTCAAGAGCTATTTCCTCCTACAGATTCACTTGTTCATATCCCGAATGAATAGGTTTAAAAATCCCTCTTATTTCAACCTTCTCAGACACAATGACCTGCTGTACCGTATCCAAATCATCCTCTGGAAAATGAATGGACAAGGCGCAGCCTGCCGTAATCTCTTTAGGAGTCGGACAAATATCTATTTCAATTTCTGCATATTCGAGCAGCATTTCCGCTCGCAACGCCTGCTGTGTGGAATCAAAAGCAATCAACATAAGCCACTTTTCTCCTCTCCCTCTTTTTACGCAACGTAATCAGTGGGTTTATGACGTATAAAATGGTTGTCCTATCCATATACTAGATAACATATTAGCTATAACGGAGGGATTCTATGAAACTTTCTTTTTTGAAAGAAGTGCCGTTGAAAGTTCCGCATACCGATACCAACGCCATGACGTTAATCGTAAACCGCCTCTCCCTTATGCTCAACGAGCTTGCAGGCGCCAGACCGCTCATCATTGTATGCGTGGGCACTGACCGTTCAACGGGCGATTCGCTTGGCCCCATTATCGGAACCTCTCTCGCAAAATACAACAGCCCTTACTTTACTTTATACGGCACGCTGGAAGAGCCGGTTCACGCGATGAACTTGACCGATACACTGGCACTTATCCATCAAAACCATCACAATCCATTCATCATTGGCATCGATGCTTGTTTAGGACAAGTTTCCAGCATCGGCTCTGTTCATATCGGGACGGGTCCGGTACGCCCTGGCGCCGGCGTTAATAAGGAGCTCCCGCCTGTCGGTGATATGCACATAACCGGTATTGTGAATGTGGGCGGTTTTATGGAATATTTCGTGCTGCAAAATACTCGTCTGCATCTTGTCATTAAGATGGCCGACCTTATTGCTTTCAGCCTTTTCTCCGCTATAATGGGCAGCAATCGTGTTATGCTTCAGGCTAGGGAACAAGCTGCATCAGCCGAATGATCCAGTCTCCAGCTTTTGGCTCATCCTTTTTATTTCGCTTTCGCAATTGCCTGCAGCTCTTCCGGTGTTAACGGATACGTTGATTGTCCGGCCTCTAATGGCTTGGCATACACATATGCACTATCCCTGCTATGAATACTCGACACGACGACTCCGTCTTGCGCCGCATTTACAATCGCGATGGAGAAGCTAAGGTCGCTTCCTTGCTCCGAGAATGCATTATAGCGAATAACACCCAAGCGTCCCTTCTCCTCAAGCTGGCGCCGTTCCAGTTGTTCCAGCTTCGCCTCTACTACTCTCGAATGCCTGGCATGCTCGGCTATTTCCTGCTTCAACCCAATAACGACTTCTTCAATGTTCGTAATACCCGTATCACCCATAACCTCTACGTACTGCTTGCGTAATTTTTTAAGCCTTCTTCCAAGCCTTATGATCCAAATTAAAATAATAAAAAGCAGCACTACCAGCAATGCCAACAAACCGTATAAAGGGTTGTTCATCCAATCATTCATGTAAACCTTTCCGCCCCCAGAAATAAATCAAATTTTATATTGCGCACGTATTTCACGCACCGCATCAACGAGCGCACTCACTTCCGCTTCCGTTGTAAAATAACCCACACTCGCTCTAACCGCTCCTGTAGCCATCGTACCCGCACTGGCATGGGCAAGCGGCGTACAATGAAAGCCCGCACGTACAGCGATTTGATAATGCTGGTCCAAAATAAAAGACATCTCCGAAGGATCAACGCCATCCGCTACAAAAGAAACCATGCCGGTCCGCTGCTCCCCAAGCCTCGGTCCAAGCAGCCTGATTCCTTCTACCGTGGATAACCCCTCCATCATCTGCTGTGTAAGTGTCCATTCCTTAGTATGGATTTTATGAACCGTCTCATTCAGAACATATTCTACGCCTGCCTTCAAACCTGCCAGGCCGGGTGTGTTTTGCGTCCCTGCTTCATATCGATCCGGACGCACATAAGGCTGCTCAGCTGCCTCAGATTGACTTCCAGTTCCTCCATGCAGCATTGGGACAAGGTCTAGCTCCGGATGGATGTACAAGCCCCCTGTGCCCTGTGGGCCGAGCAGCCCTTTATGTCCAGGGAAAGCCAGCATATCAATTCCCATTGCTTCAACATCAATTTCCAAAATCCCCGCACTTTGAGCCGCATCCACTAGCAGCTTTACACCTCTTTGGCGGGTTAGCTCGCCAATCTCAGCTAAAGGAACAATGGTTCCGAGCAGGTTTGAGCTATGACTTACGATAACAAGCGTCGTCTGTGGCATAAGCGCATCTCGCACTTGATCTACCGTTATGTTCCCCTGTTCATCTGCCTCAACATAGGTAACCTTTATCCCGAGCGACTGCTTTAGAAATTCTAACGGCCGTCTTACGGAATTATGCTCAATCCCAGTAGCAACTACATGATCGCCTTCTTTTATATACCCTTTTATCGCCATATTCAAAGCGCCTGTTGTATTCCCTGCAAAGGCAATATCATTAGGGTTTCTCACCTTAAACAACTTAGCTAGCTGCTTTCGTGTATCAAACAACACACGACTAGCACGCACAGCCATGCGATGACTGCCTCTCCCCGGGTTAGCCGCGTCATGCATCATAGCATGCTGCACCGCTTCAATAACCGAGTTAGGCTTCGGCCATGATGTTGCAGCATGATCTAAATAAATGATTTCCTCACCATTAGCCTTCATCATTCATCCACTCCCACCATCACTTACGTGTCTTCTCATAACAATAGCATACCTTAGTTTAATCTTCAGGATCAAAGATTACACCTCGGGTATGCTATCTTATCAAGACTACGCCATGTATTGAAGCATCTCCAGAAGCCGTTCCAAGTCCTGTTTATTATAATATTGAAGCTCAATTTTACCTTTATCCTTTTGCTGCTTAATTTTCACCGTTGTTTTGAATCGTTCTCTGAGCGACTCCTCTAAACTTTCAATATAAGGATCACGTTTTTTCGCTTTGCTTTTCGCTTGTTTGCCATCATTGCTGTCCTCATCCTTAAGTGACTCAAGCTTTTGAATCGCTTCCTCAAGCTCACGTACGCTCCAGCCTTGATTGATAATGAGTTCAGCCAGTTCCAGCTGCACCTTTAAATCTTTAATGCCTGCAAGAGCCCGAGCATGTCCCATGGAAATTGTTCCACGTGAAACATTATCTTTAATCGACTCTGGCAATGCCAGCAATCTTACAAAGTTAGCAATATGCGATCTGGACTTGCCTACTTTCATAGAAAGCTCTTCTTGAGTTAACTTGAATTTGTCCATAAGATTCTGATAAGCTATCGCCACTTCTATCGCATTCAGGTCTTCACGCTGCAAATTTTCAATCAGCGCAATTTCCATAACTTGTTGATCCGAGAAAGATCTGACAACTGCCGGAACGGTCGTATTGCCACAAAGCTGAGACGCTCTGAAGCGACGTTCACCCGCAATAATCTCATAGCCCTTCATTACAGTACGAACAATAATCGGCTGAATGACACCATGCTGCTTAATCGATTCGGCCAATTCTTTTATCGACTGCTCATCAAATGTTTTTCGTGGTTGGTAAGGGTTCGGCCGCAATTGTGTAATTGCAACTTCAATGACTTTATCATCATCGTTTACCGAAAGCGATGGAATAAGCGCATCCAGACCTCTACCTAGCCGCTTGCTCATACGTAATCACTTCCTTCGCCAGTTCAAGATATACTTCTGCACCCTTCGATTTGGGATCATACGTAATGATCGCTTGTCCATGAGAAGGCGCTTCACTTAAACGCACATTACGTGGAATAATCGTCTGGTATACTTTCTGTTGAAAATATTTCTTCACTTCTTCAATAACCTGAATGCCCAGATTCGTTCTGGCATCAAGCATCGTAAGTAATACACCTTCAATTTGCAGCGTCGTGTTTAAATGCTTTTGCACCAATCTTACCGTATTCAGCAATTGGCTCAAGCCCTCCAGGGCATAATATTCACATTGAATAGGAATGATGACCGAATCAGCAGCAGTCAAGGAATTAATCGTTAATAAACCCAATGATGGCGGGCAATCGATTAAAATGTAATCAAACTGATCCTTTAATAAATGCAGCGCTTTCTTTAAACGAACTTCTCTGGAAATAGTTGGAACTAATTCAATCTCCGCCCCAGCAAGTTGAATGGTAGCAGGGATAATTTTCAAGCCGGGAATTTTCGTATCAGCCAACGCTTCGTGTGGGTCGATATCATTAACAAGCACATCATAAATACAGCTTTCAACATCTGCCTTATTTATACCTACTCCGCTAGTCGTATTGCCTTGCGGATCAATATCAACAAGCAGTACCCGTCTGCCAAGCGTCGCGAGACAAGCACCCAAATTAACTGATGTCGTCGTCTTGCCGACGCCACCCTTCTGATTCGCTATTGCTATAATTTTAGACAAGTCTTTCACCTCTATACTCTGTGTAAAAGCTATTAACAAAGAAGCAATACAAGCGGTAACCGTCCAGTAGCGGGACATCGCCTAGTAGTAATATTAGCATAAATGGATTCGCCGCCCTCAGCAAGCAGCGAGGACGGCAGCAGTTAAATCTATTATCGCATTTAATAGTATCTACATGCAAATGAGGATTTGCGAGCCCCTTTAACGAATCATACGCTTAACGTTTAGGAATGTGAATCACAATTTCATAATGGTCCTCGTGATCCTTCTCATTTGTCTTAATTTGCAAGCCTGAGCCTGACACCATCTCGATAGACTGTCTAATCGTATTAAGAGCAAGCCGAACATCTTTCGTAAAAGATACCCGCTTCGCTTTTTTGGCTTTAACCGTTTCATTCAGGAAAGCAATCCGAATTTCCGTTTGCTTTACATTGAGTTCTTTGGAAATAATCTCTTCCAGCACTTGAAGCTGAAGCTCTTCAGTAGGCAGAGCCAGCAATGCCCGTGCATGCCGCTCGGTAATTTTACGCTCCATTAACGCACTTTTAACTACCTCATTAAGTGCCAGCAATCTTAGTTTGTTGGCAATCGTTGATTGGCTCTTGCCCAATCGCTGCGCCAAGCTTTCCTGCGTCAATTGATGCAGCTCAATCAGCTTCTGATAAGCAACAGCCTCTTCAATAGCCGTTAGATTTTCCCGCTGCAAATTTTCAATTAATGCGATTGATGCCGTCTGCGAGTCATTAAACTCACGAATAATGCCTGGTATCGTATCATAACCAAGCTTCGTCACAGCACGCCATCGGCGTTCTCCCGCAATAATTTCATAGCGGTTGTTCCGCATTCGCACGACGATAGGCTGAATAATGCCATGCGTCTTAATCGTCTGGCATAACTCATCAATTCGTTCATCATCAAATATCGACCTCGGTTGAAATGGACTCGTGTCGATTTCATTAACCGGAATTTGTTTAACCTCTTCATTATTGTTGCTGCGTTGGTCATTCAAACCAAACAAACGAGAAAGTTGTTCTTTCATTTATCCACTACCACCCGATCAAGAAACGGCCCCATCAGCAGAGCCAGCTTCAAAGATGTGCTGCCAAATAACAGTCTTGCTTGTATTCTGTTCCACTTCAATCGAGACAATCGGAAAATTTACAGACGGCTACAAATGATTTTGAATGCAAGGTGAAACGGCTGTCTCCGTCCTTGGCGGAGCGGCGCGTTTCATTCCGAGAAATATAGAGATAGGATAACCAAATTATATACTTTCCTATATTTCAAGCGTAAACGGCTGCGTCGTCCTCTGACGGCAAAGCTGCCGTTTCGAGGGTGAAATATAAGCCAATTATAAGGGTGAACCTTATAAATTCTTATCCTTTTAAAGGAAAACAATCCATCTGCCCCACTAACGATTTAAGACTTGCGCCTTGAAACAGCTAGCAGATGTTATGTGCCTTGCTTATCTATGCTAACGAATAAGGTGAATCGGCTGTCTCCAACCTTTGGCGGCGCGGTGCGTTTCATTCTAGAAAATATAAGCAGCATATAGCAAAACCTTATGCCTGCTCCTATTTCAAAAAATGTGTGCTGCTCTGCAAAAATACAGCGCATCCTGCTAATTTGTTCTCTCTATTATTTCTACTTGCGCCTAAGTATTTCCTGCTTGACAGCCTTGAATGCCAAATAAAAATACAAGCAGAAATTTGGAAATAGTAAGCAATGTTTCACGTGAAACATCCTAAACTTACCATTTCCATTTATCTGCCTCAATCTTAAAATCTATAAATTGGATCCTTTAAATCTTCTTTATAAAATAGGTTGTTTTAGCGGTGTTCCCGCCTTACGGGGATATTTGCGCGGAGTGGCTTCACGTTTCTCAATCAGCACAATATGCCGTTCGGATTGTTCAAATGGTAAAGTGAAGCTGTGCTCGGAACGAACAGCAGCTTTCAGCTCCTTCAAGCTGGTCCCCGCTTCCCGAACCTCTTCCTCACTTTGCGAACCTTTCATCGCTGCGAACAGACCGCCCTTGCGTACAAATGGCAAGCAAAACTCATTCAGTACATTCAGCCTGGCAACCGCTCTTGCTGTTACCAAGTCGTATGCATCGCGATGGCCTTGCAGTCTGCCGATATCTTCGGCACGGCCATGAACACAGCTGACATCGTCAGCAATACCCAGCTGCTCTGCTAAAGCATTAAGAAACTGGATACGTTTATTCAAGGAATCAACAATCACAATTTTCAAATGCGGAAAGCAAATTTTAAGCGGAATGCTCGGAAAGCCTGCACCGGACCCGATATCCGCTATTTTGCTGACTGCTTCCATATCGATAAAAAAAGAAAGGGAAACCGAATCATAAAAATGCTTTTCATATACGGCTTCACGCTCTGTTATACCGGTCAAATTCATACGTTCATTCCATTCGACCAATAAGCGATAATACGTATCGAACTGATCGAGCTGATGCTGGGATAAGGCTATTCCCCGCTCCTGCATCAGCTTTGGAAACCACTCTATCGTCTGTTCCATCGTTTGTTCTTCTATCCTCTCGCCGCTACAACGCGGTTATAATGCTCCAAATAAACGAGCAGTATGGAAATATCGGCTGGTGTTACGCCAGCTACCCTGGAAGCCTGACCGATCGACAACGGTCTGATATCCGACAGCTTTTGCTTCGCTTCCGAAGCAAGTCCCTGCACGTCGAAATAATCGATATCATCCGGTATACGCTTCTTCTCCATTTTGCTCAATCGTTCAACCTGCAGCAGCTGCTTCTCGATATATCCAGCATATTTAATTTGAATTTCGACCTGCTCCTTCATCTCCTCTGTCAAAGCAAGCTCTGAAGGTGTGATGCTTTCCAGCATCACATACGTAATTTCCGGACGGCGAAGCAACGATAACGCATCTACTGTAAACGGAATTTCAGCTGATTCCGCAGCTTTTAATACGGGCTGTGCTTCTTCTGGTTTCACTTTTGTTGTACGCAATCTTTCAATTTCCTGCTCAACCAATGCTTTTTTATTCAAAAAGCTTTCATAACGCTCTTCCGAAATCAAACCAATCTCATAGCCAATTGGCGTCAATCTCAGGTCAGCATTATCATGGCGAAGCAGCAAACGATATTCCGCTCGGGAAGTCAGCAAACGATAAGGATCATTCGTTCCCTTCGTTACAAGGTCATCGATCATTACGCCAATATAGCCTTGGGAACGTGCAATAATGACCGGCTCTTTCCCCTGCACTTTACGGGCAGCGTTAATGCCGGCAATAACACCTTGACCAGCCGCTTCCTCATAACCGGAAGTTCCGTTGATTTGTCCAGCTGTGAATAACCCGTCGACAACCTTTGTCTCCAATGAAGGCCAAAGCTGTGTTGGAACGACCGCGTCATATTCAATCGCATAGCCATTGCGCATCATTTCAACTTTTTCCAATCCTGGGATTGATCGTAAAATGCCCAATTGGACATCCTCCGGCATGCTTGTGGAAAGTCCTTGTACATAATACTCCGACGTATGCAGACCCTCCGGCTCCAGAAAAATTTGATGTTTTGGCTTATCGGCAAAACGTACAATTTTATCCTCAATCGATGGGCAGTATCTTGGGCCTGTGCCTTCAATTGCTCCCGAGAACATTGGCGCGCGATGCAAATTATCGTTTATGATTTTGTGCGTTTGCTCTGACGTATAGGTCAACCAGCAAGGAAGCTGCTCATTATTAGAGGAAATTGTCTCATGCGAGAAAAATTTCGGCTGCTCATCGCCCGGTTGAATTTCTGTTTTTGAAAAATCAATCGTATCCTTGTGTACGCGTGGCGGCGTACCAGTTTTGAAACGTACCAGCTCGAAGCCATGCTCCTTCAAGCTTGCAGACAGCTTCAGCGACGGCTGCTGATTATTTGGTCCGCTCTCATACATCAGCTCGCCCATAATGATTTTGCCGCGCAAATAGGTGCCTGTTGTCAGGACAATCGTCTTCGAGCGATAGATTGCGCCTGTTTTTGTCACAAGCCCCACTATCTTGCCTTCCTCCACCATCAGCTCCTCCGCCATTCCTTGTCGCAGCGTCAGCTTAGGCGTCTCCTCAATCGTCTTCTTCATTTCATGCTGATAGGCGAACTTATCAGCTTGTGCGCGAAGCGCGTGAAC
Source organism: Paenibacillus sp. Leaf72 (assembly GCF_001422685.1). Taxonomy (NCBI): domain Bacteria; kingdom Bacillati; phylum Bacillota; class Bacilli; order Caryophanales; family Paenibacillaceae; genus Paenibacillus; species Paenibacillus sp. Leaf72. The sequence continues at coordinate 16,596 of NZ_LMLV01000012.1, read as the reverse complement.
CGCAGGCCCTTTGCCTGTATTCAGCATCCGCATCTGGATGAAGGTTTTATCAATATTACGGCCCATTTCGCCGCCTAAAGCGTCCAGCTCACGTACAACATGCCCTTTCGCCGGTCCGCCAATCGACGGATTACATGGCATGAAGGCTACCATATCCAAATTTATCGTCAGCAATAGCGTCTCACAGCCCATACGCGCTGCCGCAAGCGCAGCTTCGCTGCCCGCATGCCCCGCACCGATGACAATAACGTCATATTGCCCTGCTTCGTATCCCATTCCAAGTACCTCCCAAAGCGCTGCTAGCCTGATGGATGTTCGTCCGGAGGCTATTGACCGCTTATTATTTGCCCAAACAAAATTGCGAAAAGATTTGATCAATCAATGAATCTCCGACGGCATCCCCAAGAATTTCACCGAGCGACTCCCAAGCAGAGCGCACGTCAATTTGCATCACATCAATCGGAATGCCTGCTTCTGATGCCTCAATACCATCAAGCAGCGACTGCTGCGCCCGTTTCAATAAAGCAATATGCCGCACATTGCTGACGTAGGTCAAATCGCCGGAATCCAGCTTGCCTTCGAAAAACATCCCGCTAATCGCCTTCTCCAAATGATCCAGTCCCGCTTCCTGCAGAACCGACATGCGGACAATTGCCTCCGGGCTAAAGCGCTTCTCGATTTCTTCCATGTCGAGCTTGCCTGGCAGGTCGGTTTTATTAATGACCAATACCACTTGGCGTCCCGCCATACGGTCCAGCAGTTCACGGTCATCGGCATGCAGCGGCTCATTATAATTCAGCACGAATAAAATAAGATCGGCTTCCGCAAGCGCCGTATGGGACCGCTCCACCCCGAGCTGCTCGACGAGATCGCTCGTCTCGCGAATGCCTGCTGTATCCAGCAGCCTCAGCGGGATATTATTAAGCGTGACATATTCCTCTATAACATCACGCGTTGTGCCGGGAATATCGGTCACAATCGCTTTATTTTCCTGCGCCAGCATATTAAGCAATGATGACTTGCCCACATTAGGCCTGCCGACGATTGCCGTCATAATACCTTCTCTTAATATTTTGCCTTCATTTGCTGTTTTTAAAAGCTTAGCGATTTCGTCCAGCGCAATTTGGCTTTGATCACGAATATAAGCAGTCGTCATTTCCTCGACATCATGCTCGGGGTAATCGATATTTACTTCAATATGCGCCAGCAGCTCAATGACCGTCTGCCGGAGTGCTTTAATCCGCTTCGACAGCAAGCCTTCGGCCTGCTTGCGCGCAATGGAGAAAGCGCGATCCGACTTTGAACGAATAAGATCGATGACCGCTTCCGCCTGCATTAAATCGATGCGCCCGTTCAGAAAGGCCCGCTTCGTAAACTCCCCAGGCTCAGCTAATCGCATATCTTCCTGCATCAGCACGACATCAAGCACCTTCTTAACCGCCACTACGCCGCCATGAGCATTGATTTCCACAACATCCTCGGCTGTAAAAGATCGCGGCCCACGCATAAGCGTCACCAGCACCTCTTCAATCTGCTCGCCGGTAGCCGGGTGAACGATATGCCCATAATGCACCGTATGGCTGTCTGCTTCACGCAGATCCGTTCGGCTCTGAAATAGCGCAGCTGTCCCCGCAATAGCATTCGGGCCGCTAATACGGATAATGGCAATGCCGCCCTCTCCAACAGCGGTTGAAATCGCGGCTATCGTATCTTGTATCATTGTGTTCAGCACCTCTCAAATGGAAAAACAGCAATGACCATGGGAGCCATTGCTGCGAATCTGTTCTACCTTTATCACTTCAGTGCAATGACAATCCGCCGATGCGGCTCATCACCTTTACTGTATGTTTTCACACGAGGATGATTTTGCAGCTGGGAATGAATGACCTTCCGCTCATGGGAAGACATCGGCTCCAGCACCACCTCTTTTTTCGTGCGAATCACTCTGCCCGCAAGGCGCTCTGACAGCTCTTCCAGCGTCTTGCGCCGGCGCTCGCGAAAATCCTCTGCATCAAGTACGATACGAAGATGACTGTCCGAATAGCGGTTTGCCACAATATTAACCAAGTACTGCAATGCATCGAGCGTCTGCCCGCGCCTTCCGATTATCATGCCGAGATCTCCCCCGCCTGAAATCGAAAGCTGCGTGCCTTCCCTCGTCTGCTTGCGTTCAATGGATACATCTAGTCCCATTGTGCTCGCCACTTCCAGAAGGAACTGCTCAGCTTCACTTGTTGGATCAGGAATAAGCTCCAGTTCTACTTTCGCTTCTTTCACGCCGATCAAACCGAGGAATCCTTTGGACGGCTGCTCAAGAACAGCCACCCTCACACGATCCTCAGCCACATTTAATTGTGTCAAACCACTTTGTACAGCCTCTTCTACCGTTTTCCCTGATGCAACGATTTTCTTCATTTCGCGAGGGCCCCCTTACGTTTACCCTTACCTTTAGATTGTTTATCGTTGGTGCCTGTATCGTCATTGCCTTTTTTGTCAGCATTGCGCACATACAAGAAATAGTTTTGAATAATTGTGTAAATGTTGCTGTAAATCCAGTAAAGCGGCAGAGCTGCTGGGAAATTAATCGCCATGACGAAAATCAACACTGGGAAAATGGCAAGCATCGCTCCCATACCAGGCATTGTTTGCGTCTGCTGCTTCTGCATCATCTTCGATTGGATGAAAGTTGTCGCCGCGGCGATAACCGGAAGAATGTAATAAGGGTCCTTCTCCCCTAACTGCAACCACAAGAAAGCATGCGTACGCACCTCAGGGTTCATATATATCGCATTATAGAGCGCGATAAATACAGGCATCTGTACAATGAGCGGCAAGCATCCTGCCATCGGATTTACCTGATTGGCCTGGAACAGCTTCATTGTCTCTTCCTGCTGCTTTTTCGGGTCATCCTTGTATTTCTTCTTCATCTCAGCGATTTGCGGCTGCAAAGCCTGCATAGCCTTCGAACTGCGATATTGCTTAATCGTCAGCGGCAAAATGGCTGTTCTTACAATAATGGTAATGAGCAGAATGGCTATGCCATAAGCACCGCCGAACCAATCTGCGAACGTATCAAGCGTAAGCGCAAAATAATAAACGACATTTTTCTGCCAGAAGTTTCCCTTAAGCAAATCCTCTGTACTCGTCGTTTGAGCTACCTGCGAACCGCAGCCTGCAATGACTACCACTGCCATTAGCATGCCTAAAACAAAAAGCCATTTACGGTTTTCTTTCCGAAACAACATGAAAACTCCTCTCTTGAGAGCCGATGCTTCGCCTATCCAGCATAAACGGTTTCGTCGCCATTCAGCACAAACTACGCAGTTTCGCATGAGATAAATCTGCATCGTTACAGACATATTTCTTATACCTTCTCATCCTTTAAACTATACCATAATTGGTAGGACAAAAGAAAGGAAGGTCATGAGGTATTTTCGGTACCTATGTAAACGTTTTTCTAATATGGTCAGGGATAACCATTTCTATTATTCAGGAGCTTCTTTTTCTACGCAAAACGGACGGTTTCCAAAGGACAATAACTCCTTCTACGCTTAGCGTTTAAGGAGCCCGGCCTTCCTTAACACATGCATAATGCTTTTTTCCAGTTGGCTCGTCTCCATCGCTACTGCAGGCTTTCTTACAATAATAATAAAGTCGACCTTTGGAACGATCCGTGCCTCATTGAGCCTGATGATTTCTTTAATGACACGGCGCATCCGGTTGCGAACAACCGCATTGCCGATTTTTTTGCTTGCTGAAATGCCCAGTCGGAAAGGCTCCGCCACAGGCTGCTTCGACCAATATACGACGAACTGCCCGTTGGCGAACGATTTGCCTCCCCGGTAGACCCGGCCAAAGTCGCTACGGTTACGCAGACGCAATCTTCTTTGCACGACTCCATTTCACCGTTCTTTCCTTAATATGTTCAAAAGTATCGTGGGCAAGGCAAAAAAAAAGACCACCCGACGTGGTCTTTTGCTTATGCGCTAAGAACTTTTCTGCCTCTTTGACGACGCGCCGCCAAAACTTTACGTCCGTTTTTCGTGCTCATCCGTTTGCGGAATCCATGCACTTTTTTACGTTTGCTAACATTCGGTCTAAATGTAGGTCTCATTTACTCTGCACCTCCCGTACTTCTTCTTAAAAAAAACAGGTAGTTCAATTAAAGCACGTACCCTTCGGAAAGTCAACTCACCCTGCGCCTTTCAGACAAGAAATCGAAAGCTGTGGATAAATAAATGAAATCGGCGATTTTGCAGAAAATGAATAAGCTGTGCACAACTTTTTCAGCCGACTTACGAACTTTGTCGAAATCTTAACAAGATATAAACAATATCTAGTGTTGTGCGCAACTTTTATACACAAGCTATTGAATATGTGGATAAAATCTTCGAATCCGTTGAAATACAAGGGATCTTTTGCTATGATGAATATGTTTTATATGTGGATACCTTCCCTTTATCCTCAATCTTATTAACAGCCTGTGGATAAAAATGTGAACAAGTTAATCCCCTATTTATAACTCAACCGTTTTCATTTCTTCATATTGTGGATGTTTTCCTTGGAAAAATGACATTCATTCGACAGAATATGGCTTAATTGCGCCGTTTCGGCGATTTTGATAAGGAGTGACGTCTGTGGACAGCCATGCTTATGATATATGGCAGCAAGTGTTGTCAATTATTCAGACGAAGCTGAGCAAGCCAAGTTTTGATACTTGGTTTAAGGCAACTAAGGCTTCGTTCGTGAATGATACTTTGCTTGAAGTTACGGCACCGACAACATTTGCAGCTGAATGGCTGGAAGGCCGTTATACAAAACTAATTCGCACAACCCTGTTTGAATTTCTAGGCAGACAGGTCGATGTGCGTTTTTCCATTGAAGAGGCTCGAAGCGCTGAACCGGCAGCTATGATGCCGCCCAGAGCAATGGATGTGCCCGTCGTACAGGAAGAAAGCCACACGCATGTGCTGAACTCCAAATATACGTTCGAGACATTCGTTATCGGCGCCAACAATCGCTTTGCCCATGCGGCATCGCTTGCGGTAGCCGAGGCACCGGCCAAAGCGTACAATCCGCTGTTTCTCTACGGCGGCGTTGGCCTTGGAAAAACGCATTTGATGCATGCGATCGGCCACTATATCAAGGATCACAACCCCAATACGAAGATCATGTACATCTCGTCGGAGAAATTCACCAATGAATTTATTAACGCGATTCGTGACAACCGTGGGGAAAGCTTTCGCAATAAATACCGGAATATCGACGTTTTGCTTATTGACGATATTCAATTTTTGGCTGGTAAAGACGGGACGCAGGAGGAGTTTTTCCATACCTTCAATGCGCTTCATGAAGAGCGCAAGCAGATCGTCATCTCCAGCGACCGCACGCCGAAGGAAATTCCGACCCTGGAGGAACGCCTTCGTTCCCGCTTTGAATGGGGTTTAATTACGGACATCCAAGCGCCTGACCTGGAGACGCGAATTGCCATTTTGCGCAAGAAGGCCAAGGCCGAAAATCTCGATATTCCCAATGAAGCGATGGTTTATATCGCTAACCAGATCGATACGAATATTCGTGAGCTGGAAGGCGCCCTGATCAGGGTTGTCGCCTACTCCTCGCTCATTAATCAGGATATTTCCTCCCATTTGGCAGCCGAAGCGCTCAAGGATATCATTCCTTCAAGCCGGCCGAAGCTGATCACCATCAACGAGATCCAGCAGAAAGTCGGGGAGTTTTATGGATTGCGGCTTGAGGAGTTTAAAGCGCGCAAACGGACGAAAGCTGTGGCCTATCCGCGGCAAATCGCCATGTACCTCTCTCGCGAGCTGACGGACCACTCGCTGCCGAAGATTGGCGAAGCATTTGGCGGAAGGGACCATACGACGGTCATTCATGCCCATGAGAAAATTACGCAGCAGCTTAAAATTGATCAGGACTTGTACAAAATTTTGCAAAACCTGACTGAAAAAATCAAAAATCATACGTAAGCCGTTAAGCAGGACAATTTGCGCTGAAAAGTTATCCACTTTTATACGGAAAACGAACACAAGCCTATGCACAGTCTATACACATGTGGATAGGCTTGATCTATCAGCACTTGTCCCGCTTATCCACATATTCAGGCCCCCTACTACTACGACTACTAAAAATCTTTAAAAAAACATCATCCATAAGCGGAATAAGACATTCGCGGAACATCCACTATGATTCGCTATGTCTCCCTGCGGATATAGGAGAGAAATTATGAAATTAACGATTTCAAAAAATGAACTAAACGATGCGATCCAGCAGGTAGCGAAAGCAATCTCCTCCAGACCAGCCATCCCGATTCTCGGTGGAATCAAAATAGATGTAACTCATCAAGGTGTAACCTTAACGGCAAGCGATACTGAAATATCTATTCAAAGCTTCATCCCGGTAGAACGCGATAATTTATTTATTGCACATGTGGATAAACCGGGAAGCGTTGTTCTCCCTGCTAAATTTTTTGTCGAGATTATTAAAAAGCTGCCTTCCGATAATGTTGAAATTCAGGTTGGCGCTCAGTTCCAGACAATGATCCGCTCCGGCTCCTCCGACATCCAAATGGTCGGTCTTGATCCTGAGGAATTTCCAATTTTGCCGTCTATTGAAGAAAATGGCTTATTTCAAATGCCAGGCGATTTGTTGAAAACGATGATCCGCCAAACGGTACTAGCCGCTTCCACCAATGAGCAAACCGCCGTATTGACTGGCGTATTATGGACGCTTAACAATCAGCAGCTGAAATTTATAGCAACGGATCGCCACCGTCTGGCAAGCCGCAATGCGCATACCGAAACCGATCCGGAATATCGCTTCTCCAATGTCATTATTGCTGCAAAAACGCTGGTCGAGCTGTCAAAGCTTGTCCCTGAGCAAAATGCCCTCGTGGATATTGTCGTTGCCGACAACCAGGTCATGTTTAAGCTTGGAAATGTGCTGTTCTATACACGTATGCTTGATGGCATGTATCCGGATACTTCCAAGATTATTCCGCAGACGTACAAAACAGAACTTGTCGTCGATACCAAAAATTTGATGGATGCGATCGACCGTGCTTATTTGATGTCGCGTGAAGAGAAGACGAATATTGTTCGACTGATTACGCTTGATGACAATTCGATCGAAATTTCTTCAAGCTCGACCGAGCTTGGCCGCGTAACCGAGCAGATCGATGCCAAGAAATTTGAAGGCGAGCCGCTGCGCATTTCCTTCAACTCCAAGTTCATGCTCGATGTGCTCAAAGTAATTGACAGCGAGCAAATTTTCATCGGCTTTACAGGTGCTATGAGCCCGATTATCATTAAGCCGACCGATCATTCGTACAACATGTACGTGATTTTGCCTTACCGGACAACAACGTAGCAGCCTCGCGAGAAGGCTAGCGAAAGATATGAATAGAGCTCGAGAAGAGGAAGGTGGGCAAGCCACGATGAAGGAAGTTGCCATTCGCACCGAATATATTCCGTTGGGGCAGTTTTTAAAGCTATCGGATTGTATATCCACAGGTGGACAAGCTAAATTTTTTCTGCAGGAGAACAAGATTACGATCAACGGCGAGACGGATAACAGACGTGGACGCAAGCTGTATGTCGGGGACCGTGTCGAAGTAGAAGGCTTCGGCGTCTTTACTGTTACCGGTTCATAACGATTAGCTAAGGACCGGGAGGGGCAGCAGACGTGTTTTTAAAAAATATTCATTTGCAAAATTACCGCAACTACGGACAGCTTGAGCTGGAGACGAGTAATCAGGTCAATCTGTTCGTCGGTCCGAACGCCCAGGGCAAGACGAATTTGCTGGAAGCGATATTTGCGCTTGCCCTCACCAAATCGCACCGCACGTCCAAGGACAAGGAGCTGATTGGCTGGGAAGCGGATTCGGCTCGCCTGCAAGGCATGGTAGACAAGCGCTATGGTACGGCGCAGCTTGAGCTGCTGCTGTCGACGCAGGGGAAGAAAGCGAAAATTAACGGGCTCGAGCAGCGCAAGCTGAGCAACTTCATCGGGTCGCTGAATGTGGTCATGTTCGCGCCGGAGGATCTCGAAATTGTAAAAGGCACGCCGGGTGTACGCAGACGGTTTCTGGATATGGAAATCGGTCAGGTGCAGCCCGGTTATTTGCATACCCTTCAGCAATACGGCAAGGTGCTTGTACAGCGCAATAACTACCTGAAGTCTGCATCCCCCGGCTCCATGCAGCAGACGATGCTGGATGTATGGAATACACAGCTCGCCGAGCTAGGTGTTAAAATTATGAAAAAAAGGGAACACTTCATACATAAACTGCAGCGCTGGGCTGAGCAGATCCATTCTGGCATTACGGCTGGCAGCGAACAGCTCACGATTACCTACCGTCCATCGCTTGGCAGCGGGGAGCCGGAAGATGAATCTGTTTTATTTGAGCAATTTATGATAAAGTTAACACAAGTGAAAGAGCAGGAGATTCGCAGAGGGATGTCGCTCGTTGGGCCTCATCGCGATGATTTGGCCTTTTTTATTAACGGCAAAGAGGCATCTGTATATGGTTCCCAGGGACAGCAGCGCACAACCGCACTCTCGCTAAAGCTGGCAGAAATTGAGCTGATTGCTGAGGAGATTGGGGAATATCCGCTGCTGCTTCTTGATGATGTTCTGTCTGAGCTTGACCAGCACCGGCAGACGCAGCTCATAGAAACATTTCAGAGCAAGGTGCAGACGTTCATCACGACAACCGGGCTTGAGAGCGTCAATATTAGCAAGCTGCAGGACGCTTGTATCTATAATGTGCGTGAAGGCCAAGTGACGCGCGGATAAGCGCAAACGATCGGGAGGCGGGGGAGCATGTATATCCATTTGGGCGGCGAGAAAATTATTCGGGCTGCCGAGCTGGTAGCCATTTTCGATATATCCATAGAGCAATCCTCCAAGTTATCCAAGCAGTTCGTTGCAGGCGCTCGCAAGCGCAAGGACGTGGAGACGATTGGCGAAGAGGAGCCGAAATCCATCGTTGTGACGAAGCAGAAAATCTATTATTCGCCAATTTCATCCTCCACCTTGAAGAAGCGGGCTCATCATTTTGTAGCGAATGGCTGACAAGGGCCAGAATAACGTGTAGCAAGAGCAGTTGAGAGGAGCAGTGAGCATTAATGTCTTTGAATCCGCAGCATACGTATGACGAGAGTCAGATCCAGGTGCTAGAGGGACTGGAAGCCGTCCGCAAACGCCCTGGTATGTATATTGGCTCCACAAGCAGCAAGGGACTCCACCATCTCGTATGGGAGGTTGTCGATAACAGTATCGACGAGGCGCTTGCTGGCTATTGTAATCAAATTGATGTCACGATTCATGAAGATAACAGCATTACCGTAGTCGACAATGGACGTGGTATCCCTGTCGGAGAAAATGCCAAGCTGAAGAAGTCGACGCTTGAAGTCGTCATGACCGTGCTTCATGCCGGCGGTAAATTTGGCGGAGAAGGCTATAAAGTTTCCGGGGGCTTGCACGGGGTCGGCGTGTCTGTCGTTAATGCTTTGTCGGAGCGCGTAGTAGCAACCGTCAAGCTTAAAGGGAAGATTCATCAGCAGGCATATCGCCGCGGAGCGCCGGAATCAGACATTCAGGTCATCGGCGAGACATCGCCAGAAGATACTGGAACGACGATTAACTTTAAGCCGGATCCAGAGATTTTTACGGAGACGACGGTTTATGAATACGATATTTTGCAGTCCCGGATTCGGGAGCTTGCTTTTCTAAATAAAGGAATTCAAATTTCGCTGACGGATGAGCGTACAGGGATGACCAATACGTTCAGATACGAAGGCGGCCTTAATGAATTCGTCCAGTTTTTGAACCGCAACAAGGAAGCGCTGCATGAAGCGCCGATTTATGTGGAGGGCTCCAAGGATCATATCCAGGTGGAATTAGGCCTCCAGTATAACGACGGCTATAGCGAAAACATTTATTCCTTCGCGAATAATATTAATACCCATGAGGGCGGAACGCATGAGTCCGGCTTCAAAAGTGCGCTCACGCGGGTTATCAATGACTACGCCCGCAAAACGAACTTGCTGAAGGACAATGATTCCAATTTCTCCGGCGATGATGTGCGTGAAGGCTTGACAGCGATTATTTCGGTCAAAATTCCCGAGCCGCAATTCGAAGGACAAACGAAGACAAAGCTAGGCAACAGCGAGGTTCGCGGTATTGTCGAATCGCTGCTTGCAGAGAAGCTTCAGGAGTTTCTCGATGAGAACCCGGCTGTATCCCGCAAAATTGTAGAAAAAGGCCTTCAAGCTGCCAGAGCACGGGAAGCAGCGCGCAAAGCGCGTGAGCTGACGCGCCGTAAGAGTGCGCTTGAAGTCAGCTCGCTGCCAGGTAAGCTAGCGGATTGCTCCTCCAAGGATGCGGCAATCAGCGAGCTGTACATCGTAGAAGGTGACTCGGCCGGTGGTTCGGCTAAGCAAGGCCGTGACCGTCACTTCCAGGCTATTTTGCCACTGCGTGGTAAAATTCTGAACGTTGAGCGGGCAAGACTCGACCGTATTCTCGGCAATGCGGAGATTCGGGCGATTATTACGGCGCTCGGAACAGGCATCAGCGAGGACTTTGATTTGGCGAAGGCGCGTTATCACAAAGTCATTATTATGACGGATGCCGACGTTGACGGCGCGCATATTCGTACCCTGCTGCTGACGTTCTTCTATCGCTACATGCGCAAAATTCTCGAAGCGGGCTATATTTATATCGCCCAGCCGCCGCTCTATAAAGTCGAGCGCAACAAGGTCATTCGTTATGCGCAGAACGAGAAGGAACGTGATGAAATTATTGCTGAGTTTGGTCAAACCGGTAAAATTAACATTCAGCGCTACAAAGGCTTGGGCGAGATGGATGCTGTCCAGCTTTGGGAAACAACGATGGATCCAGAAAGCCGTTCCATGCTTCAAGTAACGATTGATGACGCCATTGAAGCCGATACGATTTTTGATACGCTGATGGGCGACAACGTTGAACCGCGTCGTAACTTCATCCAGCAATATGCTCTAAGCGTTAAAAATCTCGACATTTAGCTTTCCTTGGGATCGTTAATTGCTGAATCTTTTAAGTACAGTGGCATAGCTTGCCGCTTGAAATTAAAAATAGTCGTTTCTAGAATGCGTTTTTGTACGGGGCTATGCTCACAGTATGAAGATATGCACTAGTAGCGGCTATTTTCTTTTGTACCGGCCATAGGCAACGGCGTATCGATATATTTTTTTAAACACGGACTTGTCAGGAAGCTTGCGAAAAATAAACGGATCGGGACAAGTATTGACCTCTAGTATCCATGGGCGCAGCTTCGTATCGATTGCAATATCGACACCGATTTCTTTTATTCGCGGATAAGCCTGAAGCATTTGGTGAACGATGGATAGGCTAAGCTTGTTCAAACGCTGTCTATACGCTTGCTGTTCAGATGTTGACAAATGACCATTCATAAGCTGTTCAAATGGCATTGGCGTGCCGCCGCTATGGTAGTTGGTGACGATTTTTGCGGGATGGGCGAGACGGCCGATGATGCCCGTCGCTTCCCAGCTGGCTTGCGGATTTTTCTGCACCATTACGCGGATATCAAAGCGCCGCTTCTGATGGCGAAGCAGGAAGATCCCCCTTTGGATGAGGTAGCGTTTGCCTACTTGATAGCGATAAAGGCTGTTGTACAATTGGTCGAAGGTAGCGAACGTGCGAACGCTGGTTTCAATCTGGTATCGGAAGCCTCGGCCAGGAGCGGCATACTGCTCGACCCGAATGACTCCTTTTCCAAAGGTGCCGTTGACGGGTTTCACATAAACCATGCTGTACTCGGTGAGCATTGCGAGCAGATTTTCTTTGCTGAACAGCTCGGTAGCAGGCATGTATTGGCGCAAATGTTCGGAGCGCAGGAGCACCTGCGTTTTAGCCCATTTGCTAGTAACGCGCTGTATAGACAAGCTTGATTCCCCTTTCTTTAAATCACTGCCTGAGCCTATCGATTCTTATTCCGGCAGGAGACAGAGTTTAGAATGAGTGGTATAATAAAAGTTGGATTTGTTTAGTTTATGGCAATCGGAGCGTAACGGAATACGGTGTTTAACCTATTTTTTCGTCTATGTTCGTGGAATTTAGGTTTAGTATCGTCTTATTTAAGAAAGAACTAGAGAGACAATGATGTTTACAGGTTTGCAGATAGACGTCAGGGAGGTAAAGCATGGCGGAAGAACAATATTCGCAGATTAAAGACCGTGATATTGGCACGGAAATGCGCGATTCCTTTATGGACTATGCGATGAGTATTATCGTAAGTCGCGCATTGCCCGATGTAAGGGATGGACTCAAGCCTGTTCATCGCCGGATTTTATTCGCAATGTCGGAGCTTGGGATGTCACCGGACAAGCCTCACAAAAAATCCGCAAGGATTGTAGGCGAAGTTATCGGTAAGTATCATCCTCACGGTGATTCGGCTGTGTATGAGTCCATGGTGCGTATGGCACAGGATTTCTCAATGAGGTACATGATGGTAGATGGACACGGCAACTTCGGTTCGGTTGATGGTGACATGGCAGCAGCCATGCGTTACACGGAAGCTCGTCTATCGAAGATTGCAATGGAGCTGCTGCGTGACCTTAACAAGGAAACAGTGAATTTCATTCCGAACTATGACGGTGAAGAGAAGGAGCCTGCGGTATTGCCGGCGCGTTTTCCTAACTTGCTAGTCAATGGTGTAACAGGGATAGCTGTAGGTATGGCAACGAATATTCCTCCGCATAATTTGGGGGAAGTCATTGACGGTGTACAGGCGCTTATTGCTAATCCGGATATAACACCGCTTGAATTGATCGATTATGTAAAAGGTCCTGATTTCCCGACGGCAGGTATTGTTATGGGATTAAGCGGCATCCGTCAAGCTTATTTGACGGGTCGCGGAACGGTGACCATGCGTGCGCGGGCAACGATTGAAGAGAATGGCAATAAAGCGCGTATTATCGTATATGAGCTGCCTTATCAAGTAAATAAAGCCCGTCTCGTTGAGAAAATTGCAGAGCTCGTTCGGGAGAAGAAGATCGACGGCATTACGGATTTGCGCGATGAGTCTGACCGTACAGGCATGCGGGTTGTTATCGAGCTTCGCCGTGATGTGAATCCTAGCGTTGTGCTTAACAACTTATACAAACAGACGCAAATGCAGTCCAACTTCGGCATTAATATGCTGGCTCTCGTTAATGGCGAGCCAAAGACGCTGAATTTGCGTGAAGTACTCTATCATTATTTGCAGCATCAAATCGAGGTTATCCGTCGTCGTACGGAATACGATTTGAAGAAAGCTGAAGCTCGCGCTCATATTTTGGAAGGCTATCGGATTGCGCTGGATCATCTGGATGAGGTTATTGCGTTAATACGCGGTTCCCAAACAGCTGAAATTGCTCGTGAAGGCTTGATCACTCGATTCGATCTTAGCCACGAGCAGGCACAAGCCATTCTCGATATGCGTTTGCAGCGCCTGACAGGTCTGGAACGCGATAAGATCGAAGCAGAATATACAGAGCTTCTACAGAAAATTGCCGAGTTCAAAGCGATTCTCGCTGATGAGCAGCTGGTGCTTGCAATCATTAGCACAGAGCTCAACGAGATTAGAGATCGTTTTGGCGATGAGCGCCGTACGGAAATTACGGCTAGTGATGAGGAAATTCTAGATGAGGATTTGATTCCTCGTGAGGATGTTATTATTTCCATCACACACAGCGGCTATATCAAGCGCCTGCCGGTTACGACTTATCGGAGCCAGAAGCGGGGCGGTAAAGGTGTCGTTGGCATGGATACGAAGGATAATGACTTTGTCGAGCATCTTTTTGTATCCAATACGCATCACTACTTGCTCTTCTTCACCAATAAGGGCAAGGTGTACAAGCTGAAAGCTTATGAGATTCCTGATCTCAGCCGGACAGCACGCGGTACGCCGATTATTAACTTAATTCAAATCGAGCAGGGCGAGACGATTAATGCGGTTATTCCTGTACAGGATTTTGACCCGAATCACTATCTGTTCTTCGCAACCCGTCAAGGTGTCGTGAAGAAAACGCCTCTCGATGACTATATCAACATTCGCAAAGTCGGCCTCATTGCCATCTCGCTGCGTGAAGACGATGATCTGATTGGCGTCAAGCTGACGGACGGTCAGCAGGAGATTGTTATGGGTACGGCGGAAGGCATGTCGATTCGTTTCTCTGAAAATGATGTGCGCTCTATGGGCCGTTCGGCTACAGGCGTGAAGGGTATCCAGCTTGATGACAGCGATGCTGTTATTGATATGGATATCGTCATGAATGATAATGATGTGCTGATCGTTACGTCCAAGGGCTATGGCAAACGGACGCCAATGAGCGAATATCGCATTCAAAATCGTGGCGGTAAAGGGATTAAGACGCTTAACGTTACGGATAAGAACGGCCCAATCGTCAGCTTGAAGGTCGTTGTAAATGATGAGGATCTGATGATTATGACTGCATCAGGCACATTGATTCGTACAAGCATGGAAGGCATCTCTACAATGGGCCGCAATACGCAGGGCGTTAAATTGATTAATACCCGCGATGAAGATACAGTAGCAACGGTTACTCGTATTGCCCGCAGTGAAGAAGTGAGCGATGACCTGGAAGAAGGCGAAGCAACTGAATTTGATGCTGCACAGCCTTCAGACAGCGAAGAGAACGAATAGTTTTTATATCAGGGGAATCCAGGACATGGGGAGGGAACCGTTGTGCCAACGGTGACTTTATCACAAGTGAAGTTAGGCGATAAGATTAGTGAAGATGTCCTTACCCCTTTAGGAAGGGTGCTACTTCAAAAAGGCAAGGTTATTGCTGGCCGCGAGCTTGAAATTTTGAGAGCTTTCATTATTTCAAGCGTGGCCGTTGATGGACCAGCTGCTGCTAAAGCGTCTGAAGATGCAAAAGCAGGCGCTGACTCCAAACAAGTGGACGATAAGCCAATTGCTGCATCATCCCTGCATGATGAATATGACAAGATGCTGGTGCTGCTGAGACAAGTATTTAATGATCATGCAGCGCCGGAAGGCATCCCTATTATGGATATTCGCAATCAGATGGAGAATTTGCTGCAGCATATTAAGAACTATCAGATTTTGACGTTTGTGCCGCGCAGTTTTATGGAGCGTGATTATTTGCTTCATAATAGCATTGCTTGTGCGCTCACCTCTTATCTTATTGCGCAGTGGAACGGCTTTCCTCAAAAAGAATGGATGCAAGTTGCTCTTGGCGGCTTGCTTCATGATTTTGGGAATACGCGTATTGATCGCTCGATTCTTTCCAAACCGACTGCGCTAACCGTAGAAGAGCTGGAAGAGATGAAACGACATACCGTGCTGGGCTACCAAATGCTCAAAAATGTAGCATCTCTGAACGATGGTGCCAAGCTGGCTGCTCTTCAGCATCATGAGCGGGTAGACGGAACGGGATACCCTCTTGGCATTGATGCGGCTAAAATCCATCCATACGGGAAGATTGTAGCTATTGCTGATATTTTTCATGCTATGACCTTGAACAAGTCTTATCGT
The DNA here is from genome assembly GCF_001422685.1 of Paenibacillus sp. Leaf72. Classification (NCBI taxonomy): domain Bacteria; kingdom Bacillati; phylum Bacillota; class Bacilli; order Caryophanales; family Paenibacillaceae; genus Paenibacillus; species Paenibacillus sp. Leaf72. The sequence goes on along the minus strand of NZ_LMLV01000012.1, from coordinate 1,007 downwards.
AAGGCGGTCTCGCCTTATCTAGTTCTAGAGCAGATCCAAAGCGATGCTTTCGGCAAGCTTGATCCGACTTATGTTCGAGTGTTTGTTGAGAAGGTTACGCAGTTCCATAATGGAACAAAGGTTAGGCTTAGTGATGAACGGGTAGGAGAGATCGTGTTTTCTGATCATGTGCATCCAACCAGACCATGGGTTTCCATTGAAGGATCTATTATTAACTTAACGGTAGAGCGGCATCTGCATATCAATGAGGTTATTCCATCCTAAGTATAGATGGGATAGATTAAGCTTTATAAAGCTACTATTATTGAGAGTATAGGTCGTCAAAACGTAAAAGTAATAGTAAAATAAAGCCGTCCAGAGTATGTGCTGGGCGGCTTTATCCCTTTATATATAAGGGATTCAGGGCTTTGAGGTACAAGGAAAAACACTATTAAAAAAAGAATTGATATTTTTTAAAAAAAACACTTGCAATGGTATAGGCACCCGTGATATATTATATGAGTCGCCGCTGAGACATACGGCAGACACGAACGAAACGTAAGCAAGAGAAATTGTTCTTTGAAAACTGAACAACGAGTGAANCCCGTGATATATTATATGAGTCGCCGCTGAGACATACGGCAGACACGAACGAAACGTAAGCAAGAGAAATTGTTCTTTGAAAACTGAACAACGAGTGAAACTGCCACATTAACTTCGGTTAATGTAAAGCGATACAAAAAAGTAATGAGCAAGTCAAACACCTAAATGGAGAGTTTGATCCTGGCTCAGGACGAACGCTGGCGGCGTGCCTAATACATGCAAGTCGACCTAAATGGAGAGTTTGATCCTGGCTCAGGACGAACGCTGGCGGCGTGCCTAATACATGCAAGTCGAGCGRAGTTGATGGAGTGCTTGCACTCCTGATGCTTAGCGGCGGACGGGTGAGTAACACGTAGGTAACCTGCCCGTAAGACTGGGATAACATTCGGAAACGAATGCTAATACCGGATACACAACTTGGTCGC
>NZ_LMLV01000011.1:0-65127 GCF_001422685.1 Paenibacillus sp. Leaf72 | reverse complement strand
GATCATAATGTTTCTTTGTCACTTCGTTCACCTCGAATTTGGATAGGTCTATTTTATCCGATTCTCGGTTCTACGTGTCTACTTTTTAGTCTAACAACATATTGATGGTCGCACTCCGTACGGAGTGCGTGGATTGAAACATAAGCGGGCTGGCGAACACCATGCCTGAACTCAGTCGCACTCCGTATGGAGTACGTGGATTGAAACGTTATATGCCTTCAACCAAAAGCTTTTGTCTTCCGTCGCACTCTGTATGGAGTGCGTGGATTGAAACTGCAGCTCTATGTCAAGCTCGATGAGCTTTCGGGTCGCACTCCGAACGAAATACGTGAATTGATACGCCTCCCGAACGACTACAAATCCGAGTTACTAAGCGCACATTCATTTAAATTGAAAAAAACAGGCTGCTTCCGCGTCGTATCATCCACGCGGAAGCAGCCTATTTATACTAAAAGCCTCTACTTATTCCACCGTCATCGTCTTCTTCAAAAGCTCCTTCATCATCTGCGCAGCCTTCACCTTGACGCTGAGGCAAGGTGAAATTTCCACGGAGTAGCGACCGCGTTGCAGCTCTTCGCGCAGCTCGGCGGCGGTGCGGCATTCCCGCTCCAGCACGTTCCATACGCTGCCGAACTGGAGCGGCTGATGGGAGTCGCTGCCTGCGCAGGCGGGCAAGCCGATTTCAGCCGCAAGCTGGCGAACCTGATCGGCCATGGCGGGTCCATATTGATACAAGTCCTTCGCGTTAATGTCCAACGCGTGAAGCCGCAGAAGCTGCTCAGCCGCGTACTGCGTGAGCGGATTGCTCTCCCGCATCGGATGCGCGCCAATCCGCAGCACAGGAGTATCCTCCGTACGATCCATCAGCTCGGTAAAAGGGATAAAGCTGCCTTTTTCCGCATAGGGCTCCAATTGCTGGCGCAAATCGCGCAGGTACAAGCGATTGCCTATGATTAAAATATGCCCGCGCTCTGCAACATCTACCTCCATACCCGTAAACACCTTCAGTCCATTCACATCATAATAATCGTCCTGATAGGCGAAGGCTGCGTCAAGCTGATCCAGCATATCGGTATAATTCAGCGTGTTAAAATGCTCGGTCAACGCTATGGCGTTTAGACCATTTTCAATCGCTTCAGCCGTCATGGCGGCAAAATAGTCGAGCGAAAAATGTGTTTTTTTCGATAGCTTGCCGTGGGTGTGCAAATCAAGATTCATCATATAGCTGAGGTCTCCGTTTCCGTTTCGATAGTCAATTTTATAGTGAAAAATGCTGTCCTGCTACCGCCAGCACAATCATATAGCAGAGGGAGCAGCCGAGAAATACAAAGTCCAATGGGCGAATGCGCAAATAGGCGAGCTTCAGCTTCTTCGCGTCCGGGCTGACTAAGGAATAAGTAAAGCCGCGCACCTCCAGCGCTTCAACCGTTGTGCGGGTGCGCTTCGCCGTATTCAGTATGAGCGGATAAAAGGCGTGGACGCTAATCGTCGCCAAGTAGACGAGGGAGCGCCAGCCGAAAATCCCTTTCCGCTGCGGCGAGCGTCCACGAAGGCGGAAGGAATGAATAATGTTGTGATATTCCTCGATTAGAATCGGCAGCATTCGGTAGCCATACGATACGCCGAAGCTGAACTGCGCCGGCATGCCTAGACTAAGCAGCGCATCGCTCAGCTTCTCGGGGTCCATGCTGGAGAAAACAGCAATGCTGGCGAGTGAAATGAGCAATATTTTCAGCGTAAGTGTCATGAGGGGCCAGAAGCTGGCGAGACTTCCGCCGAAGAGCAGCGAACCGAGCAGAATGTAGCTGATTTCGCTGACGAGCCCAATGCCCATAATGATGAGGACGAGCGGGCTGACCTTGGAGGACAAGGTGAGCGCGACGATTGGCACGAGCAGCCCCAGCAGAATGAATTTGTTATGAATGAACCAAGGCGCTATAGCGAAAAAAGAATACCAGATGATGAGAATCCTCGGGTCGAAGCGCGATAAAAAAGTAGATTGGCGGCCGAAGGCGGTGCGCATCAGCTCGATTTTGATTTGCTCGACGCTGAGCTTGTCGATCAAATTTTGTTTAATGGCTTCCACTCGTGATGGCCTCCTCTCTAGGCAGCTGCTCTGATGTGTCCGCAGATGCAGCCCCAGTCAGGCGGCAAAGCAATTCGTCAACGGACAGACACGGCGGCTCCAGGCCGAGCCGATCGCTGAGCAGCGTAATTTGCGGCGGAATGAGTCCGGCCTGCTCCAACACGTGAAGCTCGCGGAACAAGGAACGCGTATCTGTATCCAGCAGCACCTGGCCGTTATGCATCACGATGACGCGATTCGCCCATTCGGCAACAAGTTGCATATCGTGGGTGGCGATCAGCGTCGCTTTGACCTGATCCTCCAGCTCGGCAAGCATGGCGGTCATTTCGCGCCGGCTTGAAGCATCGAGACTTGCCGTCGGCTCATCGAGCAGCATCACCGTAGGACGCATCGCGAGGCCAATCGCAAGGGTAGCTCGCCGCTGCTGCCCGCCGCTTAACAATCTGCCATCGCGATCCTGAAGCTCGGTGAGCCGCAGCCGCTCCAGCACTTCATCGGTAAAGGCTGAATATCCCGCTTTATTTCGGGCTTTCGGGAAAAACTCCACATCCTTGCGCACCGAATCCTCAATAAACATTTCCTCCGGATGCTGATAGATGAAGGAGACGAATTCAGACAGCTGCTCGGGCGAATGGCGCTTCGTTAAGCGGCCGCAAACGGTGAGCTCGCCCTTATTGGGACGGCGGATGCCGGAAATAAGCTTAAGCAGTGTCGATTTGCCCGCTCCATTGTTGCCGACGAGCGCAATTCGCTCGCCCTCGTAAATCGAAAGATTCAGATCGCGAACAACAGGATGCAGCGCACGCGTTATTGTTTTGTAGCCGTAGGATACATGCTCGAAGCGAATCAACTCTTGCGGTGACGCCGCATCCGAAGCCTTTGCCCGCGCTGAGCTTGAATTGTCGGAATGACTAAGAGCTTGCGATTGCTGCTTTGCTATAAACCCAGCCTGCCTAGCAGACGGAAAAGCGGCTTGCAGCTGAATATCTTTTTTGCCAACAGCCACTGCTTCCGCATCATTCTGAAAATAAACCTCCGCATCCGCCAGCGTAATTGGATATAGCGGAGCTGCTGCCGTTGCTGCCGCTGTTTGCCCGCGCCGGGCTTCCCAATTTCGCACCGCCAAGGTGACCTGCGGCGGCAAAATATTCAGCGCTGCCAATTCATCGACGCGGGACAGCGCCTCCTGTACAGGCTTGATCCAGCGGATGGTGCCGCTATCCATCAATACGACTTTATCGCAATAATCGGCAATAAATTCAGTATGATGCTCAATGACGATGATCGTTTTACCGTATTGCTTGTTGAGCATGGCGAGCTTATCGTAGATCAGCTTGGCATGATAAGGATCAAGCTGGGCGACGGGCTCGTCCACGATGATCACATCGGGATCAAGAGCGAGCGCGCCTGCCAGCGCAGTCATATGCTTCTGCCCGCCGCTAAGCTGCCAAATCCATTGGTCGCGCAACGGCTCAAGGCCAAGCATGGCAAGCGCCCTTTCGCCGCGCTGGCGATAGTCCGCATAGCCATAGTTAAGCGGTGCAAAGCAGGCTTCATCGTACACAGTCGGACGCACGAGCTGATTTTCAAAATCCTGAAAAACGTAAGTCACCTTCCGCGAAAGGGAGGACACCGTTTCGTTTGCGGCATCCATGCCAGCTACCCGAATCGATCCGCTCAAATCGCCAACATAATAATTAGGAATAAGGCCGTTCAAGCATTTGCAGAGCGTCGATTTGCCGCTCCCATTCGTCCCAGCGATGGCGATAAATTCTCCAGGCTGAATCGTCAGCTTTATATCGTGCAAAGCCATCCCCTCAGCACCAGGATATTGAAAGCAAACGTCGTTCATTTCAATAATAGGAGCTGTAGTCGCAGCGGCAGCAGCTCGTGAGGTCATCGTTGCGGCATTATGATGCTGTAGGTTGCTCAAAGCTTCATATCCCCCGGCTTCTGGATAGTTTTTGCTTTGGAACGCATCGCGAATGCAACGGTGACGATCAGAACGAGCGCTGCGGCACCGATGCTCACCCACATATAGCCGCTGCCATATTGCTCAATAAATTCCGGCTCCCAGACGGCGAAGTTTATATCTGACTCGGCCAGAAATTCGGCGACGACCGCAAGGAAGAAAAAGCAAATGCCCGTAATAAGCAAGCGCGGCGTCATCAGCTGTCCAAGCGAGAGCGGAACCCGGCTGTCGCGCGGCTTCATGCCGAGCAGCGGCTCGATTTTTCCATAGAGTCTTGGTACGAGAAACAGCGTTGGCAGCAGGGAGAAGAAGATGCCGGTAATGACCATGGCGTTCAGGAAGCTAAGGCCTTCAATGAGCAAAATGCTTTCTGGCAGCCCCGGCACCGCTTCAAATTCCTCAATCCCAAACCAAACTTTGCCGACATCGACAATCGTGCCGAGCATTTGATCAATGCCTACTGCAACGAAGGAAGCTAAAGCAAGCTGCTTGCGGTTGCGGGGGTCGCTGACGAGCAGTCCGGCAACATACATGGCGAGGGAGAACTCAATGAATTTTTCCAGCTCCCCGAGTCCGCCGAATTGCCCGAGCAGCAGCTCTCCGAAAATAATCTCCCCGAAGGAAGCGCCAAGCGCGGCATACAGCGGGTTGAACAAAATACATAAAGTGAGCGGGATAAAGGCAAAATATTCGACCTTGATTTCAATCGGCCCAAGCTTGAGCTCGGGGATAAGCTCGGAGAACATATTGGAAATGCCGTAAAGCGACATAGCCAGTATGAACACCATAAGCTTCTGGGATTGCGTCAATTCGTAACGGCGTTTAAGCGCGGATGTCACGTTTAATTCCTCCTAAGCAAAATGGGATTGAGGCGAAATTCGCTTCGCCTGCCTCAGTGCAGCAGCGAACTCTTTTTCAATATATAGAGGAACTGTTAACGCATCATCAACGAATTATTTCGTTTGTGTAAAATAATTTTCATAAATTAATTTGTGATAAAAAACTTTCATAAAGCTGCAGCGAATGCTATACTGCTGATGAAAGCCTGCTTTTGAGGCACAGGCACAGGATCAGGCACAGGCACAGGGAGGGCACATCATGGTACCGATTAATATCAAAATGGATTTGGACAAAATGTCAAAAAGCCAGCAGGCGATAGCCAATTATGTAGCGGGCGCGCTTGCGCAAATTCCCTATTGCACGGAGGAGGACATTGCGCAGGCGGTTGGGGTCAGTACGGCGACCGTTTCGCGTTTTTGGGCTACGATTGGTTTTGCCAATTTGAAGGCCTTCAAGAAGTATTTGCTGCAAAATGAACATGCTACCCCTGCTCATAAAATGAAGCAGATTTTAAATAAGGTCGATTCGGAAGCGGCCGATGTTGTGGGCGAAATATTAGACATAGCTGCAAATAATGTTGCGGTCACGAAGCAGCGGGTGGAGCGGGCAGCGTTTCATCAGACGGTGGAGGCCATTCATGCTGCGCGTAAAGTTTATATTTTTGGCTCGGGGGCGGCGGTCTGTCTCGTTGCGCTTCTGCAATTCCGCCTGAATCGGATCGGCGTGCAGGTGATGGCGATGGAGGCAAGCGGCAGCGAGCTGTTTGAAACGTTGTCTCACGCTGGGGAAGAGGATGTCGTGCTGATGTTTGGCTTTGTCAGGCGGTCGCCGGAGCTGACGGTTATTTTGGAGCAGGGCAAGGCGGCGGGTTATCGAACGGTGCTGGTCACGGATTTGCTCGTCTCGGATATGTTGGAGCAGAGTGATATTGTGCTGCAATTGGATCGGGGGGAGCTGGAGGGCTTTCATTCGATGACGGCTCCCGTTGCATTGGTGGATGCTTTGACGGTAGCTGTGACGAAGCGGCAAGGCCAGCAGGCGCTTAATCAGCTGGATCGGCTCCATGCGCTGCGCAAGCGCTATGCTGCGCAGCTTCCGAAGTAGGAGACTACTAGCAAGCTGCGTGTTGGTATAGCTGCCTTTTTCTACGAGGGATTTTGATCCTTATTCTCTTGATTGTCTTTGTTATTAAAATAGGCTTTCCTACGGCGATAGACGATGTGGGCTAGATTCAGAATACCCGTCACGATGGCTAGAATAGAGGGGAGTATTTGAAGGAAGGTCGGTAATGTGGCTCCGTTGCCAACGGGGCCTGTTTTCGGCTGCAAGGCTTCCCAATAGCCAAAAAGAATAGCGGTAAAACCGACAAAAATTAAAAATAGCGACAGCACAAGAACTAATTTTTCGTTTCTCATCGCAATTTCCCCCCGGGTACAAGGATCAGCCTGCAATAGCGCGCAGCAGCCTTTTATATACTCCTTACTACGAAAACACACCCTAAAATGTTACAATTTACAAAGAAGCTGTCTTTTAGACACTTATGCACGCATGGGTAAATGTGGATTTTTAAGGAAAGGCTGAATCATAATGAATCAAATTGACTATGAGGCTTTTTATAATGAGGTTGGAGCGAGCAATGGCTGGGATTTCAGCAGGCTGAAGTGTATGTCGGAGGAAGCGAAGTGGGACTTGTATCAGGAGGTCGTCAAGCTTAGCCGAAAAACCGATCTTCTGCTCGATATTGGTACAGGCGGCGGGGAAGCTATTTTATCAATTGCGGACTGTGCCCTGCTGCTGGTGGGCATTGATTTATCTACAGGCATGGTCGACACCGCAATGAAAAATATTACGAAGTCCGGGCGCAGCAACGTTCGCGTCCTGCCAATGAATGCGGACAAGCTGGATTTTCCAGACCGCTTCTTTCAGATTGTTTCTTGCAGGCATTCCGCCTTTAATGCGCAGGAGGTAGCTCGTGTGCTGGAGAACGGCGGTACATTTCTGACGCAGCAAGTGAGCGAGAACGATAAGCTTAATCTAAAGCAGGCGTTTGGAAGAGGGCAAGCCTATGGGGAGATGCCAGGCTCGCTCAAGGAGCGGTATATATTGGAGCTGACGGAAGCTGGCTTTACGAAGATTGAGGTTATGGAGTGGAACGTCGCGGAGTTTTATGAGACGGCGGAGGATTTGATTTTTCTGCTTAAGCATACGCCGATTATTCCGAATTTTGGGCGGCAGCCGGAAGATTTTGAGCGATTAGAAGCGTTCATTAGGGACAATAAGTCGGAAAGAGGCATCAAGACGAACGCAGAGCGGTTTATGATTAAAGCACAAAGGTAGAAGCAGGGGGCACAAAGGTGAGAGAACAGCAGTTGATCAACAGTCAGAAAAGGCCAATTACGATAAACAACATCGTTCAGGACTTGCGAAGATTAGGCGTTCGAGAGGGCGATTCCGTGCTGGTGCACGCCTCCTTGTCGCGCTTGGGCTGGGTATGCGGTGGTCCGCAAGCTATGGTGCAGGCGCTTATGCAGGCGGTTGGGGATGAAGGCACATTAATTATGCCTGCGCAAAGCGGAGATTGGAGCGATCCCGCCGAATGGGGCAATCCGCCAGTTCCAGAGGAGTGGTATGAGACGATTTATCGGGAGCTTCCGGCTTTCGATCCGGCTTTGTCGCCAACGCGGGGAATGGGGCGTATTGCCGAGTTGTTTCGCACGTTTCCGGCTACGGTGCGTTCAGCGCATCCGCAGGTTTCTTTTTGCGCCAATGGCAAGTATGCGGAGCTTATTACATCCGAGCATATGCTAAGTCCGCAATTTGGCATGGCGTCACCACTTGGGAAGCTGTACGGCTTGGGCGCCAAGGTGCTGATGCTGGGGACGGGGTATGAATCCTGCACAAGCTTTCATCTGGCTGAAGCGATGAGTGAGCGTCTTCCGACGAAACAGCTGGGAACCGCTATTTATGAAGGGGACGAGCGAGTGTGGAAATGGTTTACGGATTTCGCCTATGATTCGGCAGATTTTGCACAGATTGGGCAGTGCTACGACTATGAAGGCTCCGTGCAAAAAGGCGCGGTAGGCAGCGCCGAGTGCCGGCTTTTTGATCTGAAAGAGGCAGTTGATTTTGCCAAGCAGTGGCTGATGATCCATCGTTCGATGGAGTGAAAAAAGGTTATGCCGATACAGGTGCGAATCGGAAGCTCCCATAAAAACCCTAGGGGATTCGCACCTCAAAATTTGTCGAATCATGACGGAAATGAAGGGCTTTGGGAAAAGTCAATACTTTGTTTAGACTTTGTTCGTATGGATGATCTTGAAAATATATACAATTGATGCCATGATGGAATCAATTGTTTGTATTTTCGCTGTCGCACTCCGTATGGAGTGCGTGGATTGAAACCAGCCTGAGAGCTATTCGATGCGGTCGCTAGTCAAGTCGCACTCCGTATGGAGTGCGTGGATTGAAACTGCCCATAGCGCTAGACCGATAATGATAGAACCGTCGCACTCCGTATGGAGTGCGTGGATTGAAACTGGAGAGCAATAAGGATGTCCGTAAGTTGTTGATGTCGCACTCCGTATGGAGTGCGTGGATTGAAACCAGCAAGGTATACATAGACGTTGCAATCTTGCCACGTCGCACTCCGTATGGAGTGCGTGGATTGAAACATGACATATGGATACATTGAGTTTACGTCAACATGTCGCACTCCGTATGGAGTGCGTGGATTGAAACTATCGAGAGGTAGCCGACCGCCCTTAAGCCTAATCGTCGCACTCCGTATGGAGTGCGTGGATTGAAACTTATAGCCGTCTTTGCTGCGGACGCTGTACATGTTGTCGCACTCCGTATGGAGTGCGTGGATTGAAACGCCTTGTCTGCATTTGTAGACGTGATGCCAAGATCAAGTCGCACTCCGTATGGAGTGCGTGGATTGAAACGACAAAATAAAGCCAAAAATAAATGCGCTACGCGTCGCACTACGTACGGAGTGCGTGGATTGAAACTGGGAGTGGCAGTAATGCTGGCAATAATCGCAGCCGTCGCACTCCGTATGGAGTGCGTGGATTGAAACCTGCGGGTGGATGGGATCGAGACGGACGCTCAGGTCGCACTCCGTATGGAGTGCGTGGATTGAAACTTTCTTGGCGGCGGTCAGACTGCTAAAGAGGTTAGTCGCACTCCGTATGGAGTGCGTGGATTGAAACCGGCAGGCGGCGGCCCTGACATCGTCGAGGAGCATGTCGCTCTCCGTATGGAGTGCGTGGATTGAAACGTCTTGCGACTCAGGTCAAGCTCTTGCCAAAGAACGGTCGGACTCCGTACGGAGTCCGTGGATTGAAACTTCTTTGCCAAACCCCTATACCTGTTAACGACAGTCGCACTCCGTACGGAGTGCGTGGATTGAAACTGAATCGATGCTGCGGACTTGGGCAGATAGTTCGCGTCGCACTCCGTACGGAGTGCGTGGATTGAAACAGTCTGCCAGTAACGGAAAATCCGTTATCGCGGCGGTCGCACTCCGTATGGAGTGTGTGGATTGAAACGTGCTATATCCCGGATCGCCTTCGTACAATGGCGCGTCGCACTCTGTACGGAGCGCGTGGATTGAAACGACACAGCCCAGCCAAGCACCGGGTCGTTTTCGTGTTGCACTCCGTACGGAGTGCGTGGATAGAAACTCTGTAGGAGCTATAGGGGTTATCCCTACAGCCCGTCGCAATCCTTACAGAGTGCGCAATTTTAAACCATAACAATCACAAGTAACCAAGGAGGACCCCTATGAAATTTTGCACAAGAGAATGGTATGAACTCATGCAGATTGCTTCATTTCTTATTTTTCCGGAAACGGAGGAGCAGTGGGAGGAGGAGCTGGCCTACTATCGTTCAGAAGGTGTAGACTACTTGGGGATGCAGCGAGACTCGTTGGAGGAGAAAAAAGAACATCTATTAAAATACCTTCCTGAACCGTTCCATCCTTACATTCACGACGGAACGTTGAATACGATTTACCCGCCTCCTGAATTGAAGGAAATGGCGAAGGAGTGGAAGCAGGAGTATGATGATCGCATGCGTAAATTGGCCGAGACCTATAACAGCTATTATAAATCGATTAAAAACGAGCTTCCGCCCAATGCGGTCAAGCTATTCGAAAATACGCTTCACGATGCCAAAGTCATCACCTACGATCGGCCCGATGAAACAACGTTCATTCTAAACTTGGACTGTCGCGGCTGTTATCATTATTTTACGGATATTAAAATCACATTTCACGGCGTCAAGCAGCTGGAGCTTCCTGATCTCCCTGAAAATACATGGTGGCTCTATGATGAAATGTATACGATTGACGGGGGTTTCGAGCTTAGAGTCCTATTTGATTCATTGGATGCGCTTATTATTTCCGCCGCCGATGTGGAGATTGAAATATTAGGAGAGCGGCAAAGCTGATTTGCAAGAAGATGTATGTATTCCGGCACTCTACAAGGATAGTGAGCATATAAGTTCCTTGAGAATGCCGGAATAGCCGGGTAAAGGGTTATTTTATGGAGTGCTTCATCGATAAAGGGTTTGCTGCAGAATTGTGGTCACAAATTCGGTTTTTCCGTCACAGTAGCTGTCAATGTCATGGCGATGCTGATCAGCCAGCTTATCCTTTAACGATCCATATTCCCTCCGGGCTGCTTCATTGGAGCGGAGATAGTCACGAAAAGCAATATGTTCCAGATAACCTTTGCCGTCTTTGGGACATACATAAAGATGGTATTTCATAAAATTGTCCGGAAACGTCCGTTTGAAAGCTTCCCGCCCTTTAATTCCTAAATTGCCTTGATGCTCGAAGCCCTCTTTGGCCAGACGCTCCACAATGGCTTGCAGCACGCTGTAATCTTCCACCACCACATCAAGATCAATGATCGGTTTCGCCGGCAGTCCTTCCACAGAGGTGCTTCCTACATGCTCAATGCCTAAAATTAGATCGCCAATATATCCTTCAATCATGTTCTTGATTTGCTGGAACTGCTCCTTCCACATTGGGTCGTAAGGAACAACTTCAACCACTTTTGTTCTTTCCGCCATTAGGAACGGACACCCCTTTACAACATAATATTTGCCTTCCAACATTATACACTATCATGTTTAGCGTGCTTTGATCATTTTAGGAACCGTATAAACATAAAGGAGTAACGCATATGAAAACGATATATCTAGTCCGTCATTGCCAAGCAGAAGGCCAAGAGCCTGACGCTCCATTAACAGCAGTTGGAATAGAGCAAGCGCAGCAATTGGCTGCTTTCTTAGCAAACAAGCAGATAGAAGGAATCATTTCGAGCCCTTTTGAGCGGGCTTACCGCACCATTTCTCCATTAGCTGATGCCGCTGCCCTGCCTATAAAGCTGGATGAGCGGTTAACCGAGCGAGTTTTATTAGGTCAAAATCATCCAGACTGGCGCGAAATGCTTCGTCAAACCTATGAGGACATGGATTTATGCTACGAGGGTGGGGAATCCAGCCGTACCGCTACAAATCGGGCCGTTCAAGTCGTTACCGAGGTGCTGAATAGCAGCTGGAAAAATGCCGTAATCGTCTCACACGGCAACCTCATTTCGCTGCTTCTCAAGCATCTGGATCAGGCAGTCGGATTTGAGGAATGGGAAGCCTTATCCAATCCCGACGTGTACGAGCTTTCCTTCACCGATGCGGCTTCCAGCTTCAAGCGAATTTGGATGCCTTGACAACGCATAGCTTTAAAAGCCAAAAATCCCCTGAGCACATACAAGCGCCCAAGGGATTTTCTTGTTAAAGCGGATGACAGGAGCTTTGCTAAGTGCAGCGTGCAGCTGCCCTTATTTATTCGTGTAAAAGCTTACGGTTCCCGTGCTCTCATCCGCGCTGACGAACAAGCTGCGTCCTTGTACGCGGTGAATGCCTTCCGGCGATTCTCCAGCCGTTGGCATCAAGCCGAGGTAGACAGGGCTGGCAGCATTAGCGACATCGAAAAATAAAATTGCATCTGCGCGTTCCGACGCTACTGCGGCAAGGGCTGTTCCGTCGACTGTCGCGACGGTCAGATTTTCGACCTCACTGCCTTTGTTCGGGCTGCGGTCATCGGGATACAAGCCGACTTTAGCTGTCGCCTCGTCAATCAGGTTCGCGCTGTCGTATACCCGCTTGCCCTCCAAATCCCATACCGCGATGTTGCGGCCGCCGGCCTTCACGCCGTCTTTAAATTCATTTTTGCCCAAGTCGCCTTCATTGGCGGTCAGCACGTATTTGCCATCTGGCGAAAACGCAATGCCATCCGGCTCATAACGGGCGGTCAAATCCTGCGTAAACCGCACATTCCCATCGTCCTCTAAATCGGCTTTGTGCTGCGTCGTACCGAGCGAGAAAATCCGAAGGAGCTTTTTCGTTTTTAAATCGACAATCGCGATGGCGTTGTTTTCCTGCATCGTAACCGCTGCGGTTGCGCTATCCGAGCTGATTGCCACATATTCCGGCTGCGGATCATGCGGATAAATCGCTCCCTCTACATCGTCCAAAGGAGTAGCAATATCCACAACCTCGCCCTTCAGCGGGTCGCCGCCTGCAAAAGTAACAATCATTATGCTGCCAGGGCGCTTCGCATTTTTAAAATCGATTTCATCCGCAGCTTTATCAATCTCCTCATCCTCAATCGCGATCACGGCATTCAGCCCGTCCGGCGAAAGCGCGATGGAATCAGGGCCGATGCCAAGCTCATATGTTTTTACGGTTTTGTAGGTAGCCAAATCGACTACGGCAAGCAGCCCTTTGTTCGCTTTGTTCACATCATCGCCCGTACGGATGACTGCCAATCCATAGCTGCCGTCCTTGGATACGGTGACGCTGGTCACTTCCGCATCTGCGGAAAGGTCATGGAAGCTGACGGTTTTCAGCACGCTCACTTTGTTAATGTCCGCGATGTCCAGCACAGAAATGCTGCCATTGTCCGCTTCAGTAACGAGCAGGCGCTTGCCGTCTGGCGTAGAAGCGGCGATTTCGGCTTTTTCGCTTGGCATTTGGAAGGAGGAGGCAAGCTCAAAGCCGGTTTTATTTTGCTGCTGAACGAGCTGCGCCTTCAGGCTGTCCAGCGCTTTTTTGGAAACATAGGTTGTGCTTTTCGTTAAAAGAGAAGGGCTTCCAATTTCAGTTGCGGCACCGTTAATCGTTGCGGAAGAAGAGCCGATCGGGAACGATGCTTTTAAACCGCTTACCGTAATTTCAGCGCTGCGGCTAGCGGCGTCCCATGTTACTTCGCCTTGCATATTTTCGATCGCTTGGCGCAGCTTCACATAATCGCCAGCGGGCGCATCAGCAGCGAGAGCGGCAGGGGCGAAAGCGCCCGTCCCGGCAGCGAGCATCGTCGCGACTGACATCATTTGAACAAGTTGCTTAACCGTTTTCATAAGCTTACAAATCCCCTTTATCCTTTTTTTAAGATCGTATGTAGAATCGTTCTAAGTATATAAATAGATTGTTAAAGGCAGATCAAGGGACGGAGCTAGTTTTGTAAAAACAGCGAAAAAGCAGCTTCCAAATAAGGGAAGCAACGATATAATAGAATCAATTAAGGGCGTAAAGCGAGGCGAGCTGCACGATGGTAAAAGGGCTTCTAAATAAGCAAAAAATAAGAGGCTGGAAGCGCAGAGTCCGGCAAATAGAGAAGTGGAAGCAGCGCTATATGCGGCTGGATATGGAGTATCTCGCCCATCATCAAAGGAATTATGTGAAGCTTTGGATCGACCCTTTCTATAGGCTCGTTCGCCGTAATCCGCCTGTCTGGTTTTCACGGCTGCTGCTGGCAGCGCTAATGGATATTTATGAGGCGTGGCATCAGCAATTAAAGCAGCGCAACGAACCCTTTTATTTAAAAATATGGCTGTATGATCCGGGTTTCATATCCTCGCAGGTGGTTACGGCGATTGGCGAGCAGCTGCATTATTATGATCACACATTTGAGCAGAATACGATGATGCAGGCTACAGCAAACGAACGTCTCGCTAAGCTTCCGCTGCTGTACAAAATCAAAGGCGTGCAGCATTTTGCCTGGCAGCTCCATATAGATGCCGAGTTTCATTATGAGTCCGAGCTAGACGATGATCTGGCATCAGGATTTCGAACGGTGCGGGAAGTTAAGCGTATCAAGAGCAGAGCTTATAATGTGGAGAAGCAGCAATGGGGTGGACAACCAGATACGTTATATAAGCTGCAAGCTGGTGACGTATGGGTAGGAGAAAGGCGGGTATGGACAGGCGATGAATCCGAAGGATAATCAAGAGAAACATCAAGAAGACCAACTAGAAGACCATCAAGAGCAACAGGCGAACGAGGCAATTCTATTAGCTGCCGAGCAGTTCGTCAGGCAGACGCTGGAGCGAGAGTACACGGGACACGATTGGCAGCATATTCGCCGTGTGACGCAGACGGCGAAGGCCATTGCCCGCGAGGAGCAGGCGAATTTGTTCATATGCGAGCTGGCGGCGCTGCTGCATGATATCGCGGATGTTAAGCTGAACACTAGCGAAGCCGCAGGCTTGCAGAAGGTGCGGAGCTGGCTGGAGCACCATAACGTCCATCCACAGGACTCCGCACATGTAATGGAAATCATTTCGACGATGTCCTTCAAGGGCGGCGGAGGCAAGGCGATGAGCACGCTGGAGGGCGAGATTGTGCAGGACGCCGACCGGCTCGATGCGATTGGCGCCATTGGCATTGCGCGAACGTTTGCTTATGCGGGCGCGAAGGGCCATCTGCTGCATGATCCGAATGTGCGGCCCCGCACGGAAATGACGGAGGCGGAATACCGGAGTGGCGAAGCGACGGCGGTGCACCATTTTTACGAGAAGCTGCTTAAGCTTAAGGATTTAATGAACACGGCCTACGGGAAAAAGCTTGCCGAAACGCGGCATCAGTTCATGCTAGCCTACTTGGAGCAGTTTTATGCCGAATGGGATAGCCGATGCTAACCATAAGTTGACATTACAAATTCATATATGGTATATAAAAATTAGGATTAGCACTCAGGCGTGAAGAGTGCTAAACTAGACTTAGCCTTACGCAGCCTAATAATGATGATTATTGAAGGGAGATTTATTCGTGGCCAAGAAACAGTTTAAAGCGGAATCGAAGAGATTGCTGGAAATGATGATTAACTCCATCTATACGCAGAAGGAAATCTTTTTGCGCGAGCTGATCTCCAATGCTAGTGATGCAATTGATAAAATCTACTACAAAGCATTATCCGATGATCAATTGGTATTCAATCAGGCGGATTATTATATTAAAGTAACGGCGGATCAAGAGGCGCGCACGCTGACGATTGCCGATACAGGTATCGGAATGACCAAGGAGGACCTGGAGAACAATCTCGGCATTATTGCGAAGAGCGGCTCGCTGGCCTTCAAGAACGAAAATGAAGCAAAGGACGGCCATAACATTATCGGCCAGTTCGGCGTTGGTTTTTATGCGGCGTTTATGGTGGCGGACGTTGTAACGGTAACGAGCCGTGCCCTCGGCAGCGAGGAAGCGTTCAAATGGAAATCTGAAGGTGCAGACGGCTACACGATTGTGCCGGCTACGAAGGATACCGTCGGAACTGAAATCGTGCTGAAAATCAAAGACAATGCGGAAGAAGTCAGCTACGACGAGTTTTTGGAGCAATATCGCCTGCGTGCAATTATTAAGAAATATTCCGATTTCATTCGTTATCCGATCAAGATGGATGTTGTCGGACAACGTCCGAAGGAAGACAGCGAAGGCGAATTCGAAGAGTATTCTGAAGAGCAGACGATTAACAGCATGGTGCCGATCTGGCGCAAAAATAAAAACGAGTTGACGCAGGAAGACTACGACAACTTCTATATGGAGAAGCGTTATGGCTTCGACAAGCCGCTTAAGCATATCCACATCAGTGCAGACGGCGCGGTTGTATACAACGCGATTCTCTACATTCCAGAGCATACGCCGTTCGATTATTACACGAAGGAATTTGAGAAAGGCCTTGAGCTGTACTCCAATGGCGTACTCATTATGGACAAGTGCTCCGATCTGCTGCCGGATTATTTTGGCTTCGTGAAAGGGATGGTTGACTCGGAGGATTTGTCGCTGAACATTTCCCGCGAGCTGCTCCAGCATGACCGCCAGCTGAGCCTCATTGCCAAAAACATCAAAAACAAAATTAAAAGCCAGCTTGTGAGCCTGCTCAAAGACGAGCGCGACAGCTATGAGAAGTTCTACAAAGCTTTCGGCAGACAGCTGAAATTTGGCGTCTACAACGATTACGGCGCCAACAAGGATACGCTGCAGGACTTGCTGCTGTTCAGCTCCTCCAAGGAGAAAAAGCTCGTATCGCTCGATGAGTACGTAGAGCGCATGCCGGAAGATCAGAAGTACATTTATTATGCTTCGGGCGCATCCATTGATCGCATTGAGAAGCTGCCGCAAACGGAAATGGTATTGGACAAAGGGTACGAAATTTTGTACTTCACGGATGATATCGACGAATTTGCGATTAAAGTGATTTTGAAATACAAGGATAAAGAATTTAAATCCGTATCCAGCGGCGATCTTGGCATTGAAGCGGATCCGAGCGAGGAAACGACAGAGGCGGAAGCGACTGACAACAAGGATCTGTTTGAGAAAATGCAAACGATTCTCGAAGGCAAAGTATCCGGTGTTCGCGCTTCGAAGCGCTTGAAATCGCATCCGGTATGTTTGACCTCGGAGGGCGAAGTGTCCATTGAGATGGAGAAAATTCTTCAAGCGATGCCGGACAGCCAAAATGTGAAAGCGGACAAGGTGCTCGAAATCAACGTCAACCACGAGATTTTGCAGTCGCTCAAAACCGCTTTCGCCAGCGATGAAGAGAAGCTCGGCCTGTACACGAACCTGCTGTACAACCAAGCGCTGCTCATTGAAGGTTTGCCAATTCAAGACCCGGTTGAATTTACGAACGCAATGTGCAAAATCATGGTGTAACAGCCATAAGCATGCTTAAGAGGGCTTTCCCTAGAGTAGCGTTAAGCTGCTTTAGAGAAGGCCCTCTTTTTTATAGATGCGTTCTGTATATTTGGTGATGGCTTCATCGTAGTCGGGATATGCATACCCAAAGCTTGCTGCCACGGTTTTAGAGTATTTTCTAAACAGCTCATAGCAGGTGAATAGAGACTGCCGCATGTTGGGGTAGCTATTTTCAGCATAAGTAGAAAGCAGCGCTTCCCAATCCTCTTCTGAAAGGTAACGGTTAATAAATTTAAAGTTTTTCCCCACGCTAAAGGAATAGCCTTGCTCTATGCCAATTTGCCAAGCCATCATTCGCAGTAAATTAGGACGGGCAATTTCGCTTAAATGATCAATCGCGAATAGAATTTCTTCCCTCGCCAGGCCTTTTACAACGTAAGTAGAAACCATCCAAAATTCATTGCAGCAATCGTCAAATTCTTTTGCGGTTGGCGGCTTCGTCCAATATTGACGGTCAGTTGGGAGCACTTCATTTTGCACAAGCGACTGTTTATCAAGCAGCACTTCAACTAAACCGTCGCTGTTCGTAAAATAATCTTCTATCTCGTCGATTGGAATTAGCGTCAGGTCGAGCTTATGCCCATCTTCAAAAATAATGAGATAGGAAAACCAATTGCCTAATTCGGGCGGGAATAGCTCCATATCCTCAGGCTTCTGCATCATAATCCGTTTTCCGAAGCTGTTCAGCCAATCCTCATTTTCCTTGAAAGCCTCCATATCGGTCACAAAATAGGAAACATCAAAATCCTGAAATAGATCAGGGACGATGTTTTTGTTGGTGCGTGAGCCTTCGAGCGTTGCAAGTACAATTCTCGAATCATTGGCAGCAAAATCGATAAGCAGCTTCATCATTTCCTGTTCGCTTCTCAATGGTAGAATACTCCCTTCTAAATTTGTCGTTCCATTTGTTATATAATTTTTATAAAGAAAATTCTATTTTCATTATAGCTTACAGCTGCTTAGGCTACAGCCTGCCAAAAAAGGAATCAGCTGCAATCACAATAGAACCGTTGCCTATTCTCAAGTATTCCGTTATAGTTAAACTAATTTCATACGAAATGCGGGTGCTGGATAAAGTCTGGCTGAGATAGGGAACTTGTTTTCCTGACCGTTAATCTGATCCAGGTAATGCTGGCGTAGAGAACATAACGAAACGTAGCCATTCGTGTATTCTCGAATGGTTTTTTTGTATTTCTCCGCAGAAAAACGCGGTTTTGTCTAGGGCGGTGTTTTGGACGAGCTGCGAGCATTGCTTTCCTTCAGGAAAGGGGAGAAAGTAGATGACAGAAGCGTGGATTGAAGCATTGCAGCAGCAGGTGGATGAGCGCCAGGATGAGCTGTTCGCACTGTTAGCCGAGCTGGTGGCGTATCCAACCGTCAGCCCTCCGGCACGCAATACGCTGGAAGCCCAGCAGTTTTTGGAGAAGCAGCTGCAAGCGAGCGGTTTTGCAACTGAGCTGTGGGAGGTTTACCCGGGCGATCCAAACGTGACAGCGGTAAAACGGGGCACCGATAGCAAGCGTTATCGCAGCCTGCTGCTCAATGGGCATATGGATGTTGCCGAGGTGGGCGACAGCGGCGGCTGGAAGCATGATCCGTTCAAGCTGTTGCTGGAGGATGGACGCGCCTATGGGCGTGGAACCGCCGATATGAAAGGCGGGCTTGCGGCATTGCTGTTTGCAAGCAAGCTGCTGACCGAAGCGGGTGTGGAGCTGAAGGGGGATTTGCTGTTCCAAGCCGTTATTGGCGAGGAAGCGGGTGAGGCAGGTACTCGCGCTTGTATGGAGCGCGGCTGCGAAGCGGATTTCGCCATCGTCGCCGATACGAGCGGGCTGGCGATTCAAGGACAGGGCGGCGTTATAACCGGCTGGGTTACCTTGCAAAGCCCGGAGACGTTCCATGATGGCATGCGTTCGCGCATGATCCATGCCGGAGGCGGCGTTCAAGGAGCCAGCACGATTGAGAAAATGGCAAAGCTGATTGCCGGGCTTCAAGATTTGGAGCGCCACTGGGCCGTGAGCAAATCTTATGAAGGTTTTCCTCCCGGCTCCAATACGATTAATCCTGCGGTCATTGAAGGCGGGCGCCATGCCGCTTTTATCGCGGACCGCTGTTCGCTTTGGATTACGGTTCATTTTTACCCGAATGAAGATTATGAAACGATAGCGTCCGAGATTGAAGAGCATTTGCTTGGCGTGGCGCAGGGCGATCCGTGGATGCGCCACAATCCGCCAACCTTCCGCTGGGGAGGGCGCTCGATGATAGAGGAGCGCGGCGAAATTTTCCCTTCGCAGGAGCTGAACCGGCAGTGGTCGGGGCTCAAGGTGCTGGAGCAAAGCCATCAGCAAGTGCTTGGCGTACTGCCTGCGGTTGGCATGAGTCCAAGCGTAACCGATGCGGGTTGGATCGGCAGGGAAGGCATCCCGACGGTCATTTATGGTCCAGGGCAGCTGGAGCATGCCCATGCGGTAGACGAGAGTATCGACATCAACGAGCTCATTTATTATACAAAAGTAATACTCGGCTTCATCGTCGACTGGTGCAACCGCCCGAAAGCGGAAGCGGAGAGCAGCGTGTAGTGAGTAGAGAGTAGTGAGTAATGAGTAGCGTGCAGTGAGTAGAGAGTAGTGAGTAGTGAGTAGTGAGTAGTGAGCAGCGAGTAGCGTGTAGCGTGTAGTGAGTAGCGTGCAGTATGCAGCATTTAGTGTGTAGTGTTCATTATGTAGGTTGTAGTTGTCGAGCGGACAGAGAAGCCGTTAATTTGTGAAAAACAACGATTTTGCCTTGCTCGCGGACTCAGATGCAGTTATTGGCTGCAAAAAGCCTATATAGTCCCCGTTTTTCATGGAATAGCGGATTTCCTGTCCGCGAACAAGAATAAAGTGGCCAAATCGCTGAAATAGCGGATCTCCTGTCCGCGGAGACGTCAAAATCGGCTAAATCGACCAAATCGCGGATATAGCGGAACGTCAGTCCTCGAACATAAGTCGGATTAATGAGAGTAATGTTAAAGTAGCAGTTTTTATTGTAGTCAATGTATTTGAATAAACGAGATGAGCATATAAGAGAGAGCGAATCACTCTCTGTTAAATAAAAAGCCGGATGAAAAAGGACTTCGCTGCGTGAAAGGTTTGAGCTGGAGAAGCGCAGCGATCGGAGGCCAAGCTTTTACGCAGCGCAGCATCCTTATTCATCCGGCGCCCGGAGGACATGATGAGCAAATTTAGCGATAGATTATATCAGGCAAGCCGCGAAGTATGGCAGAAAAGCCACGAGCATCCGTTTCTCGTGGAAATGCGGGAAGGAACGCTGGATCCGCAGCGCTTCATCTATTATCTCAAGCAGGATTACGTCTATTTAATCGACTATGCAAAGCTGTTCGCCTACGGCAGTATAAAAGCTGGCGATATGGCAACAATGGTCAAATTCGCCGGGCTGTATCATTCCACGCTGCATGTGGAAATGGAGCTGCACCGCCAGTATGCCGACCGTTTTGGCGTGACGCGCGAGCAGCTTGAGGGCACGCAGCCTGCGCCAAGCAATATCGCGTATACAAAATATATGCTTGACGTGGCGGCGAATGGCTCGCTCGCAGAGGTTGTAGCGGCGCTGCTGCCGTGCATGTGGAGCTACCGCGAAATTGGCGTAACCTTCGCCGAATATCCGGGCGCATTGGAGCATCCGCTTTATAAGGAGTGGATTCTCATGTACAGCTCGGAGGAGTTCGGCGAGCTGACGAACTGGTGCATTGGCCTAATGGACCAATTGGCAGCAGGGCTTCCAGAGCGGGAGCTTGCGAAGCTGGAGGAGCATTTTGTTATAACATCGAAGATGGAATATTTATTTTGGGATATGGCATATCGCGGGGAGGAGTGGCCAGTGTGAGCATATTGAAACGTCAGCCGGGAGAGCAGGGGCTTAAAAAGGCGGCGGGGGCAAGCGAGACAGAAGCAGAAGCATTAGAAGCAGCAGTAGCAGACGCAGCAGATGCAGAAGCAGAAGCAGCAACAGCAACAGCAACAGCAACAGCAACAGCAGTGAGAACGACCGCTTCTGCACATAGCGAAAGCAACGAGCCAGCGGGCCTTAGCGTCAGCGGACTGACGTATGCTTTTCCCGGCGGGCCGCCGCTGATTGAAGGGCTTGACCTGCATATTAAGCAGGGCGAGTTCGTCAGCGTGCTTGCGGCGAGCGGAATGGGCAAGACGACGCTGTTTCGGCTGCTGGCCGGACTGCTGGAGCCGCAAGCCGGCACGATTACGATTGGCGGCGTGAATCGCCAGCAGCAGGCGGCGAAGATCGGCTATATGCCGCAGAAGGATTGCCTTATGCCGTGGCGGACGGTGCTGGATAATGCCGCGCTCGGCATGGAGCTGGCGGGGACGCCGAAGAAGGAAGCGCGCCAGCGGGTGCGGGAGCTGCTGCCGGATTTCGGCCTCGCCGGAACCGAGGCGAAGTATCCGCATGAGCTGTCGGGCGGCATGCGCCAGCGGGTATCGTTTCTTCGTTCGCTGCTGGGCGGCGGCGAGCTCTTTTTGCTCGATGAGCCGTTCAGCGCCCTTGATGCGATGACGAGAGTCAGCATGCAGGAATGGCTGCTGCAAATATGGGAGCAGCACCGCAAAACGATTGTTTTTATTACCCATGACATAGATGAAGCGCTCCTTCTGTCGGACCGGGTGCTGGTGGCGGCGAAGGCGCCGGTTGCCGAGCTGGTGGAATATCCGGTGGCACTGCCGCGTCCACGTACCTACGAGACGATGCTGAGCGAGCCATTTGTGGCGTTAAAACGCCAGCTGCTCGGGCATTTCGGGCATGCGCACACAGCGGCCAGCTTAGAGGGGGGAAGCCGATGAAGCGCTTTTTCAAAAAGCATATGCCAGTTGTGCTGTTCATCCTCCTGATTGCCGTTTTGTGGGAAGTCGGAACGCGAATATTCCAAATTCCCCATTATATTATCCCGCGGCTGTCTGATGTGCTCGTCTCCATAGCGGAGAACAGCGGGCTGCTGGCGCGGCATTTCGCCATCACGTTAGGCGAGGCGCTGCTTGGGCTGGCGATTTCAATCGTGCTGGGAACGTTGTCGGCGATCTGGATCGACAGCTCATCTCTGGCACGCAAAACGCTATATCCGCTCGTTGTCGCCTCGCAGACGATTCCGATTATTGCGCTGTCGCCGATTATGGTCATGTGGTTTGGCTATGAAATAGGCAGCAAAATCGCCGTTGTCATGCTGTTCACCTTTTTCCCCATTGCGATGAATACGGTGGACGGCTTCCGCTCAGCGGACCCGGATATCGGGGAACTGCTGCGGACGATGGGAGCAGGCAAGCGCGAGCTGTTTCTCAAGTGGAAAATCCCTTCGGCGCTGCCGGAGTTTTTCACGGGGTTGAAAATGGCAGCGGCGATCAGCGTCGGCGGCGCCACGCTTGGCGAATGGCTGGGCGGCGAAGCGGGGCTGGGCATGTACACGAAGCGGGCGGCGAATATGCTGCGCGGCGAAAGTGTTTTTTCCGGCGTGCTGCTGCTGTCAGCAATGGGCATTATGTTATTTTTAGCCGTATTGGCGCTTGAGCGAATCTGTCTATCCTATCGGAAAGAATCGAAGGTAGGCCGGTAAGGGGGCCCCAAGGCGGAGTGCCGCTCAAGCTTTATGGCCTTTTATATACTATAATAGAACAAGAAAGAGGTAAGTTGTCTATGCGTAAGGAGAATGAAGGGAATCGTATTTTTACGAAAAATAAAGCTTCCAAATGGAAACGCAGCTCATGGGTCGCAGCATGTTTGGCTTTGACGCTAGCCATTATGGCGGGCTGCTCCTCGGATAATAAAAACACGGCAAATGGCGAGGAAGGTGTGCAGGAGCTGACGGTGCTGCTCGACTGGTATCCGAATGCGGTGCACACGTTCTTGTATGCGGCGGAGGAGCAAGGTTATTTCAAGGAAGCCGGCCTTAATGTGAAGCTCCAGGTGCCAGCCGATACGAATGATGCGCTTAAGCTGGTCGCAACAGGCAAGGCGGATCTGGCGATCAGTTATCAAATGCAGGTAGCCGTTGCCCGCGCAGAGGAAATTCCGATTGTATCGGTTGCCTCGCTTGTGCGCCACCCGCTGAACCAGCTGTTCGTGCTGGAATCGTCCGGCGTGAAGACGCCTAAGGATTTGGTCGGCAAAAAAATCGGCTATCCGTCCATACCGCTCGATGAAGCATATGTGAACACGATGGTGAAAACCGACGGCGGAGATCCGTCAGCACTGAACTATATCGATGTAGGCTGGGACCTGATTCCGGCCATGACGACGAAGAAGGTTGACGCGATAATCGGTGGTTATGTGAACCACGAGAAGCTGCTGCTGGAGAAGGAAGGCGAGAAGCTGATCGCGCTGAATCCTGCCGATTATGGCGTGCCGGATTATTACGAGCTTGTGATGACAGCGAGCGAGGATGGCGTTGCCAGCAAAAGCGAAGTGTTCAAGAAGTTTATCGACGCTGCGGCTAAAGGGCAGGAATATACGGCTAGCCATCCGGATGAGGCGCTTCAGGTGCTGCTCGACAAGCAAAGCGCGGATTATCCGCTCGATGCCGAGATCGAGAAGCAGAGCCTGCAGGTATTGCTGCCGCTCATGGATGCGGGCTCCGAAGCTTTCGGCAGCCAGACGGCGGAGTCGTGGAGCAATGTCATTTCATGGCTGCAGGAGCATGGCCAGCTTACGAAAGAGATCAAGGCGGAGGATGCATTCCGCAACCTATAATGGTGGAGGGAATACGGCGTATGGACGAACGCTATTCAAGACAGATGTTGTTTACGCCAATTGGTGAAGCAGGGCAGCGCAAGCTAAGCGAAAGCGCTGTGCTTATTATAGGAATGGGAGCGCTCGGCACCGTTCTGGCCAATCATATGGTCAGAGCGGGGGTCGGGCTCGTCCGTTTCGTTGATCGTGATTATGTGGAACGCAGCAATCTCCAGCGCCAAATGCTTTACGACGAAGAGGATGTTGAGAATGGCTATCCGAAGGCGGTTGCCGCCGAGAAGAAGCTGCGCAAAATCAATTCCGATGTCAAAATCGAAGCGATTGTCGCTGACGTCACCGTTCAAAATATCGACGCGCTGCTGGCGGATATCGACCTTGTGCTTGATGGGACGGATAATTTTCAGACGCGCTTTCTGCTCAACGATGCTTGCTTTCGCAGCGGCATTCCGTTTACCTATGGCGGGGCGGTCAGCTCGCGGGGCATGAGTGCCATTCTCGTGCCGGGCGCTACGCCGTGTCTGCGCTGCTTTATCCAATCAGCGGACGCGGGCGGACAAACCTGCGATATGATCGGCGTTATTTCGCCAGTAGTGGATATTGTCGCTTCCTACCAAGCGGTAGAGGCGCTTAAATATTTGGTCGGAGCTGCGGATAAAAGAAGAAACAGCCTAATGACCTTCGATTTATGGCAAAATCACGCATTCGAGATGAAGCTGGGCGAGCCTGCCAAGCAGTGCCCTTGCTGCCAGCTGAAGCAGTATCCAGCTTTGCAGGTGGCAGAGCAGGATGCGGCAGTCTCGCTATGTGGACGCAGCACCGTGCAAATTTCTGGCGGCGCCCCGCTTCATTTGGAGCAGTGGCGGCAAAGGCTGGAACCGATTGCTGTGGAGCTTACGCATAACGCTTATTTGCTGAAAGCCGAGCTGCCGGAAGGCGAGCGGCTCGTGCTGTTCCCCGATGGGCGTGTGCTTGTGCAGGGAACGGAAGATATGGTCCGTGCCAAAACCTTATATGCCCGTTATATCGGAAACTAAGGAGCTGCGAGGAAATTAGTACCCGCTTTTGTCAATAAATTAGCGGTACTTTATTTCGTCGCAGTCTCCAACAGCGAAGGGAATGTGTGAATATGAAGGATTTTCGTTTATATGCGATTACAGGCGAGGAATTTCATCCGGGCCGCGATTTGATCGAGGTAATGGAGGAAGCGATTTACGGCGGCGTTGATATTATTCAGCTGCGCGACAAGTCGGGCGACAAGCCGGCGATTTTTGAAAAAGCACGGGCGCTCCGCGAGCTGACCCGCAAGCATGGCGTAACCTTTATCGTCAATGACTACATTGATATTGCACTGGAAGTGGATGCGGACGGCATTCATTTGGGCCAGGGCGATGTGCCGCTCGTGGAAGCACGCAAGCTCGTGGGCGATAAAATCATCGGCATTTCGACGCATGCTATTGAAGAGGCGCTGCTTGCCGAGGAGCAAGGCGCCGATTACATCGGTGTGGGCCCTGTGTTTCCGACGAAGACAAAGGTTGACGTTGTAGATCCGGTAACGGTTGATTATGTGCGCGAGGTAGCGGATAAGGTAAAAATACCATTTGTCGCCATCGGCGGCATCAAGCTGCGCAATGTGGATGAGGTTATTGCAGCGGGAGCTACGCGCATTTGTGCGGTTAGCGAAATTGTTGGCAGCAGCGATATTTCCGGCACCTGCCGTTCTTTTCTGGACAAGCTGGATAAATGGGGAGAGTCGTAATGGAACTAGTCATTAACGGTGTGAAGCAGGAGCTGGCAGCGAAGACGATAGAAGAGGTCATTGCCCATTTTGAACTGACGGGCAAGCCGGTTGTCGTTGAAGCGGATGGAGCGGTGCTGACACAGGAGCAATGGGCAGCAACCGAAGTTAGTGAAGGCATGAAAATCGAGCTTGTACATTTTGTAGGGGGAGGCTGAAGCGAATGAAGCCGGATGTATGGCATATTGGCAACCGTGAACTAACGTCCCGATTTTTTATCGGCACCGGGCTTTTTCCAAGCCCTTATGTACAGAGGGAAGCGATTGAGGCATCAGGCGCAGAGGTGCTGACGTTCGCGATTCGCCGGATTAATTTGGAGGCGACCGAGGACGATTCGATTCTTCAGCATTTGCAAGGTCAATCGTATCAATATTTGCCGAATACTTCAGGAGCAAGCACGGCGGAGGAAGCGGTGCGGATCGCGCGTCTTGCACGCGCTTCGGGACTCAGCGACTGGATCAAGGTCGAGATTAGCGCCAATGAGCGCACGCTGCTGCCTGATCCGATTGAAACGCTGAAGGCGACGGAAATTCTCGTAAAAGAGGGCTTCACCGTCCTTCCGTATACATCGGATGATCCGGTCATTTGCAAGCGGCTGGAGGAAGCGGGCGCTGCGGCTGTTATGCCGGGAGCGGCTCCGATTGGGACGGGCCTTGGCATTTTGAACCCTTATAATTTGGGCCTTATTGTAGAGGAAGCGAAGGTTCCAATTATTGTCGATGCCGGGCTTGGCTCAGTCAGTGATGTGACCCAGGCGATGGAGCTTGGCGTGGCGGGCGTGCTGATGAATACACCGGTTGCGAAGGCAAAAGATCCAGCAGGCATGGCGCGGGCGATGAGGCTCGGCATCGAAGCTGGCCGTCTGGCTTATTTGTCAGGCCGCATTTCGAAGAAGCGTTACGCTTCGGCAAGCAGCGGTTATGAGGAGTTTAAGCTGAAATAACAGGATCATTCAACAAGGAAAGCTGGTTAGGACATGGGAGAACGGATTGTAATCATGGGCGGCGGCATTATTGGCTTATCCTGTGCGTTCGAGCTGCGAAGCCGCGGTCATCAGGTGACGGTGCTGGAAATTGGCAGCTGCGGGGGACAGGCGTCCGGAGCGGCTGCGGGGATGCTGGCTCCTTTTTCGGAAAATGTTGAGGGGCCGGATGACTTTTTTCGCTTATGCGCACAGAGCTTGCGGCTTTATCCTTCGTTTACAGATCGCGTGAAGCAGGTTTCCGACCTGCCTTTCGAATATACCGAATCCGGGAGCATGTATATTGCTTACCATGATGCGGATATTTTGGCGCTTGAAGGCAGGCTGCGCTGGCAGCGGGAGCATGGTTCGTCGGGCAGCCTGCTGGAAGGTGGCGACGTGTTTCAGCTGGAGCCGAAGCTGTCAGGCAAGGTGCGGGCGGCGCTGTATACGCCGGAGGAAAGCCATCTGTACGCGCCGCATTATGTCAAAGCGCTGGAGCATGCCTGCCGCTTGATGGATGTTCACATTCATGAGCATTTGGAGCAGGTTGCGATCAAGGATTGGCAGAGCTCGGTTGTGCTGGAGGCAACAGACGGACGTTCTTTTGAAGGGGATCGGCTCGTTGTATGCTCGGGAGCTTGGGCGCAGCAGCTGGAAGCCGCATTTGGCCTTCGCATTCCGGTCTATCCGATTCGCGGACAAATTTGTGCTTATGAGACGGTGGAGAAGCCCGTTCACCATATGGTGTTTTGCAATCAGGGCTATCTCGTGGCGAAGGAAAATAATACGCTCGTATGCGGCGCCTCCGAGGATGTAGCCGGGTTCGAGACGAGCGTGACGGAGAAGGGCATTGAGCGCCTGCGAAAATGGAACAAGCAAGCTTTCCCGTTTCTCGAAACGTGGACGCCGTTCCACAAATGGGCGGGACTTCGCCCTTCCACGCAGGATGGCTTCCCGCTGCTTGGCGCGCTGGCACAATCTGGCCGCGTCGTGATGGCGGTAGGGCATTACCGCAATGGGATTTTGCTCAGCCCCGTTACAGCGCAGCTTGCGGCTGATAGCGTAGAAGGCAAGAAGATGCCGGACTTCATGCAGGCGTTTGCTCCTGAGCGGTTCAGTTAGACAGAGCAAGGCACAGCGAACTGGGGATGGAAGTGGAACTCTGCGAAAACGAGAATCGGTGGGCAAGCGTATGATCTAAAATATAAGCATTTATAAGTTTCATACTTATCATTAGGCTTATATTTCTCGGAGTGAAACGCGCCGCGCCGCCGAAGGGCGGCGTCAGCCGTTTCACCTTGGTTCGGCATTTGATGAAGAAAGGGGCAAAAACACATCATGAGCGTACATGGGAATGGACAGGCGCCACGCAGTGTCCCAACGGCATTGACGATAGCGGGCTCGGACAGCGGCGGCGGCGCAGGCATTCAAGCGGACCTGAAAACGTTTCAAGAGCTAGGCGTATTCGGCATGTCCGCGGTTACCGCGATTACGGCGCAAAATACGCTTGGCGTACAGGGCGTATTTCCGCTTAGCGTGGAGGCTGTCGTGCAGCAAATGCATTCGGTCGGCTCGGATATTGGCGTCGATGCGCTGAAGACGGGCATGCTGTTCAATAGCGAGATTATTACGGCTGTTGCGGCAACGATTGCCGAGCTTGGCTGGAAAAATGTCGTCGTAGACCCGGTCATGATCGCCAAAGGCGGAGCCTCGCTGCTGCAAGAGGAAGCCATCCGGGCGATGACGGACAAGCTGCTGCCCGTAACGACGGTCATTACGCCGAACATACCGGAAGCGGAGAAGCTGACGGGCATTGCGATCGTAACGGCGGACGATAAGCGGGAAGCGGCGAAACGGCTCGCTGGATATGGAGCAGGCTACGTCATTATTAAGGGCGGCCACGATACGGGCGAGGAAGCGATCGATCTGCTGTATGACGGCAGCGGCTTTACCGAGCTGGCAGGCAGACGAGTGGCGACGGCCCGAACGCATGGCACAGGCTGTACCTTTTCGGCGGCACTTGCGGCAGGGCTTGCAGAGGGGCTTGATATGGAAGCCGCAATGCGCCAAGCGAAAGCGTTTATTCAAGCGGCCATCGAGGACGGCATACAAATTGGCGGCGGGCATGGTCCGACCAACCACTGGGCGTACCAGCGCAGCAAGCGAGCATTGCAAGCTCCACTATAGTAGAAAAAGCTATGCGGCTTCCGGTTATGTTCTAACCGAAGGTTGCATAGCTTTTTTTGAAATATTAGATTTCATAAGTTTCACACTTATGGGCTAAGTCCAGCCCCAGAAAAAACCTTCACGGTCCCAGGCTGCTTTGCCGCCATGGCCTTTTTTAAACGCTTTTTTAACTTCCTTGTCGATCGACGTATTTCCCTGCTCGTTCACATAAATGAACTGCTCTCCAAAATGGGCTGTAATATGGGCAACGGCCTTCTCCTGATGAAGAATGCCAGCAAACTTCAGCTCTCCAAGCATCCAATCGGCTACATCCTGTGCGGTATGACTCAACGTATCTCTTCCTCTCTCATTCGCAGCTCTCGCCCACTATTATAATCAACCGCCGCGCATATGCCAAATTTACAGCAGGCTTACTCCAAAAGCGTCCACATAAACGGCAGTGCCCGTCACTTCGATGAGTGGTTCATCCTGCTGTTTAGTGACTGTTACCAGGACACGTCCATCCCGGCCTATTTCATGGCCTTGTTCAATGCATAGCTCAAGCGATTGTAGCGGTTTCTCAGCCAAATGCGCTGCATAATAAGCTCCCATTACGCCAGATGCTGTACCTGTAACGGGATCTTCAATCGTGCCGGAATACGGCGATGAAAAATGACGGGCGTGCATATGAGCGTGTGGATCATAGGTTTCCAGGCAAAAAGGGTGCAGAGAAGCACGCGGCATCTCCTGCAAAATTTCGGGGAACCGCTTATTATTTGGCTTCATACGGCGGAATGCTTCGAGACTTTTGATAGGAATTAACAGTGTCCATGTCCCCGTGCTTCCGTAAACAGTGGGAAGCTCTATCTCAATGTCGGCTTCCTCAATGCCCAAGGCATATGCCAATTGTGCATAGGAACCGTTAAAAGCCCGGAACTGCGGAGCCGCCTGCGTCATTGTGATTTGAAGCTGCCCCTGCTCATTCGTATGCAGCCGAACAGGGAGCACGCCTGCTTTTGTCTCAATCAGAAGCTCCGTTTTATCGCCTAACAGCCCCTTTGTTTGCAGCGCATAGATCGTTGCCATCGTGGCATGGCCGCAAAGATTAATTTCGTGGCCGGGTGTAAAATAACGGATTCGAATATCCGCTACATTCGATGGCAGCGGGAAAGCAGTCTCATTAAAGCCAACTTGCCCGGCGATGGCTAGCATTTCTTTTTCCGTCAGATCATTGCCTGTTAAAACGACACCCGCCGGGTTTCCTTTCCCCGGAATAGGGCTAAAGGCATCGTAATGATAGACGTTAATAGATGGCATATGTTTACTCCTTTATGAAGTCTCTTTCTCATCTATCTTTCGTGTTAGAGGCTGAACCTTCTATTCGACAAAGTTTCCCAATTTCCTTTCTTGTAGGAAGTAAGCGTCTATGAATACGATAGCAAGGCAAGGCATGAAAATCAGATGTCATAGGTTAACGCTTTATCCCATTGATTCCTTGTTTGATGGAGGCCTTCCATCGACATTTGTCGAAATGAGGGCGGAATCCCATCGTCGCGCGACTTTTCCTCAAATTTTACTAAACAAATCACCGTCTATAGCCGATATTTCTATTCATGAATAGCAATTAAATAAATAGGCGGGTGGGTCTCATGTTTTTCAAATTGTTAAGTCCTTTTACAGCTCTCATGTCCAAATTGAAGTATGCACAGAAGTTTGTGGTCGTCAGTGCTCTGTTTATGATCCCGCTGGTCTTGCTGCTTGTTCTATGGGTTAACGAGCAGCAAGGAAACATTGAGTATATTAAAAAAGAACATGACGGCGTCACTTATATTAGAGAAATGATGCCGCTTATGCTTCAGGTGCAGCAGCACCGTGGACTATCCTCGGGCTTGCTGAATGGCAATACGGATGCGAAGGCAGAGGTAGATGCTAAATCGCAGGAAATTGCTGGCTTGATCCAAACGATAGACCCGGAGCTGCAAGCGTCTGGCATGGCGGGGGTGCAGGAGCTGTGGGAAGCATGGAAGCAGCAGTGGACAAAATTAAATGCAAGCAGCGCTGCGATGTCGGCTTCCGACAGTTTTGAAAGCCACTCTACGCTCGTCTCAGATTTAACCAATATTATGATTAAACTTGCAGATGAATCGGGACTTTCGCTTGATACGCAGATGGATTCTTATTATTTGGGTTCTATGTTCGTACAGCAGATTCCTGCGTTAATGGAGCATGCGGCGATTATTCGCGGCAAAGGCAATGGGGTGCTTACGAGCAAAAAAATGACGGATAACGAAGAAATTAAGCTTCGTTTGGAAGCGGAAATGATCAATTATTCTTTGACGAATATGAATAAGTCGCTGAGCAGCGCTTTAGGCTGGAATGAGGCATTGGTGCCATCCCTAGAGAAAAGTGGCGCGACGACCGCAACATCGCTCAAAAGCTTTGTAGCGCTTCTTAATACAGGTGTCCTTAACGGCTCCAACTTGAACATGAATGGATCGGAGTTTTTCAAGTCTGGAACGGCGACGATTGGTGTATTAAACGACTTTTATGTACAGGTGAATACAGAGCTTGAGCAGGTGCTCCAGCAGCGTATTGATGAGCTGACAGCCACTAGAAATATGCTGCTCGGCTTGACGGCTCTGTCCCTGCTGCTCGTTGCTATTTTCTACATGGCTTTCTACCGGAATGTAATGGTAACGGTGGCAGCGCTCCGAAATCGTGCGGATGCGATGGCGAAAGGCGACTTTTCCAAAGAATTGCATTTGGAAACGCGGGATGAGCTGCTTCAGGTCGGCCATTCCTTTAATGACATGATTCGCTCCTTGAATGTGCTGCTGCGGAGAAACCAGATTGTGTCTGAGCAGGCAGCGGCTTCGTCGGAGGAGCTCACAGCCATTTCACATGAATCGACGCTTGCGATGAAGCAAATTGCCGAGTCCATTCAGGGCGTATCCGAAGGAACGGACGTACAGCGCGTATCGGCGGATGAAACGTCGAAAGCGATGAATGAAATGGCGGTTGGCATAACACGGATTGCCGAAGCGGCTTCAGAAGTGGCGGATGCTGCGGTCAAGGTGACGGGCAACGCTCAAGTAGGCGAAGAACAGCTTGGACAAACGGTGCGCCAAATGAACAGCATTCAAGCGTCGGCTGTCCGTTCAGGCGAGGTTGTTACAAAGCTGGATGAGCATTCGGTGCAAATTGGCCAAATCGTGCAAGCCGTTATGGCGATTGCCAAGCAAACACAGCTATTGTCGCTGAATGCGAACATTGAAGCGGCAAGGGCTGGCGAGCACGGACGGGGTTTTAGCGTCGTAGCCTCCGAAGTAGGCAAGCTGGCTGAGCAGACGAGCGAGTCGGTGCAGACGATATCTGAGCTGATCAGAGATATTCGGGCGCTCGTAAGCGAGAATGTGAAGGCGATGAGCGAGATGAAATCGGAGACAGCTTCGGGTCTGGCCTCCATTGAGCAGGCCAATACGACAATTGGCGATATTTTGTTTGAAGTCCGCTCGATGAGCGATCAAATTCAGGAAGTGTCGGCAGCTGCCGAGGAAATCTCCGCAGGCATGGAAGAGGTAACGGCATCGGTTGGCGAGGTAGCGAACATCTCGAATAAAACGTCGGATGAGGCCGAGACGATGGCCGCAGCTACGGAGGAGCAGCTTGCGTCGATGGAGGAAATTCAAGCATCAGCCGAAGCGCTGCGCGATATGGCCCAGCAGCTCCAGGACGATCTCAGTCATTTCGTGCTGAGCAGCGAGGACACGGAGCAAGCGAAGGCTGTATAGCACGGAAATATGGATAATGCTCGGGCTGTGCAAGCAGCCTGTAGATTATCCTTTTTTTGTATTCAGATCGAGTCGGATGGTAGAATGAAAGAAGGGCTGAAAAGAACATAAAGGAGAGCAAGCAATGAGATTTTTGAAAAAAACATTGATTTATATTTTGGTCGCTATCATTCTTATTTTTTTATTGAGAATGCTTGAGGTTAGTACTCCGGTATCGATCATCATTATATTTTTGACGTATGTGGCCTTAACGCTGGGCCCCTTATTTTATACCATTTTAGGGACAAGAAACCTGATGAAGATCGAGAGGTTTCTGCTCGCGAACCGCAAAATACCTAGCTACTATATCAATTATACGGTAGCCAATCGTCTGGATGACGAGTTTGAAGAGAACATAGCGAAGCTGCTCAAGCAGTACAAGCAAAAGAATAAACAGGCATTGTTCAAGACGCTTCAGGCTCACTATAATAAGGATATTCAGAGCGTCTTGCACGAAATCGAATTTATACAGCCAATCGAGTATAGGTATTATTATCAGGCTTATTATTACATCGAGAGAAGAGAGTTTACGGAGGCTCATGACTATATAAATCGCATTTCCAAGGATTGGATGAAGCAATCACTGCTGTCTTACATGGAGTATAAACAGGGCAATCGGCCAAGGGCAATCGAACTGGCGGAGGAAGCGATGCAGGCCGCTCGGGGAATCCAGCTATATGTGATGGTGAAAACATTCGAACGCGAGTACCCGGAGCTAAGGCAGCAGATGGTGAAGTAACTGGTTGGTGAATTAACGTTTGCTGTTGTGGCCTCGCGGGGCACTCTGGTCAGGACGTATAGAGCCATATAGAGCCGTATAGAGTGCGAAGGGAAAAGATGTAGAACGGACCGCCGCTAAAGCAGCAGCGATGTCCGTTCTTTTTCTTTATTTTTGGGAAAAAATGAGGTCGCTGCATTATAGATTTTTATGATCGTCTAATAGATTATTTCTGGGCTGATGCCGATTGACGATTAGCTGGGGGTAACCTATACTTGCCTAAATACAAGTAAACAACTGTGAATAATGAGTATAACGATATTGTATAGCTGATTACAAGGTGAAACGGCTGTCGCATTCCTTTGGCGGCGCGGCGCGTTTCAATCCGAGAAATATAGAGAAGGGATGGAACAATCCTATCCTTTCCTATATTTAAAACAAGGGGGTTTGCGAACAAATGGTACAGGTGAAAGCACCAAATCAATACGTAAACGAGCCGAATGCTTGGGCGGATGGCGGGTCAAAAATTGCAGAAATCGGCAACAAGCTTTTTATTATCGGTGGGGAAAAAGCACTAGAGGCCGCGGCGCCGCTGCTGGCCAGCCTGAATACAGTCGATGTCACCTATCAGGTGCACCGTTTTTCCGGGCAGGTGACGACGGAGCAGATTGCAGCTTACTCGGAGCTGGCGTCGAGCCAGGATATCAACGTGCTGGTAGGAATCGGCGGCGGACGGGTGCTGGATTTGACGAAGGCGGTGGCGGAACGGATTCATGTGCCGAGCGTGACGGTGCCGACGATTGCGGCAACCTGCGCGGCATGGTCAGCGCTGACCGTATTGTACGACGAGGAGGGCCGCTCGGCAGGCTATTTGCCGCTTAAGCGGTCGCCGCAGCTGGTGCTAGCCGACACATCGGTGCTTGCTGCTGCACCTAAACGCTACCTCGCATCGGGCATAGGCGATACGTATGTGAAATGGAACGAGACGGTCGTCAATGTGAAAAAGGTTCCGGCCGACCTTGATGTACGGCTTGGCGTCAAAACGTCGGAGCTGGCGGTCGAGGTGCTCGACCGCTATGCGCAGCAGGCGTATGCGAATGCAGGCGACGGCATAGCGTCGCCCGCATTCCATGAGGTTAGTCACGCCATTGTCTGGCTGGCCGGGCAGGTGAACACCGTATCGGCAGGAGGCGCACGCGGCGCTTTGGCCCATGCCATTCACGACAGCCTGACGCAGTTTGCGCAAACGCATGGCTCGCTGCATGGCGAGAAGGTTGCGTTTGGGCTCGTTGCCCACACGCTGCTGCAAGGGCAAACGGCCGAAGAGACGGAGCGGCTTGCAGCGAAGCTTGCTGCGCTTGGTCTGCCTGTTACGCTGGCGCAGCTGGGATTTGAAGAAAAAGCGGATCAAATCGCGTATGACATTGCCCATAAAGTGCCGCTCGCTGGAGCGAAAGCTGCTGAGCTGCCATTCGCCGTTCATCCAGCGGCAATCGCGGAGGCGATTATCGCAGCGGATCAGCTCGGGCAGCGGATTAGAAGCAAAGCAGCCATTTCTTAACAATAAAGGTACGCGATAAACGATAAGGGGAAACATTCCACACGAGATCTAGAGAGGCGGAAACAACCGTGAAAAACAGAAAGAGACAATGGCTAGGCTTAAGCATCGCAATCATCGTGGCGAGTCTGCTCGCAGCTTGCGGCAATACAGGGGGAACGTCGAATACAGGTGCAGCAGCGAGCCCGGCTGCTTCATCTGAAAGCAGCAGCCCAGCAGCGGAAGCTGGGCCAGATTTGAGCAAAGTCACGCTGAACATCGGCCAAACGGGCTGGGAAAATCTAAAGATCGGCTTCAAGGAAGCCGGACTTGATAACACGCCTTACAAAATTGAATTCAGCGTGTTCCAAGGCGGCAATTTGCAGCTGGAGGCAATGGCAGGCGGACATTTGGATGTCGCTTTGACGAGCGAAATCCCGCCACTGTTCGCAGCACAGGCGGCAAACGGCGGCAATTTCAAAATTATTGCGATTCAAAAAGGAAGCACGCTCCAGCAGGAGCTGCTGATTCCCAAAGGCTCGACGGTGAAATCCGTAGCCGATTTGAAGGGCAAGAAGGTTGCTTACGTCAGCAGCACAACCGCACATTATTTTCTGCTGAAGATGCTTGAAGAAGCAGGGCTTAGCTGGACGGACATTGAGCCTGTAGCATTGTCGACCTCTGATGGTCTCAGCGCATTGATCGGCGGCAGCGTCGATGCATTGGCGAGCTATGGCAACGCGGTCATTTCGGGTCGCCAAAATGGCGCTACGACTCTGGCGTCTGCCCAGAACATTTTATCCGGCAACTTCCCGATTGAAGCGACTCCGGCAGCGATTGAAGATCCGGGCAAGCGTGCAGCGATTGCGGACTTCCTGAATCGGCTTAACCAGTACAATGAGTGGATTCGTGCGAACCAAGAGAAGTGGGCAGGCATCGTAGCTGAAAATACGAAGCAGCCTGTCGAGCAGGCGCTTCAAACGCTGAAGGATGGCGAAGCCCAGCAGCCGACGAAGATTTTGCCGCCATCGGAGGAAGCGATTGCTTCCCAGCAGGACATTGCCGATACGCTGCAAAAGGTCGATTTGCTTAAAAATCCGGTTGATGTGAAGACGATTTGGAGCGACGCTTTTGCCGACGCACTGAAATAATTTTAGCCTGAAAGGAGAGAGCTACATTTTGCGGAAACCATCTTACAGCTTCTGGACTTCCTCCTTCACGCCGTGGCTGCTGCCGATTCTGCTGCTCATCGCTTGGCATGTGCTGACGGTTACGGGTATTATTGCCGCTAACGTTTTGCCGCAGCCGCTGCAAGTGATTGAGGAGCTGATCACTTCCATCAAGAGCGGCCAGCTGGCTGAAAATATTGCGATCAGCGCCCGTCGTGCCATCCTCGGCTTCCTTATTGGCGGGGGCATCGGCTTCCTGCTAGGACTTATTAACGGTTTTTCTTCCAGAGCGGAAATCGTCATGGACTCGTCTATTCAAATGCTGCGCAATGTGCCGCATTTGGCACTCATTCCGCTCGTTATTATTTGGTTCGGCATTGGAGAAGAGGTGAAGCTGCTGTTGGTGGCGCTGGGCGTCTTTTTCCCGATCTACCTCAACACCTTTCACGGCATCCGCTCGATTGACCGCGGGCTGATTGAGATGGCGAAGGTGTATGGGCTGCGGGGCTTCGATTTGTATAAAGAAGTGATTTTGCCAGGAGCGCTGCCTTCTGTGCTGGTCGGCGTCCGGTATTCGCTTGGCATTATGTGGCTGACGCTCATCGTTGCGGAGACGGTAGCGGCAAATTCCGGCATCGGCTACATGGCGATGAATGCTCGTGAATTTATGCAGCTCGATGTGACGGTGCTGAGCATTATCATTTATGCGCTGCTTGGCAAGCTGTCCGACAGCATTGCGAAAATACTCGAGAGGCGGCTGCTCCAGTGGAATCCGAATTACAGCCGTGCGAAAGCATAGGAGGGGATGACATGACCGATAGCCGCAAAGGGGCGCAGCTCCAGCTGAGCCGGGTACGCAAGGAGTTTGCAGGCAAGGAAGTGCTAAGAGGCGTTGATCTGAAAATAGACCGTGGCGAATTTGTCGCCATCGTCGGCCGCAGCGGCTGTGGTAAAAGCACGCTGCTGCGGCTGATCGCCGGGCTGGATTTGCCGACAGAAGGCACGCTGCTGCTCGGCAGCGGCGAACAGCAAAGCGGCGGGACAGATATTCGCGTGCTGTTTCAAGAAGCGCGCCTGCTGCCCTGGAAGAGCGTGCTGGATAATGTGCGGATCGGCACGCCGGGCAAGGATAGGGCGAAGGCAGCGGAGGCGCTGGCGCAGGTCGGGCTTGCGGACCGCGCAGGGGAATGGCCGCATGTGCTATCCGGCGGGCAGAAGCAGCGGGTGGCGCTGGCCCGGGGGCTTGCAAGCAAGCCGCGCCTGCTGCTGCTGGATGAGCCGCTTGGCGCGCTCGATGCGCTGACGCGCATTGAAATGCAGCAGCTGATTGAGCGGCTGTGGCTGGAGCAGGGCTTCACGGTCGTTCTCGTTACGCATGATGTGAGCGAAGCTGTTGCGCTGGCAGACCGGGTTATTTTGATTGAGGAGGGCGTTATCTCGCTCGATAAGCGGATTACGCTTGACCGTCCTCGCAACCGGGACAGCGGATTTATTTATTTTGAAAACCTTATTCTAAACAAGGTGCTGGGCAAAGAGGAAATACCGCTGCAAAAGAAGGTCAGCTATACGATATAAACAGCGGTCAACGGACTGTTGCATTTGAGGACAAAGGCGTAGTTTATGCAAACTAAGCCTTTTTTTTATATTCTTTTCAATAATGGAGCAGCTGATATATGCTGCTTGGGGTCATTTTGCTCGCTTTTTTAGCAGCAGGTACTAAGATAAGATGGTACTATTTTTTCCAGCGAAAACAGGTAAGATAAGGCTATCAAACAAATAACCGCACGGTTATACGGGAGGACGCCTATTATGGAAAATCAGATGCCTGTTCGCAAATCAATGAACTTTTACCGCCGCCGGAATACACCGACTTATACGTTTATGGCTTGGGGAGCTTTTGTGCTCGCATTCGCCTTTGAATTTATCGGCATTTATACGCTGAACCAGCCGCTTTCGGTTCAAGGCTACTACGCCGTAACGGGAATACTGCTTATCATTACCTCGTTTACGCTCCAGAAGCTAGCCCGCGACAATGATGAGGATAAATTTCTGAAGGAGCAAAACCCTTCCTATCGCAACCGCAATACGCCAGCCTTTACGTTCATGGCCTGGATCGGTTTTATCATTGCTGTGCTGTCGCAATATATCGGCTTGTACACTTTAGAGGAACCCTTCTATGTAAAAGGCTACTACGCTATCGCCGGAGCTTTCCTGATTATAGCCTGCCTCGTGCTTCAGAAAACCGTTCGCGATAACGAAGAGGATAAAGTGCATTTGAGCCCGGAAGAGGAGTAAGCAAGGGCGGAGTAGGCGGAGGCGGGGAACAGTTGCATTTCGCCTATCCCATAGTTTAGCGGCTCTCAAAGCGTCTCTCGCTTGGAGAGCCGCTTTTTTTTCACGCGCGCAGCCAGAGAGAGAATGATTATCCTTCATGTTATCCATAAAATGTCCATTTGTATGTATTGGTAAATGGGCATATAATTATATTAATTATAAAAAGATAATTATTATAATTAAATTGAAGGAGATGGCTACCATGAAAATAGGCGAGTTTCATCATCTTGAGCATGTGAAGGAGCAATCAGCTTCCAAGAAGACGCTGTGGATTACGCTGATGCTCACTTTGTTTTTCACAATTGTTGAAGTCGTTGGCGGGCTCGTATCCGGCTCTCTTGCCCTGTTGTCGGACTCGGCTCATATGGTTTCAGACGTCCTTGCATTGGGGCTGAGCATGCTCGCCATCTATATGGCGACGAGACGTCCGACGAAGCAGTATACGTACGGCTTTCTGCGTTTCGAGATCATTGCTTCATTTTTGAACGGATTGGCGCTCATTGTCATCGCGCTTTTCATTCTCGTAGAAGGGATAAAGCGGATCATTCATCCTGAGCCGGTTGATCTTGGCCTTATGCTCGGCATCGCCATCATTGGATTAATCGTAAACATCGTGCTTACGCTGGTGCTGAGCCGAAGTATGAAGACAGAGAACAATCTGAATGTGAAAAGCGCGCTGTGGCATTTCATTGGCGATTTGCTTAGTTCGGTTGGCATTATCGTGTCAGCGATACTCATTCGATTGACGGGGTTGTCGATTTTAGATCCGATTATCAGTATCGTCATTGGCGGCATTATTGCATTTGGCGGATACAAGATCATCCGAGAGGCGTATGTGATTCTAATGGAAGCTGTGCCGGAGCAATTTAATCTAGAGGATATTCGCCGTGATCTTAGAGGGGTGGAAGGCGTTGAGGATGTGCACGAGATGCATCTTTGGGCGGTGTCGACCGACCATTATTCCCTTACAGCACATGTGTTGGCGCGAAGCAACATTCAACCGTATTGTATAACGCTCGCAATGAATGAGCTGTTAAAAAACCGCTATGGCATTGTCCATTCCACGATTCAGGTTGAGCATGCCGCTATTCACGATCATGGGGAGTACGGCAAATTAGTTAGTGGCGGTGCGTTCTAGGGCGGGTATGCATACATAAGCAAGCCAGATCGTGTATGCAAACGTGAGCAGGCTAGATCGTGTATGCAAACGTGAGCAAGCTAGATCGTGTATGCAAACGTAAGCAAGCTAGATCGTGTATGCAAACGTAAGCAAGCTAGATCGTGTATGCAAACGTGAGCAAGCTAGATCGTGTATGCAAACGTAAGCAAGCTAGATCGTGTATGCAAACGTGAGTAAGCTAGATCGTGTATGCAAACGTGAGCAAGCTAGATCGTGTATGCAAACGTAAGCAAGCTAGATCGTGTATGCAATCGTAAGCAAGCTAGATCGTGTATGCAAACGTGAGCAAGCCAGATCGTGTATGCAAACGTGAGCAGGCTAGATCGTGATCAAATTTAGCTTTAAACGTATGTAGGGCCTCTGCTAGTGTATATACTCTGAACAAAGATAGATTTGGCGGACACAGCAGCCGCTATTTCAACAGAATCATGGGCAAGGCACAGGCTGCGGACTCAGGAGCCGCTATTGTGCTGTAAATGACCATTTTGGCAGGATAATGAGGATGATAACGACTTTCCTGTCCGCTTACGGCCTGAAACCGGGCAAAAATCCAGAATAGCGGAACCTCAGTCCGCCAAAAAAAGGGTCAGCGGTCTCAAGCTGTTGTGTGGTCTAAGCAATAGGGGTCTCAGCAACAATCGTATGCTTCGGTTCTCAAGTCTTAGACTGGAGTCGTCAGATGAGATTGGCAGCAGTGCTCCAGCATCGAATAAGCTTTGGGCAAGAAGTGGCAGGCCCACACAGGTTTGAATACACACTCTAGTTCATCGAAAGAAAAATGCACTTCCCAGAGTAAATATTGGAAAATCCCATCTAAGCGGGCACAGATCCTATTGGATAAGTCCATGTTAGCGGGAGCTGATCCAATACAAGGCTGGGAGGTGCACTTTTGTTCTTAACCGTTAATGATTTCTCCGCCGTTGACGTGCATCACTTGCCCGGTGACATAGCTGGAATCATCCGAAGCAAGATAGACGTAGGCTGCTGCAAGCTCGGCAGGCTGGCCGGGGCGTTTCATCGGCGTATCACCGCCGAATGTAGCCACCTTCTGAGCGTCGAAGGTGGAGGGAATAAGCGGCGTCCAGATAGGACCAGGAGCGACGCCATTGACCCGAATGCCTTGGCCCGCCAAATTGGCAGACAGGGCGCGGGTGAACGAGACGATCGCGCCTTTGGTGGCTGAGTAATCGATCAGCGTTTCATTGCCGCGATAGGCAGTAACCGATGTCGTATTAATGATGGATGCGCCTTGCTTCAAATGGGCGAGCGCCGCTTTCGTCAAATAAAACATGGCGAAAACGTTAGTGCGGAACGTCGCGGTAAGCTGCTCCGCCGTAATATCCTCAAGGCGCTGCTGAACATGCTGCTCAGCGGCATTATTGACGATAATATCAAGCTTGCCGAATTCCTTGACCGTTTGCTCTACCGCTTGCTTGCAGAAGGCTTCATCTCCAATATCGCCGGAAATTAGCAGGCAGCGTCTGCCGAGCTGTTCGACCTCCTGCTTCACCACGTTTGCGTCCTTGTCCTCTTCCAAATAGATGATGCTGACATCGCAGCCCTCCATTGCAAAGGCAATCGCTGCGGCGCGGCCGATGCCGCTGTCACCGCCGGTAATAATGGCTGCTTTGCCAAGCAGCTTGCCAGCAGCTTTATAAGTTTCGGATTTATAGACAGGCTGCGGATGCATAACGGATTCCAATCCAGGCTGCTGATCCTGATGCTGGGGCGGCAGCGTCTGCTTAGGCGTTTGTGTTGTAGATGTACTCATCCTAAAACCTCCTTGTAGTGGCGCGGCATGCGCCTGTAACAAAACGTTCTTATTGTGGAATAAATGAGCAGAGGTTATACATGATTTCTTTCATTTCACAGCATGCTGGCGATACCAGTCATTTGCTTCCCGAAGCACCTCTGTTCCGCCCGCCTTCATAAACTCCTGGACGAAACGGTCAAAGTCCTCCAAGGGCTTCTCGCCAGTAATAAAGGCGACATAAGCTTTATTTTTTAACTTGATTAACTCAGCTCCATTGTCGATTAAAGAGGGAGTCGCAACTTCCAAAGCATTGTAGATGCCATCCTGATCGAGTCCTAAGGTGGAGGCCCATTGCTCTCTTCGTTCTTTAGGGATCAAGGGTACCGTCATACCCAAATTGGCGCCGATTGAATTTTGATAGTTGAACATGGTGTCAAAGGGAGGCAGCACAATAACATCTTCCTTCGATTCTCCAGCCCATGTCCAGTGTGTGCCTTTGATCCCGTATTTCATCGAGGTATATTCATCGAGATCGGGATTGGCGCTCACATCGTCCAGAATTTGCAGGATTGTCTCCATCTTCCCCGGCTCTTTGGCCGCGTCAGCCCCGATAGCGGTAAAGCTCATCAGCATATCATAGGCTTTGGAGCCTCGTTTTCCTTCTGGTCCACGAAAGGGTTGTCCGAACACAATTCG
This sequence comes from Paenibacillus sp. Leaf72, assembly GCF_001422685.1. Classification (NCBI taxonomy): domain Bacteria; kingdom Bacillati; phylum Bacillota; class Bacilli; order Caryophanales; family Paenibacillaceae; genus Paenibacillus; species Paenibacillus sp. Leaf72. The sequence goes on along the minus strand of NZ_LMLV01000011.1, from coordinate 23,295 downwards.
TGCCTGCGGATTGCCCGCTGTTAATTCCTTCACGTTAAACGTAGCTTCTACCGGGATCTCTTCGCCATTCGTGCTACCCTGATCCTTCATTACCCAATAATCTCCATTTTGAATCCAATGATAGTAATTCCCCATGGAGGTCATGCCGATTTTTCCATTGATAAAGGCATGGGACAGATGCTTGTAGCCGCCTTTATTTTCCCCGGTAACAAACTCCGGGTCGATTACGCCATCAGCGTACCATTTGCGAAGATAATGGAGAGCTTGCTTCATTTCCGGCTCCAATGCGCCGATAACGAGCTTTTCATTTTTCACCCCGAAGTAGAGCTGGTCTGCGAAAACGATTTGCCCGAATGCGCCGAAAACAACATTCATTCCTTCCCTGGACAAGCCGTACGTATCTTTCATGCCGTTGCCATCGGGATCTTCATTTGCGAAGGCATAGATGACCTTCTCAAAATCGGATAGCGTCTCAGGCACAGGCAGGCCCAGCTTATCCAGCCAATCCTTTCGATATACAACAGGTATACGGTAGATGTTTGTGGGATTGATGACAAGAATACCGTAATAGTTTCCGCCGATTTTTCCAGCATTTTGATAAGCGGGCGCCTTTTCTTTAATAGCTTTCATAATGTTGGGGGCGTATTGCTTTAGCATCTCCTCCGGAATTTCGGCCAGCAAGCCTTGCTGTTGATATTTCAGGAGGTCCTGCGGCTGTCTGATCCGGAACAAATCGGGAATTTCCCCCTGTGCCAGCTTCATATCTAGTAAAGCTTCGTATTTTTTGTTTTCTAAATCCCAGATATCCAGATTAACGTTGAACTTATTTTCCACGAGGCGAACCATCTCGGCATCGTCTGGAACAGGCAAATTCAGATGCATCGTCCAGGAAATGTTGTACTGCGGGGTGTCAGAAGAAATGGAAGGCTGCACTTGTTGTGCGGCAGACAGCTGCACAGAGCTCGTTTCGCATCCGCTAACGATGCTTAGACAGACAACTGCGATAAGGGCGGTGATACGTCGTAATTGCTTCTTATTCATGATGAGCCCTTCCTTGAATCATAGTCCTGGCGTGCAGTGCCATGCAGTGTTAGGCTAAAGCGGCTACGCTTGTTTAACGGTTTGGCGCAAATAATTGCCCGGTGTACACCCGTACTTTTCCTTGAATTTCTTAATAAAATAAGCCGCGGTTCCGTAGCCGACCGTACTCGCGATTTGCTCGATTGACATATTATTGTTCTCGATCAATGCTCGGGCGTTTTCCATTCGCAGGCTGGTGACATAGTCGGTATAGGTGATGCCGTTCTCATCCTTAAAGAGCTTGCTCAAATATTTGGGGCTAATAAACACCTGAGCAGCCACCTTCTCAAGAGACAGATCATCCGACAGATGGCTGCGCACGTATTGCTTGGCAGCCTCGACGCTAGAGATGGCTCTGTCGTTATTCCGTTTCTCTATTTGCACTAGGAATGCGGTTATTGATTCAACCAGCCAATTCCGAAAATAATAAATGTTGTGAATCTCTTGATACTGATGATATACATCCATATTGCCTTGATCAGGGTATTTGTAACGGACGCTCTTCACATAATCGGAGTATACGAATACGGTATTTGCCAAAATAAAGTGGCAGTAATCGGCAGCGTACATGCCTTCCTGCATCGTTTTGACCAGCTGATCGACCGCCGTTACGATTTCATCGGATTGCCTAGCGTGCAATTTTTCTTTGAACCTCATAAGCATAGCTTGCGGAATTTCTTCAACACAGCTCTCCCGATCCAGAAGAGCGCGATCATTCAGAATCGACAGGTCTGGCAGTAAATAACCATATTTCATTAGGGTCTGAGCTTCGCTGTAGCTCTTGTGGACATCCATAATGTCCTGCACCCAGCATCCATGAGATATTTGAGATTCCAGCTGGAACTGCTGCTTGTTTTCCGTTAATAGAAGCTGGCAGAGCTGTTCCAAAAGCGCGTCACATTGTTTTTTAGCGAAAACAACAACTACAATCGTCTTGTCCGGCAGCTCCTCGGCAATGATGTGCCCTTCTGGCAGAGAAGCGCCCTGCAGCTGGGTAATCATCCGGTACGTCGCATATTGTTGATCTCGGGAGCTTAACCCGGCAAAAGCTTGATCTGAATTTACAATCATGCAGCAGTAATGGCTGTATGGCTGATTGATGCCTAAAAAGGGAAGCTCCTCGGCCAATTTCTCTGGGGTATAGCGGTTATGGAGCAGGTTCAGCAAAACATTGTGCCTAATAACCGAGCTATTGGCTTCAAGGGTATCCTCTAGGCTGCTGACCTTGTCGTTCAGCCTGATGAAGGCTGTGTCAATTAGCTTGAATTCATTGGCTGCATGGTCAGGCGTATGCCCAGACAAATCCTTTATTTTTCCCACTAATCGCTTGATCGGGCTGTAATTCGCTCTGGCAAAAATCCCGGATAATACGATTCCTAGCAAAAGGGCCATGACACAGATGCCCAGCACCAGCTTTTGTACAAAAATCAACTTTTGATAGAAGAAGCTGGCAGGCAGGGCGCTATATATTTTCCAACCGGTCGATGGCAGTGTTTGGTAGGAAACGGCATAGGCTTCATCCTGAATCGTATCGTTAAAGCTCCCGGCCTCCGCCTTGGACAGCAAGGTCTCGGTAAAGCTGGAGCTGTAAGCACTGTGCAAATCTGGGCTTCTGCTAGCTGAGCCCGATATCAGGCTTCCAGAACGCTCCAAAATAAACGTGCTTTCATATTGTGTAGGCATCATATTCCGAATAACCTCGCTAATCGCGCTTTCCTTCATGTCAATCGCAATGATAAGGTCGTTATTTTTGCCGGAGGCTTGGAATGGATAGCTGTGTGCGTAAGTAATTAAAGTTGCGCCTTTGCTATCGGGCAGACTGGAGTAAATATCCTGCGGAATCAACCGGGCAGGTGTCCAGAGATGGTTTTGCTTAGTGCCGCGCATCCCGTTCATCCAGTCGGCAAAAAATACGGCGCCGCTGCCTTGATCAGCATTAAACTTAAGCCCATAGTTCGACGAAAGCATTATATTTTGTTTAGGATAATACAGATGAACGGCATACACGATGTCCGAGCTGCCAGCGACTTCTGTCTTGAGCAGCTCCTGCAGGTCAATCGCCTTGCTAAGATTGCTTTTATAGGAAGAGTCGGCAAATAAACGGATATCTACGGTTTTGTCGAGAGATAAATTCAAATAAATTTGCTGAACTCGCTGGAGCACCGTGGCTTCAATCGTTTGGGCTGTATTTTCTAAAATCAGCTGGTTTTTGGTGCGCAGCTCCGCTTCGTAGCTTTTTGAGAAGTAGATATAGAAGACGGAGCAAAGCAGCAAAACGATGACAAGCACGATCGCTATATATGAAATGGCTAGATTCGCAAATACGGAGTTCCATTTTTTCACCGCTTACTCCCCCCCTCACCGCCTAGATTATACACCACAGGGTGGACGGACTTATACCCATTAATCAAATCTTAACATTAGGAGCAAAGGCGGTTGAAAATGGAAAAGCAATAAAAGAAAGGAGGAAGGAAAGTGGAAGGAAATGAGGAAGGAAAGGGCGGATGGCGAGGATAGAATACGATTTTTATACATTTCAGAAATTGTTATATTGAGCAGCGGCAAGGCCCAATGTTACGCTCGAAATCGGTTCGGAAAACAAAAAACGAAACGATAGGAGTAGACTCAACTTGAAAATGAAATCTACAAGAAAGTATCTATCTGCTGCTTTGGGCCTGTTACTGCTTTCCAATTCCGTAGTGGGGAATGCTGCAACCGCAGCATCAAATGGAGCTTCCATTGGAGCTTCCATTGAACTGCCGCCAGCTCCGGCATGGGGACATTTTGTAGACAACTACAAAAACAGCATTTCTGCTAACCAATCGGTATATTCCAATCCAGTCATCCGCGTACTGTCAGGGTTTCAGGATCTCTGGGAGCCAGGAACATCCTGGGACAATGGCACGAAGCTGAACAGCAGCGTGTTGGACTACAACATTCAATATGTAGCAAACATAGCTGCTACGCGTACGGCGGAAGATGAACAATTGGCGTATCTCGTTGACCGGAGAAATCAATCGTATGGAGCGACTGAAGGTCTTGGTGCTCTGGCTGATGTGTATCGCGACAAAACGGGAACATTCACGACGATTACAAGCATTCCAGATGATGCCACATCGGTCAAATACAACGACGGCAACGGCTCCAATAAAGCGGGCGATTCGGGTTCCGAGCTTGGCAAAATGGTAGACTTGATCGGGACGCTGCGAGGCAATTACGCATCCAGCAACCCGGCTAAAAACTTCTACAGCTATATGCGTCCCTACCGCTGGGCTAATGATACTTCTATGATCGTGCCTACGCTGGTTCCTGCAATCAGCACAACGCCGGCTACGGATGGCGGTTTCCCAAGCGGTCATACGAATGCTTCGTATCTTGCATCTTATGCACTGGCCTATGCTGTGCCTGAGCGGTTCCAGGAGCTGCTGACCCGTGCTTCGGAAATGGGGAACAGCCGGATTATAGCGGGCATGCATTCTCCGCTTGATGTCATAGGCGGACGCGTGATGGCAACAGCGCTGGCAGCAGCTACCTTGTCTGACCCGGACAATGCGGCACTTAAGCAGGATGCTTATGATCAGGCGCATGCTCTTCTATTGACCGAAACGGGTACAGCGGAAGATCGTTTCACTGACTATGAGAAAAATAAAGCGCAATTCACCCAGCGTTTGACCTACGGCTTCGATCAGATCCAATCCACAACAGAACCAATGGTTGTGCCTAAAGGAGCTGAAGTGCTGCTGGAAACGCGCCAGCCTTATTTGACGGGCGAGCAGCGCCGTGCTGTTTTGGCGACGACGGGCATTGCTTCCGGCTATCCGGTACTGGATGATCCGGAAGGCTGGGGACGTCTGAATCTCTTCGCCGCAGCAGACGGCTATGGCGCTTTTGACAGCGACGTAACCGTAACGATGGATGCCAGCAAAGGCGGCTTCCATGCAGCGGACAGCTGGAAGAACAACATTGCTGGAACAGGCAAGCTGACGAAGGAAGGCACTGGCGACTTGAAGCTGCTCGGTGCAAATACGTATTCCGGGGGTACCCAGATTAACGCGGGTACGCTGGAAAGCGGCTCGGCAACAGCTCTGGGCAGCGGCGATGTCGTGAATAACGGCGGTACGCTAGTAGAGAAGGCAGCCGGAAAAATGACGATTGGCGGAAGCTTCACGCAAGCTGCGAATGGTACGCTTGAGCTTAACGTCGACAGCGCAAGCGATGTGCTGGAAATCAAGGGTGCGGTAAATGCGAACGGAAAATTGCAGGTGAATTTTCAAAGCAGCTATGTGCCGTCCGTTGGTTCTGTGACTCTTATGAGCTATGGCACTGGTCAACAAAATGGTCAATTTGCCGCCGTTGAGATTAGCGGGGTACCGAGCCAGTACAATACTCAGGTTGTTTATCAGGCCAATCAAGTGGTGCTGGAAATTACGAATAAGTCGAATTCGGGAGGCTCAACAGGCTCGGGTAATTCGAATCCGTCGACTCCTTCGCCGACACCTACTCCAACGCCTACACCATCCTTCCCTGTAGATCCGAACTCCATTGGTGTAACGGTGACAGCAAAGGCTGACGCTAATGGAAATGCAGAGGCTGTCATTGACGACGCACAGATTAAAACCGTGACGGAGCAGGCTCAGGCAATAGAAGCGGGCTCAAGAATTGTGACGCTTACCGTTGAAGCGGCGGACAACGCTAAAGCAGTTGGCATCACGCTATCCAAAGCTGCTGTTACTAATCTGTCTAACGGCAAAGTAGATCAAGTTGTCGTGGTGACGCCATTCGGTACTCTTACCATCCTTTCGACTACGCTGAATGCGATAGAGAAGGCAGCAGGCAGCAATATTCGGTTCGAGGTAGCGAAAAGCGGTGCAGATACGCTTACACCGGAAGCGAAACGGTTAGTTGGAACAAGACCTGTATTGGATGTTTCGATTGAATCCGGCGCCTCCAGCCTGTCTACCTTTGGCGGCGGCAGCATTCAGATCGATATTCCGTATACGCCTGCACAGGGCGAGGATACAAACGCTATTGTTGCTTATTATATCGACAATAATGGGAAGCCGAATGTTCTAAACCATTCAAGCTACAGCAATGGCAAGGTTACTTTCATAACGAACCATCTCAGCCATTATGCTGTAGGCTACAATAAGATCAGCTTTAGCGACAGCAGCAGTCATTGGGGAGCTTCATTTATTTCCTATCTGGCTGCGCGGGATATGATTTCCGGCAGCGGCAGCAACCAGTTCGCGCCGAATAAAAGCATCACGAGAGCGGAATTTGCTAAAATACTGGCTGGTGTTGCAGGCGCACATGTGTCTGGATATACGGTTTCTGCATTTGGGGATGTCAAAGCTGGAGACTGGTACTTGCCTTATGTGTCCTGGGCAGCAGAGCATAAAATAGTTGAAGGTTCAAGCAGCAATGAATTTAAACCAAATGTATCGATTAGCCGCGAGGAAATGGCTGTCATGTTGAAGCGATTTACCGATCAGGCTGACTTCACGCTGCCTAAGACGGCCAGCGCAGTCACCTTTGCTGATCAAAGCAGCATTAGCTCGTGGGCAGCAGATGCCGTTGCTTCGTTGCAGCAAGCAGAAATCATCTCGGGCAAGGGCGCCAATGCTTTTGATCCGAAAGGCGGCGCAACAAGAGCCGAAGCGGCGAAAATGCTAGCCGTGCTTCATCAAAATATAAATAAACAATAATATAGCGGCAAAATGATAGTCAGAGTGCGCAGAGAGCCCGGAAATAGGGTTCTCTGTTTTTTATCTAACAAAATGATTGACGATATCATTTGAGCTTAAGATAGTGAAGGCACAAGGGAATGTCTTCTAATGATAGGGAAAGACGGTTATTTAATGGAAAAACTCTGTTTTTTTCCTAGTGCCTGAAAATAGGAATCTATATACTAAAAAGGGATTTACTGCGCTAAGCAGGTGTCGAGCAAAGGAGGCTAGCTAGTTTAACCTGTGTTTTGTAAGCGTAACCAATTGATCTTCAAATCGAAAGGATGCGATTGATTTATGTTCAGCAACCACTCCAACTGGCTTAAAAAGACGGCCGCCACGTTAACGGGGCTTACGCTGCTTTGCGGCAGCGCCGCAGGCGCAACTGCTGCGGGAACGACGGCTTCGGGACAAGCAGGGACGGCCTTGGGCAAAGTACAGCTGGAATATTTGGATAGAGGACTTGTAGCTGTCGCTTCTTCAGGAAGCGTATTTCTCAGCTGGCGGCTGCTAGGAAATGAAGTAACTGGCTATTCCGCGGGCGGGATGACCGGCGCGAATTTCAACGTCTACCGGGATGGCGCGCTTATTGCGACGGTGACGGACAGCACGAACTATTCGGACCCGCAGGGCAGCACATCATCGCGTTACCAGGTGGCGGCTGTAGTGGATGGGGAAGAGCTGGCACGAAGCAGCGAAGCTAAGCCGTGGGGCGATGGCTATTACGATTTGCCGCTTAATAAACCGGCAGATGGGGTTACGCCTGTGGGCGAAGCTTTCACCTATTCGGCTGGCGATATGAGCGTCGGCGATGTGGATGGAGACGGGCAATACGAATATATCGTGAAATGGGACCCTTCCAATTCCAAGGATGTATCGCAGAAGGGCTACACCGGCGAGGTCATTATTGACGCCTATGAGCTGGATGGAACGCAGCTTTACCGCATAGAGCTGGGGCCGAACATTCGCGCTGGTGCGCATTATACCGAATTTATGGTGTATGATTTTGACGGCGACGGCAAGGCGGAAATGATGTTCAAAACGGCTCCAGGTACCAAAATAACGAAATACGATGGCAGCGGCGGCATCGCTTCTGAAAAATATATTTCGATGCCTCAGGAGGATATTGCAGCAGGGTACAGCCATGATGATGATTACCGCGTGAGCAAGCAGGGCTATTATGAGCATGTCGTAAATATGTTCATGGACTGGGACAAGCATGAGGAAGTCGTAAACGGCAATTGGCCGGCAACGCTGGAAGAAAGCTTCGGTATTGCGCCTAAGTATGCATATCCCCTGTCCCGCGAGGATGCGGAAGAGCTGACGGATTATTTTATGGACGTGTATGCGCCGGCGCGCAGCGGCAACAATAAGCTGCGTGATTTTGAAGGCTTTATTTTGAGCGGGCCGGAATATTTGACCGTGTTTGAGGGTGCGACAGGCAAGGAGCTGGAGACGATCCCCTACAAGCCGGGCCGTCATGACGATGGCCTTATGTGGGGCGACTATGCGATGGCGCGGATTGAGCCGGGCAACCGTGTAGACCGTTTCCTTGCAGGCGTCGCTTATTTGGATGGCACGAAGCCTTATGCGGTGTTTGCCCGCGGCTACTACACGCGCTCGACGCTCGTTTCCTATGAATGGGATGGCAAGCATTTGCGCGAGCACTGGTTTGTCGATAGCGGCTGGGTGCCGATGACGAATCCGTTTAATGACGGGCCGCATGGCAGACCGGGACTGAATCCGGCTTTTGCAACGCTTACGACGCAGGGTGCGCATTCGCTGAGCACGGCGGATGTGGATGGCGACGGCAAGCAGGAAATTATTTATGGCTCCTCGACGATTGACCATGACGGTACGCTGCTATACAGCTCGGGCGATATTTTGCCTCCGGGCAGCGCAAATCCGGGGACGTATGCAGGTCTTGGCCATGGCGATGCGCTGCATGTCGCAGATATTGACCCTGACCGCCCGGGCTTGGAAATTTTCATGGTGCATGAGGGCGGAACGTATGCCCCTTATGGCTACTCGCTGCGCGATGCTAAGACAGGCGAAGTCATTTATGGCGGCTACACCGGCAAGGATACCGGTCGCGGCATGGTTGGCGACATCGATCCGGATCACAGAGGGCTGGAGACATGGGCCGTCGGCACATGGACAGCAAGCGGAACGCAGATTAGCACAACCTCTCCTGGAACGAATATGAACATTAAATGGGCGGGCAATATGACGACGCAAATTGTGAATGGCTCCTTGGAAGTTACACCGACGATTGATGATTGGAAACGCGGCAGATTGCTGACGGCTGCGGGAACCCGCACAAACAATCATACGAAGGGAACGCCTTCGCTCGTAGCCGATATTTTCGGAGACTGGCGGGAAGAAATGCTGGTGCGCACCGTGGACAGCTCGGCTATCCGTATCTATATGAGCACAGAGCTGACAGACCGCAAGCTTTATACGCTGATGCATGATTCGCAGTACCGTACAGGCGTAGCTTGGCAAAACACGACGTATAACCAACCGACTTATACGAGCTTCTATTTTGCCTCGGATACGAATTTTGCGAATGTGCCGATTCCAAATTACTGGACGCCGGTTGTGGATGACCGCAGCTCGGTCGGCGCTTCCTTAATCGGGCCAAACGCAATGGCAAAGGGACAAACGTTCGATGTTGTATATGCGCTGCAAAATGTGCCAAGAGGCATTGCGAAGCAAAACATCCGAATTGAATTCGATCCGACTGTATTGGAGCTTGTAAGAACGCCGGAATCGCTGGATACTGGCAGATTCGTCATTAACGAGCATTTAGAGGCTGCTGGCATTATCAGCTTGAATGGCAGCCATGTTGGAGACGGTCTTAACAATCCGCTCGGCAATCTGTTCAAGCTGACCTTCCGCATTAAAGCGGACGCGCCAGCTGATGTGACCGCGCTTGCGGTGACCAAGCTGATTGGCACGGACGGAGCAGGCGTGAATACACAGCTTGCCGGCGATGTGCTGAATATTAAAGTTCACTAACACAAAAGATAGGCCATTTCTGCGGCCGTTTATTGGAGCAACCTTCAAGGCCGCGAGTTCATGCGGCTTTGGAGGTTTTTTCGGTATTTAAGGGGTGTTTTTTGACCAGTAGATTAGAAAATCGTTTATAGTAGAGAGATAGAGTTGACAACGTGTTCATTGGTTCAGGTTTGCGGGTAATGATCATTAGAGTGTGGGGGCGAATCATATGCGAAAATTAGTATTTTTTCTAGGCGGGGCGGGAGCGGGCAAGACGACGCTGGCCAAGGCGCTGGCACGGCGCAAGGGCGCTGCGATTTTTGATATGGATACGCTGCTGCGTCCGGCGGCCGAGGCGATTATGACGGCGTCGGGACTTGATCCGAAGGACCGTGATTCGGAGCTGTATAAGGTGCGCTGCCGCGATCTCGGCTACCGGATTACGATGGATGCAGCTTTGGAAAATGTAGCGATTGGCACGGACGCGCTCGTCATCGGCCCCTTCACGAAGGAAACTGCTGATCCGCTTTGGATTGAGCAGGAGCTGTCGGCCATCGGTGCAAGCCTGCGTGATGTAGCTGTGCGGGTCGTACTCGTTTCCCTGCGGGATCAGGAGCTGCATCGCAGCCGGATACAGGAACGGGGCCTAGCGCTTGATGAGTGGAAGCTTGGCAATTGGGAAGCGTTCAGCCGCTCGCTGGGACCGCGCAAGCTGAATTGGCCGATTCCAGCCACTTCGGTGCTTGATTTTGATAATTCAGGCGAGCTGAATGAGGAGAAACTGCTGCTGCTGGATCGCTTCGTATATGGTGATGACATCGTAGAAGGGGAGTGAGGCTGCATGTCCTTATATTTCAGAGACAAATTCTTCAGTTCCGGCAGTACAGGCATTATGAATGAGACGGGGCAGTCTGCGGGATGGGTTAATCTGAAAAGTGCGTTTAGCACTTCGCTGGAAGTTTATGATGCCAATGATACGAAAATGTGCGAGGCGAAATTTCGTTTTTTCTCAATGAAATGGGAAGTCAGCGACAGCTACGGCGCTCCGCTAGGTGTGCTGCGCCCAAGGATGAGCTTCATGAATAAGCGGTTCGAGTATGATGCGGGCGAGCGCGGCTTTTATTTAATTGAGTCGCCAGCGTTTTCCAAAGAGTATGTGATTATGAACCGCCGTGAGGAGACGATTGCGAGCTTCGCGCAGACGAGCGGCTGGATGCAATCCGGCGCTTATTGCTTGTGGAACGAAACCCGCCAGCTCGGAGATTATGAGCTGATTGCAGTTATTATGGGCGTGAATGAAATTAGGAAGCGGCAGAGCAGTAGTTAGCATTTACATGAATAGGCCGCGATGCCTTAAGAATAGTTCTAAGCAAGCATGTGTGATTTCGGCACATGCTTCTTTGGCGTTGTCCACGTGTAGTAGGAACGGGCAATATTTTCACTATAAAAGTGCTCGGGAAAAGCATGTTTCGTAATACTTCTGCCATGTTCATAAACGCTTGCTTCAAGGAAAATGAAGGAAGTAGTCAGGGGGGATAACATGTTTTTAACGATAAAAGCACGGGGTGAGCATGCAGATAAGCTTTCTTTCTTACTCTCCAAGCACCCGGATCATTTATATGAACGCAAGGAAAAAGAGGCGCGCGTGTGTCTCGTTTATACGATAAGCTCGCCAGAAGAAACCGAGGTACTGCTGTTTGCCGAGCCTGATCCAATCGATTTGTATAAAGGCAGCCCAGAGCACTATGATATTACGCATTATATTAATGACCGTGAATTTGTGGTCAGCAGCTTGTTCTGTACCTACATGCGATCCGCGTTGGGTACGGCTTTGAACGGCAAGCCGAAGGAGGATTATGCCCAGTGGGTACAGCATGCATTCCAGCTTGAGCTGTCCTTCGGGCCACTCGCCTCGAATTTGCCTGACCGGACAATTGAAGAGCTGTTCGGGGCGCTTGACTATGAGGTCGAAATTGAAAGGGCGGACATCGCTTATCCGTTTCAATTGAAAAGCCGCAGCTCGGCGCGGACTATTCGGCTCTCTGGCAAGCAGACGCTTCAGCTCGCCTTGCGCCAGCTGTTCATTATGCTGCCGATGCTGGACGACTATAAGCATTATTTTATTGGCGAGGAGGAGGCGGATAAGCTGCATCGGTATGGCGAAGGCTGGCTGGCAGCGCATCCGCAGCGCGAGCTTATTATTCGGCGCACGCTGCGTTTCAGCCCGCTGATTATGAAGTTTAATCGCGAGCTTGTACAAAAAACGGAACAGCGGCCGGAGGCTCAGCAGATACGGCTCAGCGCGTCTTCCCTAGCGGAAAAAGAAGAGGAGCCGCCGCGCAAAACAAGGCTGAACGAACTCCGTTATGAAGCGATAGCCAAGGTGGTGGAGTCGCTGCCTCAGCATGGGTCTATCGTAGATATGGGCTCTGGGGAAGGGAAACTTGCAGCAAGACTTGGAGGAGTGAAAGGCGTGAAGTCAATTGTGGCGGTAGAGCCTTCGGGCAAATCGCAAATTCGCGCCTTAGAACGTTTTGCAAAGCTTGAGGGCAAGCAGGGGACGATCGTTCCGCAGGCTGTTATTGGCTCGCTTTTTTATTATGATGAATGGTTGTGTGGCAAAGATGTGTTTGTATTATGCGAGGTTATTGAGCATATTGATGCCTTTCGGATTGATCAGGCTATCGAAATGATTGCATCGCGCTACAAGCCGCAGAGCTGGATCGTTACGACGCCGAATAAGGAATATAACACGCTGTATGAGCTGGACGATTATGAAATGAGGCATAACGATCATCGCTTCGAATGGACGCGGGAGCAATTCCGTGTGTGGTGTGAAAAATGGGGCGAGCCATTCGGCTATTCGGTCCATATATGCGGAGTCGGCGATGCGGATAGACAGTACGGACAGCCCACACAGATGGCTGTATTTACGAAGGTAGAGGGGGCTCAGCGGTCATGAGCGAACAGGGTAAAAGGGTGATTCGGCTCCCTCATGCCGGTATTGTATTGCTGGTTGGCCCATCGAACAGCGGCAAGACGACGCTGCTTCAGACGCTGATTGCAGCGGGTAAGGTCAAGCAGACGGAGGTTGTGTCTTCAGATCAGTTCCGAATGCTTGTTGGCGATGTGGAGTTTATGGATTGGACCAGCCGCAGCAAGCTGGAATCCGATATTATTTACAAGCAGTATCAGCATATTTCGGCAAAAGCGTTCGAAGCGATGGAGGGTATCATTGCGATGCGCTGCCGCTTGGATAAATTAACGCTGATCGATGCCACGCATTTATATGAGGAAGACCGCAAACGTTATGTGGAGCTTGCGCGGAAGCAGCACGTTCCAGTCGTTGCGCTTGTGCTGGATACCCCAGAGGAGGAACTGCTGCGCAGGGATAGCGAGCGCGAGTTTCCTAGGGGCAAGCAGCGGGTGAAGAAGCAAGCGCATTTGTTCAAGCGGTCGCTGCGCAGCTTGAAGCTGGAAGGGTTTGATGCCAGTTATGTCATAAAAGCAGCACAGCTTATAAATATTGCATTCGAGCGCAAGGCTAACCCGCTCGTTCATGAGGTCGGACAAGGAATTGATATTATCGGCGACGTTCATGGCTGTTTTCAGGAGCAGCTAGAGCTGCTGGGCAAGCTTGGTTATGCACCTGACGAGGCCGGGCTTTTCCGTCATCCGGAAGGCAGGATACCTGTATCGGTCGGCGATGTGATGAGCCGTGGGCCGGAATCATTAGCAGCGATGGAATGGTGGCGCAAGCATGTTGAAGCGGGACTTGCCTATATGACGGACAGCAATCATGGCTGGAAGCTGGCTAGATTTTTGGATGGCAGGCAGGTCGAGCTTAGCCATGGTGATGAGAAAACCGCAGCGGAGCTTGTGGAATATGAGCGGGAGCATGGTGAAGAAGCGGCGAATATGCTCAAGGAGCGGCTTCGAGTATTTTTGCTGCAAGCGCCCCCTCAGCTCGTCTTTTGCTGCGATGGCGTGAGACAGCTCGTTGTGGTGCATGCGGGCATTCGTGACAGCTATATTGGCAAACAGTCCGCTAAAATTCAGGACTACTGCCGATATGGGGAGTCCGATGGTACCGATGCCCAGGGCAAACCGCTGCGCAAGGAATGGTACAACGAACATGAATCCGGCGAGCTCATCGTCTGGGGACATGATCCGCGAGTCGAGCCGACGATAACGAACCAAACGATTAATATTGATCAAGGCGTCGTATTTGGCGGACATTTGACCGCATATCGTTACCCGGAGAAGCAGTTCGTACAAGTAAAGGCGCGTGAAAATTATGCCGGGGAAGCTCGCAATCCTTTGCTAGAGGGTCAATTGAATCGGTTCAAGCAGCCGAATTTGCGAAAATATATTGAGGGCTACTCGGTGCTGACATCCTCTTATGGAGATGTAGCGGTTCGGGGCGAATTCGTTAAAGCTGCGATTGATACGGTATCGCACTTTACGGTGCCGCTGGAGGAATTGGTGTATATTCCGCCAACGATGAGCCCGCCGCCAATGACGGCTGAGGATGAGCGGTTTTTGGAGCATCCGGTCGAAGCTTTCGCCTACTATCGTTCACAAGGCGTAGAGAAAATGATCATGGAGAAAAAACATATGGGCAGCAGAGCCATCGTGCTGCTGTTTCGAAATGAAGCCGCAGCAGTACCGTATGTCGGCCGTGAGACGCTGGGCGTCATTTATACGAGAACGGGCAGAGCATTTTTCCAGTCTATGCTTCAGGAACAAGTACTGCGGCAGCTGAATGGCGATTTGACGAAGGCGGAGTATTTTGACCGTTACGGTACGGATTTAGTGCTGCTGGATACAGAAATTGTACCGTGGAATTTAAAGGCGCGGGAACTGATTGCTTCGCAATATGCCCATGTGGCGGAAGCTTCGCTGATGGACAGACGAGCCAAGCTCGCCAAGCTGCGGGAGGCGAAAGATGCAGGCAAAGCCGTGCAGCACTGGATCGATGAGCTGGAAATCAAGCTGGACAACGCCGAGACGTTCGACCAGGCGTTCCAGCAGTATTGCTGGGATACGAACGGGCTGGAAGGCATCCGAATTGCGCCTTTCCATACGCTGGCGCACAGTACAGCAAGCTTCCAAAGCGAACAGCACAGCTGGCATATGGAGCATGCACGAGAGCTCGCCGCTTGCTCGGAGCTGTTCATGGAAACAGAATACAAGGTTGTGACCGATGAAACCAGCGAGCTTGCGGCGATTCGGTGGTGGGAGGAAATGACGGAGCAAGGGCATGAAGGAGCTGTTATTAAGCCGGAGTATTTTGTCGCCAGACATAAGGGAAGGCTGATCCAGCCGGCCATTAAAGTAAGAGGCAGAAAGTATTTGCATATTATTTATGGGATGGATTATTTGCTGCCCGAAAACTTGCAAAGGCTGAAGCAGCGCAAAACAAGCAAAAAGGAGCGTTATGCGCTCAAGGAATTTGCGCTGGGGCTGGAGTCGGTTGAACGGTTTATTCGCAAGGAATCGGTGGATCGAATTCATGAATGTGTGCTTGCCGCTTTATCCATGGAGTCGGATTCGGTAGATCCGCGGCTTTAAGGGAAGAAGCGAGGATGGTTAAAAAAGCGGGAGCTGCTCTTGAAAAGAAGCAGCTCCCGCTTTTTTGCGCTCTATTCTTTTAGCAGACCGTAACCGTCTTCCAATAATACTCGTCCAAAAATGCCGTCAAGCTTGTAGGAGCTTGACCAGTCAGCTCTTGAACCGTTGTTGACGTCTGATCATACTCCCCTCTGGCCGAGGCGGTATCGAAGGAAGCTAATGCTCGCGCTACAGCATTCGGAACGCCAAACGATTCATACATGCCAACGAGCTGTGCGGTCTCGATTGGAATATAGACAATGTCTTTCTTAGCGATGTCACTCAATATTTGAGCGATATCATAACCGGATAGCGCTTCTGGCCCAGTTACATTCCGTGTGTGCTTGTCCGTGTTTGAGGAAGCGAGTGCAGCTGCGGCTGTATGTGCACAATCCTTGCGTGTCACATAAGCGATTTTGCCTTCGCCGATAGCAGCAGCTTATTGGCCTGTAGCGACCGTATGCGTCAAGGATTGAAGCAGATTCTCGGCGTACAGATTGCTGCGAAGAATCGTATAAGACAGGCCGCTGTTCTTAATAGCCTCTTCCGTGCTGTAGTGGTCTCCCGCCGTTAAATTTGCTGTACCGGGCTCAGGGTTGAAAAACGATGTATAGACAATATGTTTTACTCCTGCATTAACCGCAGCTTGTATGGCATTTGAATGCTGCGTGATTCGCTGACCTAGCACTTCAAGCGCATCCGTACTTACCAAAAGCAGACGCTGCACCCCGGCAAAAGCATCGGCCAGCGTCTCAGGCTGGTCGAAGTCCGCATGCCGTACGCTAACACCGTGGTCGGCAAGACCCGAAAGTTTTTCTGGGGTGCGGGTAGCTGCTATAATCGGCCCATCATAGTTTTCGAGCAGCCATTGAATGGCCAATCTCCCTAAATTTCCGCCTGCGCCTGTAACCAATATCGTTTCTTTTGTTGCGTTCATTTTGGTTTCCTCCTTTTCAATACGGCAACCTCATGCCTTTCTATACTATACAAAAACGTTACTGACACTAGACTGTCAGTAACGTTTCAACATTTTTTCGATTTCTTTTTTCATACGGAGTTTGAAAGCTTCGGGCTCAAGGATTTTAACATCTGCGCCCCAGCCAAGGAGCCAGGACAGCAGATCTTCCGGTTGTCGAACGCGAAAGGTGACGTAGTATCCATCGGCGTTCAATCGGGCATTCTCCATATAATAGTTGTTTGCTATTTTCACTTTATCCGCGATGCTCGCATTAAAAAGCACATGGACGCTGACGTTGCGGTCATCCTTCGGCTGATAGTCGTGCAGGTGAAAGCTGTTAGGGAGCTGGAACGTATCATCCATAGTGGCAAGCTCTTTTATTCGCGATACCCGAAAATGGCGAATGTCATTCCGCAAGTCGCAATGGGCAACTAACAGCCAGCCATTTTGTTCATCAAGGACGAGCCCGTAAGGGGCAACCGTTCGCAGCATTTCATATTTTTCATTCGCTTGTGCCGCTCGTTTGTGGTATTCAAAGCGGATTTTCTTGCCTTCAAGCATGGCGGTACGGATGGCTGCCACGTAAGCCTTCTCCCGTTCGCCTATTTCTGGTTCATTTTCTTTGTGAAGAAGAAGGATATTATCGCGTACCCGATCCGCTTCGTCGCGGATGGGCTCCGTTAATACAGCTTCGATTTTCCCGCGTGAAGAACGGGCGCTCCTGCTGTAGACAGGATCAAAACGCTGTTCTACAAATTCGGCTCCAATCAAAAGCGCTGCTGCTTCTTCTACAGTAAAACTCACTGGCGGCAAAAAATAGCCATTCATTAAGGAATAACCTAATCCAGTCGCACCGATGATGGGCACACCGGATTCACTTAACACTTGAACATCCCGATAAATCGTTCTAGGACTAACTTCCAGCATCTCTGCCAGTTCCTCAGCCTTCAGCACCTTGTTTCGCTGCAGCTCTAGAACGATCGATAACAAGCGTTCTGTTTTATTCAATTTGCAGCGGCTCCCTTTATTTAATTTTTTTGAGCAGCCGCACTAGTTCATCATATCTGTTGTGGTTTCGAAATACCGGATAAGGCTCACTTCGGTAGCTGTAATTTTGAAGTTTCCCTGCCAGATTTCAACTCCCCCTCTTATAGAAGATTCAACGGATTCTCTAATATAGCTGCTGTATTTGCCGTTCTTAGAGCCTCTGAATCCTGGACTATTATAGATAAAACAAGTGAACAGTATAGCTCTATCATTTTCTTCTAAGCTGGCTTCAAGCTGGCCAATATGCTTAAGGAAGCGTTCGAAGGAATTGAATTCACTTCCTTTTGCGGTCGTGATATGTTCTTTTTTCTCAACCTGTAAAGTTGTAAGCGGGGTCTTGACCTCGATGTAAGTATTCCCTACAAGAAAATCAAGCTTGGAATTGCCAAGCTTTTGTTCCCGTTTCACGCTATCACTGCTGACCATAGCAGAGAGCTGGCCATTTTTCAGAAAATGTTCCACATAGCGGTTTGCCGCATTTTGATTAATCCCGATCCAAGATTTATTTGGCTCAGACAGCAAATCGAGTGAAATGGCCTCTACGGTGTAGAGGGTTTTTCTGGTCAAGTCTTTGCTCTTGGAAAGCAGGCAGGGAATATCGCGGAATACGATGCTGCCTATGCGTCCTGTAGTAGGACAGTGGCAATCATAAATGACGCCGTCGATCGCCACTTCCATAATAAATCGATTTCTTCTTCGAAGAATCAAGCCTTCAATAAGCGGTGTTTCAAAAATAAAAGCGTCGTTGTTCATGTCCATTTTGAAAGTGTGAGCCTCCCTTTCGTAACTATACGTTGAATATACAAGAACGCTACTGACAACAGATTGTCAGTAGCGTTCTTGTATAAACATATGGGAAGGAATAGCCTAAAAATCATTCAAAGGGTTGACAAATGATTTAATAATGTCATAATGATAATATCAATTAGAAAATTAAATCGTAACAGGAAGTGAAGCACTTGATCGAAAATGAATCCAATTATTCGCCGGATCATTACCGAACGCCGGACGGAGCGCCGACGGACATCGTGATCTTTACGATTGTTTCAACCCAGCGCAGCAAGGTTAAGAAAGCTTTGCCGCATCATGAGCTGCAGGTGCTGCTCATCAAGCGTAACATTTGGCCTTTCGAAGGGCAATGGGCGCTGCCGGGCGGTTTTACACTGGAAACGGAAACGGTGCAGGAATGTGCCAGACGTGAGCTTTTGGAAGAGACTCAGGTTAGCGAGGTTCATCTCGAATATTTTAACGTATATAGTGCGCCTGGACGTGATCCGCGGGGCTGGATGATTTCACATGCATTTCTTGCACTCGTGGGTGAGCAGCAGCTTGCGAATCGGCAGGCGGCGGTCGATGCCTCGGAGGTGCAGCTGTTTCCGGTAGAGGAGGCGCTGAAGCTGCCGCTTGCCTTTGACCACCGCATCTTAATTCAAGATGCGCTGATTCAAATTCAACGGAAGATGCTGACGACGACGATAGCGAAAGCTTTTTTACCGGATGAATTCACGATTGCCGAGCTGTATCAGGTCATACAAGCGGTCGTGCCGGATTTTGCAGAACAAAACTTTATTCGGAAAATCACCTCGACGCAAAGCCGCAGCGGCATTATTGAGAAAGTCGTGGACGCGGCCGGGGCGTTAAAGTTCTCCAATCAGTATTCGCAGCGCCCGGCTCAGCTATACCGGTTTACGGGGCTAGAGCCGCAGCTGTCGATTTACGGATAAAAGATAGAGTAGAGATTGTAGAACGATTTGAGCGTATCAAAGCGTACCGGAGCGGAACGGCAGATTTAGAAGGTAACTACGAAGCAGCGAGGAGAGTGAGCAGGATGATCAAGCTGAATGGCGTGGAGCTTGTGTTCAAAACGTTCCCCAACGGGGAAACGCTTGTCGATGGTGATGCGATTACGGCATTGATAGCCGAGCAGAATACGCTTGCTTTTAAATATGACAATGACAGCGACTTGATTAAGCTGATGTTCGTGAAGCAATATTTAGACAACCGGAAGGTGCAGGCGGGCTTGACGATTGCTTATATGCCCTACAGCCGGATGGACCGGATTGAGGGAACCTCTGTTTTTACCTTGAAATACGTAAGCGGCCTGATCAACTCCTTGGCATTTGAGCATGTGACGGTGCTGGAGCCGCATTCCGATGTGACGCTAGCGCTGCTGAACAATTGCTCGGCACGGTATCCGACGATTGAGCTGCTGGACCTTGTCGTTGAGGCAACGGGCTTTGACCGTGCGTCCGATTATTTATTTTTCCCGGATGCGGGGGCGCAGAAGCGCTACAGCAAAGTTCGCGGCTATAACGAGCTGGTCGGCTTTAAGGCGCGGAATTTTCAGACGGGCGAAATAGAACGGCTTGATGTAGTTGGACAGGTGGCAAGCGTTGGCTTTAAGGCGATTATCGTCGATGATCTTTGCTCCTACGGGGGAACGTTTATGCGCAGTGCGGAGAAGCTTAAAGGCTTGGGCGCGGCGGAAATTTATTTGCTTGTAGGGCACTGCGAGCCATCGATTCATAAGGGCAAGCTGCTCGAATCGCCGCTCGTCGATAAAGTGTTTACGACCAATACGATGCTGAATGAAGCGGGACATGAGAAAATAAAACTTTTTGAATGGGGAGAGGTTTAAAATGACGACGAAGACAGCTTACCCTGCGACACTGCTATGCGATTTTTATAAAATCAGCCACAAAAACCAGTATCCAAAAGGGACGGAACTCGTCTACTCGACTTGGACCGCCCGTACAAGCCGGCTGGAAGGCGTGGAGGAAGTGGTCGCCTTTGGTTTTCAAGCCTTCATTAAGGAATATTTGATCGACTATTTCAATGAGCATTTTTTCGCAAGAACGAAGGAAGAGGTTGTGGAGGAGTATCGCAGAGTGCTGAAATTTGCGCTGGGCGATGCTGATCCAGATGCTTCGCACATCGCTGCGCTGCATGAGCTCGGCTACTTGCCGATTCGCGTTAAGGCAATTGAGGAAGGCTTGATCGTTCCGGTTAAAGTGCCGATGCTGACGATTGAAAATACGCACCCTGACTTTTTCTGGGTAACCAATTATTTGGAGACGCTCATGTCGTGCCAGCTTTGGATGCCGACGACGAGTGCGACGATAGCTTTCGAGTACCGCAAAATATTGGAGCAATACGCTTTGCAGACGAACGGCGATACGTCGGGCGTGCCTTTTCAGGGGCATGATTTTTCGATGCGGGGCATGAGCTCGCTGGAAGCGGCGAAAGGCAGCGGCGCCGGGCATTTGCTGTCGTTCACAGGAACGGATACGGTTCCGGCGATTTTGTATTTGGAGCAATTTTATGGCGCGAATATGGAAAAAGAGCTGGTAGGCACCTCGATTCCAGCGACCGAGCACAGCGTGATGTGCGCCCATGGCACCGATGAAATGGCATCGTACCGCTATTTGATCAATGAGGTGTATCCGAATGGCTTCGTCTCGATCGTCTCGGATACATGGGATTTGTGGAGCGTGCTTGATGTGGTGGTCAGAGGGCTTAAAGAGGATATTCTAGCCCGTGACGGCAAGGTTGTCATTCGCCCGGACAGTGGAGATCCGGTCAAAATCATTTGCGGCGATCCCGATTCGCAGCATCCATTTGAGCGCAAAGGCGTTATTGAAATTTTGTGGGATATTTTCGGCGGCACAGTGACGGAGAAGGGCTTTAAGCAGCTCGACAGCCACATTGGCGCAATTTATGGAGATGCGATTACGATCAGCCGCTGCCGCGAAATTTGCGAGAAGCTGGCGGCGAAGGGCTTTGCTTCCACAAATATGGTGTTCGGTATCGGCTCGTTCACGTACCAGTACAATACGAGAGATACGTTCGGCTTTGCGCTGAAATCGACGTTTACGATTATTAACGGCGAAGAGCGCAAAATTTTCAAAGACCCGGCAACCGATATCGGCAAAGTGAAAAAATCGCAAACCGGACTCGTGCTCGTAACCGAGCAGGACGGCGTGCTGACGCTCACTGACGATTTAAGCGTGCAGCAATATGAGGCAAGGAAGCACGAAGACGCGCTGAAGACGATTTTTGAAAATGGCAAGCTGGTGCGTGAGCAGGGGCTGGCGGAAATACGCGCGAATTTGCTGGGGAAGCTGTAGTATGCCTCGCCAATGAGTGAATGAAACGGAATGAAACGGAATGAAACTTATCATTCGAGGGCTTGAGTTCAAATATGAAATGATACAAATATGAAACGATGCAAATGTTATTGGAAATGCGAGCAGACCGCCCGAAGGGGGCGGTCTGCTCATTTGGATATGGATTAGAGGTAAGGAGATCACCTTAACAAACCATTTCTCTCTATTCGAGCTATAGGGCAGCTTAATAATCCAGGAGGCGCCCATTATCATGCCATTGACCGTACATTTTATTTTCTTTCGTGTTGGCTATAAATTTGTCTAATCTGCTTTCAAATAAGGATGGCTGATTTTTATAGCTTTGTATCGTATCGATTCGAACTCTTTGATAAAGAGCTGGAAATGCGCTGAAATTTTCATATCCTTGCGGGTCTTCTTTCAGCCTTTGATCTATAACGCGATCTATTTTAAAGGAATGGGGCTCCATATCAGGAAGCACCTTTCTTCCTTCGTCGCTCATTAATCCCAGCTTTTCGAGGCGGCGGACGCGTTCTTTATTCAATTCAGTCCATGAGCTTTTTTTGCTTCTAGGAGATAGTCTCTGCGCCAGCTGGGATTCAGAAATTTTCTTTTTTACCCCATCAATCCATCCAAAGCACAAACATTCCTCGACTGCATCCAAATACAGCAACGAATCCGGGTTTGGCGCCATGCTTACGACTACCCAACAAAATTTTTCGGTCTGTCCGTTTTCCTGCAGCCAAATTCTCAAAGCTTCTCGCGATGTTATTGCCAATAAATTTTCAATTTCCATAGACAAAGTAAGTTCTCCTTTCTAGG
Source organism: Paenibacillus sp. Leaf72 (assembly GCF_001422685.1). Taxonomy (NCBI): domain Bacteria; kingdom Bacillati; phylum Bacillota; class Bacilli; order Caryophanales; family Paenibacillaceae; genus Paenibacillus; species Paenibacillus sp. Leaf72. The sequence goes on along the minus strand of NZ_LMLV01000011.1, from coordinate 925 downwards.
TATGGAGAGTCATTATTATCATTATAATGCCTGTGACCCTAGTCGATGTTGAAGTAATAAGCAAGACGATGTAAGGATACTGGTCTCCATACTAGAAAAGGCGATTTATTTTTCGCAGAAATTATTTCATAGCTACAATAATTACACTAATAATCAAACCTGAAAGTAAAAAATAGCTTCCGCTAATTAGTCCGTATAACAGCGGGCGAGGCATATTTGGGTTGATCGCCGTATTGACGGTCGTTGAAGCCAACAATCCAACACCAACAATGCCGCCAAAGATTAGCGCATTAACCAAGGATTCGATATCGAAAGCATAGATCAAAATGGCCATGGTAACTGTAGTTGCTAAACCACAGACAAATGGTCCCGCGATAAAAAGGGGAGCTGGTTTTTCAGTGGGTGTTCCTTCTTTTCCTAATGCTCGAGCATAAGCCTTCCCAAAAATAATAGTAAACCAAACGCCTCCCAAAATAGAGGTTGCTAATGCAGCTAGCAGAACGGCAATCCAATTAATCTCCTGTAAGACATTGAACATGATTATTTCTCCTATTCGAAAAATCGTTTTTTTTGTATAAGGGTGCGTGTTTGTAAAAGTAAGCGAGCCAGCTGCTGATCGATTGTAGCTTCTCGCGTATTCCTGCTACTGGCGGGAATGCTTCTCCACATGAATGTAAACCTACAGGACATACCGCAAGGCAGCTTCAAGCTTCGGGCTTCGGAATTTTCCGTATCAGGGGCTTGATCCCTGCACAAAGATAGATTTGGCGGACACAGCAGACGCTATTTTAAAATAACAATGGGTAAGGCACAAGTGGCGGACTCAGTGTAGCTAGAATAAAAAGTGGACACAGCGTTAAGGAACGCCTAATAATAGACGTAACGAAAAAGAAGAGGTGTCCGCGAGTGGGAGAACAACGGCAAC
>NZ_LMLV01000010.1:0-65873 GCF_001422685.1 Paenibacillus sp. Leaf72 | reverse complement strand
TTCACTCGTTGTTCAGTTTTCAAAGAACAATTTCTCTTGCTTACGTTTCGTTCGTGTCTGCCGTATGTCTCAGCGGCGACTCATATAATATATCACGGGCGCCTATACGATTGCAAGTGTTTTTTTCAATTTATTTTCGATTATTTTTCAGGCCCAAATTCAGGCCTGTTAGAGGCCTTAAATTACTTATATGTACGGACGTTTAAAGCGTAGCGGGAAAGCTCTTTTGGGGATGCCAAACGGGCATACATGCGGAAAATCGTTTTGTAACGGCGGGTAATCGACTGCTTGATTTCTCCATCCAAACGGGAGTCATTGAGATCAAGCAGCATTTCATCGAGTTCCTTGCGCAGGACGTAGTCGAGTTCTTTGCATTCTTTATCGTTGAATAGAATTCCTAGCATAGTGGTTTGCGCCCTCCTCAAGTGGTGACGATCGTTCGCCTGTATAGCGAATAGGCTCGTCCTTGCTCTGCCTCATGCAGCTTGATGAAACAATAAAGCGGCGTCTACGCTTCGCACGTAATAACGCCGCTTTATTGTTATGCACAAATAATAGGAATTTTATTACATCTTCAGAAGCCAAGGTGTAATGATACTTTCAATTAAAGAAGCCACTAGCAGAGAAATCGTAAGCACAACGGCGACTGGAATCGTTTTTTTCATGAAAAATAAAATTTCGAATCCGCTCTTTTCCACTTGGCCATTCGGGCTTACGGTGGATTTCATTAGTTTTAAAACGAGGACGCCGAACCGCATCCCATATGCACCAGCAATAATGATGGCCGGAATTTCAATAATGCCGTGCGGCAGCAAGCCTTTAAAAATCATTTCCATTACAGTGCCCGCCCCGTGCAGCTCAGCTGTTCGGTTAAGCAAATAACCAATAATCATCCCATTAAAGACGAGGAAGAATAACGGTACCAATCCAAGGAATGCTCCGAGATACATAATGAAGATAGATTTAATGGCATTGTTGAAAAAAATGAACAAAATGTAGCTCATCGTCGGATTAGCCGATTGATCAAGCTGCTGAGCCAGTTGAGCAATAGCCTCCAGCTGTTGATCCAGCATATCGCTAATCGTCGTATTACTTCCCCCTACAACCATTCCGGCAAAAAATAGAACAAATCCAAATGCAATATAGCCGCTCATCGAGCGAAAGTGATCGAGAATTTCCCGAGGCTTAAACAAGTATTGTCCTCCTCTGCCCATCTTCAATTGAACAAGCATGAATAACTTGGCGCTATGAGCATAGATTGTACTAGAACAAGCTTCCATTAGAGAGGAGAGCCCGTCCAAATGAACTTTTTTTATGTGATGAACGGTCGTAAAATCAAGCACTACAGTCTAATTGTACTAGCCCTCGTATTTTCGGTAGGCGTCATTTACGCGGAGCGAGACAATATTACGGTGTTTTCACCACAGCAGCCCGCTGCCATCTACAGTGTACCGACAGAAAAGAAAGTCGTGGCCCTTACGTTTGATATTAGCTGGGGTGAAAAACGCGCGGAGCCGATTTTGAAAGTGCTTAAAGACAAAGGCATTACGCAAGCTACCTTTTTTCTATCGTCGCCTTGGATTCAATCGCATTCCGATATCGTGAAGAAAATAACCGACGCCGGTTATGAAATTGGAAGCCACGGTCACAAGCATGATTATTACAGCAAGCTGAGCGACGACGAAATCCGCACGCAAATTTCTACCGCTCATTCCATTATTTCCGATACGACCGGCAAACAGCCTAATTTGATTCGGATGCCGAATGGCGATTTTGACAAACGGGTACTGCGCATTGCGAGTGAAATGAACTATAAGGTTATTCAATGGGATACCGACTCGCTGGACTGGATGAACATCGGGACGGATAAAATCATTAGCCGAGTCGTGAGCCGCGCTCATCCTGGCGATATTATATTGATGCATGCCAGCGATTCTGTGAAGCAAACTCATGAAGCCCTGCCCGTTATTATCGACCAGCTGCGCTCCAAGGGCTATGACTTCGTAACGGTAACGGAGCTGATTACTCAGACGGAAACCGAGGGCAAAGCCGTACAAGACAAATCCACTATGTCCTCCACCGGTACAAGCCAATTGAACGCACTCGTCAAACATTAAGCCGTGAAAGGTTGAAAATCGCACTTACATTAAGCGACCGGCTTTGCAGATGATGCAGATTCGGTCGCTTCGCTTTTCAATATCCGCGGCAGCATCAATATTTGGTACGCATTACATACGAATAGCGGCACAATCATAAAGATGATGGCTGCGGTGTTGGTTTCCCCTTTTAGAGCAGGATAAGCTTCAATGAAAGTAACGGTAAACATAAGAAACGCGGTCGGCACAAAAGCTACCGCCTTCGTCTGCTTCACCTTTACATAAGAAACCGCCAGAGAGAACACCATAAGCAGAAGCGGCATAAGCCAGAAGAACCAGTTATTCGTCCGTTGCTCAAACAATAAATAGCCTAAGGCAAATGCCGCAAACACGGTGGAGTAGCCTTGCAGCGTGTTCCAGAGATAGCTTTTGCGAAATACGCTAAGCGCGATATAATTTAAAGTCAAATAAGCGAAAAAGCCCATCTGGCTGAATGCTCCAAACATAAGGCCAACAAGCGCCATCATTGCAAAATTAAATCCCGAGGCATCCAGCCCCATAAAGCCGAATTCCGGATCCGTCCACTGCATCGTTATTCCGCATATCGCCGTAGCCAAGCCGCCTACTGCCATACAGCTCCAAAAGAGAAAAAACCATTTTCTGATATTCACGTTTGACATCCCCCTAAATTTTTCAAGCACACCCTGTCCAACATCCTTTATTTTACCACGTTCACATTAAAAAGCTAACCTTTCCCCATGATAATCAATGGAACTTTGACACATACTACTCCCATCAATACAGGAATGCTGCCACGAAGGGAGAACACGAATCATGCGCATTCGTATGACGGTAATTATGCTTCTCATTGCAACGTCTTTTGTCTTGGCCAGTTGTGGATCAGAATCATCGGGAAGCAGCCAACAAGTCACGTACAAAGACATGAAATCGATGGTCATTGATATACTCAAAACGGAGGATGCTCAAAAAGCGCTCCAGGAATCGGCCCAGCAAATGTCGGGCTATAACGGGAACACGTCCAAGCTTTTGTCCGTTCAGGATCAGGAGCAGGTCCGTCTGGCGGTAAAAGATGTGCTTGTCGCCCCTGAATATGACAAGGTGATCAAGACGCTAATGACCGACGTGCGTTTCGCTGGGGAGTTTGCCAAAGCCGTCAATAAGCAGAACAAGGAAATTCACCAGCAGCTGCTTAAAGATCCGTCGTATCAGGAGCAGTTAATTAAGGTGATGAAAAATCCGGAGATGGACAAGATGATTTTGGAGGTACTGCAAAGCACGCAGTATAAAAAACAAGTCATGTCGATTATGCAGGAGTCGATGCAAAATCCGCTTTTCCGGCTTGAAGTTCTCGATCTGATGAAGAAAGCTGTACAGGAAGAGCTGAAACCGAAGCCTAACGAAAAGGTGGAGAAGCAAGGCTCTGGTGGGGATAGTGGGGATCAACAAGATTCCGGTGAAGACAGTGGCCAGGATTCAGGCTCAGGAGATGGACAGCAGGATAATACGATGTAGTTTGTGATCAAGGTGAATGGTGAAACGGCTGTCGCCGTCCTTTTGGCGGCACGGCGTGTTTCATTACGAGAAATAGAAGAACAGTACGGCTAACCTATACTTTCTTATATTTGGACAAAAAAAAGCCCCCGCTGTGAATGTAGGTAAGCCAGTTGCTTGGCTGATCCTCATTCGTTGGCATGGGGCTTTTTATTTTAACTATTCAGTTGAAAAAGTGAGAGCTATTCAGTCGTAGAAGAGCGTGCTATTCGCATTTTTGAAGCACTTTGTCTGCAAGCTCCAAATAAAGCAGTCCTGTCTCGCTCTCTGCCTTGTATACGGATGGCGAGAAGTCCGGCTCTGATGGATGATTATCCGGCGCACCAAGCGGAATTTGGGACAGCAGCTCGGCATGAAGCGACTCGGCTAGCCTTCCGCCGCCGCCTCGGCCAAAAATGTATTCCGGCTCGCCGCATTTGCTGCATTTGTAATACGCCATGTTTTCAACGATACCGATGATTTCGTGCTCGGTTTTGATGGCCATGGCCCCTGCGCGGGCAGCAACGAATGCCGCTGTAGCGTGAGGCGTCGTGACGATAATTTCTTTGCTTTGCGGAATGATCTGATGGACGTCCAGCGCCACATCGCCTGTTCCCGGGGGCAAGTCGAGCAGCAAGTAATCAAGCTCGCCCCATTCGATTTCGTCAAAAAAGTTGCGCAGCATCTTGCCCAGCATCGGGCCGCGCCATACGATCGGGCTGTTGTCCTCGACAAAAAAGCCCATCGACATCACCTTCACCCCAAACTTCTCAATCGGGATGACCCGCTCGTTCACGACCTGCGGGCGCTCTTCAATGCCCATCATATCGGGCACGCTGAAGCCGTAAATGTCGGCGTCAATAATGCCGACACGCTTGCCCCTGCGAGCGAGAGCGACCGCGAGGTTCACGGTCACTGTGGATTTGCCGACGCCGCCCTTGCCGCTGGCGACGGCAATGAACTGCACCCCGCTGCGGGCATCCAGCAGCGGGCTCGCCAGCCCGGCCCCGTGGCCTTGCACGGGGCCGGCGGCGCCTGCGCCTGCGGCAGCGGAGGCTTCGCCGCCGCCGCTTGGCGCCCCGCGCTGCGCGGAAGCATCCGCCGCCGCTGCGGGCTCTAGCGCACGAAACCGGCAGTGCACGGTTTCGGCGCCCAGCCGCGCTAACGCTTCGCGCAGCGCGGCTTCCAGCGAGGGCTTCGCCTCCTCGCTGGCAACCAGCACCGTCAGTGAAACTTGACGGTCCTTCACCATCACATCGCGGACGGCTACCTCGCCCGCCGTATATAGCGCCGTTACTGCTTCAACGGCTTCCAAAGCTTGCTCACGTGTTAACATTAGGATACGTCCCACCTTTATGTATGCAATTACTGCTTATTAATAATGATTATAGCATAGTTAAGCAGCAACATTCATGGCTGTAACATGTCGGAACGATTTCGACTTATGGCTTATCCTCTGCGGAAAGCGTCATTTTCTCTCCAGCAGCATATCGCAGCATCCCTTGATAAATGGAAGCAGCGACCTTGCGCTGGTAATCCGAATCGGCGAGCCTGGTTGCTTCCCCTGGATTAGACAGAAAGCCAACTTCAATTAAAGCGGTAGGCACATCTGTAATCGCTTTGAGCAAATAGACGGTATTTTCCGTTGCGGCGACACGGCTCGTATTTTCCAAATTGCGTTTGATCTCGTTTTGAATAGCAGCAGCAAGCAACTTGCTGTCCTGATGATTAGCCGGATTGTAAAAGGTTTGCGCCCCCGACCACTTTGCCGACGGAATACTGTTCATATGAATGCTGACAACCAAGTTAGGCTGACTTTCCTTTATGACATTTACACGCTTATGCAAATCCTCTGTTTTCCGCCTGCTATAGGCTTTCGTATCTGGAGCTGCCAGATCATAATCCCCTTCGCGGGTCATCACGACAATGGCCCCCGCCTGCTGCAAATAATCGCGCAAATAAAGCGCAATCGCCATATTCAAATCTTTCTCAACGACTCCCTGCTTGCTGACTGCCCCGCCGTCTACTCCACCATGCCCAGCATCAAGCGCGATCGTCTTACCGGACAAAGGCGTTGCCCAAGTTTTCCATGTCCGCGCCGTCCGTTCATCTCCGTAAGTAAGCAGCGTCCATACGAGTGCAATAGCCAGCACAGCAGCAGTCAACCGCAGCGCTCCCTTTAGCGTTATCCAAACGACCAAGCGTCGTCCCCATCGGCGCAAAAAAACCACCCCGTCCTCCATCAAATAATAATCAGCTCCAGCTTGGCCGGCGCTCATTATCATCTTATGGGACGAGATGGTTATTTATGAGTGTGTCTCAGCACATTCACAGTGTCACGCAGCAGCGCGCGTACTTTTGTGCCCGAAAACGTCAAATGCTCGGATTTGTCATGCGGACATGTTTTGGTCGTCGCCATGTTGCCGCATTTTTGACAGAAGAAGCTGTGTTCGAAATAAAGCGGTTTATTTATGCAAGCCGCACTCTGTTTTTTCTTGTCCTGCCCAGCGTCCAGCACGCGGATCTTCACCCGGTTTAACTTGACGTGTGCAATGTTCGCAACCAATGCTCGGATAGTTTTGATCATGAAGCGGGTTGTAGATGACATCATTTTCACGGATATAGTTCCATACATCTTCAGTTGTCCAATGTGCAATCGGGTTAAACTTCACCAATCCAAATTTTGTATCATACTCGATTTTTTTCGCGTTAGCCCGTGTTGGCGCCTGATCACGACGGATACCTGTAATCCATGCTTCGTATTGGGACAAAATCCGCGTAAGCGGCTCTACCTTCCGAATATCGCAGCATTGGTTAGCATCGGTTTTCCATAGCTCTTCGCCATATTGGGCAGCTTGCTGCTCCGGCGTAATTTTCGGCTTTACTTCTACGAACGGAATTCCTGGATAACGCTCGATCATGCGATCGCGAGTTTCATACGTTTCTTTAAAGTGGAAATCAGTGTCCAAGTAGAAAATGTCCGTTGTTGGGCTAACCTTCTGCAGCATATCAACGAGCACAACATCCTCTGCACCGAAGCTGCAAGCAAAAGTAAGATTAGGGAATGTTGCTACAGCAAAAGCAATAATTTCCTCTGGCGTTGCATTTTCCAGCTCAACCGCCTGCTTGGCAATAAGGGCTTCCTTCTCAAAAAGATTCATCGTTTTACTCCTCCGCATCAATACCAAGTATATTGATCTGTATTTAAGTCTAATTATACGTCGACCACTCACAATCTTCAATATCTAGTTTACTCCAAAATGAATTAAAGTTTGTTTATTATGCAAAAAAACGGGCTCCAAGCACACTTTCTCCGCTTGTCCCGTCTACATTTCCTGTATTTTCTTAAGCCTGCCTGCCAGCAAATATCCGGGTTGGTTTTTTCAGTGCTTTTTATGGACTATTTTTCAGAAAAATGACTCCAAGGATTCGGTTCCTAACCGTTCCATTTATTTCAGCTTCTCGGCACCCTCCGTCACAAACTTCAATAAACAACAAAAAACCCCCGGCCAGAAGGCCAGGGGCTGTTGAACAACATATTAACGTTTCGAGAATTGTGGCGCGCGACGAGCCGCTTTAAGACCGTATTTTTTACGCTCTTTCATACGTGGGTCACGAGTCAGGAACCCAGCGCGTTTCAGAGCTGGACGGTATTCAGCGTCTACTTTCAGTAGAGCGCGGGAGATACCATGACGGATAGCACCAGCTTGGCCGGACATACCGCCGCCGTTAGCAATAACCAATACATCATATTGCGTAAGCGTTTCTGTCAGGTTAAGCGGTTGTTTAACGATAAGTTTCAATGTTTCCAAACCGAAGTATTCGTTGATATCACGTTTGTTAATGATGATTCGTCCTTCACCTGGCACGAGACGTACACGTGCAACAGAGTGTTTACGACGACCCGTTCCATAGTATTGCACTTGAGCCATGAAACTGTCCTCCCCTTTAATTACCCGCGAAGTTCGTAAACTTCAGGATTTTGTGCTTGGTGCGGATGTACCGAACCAGCGTATGCTTTAAGTCTAAGCTTCATTTTGTTACCTTGACGTGTTTTTGGCAACATGCCGTGAACAGCCAATTCGATAACGCGATCAGGCTTTTTGTCGATCATAACGTTAGCTGGTGTAACTTTCAAACCACCAGAGTACATCGAGTGACGGTAGTACATTTTGTCTGTCAGTTTTTTACCTGTCAGAACGATTTTTTCAGCGTTGATTACGATAACGAAATCGCCTGTGTCAACGTGAGGTGTAAATTGCGGCTTGTGTTTGCCACGGATCAAGCTAGCTGCTTCGCTTGCCAGACGACCGAGGGTTTTACCTTCCGCATCAATGATGTACCATTTACGTTCAACTTCATTTGGCTTAGCCATATAGGTGGTACGCATGGAGATCCTCCTTCATTCGCTTACGTTTAAAATTTAATTTTATCAAAGAACGTTTCCGTTCGATTTATAACAGTTATTGCTGCCAAGTTTGTGACGATCTCAGTCGGGGCTGTGGGATAGCCACTAAGAAAGCACAAGTTATATATTACTATAAAAAGTGGCCTAAAGCAAGCAGTTTGTACGATTAACTTCTTAGTTCATCGGGATATTCAACTTCGACCAACGTAAGGCCATGAGGCATTGCAGTTGGGCCAGCCAAAGACCTGCTTTTGCCCTCTAATATGCGCTTCATATCTTCCGGCTGCAGCTTGCCTTGCCCTACCCACAGCAGTGTTCCCATAATAACCCGCACCATATTGTACAAAAAACCGTTGCCGGTCACGTACATATGAAGCTTGCTGCCCTGCTGTTCAAAATACGCCTCATAAATCGTTCTTATATGATGCGGCTTCGTCGAATGAATAGATGTAAAAGAAGTAAAATCATGCTCGCCTATTATATAGGGCAGTGCCTTCGCCATAGCCTCTGCGTCTAAGCGCATCGGATAATGAAAGCAATACTCGCGGGTGAATACATCCGGGAACTTGCCACGATCTATCGAATAACGATACGTCTTTCGTTTGGCCGAGCGCCGGGAATGAAAAAGCTCCGGCACCTCGCGCGCCTCCAAAATAACGATATCCTTCGGCAGCCTCGTATTCAGCGCAATTGCCCATCGCTCCGACGGTATGACGGATTCCGTATGAAAATTGAATACCTGGCCCATAGCATGAACGCCTGCATCAGTCCTGCCCGAGCCAATGATATGAATCTCCTCACCCGTGAGCGCCTTTAACGCTTTCTCAATCTCCTGCTGCACCGTTCTAAGATGCGGCTCCAGCTGAGATTGGAAGCCATTAAACTGCGCCCCATCATAGCTGACCTTCACTGCAATATTTCGCATGTGGAATTCCTCCCAGACCCTCGAGAGGGCTTCTACCCTAACCTTTAAAGGCTTCTATCCCAAACTCTCAACAGAGAGTTTACCCAAACCTTCAAAAGCTCTCCAGCTTCTAGCTCCCTTATGCCTTTGCTGCATCTCCTGCTCTCACAAAAGCCAGCAAATAAAAAAAGGTGGCCTCGAGGGTCCACCCTTTCTCATGTTACGCGCGGTCTACCAGTTCCAAATATACCATTGGCGCAGCGTCGCCACGGCGAGGTCCTAGTTTCAAAATCCGCGTGTATCCGCCCGGACGCTCCGAGTAACGGGGGCCCAGCTCCGAGAACAATTTTTGGATTGCATCTTGCTCTCCATCGATTGTTTCACGACGCACGTAAGCTGCTACTTGACGACGCGCGTGCAAGTCGCCTTGCTTCGCTTTCGTGATCAGCTTTTCAGCGATCGAACGAACCTCTTTCGCTTTTGCTTCCGTTGTTTGAATACGCTCATAAAGGAAAAGGTCAGTAACGAGGTCACGGAACAATGCTTTCCGCGCGCTAGCGTTACGGCCTAGTTTTTGATATGCCATCTTGATTTTCCCTCCCTTGCCTGTAGTCTAGACTAATTGATGCTACTCTTCCATGCGCAGGCCAAGACCCAGTTCTTCCAGCTTCTCTTGAACTTCCTCAAGCGACTTGCGGCCCAAGTTGCGAACCTTCATCATGTCCTCTTCGGATTTCGTAATCAGCTCTTGAACAGTGTTGATTCCTGCACGCTTCAAGCAGTTGTATGAACGTACGGAAAGATCCAGTTCTTCGATAGTCATCTCCAGAACTTTCTCTTTTTTGTCTTCTTCCTTCTCCACCATAATCTCGGCATCTTTCGCTTCGTCAGTCAAGCCAACGAACAGATCCAAATGCTCAGTCAAGATTTTAGCGCCGAGGCTTACAGCCTCTTCCGGACGAATACTGCCATCAGTCCAAACTTCCAGCGTAAGTTTATCATAGTTAGTCACTTGACCAACACGAGTATTCTCCACACTGTAATTTACACGTGTAATTGGCGTGTAAATCGAATCAACCGGGATAACTCCAATCGGTTGATCTTCCCTTTTGTTACGGTCCGCTTGCACATATCCGCGTCCCCGATTAGCAAAAACACGCATATGGAGCCGCGCGCCGGAGGCCAAGGTGGCGATGTGAAGATCAGGGTTCAAAATCTCGACATCGCTGTCAGCACGAATATCGCCCGCCGTAACGATTCCTTCGCCTTCAGCGTCGATTTCCAAAACCTTCTCTTCATCGGAGTGGATTTTCAACGAGAGGCCCTTCAGGTTCAGAATGATTTCAGTTACGTCTTCCATCACTCCTGGAACTGTAGAGAACTCGTGAAGCACTCCGTCGATCTGAACGGAAGTAACAGCTGCACCTGGCAAAGACGACAACAAAATTCGGCGAAGCGAATTTCCAAGCGTCGTGCCATAGCCACGCTCGAGCGGCTCAACAATGAACCGTCCGTAAGTCCCATCCTCGTTCAAATCCACGGTCTCGATTTTCGGCTTTTCGATCTCAATCACTAATAGTACCCTCCTTCAAACGTCGCTCCGTTACCATACCGTATCTTAAGTCAAATCTCGTAGTATGCCAAACCTTCACAACCATTATTCACAAGTTGCTGTCATTTGATACCACAGTGGATCCAACTATACGCGACGACGTTTTGGTGGACGGCATCCGTTATGAGGCACTGGAGTAACGTCTTTAATCAGGTTAACTTCTAGACCTGCTGCTTGAAGCGAACGAATAGCTGCTTCACGACCAGCGCCTGGACCTTTAACCATAACCTCAACGGTTTTCATGCCATGTTCCATAGCTGCTTTAGCTGCAGTTTCAGCTGCCATTTGAGCTGCGAAAGGTGTGCTTTTACGCGAACCTCTGAAACCCATGTTACCGGAGCTTGCCCAAGAGATTGCATTGCCGTGAGGGTCCGTAATTGTAACAATCGTGTTATTGAATGTCGAGCGAATGTGAGCGACGCCAGACTCAATATTTTTCCGATCACGACGTTTTGTACGAACGACTTTTTTCGGTTTTGCCATTATCCTATTTCACCTCTTCTTATTTCTTTTTGTTAGCTACAGTCCGACGAGGACCTTTACGCGTACGCGCATTTGTTTTCGTGCGTTGTCCACGAACAGGCAATCCACGACGGTGACGAACACCACGGTAACATCCGATTTCAATCAGACGTTTGATGTTAAGCGAAATTTCACGACGCAAGTCGCCTTCCACTTTAACTGTTTTGTCAATTGCTTCACGAATTTTCGCAAGCTCATCTTCCGTCAAATCACGAACACGAGTGTCCGCGTTAACGCCAGTTGTGCTCAAGATTTTTTGTGAAGTCACTTTGCCAATACCGAAAATGTATGTCAGAGCGATTTCGACGCGCTTATCACGCGGCAAGTCTACACCAGCTATACGTGCCATAGGCCGTTATCCCTCCTTCTATCCTTGTTTTTGTTTGTGTTTCGGATTTTCACAAATCACCATAACGTTGCCTTTGCGACGAATGACTTTGCATTTTTCGCAAATCGGCTTAACCGAAGGTCTAACCTTCATTGTGATTACCTCCCGAATCTTTCGCTCGCAAACCGCAATGCGGCCTACTTACGATAGGTGATGCGCCCTTTTGTTAAATCATAAGGCGATAACTGTATAACCACCTTGTCTCCTGTCAGAATACGAATAAAGTGCATTCTGAGCTTACCGGAAACATGTGCGAGAATTTGATGACCGTTCTCCAGCTCCACCTTGAATGTGGCATTCGGCAACGGTTCAATCACCGTACCTTCGACCTCAATGATGTCTTCCTTAGCCAACCGTCATTCTCCTTTCGCATGTGCAAACTTCTGTATAACATAACGTAACTTGGTATTGGTCACCCTGCCTGATTCAAGCAAGCTGTTTACAACTTCGCTGCTTATCACAGGCTGTAACTCGAGATGCAGAACGTTCTTCTTCTTTGGCGAGTCGAAGCGCCGCTTATCGCCATCTACAATCATAACGAAACGTTCGTCAATGACGGATATGACCACCGCATAGCTGTCTTCATCCTTGCCCCGAAGCACTTTGACAATTTGGCCTACCTGCGGGAACTTATCCATCTCTGGCTCAGTCCGCCTGTGGCTTCGAAAGCGTCAAAATTTCAAAACCATTCTCCGTTACGGCAACCGTATGCTCAAAATGGGCACACATTGAGCCGTCTTCCGTTACGACCGTCCAATTGTCTTCAAGCGTGCGGACATATCGTTCACCGATGTTCACCATAGGTTCGATGCAAAGCACCATTCCTGGCTCTAGCTTCGGTCCGCGACCTGGCATACCATAGTTCGGAATTTGCGGCTCCTCATGAAGCTTCGCTCCAATTCCATGACCAACAAATTCGCGTACAACCGAAAAGCCAGCCGCTTCGACAACTTGTTGAACAGCATGGGATATTGTAAATAGCTTCTCATTCGGACGGATGAGATTCACGGCCGCATAAAGCGACTGCTCCGCTACATCCAGCAGCCTTTGTACTTCAGGCGTTACTGCGCCGACCGGGTAGGTCCAGGCAGAGTCGCCATGATAGCCATTGTACTGCGCTCCGATATCGATACTAATAATATCGCCTTCGTTCAACTTCCGAGGTCCTGGAAAACCATGTACCAGCTCGTCATTTACAGAAGCGCAAATGCTGGCGGGAAAACCATTGTAACCTTTAAAAGAAGGCACGGCTCCTTGACTGCGAATGTAGTCTTCAGCTAGTTGATCAAGCTCCATGGTAGTAATACCCGGCTTCACCGACCTCGCCATCAACTGATGGGCATCCGCAACAATTCTGCCTGCTTCTCTCATATAGCGCAGCTCCGATTCGGATTTGCGTATAATCATTACAATGAACCTCGCAAGATGGAAGTAATGTCGGCCGTTACCGCATCAATTTCCTTCTCGCCATCGACTTCGCGAAGAAGACCTTTATCACTGTAATAGTCAAGAAGTGGAGCAGTTTTGGAAATGTACTCATCCAGACGCGTTCCAACCTTCTCCTCCGTATCATCCGAACGCTGATACAATTCGCCGCCGTCTTTATCACAGACGCCTTCTTGCTTCGGCGGATTGAACAGAATGTGATACGTCGTTCCGCATGTTTTGCAAATGCGTCTTCCAGTTAGGCGTGCCAAGAGAAATCCACGATCAACCTTTAAATTAACGACATGGTGAATGCCTCGGTCAAGTTCCTTGAGCATGCCATCAAGCGCTTCGGCTTGTTGCAATGTCCGAGGAAAACCGTCCAGCAAAAACCCTTTATTGCAATCGTCTAGTGCAAGACGTTCTTTTACGATACCGTTCGTAATCTCATCGGGTACAAGCAGTCCTTTATCGACATACTCTTTCGCTTTGAGACCGAGCGCAGTGCCTTCTTTCATAGCAAGGCGGAATGCATCGCCTGTCGAGATGTGTGGTATACCAAACTCGGAAACGATTCGTTCAGCTTGCGTTCCTTTACCGGCTCCCGGAGGGCCCATGAATAAAATGTTCATTCGTGTTCCTCGCTTTAAACACAATAGGCTCATGCGGGTCCGTACCATCGCAAGCGACGTCACGGAAGCCCGAACAGAACCTATTGTTATTTATTGATAAACCCTTTGTAATGGCGTTTGATCAACTGGGTTTCGATTTGCTTCATCGTATCAAGCGCAACGCCGATAACGATCAGAAGCGAAGTTCCTCCAAGTTGCACCGTACGCGGCAATCCTGCAAGCGTTCCGAAGAGCACTGGCAAAATCGAGATAACCGCTAGGAAAAGCGCGCCCGTCAATGTAATACGTGACATAACGCGAGTCAGATAAGAAGAAGTTGGTTTACCCGGGCGAATACCTGGAATGTAACCACCGTTCTTTTTCATTTGATCCGCCATTTGTACCGGATTTATTTGAACGAAGGTATAGAAGAAAGTGAAACCGATAATCAACAGTACATACAAGACCATACCAAGCGGTTTGTCATAATACATATTATTGATAATCCAGTTTGCCCATGCCGATCCATTCCAGAACTGAGCAATCGTAACTGGGAACATCAGAAGCGATACCGCAAAAATAACCGGAATAACGCCTGCTCCGTTTACTTTCATCGGGATATGAGTCGATTGTCCACCGTACATTTTTCTGCCCACTACGCGTTTAGCGTATTGAACCGGAATTTTACGAATCCCTTGCTGAACAAAGATAACACCGACGATAATGGCAATGATCGCAATAAGGATCAGAACCATTTTACCGATATTCCAGAACAAAGCAGCTTCTTGACCAATAAATTGATCTTGCCAAATTGTACGGATGTGGCCTGGGATACCAGCAGCGATACCTGCGAAAATCAGGATCGAAATACCGTTACCAATACCACGCTCAGTAATTTGCTCGCCAAGCCACATCAAGAAAGCAGTACCTGCAGTCAAGATGATAGCAACAACCAAATAATCAACGAAGGTCGCTCCAGGAATCATCTCATTGCCATATTGGCGGTTGAAGCCGATTGCTGTTGCAAAACCTTGAACCAAACCAAGAATAACCGTGCCGTAACGAGTAATTTGCGCGAGCTTACGTTTGCCGTTCTCGCCTTCCTTCGCCCACTCTGCAAATTTAGGAATAACATCCATCGATAACAGCTGCACGATAATCGAAGCCGTGATATATGGCATAATCCCAATTGCAAAGATAGAGAATTTGAAAAGCGCTCCACCAGAAAACGTGTTAAGCAAGCCGAACAAATCTGCACCTGCGCGATCAACTTGTTTGAACACTTCTTTATTGATGCCCGGTACCGGAATGAAAGAACCAATCCGGTAAATGAGCAGGATGAAAAGCGTAAATAGAATGCGCGAGCGCAAATCCGCTACTTTCCAAATGTTGGACACGGTTTTGAACAATTAGATCACCTCGGTTTTACCGCCGGCAGCCTGGATTTTCTCTACCGCAGATTGAGAGAACTTGCTTGCTTTTACAGTCAGTTGGACGTTGATTTCACCGTTACCCAAAATCTTAATGCCTGCCAGTGGATTTTTAACAATCCCTTGCTCAAGAAGAACTTCTGGAGTGACTTCGGTGCCTGCTGCAAAGCTGTTCAGCTCTTCAATGTTGATTATGGCATACTCTTTACGGAAACGGTTGTTAAATCCGCGTTTCGGTACACGACGGTACAATGGGTTTTGACCACCCTCGAAACCAGGACGAACACCGCCGCCGGAGCGAGCATTTTGACCTTTGTGACCACGTCCAGCTGTTTTACCGTTACCGGTACCAATACCGCGACCTTTACGTTTTGGTGTTTGCTTGGAACCTGGTGCTGGTGCGAGTTCATGCAATTTCATCGTTCTTGCACCTCCTTGTTTATTTCTTTGTAGGAATGACTATCTTATACTTCTTCGACTTTAACCAAGTGGCTAACATGTTTAACCATGCCGCGAATAGCTACAGTATCGTTCAATTCAACGGTTTGACGGATTTTACGAAGTCCCAGCGATGCTACAGTAGCACGCTGTTTCTCGTTACGGCCGATCAAACTGCGAACGAGGGTGATTTGCAATTTTGCCATCGTATGCCCCTCCTTAACCTAACAGCTCTTCGACAGTTTTACCACGAAGCTTCGCAACATCTTCAGCACGTTTCAAACGTGAAAGACCTTCGAGCGTTGCGTTAACCATGTTCATGGAGTTCGAAGAACCGAGGGATTTCGTCAAAATATCGCCAACGCCAGCAAGTTCAAGAACTGCACGAACTGGGCCACCAGCGATAACACCTGTACCTTCGGATGCCGGCTTCAGGAGAACTTCTCCAGCGCCGAAATGTCCTAGCACAAGGTGAGGAATTGTTGTACCAACGATTGGTACATGAATCAGGTTTTTCTTAGCATCTTCGATACCTTTGCGGATTGCATCAGGTACTTCGCCTGCTTTACCGATTCCTGCGCCAACATAGCCGTTGCCGTCGCCTACTACTACCAATGCACTAAAGCTGAAGCGGCGTCCGCCTTTAACAACTTTGGCAACACGGTTGATGTTGACAACTTTTTCAGTAAGTTCTAACGTATTCGGATCTATACGCAAGTCGTTTAACCTCCTTATAAGTAAAGTCGATTAGAATTCCAGACCAGCTTCGCGAGCTGCATCAGCAAGCGCCTGAATTCTTCCGTGATACAAGTAACCACCACGATCAAATACTACTTGGTTTACACCTTTCGCTTGAGCGCGTTTTGCAAGCAATTCGCCGACTTTGCGAGCAGCTTCAACGCTGCCGCCGTTGCCGATAGCTTCAGTCAGCTCTTTGTCTTGAGTAGAAGCAGCAGCAAGTGTTACTCCTTGTACATCGTCGATCAATTGAGCATACATATGCTTAGCGGAACGAAACACAGACAGACGTGGGCGTGCAACCGTTCCATTGATTTTTTTACGAACACGCAAGTGTCTTTTCAGACGTGCCTTGTTTTTATCGCCTTTCGTAATCATTCAAGGTTCACTCCTTTCCAATTCCTCATACCGCTATGTTAAGCAGCCATGTCAGACTGCTTATTTCTTCTTACCAGCTTTACCTTCTTTGCGGATAATGCGCTCGCCTTCGTACTTGATACCTTTACCTTTATACGGCTCAGGCTCACGTACGGAACGGATTTTGGCAGCAAATGCGCCAACGAGTTCTTTATCGATTCCGCGAACAGTAATTTTCGTGTTCGCAGGAACGTCGAATTCGATTCCGCCTTCAGGAGCGATTTCCACTGGGTGAGAGTAACCAACGTTAAGAACGATTTTCTCACCATTTTTGCTTGCACGATAACCTACGCCAACGAGTTCAAGATTTTTCGAGAATCCGTCAGTAACTCCGCTCACCATGTTAGCGATGATGCTGCGAGTAGTACCGTGCAAAGAGCGATGCAATTTATTGTCAGAAGGACGTTCAATGACGATTTCAGTTTCACTCACATTGACTTTCATATCTTTGTGAAATTCACGGGAAAGCGTTCCTTTAGGTCCTTTAACAGTAATAACTGTGTTTTCCAAGTTGATTGTTACGCCGTTAGGCACTTGGATTGGTTTGCGACCAATACGGGACATCGTTACACCTCCAATCTTTGTGACTTGTTAATTACCAAACGTAGCAGACGACTTCGCCGCCAGCTTTGCCTTGACGTGCTTCTTTATCAGTCATAATCCCTTTGGACGTGGAAATAATAGCAATTCCCAGACCGCCCAGTACACGAGGGATCTCATTAGATTTTGTATAAACGCGAAGACCTGGTTTAGAAATACGTTTCAGACCAGTGATTACGCGCTCTTGGCTCGGGCCGTATTTCAAGAAAATACGGATAATCCCTTGCTTGTTATCCTCGATATATTCAGCATCGCGGATGAAACCTTCACGCTTCAGAATTTCAGCGATTTCCTTCTTCACTTTCGAAGCGGGCATTTCAACGGTTTCATGACGAACAACGTTCGCGTTGCGAATGCGTGTCAGCATATCTGCAATCGGATCAGACATAACCATTTGTGTTAACCTCCTTCCCGAACTAGGCTTATTACCAGCTTGCTTTCTTAACGCCAGGGATCTGGCCTTTGTATGCTAACTCACGGAAACAAATCCGGCAAATTTTAAACTTTTGCAAAACAGAGTGCGGACGGCCACAACGTTCACAGCGCGTGTACGCACGCACTTTAAATTTCGGTGTACGTTGTTGCTTCACTTTCATCGAAGTTTTTGCCACTGGGTATTACACCTCCTAAAAGTGGATTACTTCGCAAACGGCATACCCAATTGGGTGAGCAATTCGCGAGATTCTTCGTCCGTTTTTGCCGTCGTCACGATGACGATATCCATACCACGAACTTTATCAACTTTATCGTATTCAATCTCCGGGAAGATCAATTGCTCTTTCAAACCCAGTGTGTAGTTACCGCGACCATCGAATGCTTTCGATGATACGCCACGGAAGTCACGTACACGTGGGAGGGAGATGTTGAACAGCTTATCTAGGAAATAATACATACGCTCGCCGCGCAGTGTTACTTTAACCCCGATTGGCATGTTCTCACGAAGTTTGAAGCCGGCAATGGACTTCTTCGCGCGTGTTACAACCGGTTTTTGACCGGCGATTTGACGAAGCTCATCAACAGCAACATCAAGCACTTTCGAGTTAGCAACCGCTTCGCCGACACCCATATTGATGACGACTTTCTCGATTTTAGGCACTTGCATAACTGTTGTATAGTTAAACTTCTGCATCAGAGCAGGAGTGATCTCGTTAAGAAAACGATCCTTCATTCTTGCAGCCATGATTCATGGTCCTCCTTCCTACAGTAACGTTAGTCGATTACTTCGCCGGAACGTTTTGCGATCCGAACTTTTTTGCCGTTATCAAGCACTTTGTATCCAATGCGAGTTACTTTACCGCTCTTCGGATCAATGTGCATCACGTTCGATACGTGAATCGGCGCTTCTTGCTCGATGATACCGCCCTGCGGGTTAGCCTGCGATGGACGAGTATGCTTTTTAACCATATTGACGCCTTCTACAAGTACGCGGTTTTCACGCGGATATGCAGCGATTACACGGCCTTTTTTGCCTTTATCCTTACCGGAAATGACGATGACCGTATCATCTTTTTTAACGTGCAATTTATTGTTATGCGATTCAAGAATTTTTTTCAATCTTGGCATGAGTTACACCTCCTGCATGCTTGATGATCAAGCTATTGCAATCCCTTGGGGACTTTTATTAGATAACTTCTGGTGCAAGCGATACGATTTTCATGAAATCTTTATCGCGAAGCTCACGGGCAACTGGTCCAAAAATACGAGTACCACGTGGGCTCTTGTCTTCCTTAACGATTACAGCTGCATTTTCGTCAAACGCGATGTAGGAACCGTCTTTACGACGAACCGTACGCTTTGTACGAACGATAACTGCTTTAACAACATCACCTTTTTTGACAACGCCGCCTGGTGTTGCTTGTTTAACGGAACAAACGATCAAATCGCCGATAGCCGCTACGCGACGACCAGTTCCACCAAGTACACGGATACACATCAGTTCTTTTGCACCTGAGTTATCAGCGACACGCAAACGGGAAAATGGTTGAATCATGTCAACGTCCTCCTTTCGGACAAAACTAGATTACATTTTCAAACTTAAAGGACAATCGCTACTTCAACAATCTCCACGAGTCTGAAGCGTTTGTCTTTCGAAAGCGGACGAGTTTCCATAATTTTTACAACATCGCCGATTTTAGCTTCGTTGTTCTCATCATGGGCTTTGAACTTTTTCGTGGATTTAATGCGTTTATGGTACAGGTTGTGTTTTTTATATGTTTCAATAGCAACAACAACTGTTTTATCCATTTTGTCACTCACCACTTTACCGACTAACACTTTGCGGGCATTACGTTCGCTCATGTTCTTCCTCCTTCCTTAAACCTTGGCAATTTTTCCTTAGTTAAGGACTACTATTTAGCTGCTGATTCCGAGTTCTCTTTCACGCAAGATGGTTTTAGCACGAGCAATTTCTCTCCGTACGTCACGAATCCGTGTCGGATTGTCCAGTTGGCCAGTAGCCAATTGGAAACGAAGGTTGAATAGCTCCTCTTTAAAACCATTTACCTTTTGTTCGATCTCAGCAGAGGTTAGGTTACGAAATTCACTAGCCTTCATTTGCTTCACCACCTACTTCTTCGCGTTTCACGAACTTCGTTTTAACAGGCAGTTTGTGTGACGCAAGACGCATTGCTTCGCGAGCAACCTCTTCAGGTACTCCAGCAAGCTCAAACATAATTTTGCCTGGCTTAACTACAGCAACCCATTTCTCAACGTTACCTTTACCGCTACCCATACGAACCTCGAGAGGCTTTTGAGTGATTGGCTTAGCAGGGAAAATCTTGATCCATACTTTACCACCACGTTTGATGTAACGAGTCATAGCAATACGAGCCGATTCGATTTGACGGTTCGTAATCCATGACGGCTCAAGCGCTTGAAGACCGTATTCTCCGAAAGAAACTTCAGTACCGCCTTTAGCGCGACCTTTCATATGTCCGCGTTGTTGCTTGCGGTGTTTGACACGTTTAGGTACCAACATGATTAGTTGCCTCCTTCCTGGGGAGCTTTCTTCTTAACCGGAAGGACTTCGCCACGGTAGATCCAAACTTTTACACCGATACGACCATAAGTCGTATGCGCTTCAGCTGTACCATAATCGATATCAGCACGAAGGGTATGAAGTGGAACTGTACCTTCGCTATAGCCTTCTGAACGAGCAATTTCAGCACCACCGAGACGTCCGCTAACAGCGGTTTTGATCCCTTTAGCGCCAGCACGCATCGAACGTTGGATCGCTTGTTTCAAAGCACGACGGAAAGAAACACGACGCTCCAGCTGTTGTGCGATACTTTCTGCTACAAGAATAGCATCCATATCTGCTTGTTTAATTTCAGAAATATTGATGTGAACTTTTTTGCCTTTAGTGATCTTGCCAAGCTCCGTGCGCAGGTTCTCCACTTCAGAACCGCCTTTACCGATAACCATACCCGGCTTCGCAGTTTGAATCGTCACGTTAACACGGTTAGCCGCGCGCTCGATTTCGATGTGGGATACTGCCGCATCCTTAAGTTTGTTCTTCAGGTATTCACGAATTTTTACGTCTTCAATCAGAAGATCGCCGAAGTCTTTGCCTGCGTACCATTTGGATTCCCAATCACGGATAATCCCAACACGAAGACCGACCGGATTTACCTTTTGACCCACACGTTATCCCTCCTTATTTCTCAGATACCACCAAAGTGATGTGGCTGGTTCTTTTGTTGATTTTGCTTGCACGTCCCATTGCACGTGGGCGGAAACGTTTCATAGTTGGACCTTGGTTAACGAAAGCCTGGGAAATAACCAGCTTGTTAACGTCCAATTGATAGTTATGCTCAGCGTTAGCAATAGCAGAGTTCAGCAGCTTCTCCAAAATCGGGGAAGCAGATTTTGGCGTGTGACGCAGAATCGCGATTGCTTCGCCAACCTTCTTGCCACGAATCAAATCCGCAACGAGTTGAGCTTTACGAGGAGCAATACGTACGAATCTCAAATGCGCTTTAGCTTCAGACATGTGTGAACCTCCTTTCAATCGATAAAGATCTTATAGGCAAAATTATCTTCTGCCCGTCTTCTTATCGTCATCATGACCTTTGTACGTACGAGTTGGTGCAAACTCACCAAGCTTGTGTCCAACCATATCTTCCGTTACGTATACTGGCACGTGCTTGCGACCGTCATAAACGCCGAAAGTGTGACCAATGAATTGTGGGAAAATTGTCGAGCGACGGGACCAAGTTTTGACCACGACTTTTTTGTTTGCTTCATTCAAATCCTCGACTTTTTTGAGCAGGTAACCGTCAATAAACGGCCCTTTTTTCAAACTGCGACCCATTTGGAGTCCTCCCTTCGCGGAAACATAGCGTGACTCAAGGTCACGCAGCTTCTATTAAGCAGTTATTACTTCGTACGACGACGAATAATATATTGGCTCGAAGCTTTTTTCTTCTTGCGGGTTTTGTAACCAAGTGTTGGTTTGCCCCAAGGAGACATTGGCGATTTACGACCGATCGGAGCGCGACCTTCACCACCACCGTGTGGGTGATCGTTAGGGTTCATTACTACGCCGCGGACTTCTGGACGTCTGTTCATCCAACGGGAACGGCCGGCTTTACCGATTTTCACGAGTTCGTGATCTTCGTTACCAACAGAACCGATTGTTGCACGACAAGTTTTCAGAATGCGACGAACCTCACCGGAAGAAAGACGGATCGATACGTAAACTTCTTCTTTACCAAGAAGCTGAGCTTCTGTACCAGCAGCACGAACCAATTGTCCGCCTTTGCCTGGTTGCAATTCAATGTTGTGGATAACCGAACCAACAGGAATGTTACCAAGTGGAAGAGTGTTACCTACTTTGATATCAGCAGTAGGGCCGGACATTACTTGATCTCCAACTTTAAGACCTTTAGGAGCGATAATGTAGGCTTTCTCACCGTCAGCGTAGTGGATTAGAGCGATGTTGGAAGTACGGTTCGGATCGTATTCGATCGTTGCCACTTTACCAGCAATTCCATCCTTAAGACGCTTGAAGTCGATAATCCGATATTTACGTTTGTGTCCGCCGCCTTGATGACGAACCGTAATTTTACCTTGGTTGTTACGACCAGCTTTTTTGAAAAGTGGTGCTAGCAACGATTTCTCCGGTGTGTCTGTTGTGATCTCTTCGAAAGTCGAGACCGACATACCACGACGTGCAGGAGAGGTCGGTTTATACTTTTTAATTGGCACTTGAATTTCCTCCTTTTCTAAACAGACGTTTCAAAGAACTCAAGTTCTTTGCTATCATCGCTCAGTTGAACGATTGCTTTTTTCCATTCGGATCTATAACCGCTATATTTACCATAGCGCTTAGGTTTGCCAGCAACACGCATTGTGTTAACGCTAGTAACCTTAACTTTGAAAATTTGCTCAATAGCGTTTTTGATTTCTGTTTTGTTAGAGCGAAGATCAACTTCGAACACGTAACGTTTGGAAACCATGTATTCGCTAGTACGTTCTGTAATAACAGGACGTTTAATAATATCGCGAGGGTTTTTCATTACGCAAACACCTCCTGTACTTTCTCTACAGCATCTTTAGTGATGATGAGCTTGTCATATACAAGTACATCCAGAACATTAATGCCGTCAGCTGCGACGAATTTCACACCTGGGATGTTACGAGCAGACAATGCTACATTGTCATCATAGCTAGGCAAAACAACAAGCGCTTTACGAGCCACTTTCAGATTGTTCAGAATCGCTACGAATTCTTTCGTCTTAGGAGTCGAGAACGACAATTGATCTAGAACGATAATTTCGTTAGCGATCACCTTCGAAGATAGAGCCGATTTGATTGCCAAACGGCGAACTTTCTTAGGAAGCTTGAAACCGTAAGAGCGTGGAGTCGGTCCAAATACTGTACCGCCGCCAACCCATTGCGGGGAGCGAATGCTACCTTGACGAGCACGGCCAGTTCCTTTTTGTTTCCAAGGTTTACGACCGCCACCACGTACTTCAGAGCGTCCTTTAGTTTTGTGAGTACCTGCACGCTCAGCAGCTTGCTGAAGCGTAACAGCGCTGTGTAGAACGTGTTTGTTAGGCTCGATACCGAAAACGCTATCTGCCAATTCAACCTCGCCTACTTGCGAACCGCTCACATTGTATAATGATACTTTAGGCATTTATTGTTCCTCCTTTCTTCTAAGAATTTATTTCTTAACGGTAAGTTTAACTTTCACAAAACCGTTTTTAGGGCCTGGTACAGAACCTTTAACTAGCAACACGTTACGCTCAGCGTCTACGCGAATAACTTCAAGCTTTTGAATCGTGATAGCGTCAGTACCCATGTGACCTGGAAGGCGTTTGCCTTTCGGTACGCGGTTCGCTTGAATCGAACCCATGGAACCTGGACCGCGGTGGTAACGGGAACCGTGAGACATAGGACCCGTGCTTTGTCCCCAACGTTTAATAACGCCGGCAAAGCCTTTACCTTTAGAAATACCTGTTACGTCAACGAATTCGCCTTCTGCGAAAAGGTCAGCTTTAACCACTTGACCAACTTCGTAGTCACCCAATTGGATGCCGCGAATTTCACGAACGTAGCGCTTAGGAGTAGCTCCCGCTTTTTTAGCGTGGCCAATTTCCGGCTTAATAGTTCTGCTTTCTTTCTTGTCGGCAAAACCGAGTTGAACAGCTTCGTAACCATCAGTTTCCTGGTCTTTCTTCTGCAAAACGACACATGGTCCAGCTTCGATAACAGTAACCGGAATTACATTACCTTCAGCAGTAAACACTTGAGTCATTCCAAGTTTTTTACCTAAGATACCTTTCATGTTGACACCTCATTTCCCTTCTATATCACATATACTGGTGTTGCTTTTACAGTTTGATTTCGATATCTACACCGGATGGTAAATCCAGGCGCATCAACGCATCAACCGTTTGCGGCGTAGGGTTAACAATGTCGATCAAGCGTTTATGTGTACGCATTTCGAATTGCTCCCTCGAATCCTTGTACTTGTGCACCGCACGGAGAATGGTGATGATTTGCTTTTCCGTTGGAAGCGGAATCGGCCCGGAAACACTCGCTCCGGAACGTTTTGCAGTTTCCACAATTTTCTCTGCGGATTGATCAAGAATCCTGTGATCGTACGCTTTCAAGCGAATACGAATCTTTTGCTTTGCCATATAAGTCCCTCCTTCTATCGCCCAATTTATTATCGGACATACTCCATGAGAAAACCCGGCACATGCCCCATGGCAAAGGGGCCGGGTGTGTCGGCAACCTCTCACATCATCGCAACGTCACAGACCAACAGACATTATTATAACGAAATGAATAGGCAAATGCAAGCAGAACTTTGCTTTCATGCTATTTTCAATTAAATTAGTGGTCTTTCATCCTTTTAGGCAAGAATATAGCGCCTTTTAGGTTATTAGCTTCGACACATTGCCCGCTTCATAAACAAAACGATTGCTGTGTCTTCTATATATAATAGAAGAAACTCACCTGAATACCTTCAACTAACGGCTGCAAACCGCTAAAACAGCAGAAGATCGCTCTTCTATCCGTACATCGGCAAGCTTTCACCCATGACCCGATAGAAAAGCGATCTTCTTTGCTTTATGGACAATGTGTTACTACTACTCTACTCACTAAACTTTACTCTAAACTTATTAACCTAGCACAATCCGGTCGTCAGCCAGCTTCTTGCCGCTAATTTGCTCAAACTCGTTAAGCAGCTGCGCTACCGTGAGATCCTTTTTGCGGTGTTCATTTACATCGAGAATAATACGACCCTTGTCCATCATAATAAGACGGTTGCCTAGACGGATCGCCTGCTCCATATTATGCGTCACCATCAGCGTCGTCAGCTTCATCTCGTGTACAAGCGAATCCGTGAGCGCTGTAATCAGTTCTGCACGCGAAGGATCAAGCGCCGCCGTGTGCTCATCAAGTAGCAAAATCTGCGGCTTCGTAAAGGTCGCCATCAACAGGCTAAGCGCTTGCCGCTCTCCACCGGACAAAAGTCCAACCTTCGCGCCCAAGCGATTCTCAAGCCCAATGCCGAGCCTAGAAAGCTGCTCCTTGAAAAAAGCGCGCTTAGCTGGCGTCACACCTATCAATAGTGTACGTGGCTTGCCTCTTTTATAGGCCATAGCCAGGTTTTCCTCAATCGTCATGCGCGGCGCTGTACCCGCCATAGGATCTTGAAAGACTCTCCCAATCCACTTGCTGCGTTTAAATTCGGGCAGCAGTGTCATTTTATCCCCAGCTATTTCAACATCGCCGGCATCTGGACGCATGACTCCCGATATAATGTTCATTAAAGTAGACTTCCCTGCACCATTGCTTCCAATGACCGTTACAAAATCGCCCGGCATCAGATGCAGATTAATATTAATCAAAGCTGTCTTTTCATCAACAGTTCCTGGATTAAACAGCTTGGACACTTTTGAAATGTTCAGCATTACTGGCCACCTCCGCGTTGTACAGGATCAGTCAGCAGCTCCGCCGAGCGTTTGCGTGCCATTTTTTTCTGCTTAAACGATTTCTGAATGGTCGGAACGACAAGGGCAACAATAACGATTACCGCTGTAATCAGCTTTAAATCGGAAGCTTTGAGCCACTCAACCCGATAGGCAATCGTAATGATGATCCGATACACAATGGAACCAAGAACAACCGCCAGCGTGGCCCAAAACACCTTCCGGGCTCCGAAAATAGCCTCACCAATAATAACCGATGCCAAGCCGACGACGATAACGCCGATCCCCATAGAAATATCAGCAGCAGTTGACTGCTGTGCGAATAAGGCTCCAGACAAAGCAACAAGTGCATTGGAGAGGGAGATACCGATAATTTTAGTCGTATCCGTGTTGGAGCCAAAGCTCCGAATCATCCGCTCATTATCTCCTGTTGCACGCAAGCTTAGCCCTAAGTCCGTATGCAGAAACAAATCCAACAGCAGCTTGGTCACAATAACCACGATTACGACAATAACAAGTACGTTGCTAGTCGTAAAAATCGTATCCATCCCATATACCGACACATTCGGCTTGCCCATAATTCGCAGATTAATAGAATATAGGGCAATCATCATAATAATGCCGGAGAGCAGCCCATTTATTTTGCCTTTCGTATGCAAAAGCCCGGTAATGGCTCCCGCAGCCGCACCACCGCCAAAAGCAGCAATAGTAGCCACCCAAGGCGACATGCCATTCGTTATCAAAATCATTGCAATGCCGCCGCCTGTAGTGAAGCTGCCTTCCACGGTCAAATCGGGAAAATCTAAAATACGATACGTAATGTAGACGCCCAGCGCCATCAACGCATAAATTAAGCCAAGCTCAATTGCACCAGGCATCGATTTCAACAAACTAAGCAATAGGAAACCTCCTCATAAAAAACGGGCCAATTGTAAACGGCTACTGCCGTCTAATGGCGACAATAGCCGTTACGTTACTTTTTTTTAAAAATCCCGTTAAGTTGCGAACTATTCAATAATGTTGGAAGCAGCATCCTTGACTTGATTTTTCATCTCATCGGTTACCGTAATGCCTTGTTCCTTAGCTGCCTTCATGTTCAAAATTAGATCCAGCTTGTCCGGCACCGTTACTTTCATCTCGCCCGGCTTCTTGCCGTTTTTCAAAATATCCACAGCCATTTGGCCTACTTGGTATCCATGATCATAATATTTGAAGCCAATAGTTGCAAAGGCACCACGCTCAACCGTATCACGATCACTTGCGAAAAACGGAAGGTCATTATCATTAGCTACTTTAATCAATGTATCCAGACTGCTCACTACTGAATTATCCAATGTAATATACAGTGCATCTACTTTACCCACAAGGGAAGCAGCTGCCTGCTGTACTTCTGATGTGTTACTCACAGCTGCACGAACGAGCTTAATATCATGCTTAGCGAGCGCTTCTTCTGCAATTTTAGCCATAACCACTGCATTAGGCTCACCTTCGTTAATGACAAGGCCAACATTTTTCACTTTCGAAAAATTAGCAGCTACAAAGTCCATAAGCTCTGTAATTGCTGCTGGATTTGTATCCGACGCTCCTGAAACAAGACCACCTGGCGCATCAAGATTTGTAACGAGTTTCGAATCAATCGGATCAGTAACAGCTGCGAACAGCACAGGACGATCAGTCACTTCTTTCACAAGCGCTTGTGCTGATGGTGTAGCAATACCTAACGCCAAATCACTTTTATCAGCTGCGATCTTTTGAGCCAACGTTTGGTTGTTTGCTTGATCTGCTTGAGCTGTATTAAAATCAATGGTTAAATTCTGTCCTTCAACCAATCCCGCATCCTTCAAGGCAGCAATAAATCCTTCTCTTGTTGCATCAAGCGACGGATGCTCTACATATTGCGAGATTGAAATTTTATAATTTTCTTTCGCCCCACTGTCCGTTGCTTCAGCAGAACTGCTTGGTGCAGTTGAAGCCTGTTCCCCTGTATTGCCGTTTCCTTTGCTGCCCCCACATGCCGAAATGACCAAAACGAGGACCAGCATTAATCCTACCCACATATTTTTTCTCATCTTCTGTAAAACCTCCCCTACATAATAAGCTGCTTCTGTCTTACGTTCCCATAAGGTTTCCCTCTATCGCAGCTGTATACATCTTCTCTCATATTAAAGGCGATGCAGCAGCCCCGTCAATGACTTGTCCATGGAAAATAAAAAACCTCTCACCGAGGTGAGAGGTTTGATTCGTGCGCGGCTTAAAGCCGCACGCGATTATTTTTGGATAGTTGCTACAGCGCCAGCGCCTACAGTACGGCCGCCTTCACGGATGGAGAAACGAGTTCCCTCTTCAACCGCGATTGGAGCGATAAGCTCAACAGTAACTGTGATGTTGTCGCCAGGCATAACCATTTCAGTACCTTCTGGCAGGTTGATGATACCAGTAACGTCAGTTGTACGGAAGTAGAACTGTGGACGGTATCCAGTGAAGAAAGGCTTGTGACGGCCACCCTCTTCTTTAGTCAGAACGTAGATTTGTGCAGTGAAGTTAGTGTGTGGTTTAACCGAACCCGGTTTAGCCAATACTTGTCCACGCTCAATATCTTTACGGTCTACACCACGAAGCAATGCGCCAACGTTGTCGCCTGCTTGAGCGGAGTCAAGCAATTTACGGAACATTTCAACGCCTGTTACTACGGATTTGCGGGACTCTTCAGCAAGACCGATAATTTCGATCTCGTCGCCTACTTTGATAACGCCACGCTCAACACGGCCAGTTGCTACTGTACCACGGCCAGTGATTGTGAATACGTCCTCGACAGGCATAAGGAAAGGTTTTGCAACATCGCGCTCAGGAGTTGGGATGTAAGTATCAACTTGCTCGAAGAGCTCGATGATTTTTTCAGCCCAAGGACCATCAGGGTTTTGCAAAGCTTCACGAGCTGCACCACGGATGATTGGAGTGTCGTCGCCTGGGAACTCATACTCGGAAAGAAGGTCGCGAACTTCCATCTCAACCAGTTCAAGAAGCTCTTCGTCTTCAACCATGTCGCATTTGTTCAGGAATACAACGATGTAAGGAACGCCAACTTGCTTGGACAGCAAGATGTGCTCACGAGTTTGTGGCATAGGGCCATCAGCTGCGGAAACTACTAGGATTGCTCCGTCCATTTGTGCAGCACCAGTGATCATGTTTTTTACATAGTCGGCGTGACCTGGGCAGTCAACGTGAGCGTAGTGACGAGCTGGCGTCTCATACTCAACGTGAGCTGTCGAGATCGTGATACCACGCTCGCGCTCTTCTGGAGCTTTATCGATTTGGTCAAAAGCGATAGCAGCACCGCCGTATTTTTTGGAAAGTACAGTAGTGATTGCTGCAGTCAGAGTCGTTTTACCGTGATCGACGTGACCAATAGTACCGATATTAACGTGCGGTTTGTTACGTTCAAATTTAGCTTTTCCCATTGAACTTAATCCTCCTCAATATTTAAAAGGTTTTATATAGTGGCTGAACACTTGCTTGCTTAGCAAGCTGTAATGCCAACCGGAGTAAAAAAGACTAACCTAGACAAAGGCAAATATTATTCGCCTTTGTTTTTAGCAATAATCTCTTCAGCAATCG
Organism: Paenibacillus sp. Leaf72; assembly: GCF_001422685.1. Taxonomy (NCBI): domain Bacteria; kingdom Bacillati; phylum Bacillota; class Bacilli; order Caryophanales; family Paenibacillaceae; genus Paenibacillus; species Paenibacillus sp. Leaf72. Next base: position 36,668 of record NZ_LMLV01000010.1, on the reverse strand, counting down.
ATTTAGGAACTTCTTCATAGTGAGAAAGCTCCATCGAGAATACACCGCGTCCTTGTGTACCAGAACGAAGTGTTGTGGAATAACCGAACATCTCGGAGAGAGGCACCTTAGCACGGATGATTTGCGCACCTGCGCGAGTATCCATACCTTCAATGCGACCACGACGGGAGTTCAACATACCCATTACATCGCCCATGTACTCTTCAGGAACAGTAACTTCAACTTTCATGATTGGCTCAAGCAGAACTGGCTTACATTTTTCTTTGGCAGCTTTAAGCGCCATCGAACCTGCAATTTTAAACGCCATCTCCGAGGAGTCAACATCATGATAAGATCCGTCGAAAACAATCGCTTTAACATCAACGAGCGGGAATCCAGCGATAACGCCGTTTTTCATCGACTCTTCGATACCAGCTTGGATTGGAGCGATAAATTCACGAGGAATCGATCCACCCACAACTTTGTTTTCGAACACGAAGCCTTCACCCGGCTCTTGTGGAACGAATTCAACCCAGCAATGGCCATATTGACCTTTACCACCGGATTGACGTACGAATTTACCTTCGACTTTTGCAGCTTGACGGAACGTCTCACGATAAGCAACTTGAGGCTTACCAACGTTTGTCTCAACCTTAAATTCACGAAGCATACGGTCAACTAGAATCTCAAGGTGAAGCTCACCCATACCAGAGATAATCGTTTGGTTTGTTTCTTCATCCGTATGCGCACGGAATGTAGGATCTTCTTCCGCAAGCTTGGAAATCGCGATACCGAGTTTGTCTTGGTCAGCTTTCGTTTTTGGTTCGATAGCAACCGAGATAACTGGCTCAGGGAAATTCATCGACTCAAGAATAATCGGATGTTTTTCATCACAAAGCGTGTCACCTGTAATGGTATCTTTCAAACCAACTGCAGCTGCGATATCTCCGGAGTAAACTTCGGAAATCTCTTGACGGCTGTTCGCATGCATTTGCAGAATCCGACCAATACGCTCACGTTTGTTCTTTGTACCATTCAGAACATACGAACCGGATTTCAGGACGCCAGAATACACACGGAAGAACGTCAATCTACCTACATAAGGATCCGTCATGATTTTGAATGCCAGAGCCGAGAACGGTTCTGAATCCGAAGATTGACGAATTTCCTCACTACCGTCATCAAGCATACCTTTAATAGCTGGTACATCAAGTGGCGATGGAAGATAGTCAACAACAGCATCCAACATCATTTGAACGCCTTTGTTACGGTACGAGGAGCCAACGATAACTGGGAAGATTTTAACTTCACAAACGCCTTTACGAAGCGCTGCTTTAATTTCTGGAATCGTAATTTCTTCGCCTTCCAGATATTTCATTGTTAATTCTTCGTCCAGCTCGGCAACTTTCTCGATCAATTCCGTACGGAGTTCTTCGACTTGGTCGGCGTACTCAGCAGGAATTTCGATTTTCTCAGGGTCTTTTCCGAGATCATCTTTGTATTTGTAAGCTACGCGTTCAACGATATCGATAACGCCTACGAAATCACTTTCAGCGCCAATCGGAATTTGAATCGCAACAGCATTTGCTTGTAGACGCTCGCGCATATCCTTGATAACGTTCAAGAAGTCTGCACCGATAATGTCCATTTTGTTGATATAAGCGATCCGAGGTACACCGTAACGGTCTGCTTGACGCCATACGGTTTCGGACTGAGGCTCAACGCCTTCTTTTGCACTGAAAACGCCAACTGCCCCGTCCAATACGCGGAGGGAACGTTCAACTTCTACTGTGAAGTCAACGTGTCCTGGGGTATCGATGATATTGATGCGGTGACCATCCCATTGAGCAGTCGTCGCGGCAGACGTAATCGTAATACCGCGCTCTTGCTCTTGTTCCATCCAGTCCATCGTAGCGGCGCCTTCATGCACCTCTCCGATTTTGTGAGTACGGCCTGTGTAGAACAAGATACGCTCAGTTGTAGTGGTTTTACCCGCATCGATATGCGCCATAATCCCGATATTCCGTGTATTTTTCAAGGAGAACTCTCTAGCCATGAACTGATCTCCTCTCATTAAATGAGATTATTTGTTGATTCAGCGTTAGCCGAATCCTACCAACGGTAGTGAGCAAACGCTCTGTTTGCTTCTGCCATTTTGTGTGTATCTTCGCGCTTCTTAACGGATGCACCAGTGTTATTGGAAGCATCAGTAATTTCAGCAGCCAAACGCTCTACCATCGTTTTCTCACCGCGGTTACGTGAGTAGTTCACGAGCCAACGGAGACCAAGCGATGTACGGCGCTCAGGTTTAACTTCGATCGGCACTTGATAGTTGGCACCGCCGACACGGCGTGCTTTAACCTCAAGTACTGGCATGATATTTTTCAAAGCTGCTTCGAACACTTCCATCGGATCTTTACCCGTGCGTTCTTGGATCAGTTTGAAGGCATCGTACAACAGCGTTTGAGCTGTTCCGCGTTTACCGTCGATCATAATGCGGTTGATGAGTCTCGTTACCAGTTTGCTATTGTAAACCGGATCCGGAAGCACATCGCGTTTTGTTACAGGACCTTTGCGTGGCATGAGAAAGTCCCCCTTTCTTGAATGATAATTTCATTAGTGGTAAAACCATTTTTATTTCTTAACTTTAGGACGTTTAGCACCGTATTTCGAACGAGCTTGGTTACGGTTGTTAACACCCGCTGTATCCAAAGCGCCGCGAACGATATGATAACGTACACCCGGAAGGTCTTTTACCCGTCCGCCACGGATCAATACGACACTGTGCTCTTGAAGGTTATGTCCGATACCCGGAATGTAAGCTGTAACCTCTACGCGGTTAGTCAAACGTACACGCGCGTATTTACGAAGTGCAGAGTTCGGTTTTTTCGGAGTCATTGTACCTACACGAGTGCACACACCGCGTTTTTGCGGAGCACTGATGTTTGTAGCTTCACGTTTCAAGGCGTTGAAACCTTTTTGCAAAGCTGGCGATTTCGATTTTACGACTTTAGCTTGGCGTCCTTTACGGACTAGCTGGTTAATTGTTGGCATGTTGCCACCCCCTTCCGTTATTCATGTCATTTAATATGGTAGACATTACACCTAATTTTAAAGCCCACAGATCCAGGTGGTTCATAAAAGAACAAATAAAAATTCTTACCAGTCCATCATCAGGTTGAAGTTGCACCAGCAAAAATGCTTTTTTCCTTTATTCATCATCGGTTACGAGCGCTGCCATAGCAGCTCCGACATCAATTCCACAGGTTTTCCCAAGGTCTTGCATCGTTTCTACCCATTTGACCGGGATACTCGACCGCTCACACAAATGAATAACTTTCTCTTTCATTCGCGGATCTGCATCTTGAGCAATGTAGACTTCGACTGCTTTATCTTGCTCAAGCATCTTCGTCGTCTGTTTCGCGCCAACTTTAAACTGCATGGAATCACCTATCCTTTAGCGGTAGAAGATCACACAATTAGGCACACTTCGATATAGTATCACCTGTACACCTAGAGTGTCAAGTAGCTTTATCAGAAAAACCGCAAATGCTAGTCTTTACCTCTTCTGAAAAGCTGCTATAGCCTCGATGTACGCATACGCAGACAGCTTCCCCTCAATTACTAGGGGAGGCCGCCGCCGCATGCATGCTTCAAGCTTTAGTCAACGGTAACTGCTTCTGATTCCAGTTCGCCTTGGTTTACAACAGTTTCCTGCTCATCCTCAAGTCCTACCAGACGGATATTGCGATAACGCGGCATACCCGTACCAGCTGGAATCAACTTACCGATAATAACATTTTCCTTCAGACCAAGCAATTGATCGACTTTGCCTTTAATAGCAGCGTCAGTCAAGACGCGAGTCGTTTCTTGGAAAGAAGCTGCCGACAAGAACGAATCCGTCTCAAGAGACGCTTTCGTAATACCGAGCAATACCGGTTTGGCTACTGCTGGCTCTTTATCAGCAAAGATCGCTTCGCGGTTGGCAGATTCATATTCATGAATGTCTACGAATGCGCCTGGCAGAAGCTTCGTTTCTCCCGCATCAACGATACGGATTTTGCGGAGCATTTGCTTAACCATGACTTCAATGTGCTTGTCATTGATTTCTACCCCTTGGTTCCGGTAGACGCGCTGTACTTCCTGCAAAATATAGTTTTGAACGCCGCGGATACCTTTAATCCGAAGCATATCTTTAGGGTCAATCGAACCATCTGTCAGCTCGTCGCCGGCTTCAAGATGCTGACCTTTTACAACACGGATACGCGAACCGTAAGTGATCGCATAAGTTTTGGATTCCGCTTCACCTTGAACTTCGATTTCACGGCGATCCTTCGCTTCACGAATTTCTTTGACCACACCATCAAGCTCGGTGATAATCGCTTGACCTTTCGGATTACGCGCCTCGAAAAGCTCCTGGATACGCGGCAAACCTTGCGTAATATCGTCTCCGGCAACACCGCCGGTATGGAATGTACGCATCGTGAGCTGTGTTCCTGGCTCACCGATGGATTGAGCGGCAATGATACCTACTGCTTCACCGATTTCAACATGCTTGCCTGTTGCCAGGTTGCGGCCATAACAAGTTTTACATACGCCATGACGAGCGCGGCAGCTAAGCACGGAACGGATTTGCAGTTTTTCAATACCCGCATCAATAATCGCATCGGCTCTGTTCGAGTCAATCAGATCATTGCGGCTGACGATAACTTCGCCAGTCTTCGGATGACGAACCGTCTCGAAAGCGTAACGGCCTTCAATACGATCGTACAGATCCTCAATAACCTCTTTACCGTCTTGAATTTTGCTCACGGAGAAGCCTTTATCGGTTCCGCAATCTTCTTCACGAACGATAACGTCTTGTGCAACGTCAACGAGCCTACGAGTCAGGTAACCGGAGTCAGCTGTACGAAGAGCTGTATCCGCGAGACCTTTCCGCGCTCCATGCGTCGAGATGAAGTACTCGAGTACCGTCAGACCTTCGCGGAAGTTCGATTTGATTGGCAACTCGATAATCCGGCCCGATGGGTTGGCCATCAGACCACGCATACCGCCCAGCTGGGTGATTTGCGATTTGTTACCCCGTGCCTTCGAATCAACCATGAGCATAATGTTGTTGTAACGATCCATGGACTTCATCAAAATTTCCGTCAGCTCGTCTTTACATTTGCTCCAAATGCTAATAATCCGGTCATAACGCTCTTCGTTCGTAATCAGACCACGACGGTACTGATTCATAACGATAGCAACCTGATCATCCGATTTTTTAAGAAGCTCTGTTTTCTCCGGCGGCACGATAACGTCCGATACGGCGATCGTAATACCTGCACGCGTGGAGTAAGTGAAGCCGAGCTGCTTGATACGGTCAAGGATGACAGCCGTCAGCGTCGTATGGTAGTTTCTGAAGCACTCAGCAATAATATTACCGAGATAATCTTTACCTACACCGCCTGCTATCGGCAATTCTTCAATGATTTTTTTCAAATCACTGCCTTTTTCGTATACAAAATATTTATCCGGCGTACCGTTCAAGAGGTTCGTTTTCGTAGCCTCGTTGATATACGGGAAATCTTCCGGGAAAATTTCGTTAAAAATAACTTTACCAACCGTCGTTGACATCAACGACTGCTGTTGTTTTTCGGTGAACACAGTCTTTTTCAAAACTTTCACCGGAATAAAGATCCGTGCATGCAGCGAAACAATACCGCGTTGGTACGCCGATACCGCTTCATTCACCGTTGCAAACACCGAACCCGTACCATGCGCTTCCTTGTTGTCCATCGTCAGATAGTAACTGCCGAGAACCATATCCTGGGAAGGCGTAACGACTGGCTTGCCGTCTTTAGGGTTCAAAATGTTGCCCGATGCAAGCATGAGCAAGCGAGCTTCCGCTTGTGCTTCTGCAGACAAAGGTACGTGAACGGCCATTTGGTCACCGTCGAAATCCGCGTTATAAGCGGTACATACGAGCGGGTGAAGCTTGATGGCGCGGCCTTCAACCAAAATCGGCTCAAATGCTTGAATACCGAGTCTGTGAAGGGTCGGGGCACGGTTAAGAAGAACCGGGTGCTCCTTAATTACTTCTTCAAGAACATCCCATACTTCAGGGCTTACACGCTCAACTTTGCGCTTCGCGCTCTTAATGTTGTGCGCAAGTCCTTTGTTGACGAGTTCTTTCATAACGAATGGCTTAAACAGCTCAAGCGCCATTTCCTTCGGAAGTCCGCATTGGAACATCTTCAGGTTCGGTCCTACTACGATAACGGAACGGCCAGAGTAATCGACACGTTTACCGAGCAAGTTTTGACGGAAACGTCCTTGCTTACCTTTAAGCATATGGCTGAGCGATTTGAGCGGACGGTTACCCGGTCCAGTCACTGGACGACCACGACGGCCGTTATCAATCAGCGCATCAACTGCTTCTTGAAGCATACGTTTCTCATTTTGCACGATAATGTCAGGAGCACCCAGATCAAGCAGGCGCTTTAGACGGTTGTTACGGTTGATTACACGACGGTACAGGTCATTAAGGTCAGACGTTGCAAAACGTCCGCCATCCAGTTGTACCATCGGGCGAAGCTCAGGAGGGATAACTGGAAGCACATCGAGAATCATCCATTCCGGCTCATTGCCAGAATTGCGGAATGCTTCGATAACTTCAAGACGCTTGATGGCACGGTTACGACGTTGGCCCTGAGCCGTACGAAGCTCTTCTTTAAGCTGTTCCAGCTCTTTCTCCACTTCAATGTCCTGCAGCAGTTTTTTGACTGCTTCAGCACCCATTCCAGCGTGGAAGCCGTAGCCATATTTCTCACGGTAGCTGCGGTATTCCTTTTCGGACAGCAGCTGCTTTTTCTCCAGCGGCGTATCACCAGGATCAGTTACAACATAAGATGCAAAGTAGATGATCTCCTCAAGCGAACGAGGCGACATATCCAATGCCAAGCCCATGCGGCTAGGAATCCCTTTGAAATACCAGATATGGGATACAGGAGCTGCAAGCTCAATATGTCCCATACGCTCACGGCGAACTTTCGCACGTGTTACTTCAACGCCACAGCGATCACAGACGACGCCTTTATAGCGAACGCGCTTGTACTTGCCGCAGTGACACTCCCAGTCTTTGGTAGGACCAAAAATTTTCTCGCAGAAGAGGCCTTCCTTCTCCGGTTTTAACGTCCTATAGTTGATCGTTTCCGGCTTTTTAACTTCTCCGCGGGACCAGGAACGAATTTTCTCAGGCGAGGCAAGCCCAATTTTCATATACTCGAAGTTGTTCACGTCCAACAAGGAGCAACCCTCCTTCGTCATGTATGGCTATTTCATGCATACTAGCGGCTGCGTATTCGCTAGAAGCGTACACGCAGCTGGGCTAGGTTTTTATTCAAGAGCGCCTACTTCAGCGCCTTCTAAATTAAGATTCAGCTTATCTCCTGCTGCGTCATCATCGTCATCCGACTCTCTCAGCTCGATCTCTTCTTCATTTTCGGTCAGGATTTTGACGTCCATACCCAAACTTTGAAGTTCTTTGATCAATACTTTGAATGACTCTGGTACGCCCGGCTCTGGTACGTTCTCGCCCTTAACAATCGACTCATACGTCTTCACGCGACCAACAACATCATCGGATTTGACTGTAAGAATTTCTTGCAAGGTGTAAGCAGCACCATATGCTTCAAGCGCCCATACTTCCATCTCACCGAAACGCTGTCCGCCGAATTGAGCTTTACCACCCAATGGCTGTTGCGTAACGAGCGAGTAAGGACCTGTGGAACGAGCATGGATTTTATCATCAACCATGTGCGCGAGTTTGATCATGTACATGACGCCAACAGTAACTTCACGTTCGAAGTTTTCACCCGTACGACCATCATAAAGTACAGTCTTACCATTACGCTGCATGCCTGCTTCTTCCATGGCATCAAAAACGTCATTCTCCCGCGCGCCGTCAAATACAGGCGTCGCAGCATGCAAGCCAAGACGTTTACAAGCGAGACCCAAGTGAACTTCCAGCGCTTGGCCGATGTTCATACGGGAAGGTACGCCCAGTGGGTTGAGAACAACTTCAACTGGTGTGCCATCTGGCAGGAACGGCATATCTTCTTCCGGCATAATGCGGGCAATAACCCCTTTATTACCGTGACGTCCGGCCATTTTATCACCCTCGGAAATTTTCCGTTTTTGAGCGATATAAGCACGAACGAGTTGATTTACACCAGGAGGCAGCTCATCGCCGTTCTCGCGGGTAAATACTTTTACGTCCACAACGATTCCGTCAGTACCATGCGGTACGCGAAGCGAAGTGTCTCTTACTTCACGAGCTTTTTCACCGAAAATCGCATGAAGAAGACGCTCTTCAGCTGTCAGCTCTGTTACACCTTTAGGTGTTACTTTACCAACGAGAATATCGCCTGCACTGATTTCTGCACCAACACGGATAATACCGCGCTCGTCGAGATTTTTCAGTGCTTCTTCGCCGACATTCGGAATGTCGCGTGTAATTTCTTCTGGTCCAAGCTTCGTATCACGGGCTTCCGACTCATATTCCTCAATGTGGATCGAGGTATATACGTCTTCTTTAACAAGCTTCTCACTAAGAAGGATAGCATCCTCATAGTTGTAGCCTTCCCATGTCATAAAGGCAACGACCACGTTGCGGCCCAGTGCCAATTCGCCTTGCTCAGTTGACGGTCCATCAGCGAGAATATCGCCTTTTTGGATAACGTCGCCTTTGTGTACAAGCGGACGCTGGTTAATGCATGTTCCTTGGTTGGAACGCGTAAACTTATGAAGCTTATGCTTAACGAGATCGCCAGTTACCGACTTGCCGTCAATTTGCTCTACACGGCGCAGCCAAATCTCATTGGCAGATACTCGTTCAATAATTCCATCATGTTTGGAGACAATACATACACCGGAGTCTTTAGCCGACTTATGCTCCATACCCGTACCGACAAGCGGTGCTTTCGGGATCAAGAGAGGTACGGCTTGCCGCTGCATGTTGGAACCCATTAGCGCACGGTTGGAGTCATCGTTTTCCAGGAACGGAATAAGCGCCGTCGCAACCGATACTACCTGTTTAGGAGAAACGTCCATGTAGTCAACGCGCTCGCTTGGCATCGTAAGGATGTTGTCAGCTTGCTTGTTGTAACGAACGATAACGCTGCTCTCTTCGAATGTTCCTTCTGGAGTCAGCTTCGCATTCGCTTGCGCGATTACATAGTTGTCTTCTTCATCTGCAGTCAAATACGAAATTTGTTCCGTTACAATTCCTGTCTTCGCATCTACCCAACGATAAGGAGCTTCAATGAAGCCATATTCGTTAATGCGGGCAAAGGAGGACAAGGAGTTGATCAGACCGATATTCGGTCCCTCTGGCGTCTCGATCGGACACATCCGCCCATAGTGGGAGTGATGGACGTCACGGACTTCAAAGCCCGCGCGCTCACGCGTCAAACCGCCGGGTCCGAGTGCAGACAGACGACGTTTGTGCGTCAGTTCAGCAAGCGGATTCGTTTGGTCCATAAACTGCGAGAGCTGTGAGGATCCAAAGAACTCTTTAATCGAAGCTATAACGGGACGAATGTTAATCAGCGCCTGCGGCGTAATCGCGTTAGCATCCTGAATCGACATCCGTTCACGCACAACTCTTTCCATACGGGACAAACCGATACGGAATTGGTTTTGCAGAAGCTCCCCTACAGAACGCAGACGACGGTTGCCCAAGTGGTCAATGTCATCCGTGCTTCCTACACCTTGAAGCAGGTTAAGGAAATAGTTAATGGAAGCAATAATATCTGCCGGCGTGACGTGCTTCACTGTTTTATCAATAATTCCGTTCGCAATGACCTTAATCACTTTGGATTCGTCAAGCGGCGAGAATACACTGATTGCTTGCAGTGGAATACTATCTGCATCAAGTACGCCATTGGCGACGTGATACGTTTTGAAGCCGACATTCGTTTCAAGCTTCTCCAAAATGTCATCCAGCAAGCGGCGGTCAATCATTTGACCTGCTTCGGCAATGATTTCACCTGTCGAAGGATCGACAAGCGTTTCAGCCAAGCGCTGGTTGAATAGACGGTTTTTGATATGAAGCTTTTTGTTAATCTTGTAACGTCCTACATTTGCTAGATCATAGCGTTTCGGATCAAAGAAGCGTGCTACGAGCAAGCTCTTCGCGTTATCAAGCGTAGGCGGCTCACCTGGACGAAGGCGCTCATAAATTTCGATCAGCGCTTTCTCGGTAGAATCCGTGTTGTCTTTATCAAGCGTATTGCGAATATACTCGTCATGGCCGAGCAATTCCAATATTTCAGCGTCAGTGCCGAAGCCTAACGAACGCAAAAGTACCGTAACCGGAATTTTCCGAGTGCGGTCGATACGAACGTAGACAATATCTTTAGCATCCGTCTCCAGCTCTAACCAAGCTCCACGATTCGGGATAACGGTCGCTGTGTAGTTTTTCTTCCCGTTTTTATCAACCTTCGTGCTGAAGTACACACTTGGGGAGCGCACCAATTGGCTGACAATAACCCGTTCCGCTCCGTTAATGATAAACGTGCCGGTCTCTGTCATCAGCGGGAAGTCACCCATGAAAACTTCCTGTTCCTTCACTTCGCCCGTCTCTTTATTAAAGAGACGCACTTTCACGCGTAGTGGAGCAGCATACGTCACATCGCGTTCTTTTGATTCATCGACCGAATATTTCGGTTCGCCCAAGCTGTAGTCGATAAACTCAAGCGATAGATTGCCCGTAAAGTCCTGAATCGGCGAAATATCTTGGAATAACTCAATTAAATCTGTTTCCAAGAATTTTTCGTACGATTTTTGTTGGATTTCAATCAGGTTCGGGACTTCCAGCACCTCGTTGATTCGGGCATAACTTCTCCGCGTGCGCCGACCATACTGAACAAGTTGTCCTGCCAACTTAACCTCACCCCTCATGTCTGTCTCACAGCAACGAAACGTACTGCGTAACTGCTTACTTATTCAAATAAAGAAAAGCCCTTATCGAATAGTTCGAAAAAAGAGCATGTTCCACGAGCCAACCATACGCAGCGCAAGCGTATAGAATCCATATCAAGTAATTTTGCCCAAAATGTAAACATTATACGTCAACTACGCATTCTATATGCATTTTGCGCTAAAAATTCGCACTTGACATTTTAGTTGACTAAAGAGATTTAGCCCAATTTAATGCTGACATTTTATAATCTTACCACATATAGAAAGTCAAGTCAAGGAATCAAATGACTCATTTAACAGCTTTGTAAATTCGATAGCCCTTATCTTTCGTCACTTCGATTACTTCACTGAACAACGTCTCAAGCTTCGCTTCCGCTGATGCGGCGCCCTGCTTTTTCTGAATGACGACCCACATCGTTCCGCCAGGAGCCAATAGCCCATAGCCTTCTTCAAAAATACGATGTACAATCTCTTTCCCAGCCCGTATAGGAGGGTTAGTGACGATCATATCAAATGTGGACTGCCGAACCGCTTCATACACGTCGCTTTGATAAACCGTTATATTCTTTATGCCGTTGTTGTGCGCGTTTTCTTTGGACAGCTCTACCGCTCTTTCATTCACATCTATCATCGTTACATGGCTTTCCGGAGCAAGCCGAGCAATGGTAAGACCGATCGGCCCGTATCCGCACCCGACATCCAATACGCTGCGTTCGCCCTTCAGCTCCAGTGCATCCAGCAGCACACGCGTGCCGTAATCGACACCCGTTTTCGAAAAAACGCCAGCATCCGTCATAAATTTCAATTCAAAACCGCGCAGCTTTTCTTCGTGAATGCGCCGGTCACTTTTCACGCCGGGGCTTGGCGAATAGTAATGGTCTGACATGCGAATCCCCCCTGACCTGATAAGGTCGAACCTTATACTTTCATAGATTCAAGCGTAAACGGCTGTTGCCGTCCTCTGGTGGCAAAGCTTCCGTTTCGCGATGAAATAAAAACATTTATAAGTGTCTAGCTTATAAATATTTTTATTTTAAACATAGAACGAACCCCTTGAAACGTAGCGTTTCAAGGGGCCCGCTATCTTCTAAAGAAGAGATATTACTTAACTTCTACAGCTGCGCCAGCTTCTTCAAGCTTAGCTTTAACTGCTTCTGCTTCTTCTTTAGCAACGTTTTCTTTGATTGCTTTAGGAGCGCTATCAACCAGATCTTTCGCTTCTTTCAGGCCAAGACCTGTGATTTCGCGAACGACTTTGATAACGTTGATTTTGGAAGCACCAGCGTTGTTAAGGATAACAGTGAACTCAGTTTGCTCAGCTTCAACAGCTGCGCCGCCGCCAACAGCAGCTACAGGAGCAGCAGCAGTAACGCCGAATTCTTCTTCGATTGCTTTAACAAGATCGTTCAGTTCAAGAACGGTCATAACTTTAATGGCTTCCAAGATTTGATCTTTAGACATGGTTATACCTCCAGAAGTGGGTTTAGTTTTTTTAAGCTGCAAGTTTAAACGAGCAGCAGATTCGATACGTGTGAAAAAAATTAAGCTTGAGCTTCTTTTTGCTCGCCAACTGCTTTAACCGCAAGCGCGAAGTTGCGCACTGGGGCTTGCAATACGCTGAGGAGCATGGAAAGCAATCCATCGCGGGACGGAAGTTCCGCCAGCGCTTTGATTTGATCCATATCAACGATTTTACCTTCAACAACGCCGCCTTTAAGTTTCAGAGCGTCGTTCTTTTTAGCGAAATCATTAAGAATTTTTGCTGGAGCAACTGCATCTTCGTTACCGAAAGCAATAGCTGTCGGTCCAGTTAGAATCTCATTCAACTCAGAAAGACCAGCTGCTTCAGTAGCACGGCGAACTAGCGAGTTTTTCAAAACTTGAAACTCGATGCCAGCCTCACGCAGTTGTTTGCGAAGTTCTGTAACTTGCGCAACGTTCAATCCGCGATAATCGGCAACGACAGTGCTGGAGCTATCACGAAGCTTTGCTGTAATAACTTCAACCGCTTGTTGTTTCTCTTGGATGATTTTTGCGTTTGCCAAACTGTACACCTCCTGTATTATTTGTACATTCCGTTATTTGACGAGTCAGATCTCTTGCCGCGATGCATGAGAAAAGCCTCCGCTATTAAGTAGCGAAGGCCATGATGGTTCGTTAGTACGACCCAAGGCCGCACACAAACGCTTTATCATAACACCTCGGTAGGAAATTAAGCCTTTCGGCACCTACTGTCTACGGTATGCGTGTTCGATTTTAGTTCCGTTCCTTGCTATTAGCGGTAGCTAGCAGCGGAGACGCGAGCGCCAGGGCCCATTGTCGAGGAAACGGCGATGTTTTTCAAGTATACACCTTTAGCTGCAGCTGGTTTAGCACGAACCAAAGCTTCTACAAGAGCGCGAAGGTTAGCATCAAGCTTATCAGCATCAAAGGATACTTTACCGATTGGAGCATGGATTTGACCAGCTTTGTCCAGACGGTATTCAATTTTACCGGCTTTAATCTCTTGCACGGCTTTAGAAACGTCAAACGTTACTGTGCCGGCTTTAGGGTTAGGCATAAGGCCTTTACCACCGAGAATACGACCAAGTTTACCAACTTCAGCCATCATATCCGGCGTTGCTACGCAAACGTCGAAATCGAACCAGCCTTGTTGGATTTTGTTAATCATGTCTGCGTCGCCGACAAAATCAGCGCCAGCAGCTTCTGCTTCCTTCGCTTTGTCGCCTTTTGCGAATACGAGGACGCGTTTAGTTTTACCAGTACCGTGCGGAAGTACAACGACGCCGCGCACTGCTTGGTCTTGTTTACGAGGGTCTACACCCAGACGTACAGCAACTTCAACGGATTCGTCGAATTTAGCTGTTGCTGCTTTTTTCACAAGCTCAATCGCTTCTAACGACTCGTAAGTCGCTTCGCTATCGATCAGCTTGGAAGCTTCTACATACTTCTTGCCATGTTTAGCCATTGTAAATATCCTCCTCAAGTGGTTATAGCGGAAAATCCTCCTAGGGAAAATCCTCCCACAGTGAAGCCTAAGCTTCACAGTCCGAGCATCCTTGTAACAGTCAGCCCTTCGTTTGTTATCCTAACGGATCAAACGCAATTAGTCAACGATTGTAACGCCCATGCTGCGTGCAGTGCCTTCGATCATAAGCATTGCTGCTTCAACGGAAGCTGCATTCAAGTCGGGCATTTTTTGTTCCGCGATTTCACGGACCTTAGCGCGATTAACGGTAGCTACTTTCTTCTTGTTCGGCTCGCCTGATCCTTTTTCGATACCTGCTGCTACGCGGAGCAATACTGCTGCCGGTGGAGTTTTAGTTTCGAATGTGAATGAACGATCCTCAAATACGGAAATAACAACCGGAATAATCAAACCTGCTTGATCTGCTGTACGAGCGTTAAACTCTTTACAGAACGCCATAATGTTAACGCCTGCTTGACCGAGCGCCGGACCGATAGGTGGAGCTGGATTCGCTTTACCTGCAGGAACTTGCAGTTTGACCATCTTGATGACTTTCTTAGCCATGACTATACACCTCCTTACCCTGGTAATCCACAACATACAACTAACGAGTTTGGTGCTTCTGCATCCCCCCAGCAAGCTGGCGTTCTACAGAAATACCGGAACTAGATCTTTTCCACTTGAGTATAATCCAACTCAACTGGCGTTTCTCTGCCAAACATGTTGACATGAACCTTGAGCTTCGCTTTGTCCAGCAAAATTTCTTCTACTGTACCAACGAAATCCGCGAACGGACCTTCCTTGACCCGTACAGTTTCCTTCAGATCGAATTCGATCTTCGGCTTCGGTTCCTCCATACCCATATGCTTCAAAATCTGTTCGACTTCGTCTGGCATAAGAGCGATCGGCTTCGAGCCTGATCCTGTCGATCCTACGAATCCTGTAACACCCGGCGTATTGCGAACAACATACCAAGAATCGTCAGTTTGAACCATTTCTACGAGAACGTAGCCTGGATAAACTTTACGTTGAACGGTTTTTTTCTTGCCGTCCTTCTCGACCACTTCTTCTTCCATCGGAACTAGTACGCGGAAGATCTTGTCTTCCATGCCCATCGATTCCAAACGGCGTTCCAAATTGGCTTTTACTTTGTTCTCATAACCGGCGTAAGTGTGTACGACATACCATCTTTTTTCCATTTCAATTCACCTTTGGACCCTTCTTAAACAATCAGTTCAACTAGAGACGAGATCCCGATGTCAAGAAGCCAAAAGTAAATCGTCACAGCCGTAATCGTCAAAACGACAACGATAGAATAGCTTGTCAACTCTTTACGGTTTGGCCAACGAACCTTTTTCAGTTCTGCCCAGCTGTCAGCAAAGAAACCAAACGTTGTTCCGAAGCTTTGCTTCACTTTAGCCAAAAATGCCACGGTCACACCTCCATTTGACTATCTCGTCTCGCGATGAGGAGTCTGCTCGTTACAAAACTTGCAAAACTTCTTCAACTCGATGCGGTCGGGGTGATTGCGTTTGTTCTTGCTGCTCGCATAGTTTCTCTGTTTGCAGTTTGTGCATGCCAACGTGATAATAACCCGCATTGAATTACACCTCCCGAACTGCTACTAAATACCTGTTCACCCTGAAACATGCAGTACCTCAAGATGAAATGAAGGCCAACACGAAAAAAAACCTCATATTTAGGCCTACCCGAACACTTTATCACACGACATACTGGATGTCAATGTAAAAGATAGAATGCGAGCTTGTACAAAAGCTGGAAACAAGGCGGCATCGGGTCCGCCCTGTTTCTACAAGTATAGGCAGCATTTTCCGATTTAAAACGGAAATGAAGCCATCCTCTTCTACAATTACAGAGAAAAGGACAGCTTCTGCATTCTCACTTAAGCTATAAGTATGATGACACTGTTACCCGCTTATGTCCCGGACTTCCAAATAACGTTCAAGCTTCCGCTTCACGCGCTGTAGTGCATTATCAATAGACTTCACATGACGATCCAGATCAACTGCTATTTCCTGATAGGACCTTCCATCCAAATAAAGCATGAGCACCTTGCGTTCAAGATCACTCAAAATTTCGGACATTTTGTCTTCCAGACCGCTAAACTCTTCCTGGTTAATGATCAACTCTTCCGGATCTGATACCCGGGTCCCGCATATGACATCAAGCAAAGTACGATCGGAGTCTTCATCGTAAATGGGCTTATCGAGCGAGACATAGGAATTGAGCGGGATATGCTTCTGCCTGGTGGCCGTCTTAATCGCCGTTATAATCTGCCGCGTAATGCACAGCTCTGCAAATGCTTTAAAGCTTGCGAGCTTGTCCCCTTTAAAGTCGCGAATAGACTTATACAGTCCGATCATGCCTTCCTGCACAATATCTTCCCGGTCCGCACCGATAAGAAAATAAGAGCGTGCTTTAGCTCGAACGAAATTCTTATATTTGTTAATCAAATATTCGAGCGCCAGACTGTCGCCATTGCGAACCGCTTCTACGATTTCCTCGTCCGTACTGCAGTCATATTCGAGCGTACTCCATTCTTTGAGGTCGATGCTCACAAACTATCCCTCCGGCCTGCAAGGCGTACGCCGCTAGATTCATAGCCAGCAAATATAGAGCCAGTATACATTATGTAACCTGACAACGTCAACCGATTTAGACCCCGAATCGATAACAAAACCTATTCAAAGTGTCGAAAATTTTACAGATACATCCAGAAATAATTCACCGCAGCCTTAGGGCGCACTGTTATTTCTTGCCTCGCCTAAGCCTTTCCAGCTGCATGCGAATTTCAAGGCTAAGACTGTTGTCCACCGTATTGCGGCGGCTCTTCGTTTCTTCCCTCAGCGTAAGCTCAATTTGCTTGCGGTTCTGCTCAATTTCAATTAACAGCTCTCGTGCCGAGAGGCGAAGCGCCCCATGGGCGAAAGCGACATGCTGTTCTACGAGATCAGAAGTAGCGACATACAAATGGCGTCTTTTTTGAAACAGCTCAACTACCATGCGCTCAATGCATTCATCCGCTGTTTCCTTTTCCTTCGTATACACAATTGTCAGCTTGTGGTGCTTGAAGGTCGCTCCAAGCCCAGGCACCTGATGCGCATCGAAAATGACATAGACCGCCATGCCGGTAAACCCCTGATAATCCGCGAGCATATCAAGCAGCTTGTCCCTTGCTTCCTCGAGATCGATGGCTTTCAGCTTTTCCAGCACGGGCCAGGCCCCAATCATGTTGTAGCCATCCACTAGCAAAATATCGTCACGCCGTTTCATGCTTTAAACGCTCCGGCGCTGTCTAACCACTTCGTACATGAACACGCCCGCAGCAACGGAGGCATTCAGCGAATTAAGCTGGCCCTGCATCGGAAGCTTCACCAGAAAATCGCATTTTTCTTTGATGAGGCGGCCAATCCCTTTGCCTTCATTGCCGATGACGACAGCAAGCGGCATGTCGAATTTCATCGAATAAATTTCCTGCTTGGCACTGACATCCGTACCTGCTATCCATATGCCTTCTTCCTTGAGCCGATCGATCGTTTGCGCCAGGTTTGTCACGCGGGCAACGGGCACATATTCCGCCGCTCCCGCCGACGTTTTGGAGACGGTAGCCGTTAATCCGACCGCGCGGCGCTTCGGAATAATAACGCCATGAACGCCGGTGCATTCCGCGGTCCGCAGAATTGAGCCCAAATTATGAGGGTCCTCAATTTCATCCAGCAGCAAAATAAAAGGCGTCTCATTGCGGCTGCGCGCCGCTTCTAATATTTCTTCAATCTCGGCGTAGCGAAAAGCAGCCGCCTGCGCAATAACGCCTTGATGCTGAACGCCCTCGGCCATGCCATCAAGCTTCCTTTTATCGACAAATTGCACGATAATTCCGCTTTTTTTCGCCTCTGCCGTAATCGGCTGTGTCATGCTCTTCTGGGCGCCTTCGGCGATCCAAATTTTATTGATTTCACGCCCGGAACGAAGCGCCTCCAGTACGGGATGCTTGCCAGCAATAATTTCATCTTGCGGGGTAGTCTCAGTCATTATTCGCCCTCCTTTGTTTTCTTGGCTGCGGTGGAAGGGGCGGCTGGCTGTGCCGGCCGTTCCTCTCCGTCTTCTCTTGCTGCAATCGCACAGGCGAATAACTCATGCAAGCGCTGAATGCGGCCTTCATAATATAAATACCCAACGAGACATTCAAGCGCGGTTGCTTGACGATAATCGGCGGGGTCAGCATTTTTAGGCGGCGCACCTGACTTCGTATTGCGTCCGCGCCGCACCACATCTGCCTCTTCCTCCGTCAGCAGCGGCTGCCAGTGCTCCAGCAAAATCCGCCGCTGCGCCTTGGCCGAGACGATGCCCGTCGCTTCGCGGTGCAGGTGATGCGGCTTATGGTTCGGCAGGGACACCAAGTATTGGCGGACCAGCAGCTCGAACACACTGTCGCCCACATAGGCGAGCACGACGGGATTCAGCAGATTTGTTTTTTTCGAAGGCGAGTAAAACAATAAATCGTTCGCTAGCGCCTCGCTGTTATGCGGTTCACTCATAGGCGGCGCCAACGGATGCCTTGCGGCGTATCCTCAAGAGCGATGCCTTTCTCTGTCAGCAAATCGCGAATTTCGTCTGCTCTAGCCCAGTTTTTCGACTGGCGCGCTTCCGTTCTTTCGACAATCAGCTGCTCAATTTCCTCATCAAGCAGATCCGCTTCGGCCGACTGTGGCGGAATTAAGCCAAGCACCTCGTCCATTTGCTCCAGCACATCCAGAAAAGCCTGCACGCCCTCGGCACTCACATCTGCGCGATTCAAATATTGATTCGCTTCGCCAACCAGATCAAAGACCGCGGTAATCGCATCCGGCGTATTGAAGTCATCGTCCATTTTCGCTTCAAATACGCTCATAATTTCCGCCAAGCGAGTATCAAGCTCGAACGCCGCAACCGCAGCTCCCGTCTGCTCCTCGCTCTCCAGCACTTGCAGGCGATGGCGCAAATTGGACACGCTGTTCGCGATGCGCTCCACGCTGTTTGCCGCTTGCTTTAGCGCTTCTTCGTTGAAGTTAAGCGGACTGCGATAATGTCCAGACAAAATAAAATAACGAATCGCTTGCGGCTTCACCTGCTTCACCAGCTCATGCACCGCAATACCATTGCCCAGCGATTTGGAAATTTTCACATTATCAATGTTAATATAGCCGTTATGCATCCAATAATTCGCCAGCGGTTTGCCCGTCAATGCTTCCGACTGTGCGACCTCGCACTCATGATGCGGGAACTGCAGGTCCTGTCCGCCGCCATGAATATCGAGCGTGTCCCCGAGATGCTTGCGCGCCATTGCCGAGCATTCGATATGCCAGCCTGGACGGCCCGGTCCCCACGGCGTTTCCCAGAAAATCTCGCCCGGCTTTGCGCCTTTCCACAGCACAAAATCCTTAGGACTCTCCTTGCGATCGCCTACTTCAATCCGGATGCCGAATTGCAGCTCCTCCAGATTTTGATGAGACAGCTTGCCGTATTCCTCGAACCTCGCGGTGCGGAAATAAATATCGCCTTCGCTCTCATAAGCAATGTCCTTGTCCAGCAGGCCTTGAATAAAATCGACGATTTCCGTAATATGCTCCGTTACGCGTGGGTTCAGTGTTGCCTTATGCACGGCAAGCGCTTCGAGATCCGCATTGAATGCCGCGATAAATGTCTCCGCCACTTCTGGAACCGTAGATCCCAGCTCCTCCGCTTTGCGGATCATCTTATCATCCACGTCCGTAAAGTTGACGACATAATTCACCTCATAGCCTGTGCTCTCCAAATACCGCCGAACGACATCGAAGAAAATAAACGGCCTTGCATTTCCAACGTGAATATAATCGTATACCGTCGGCCCGCATACGTACATTTTAACTTTCCCTGGCTCCTGCGATTCAAAAGCTTCCTTCGTGCGGGTCAATGTATTATACAGATGTAGCGTCATTTTCGTAAATCCCCTCCAGTTACAGGCTCCCTGAGCTCTTTCAACTCTGTTTTCAAACGATCAATTTCTTTTTGCATATCACGCAGCATTTCGATAACCGGGTCAGGCAGCTGGTTGTGCTCCAGTCTGTCCTTCACCCGTTCGCCATTTCGTTTCACCACTCTGCCGGGGTTGCCTACAACGGTACAATTAGGCGGCACCTCGCGCAGCACAACCGCATTCGAGCCTACATTTGAATTATCGCCAATTTTGAACGATCCCAGCACCTTCGAGCCCGAGCCAATAACGACATTGTTGCCGATGGTCGGATGGCGCTTGCCCTTCTCCTTGCCCGTACCGCCAAGCGTAACCCCTTGATAAATGACGACATCATTGCCAATTTCGCATGTTTCGCCGATGACAATGCCCATACCGTGGTCAATAAACAGCCGCTCGCCGATCGTGGCCCCTGGATGAATTTCAATGCCCGTCATAAAACGGCTGAATTGAGATATGATACGCGCAACCGTAAACCATTTGTGACGAAAAAAATAATGCGCTGCCCGATGCGCCCAAATCGCATGCAGGCCGGAATAAGTGAAGACGACCTCAAAGCGACTTCTGGCGGCCGGATCATTTTCGAATACCGCTTCAATATCTGAACGTATATGGCGAAACATCAGCTTATCTCCTCTCAAGCCAGCAGGCCGCTGCCCCTCTTAGAGACTGCGACGAAATGAAGTACCGCTAATTTCCTCGCAGCTCCTTAGTCCTGCCTAGCTGGCCGCCGCATATCCATATAAAAAAGCCCCCACAGCATTTGCATGCTGCAGAGGCGTGTGTTCAATCGCGGTCCCACTCTGCTTGAATAGCCTGACAACATATCTGCGCCGCTCGCAGCAAGCTTCGGCATGTCTGCCTTCGCCCACTTCAACCTATGGCTGCCAGATAGCTCAGCTGCTATCCATCTCAAAGCCTTTAACGCAGGCTTACGTTGCCGCCTACCCCACAAGCGCCGCCGACGCAGCATGCGAACGAAACTTCTCTCGTTCCATGACAGCTGTTCGGGCCTCTGGCTCGGAACAAAGCTCCCAGGTGCAATTTTCCGCCCGCCGAATTAGACAACTTGCAGCTACATTGTCCAATAGCCGCGGGTAACCCGGCCTGGATGCAATGACGGTTGTCCTCTCTGCAAATCCAGCAAAACGTACTTTTCCTGTTCATAGCTTGTTAATTGTAAACTTCCTAATAGTAGCCCTAGTATACCCAATCCACCCTTATGTGACAAGAGGCATTGTGTCCGGGCGTAATCGTACGGTGAAAAAGAGCACGCCCAGCGCGAATACTCGCGCCACGGCCCTCTCCCCATGCAGCAAGCCTAGCGGCCCAACCGCTCGTTCAGTCTCGCGATGACTTTCGCTTGGCCAAGCAGCACGATGGATTGGTTCAAGTCCGGTCCATGCGTCTGTCCGGTCAACGCGGCACGGATAGGCATAAACAGCTGTTTGCCTTTGAAGCCGGTATCCTTTTGCACTGTTTTAATGGAAGCCTTCACGCTACCTTCATCAAATGCCTCGGCTGGTGTTGCTTCTACTTGTGCGAGGAAAGCCGCAAGCACGACAGGCACCTGCTCTTCTGCAAGCACAGTTGTCGCTTCTTCTTCATCTTGGGCAGCCTCTTGGAAGAAAATCTCGGTATGCGGTACGATTTCCGCTGCATAACGCAGCTTGTCCTGGTACAACGCCACGAGACTGCTCACCCATGCGCGGCCAGCTTCATCCAATGGCTCAGATACGCGGCCAGCTTTAACCAAATGCGGCAGGCACATCTCGACGACGCGCGCCAGATCTGTTTTTTTCAAATATTCATTGTTCATCCAGCTCAGCTTCTGCGTATCGAATACGGCCGGGCTTTTGCTGAGGCGCTCAGCATTGAATACTTCAATCAATTGCTCACGGGTGAAAATCTCCTGCTCGCCTTCCGGCGACCAGCCGAGCAGCGTAATAAAGTTGAACATCGCCTCTGGCAAATAGCCTAGCGAATCGTATTGCTCAATGAATTGGATAATCGACTCATCGCGCTTGCTGAGCTTTTTGCGAGTTTCGTTTACGATCAGCGTCATATGACCAAAGCGAGGCGGCTCCCAGCCAAATGCTTCATAAATCATCAATTGGCGCGGCGTGTTGGAAATATGGTCTTCGCCCCGCAGCACGTGGCTAATTTTCATCAGGTGGTCATCCAGCGCAACGGCAAAATTGTACGTCGGGATGCCATCTTTTTTCACAATGACAAAATCGCCTGTTTCCGCTGTATCAAAGCTGATTTCACCTTTTACGACATCGTCAAATTTGTAGGTGCGGCCTTCCGGCACGCGGAAACGAATGCTTGGCACGCGGCCTTCTGCCTCAAATGCCGTGCGCTGCTCATCTGTCAGATTGCGATGCAGTCCGGAATAACGCGGCGTTTCGCCCCGGGCTGTCTGCTCCTCGCGCTCACGCTCCAGCTCCTCTTCGGTGCAGTAGCAGCGGTAAGCTAGGCCGCGATCCAGCAAATCCTGCCAATATTTTTCGTAAATATCAAGACGCTCCGTCTGACGGTAAGGACCGTAGTCGCCGCCAACGTCGATGCTTTCATCCCAGTCAATGCCGAGCCATTTCAAATAAGTGAGCTGGCTTTCTTCTCCGCCGGCAATATTGCGCTTCACATCCGTATCCTCGATGCGGATAATAAACTTTCCGCCCAAATTGCGGGCATACAAATAATTAAATAAGGCCGTTCTTGCATTGCCAATATGCAGATGCCCCGTCGGCGACGGTGCGTATCGTACGCGAATTTCTTGTGTCATTGGTAAATCGCCCCTCCCTAGTCGCTTGCAGCCTTGCGCTTTTAGTACTGCCAAACTCGTAAGATAAGTAAGGTGAAAAAGAGTCTGCGCTGTGCGAAAAGAGCTTGCTTCCGATCGCCATTACCCCTGAGTTTCCTTGAATTAACCGGCTAGGCCGTTGAAACTTAAGGGTAAAAGCATAAGCTTACGATGCTGCTTTCCTACGGAAAGCTTTAAACGAACGCTATCGCTTCTCCAGCAACCCCTTTTCTCTCCACTACGACTTTTTCACCCTACTTCTTACATCCTTGCAGTAAATCAGCTATTACTAAGCTTTCCTTAAAAAAACCTGCTGCGTTTCCTAAATATAACCTTCGCCTTGCCTTGAACAAAATGCTTTTGCTATATCTTTAGCAAAATACTTTAGGACATGTATGCCAACGTAAACAAGCCACATAATAATCTTGATTGATTATAGCATCAAACATGAACAGGAGCCTGCGTATCGAAAGTCAGCTTCATGCCATAGGCTTTAGGCGGACACAGCAGCCGCTATTACAGCCGAAACACGGGTTATGGCAGAGGACCCGGACTCAGAAGACGCTAATGTGCTTCCGATCGTTATTTTGAAGGGAAAATCAAGCACATAACGGATTTCCTGTCCGCCCAAGACCTCAAACCCTCTCAAAAGCCAGAATAGCGGAACCTCAGTCATCAAGGTGAAACGGCTTTCGCTGTCATTTGGCGGCGTGGCGCGTTTCATTCCGAGAAATAGAGAGAAAGTATGGCAAAATCATATACTTTCCTATATTTCAAGCGTAACGGCTGTCGCCAGCCTCTGGCGGCAAAGCTACCTATGCATGAGTATCCGGATTCTGGTTTGCATACACACCCTAGATAAACCAATAGCGTGAAGAAGTCTTTTTCCCATCCCAGCGCTCAAAAATTATTGCGATTATATCACATCTTTAATCAGGCAAACAACGGATTGTGCCGCAATTCCTTCGCCACGTCCAGTGAAGCCGAGCTGCTCCGTCGTCGTTGCCTTCACATTCACCTGGGACACATCTGCCTCCAAGGCGCCTGCGATAATTTCCGCCATTTGCGGAATAAAGGGCAGCATCTTGGGACGCTGTGCAATAATGGTCGAGTCAATGTTTCCCAGCTTATAGCCGCGCTCCTTGACGAGTCCCCAAATATGTACAAGCAGCTTCAAGCTGTCCGCATCCTTGAACTCAGGGTCCGTATCGGGAAAATGCTTCCCGATATCGCCCAGCGCCAATGCGCCCAAAATCGCATCGGTAATCGCATGCAGCAGCACGTCGGCATCGGAATGCCCTAGCAGCCCTTTTTCATATGGAATGGTTACACCGCCGATAATGCACGGCCTTCCTTCTACCAATTGATGAACGTCAAAGCCTTGTCCTACACGAATCATAGTCAGCGTTCCCCTCTCTCCCGCTTTGCGAGCAAAAACTCCGCCCATGGCAAGTCCTCAGGCGTCGTAATTTTTATATTTGTATAATCGCCTTCCGCAACGGCAACCGGTGCGCCCATTCGCTCGACAACCATCGCGTCGTCCGTCCCCAGAAAACCCTCTGCATGGGCCTGCTCATGCGCACGCACAAGCAGTTCACGACGAAAAGCCTGCGGCGTTTGAATCGCCCACAAGCTTCGGCGGTCAGGCGTCGATACGATCAAGCCGTTATCGCCCACCTGTTTAATCGTATCCTTCACTGGTACTGCCAGCACAGCCGCGCCTTCACGCTCCGCCACAGAGCAGCAGGCGCCGACCGCAGCTGCCGTCACAAGCGGCCGCACGCCATCATGCACCATGACCCACTCTATAGCAGGCGAAAGCGCCTGAATGCCGCTATACACCGAATGCTGCCTTTCGCTGCCGCCTGCAACAACTGCCTTCACCTTGGCAATGCCAAAGCGGTTGACCAGCTCTTCCACGCGCCCCACATCATCAGCGCCGACAACGACGATAATTTCAGCAAGGTTATCAAGCGAAGCAAACAGCTCAAGCGTATGTACAACAATCGGCTTGCCCTGCATTTCCAGGTACTGCTTGCTTTCTTTTGTCCCCATTCGCGAACCGCGTCCGGCCGCGACGACGACAACTCCCCATTTTGCCCCCATGTCGTATTCCCCTCAAATCTGTGTGCCGGTATTGTATCCCCTCTATCATACCTTTTTTACTGTGCTTTTTCCAACAGCTTTGGCTTGGCGAAAATCATCCGTCCCGCAGATGTTTGCAGCACGCTCGTTACAAGCACTTCCATCGTTGTGCCGATATATTCGCGTCCGCCTTCTACTACGATCATCGTGCCATCGTCGAGATAAGCGACACCCTGTCCATGCTCCTTGCCGTCCTTAATGACCTGCACAATAATTTCTTCACCCGGCAGCACAACTGGCTTCACCGCATTCGCCAAATCGTTAATGTTGAGTACAGATACGCCTTGCAGCTCGCACACCTTATTCAGGTTAAAATCATTCGTTACCACTTTGCCATGCAGCGCCTTGGCCAGCTTCACCAGCTTGCTGTCCACCTCGCTGATTTCCTCGAAATCTCCTTCATAGATAAGCACGCGCACATCAAGCTCTTTCTGGATTTTGTTCAAAATATCCAGCCCCCGGCGGCCGCGGTTGCGCTTGAGCAAGTCCGAAGAATCGGCAATATGCTGCAGCTCCTCCAGCACAAATTCAGGAATAACCAGCGTTCCCTCAATAAAGCCGGTTTTGCAAATGTCGGCGATCCGCCCATCAATAATAACGCTCGTATCCAAAATCTTATGCTCCTCGAACCCGCTAGTCTCATCGATAGCAGGGGCCGCTTTGCGCTGGTTCCACAGCTCAATCAGCTTTTCCGTCAGCTCATCCCGCTTGTTCCAAGCAATGCGCACGCCCAGATAGCCGAAGAACAGCGCCATAATGGCCGGCAGCATAACACCTACGCCTCCAATGTCCGACACCGCCGGGTACAACAGCACCGACAGCAGCAGCCCTACGAACAATCCTGCTGCACTAGCAAGCAAATCCTTGACCGGCATAGCCGAAGTCTGCTCCGCTCCACGCTGCATTAAACGAATGAGCGGATTTGCTGCCAAGGTCGCGAGAATGACCCCGCACAATGCACCGATTCCGACATTCATGTAATAAGTGCCGGAATGCTCAAGCATCCCAATAGATGGCTCAGCCCATAATCCCGATAAACTGGTCATGCTGTGAAGCTCGCGTCCTGCCATTGCACCTAACATTATTCCAATTAATTGAATGATACGTCTTACCATATTCATCCACCTCCATTACAATTATGTTCCAATTGGGAACACTCTAACCGTCAAAGGTGAATGATTTTTCATTTTGAAATGCGGACCAAGTAAGCTTATAATGGAAACAAGATCAGAAGTTGCTAAAGTTGATGAAAGAGGTGTAACCGATGAGCGCACCAACATTGGATCAATTTCAACAGCAAGTATCCGAGTTACTGCTAAGGCATCGGAGCCTGCTAGATGTGATGTCAAAGTTTGGGCAGGCTGGAACGTCCGTCAATCGTGCGGTAACGAAAGCCGTGACCGACTGCGGCTGCATTGAGCTTGCTGCCCGCAAGCAGCATTATTCCGATGAGCCGAATCTTACCAACGCGAAAGAAACGCTGCAAAGCCACCTTTCTGGCGAGCTGTGCGAGAACTGCCGCGATGTGCTTAAGGCCGACCTCGGACGCAATCTGTTCTACATGACCGCGATGTGCAATCTGCTGGATATCCAGCTGGACGAAGTCATCGCCGATGAGTATGACAAATGCTCAACGCTCGGCCTATTTAATTTAACGTAAAGCGAATGCCTGCAAAGCCATTGCTACCTCAACATAATGATGCAAGATGCACAAGGTGAAATGGCTGTCGCCATCCTTTGGCGGCGCGGCGCATTTCAGTCCGAGAAATATAGAGAAAGTACGGGGAAATCATATACTTTCCTATATTTCAAGCGTAAACGGCTGTAGCCACCCTCTGGCGGCAAAGCCATTTCAAAAAAAAAAAGCTGCAAACCACGTTTACATGGTTTACAGCTTTTTTGATGTTTCCTGTTTACTTATGAAAAATGCTTCTGAGCTAGCTGCATACTAGGCAATCGTCTCCGACTGCACCTGCTCTTCACTCAGCTCTACATGCTTGTTTTTACGTCTGCGCGGCTTAATGCGCCGATCAACGTTTTTTTTTAAGCCCCACAGCGCATATAGCAAAAGCGGGATGAAAATCAGCTTCGACAAATATTGATTGAACCAAATACCGATTACGAGCGAGAATACGACGATAATCGGCACGACCCAAATCGCACTCTTCGGAATGCCAATTTTCTTGAAGTTCGGGTAACGAACCGTGCTCACCATAAGAATGGAAAGAACGAGCGTGCTGATTAACAGCACAATAACCGAAATATCATTTTTGAAAAGAGCTAGCGTTGCCAAAACACCACCAGCTGCTGGAATCGGCAGCCCGATGAAATAACCGCTCGGCGTCTTCGTTACGACATTAAATCTCGCCAGGCGCAAAGCTCCGCAAATCGGAAATAACGCGGTAATAATCCAAGCCACTGCTGTATTTAAATCCTGAAAAGCGACGACATACATAATGAACGCTGGAGCGACTCCGAAGGAAATGACATCGGATAACGAATCGAGCTCCTTGCCGAATTCGCTCTGTGCATTAAGCGCACGTGCCACTCTGCCATCTACGCCATCAAGCAGCATTGCGATAATAACCATCATCGCTGCAATTTCAGGTTTCTCATTAAACACCATAATAATGGCGATTACGCCAAGAAACAAATTCCCCACCGTGAAAAGGCTCGGTATTGACTTTATAATCATCTGTTCCACCTCTTCTCTACTATGCCCTAAGACCAAATACTAATGTATGATGATCGGGCCGTTCACATTCCATCAATTGTATGGGATTTAGATTTGCCTGTCAATGAACATTTGATCCTGAATCCGTTTCAAACCTTCCTTGATCGCCCTCGCCCGAACTTCCCCAATTCCGTCAACATCATCCAATTCGCCGATGGTCGCCATCATAATATGCGGCAGTCTGGCGAAGCGCTCAATCAAATTATTCATAATAATGAGCGGCAAACGCGGGATTTTGTTCAACAAGCGGAAGCCGCGCGGGGAAATAGCTTCTTCTGCCATGGAACCGGTATGCGGGTAGCCAAGAAGCCGGATAATCGGCGAAGCGTCCAGCAGCTCATCCGAGCTCAGTTTTTTCATCGCGAGCCGGATTTCCCGGATTTTCTCATCTGAATTATCTTTCGCATAATCCTTAAGCAAATACCAAGCATCCTCATCTACACCGTCGACCAGCTCTTCCAGCTGCATCGCAATGAGGCGTCCTTCCGTTCCTAGCTCGGTTACATAACGCTTGATTTCCATTTTGACACGCAGCACCATCTCTACCCGCTGCACGACATGGGCAACCTCTTGCAAGGTGACCAGCTCTTCGAACTCAAGCACAGACAAATTTTTGAACGATTGGCCCAGCACCGCCTTATATTTTTCCAGCGTCTGAATCGCCTGATTCGCTTTTGTCAAAATGTTGCCCATTTCCTTGAGCGCATACCGCAAATTGCCTTGATACAGCGTAATAATATTGCGGCGCTGCGATATGGATACGACGAGCTTGCCCGTCTGCTTGCCGACCCGCTCCGCGGTACGGTGGCGGATTCCCGTCTCAATCGACGGAATGGAGCTGTTCGGAATAAGCTGCGTGTTGGCATACAAAATCCGCCGCATATCCTCGCTCAAAATAATTGCGCCATCCATCTTTGCAAGCTCATACAAATAGTTGGGCGAGAAATCGCAATTGATGGAAAAACCTCCATCTACAACTTCCATTACCTCAGGACTGTATCCGACAACGATTAATGCTCCAGTCTTCGCCCGCAGCACGTTCTCTAAGCCGTCACGGAACGGGGTACCGGGCGCGACTAGCTGCAAAAGCTGGTTCATCGTTTCTAGCTGGCTCTGTTCCTTCATCATCTTCCCCCTATCCTAGTGCTGCCGAGAGCGCTTCCGCTACGGTGTTTACACCAATAATCTCAATGGATGCCGGAGGCTTCCAGCCCTTCAGGCTTTTCTCCGGCATAATAACACGTTTGAAGCCCAGCTTCTCGGCTTCCTTTACCCGCTGCTCAGCCCGCGAGACAGCACGTACCTCGCCCGTCAATCCAACTTCCCCGAACACAACATCGTAAGGTCTCGTTGGCGCATCCCGAAAGCTCGAAGCGAGACATACCGCTGCTGCTAAATCAACGGCTGGCTCATCGAGCTTAATGCCGCCTGCGACATTTAAATAAGCATCCTGCGTCTGGAGAAACATGCCGTTGCGCTTCTCAAGCACTGCAATGATCAGCGCCATGCGATGATGGTCAAGCCCGGCCGTCATACGGCGCGGCGAAGGGAAATTAGTCGTCGCCACCAGCGCCTGCAATTCCACCAATACAGGACGGGTTCCCTCCATGCTTGCTACAACAATAGAACCTGCTACGCCAAGCGGGCGCTCTGATAAAAACAGCTCAGAAGGATTCAGCACCTCACGCAAGCCTTCCTCGCCCATTTCAAAAATTCCGATCTCATTCGTCGACCCAAACCGGTTTTTAACCGCGCGCAGCAGCCTGTAGGTATGATGGCGCTCACCTTCAAAATACAATACGCAATCGACCATATGCTCCAGCATCCGTGGTCCGGCGATGGCGCCTTCCTTCGTCACATGCCCGACCAGCACCGTTGCAATCCCTTTGATTTTGGCGACTCGCATGAAATGCGCGGTGCATTCCCGAACCTGAGATACGCTGCCCGGCGCTGATTGCACACCCGGATCATAAACCGTCTGGATGGAGTCAATAACGAGAAAATCGGGGTCCACCGATTCAATCGCCTCGTTAATATGATCCATGTTCGTTTCGCAAAGCACATACAAGGACTCCGTCAGCGCACCAAGCCGATCCGCTCTTAATCTTGTCTGCCGCACCGATTCCTCACCTGAAATATAGAGAACCTTCAATCCCTTCGTTGCCAGTGCATGCGAGGTTTGCAGCAGCAGCGTGGATTTTCCGATACCGGGGTCGCCCCCTACCAGCAAAAGGGAGCCCGGCACAACGCCCCCGCCAAGTACGCGGTTCAGCTCCTTCAAGCTCGTTTCAATGCGCGGTTCCTTCCCGCTCTCTATATGTATGATCGACTGTGGCTTTTCTTTCGTTTGCGCAACACGCAAACCGACTCCCTGCGTCTTGACAACGGTTTCCTTCTCTTCAATCATGGAATTCCATGACTGGCACCCTGGGCATTTGCCCATCCACTTAGGCGACTCTGTTCCACATTCATTGCATACGAATTTCGTTTTTATTTTTGCCATGTCCGGCTCCTTTTACTAAAAACACTATCATTAAAAGTTTACCATTTAATGTGGATTGTATAAACCCCTACTTCCTTATACAGCAAGAAAGTTCCCTGTCATCCACAAGAGGAAGAAGGGAACTTTCTGAAAAAGATAACCTATACACGCTATCGTTTAAGCTTGGATAGCCGCTTGCCGCGCCACAATAACCCGGTGCGTTGAAAGCTGGGAGCCTAGCATAATGACTTCATTTTGCTGACTTTTGCAGCCTTCGCCTGCTTTTGTTTGACGATGCGCATGTGCCTGACGGAAGGAGTCGCTGTTGACCCAGCCTTCAAACGACGCTTTATTTTCCCATGTTGTGCCGACTCTCAGCTCATCATAGTCCACCAAGTTTTCCATAAGCAGCACTTCCATCCGGATAAAGCCGGGAGAAAGCTCAATTCCCTTCGTATGCTGGAACCGCTCGGCTACAGCTTCACCGTGCCCTTTTTTCACTTTAATGGTGTTCGTGACCACGATCATGATGTTACTCCTCCTATCAAGCCTGAAGGCTTTCCAAATAAGCATAAACCAAGCGCGATTCCTCGCCACCCATCTTGGCGTGAACGATGAGTGGAATTCCATGCGGGCCAATGGCATCTTTCGCCGCGGGGTCGTCTCTTAAAATCGCATGAACCACTTCCAGCTTGCCTAACATCGCAGCAGCAAAAAGATCCAGCCTTGCTCCACGCTCCAGCAAATACAGCGCAATATCCCTGCGCCCGACATGAGCGGCTGCGCCTAGCGCATTTTCCCAATCGCCATCGCCCCAGTCACAGGAAGCGTGCAGCAGCTCGGGCTCTTCACTCAGCATTTGCTTTACCTTGTCAAAATCCATGTGTGCAGCTCTAACGAACTGCTTAATATAATCATTTGATAAATATGACGCCTCTTCAGCCGTTATTCTGGCAGCATGCAAACCCATCCTTATTACCGCCTTCCGTCATCTGTTCCGGTCTTCGCCATTGTATATGAAAGAGTGTATGTTCAAAGTAATGTCTACTCTTATAAGATACACGATAATGATTCTCATTGTCAAATAAAAATGAATGAAGATTGTCTGTTTAAGGCATAAAAAAAGCTTCCAGAATCCGTCAAGTTCACGGGTTCTGGAAGCTTTCTATTTTTGTGCCTAGCTGCATAAAGCTAGCTCGCCGGATGCGCGGATAAGCTGTAATCAGCTGTGCAGCATCCTCACTTTTTGATTATGATTTAGCTGCCGGCTCTTCGGACGCTTTCTCCAAATCAAGAGGCTCCGATTTGGTTACCGTCAACGCGCCATCCTTCTCATCAATCGTGAAGCGGTCGCCTTTTTGAATGTTGCCAACGAGCAATTCCTCGGACAAACGGTCTTCGATATGCTTCTGAATCGCACGGCGCAATGGACGAGCACCATACTGCGGATCGAAGCCTTCTTTCGCGAGGAACGCCTTCGCCGTATCGGTCAGCAAGAAGTCTACATCTTGCTCACGCAGACGTTTGCGCAAATCGTCGGACATCAAAGTGACGATTTCGGCGATATGCTCCTGCTCCAGCGAGTGGAACACGATCGTTTCGTCGATCCGGTTCAGAAACTCCGGACGGAAACTCTTTTTGAGCTCAGCCATTACTTTATCCTTCATTTGAATGAAGTCACGGCCAGCGTCATGAACAGCTGTGAAGCCCAGCGAAGAATTCCGTTTAATTTGATCCGCGCCCACGTTCGACGTCATAATGATCAGCGTATTGCGGAAATCGACTACACGTCCTTTAGAATCAGTCAGACGGCCATCTTCGAGCACTTGCAGCAAAATGTTGAATACTTCTGGATGGGCTTTCTCAATCTCATCGAGCAATACAACCGAATATGGCTTACGGCGTACTTTCTCGGTCAATTGACCGCCTTCCTCATAACCAACATATCCCGGAGGCGCCCCAACGAGACGGGAAGTCGAATGCTTCTCCATATATTCCGACATATCGATGCGGATAATCGCATTTTCATCGCCGAACATCGCTTCTGCAAGCGCACGTGCAAGCTCGGTTTTACCTACACCAGTTGGACCGAGGAAAATGAATGAACCCATCGGACGCTTCGGATCCTTCAGGCCAGCACGAGCACGGCGCATAGCGCGCGATACCGCTTTGACTGCTTCTTCCTGGCCGATGACACGGCCGTGAAGAATGGATTCCATTTTCAGCAGACGCTCGGTTTCTTCCTCTGCCAGCTTGCTTACCGGAATGCCGGTCCAGCTCGCTACTACCTGTGCAATATCCTCAGGTGTCACTTCGGAATCGGTACGTCCTTGTTTTTCTTTCCATTGATTTTTCGTGATATCGAGCTCTTCACGCATCTTCTGCTCGGTATCGCGAAGCGCAGCCGCTTTCTCAAACTCCTGGCTTTGAACAGCGGAGTCTTTCTCCTTGCGGATATCCTCCAGACGGTTTTCCAGCTGCTTGAGGTTCGGCGGAATCGTATATGAGTTGAGGCGAACTTTCGAGCCCGCTTCATCAATTAGGTCAATCGCTTTATCCGGCAGGAAACGATCCGTAATGTAGCGGTCGGACAGCTTAACAGCTTGAACAATCGCTTCATCCGTAATTTTCACCCGGTGATGGGCTTCATAACGATCGCGCAGGCCGTACAAAATTTGTACCGCTTCTTCCGGCGAAGGCTGATCTACCGTAATCGGTTGGAAACGGCGCTCCAGCGCAGCATCCTTCTCGATGTATTTGCGGTATTCATCCAGCGTAGTCGCACCGATACATTGCAACTCTCCCCGTGCTAGCGCCGGCTTCAAAATATTCGAAGCATCAATCGCTCCCTCAGCCCCACCTGCACCGATCAGCGTATGCAGCTCATCGATGAAGAGGATGATATTGCCGGCCTGGCGGATTTCATCCATAATTTTTTTCAAGCGGTCCTCAAACTCACCGCGGTATTTCGTACCAGCTACGACAGAGCCCATATCGAGCGTCATTACGCGTTTGTCGCGCAGCGTTTCTGGAATTTCGTTTGCAATAATTTTTTGCGCCAGTCCTTCGGCTATCGCCGTTTTACCAACGCCGGGTTCCCCGATGAGAACCGGATTGTTTTTCGTCCGGCGGCTAAGCACCTGAATAACGCGCTCGATTTCTTTACTGCGGCCAATAACCGGATCGAGATTGCCTTCTTTAGCGAAGGAGGTCAAATCGCGGGCAAGTCCGTCCAGCGTTGGCGTGCTCACATTTGATGGAGCGCCATGGTTGCTGGAGATGGCTTCGCTACTGCCAAGCAATTGCAGCACTTGCTGACGCGCTTTATTCAAGCTGATGCCGAGATTGTTCAGCACGCGGGCTGCAACCCCTTCGCCTTCACGAATGAGTCCGAGCAAAATATGCTCCGTACCCACATACGTATGGCCCAGCTTTCTCGCTTCATCCATAGAGAGCTCAATGACCTTTTTCGCACGTGGCGTATAGGCAATATTCGTCGGTTGCTCCTGACCTCTTCCGATCAAAGCTTCAACCTCATCCTGGATTTTCTCTAGGCCCAGGCCAAGTCCAATCAGCGCTTTCGCGGCGATGCCTTCCCCTTCACGAATCAATCCAAGTAAAATATGCTCTGTACCAATATTGTTATGTCCAAGACGAACTGCTTCTTCCTGCGCCAATGCAAGCACCTTCTGTGCCCGTTCCGTAAATCTTCCGAACATCATCGTTACGCACCCCCATGTTCCATTTGACTTCGCAACTGCTTGCGAATAAGTTCTGCCCGGCGATAATCCCGCTGCTCCGCATTCATCGTTTCCTTAAATACTTGCTGCAAGAAGCCAGGCTGCGTCATAATCATTAATTCATTCATGACTTGAGGCGTTATATTATCCAGCAATCCCAAATCAACGCCCAACCTTACATCTGAAAGCCGCTGTGCTGCTTCCTTCGTATCCATAATAGCCGCATAGGATAAAATCCCATAAGACCGCTTTACTCTATCTTCAATGCGTAGCTTAGACTCAGCTAGGAGCCTTATTCGAGCTGCTTTCTCATGCTCAATAATTTGTTTAGCTACGCTGTACAAGTTCTCAATAATCTCCGGTTCAGATTGACCGAGTGTAATTTGGTTCGAGATTTGAAACACATTGCCTAGCGCTTCGCTGCCTTCCCCATACAATCCGCGAACCGCGAGCCCTACCTGCGTGACCGCCTGCAAAATCCGATTGATTTGCGATGATAGCACGAGTGCCGGCAAATGCACCATAATGGATACGCGAATGCCTGTTCCAACGTTGGTCGGGCATGTCGTTAAATAACCGCGTTTCTCATCAAAAGCATATTCGGTCTCCGCCTCAAAAATATCATCGATCCGATTCGCCAGCGTCCAAGCTTCCTGAATTTGAAAACCCGGATACAGACATTGAATTCGCAGATGGTCTTCTTCATTAATCATAATGCTCACCGATTCATTATCGCTGAGGATGAAGGCTCCGCCTCGAGATTCATTAGCCAGATTAGGGCTGATCAAATGCTTTTCAACCAATACACGCTTCTCCAGCTCCGTAAGATCGGATAACACGATCGTATCAAAATGGCCGATAGGCTCAAGCTTTCCAGATGCCCCGATAGCAGCCAGCTGCTCCATAACCTCAAGCGACTGCTCCTTCGTAGCCAGCAACGGAAACGGATGATGGTTTAAATTTCTGGCAATGCGTATTCGGCTGCTGATGACGATATCTGACTCGGGACCATCCCCTTTCATCCAATCGCTTAACGCTTGCTCAGAAAAACGACGACTCTTCAAGAGGTATCCTCCTTACTTCACGACTTACAGCTCTGCTATTTTACGCTCAAGCTCACGAATACGATCCCTGATTTGAGCCGCACTTTCAAATTCTTCTTGCTCAATACGATCATACAGCTCGCGTCTGAGCTGATCAAGTTCTCGTTTATTTTGCAATTGCCCTCCGGAGCGTTTCGGAATTTTCCCCGTATGCACCGTACTACCATGTACCCTTTTGAGCAGCGGATCTAACTTATCTGAAAAATGTTTGTAGCAGGCGCTGCAGCCAAAGCGTCCGATCTTGCTGAACTGTGCATAAGTGAATCCGCATTCGTCACAGCGTATGACCGGGCAAGGCTTCGTCCCTGCTGAACCCGATGTTCCAGATGGATCAAAATCAAGCAGACCCGACAGCAAGCTGTGGATAGAGAAGCCATTCGCCGTTCCCGGAATGCCTTCACCCCGTTCACGCGCACAAGCTTCACAAATGTGAAACTCTGTCTTCTCTCCACCGACAATCTTCGTAAAATGAAGCGTTGCCGGCTTCTTGCCGCATTCCTGACAAATCAAGACAAATCACCCCTTTCCATGCACTTACGCACGGTAAAGTTATTTAACTAGAAGCGATATAAGCATCGCTCTTAGCAAACGGGCCCTTACCTCATCACGCAGCGGGAGCTTGACCGCAATCGTTTCCCGATCAATCGCTGCCCGCAGCAGCTGTGCTTCGCGCTTCGTCACCAACAGCGCTTCTTCAAGCTGATAAATCAGCCCTTCCGCCACGCTCTGCTCCACGCAATCTCCAATCGTCTGCCGAATATGAAATTGAATCGTCTGCAAGGCTGGCAGCTCTACCCGTTGAATCCGGACATAACCTCCGCCTCCACGCTTCGATTCAACCATGTAACCCTTCTCCAGCGTAAAACGTGTACTAATAACGTAATTAATCTGGGAAGGGACGCACGAGAACTTCTCAGCCAGCTCATTGCGCTGTATTTCTACCGAGCCTTCCGTGCTTTCCTGCAGCATATTCTTTAAATACTGTTCAATGAGATCGGAAATGTTTCGCATATCACCAACCTCCCTGGTACTGCATGGAGCACAAGCTTACGCTTATTCATATGCAGTTCCAACTGACTTTGACTTTCTTTGACTTTAACTTTATTATACGCAAAATTTAAGAAAGGTCAAGAGATGGAATCTTAATTTTCTGACTATTCATCCACAAGCATTTATACACAAGGCTACTACTTAGCATGATGCGAAAAAGCACTATTTATACCCAACCAGCGTAGATCGGACCTATTTATAAACAGGCTGTGCATAAAAAGTGAACGAATGTGCATAATTCGTGTTTACATTATGTTCATATAAGGCTAATTAAACTTACGCACATGTGAACAACCTTGCGAATAGGTACTTATTCTTTCCACAAAAAAATACTATGCCCCTCATCCACGGCTGTAGATAAGTTGTGCACAGCATTTTCGCTATATGATTATGTATCAGTTTATAGGACAACAAAAAACCTGCCGCAATGATTGCGGCAGGCTTCTCGTGCTTGGCGACGTCCTACTCTCCCAGGACCCTGCGGTCCAAGTACCATYGGCGCTGGAGGGCTTAACGGTCGTGTTCGGGATGGGAACGCGTGGTTCCCCTCCGCCATCGCCACCAAACGGATATGTATCATTGATTTTCTTCTCGAATCAGCTTCGAAAAGATCCAACGATCATCAAAGTATTGCTACCCTGAAAACTGGATGCGAAAGACAAAGTCWAGAAACTTTAGCG
>NZ_LMLV01000009.1:0-98722 GCF_001422685.1 Paenibacillus sp. Leaf72 | reverse complement strand
TGTATCGTTGCCGTTGTTCTCCCACTCGCGGACACCTCTTCTTTTTCGTTACGTCTATTATTAGGCGTTCCTTAACGCTGTGTCCACTTTTTATTCTAGCTACATCCTGTCCGCCTGCGGCCTGAAAATGGATCAAAAGCTAAAATTGCGGAACCTCAGTCCGCCAAAAAAGGAGCGAGCGTCTCAGGCTGCTCCGCCTCTTATGGAAGATCGCTGGGATGTCTGCGTTTCAGGCTCCTTTATATGCTCGCCTCTCCTCTGTCCGGATCCTCAATCCGCTGAATATACCCCTTTTAAATATCTTTTTGTGTGGAAGGCACCACCTTCTTCAGCCCGTAAGGCAGCATGTGCTTCTCGAGCTAATATTCTAACCGTATGACCTGATCAGTGCACTTTTATAATGATGAACGCCGCCTAGCGGCACAGCAAAAAGGACGACATTTCCCCGTCATCCACTCGCAGCGGGTTATCGCCCTTTTTCGATAAAATCCAACATAAGGCTGACCTCACGGATGTGAGGCCAACCTTCCAGTTGTTTTTCCAATTACTTACTTATTTATGACTACGCATTTCCTATTCGTTGTTTTCCATCCATTGGAAATGGAAGCTGCCTTGTTGATCGAGACGCTCAAACGTATGCGCTCCGAAATAATCACGCTGTGCTTGCAGCAGGTTAGCCGGCAGTCTTTCTGTACGGTAGCTGTCATAATAAGCTAGTGCCGATGCGAAAGCAGGAACTGGAATCCCTCTTGTTACGGCAATGGCAATCACTTTTCTCCAAGCCTCTTGGTAGTTATCTACGATGCCGCCGAAATAATCATCAAGGAACAAGTTTTTCAGTTCCGGATCACGGTCATACGCATCTTTAATGTTTTGCAGGAAGCCGGCACGAATAATGCAGCCGCCACGGAAAATCATTGCAATACTGCCGTAGTTCAGGTTCCAGTTGTACTGGTCAGAAGCAGCGCGCATTTGCGCGAAGCCTTGGGCGTACGAAGCGATTTTGCTCGCGAATAGCGCTTTGCGGACCGCTTCAATAAACTCTTGCGAATCGCCGTCATAGCTCGATACCGCAGGGCCGTTCAGCTTCTTGCTTGCCGCTATGCGCTCCTCTTTCATCGCAGAAATAAAGCGCGAGAATACGGACTCGGTAATGATCGACAATGGAACGCCGAGATCAAGAGCGCTTTGGCTCGTCCATTTGCCAGTTCCTTTTTGGCCTGCGGAATCGAGAATTACATCGACCATCGGCTTGCCTGTAGCCGGGTCTGTTTTCGAGAAAATGTCAGCTGTAATTTCGATCAAATAGCTGTCCAGCTCGCCATTATTCCACTCGGTGAAAATGTTATGCAGCTCGGACGTGTTTACACCGAGTACATCTTTCAACAAATGGTATGCTTCGCCAATCAGCTGCATGTCGCCATACTCGATGCCGTTGTGCACCATTTTCACATAGTGTCCAGCGCCGCCTTCACCAATGTAAGTAGAGCAAGCATCGCCATTCACTTTCGCCGAAATAGCTGTCAAGATCGGCTCAACGAGCTCATAAGCGTCTTTTTGACCGCCTGGCATAATTGCCGGACCTTTAAGCGCGCCCTCTTCGCCGCCGGAAACGCCCGCACCGATAAAGCGGAAGCCTTTAGCTGAAAGCTCTTCATTTCTTCTTTGCGTATCAGGGAAATAAGCGTTGCCGCCGTCAATCAAAATGTCCCCTTGGTCTAGAAAAGGTACAAGCTGATTAATCGTATCGTCAGTTGGCGCGCCTGCTTTGACCATTATTAAAATTCTGCGCGGCGTTTCAAGCGAGTTTACAAATTCTTCGACGCTGTATGCACCTACAAAATTTTTGCCTTTTGCTTCTTCCAGAAGCTCATTTGTTTTTTCTGGGGAACGGTTGTATAGCGCAACCGAGAACCCTCTGCTTTCAATGTTTAAAGCGAGGTTTTTGCCCATAACGGCAAGACCAACGACACCAATTTGCTGTTTGCTCACGGAAATCTGCCTCCCAATCCTATTCAAGCTCTTTTTATATAAGCGTAAATGGCTGTCGCCATTTTCAAAATAAATGCCATATTACATATTACTTATCGCTTCAAACTCCCCTTCTTACAGGGAAGTTTTTTTCCAGTCAGCAGCAAATTTCTCCATGCCTTGATCGGTAAGCGGGTGCTTCGAAATTTGCTCGATAACCGCGAATGGCACAGTTGCAATATGCGCGCCAGCCATCGCTACGCGAGTAACGTGATCCGGGTGGCGAACCGAAGCTGCAATAATTTGCGCATCCAGCTGGTGCGTGCGGAACAATTCAGCAATTTTAGAAACCAATAGAACGCCATCTTCGGAAATATCGTCCAGACGACCAAGGAACGGGGAAACATAGGTTGCGCCAGCACGAGCAGCCAACAGCGCTTGGTTCACTGTGAAAATAAGCGTTACGTTCGTTTTTACGCCTTTTTTCGTCAGGTAACGGCAAGTTTCTAGTCCAGCAAGGTTCATCGGAAGCTTGATTGTAATGTTTTTATCGTTGTTGTTGATTTTGATTAGCTCGTCCGCTTCAGCGATCATTTCTTCAGCTGTAATCGCGTTAGGCGTTACTTCTGCAGAAACGGATTCAACCTCAGGCACGATTTGCAAAATTTCAGCAATACGGTCTTCAAATTTCACGCCTTCTTTAGCAACTAAAGACGGGTTAGTGGTAACACCGGACAAAACGCCAATTTTATAAGCTTTCTTAATATCTTCCACATTAGCCGTATCGATAAAAAATTTCATAGTCAATTACCTCCGTTTTTTGGGTTCATTTTTGATTTACATTTTAATTTTAAATTTGATTGCCCTGCATTTCAATTATTTCAATAATTCTTTTGCCAGGCTAACGACATTTTCCGTTGAGAAGCCAAAGTATTCCATCACCTGGTTGCCCGGGCCTGACGCCCCAAACGTATCAATGGACAACACTTTGCCGCTTGGCCCTGCATAACGCTCCCAGCCGAGCGAAATACCCGCTTCAATGGCGATACGGTTCGATACGGCATCAGGGAGAACGCTTTGCTTGTAAGCTGCTGGCTGACGCTCAAACAGCTCTCTGCTCGGCATAGCCACGACGCGAACGGATACGTTATCGTTCTCCAGCTCGGTTTTAGCACTTACGGCAAGCGATACCTCAGAACCTGTAGCGATCAAAATGACGTCTGGCTTCTCATTCGTTTCTGTCAGCACATAAGCGCCTTTAGCTACTTCTGCAACGTTAGCTTTCGTCGCTTCATAGATCGGCAGATTTTGTCTGCTCAGCACGAGCGCAACCGGGCCATCATTTTGCTGCAAAGCATAAGCCCAAGCACTTGCCGTTTCATTGGCATCCGTTGGACGAATGACAGTGAGCCCTGGAATGGTGCGAAGCGCAGCCAAATGCTCAACTGGCTCATGCGTAGGACCATCTTCGCCGACTGCGATGGAATCATGCGTGAATACATACGTAACAGGCAGCTTCTGCAAGGCAGCCAGACGAATCGACGGGCGCAAATAATCGCTGAATACGAAGAAGGTACTCACGAATGGTTTTACGCCGCCATGCAGCGCCATGCCATTGCCCGCCGCGCCCATTGCATGCTCGCGAACGCCGAAATAAATATTGCGTCCTGCATACGATTTAACCGCGAATGTCTCTTCTCCTTTAATGTCCGTCATCGTGGAATGCGATAGATCTGCACTGCCTCCGAAGATGGAAGGAACGGTCTTCACATAATGATTGATGGCTTCACCGCTCGCTACGCGAGTTGAAAGTGTTTTGGAGGCATCGAAGGTCAAAATGTCAGCCGCATCAATCGTTACAGAACCATCGATGACTTGAGCCAGTTCCTTGCCTTGCGCCGGATATTGTGCAGTGTAGGAAGCAAGCTGTTTGTTCCATTCCGCCTCTTTAGCTGCACCCGCAAGCTTCAACTGCTCGTAATGCGCTTTGACCTCAGCCGGAACGGTGAACTCTTCTTCATACTTCCAGCCATAAGCGGCTTTCGTTGCGATTGCTTCTTCCTTGCCAAGCGGATTGCCATGCGCTTTATTCGTGCCCGCTACTTTGCTTCCGTAACCGATAATCGTCCGGATTTCAATAAGCGTTGGCTGTGAATCGTTGTGCTTGGCAGCTGCAATTGCCTCAGCGATGGCCGAAGTGTCATTGCCATCTTCCACGCGGAGATATTGCCAATTCGCAGATTCCGCTCTTTTTTGAATATTCTCCCCAAAAGAAAGGTTTAATTCTCCGTCGAGGGAAATATCGTTTGAATCATAGAGCACGATCAATTTGTCCAGCTTCATATGGCCAGCCATCGACATAGCCTCGTAGGAAATCCCTTCCATCAAGCAGCCGTCGCCAACGAGCGCATACGTATAATGGTCGATGATTGGGAAACCATCCTGATTGAATTTTGCAGCCAGATGCGCCTCTGCCATTGCCATGCCGACAGCCATTGCAACCCCTTGGCCTAGAGGGCCAGTCGTCGCATCTACGCCATCCGTATGTCCAAACTCAGGATGGCCTGGCGTCTTGCTGTTCAGCTTGCGGAATTGCTTCAAATCGTCAAGCGACACTTCATAGCCGGATAAGTGCAGCAGGCTGTAAAGCAGCGCTGAACCATGGCCCGCCGAAAGCACGAAACGGTCGCGGTTGAACCATTTGGCATGACCGGGATTGTGGCTTAAAAATTTGGACCATAACGTGTACGCCATTGGCGCTGCCCCCATAGGAAGGCCCGGATGACCGGAATTGGCGCTGTTAATGGCGTCAATCGATAAAGTACGAATCGTGTCAATCGCTAACTGATCAATGGTTTGTGTGATAGGCATATTGTTGTCCTTTCTCTGTTTCAGATTGTTGTTCCAGCTTGGAATCGAACCACCAGTGGTAGCCATCCTGCGCTAGCAAAGCATCGGATTCCGCTGGCCCATAAGTACCAGCCGCATAATGATGAAGAGGAACCTGATTTTCTGCGAAAGCTTCCAAAATAGGCTGAACCCAGGCCCACGACATTTCAACTTCATCCCAATGCGCAAAAAACGTAGGGTTGCCGTTCAAAGCATCGTGAATCAAATTTTCATAAGCTTCTGGAAGCTCTTCCTTGTTCGGGTGAAAATCGATTTGAATCGGCTTGAATTCACCATTTTGCTGCGAATCCTTGGAATTGAGCTGAAGCGTAATGCTTTCATTAGGGCTCATTTCAATGACGAGCAGATTCGGAGCCACCCCTTCTTCGTTTACGGAAGGAGCTTGTTTTAACGGCTCTTTAAATTCAATGACGATTCGCGTCGATTTTTCCTTCATTCTTTTGCCGGTACGAATGTAGAAAGGAACGCCCCGCCAAAAGAAATCATCAATCTGCAATTTTGCTGCGATAAAGGTGTCATTCATCGAAGTTTCGGCAATCCCCGGCTCAGACTTATAGCCGACAACCGGCTTGCCCTGAATGCTGCCAGCGCTGTATTGTCCGCGAACGATGCTGAGGGCAACATCTTTCTTTTGCAGCGGTTCAAGAGCTTCCATCACCTGTTTCTTCTTAGAACGAACCTTTTCAGGGTCGCTCTTCTGAGGAAGCTGGATCGCCGTCATCATAAGCAATTGCAGCAAATGGTTTTGGAACATGTCTCTTAGTGCGCCGACATGATCGTAATAACCGGCTCTTTCCTCTACGCCGACCGTTTCATTCGCTGTAATTTGCACATTGGCAATGTAATGATTGTTCCACAGCGCCTGAATGACCGGGTTCGTCTGCTGCAAAGCCTCAAGACGCTGCACCATCGGCTTGCCGAGATAATGATCGATCCGAAAAACTTCTTTTTCCTCAAAAGACCGGCTAAGGCTTTCATTCAAATCGCGTGCAGATTGCAAATCATGGCCGAAAGGCTTCTCAATGACGAGACGCTTCCAGCCCTGCGCAGAGCCAAGCCCGCTAGCCTGAATGTTGGAGGCAATCGTTTCGAAAAATTCAGGCCCAACCGATAAATAAAACAGGCGATTCGGGGCAAGATTTAAAGCTTCCTCCCGCTGTTCAATCATGTGAAGCAGCTTCTGGTAATCTTCCTTATGGTCTATGTTCAGAACTTGGTAACGGAAAGCTTTTAAAAAAGCTTTTACGCTCGCCTCGTCCTTTATTTCCCGTCTGGAAAAATCACGGAGA
Source organism: Paenibacillus sp. Leaf72 (assembly GCF_001422685.1). NCBI lineage: Bacteria > Bacillati > Bacillota > Bacilli > Caryophanales > Paenibacillaceae > Paenibacillus > Paenibacillus sp. Leaf72. The sequence goes on along the minus strand of NZ_LMLV01000009.1, from coordinate 92,552 downwards.
GATTGCTCGACATTTGCCTGAAAGGTTTCATGCGTCAGCTCTCTTCGTCCAAGGCCAATCAAGGAGAATGCTTGCGGCAGTTTCTGCTCGATGAACAAATTATACAAAGCGGGGTAGATTTTTCTTTTCGCTAAATCCCCTGTCGCTCCAAACAACACAAAAGTGGTTGGCTCCATCTTCCGTTCTCCTTCCAATTCGTTAGCTATGGTTTCTTTTTCTTAGTTACACTATAATACGTTTAAGAGCCATACAAGTAATTAATATATTTAAGAGGAGGTATAGACCACATCTATGATCAATAATTACGAATTATATAAGGTTTTTTATTGGGCCGCTAAAACAGGCAGCTTAACGAAAGCTGCTAATGCGCTGTACCTCACGCAACCGAGTGTCAGCCACGCCATTAAGCAGCTGGAAAACAGCTTCGGCATCACTTTGTTTTATCGAAATTCCAAAGGAGTTGCGCTAACGCAGGAAGGTACGATCTTGTACTCCTACATCGAGCAGTCGCAAATATTGATAACCCTTGCAGAGGAAAAAATGGCTGCACTGAAAAATCTAGAGAGCGGCGAGCTGCGTATTGGCGGCAGCGATTCGCTGTTCAAGCATTATTTGCTGCCGTATTTGGAAAACTTTCATTATATGTATCCCGAAATTAGGCTTCATCTTAATCACGGCACGACGCCGGAAGTGATTTCTTTCCTGAAGGAAGGCAAGATAGACCTTGGTGTCGTTCGCATGCCGATTGTCGATTCCCAGCTGGAAGTGCGTGAAAGCATTCAACTGAAGGATTGTTTTGTTGCAGGGGAGCGCTACGCGAAGCTGAAAAATGAAGTTTTGACGCTGGACCAATTGTTACAGCATCCCGTCATTCTTTTCTCCCGCAATAGCCGGGCGCGAATGGCCATTACAGAGCTTTTTCAAAGCTTCGGTTATATGCTGAAGCCTGAAATCGAGGTCGGCAGCGTCGATTTGCTGATCGAATTTGCCCGGAGAGGACTCGGCATTTCGTATGTAACGCGGGAATTTGTATCGAAGGAGCTAGAGGAAGGCTCGCTCTTCGAAATTCAATTGGATGTGCAGCTGCCTCCCTCCCATGTTGGCATAATGAAAATGCGGAATTTGCCGCTGTCGAGTACAGCTAGCCGATTTATTGAGCTTGTGCATTAAAGCTTTGTATATAAAATAAAAAGAGAAGAATTGAAAGTTAACTTTCGCTCCTTCTCTTTTTGAGTCCTCTTGCAAATTTAATTTGTTCCTTTTTTGCCTGATCATTTAAAAGCCCGATGGATTTATAAGATAACTCCCGCAGCGACTCTTCGTCCATTTTGGCAAGTACTCGCATAGCCGTGTCCATAATGTCGCTTTCCTCATGAGCAAGTTCGTTTTCTTTCATGAATTTTTCTAAATCATTGCGATTAATTGGATTTTCAAATTTCAGTCCAAAATGTTGGGCGGCGTATACAAAATCTTTATCGTTATTACTATAAAGCTGTGCATCTAAATCAATGCTTGTGGCTGCAATAATAGCGTCAGGCGATGGAAGCTTTTTGCCTTCTGACTCGAACCACAATATACGAATATCAGCTGCATTTTTAGCAACATTATCATTAATATGAACCATCAAACCCTCAGACTTTGGGTATTCAATATATTCTTCAATAACATCCTTATACGATAAATCTTTTTGTGTTCTGGGAATGGACAATAGTTCTACTTGGACGATTGTAGGCATTAAAAGCTCTATATCAAAGCGAAGTTCGTTAATAAGTTGAACAGCAGGTTGATATCCCCATGAAGCATAGATATAAATATTCGTGTCACAAATAACCTTCTGCTTATTTGACATCAAGTTCCTCCATGTCCGCATCTTCATCACTGATAGGATAAAGATCCTCGTCTTTCTCGGCCGGTTTTACTTTACTAAGCGCTTCTTTGGTTCGACGTACTGCTTCAATTTGTTTTTGATATTTGGGCACATCAAATTGAGAGCGCACAATTAAATTTTTGCTGCTCCCAGGTGTCTCAAGCTTCTCAGTATCTATCTTCCCAAGCTTGATCCATTTGTAAACACCTTGGACGCTAATTCCGAACATCTCGGCGACTTCATCGGCACTGACATATTTGCTATTCTTCTCTTGATGCTCTAACGGGACGGCTAGTACATTTCGAGCTTGAATATAATCTTGTGCCTTCCTGATTCGAATAATCGCAGCGGCTCTTCGTAACGTTTCAAGTTCTCCTTCAACTAAAGTAACACTCGTTGTGAATACTTCAATCTCTTGAGCCAGCTCTTCACTTGTTTTTGCCATGCTGTTCACCTCCCATTCATTTTACTATACTTTTCAATCAATATAAATATTAAACCAAACAAACGAATTAAACTTATTAAACCAGCACTTTAAAGATCAAATATACCGAATTTGGCTTTGTTTCTAATCTTCCCCTCGATTAATCGCCCAAATATCCTCCACCATTACTTTGTATTTCAAGCAATCCCGCCCTCTTAAGCTCCTCAGCGTGAATTTCTGACAATGCTTCCAATAAACCCATGCCACGCTCGGTCACCTTTATAAAGATGCTTCTTTTATCCTCAGAATTCGGGAACCGGCTTACGAGCTCTAAATCTTCACAGCGCTTAATGAGCTCCAGGCAGGCATGCGGCGTAATTTGCAAACGCTCGGCCAGCTCTTTCGGAGTCGCATAGTCCCTCTCTGGAAATCCCATGATAGCTAACATAAGTTGATGGTATTGGGGAGTTAAACCTTTGCTTCTCGCTGCCTCTTCACTAAACCGAATAAACTTGCGAATACGATATCGAAATAAAGCCAATTCTTCATAAACCTGCTTGGACAAACGGTTATTGGTCATATAAGGGCTCCTGCTTTTCTTCTAGTCTATCCCATAGCTGTCATTCATTCAATCACAACGATGAAGTAAAAATCATACCCTGATAAAGTTAAGTTTCCTCACCCAATGTAGAGTCAAACAAACAAAATTAAAATAAAAACGTTTTCATGTTATATAACATAACACAAACTCATTGACTTAGATCGTAGTGCGATATATATTGAGCATATCTAGTTATAATCCGTTAAGTTTGAAATCAAAAACTCACTTCTTTATCACACTCCTATTAACTTCTAACGCTGGTGGTGAACCTGCTTGCCTACTGAAAAAATAAAAAGCGTCTGCCCTTATTGCGGTGTTGGATGCGGCATCATACTTGAGGTATCGGAAAATCGTGTCATTAAAGTAACGGGAGACAAAGAGCATCCTACCAATTTCGGGCGATTGTGCACGAAAGGCAACACGTGCGCCGAAGCGATTTCGGAGTCAGGACGAATGGAATACGCTTATGAACGCCTCTCGCGCAAGGGCGAGCTGCAAAAATTAGCAATTGACGAAGCGATAAGCAAAACAGCAGCGCAGCTGCGTTCCATACTTGACGAGCATGGGCCAAATGCCCTTTCCTTTTATGTATCCGGCCAGATGTCACTGGAGTCGCAGTATTTAATTAATAAGCTCGCCAAAGGCTTCGTGGGCACGAACAATATTGAATCCAATTCCAGGCTCTGTATGGCAAGCGCCGGCAGCGGTTATAAGCTGTCTCTTGGAGCGGATGGTCCGCCAGGCTCCTATCAGGATTTTGACCAAAGCGATCTTTTTTTCGTCATTGGCGCAAATATGGCTGACTGCCACCCTATTTTGTTTCTGCGAATGATGGATCGAATAAAAGCGGGTGCGAGGCTCATTGTCGTTGACCCGCGCCGCAATGCTACGGCCGATAAAGCATCCCTATATATGCAAATAAAACCGGGAACCGACCTGGCTCTGCTAAACGGACTTTTGCATCTACTGGTGAAAAATAATGATATTGACGAAGCATTTATTGCTGACTTTACTTCCGGCTGGGAACCGATGATTGCGTTTTTAGACGATTACCCTCCGGATAAAGTAGCTGAAATAACGGGCATCCCGGAGGAACATATTCGCAAGGCCGCGGCTTGGATCGGCGAATCGCCGAATTGGATGAGCTGCTGGACGATGGGCCTCAATCAAAGCACACACGGTACTTGGCACACGAATGCAATTTGTAATTTGCATTTGGCTACCGGCAAAATATGCCGTCCAGGCAGCGGCCCCTTCTCCCTCACCGGTCAACCCAACGCAATGGGCGGCCGCGAGATGGGCTATATGGGACCCGGCTTGCCCGGCCAGCGTTCCGTCCTCGTAGAAAAGGAACGTGATTTTATCGAGAGCCTGTGGAGGCTGCCATCAGGAACCCTTACAACCGAGGTAGGTACAGGAACCGTCTCGATGTTTGAGCAAATGCAAGCTGGTCAAATTAAGGCATGCTGGATTATTTGCACGAATCCCGTAGTGACGGTTCCCAATCGAAGAAACGTCATTGCCGGTTTAGAGAAAGCCGAGCTTGTCATTACACAGGATGCTTTCCTTGAAACGGAAACGAATGCCTATGCGGATATTATGCTGCCCGGCGCGTTATGGTCTGAGGCTGAAGGCGTGATGATCAACTCCGAGCGTAATTTGACGTTGATGCAGAAGGCGGTAAAGCCGCCCGGCGAGGTGCTGCCCGATTGGCAGATCATCGCTCGTGTAGCATGTGAAATGGGCTTTGCCGACGCTTTTTCATATAGCAGCTCCGAGGAGGTTTATCAGGAAATTCAACAGGCTTGGAATCCCAAGACCGGCTACGATATTCGCGGCGCATCCTATGAGCGGCTACGCAGTACACCGCTGCAATGGCCGTGCGCTCCTGAAAGCGAAGCGGATCGCAACCCTATCCGCTATATCAACAATGGAATCAGCCAAACGTTGAAGCTCAAGGAAGATGGCAGTTTGCCGAGACTTGTATTTCCGACCGAAAGCGGCAAAGGCATCTTTCTCGCCCGCCCCTTTTTGCCTCCGGCTGAGCTTCCCGATATGGAATTCCCCTTTATCTTGAACACGGGACGCGTACAGCATCAATGGCACACAATGACGAAAACCGGTAAAATAGCCAAGCTGAATAAACTGAACCCAGGTCCCTTCGTGGAAATTCATCCCGAGGATGCGGCCACTCTTGGCATTACAGCTGATAATCAAGTCGAGATTCGCTCTAAGCGGGGGGTTGCTATTTTACCAGCTGTCATAACCGATCGGGTTCGTCCCGGCAATTGCTTTGCCCCGTTTCATTGGAATGATATTTTCGGCAAAAATCTGGCTATTAATGATGTGACCAACGATGCTATTGATCCGATCTCCTTTCAACCTGAATTTAAATTTTGCGCAGTGTCTCTTATTCGCGTCGCCGCTTCCGCAGAGGCTGCGCCGATTATTCATTCTGATGAGGAAATAACAGCCTCCCACTCGGCATTCCGCAGTGCGAGCAACGTTTATGAGGAGGAGATTTACATGTCTAAAGTCGATACGCTCGCCAGTATGCTTGGCATTGAATCAACATCTGTTATGACGCTGGAAAACCATGAAAAAACGTATGTGACCGGTTTTATTGCCAGCCTAAAAACGAGCGAGCTCCAGAGCGCGCCTGGCATCCCTGTTCTTCCTCCATCCGCGCCGCTGGAAGCCTCCAAAAAGCTATTTCTCGATGGGCTGCTCGCAGGCATGTTCTCCCGCACTTACTTGTCGGAATCCGGCGCAGCCTTGAGCGCTGCGGCAAGTACCGGGCAAGCGACGCTAGAACCGCCTGTACCTTTTGTCCACATAAAAGATGCAGAAGCTTTGCGGATTACGATTGTATGGGCGTCTCAAACCGGAAATGCCGAGGAAGCCGCTCAAGCTTGCGCCAAGCAATTATTGGCAGCGGGTCATCATGTCCAGCTGTTAAACATGGATGACTACGATATAAAGAATCTTGCTAATGAACAGTATGTGCTATGCATCGCGAGTACATTTGGGGCAGGCGACCCGCCTGACAATGGCACCGGCTTCTGGCACTCCCTTCAAGCTGACGATGCACCTAAGCTGCCGGGAGTGACATTCGCTGTACTCGGCTTTGGCGATTCCAGCTATGATTTATTTTGCGGGTTTGGACAACAACTGGATGCCCGATTCGAGCATTTAGGAGCCAAGCGCCTAATGCCGCGAACAGATTGCGATACGAATTTTCAAGAGCAGGTATCCGCATGGATCCTATCGCTCGAAACAGCTTTGCAAAAAGCTCAGAAGGGCACCAGAACAAATGGCGCTGCGTCTTCTTCTGCACATGAGACTGCTATACAGGTTCACTATGATCGGAACCAGCCGCTTACAACCATCTTGCTCGCCAACAAGCCGTTAAGCAAGGAAGGCTCTGAGAAAGATACCCGCCATTATATTTTTGATTTAAAAAATACCGGGCTGCACTATGAGTCCGGTGACGCTTTAGGCGTTTGGCCAACAAATGCTCCGGCACTTGTGGAAGAAGTATTGGAAGCTGTAAAGCTGAGCCCTACCGAGTTCGTGTCCGTTAAAGATTTTGGAGAGCTACCATTAAGCCTTGCTCTTGCCAAGCATTACGATATTACCCGAATCACTCCGAGCATTTTGCAAGCTGTACATGAACGTACAAATAACGATGTTTTATCCCGGCTTTTAAGGAAGGAAAATCAGGAAGAATTAAAGCAATGGCTGTGGGGACGTCAGCTCGCCGATCTACTGCAGGAATTCCCTTTCCCGATTCAAGCAGCTGAGCTTGTTCAACTGCTGAAGCCGTTGCAGCCGCGGCTCTATTCCATTTCTTCCAGTTCAAAAATGAATCCGGATGAAGTTCATATTACCGTATCCACCGTTCGTTATCCGTTCAATGGCAAGCAGCGAAATGGCTTATGCTCCACCTTTCTGGCTGACCATGCGGAGAAAGCAGCTGGCGTACCCATCTTTGTTCAGAAAACCTCCCATTTCCGCCTGCCAAGCGATACTGATAAACCCGTCATCATGGTTGGCCCCGGAACAGGCATCGGCCCCTTCCGCGGTTTTTTGCAGGAGCGTCAAGCGACAGGCGCCAAAGGGAAAAACTGGCTGATCTTCGGAGAACAGCGCGCGGAATGCGACTTTTATTATAAGAAGGAGCTGGAAGCGATGCAGCAACGCGGCATTCTCCATCGTTTGGATACCGCCTTCTCACGAGATCAAGCAGAAAAAATATATGTACAGCATCGCATGATTGAGCACGGCGCTGAATTATGGTCCTGGCTGCAGGCAGGTGCCTATTTCTATGTATGTGGGGATGCCAGCAAAATGGCAAAGGACGTAGACACCGCACTGAAACAAGTCATTGAGCAGCACGGCGGAAAATCGGCGGCTGAAGCGGAGCAATATGTGAAGGCAATGGCCAAAGAGCAACGATATGCCCGCGATGTTTATTAAGCTAGTGCATACAGGGAGAGACGACCGCAACTATTGGCGGTCGTCTTTATTTTTCACACCTCCTATACTCTATCAAAATTACAAAAACTAGAATACTTGAATTAGAGTATAAATTTCTGGTATATTTGTAAATAACAATGGTAATTTGAATTGACCTGATGACTCTCTATTCCAGCAGCCTTACTATTGCGATGAATCAAAATCGTACGACAGGCTTCACCGCAGCGACTAAAGGAGGAATATGCAATGAATAACCATGTCATTTCTTTAGCTGATATTACGAGCTTTCAGTCTAAAGAAGAAGAGTTCAGCCCTTATAGTTGGTATCGCCGCATGTTGAATCAAGACCCAGTCATTTTTAATGAAGGATCAAATGCCTACCATGTGTTCAAGTACGATTATGTGAAAACGGTGCTTAGTGATTTCAAAAACTTTTCCAGCGTTAGAACACGCAGCATCGTCCAGGTCGGTTATCAGAGCAATGACGACAAAGATAAAGAAATGGTCAAAACGTTTCCCGATCAGCTTGATATTCACAATGTTGATCCGCCAGAGCATCGTAAACGGAGATCCCTGCTCGCCGCTGCTTTCACACCAAGAAGCCTGCGGTTATGGGAACCGCGCATTCAGGCTGCTGTCGATGAATTAGTGGCCCAATTTGCCGATCAATCACAGGTGGATATCGTTGAAGCCTACACAAGCGTATTGCCAGTTGTCGTCATGTCCGACCTGCTTGGCGTCCCTTCCAAGGACCGCCTCTTATTCAAAGCATGGGTAGACAAGCTGTTTTTGCCGGCAACTCATGAAAACTTCGATGAGATTAATGAATTGAAAAAGAAGGCCGGCGACGAATATTATCAATACCTTTACCCGCTCGTTGTAGCGAAGAGATCCCATTTAGAAGACGATATTATATCCGACTTAATTAGAGTAGAAGTAGATGGCGGGCATTTTACAGATGATGAGATTGTACGCACGACGATGTTTTTACTTGGGGCGGGGATTGAAACAACGAGCAATCTGCTGGCTAATTCCTTTTATGCTTTTTTATACGACCAGCCCGAGCTGTATCAGGAACTCAGAAATAATCCCGAGCTTGTTTCTGACGCGGTTGAAGAGCTGCTCCGGTTTCGGTTTCACATTAGCAAAATGGACCGGACTGTGAAGGAGGATAATGATGTGCTAGGGGTTCCGCTCAAAAAAGGGGATACCATCGTGGCTTGGATGAGCGCAGCGAATATGGATGAAAGCATGTTTGAAGATCCTTTTACATTGAACATTCACCGGGAAAATAACAATAAGCAGCTCGCATTTGGCTATGGCGCCCACTTTTGTCTAGGAGCACCTCTAGCAAGGCTGGAAGCCACTCTCGTTCTTACTACCTTTTTAAAAACATTTTCCAAAATTGAGCCCGATACAACCTTTATTTTGGAAGACAGCCTTGTTCCTAGTGCTGCCGGACAAAGCTTGACTCGATTGCCTATCCAGCTTTTTAAATAAAAAATACCGTTTGATGCTGCTTCATTCGTTTCATGCAAAAAAACTGCCTAAGCAAGCTGCCTTCGATATGGAATCGGAGTCAGCTTGTCCCCGCAAACCTATACATAAACCTCATCTTCGAGTGAAGATAAAATGCCTTCATTAAATAATTCAATTAAAACATTAGCAATTTGTGGATCAAAATGCATGCCGCTTTGCTTTTTCACTTCTTCAATCGTCTCCTGAATCGTCCAGGCTCTCTTATAGGGACGTTCATGTGTGAGCGCATCATAAAAATCGGCAAGCGCTACAATTCGTGCTTCCAGAGGTATTTCTTCCCCTTTCAGACCAAACGGATAGCCGGAACCATCCCATTTTTCGTGATGGGATTTCGCTATAATCCCCGCCAGCTTCAGGATGGAAAATGTGCTTCCTTCCAAAATGCTGGACCCAATAATCGTATGAGCCTTCATTTGCTCAAATTCATGAGGCTCAAAACGCCCGGGCTTCAGCAAAATCTCATCAGGAATACCGATTTTTCCAATATCATGCAGCGGTGCCGCTTTGCGAATACGATCAGCGTCCTCTTCCGAAAGCCCCAAACGGCTGGCAATAAGCTCCGCAAGCCGTCCGACCCGCAGCGTATGCCTGCCCGTCATATCATCGCGATATTCTCCCGCGCGCCCAAGCAGCAGCAACATTTCCAGCTTTGCCTTTTGCAGCTCCTCCGTCCGCTCCAACACTCTCATTTCCAACGTATTTTTATGCTGTTGAATCTGATTGTGCAGCTGACGGGTTTTGAGCAAATTATTAATTCGCAAAATGACCTCGGTCCGGTCATACGGTTTAGTCAAAAAGTCATTCACTCCCGCCTCCAGGCAGCGCCTCTTCACTTCAGGAGTGACATCAGCGGTAAGCATCAAAACGGGCAAATAACTGTCGGCCGAAAGCTGCTCACGAATGAGTGTCAATACCTGCAGTCCATCCATGCCCGGCATATGCATGTCCAACAGGATAATGTCCGGCTCAATTTCCAATAGCTTTTGCTGAATCTGGAGAGGATCCATTATACTATATATATGAGTAAACCCTGAGCGGACCAGAATCCGTTCTAAAAGCGTAATGTTGAGCTCCTGGTCGTCCACGATTAATATTTTTGCGCGTGAAATGTCCTCCATCGTTCTTCTCCATTCTGTATTCGTGAAATGCCTGCTTACGCTTTTTCTTTCTCCAAAGCAGCCTTCATCTTCTCTAGCAGCCGCTCAAGCACAACCGGTTTCGTATCAAAATCGTCACAGCCCGCCTGATAGGCCTTATCCTCATCGTTCGTCATCGCATGAGCGGTCAAGGCGATAACGGGAATATGCTTCGTAAGAGCTGAGCTTTTGAGCATGCGGGTTGCCTCCCATCCATCAAGCACCGGCAAGCTCAAATCCATCAATATTAAATCCGGAAGCACCTCTTCAGCGAGATCTACCCCTTGCCTGCCGTCTTCAGCCGTTATGATGCGATACCCTTTGCGCTCCAGCCGCCGGGATAACATATCGCGATTCATCTCATTATCTTCAATCAGCAGAACGGTGTTCATCGTTTAGCAGCCTCCCCATTACACCATTTGATTAAGCACTTTAGCCTGCTCTCCCAGCTTGCCTGCGGCCTCACTAATTCCTGTAAAGTCCCCTACAGCCTGCTCGATTTCATGCTTGCTGCTTATAATCGCTTCTCTGGAGCTTTTTGAGCTACCGCTAACCTTGTCCACCTGCTTTGAAATTCCTTCCAGCGAATTTTGAATTTCGCTAGCAGCCCCTTGAACATGCTGGGCAAGCTTTTTGACTTCCATCGCTACAATATTAAACCCGCGGCCATGCTCCCCTGCGTGCGCAGCTTCAATCGCTGCATTCAAGGCAAGCAAATTCGTCTGTGACGCAAAATCCCGAATCGTCTGGACAATCCCTCGCACAGCTTGCGTTTGCTGCTCCAGCGTTTGCAGAAAATCGATTTGAATCGCATTATCGCTCACGACATGCTCAATAACCGAGGTGACTTGCTCGCTGCGATTGATGCCTCTTTGGGTCCGCTCCAGCAAATCCGCTGCCATCTGCTGCAATTCGTCGGTCATTTTGACTACAGCCTGCTCGCGCGCAGAAATATCTGTTGCAACCTTTACGACGGCAAATGGAACGCCCTCTTCATCACAAACAGGCATATAGGTCGCTTCAAGCCAAATACTCGCTCCGTCCTTTGCCAACCGAACAATTTTCTCTTGAAAGGCTGTGCCTTTTCGCAAATTTTCCCAGAACTGCTTGTATTCAGCACTATTGGCAAACTCGGGCCTGCAAAACTGCCGATGATTTTTCCCTGGCAATTCATGAGCTGCATAACCCATCGCCTTGGCAAACTGCTCATTTGCCCACAGCACCTCTCCTTGCAAATTAAATTCGATCATCGCCAGCGACTGCTCTAATGCGGATAGAACCGCCTTCCCATCAAGCACCTGCGTACTTTGGGAAACTAATTTCACAACGTCATTCACTTGCTATTCCTCCTATTAAAATTATCTATCAGGTTGATTCATGATTCGCTTGCGGTGCAGCCTCTGTTTTATTCTCCTTGGCAAGAGCCATCAATCGGCGAATTTCCGAAAGCAGCGAATGGTATTCGAGTTTTTCTTTTTGGATAATATTTTTGGCATAGCTGTTTAATTTTTGCCGTTCTTCCTGTGTAATCGACTTAGCTGTCACAACGACAACCGGAATCTCGTTCCATTCCCCGTGCTTGCGCAGCTCCGAAATAAATTGAAAACCATCCATTTCCGGCATCATAAGATCTAGTAAAATAAGGGAAGGCATTTCTCTTGCCATATGCTCTAGTGCGAGCCTCCCATTACGGGCTTGCGCAACGACATATCCTTCTCTCTGTAAAAGCTTGGTCATCAGCTCGCTTGTCGTCGCATCATCCTCAATGACGAGAATTTGGTGATCGTCGCTTTGCTTAATATATTTGTCCATCACCCGGATCATCCGTTCCCGTTCAACCGGCTTGGTTAAATACTCGGAAACGCCCAGCGTGTAGCCCTGCTGTCTGTCGCTAGTCATCGACCAGATAACGACGGGTATATCGGCAAGTTCGGCATCATTTTTAAGGGCATTAAGCACACTCCAGCCATCCATATTGGGCATAAGAATATCTAAGCAAATGACTTTTGGCCGCAGTTTTTTGGCCAGCCGCAGCCCCTCTGAACCATTATTCGCAAATGCTAGCGTCCACCCTGTTTTGGCTAGGTAACGCTCCATCAGCTCCCGATTAAACACCTCGTCATCAATTAGCAAAATGCTCGTTTGTCCATGCTCATCTACCGTATGTACAGGTAGTTCAGCTATAGGATAAGACAAATGAACGAGGGTATCCTCCATCGTATTCGGCAGCCAGCAAATAAACGTTGTCCCTACGCCAAAGCTGCTTTCTACCTGAATATCGCCGCCCATAATTTGGCTAAACCGCTGGCTTATAGCTAGTCCAAGCCCTGTGCCGCCATATTTGCGGGTAGTAGAAGCATCGGCTTGGGTGAAGGGTTGAAACAGCTTTTTCAGTTGATCTGGGGTCATGCCTATTCCCGTATCCTGAACGATAAAGCTGTAGCCTTCTCGCTGATTGCGCGTTTCCTTCCGCACCTCAAAGGTAATAAACCCCGATTCCGTAAACTTGTTGGCATTGCTCAGCAAATTAAAGAGAATTTGCCGCAGCTTTGTAATGTCGGCGGTAATGTTGCCATTTTCTCCGCAATTCATTTGCAGCTTATTTCCCTTCCCAATCGCAAGCGGACGTATCGTAGTCAGTATATCCTGCATTAAGCTCGGTAGGCTGCAGGTCTCCGGGTGCAGTTCCATTTTGCCGGCTTCAATTTTAGAAATATCTAAAATATCGTTAATGAGCGCCAGCAGATGGTTGCCAGCCTTGCTGATTTTAGAGAGGTCCTCGACGAAAACAGACTCGCCAAGCTCCTCCGCTTCTTCCTGAAGCATCTCGCTGTAGCCAATGATCGCGTTCAGTGGAGTACGAAGCTCGTGACTCATATTGGCCAAAAACTGGCTTTTAATCAAGCTCGCTTCAATCGCCTCGTCATGCGCTTTGGCAAGCTGTTCCGTTCGTTCGGCAAGCGCAGTTTCTGCCTTGACCCGATCGGTAATATCGGTACGAATGGAGATGAACTGATGAGGAATGCCATCTTCACCGAGAAAAGGCACAATCGTCGTATTCATCCAATATTCACTGCCGTCCTTAGCGCGGTTTTTGACCTCGCCTTTCCATACATGGCCTTGTTTAATCGTTTCCCACATCACTTTGAAAAAAGCTTTCGGATGAAAACCCGAATTAATGACCCGATGCGTTTTCCCGATTAATTCTTCTCGTTCATACTTGGAAATGACACAAAACTTCTCATTTACGTAAGTAATAACTCCCTTATTGTCCGTAATGGCAACAATTGAGGATTCGTCCAATGCATTTTCTATATCGCGCAAGCTTTCCATGTTTTGCATTAATTTCAGTTCATTGTGTTTGCGTGTCGTGATATCGCTGCCAATCGCCATATATTTATAAACAATGCCGTCATCATCAGTGAACGGCAGAATCGTCATATTCACCCAATATACGCTGCCATCCTTGGCCCGATTTTTCACTTCTCCCTTCCACACTTGCCCGTCGCTGATCGTTGCCCACAGCTCTTTAAAAAACGCTTGTGTATGAAAGCCGGCATTTAAGACCTTATGGCTGGAGCCGATCATTTCATCTCTCGTATATTTTGAAATCTCACAAAAATAATCATTGACAAAATGGATGATACCTTGTGCATCCGTTATCGAAACGATCGAGGATTGTTCTAGAGCAGATAAAGCGTAGTTTATATCTTTTATGTCTTTGAGTTCTTTTAACATCTGTGTTTCTCCCATCCTACGCAAGTAAGTCTACTCATTACTATACGACAATATTTTGAAACATTTTTGAAAGATGAGAATCGCCCTGCTTTTTTTATAGGAGAGGCCTGATTATTAGAGCTTTTCCTGTCTCAGCCCATCTGTTCATACGCTTCTCCAACGATCAAACCACAACCGGATGGAGTCGTGCGGCTCCATATCCAGCTCCTGTAGCAGCATTTTTCGCAATAGCTCATACTGGGCTTCGACCGAACGCCGATCCTCAAGAGAATCATAAATGCGCATCAGCTCAAAATAAAGACTTTCTTCCGTTGGAAGCACACTTTGCATTTCTAAATAATGTTCGGCAGCCGCTGGGAGATTATTGCTTTCAATAAAATAATTCGCAATTTGTTTGGCATGCGACAGCCATTTCATCCGGAGCCGCTGCTTCTCGGTCTCTGCCCACAAGTAAGCATATTCTGCGAGATAATCGCCTTTATACTGGGCGGACAATTGCTTATGCTGCTCCAGCGATTCGCTCGTCAAAGGCGGAGCAGCATCCATTTGCCGCTCCCATTCCTCAATATCAAGCGGGAAGCCGTTTAAATCCAGCCGGTAGCCTTCATCGACGTTTTCAATGCGAATGTTCAACTGCTCATCCTGCAGCAATTTGCGAATTTGATAAATCGCCGTATATAATTGCGTAATTCCTTTTTTCCAATCAATATCCGACCATAATTGGTCGACCAGCGTCTGTTTGCGGATAGGCTTTCCGCGCAAATGCAGCAGCAAGCTGAATAGTTCCTGAGCCTTTAACGTCTTCCAGCGCAGCGTTGCCGAGCCGCCCGTCGCCCGCTCAAACTGCAAAGAACGAAAGCATTGAACCCGGACCCAGTCCTGACGGGGCGCAGCGGGCAGCTGACTGCCTGCTCTTTGCAGCAGCCGTTCGGTTGTTTGAGCTAGGCGCTTCAGCTGAATGGGCTTCAATAGATAGTCTACAGCGTTAAGATCAAATGCCTTAACCGCATATTCTTCATATACGGTTACAAATACAATTTGCGTATGCGGGCGCTGCTGCAAAATTTTCTCCGCCAGCGCTATGCCGCTCATCTCCGGCATTTCAATATCCAGAAAGACAGCATCCGGTGCCAGTCTGCTGATATCGGCAAGCGCGAGCCTTGGATTGCGATAGGAGCCGATCATTTCAAGCTCTGCAAAGCACGCAAGCTCCTCGGCCAAATGACTTAATGCTAGCGGTTCATCATCAACCAGTATAACTTTCATGTATACCTACCTTCTCCATGGGCAATCGGATGCGTATTTCCGTACCTTCTCCCGGACGGCTGGAAATCGTTAATCCGTATCCAAATAATTGTTTCATCCTGCGGTCAATATTGGCCAGGCCAATTCCACCAGTTAGGGGCGCTGCTTCCGCATGGGGCGGCAACTCAGCTGGCATGCCAACCCCATTATCCTTCACCGTAATCAGGATGTCTCCGCCTTCCTGCCAGACACAAATTTCAAGATGCCCGCCATCCGCTCTGCGCATAATGCCATGCCGAACCGCATTTTCCACCAAAGGCTGAATCGTCAAGGGCGGAATCCAGAAAGACAGCTCTGTCATCACTTGAATATCAAACGTCAGCCAATCCTCGAAACGAACCTTCTCAATATGCAGGTATGATTTCACCAGCTTCAGCTCACGCTCAAAAGGCACCAGCGGCTCGGAGCTGTCAAAACGAAAGCTTTCCCGCAAATAATGCCCGAATTCCGTCAATAAATCCGTCATTTTCTCCGGCTGTTTTTTACTTAAAGCGGCAATCGAGTTTAACGTATTAAATAAAAAATGAGGCTTGATTTGCGCCTGTAAAAAGGCCAGCTCCATCTGAATACGCGCGCCGACCGAGCGCTTCAATTGCACCAGCGTCAAAATCCGCACACGAAGCTCTGACCACTCGACAGGCTTCACCAGAAAATCATTCGCTCCCGCTTGGCTCGCCGCTATCGCGTGATCGGAATAGCCAGCGGACGTCATGAGAAGAATGGGAAGCTCAAAGCTGGTAAAATGCTCACGGATATTCCGGCATACGTCAAGCCCCGACATATCCTGCAAGATGCGTTCTACAATTACGAGATCCGTATCCCGCATATGGTGAAGCCGCTTAAGCGCTTCTCTGCCTTTTTTAACAACGGTTACTCGGTATTGATCCATGGCAAGCAGCTTCACCAAAACATTGATGTTTAATGAATCGTCGCTTACGATCAGAATTTCAGCTCTTTCTGTTTCCTGACTCTCATATAGCTTGCGACTTCTTAATCGCTGATCCACTAGCCCCTGTGCCTGCAAGGACAGATCCACACTGTTTCCATGAAATTCAGGAAAGCTGCCGGCACTGGACCCTGCCAATAGCTCTATAGCAATCGGAAGCGATAGACCGATGACAACCTCCTGGGCCAAGCCAGAGGCGACGCTGATTCTCCCTTGATGCAGCTTAACCAGCGCATGGACAAGGAATAGTCCCAGATGCTCATCATAGGGCAGCGGTCTGCTCGCTTCGTCCTCCAGATGCAGCATTTTCACAAGAGTCGCGGCTGTATCGTCCGTTATCCCCGTTCCCTGCATGATGATTTCAAGTTCCATCCGATTGCTAAGCACGCTTGCCTTCGTTGTAATTGTACCTTCAATGGTCAACTTCAGAGCGGACTGTATAAGTCCGGTCAATATTTGCTGCAAACGCTGCTCATCCGCTACAATTGGCGGCAAGCCCTGTGGAATCGTATTCATTAATGTAATCGAATCGCTAAATACCAAGTAGCGGGTACGTTCAATGACCTCACCTACAACAGATGGCAAATGAATCGGACGAACCGTAAGCGCAATGCCCGCTTCAAGCAAACGGGCAAAATCCATCATATCGTCTACCAGCCTTCTCATCGTCCAGCCTACTGAAGTAATCAGCCGCAAATCATGAATTTGCTCCATGGACAAGCTCTCATCCGCATGCAGACGCGCTTCTGCAACACCAATCATGGCATTTAAAGGCGTAATCATCTGTTCGGAAATACCCGTCATAAATTCAGACTTAAACCGATTCACCCGATGGAGTTCCAAAGTAAGCGCCTCATTTTTTTGATAAGCCCGAAAAAACTGGTGCAAAAACAAATACGAAATTGCGATGCTAAACCCGATCATTTGCACAAAATACCATAGGGTTAACTCACCAAAGCCAAACAGCACTAGCGAATTAAGCAAGGCTTGTGCCGAAAAGAGGCAAAACGACCAAAACTCATAGCGATTTTGCTCGTCCCCGCTGCGTAAGTTTCGTAAAACTACGAGAAGGATATATATATGTACAATAAAAGAGACCATTAGCCACAGAGGCAGCAAGCGGGTAGAAATAGCCGTCGGCATGACGAGTATACAGGCAGCCATTGCGGAGGAGATGACGAGCAGACCTCTCTTGAACAGGCGGTTGACGCGCTGCTCATGTCGTACAGCTAAGTACATGAACATGCCTACCAATATGGAGATTGAACATAGCCAATATACGGTGACCGTCATTCGGTAAGGCATTTCCGGCCAAATGGCCAGCAGCCACCTCGTCCCTTGAACAGAGTTTAATAGCGCCGTACATAAGAAAAAGAAGGATAAATAGATCCAGCCGCTGCCCCGGTCCTGTAGATGCAGCACACCAAAATAAAGGCCAAACACGATAAAAAAAGCAATGGTGCCAAATTCGAAAGCGGCAAATTGCTGCTGCTCCTGAACGATTAAATCCGGCGGCCCCATCCGAATCGCTTGAATGATACCCCCACTTGTTGCATGATCGAAATTAGCTACCTGTACGAAAATATCTATGCTATCCGTTCTAATTTGCGTATAGGCAATATACGGCTTGATTTTCCCCTTATACTGCTTTAAACCATCATCAAGGGCGCCGCTCGCTCCAATTTCTTCTCCATTGATCAACAACCGATGCGCGCTGCGGATAAGCGGTACCTGAAAGGCTTGAAGCTCTGGCTGATGCTCGCCAAATTGTATGCGAAGATGATAGGTGCCATATCCGAAAGCTTGACTATCGTACATATTCAAGAGCATATTGCTCCAATTTCCAGGAACATGCGCCTGTTTGGATAACGGGCCTGTCTTCGCTTCTGCCATGTCCCCCCACAGCTGCTTCGGATAAAAGTCCCACTCCCCCTTCAGCTTAATGACCTTCTGACCGACCCCGTCCCATTTACTTAAGTCGAGCACGCCATTTCTAGCTTCCGGCTGATCATCCCACTTCAATTGAGAGGCAACATTAGCCCCAATAAGCAATAGCAGAATAAATCCTAACATGCCAAATAATGCTTTGTTTTTCATATTTCAATTTCTCCATATATAAAGTTCCTTGTTTATGTTTCATCATAACATGATTAATGTGATAACACACCGCCATACTATAGCATTAAAAAAGCATCTGATCCGCAGATCAAATGCTTGGATTCAACCATCGTTAAGGAAAGCTTCCATGCTTCATTGCAGCTTAAAAGCACTTCTCCAGCACAGCCCGATTTTTCCCGGCTTGCTTCGCTTTGTACAGCACAAACGTCCCGCCTTCCAGCCTTCCCGCAACGACTTCTCCCTGCCTTCCCATGACCGATAGCAAATCGGCTATATACTGAAGACAGGAGTCGCCAACGTTAAAGCCCTGCAGGGCATTATAAATACGCAGATCATCCATATCAACCATTAAAAGGGCCACCGAATAGCCGCGCTCTGCGCCTTCTCTCACATCGTCAGCCAGCTCCTTATAAAAGGCTTGGCGATTAGGCAGTTCGGTTAAAGGATCCGTTGTCGTGAGCGATTGCAGCTGCGTTAACATGTCGGAATACACATTTTCCATATTGGCATCTGTTTGATATTCCCGGGCAATGGCCATGATGGAGATCTCGCCTCCATACACGACTGATACGAGCATGAACTCAAGAACGATCATTTGACCATCCGACTTGTTTATCCGGCCGATAACGGTTGTTATGTTTAAAGGGTCCTGTACCAATTCTTGAAACTGCGCCTCAAACTCGGCCTGGGAGCTGTCATGCACGAAGGACATAAACGGGCGTCCCATAAGCGTTTTGGCAGCGACTTCTCCGAGCAGTCTCGCCGCCTGGCTGTTCGCGTAAACAAATGCACGATTGGTTAAGGTGAAAAAGGGTACAGACGAGGCTTCCATGAGCTGAATATAGCGTTGTTCGTTTTTGCGGACAATGGCGGAATTGTGCATAGCTAAATATTGGGCTTGACGAAGCTGCTCCTCCGTATGCCTCATGACGATGCTCTTAAGCTCAGGCAGCATTCGCAGCTCTTGATCCGACCAGGATAGCGCCGTTGACTCAACGACCTGTCTCCATTTCTCGAAAGATTTACGCGGTGACAGACGAATGCCGTCATCGCCTTGAATAACCGCTTTTGCCGGATCGCCAGCCCAGTGAACGACTTGTACTTGCTCGGGCCGGAACCACATAATAAAGTTTTCATGTCCTGGAGACAACGCCAAATATAGTACGCCCGAAGCAAGCTCTTTGTAGCTTTTCGCCAAATCAAGCACCACACTAAGACTTGAAGTCTGATACACATGATCTAACGATTGCTCGGCCAGCCATTGTGCCAGTTGCTCCACCTGCGCTTCCGTCGGCGTCTCCCCAAGCAGCAGCAGCTTTTCCTGGTAACAGACCGCCGCTCCTGTTGCGCTCATCAAATTCAGCAGGTTCGATTCCTCTTGCTTCAACTGGTCCATAAGGCGAATGGGATTATTATCCCCCACAAAAATACTGGCAAGATGGGAAGCCCATTTCCGCAATCTCGCTTCACGCTCATATTCGTCAAGCTGCTGCCGCTGAAACCATTCACTGGAGAAAAAAGAACCGAGAAAATTACACAAATTGCGGACCCAATGAGAAATATATTTACGCGAATAATGATGGCAAGTAATTAATCCCCACAGCTGATTATCATGAATCAACGATATGGTCATCGTTGCCCCCACACCCATGTTTTGCAAATATTCAATATGCATGGGCGATACGCTGCTAAGCACCGACAGGCTAAGGTTAAGTGATTTGCCCGTGAGCGGTTGAACGGCAGGCACAATTTCTACCGGATCATAAGCTACATCTACGATGACGCGAAGCCAGTTGCGCAAATACAGCTCCCTCGCCTGCTTGGGAATATCCGATGCGGGATAATGGTGGCCGAAAAAAGATTCAAGTCCCTCATCCTTGGACTCGGCGATCACCTTGCCGTTCCATTCCTTATCGAACTCATAGACCATGACCCGGTTATAATCCATTATTTTGCGGATTTCCTCAGCAGCTACCTGGCTCGCTTCAGCCCGATTCTCTGCATGCTTTAGTTTTCCGAAAAAATGGCGAATCCAGCCAAAATCATCATGATCCGGCCCCTGATCTTCCGATACCGGCTCTGTTCCACGATAATGAGCCCTTCGCTTTCGTGGACAACACAGAAAAAGTCGGACGGTTTCCCGCCGACTTCAATTGTAACATTCAAATAATTTAAGTCAGATGTGTTAGATGCTGCCAGTTCGCGATCCGAAATCTCCTTAACCGACTGCTTTGCACAATCTCGTTAGGAGCATCCATTCTAGCTGCCAGCAGCACGCCATGCGGTTGAATATAGCCTGGAATATGTATCGGTTCCTTATCGCAATTCGTCAGGTCAATGCTGTCTTGGGTGACACAATCTTCTCCTGTCAATAACGTGCGGTTCAAGGCAGGATTGTCTAGCTTTCGGTTAAACATTAAACCAAACCTCCAGAGTCAGAAACGTTTGCTTCGCCGTCTCAACGACCTGAGTAGCCTCTTCTTCCGTTAATACAGACTCGCTTACAAATTGGCTGAATTCCGCCCATTTCGCTCTCGTTTCGGTACCATAAGCGTTAAAATACGCCGTGCCTTCGCTTGCGTTGTCCGTAAGCGGCAGAAATTTGCGAACCTGCTTCGTAATAATTTGCCCACCCATTGTGGAGCCTTCAATGACATACATATAACCAAGCATCTGGGCCACTGCAGCTAGTTTAGGAAGCTGCTGGCATTCCGGTAGCTGCTGCAGCTGCTCTTCGCTTAAACCAAGTGCCAGCAAATCGCGTTCCAACAGCGGGGATTTGGCCCGGTTTTGAATAAACTCGCCAAGCTCGTGCACGTTTTGCGCTTCTGATAGAGCGGCAATATGGCGTTCTACCGGCTTAATAAAACCGTAAAACTTCTGTAAGTAAAGGGAATAGTCCGTTACGTTTAAAGTTTGATTCATAATGGCTTTGGCAAAGCGGTTGTCCTCGATCTGCTTGTGATTCACAGCAGTCTCTTCCTTCAATCGAGCCATGACGTTCATATGGGCGTTCACTCCTATCCATTTATAGGCTTTTCGCCTTAAAGAAGAAACACTTGTCTGCATAAACATCGCTGTGCTTCACGCTGAAAATATGATTTTTCACCTTATAATCAATACATAATTATAACTGAGAAAATTAATATAATCAAAGTGTTTCTCCATGGATTTTTGTAACAAGGCCTACTCGCTAGCCGTTATAACATCCTTTTTCGAACGGGTTAAATAGACAATCATGCCTAAGAGGCAAACCAGGAAAATCGCGCTTGTTCCTACCGTTCCAAAGTCTAATCCGCCGTCATCCGTTGATTGGGACAAATAATCGCCAAGCGATGCTCCTAATGGCCGCGTAACAATATAGGCGATCCAAAATGCCAACACCGCATTGCATTGATAACGGTAATAGGCAGACGTTACAGCGCCAATAATGGCTGCGAATATAAGTGCCGAAGTCAAATAGCCAAGCTGCATCCAAGCATTTTTTTCTTAGCATACGCAAAGCTAATTAATTATTAGTTAACCGGTTATTAAATTTCTATATATTAAAAAATAAA
Source organism: Paenibacillus sp. Leaf72 (assembly GCF_001422685.1). Lineage (NCBI taxonomy): Bacteria > Bacillati > Bacillota > Bacilli > Caryophanales > Paenibacillaceae > Paenibacillus > Paenibacillus sp. Leaf72. Next base: position 70,842 of record NZ_LMLV01000009.1, on the reverse strand, counting down.
AAAAGCCTGGAAAACCAGACTTTTTCGTCAAACATTTTTATACATTGGGGTGTGTATGCATACGTGAGTCGGCCAGTTGTTCCTGGCTTAGCGCTTATTCGCGGCCAATCTCTTCTGACGATTCAAGGCTTAAGGAACCACAGCATCCGGTTGTGGCTGGGACCACTGATGCTGAGGCTACTGTTGCTGAGACTGCTGATGAATCCACTGTTGCTGAAATCACACAGCTCCGGGCTTTCCCTCCTCCTTTGGAGGACTGAGGTTCCGCTATTTTGGCTTTTCCTTCGATTTCAGGCCGCACGCGGACAGGAAAGCCGCTATTGCCCTCATCATCCCCTCAAAATGGCGATGGGCAGTGTAATAGCGGCTCCTGTGTCCGCCGCCGGTGCCATAATCCACGATTCGGTGAAAATAGCGGCTGCTGTGTCCACCAAATCTGCCTTGGTGTCTTGGTGTCTTGGTGTCTTGGTAGGATTTGCTCACGGAGCAAACCCCTGAAACGAGGAGCACAACGTAACTTTTCGGGTAAGCAGGTTCACATTCTTGAGGAGAGATATTCCTTTTCACTCAGAATTTGGATCTGGATTTGGATCTGGAACTGGATTGTTTACTTTTGCACACACGCTCAAGTGGAATCCTATTACTTGAACACCGTTACACCTTATAAATATCTATCGTATGCAAAATGATACTGGCCAGAGCCCAGCTCCAGCGTAACGCTTCCCGCTTCTTCATGAATCGCGGTGATGCCCGCCGCTTGCGATAGTGCAATGCCATTTTCCAGCACATCGGCTGCCGCATGCGCTTCTGGAAGCTTTAGCGTCGCACGGGCATTGCCCGGCACCGTCACTTGAATTTCCATTCGCCCTGCTTCCATACGGCGCCAAGAGGAAACGACTACCCCATACATCGTTGTAAGCCTTGCTTCCGCCCATGTTAAACCTGGTCCCGGCTGCGGGCTGATTTTCACATGCTTGAATCCCGGCTCCTCCTCGTCTGGCTGAATGCCAGCCACGTAGCTGTACAGCCATTCTCCGATTGCACCGTAGGCATAATGATTGAAGGAATTCATATCCTCGCTCCAGAAGCTGCCGTCTTCCTTGATGCCATCCCAATGCTCCCAAATCGTCGTCGCGCCTTTCGTAATTTGATAGAGCCAGGAAGGATAATCCTCCTGCAGCAGCAAACGGTAAGCTAGATCATTGCGCCCAGCTTCGCTAAGCACTGGATTCAAATAAGGCGTACCGACAAATCCTGTCGTCAAATGGTCATCTTGTTCCTTTAGCAGCTCGGCAAGCTTCTGCTCGGCCCTCTCTTTCGCCGCCCCTGACACGAGGCCGAAGCGCAGCGCCAGCACCTGCGCCGTTTGTGTCGGTACAGACAGCCGCCCGGACGGGGTCAGAAACTCATGCTGGAATGCGGCAATAATTTGTTTATGCCAAGCAGCAAGATGCTCCACTTCCGTTTCTTTCCCTAATGCTTTCGCCGCTTTAGCGACAAGCGATACCGAATAAGCGTAATAGGCCGTTGCAATAAAATCTCTGTCCGTGGCCCCGACGTAGCTGTTCGGCTTGGAATCAAGCCCGAGCCAATCGCCAAAGTGGAATCCCGTGTTCCACAAATAAGGGTTGCTCCCCTGCTCATAAATGTACTGAATCCATTGGTTCATGCTGTCATATTGCGCCTCCAGCAGCCTAGCATCGCCATACGCTTCATACATCGTCCATGGACAAATAACCGCCGCATCGCCCCAAGCCGCAGAGGAATGGCTTGTGTCTCCCCAGCCTTCGGAAAACTCAGGCTTCAGATTAGGGATGTAGAACGGAATGCCCCCTTCCGGCGTCTGATCCGCTTTCAAATCTTGCAGCCATTTAGTGAAAAATGGGGCAACATTCATCACATAGGAAGCCGTTCGAATGAACATTTGCGCGTCGCCCGTCCAGCCTAGCCGCTCATCGCGCTGCGGGCAGTCGGTCGGCACATCGACAAAATTGCCCTTTTGCCCCCAGACGATATTATGATGCAGCTGGTTCACCTTGGCATCCGAGCATTCGAAAAACCCTGTACGCTCCATATCCGAATGCAGCACAATTCCACGGAAAGCTTCGAGCTCAATCGGCGCTTTAAACCCCGTCAGCTTCACATAACGGAAGCCTTGAAAGGTGAAATGCGGCTCAAACGATTCCTTCCCATTCCCTTTCAACGTATATTGGATACGCTGCTCGGCCCGGCGAATATTGCCCATATAGAAGTTTCCATTCTGATCTAGCACCTCCGCATGCTGCAATTCAACCCTATGTCCAGCGGCGCCTTCGACTTCGAATTTTACCCAGCCGACCATGATTTGGCCAAAATCAATCACCGTATCGCCCTCTGGCGTTTGGATTACAGCAATCGGCTTCAGTGTTTCGGCGGGGCGAACAGGCTCATTTACCTGCTGGGTTATGATCGACTTAGGATGTATAATCGTTTCAACTGGCTGCCATACGTCTGAATCCGCCGTTTGGCTGCTATGCCAGTCCAATTCCAGACGGGCGTCATAACGCTCGCCATGATACATTTCGGACATTAGAATCGCGCTTCCAGCCGCTTGCCAATCATTATTCGAAACGACAACTTCCTCCGTACCATCCTCATAGCTAATGTGAAGCTGGAAGAGCAGCGCAGCGCGTGAACCATAAGTCTCTTTCTCCTGCTTCCAGCCGAGTTCCCCTTTGTACCAGCCATTGCCCAGCAGCGCGCCAATCGCATGCGTGCCAACGGCCAACTGGTTCGTTACATCATACACCTGATATTGCAGCCGTTTGCCGTAGCTGGTCCAGCCCGGTGTAAAATAGTCGTTGCCAATGCGATTGCCATTCCATTGCAGCTCATACATGCCTAGTGCCGTAGCGTAAATCCGGGCGCTTTTGACCGTTTTTTCAACGGTGACAAAAGTTCGGAGCAGCGGAATGCGCTCCGCATCCTCTTCCGTCGCAGCGAAATCGGAAGGCGCGCTAATCCACTCCGCTGTCCACGCGCTGTAATCCAAGAGACCGGTTTCAAAATAGGCCGTTTCCGACCAAACGCTGCCTTCCAAAGACAACCCGGTAGTCCACATCTTGACCCGATAATAATATCGCGTGCGCGCTTGCAGCTCGATTTGATCCAGCACAACATGAACGGATTGACCAGAAGCGTTCCGGCCAGAATCCCATAAAATTTGTCCAAACTCTGGCTCCAATGAAACTTGCAGCTGGTAGGCCTGCTGCTGAATGCCTCTTTCCTCTGATTGGATTTGCCAGCTGATTCTAGGATGCGGCACATCAATGCCAAGCGGATTTTTCAAATATTCACATCTGACTTTTGCGATCTGGACCATGGGACGACCTCCTCTAATCAGGAAAAGCTGCTGTTCATCACTTACCCTGTTATCGTATAATTATAGCGTCCATTTTCAGTGACAATCCTTGTAAAAAGGCCAACATATCCCGGTCATTCAGCCATCTAATTAAGGAGGTGCTTATCGATGAAAAAACCTGTGCAATGGTATAAAGGCGATCATTTTTTTGGCAATCAGCTTCCGATTTTCGTCAATCGCTATCAGGAGGATTTCAAGGTTCCCCTCCATGCCCATGATTTTATAGAGTTCAACTTTGTGGCTGAAGGGAAAGGCTTTCATCATATTGGAGACGATATTGTTGCCGTGAGCAAAGGGTTGTTTTTCACGATACCAGTCGGCGTTCCACATGTGTTCAGGCCTTCCTCCCCTGACCCATCCCAGCATCCGCTCATCGTATATAATTGCTTATTTGCGCCGCAGCTGCTGCTTGCGATGTCCACCTTGTTTACCGATCCGCTGCTGGAGCAGTATTTAGATGAGCTGCAAAATGGTCAAGCCACCTATCATTCGATTCAGGATCACGATGGTTCAATTGAAAAATTGCTCGTGGCGATGTATCAGGAGTTTTCCTTCTCGGCAGCAGGAGCGGACACTTATCTATACACGTTATTCCTGCAACTGGTCATAACCATTCACCGACTGCGAAGCGACAACCGCCCGTTGAAAATAAAGGATGTGTCGCACTTCAACCTGCTCATTCAGTTTATGGAGCAGCACGTTCATGAAGAGCTGACACTCGCGAAGCTGGCCACAAGATCCGGCTGGAGCATTCGGCATTTACAGCGTCTATTTCTCCAGCACACCGGACAAACGTTTGGCAACTATTTGAACCAACTGCGCATACAAAAAAGCTGTGAGCATTTACGCTTAACACAGCTTAAAATTAGTACAATTGCCGAAATGGTCGGCTATAGCCACATTGATTCGTTTAATGCGCTTTTCAAGAAAAGAGTCGGCCAGACGCCTGGCCAATATCGCAAGCAGTTTAGATGAAACTGACAGCTTAAAGCAGGCTTTTAATAATTTGCATCGGATTTCCCGTATCACCATACGTGTCACTCATCATCGTATTGACGGTTTCTTCAGAGGGTACAACGCAAATATACGGCTATGGTATCGGCAGTTTATTGTCCCCTCTCTTGCTTCATTCCTTCGAAAGCGCCCGTTATTAATTGCTTAATCACGCTTTCCTCCAGCCCGTCTCCTGTAACTAACAAGCGATAAAAAATCGGCCCATAAAGCAAATCAATACTCAATTCAATATCTAGCTCCCGTTTCAGTTCCCCCCGCTCTACCCCTCGCATGAGCAGCTGCCTTGCTTCCAATCGGCGAGGACGGACATACTCCTCCCGCAATGCAGCAGCAAGCTTCGCATCAAATTGCCCCTCTCCGATAATTTCCGTAATCACCTCTCCTTCACGGCTCGTTAAAAATCGGGATAAATTAGTCGCATGAAGCAAAATATCTTCATATACAGCGCCCGTATCCGGTATTGGCAGCCTTGCAGTGATGGCATACATAAAACCAGCCATTACAACGGCACCTTTATTAGGCCACCATTTGTAGATCGTCGCTTTGCTCACCTGTGCCTGCTCGGCAATTTTCTCAACGGTAACGCCGCCAAATCCGATTTCAAGCAGCAAGTTGTAGGAGGCCGTTAAAATAGCACGCTCCGCTTCAACGTTGCGAGGTCGCCCTCTTTTTATATTCAATGGTCATAGCTCCTTTTGTGGACTTTCTTTATATTATATAAAATTTTGGGCGCGTTGAAAAAAAACATTTTAAATACTGTACGTTTAGTATATAATATAGCCATAATTAAAAAAAGGATTCGCACCACCCATTTGAGCAGAAAGAAGGCATGATGTTATGAACAACTTACAGTCCAAGGAGAAATCCATTCCGAACTGGCTTATGTTTCTTTTAGCCGCTGCTTGCGGTCTTATTGTAGCTAATCTTTATTATGCCCAGACGTTAATCGGGCCGATCAGTTCCTCCATCGGAATACCCTTAGGAGCAGCAGGACTAATTGTAACGCTAACTCAAGTAGGCTATGTGGTCGGTTTATTATTTATCGTCCCACTCAGTGATTTGATCGAAAACCGCCGATTGGTTACCGCCTCACTAGTTGTCGTCATTATCGCGCTAATCGGAACGATATTCGCCCCTAATACAGCCACCTTCCTCATCTCCGCTTTATTTATAGGAATAGGCTCGGTTGCTGCGCAAATTCTTGTCCCCTATGCCACTTTCCTTGCAGCGGATGAACAGCGCGGTCGTGTTGTAGGCAATGTAATGAGCGGTCTGCTGCTAGGCATTATGTTTGCTCGGCCATTAGCCAGCCTCATAACGGAATATTGGGGATGGCGGGCGGTATTTATTTTATCTGCTATCGTGATCATATTGCTCGCAATTGTTCTATCCCGTGCGCTTCCACAGCGGAAACCAACACCGTCCCTCCAATATGGGGCATTGATCCGTTCTTTAGGCTCGCTTTTGAAAGCAACGCCTATTTTGCGCCGCCGCGCCTTTTATCAAGCTTGTTTATTTGGCTCCTTTAGTTTGTTTTGGACCGTCATTCCACTGCGTTTAACCGAATATTTTCATTTGACGCAGCAAGGCATCGCTTTATTCGCTCTCGCTGGTGTAGCAGGAGCCGTAGCGGCGCCTATTGCCGGCAGATTGGCTGATCGTGGTTTGACTAAATTGCTGAGCGGCATCGCGATTGCCGTTTCTGCCCTTGCTTTTTTGACAGCCTATCTCGTCCGAGGGGATTCTTTCGCCGCTTTGACGTTACTGCTGGTTGCTGCTATCGTTTTGGATATGGGGGTGTCAGGAAATCTTGTGTTGGGCCAGCGCGTTATCTATTCGCTAGGCAGTGAGATGCGCGGACGCCTTAATGGCCTATTCATGGCTATTTTCTTCATCGGCGGAGCCGTGGGGTCTTTTTTGGGAGGATGGGCCTATGCTTATGGGGGATGGGCTTTAGCTTCCCTGATCGGTATCGCTCTGCCGGTACTTGCCTTTCTATATTACTTAACCGAGGCAAAGCAGCCATCAGGGAATGCATAAAACCTTCGTGCTTGGTAAAAAGAAATTTCTTACAGCGGAATTAAAAAATAAGGGGAAGCGCTGCTTGAACCAGTCTTGTATTGGCAAGTCCAGCGCTTCCTTTTTGTGAACCTATAACAACTCACCCTCCGGTGGATGCTATAGCAGTTCCCCTTCATAGGCGGTTACAGCTTTTTCTCATATAAATTTGCGCTCCAGCCCTCTGCATCGTATCTGCCGCATAAGCTCAAGCCTTGGCTAACATAAAAAGCGTTAAGCGACGGATTTTCCGCCATGCAATCAAGGCGCATCCAGGTTTTTCCACGCCCGCGAATATATGCTTCCGACCACGCAAGCACTTGACCGCCAAGACCTTGCCCTTTGAAACTGCGAGATACAGCCAGCCGATGCACATAACCGGCATCCGTATGAAAATGCTCTCCCCAGATCGGCTCGTAGCCCCACTCGACCGAAAAACAGCCCGCAAGCTCGCCCCGCAAGTAAGCGACGAACACTTCTTTTTCCCTAATGAATTTCTCTAAATATTCCATTGTAAAAGAATCCTCGCTCCACTGGCGCAAGCCTTTCGCCTCATATATCCAGCGGGCTGCTTCCTTGTATAAACGAAGCATCGCTTCCAGATCATCAGATGCGGCGCGTTTAATTTCAAGCTCGGCTTTCGATGCAGACACTGCCAAGTGGAGGCTGTTTTGTACTTTCTCTTCATGCCAATCATATTCAATAGTAGCTGCTGTTTGCTCAGCCCGCTCCTGACCGTGCAGCCTTGCCACGACATAAAGTGCAGCATCCATGCCAGCCGTCACTCCTGCGGACATGACGATTTTTCCGTTATCCACATAGCGCACGTTCTCAACAATCGTCACACTGGAAGGCGCAAGCTCACGCAGCAGATCAAGTGCCCGGCGATTCGTTGTAATCTGGAGTCCATCCAGCAAATTCGCTTTGGCCAGCAGCAGCGCACCTGTACATACAGATAAAATAAGTTCAGCATGCTGTGCCGTTTGGCGAATCCAGCTCGTAAGCTTCTCATTATGAATCTCCGTACGCGATCCCATGCCACCAGGAACGATTAATATATCAGGCATAGGACAATCGTCGAAGCTATGCGCTGGTGTAATCGCAATTCCGCTAAGCGTATGCAAAGCTTCCTTCGTCTCTCCAACCGTGTATACGTTAAAATCCCTATCCTTGCCGCTCGAGATGGCGAATATATCAAACGGACCAGCAAAATCAAGTGTATCCACTCTCTCATAAACTAACACCGCTACATTTCTCGTCTGCTTCAATTCGACCTCTCCTTAAAATAGAAAAGTATTTGGTCAGATGACCAAATACTTTGCCCAGGCGAACGGCTGCTATGACATATGCGCTCCCCCGCAGTGCTCTGCGTTTTCGCCAGTTACGCATACCAAATAATTAATGCTAGTATAGCGGAAAGCCGTTATTTGTCAACAACTAATTCCGACTTTTTAAATCGGCATTGCATTACCTTCATGATCAACGAACATAAAGCGGCTGTCCGGCGTGCGGCGCTGCTCCAATAGCCCAATAATGCCGCGAGCGCTGTGGCTCGCATCCAGCGGCGCTTCTCCACCGCCCATATCCGTCCGCATCCAGCCAGGATGAATACTGAGCACCTGAATGCCCCGCTTTTGCAAATATACATGAAGCTGCTGCGTGAACATATTGAGCGCTGTTTTGGATATCGCATAAGGATAATCGCCTGGATAAGCATGCGTGATGCTGCCCGCTTCAGAAGAAATATTAAAAATGGCAGCGTCCTTCTCCGTTAATAAAGGCAGCAAATGCTTCACGACACGCATAGGCCCATATACATTAATATCCATCGTCAGCGCAACTTCCTTAAAATCCAGCTGTTCGATGTGTGTATTTCGAGAATTGAGAATCGCTGCATTATTAATGATTGCTCCAAGGCTCACGTTCTGCTCCTTCAATTGTGAAGCGAGCGCTGCAATGCCTTCCTCATTCGTGACATCCAGCTCCACAATCGACAGCCGCTCACCATACTTCTCAGTAAGTGCCGATAGCTTTTCATTAGTCTCATTAGGTGATCGAACTCCCGCCACAACCGCATGTCCGCGCTCCAGCGCCTCACTCGTCAACTCGTAGCCAAGTCCTCGCCCTGCACCTGTAATTAAAATGTTCATGCTCCCAGCTCCCTCTATTTAATTTCTTTCCCGAAGGAAGCTTCCGCTTCCTTAAGCGACTGCTCCAATCTGCTACGCAGCTGCACCATCCACTCCGACTCATTGTCCCACGTTTCCGCTATCGCCCTCCTTACACGAGCGTAGCTGTACACGCTGTTTAAAGCCTTGGCAGCCAGGCAACATCTCCTCATCGGAATCATAATGTATGAGACCAAAATGCTTATCAGAAACCGACCACGTCTGAAAATAGCTCCTTAGCTGCTGCACTTCAAAAAGCATTGCTGCTTTAACCAGCTCAGTCTCTTGCTTTAATGCAATCGCTTCCAGAACAATGAAGCCATTGTCCTTCAAATAGGCGCTAAATGCAAGCTCCGCTCACATATTTCCCTTATTTTTCTGACGAAAGAAAATATACGGGGATCACGATTTAAGCTTGACACGTTTCGTTTACACTTGTAAACTTTAAATATCGTTTACAAGTGTAAACGAATAAAATCAAGAAGGGTGAATACGATGCACGAGTCCCCACACATTACCGAGGCCGAAAGCGAAGTGATGAAGCTACTCTGGCAAAAGGAGCCTTTGTCCGCCAGTGAGATTATTTTCAAACTAACCCAACAAATGCATTGGTCGGATCAGACGATTAAGACCTTCCTGAATAGGCTTCACAAGAAAAAAGCGATTCGATTCGAAAAGTCCGGCCGGAACTACCTCTACTATCCGCTGGTTTCGCATGATGAATACTTAAAGGCCGAGAATCGTTCATTTCTGAATAGAGTTTATAAAGGAGCAGTAGGGATAATGTGCGCGAAATTTCTCGAAGAAGAGACACTATCGGATAAAGATATTGAGGAACTTCAACAAATTTTGGAGAACAAGAAGAAGCTATGAAGTATCTGGAAACGGTCTTTTCTCTTCTGTTCACTGCGTCAGCCGCATCGACGGTAATTCTATTAATATTACTCTTGATTCGGAAGCTGTTCCAAAAGCACCTTAAACCTAGAGTTATCCATATATTGTGGTTTCTTGTGTTAATTAAGCTGCTGGTTCCCATTGCTCCACAGAGTCAGTTAAGCTTGTTTAATGTGCTGCCGCAAACGTTCCCGCTGGAATGGAATTCAGATCAGAAGAGTAAGCAGCTCACTCCCTTTACTAAGATCGGTTCCAACTTGGAAATTCAATCCAATTATATGGATATAAAAAAGCAGCCTCCCGAGTTCATCACGAACCAAGCAGACGAAACAGGAACTTCAGTCGCCACACGTTCTTCTCAAGACCATATTCCAGAAAGCACAGATGGAATGACCTGGCTATCGATTGGCTCGCTGGTATGGCTTATAGGGCTTCTATGCTTGGGTGGATATTATCTGTTTAGCGCGCTGATTTTCAGAAAAACAGTCGGAAACTCAGTGAAAATTGAGGATGCTGAAGTACTCATGGCTCTTGAGGCATGCAAACAGAAGCTGAACATTAAAAAAAGAGTATACGTCTATGAAACTAGCCATCTTCGCAGCCCTTGTCTTTATGGTTTATGGAAGCCGCGGATTTATTTGCCCGAGGATATCAGCACGATCGCCGATTCAAACCAGCTAACGCATATCCTGATGCATGAACTCATTCACTACAAACGCAAGGACTTATGGTTCAACTCCCTGTGGGCTCTTTCCGTAGGGATGCATTGGTACAACCCTTTGGTGTGGCTTTCCGTAAGAAAGATGAAAGCCGATCAGGAGGTGGCCTGCGACGCTCGTGTTCTTGAAGCGCTGGGCGAGCGTGAAGCTTTGTCCTATGGCAGAACCTTACTTATGCTGTCGCGTTTATTTGCCCATCCCCCCTCTTCTCAGGTCAACCTATCGTATTTTGGGGACAACAAAAATGAAGCAAAACGGAGAATGATAATGATTACCAAGTTTAAAAAAGGTTCGTACAAGCTCTCGGCCGCCGCTATTCTCTTGGTTATTGCCTTGAGCGCCATCTTGCTCACCAATGCGTCGGATTCAGAGAATGGTACCGAGCTCGATATGGTTGCCCAAGCAGCAAACCCTAGTTTGGATCTATATCCTATATACAACGATTCATTCAGATGGTTTCATAGTCTCGATCGGGCACTCGATTTTCCGAAATATAACTTTAAAATACCGGATTATCTTCCTGAAGGTTATCAGTTCGAGAATGTATTATATTATAAAAATTTCACCAGCGCCAACGATGACGATCTTATTGATGTAGCATCCATTACTTTTGTATCTAACTTTGGCAAAAAAAACAAACAAATTATAGAAGTCAAAGCTTCTATGGGAAATGGCAATTTGTTGGAGCACAATCAATTACGGGGGGCGGCTCACTATCCCCAAAGTGCAAACGAGACTCCTCAGTACCGACAGGAAACTATGACGATCGGCGATGTCAAAGGCACTTTATTCACGGATAAGAGACGCGACAAACAAAGGCCAGAAACGGGCACAAGCTTCTACTGGCAGGATGACAATATATGGTACGCAATCGATTATTATAGCGAGTATTTTTCGCAAGAAGAGCTCGCAAAAATGGTGAAATCCTTTGTTTTACCGCAGAAAGTTCAGCATGTCCGCTACGACGGAGCTGGAAATTCGTTTCCCCTTTATGATGGAAAGGATTTGCTTGCGGCGGAAAACATTCTTGACTTTACGGTGAAAATTCCTTTGGAATTGCCGGGGCTTAAGCTGAGCGGTTCAATATTACTTAGGGCCGGCGATCAGAATACTGAGTATGCGTTTAAACAAGCGACCGACGCTCTATGGACGACCTATCGAGCATCGTACGATTCCTCAACCTATAATATAGAGGATACTTTCTCGCTTTATCAGAGCAAGGAGCCGCTTTTCGACACATCTAAGCTCACGCTCACTCGGAAACTGGAGATTAATGGCGTCGAAATTTCGGCTTATAATGACCAGAACCAAATCTACGTATCACCCACCATGCCTTATTACTTGTGGAAGCAGGACAATATTTATTATACTGCCGTTTTCTCTGGTATGGACAAGTACCAAGAAGACAACCTGAAAGCTATGATTTCGGCTCCCAAGAAATAGACCCGAGGGCGAGAGGAGATGCTTCTGGATATCTGCTTTATTTTCAGGAAAGAATCGCTTCTCCTTCTAGCTTTACCGGCCTGTCTGGGCGGGGCTCCAACTGCTTGCGCCTTGCCGTAAAACCGGCCAACGCAATAAAGCATAAGCTGAACATAAGCAAATACAGCTTATTGACACCCCAATGTGAAATGACCACGCCGCCCAAGGCACTGCCGATAATTCCTCCAATGCCGGAAGTGAGCGCCACAAACAAGGTCTGATACGTCGCTTTCGCGTAGCTGTTAATCACCTCAACCGAGGCGCTTGCCATGAACGCAAAGGCTATGCCATCAAACAGCTACACAGCAAGCACCAACCCCACTTGAGTGGAGAAAGCCATAACGAGACATTTCACGCTATAGCATAAGGCTGCCAGCATCATCATCGGAATTAAGCCAAAGCGTCTATGCAGCTTAACCGCAAACCAGAACATCGGCACTTCAATAATGGCGGCAATGCTGTAAGCTGTTCCTATCCAGCCTTTATTAAAGCCTGCTTCCTTGAAGTAAATCGGGAGAAAGTTAAAATTAATTGCAATCGAAGAGGCGATGAGAAAGCTAAACAGCACGAAGGTTAAAAAGCTTTGATGCCGTAAGATTTGCGCAGTATGTCTTCAACGACACTTTAGCTCTCGTCACAGCCTTATTAAATCGCAAATGAACTCGCCATAAAACAGGAAAAGAGCCGGCCCCGGAGGCCAGCTCTTATATCCCGCGCAATATTAGATTCGTTCATACAAATGAATTAGGACGTGTAGTTTTTGCCTAAACCCAGCTCTGTCAACAGCTGGCGATAAGCGATAGAGGTACGGTCAGCCGGAATATGGGCCTCAGCTTGAAGATCAAGCGGCAAATCCTCCGGCGTCTGCGCTTCGACCATTTCAGCATCCTCTTGGAACACCTTTAAGTTAAAATCTATCGTATCTTGAATCGGAGCGTTCTTATCGAAATTACGCGATATTGGGCAGAAAAGTCTTGTATATCGGGCCGATACTGGAGATGCGCAGTTTAAAATATTCAATCTCCCCTCATCAGGAAAATAAACGGTGAGCGATGCAGCGAATGGCGGAAACACGCGGAATTCGCGCAGCCACATAAAGTCATCAGGAGCCGGATTCTCCTGTCCCTTGCCATAGTTGCTGACCGTGCTCCAATATTCCGCAAGCAGCTCCTGTCCTTCCCGCTTCACCTTATATTGCGGCACCTCGGTGTTGTTGCGGTCGCCGAACGTTTCCGTATGCACATATGCAAAATGCGATACGTCCAAGAAACCTTCCATTTGGCGGCCAGCAGAGCCGGCAATATCAAAGCTCGGCGGCAAAACGTTCAAGTAATCGGGATCTTCCCAGCCGGGGAACGGCGGAATATTTTCCTCCAAGGACATCAGTGACGTCCAGATCAAGCCGTAACGTTCTACGGCCGGATACGTGATGAGCTTTAGTTTAGGCGAGATGCGCGAATCGGGATGCGCAGGCACCGCCGTGCATTTGCCTTCGCAATTGTAGCGGAAACCGTGATACGGGCATACGATTTCGCCATTTTCAATCCAGCCCTTGCTGAGCGGGGCTCCGCGGTGAAAGCAAAGGTCACGGGCGACGACGACCCGGTCGCTGCTGCGGTAGCAGACAAGCTTCATATCCAGCAGGGTTACCGCCACCGGCTTATCTGCAATCTCGCTTGCAATCGCGATCGGATACCAATATTGCGCCAATACATGCCAATCCTCAGCAGAAAAGGTACAGTTCCGCGGCAGCTCGCTCTCTTCTCTTTTTTTAGCTGCCGTCCTTGTGTTTTGCTCCATAATCGTCATATTGTCCACCTCTTTATCGTAGTTAACCGCTTTGACTTAAGCGTATATGGGCTATGTTTGTCGTTTTTTGCATTTAAACCTGGCTAAGAATGCGCACCGGAACGTTCAAGTCTTCCTCCAGCTTGCGGTAATGCTCGCCTTTGGCAATGATCGCCTGCACGCCGACAAGCTTTACCCCCATCTCTTCCATCTGCACAGCAATCGAGCGGATCGTTGCACCGGAGCTGATTACATCATCAACGAGCAGAACACGATCACCTTTCTGAAAGCCGTCAAAGCAAATGCGATTTTCGTTGTATGCCGTTTCGCGCTTGGCCTCCAGATGAATATCTTTATACAAATCCGTGCTCAGCCTTAAAATGTTAATCGGCTTCAGCAGCTTATACGCCGCAAGCATCCCCCATGTGTGGCCACCAGGCTCTGGCGATACGATATAATCGTAATTGTGAAAATGGTCCTCGATGCTCACCGCCAAATTATCGGTAATTTCATTGATAAGCTCTGGAGCGATATAGGTTCCCCGCTCGCCGAACGGATATAGTTTAAAGTCATAAAAGGTATCATTTGGTTTCTGAATTTTGACTGTTCTGGCATTAGCAATGGAATCGGAAAGTCTGGTGTTTGTGAGGCTCATATGCTTCTCTCCCTTAAATTTCTCTATTGTCGCCCTAAGTGTGAAACTTATAAGCTCTTATATTTCAAAAAACCCAGACTTAAGAGACTTCAGCTTCATTTCCCTGCTGCGATCAGCCCTAGGGCATCGCTAAACAGGAAAAATGCGTCGCTTTCAGTCTCTTGTAGCCTGGGGCAATTCACGGTTGCCTGTAGAAACGCCCATCCCTTATTAATGGGCTTATACAAGAATAACGCTTTTATAATTTAATGTTAACTTATCTAACATTAAAGGTTTTAATTATAATAGCACCACCCTTTTTCACTGTCAACAACGAATTTAGTGTCACTTTATCTATCATTAAAATACTAGAACTATTTTAGCAATAAAAAATAGCGGCAGCCTTGGACAAGTCAATACCGTCCTAGACTACCGCTATTTAAACATCTATCGCGCCTTGCGAGCTTTCGCGTTTGTATTTTTCATCTTACATCTCAAAGCATATATGGCTGAAGGTTCCCATTTCATATCCTCTGTAGATGATTTTGGGCTGTTCCACCCCAGACGAGCTTCCTAAAGCATGAAGGATCGGAACGAAATGCTCCGCTCTCGGGACAGCCCGCTTGGCATGTGGCGCTAATGTTTCATATTGCAAAAATGCGGCTATGTCGCGTTGAACGATCTTATCCGCTATCCAATCATCAAATTCAACCGCCCACGCTTCAGGATACGCTTGATTCATTTTGATTTCATTAAAATTGTGGACGGTCGTTCCGCTGCCAATAACCAAAATATTTTCCTCGCCCAAGCCTTTAAGCGCTTCGCCTATTTGGAGCTGTTCATTCGCAGATAGAAAAGGGTTTACCGATATCGTCACAATTGGAATATTTGCCTCTGGATACATGTATCTTAGGAAAATCCAAGAGCCGTGATCTAATCCCCGTTCATCATCCCTATCAACCGTTATGCCATTTCGTCTAAAACGATCTTCTAATTTTGCAGCCAGCTCAGGCGAACCTGGGGCAGGATAAGTCAATTGATACAATTCATCCGGAAAGCCATAAAAATCATAGATCGTGTTTAATGTCCCCTCAGCGAACGAAATCGTCGTATTCCGCTCCTCCCAGTGGGCACTGAACAGCACGATCGCTTGCGGTTTATACTTTTTCCCAATATCGGATAAAAACCGGGTGTAATCCGATTCAGCCATCGCGGACAACGGTGAGCCGTGGCAAATAAAAAGGGATGGCAGCATGCTTTTTCGCCTCCTTATTGTCTGTTATTGGCAAGCAGCTTTATTTGGCCAAAAAGCACGATCAAAGCTAAAACCAGCAAAATCAATGGCATGCCTGCTACTTCAAAGCCTTGGCCTGCCTTTAAATGTGTAAATACAGCTCCAGCCATTACAACCGCTAATACTCCGCTAAAAATAGGAATCAGCTTATTTCTCCAATAACCAATCAATAACCCGACAGCCCCCAAAATCTCAACAATCCCCACAACGTACATGAACGCTGTGCCATATCCATAAATGTCATTAAAGGCTTCCACTTGGGTAGGATCTCCACTAACCTTCATAAACCCAAACATTAAAAATCCAAGCACTAGCAGTCCTTGCAATATTCGCACAAGCCATTTCACTGTAACGATTCCTCCTTGAGTATGTTTAAATCATAGATGTATAATAAGCTCTAGAGTTATTTATTAGAAGTAGGAACTTTAATTAAACCTAGTATACAAAAAGATACCATAGGAAACGAAAGGGGAAAACGATCAAATGCCTGAGGAATGCAAAGTGGAAACGGCTTTAGAAATTTTAGTTGGCAAATGGAAGCCTATTATTTTATATCAGCTTTTTTCGCAAGGTACGATGAGATTCAGCGAATTGCAAAAATCATTGCCGGACATCACCAAAAAAATGCTTACCTCCCAATTGCGGGAATTAGAATATCATGACATCGTTCATCGTGAAATTTATTTGCAAATCCCCCCTAAGGTCGAATACTCCATTACGGAATACGGCATGAGAATGGCGCCTTTATTGCAGGCCATGAATGAATGGGGAATGTCTCATATTGAGCATCTCAATGAGCTATATGGAGAGGAAAGCAAGTCAAACGATCTGTAAGTGTAAACAAACAACCGACCTTTGAGGTCGGTTGTTTGTTTCGTCCGGTTAATTCAGATACGTACCGCCATTTAAATTGATCGCTTCGCCGGTAATAAAATCAGACATGGACGAAGCGAGGAATAATACGGCAATGCAGCCCGGCAAAAGTATAATGTGCTGTTTAAATTGACATCCATTACCTCCTGCCAGTCATCAATCCCCATCTCAATCATAGAGCTGCGGTTATTGATGCCAGCATTATTGACGAGATTGTCAATTTTGCCGAAATGACTTACGGCTGCCTCAATAACACAGCTTGCTACCCTCTGTCTTATGCCATATTTCATAGCAGCTCTGATTCGTTTGCCTTTATTCCGCAATATAAGGCTCAGTTAGAACAACGTATTTAATCGCTTGCCGGAAATAAGTGTAAGCGATATGAAGCTTGCCATCCTTCGATTGCTTTATCGTCGGATACGAATATTCACGATTTAGACGCTCCTTGGAATTGTTCGTCATCGCATACCCATCGCCCACTTCAATATTGCGTTTAATCGGCCAAGTCAAGCCATTATCCTTGGAAATTGCCAGCGTCATTGGCGCACGAGGTGCGCCCCAAAATGCTTGCCGTTCCTCGCCGGAAGGAATCTCTGTCAGGATAGGCGCTGCAGCCTCCAGTTCATCCGCTTCCTCGTCTTCTATTTCATCGTACAGCGAAGCACGGCGCTCCATTGAATCACTTGCGCTTTTATGATTGTATACTAGCGCCAAATCGCCATTCGCAAGCTTCGTGAATTGAATGGAGGAATTGTTGTTAGGCAGCGATGTCGGCACAGGCTCGCTCCACGTTCTGCCGTGATCTGCCGAAGCGCTTCTATAAATATAATCCGCCCAGCGGCTGCGATAGAGCGCAAGAAGCGTGCCATCATCCAGCTTCTCGATATTCATATGCACGCAGCCAACACTGCCCGGCACCGTTACTTCCTCCCATGTTTTCCCTTGATCGGACGAAATTTTCACGGCGCTCCCATCTTTGTTCCCTGTCCATTTCTCGCCCGGATTCGTGCAGCAGTACCAGATCGGCAGCAGCCAATCGCCATTGTCCAACACCGTAATTGGCTGTCTGATAAAGATGCCTGGCGTATCGAACAGCGTATCAATGTCGCTCCACGTATAGCCATTATCGTCCGATATGCGGCGTCTAATGATCGCCGTATCCTGATTGCCAGATTTTTGCGCGGTATAGAGCAGCCACAGCTTGCCGTCTGGGAGGGAAAACAATACCGGGTTTTGCTCTGAGCGTGTCGGATCATCCGATAGCTTGACCGGCTCCGTCCAAGCCGTTGCTCCTTTATTTAGTCGGGACAAATAAATGGAGATGTCCGGAATGCCTTCCTGTGTTCCTGCAAACCAGACGCAGAGCACATCGCCATTATCTAAAATATGAAGAAAGGAAGCATGATTTTGCACCTGATGGGATGGAATATAAGCATCGGAGCGATACGGTTCTCCCGGTGTTGCTGTCATTTCATGGTGGAAAGCAGAATGTTGTTCACTCATTGGCAATAACCCTCCTAAAAGCAATATAAGTTTGAATTCATGTAAGCTTATTTATTCGACCCAGCTGCAGCTTTGCTGATCCAGCGGTCAATAACCACAACAATGTAAGGCGCGACGACTGCAATATACATATTATCAATGCCGAATGGACCATCCAGTAAATACCATACCGTTGTGCCTAGTGTTGTAGATAAAGCTACAGTGGAAACCCCGACAAAAATTGAAGCGACCAGCGATGTAGCGACAATGGCACTGAGAATCGGGTGCATATGCTGCATAAACACCGGGAACGCATAAAGCGGATCTATATCCGGGTACAAATAGCGCGCGCAAACGCCGATGATCGCTACAGCAACAGCAAGCAGCAGAAACAGCAGTCCAGCATAAATCGTAGCGCGTTTAGCCGCCTTCGCATCTTTTGTGGAAGTAATGGCCTGGATAATGAACGGTGTGGAGAAAAGCGCAATAAAGGCTGTCAGCAAAATTCAGCTTCGGATACCATCATTATGCAGGATGACGCTTACATTTCAACTCGAAGGGGACCGAACGAAGCCGATCATCCCTTCTCTCAAGCTCATTGGCAAGGGCCGCGCTTATTTCGGCGACAGCTCGACAGCAGATGCAAGGGCGGCAAGCATGCTTCTCTCATCGGCTATATTTTTCCCTGCGATATCAAAGGCCGTGCCGTGATCCACAGAAGTGCGGATAAATCCGCCTTTTAAGCCAACCGTAATGTTGACGCCTTCCTCCAGCCCCAGCACTTTGATCGGCACATGGCCTTGATCATGGTAGCAGGCAATGACGATATCAAAGTCTCCGCGCACCGCCCGGTAAAACAGCGTATCGGCCGGATAAGGACCGCTTGCGTTAATGCCCTCTTCAATCGCTTGACGAATGCCGGGAATAAGCTTTTCTTCCTCTTCCCCTTCACCAAACAAGCCATTCTCCCCCGCATGCGGATTTATGCCGCATACCGCAATCCGCGGACGGTCATAGCCCGCTCTAGTCAACGTAGCATGAGCGAGGCGAAGAACGGTGAGCGTTCTCTCTGGCGTTATATTGTCAATCGCTTTTCTCAGCCCGACATGCGTCGTGAGATGAATCACCTTCAGCTTCGGCGACGACAGCATCATCGAATAATTTTGCGTATCGGTCAGCTCGGCGAAAATTTCCGTATGCCCCGGGTACAAATGTCCGCCCTTGTGCAGCGCTTCTTTATTCAATGGAGCGGTACATACGCCTTGCAGCTCGCCGGCCTGCGCCAGCTCAACCGCTTTTTGAATAAACTGGAATGCAGCATCACCCGCAACCGCCGATACTTCGCCCTGCTTTAAATCCGCTGGCAGCAAATTTAGATCAAAGCAGTCAATGACGCCTGGCTTAAATTCGCATTCCGCTGTGCTGCTTACCGTGTGAACCGTAAATGCTGCACCGGTTTGTTCGATAGCCCTCTGCATGCTCTTCGCATCACCGATTACGACTGGGCGGCATTTATTCAGCACTTCCTCATGCTGCAGCGCCTTCACAATAATTTCCGGACCGACGCCAGCGGCATCCCCCATTGTAATACCGATAATCGGCTTGCTCATGTCCATTCGCCTCCATGCAATTTTTTGATGACATGCTCCATCGTTCGATCTGAACCAAAATTTCCAGCCTTCGTCACCATATAAAGGCCGCGAGCTTCATATTTGCCTAGCAGCACGCCCGGCTCCAGCTCCTCCATAAGCTCGACCGCCGTTATGCCAAGCTGCTCCAACACCTGATAAGCGGTATCGCCGCCTGTCAAAAACAGCTTATGGATTGCTAGCTTGTCGAAAAGCTTAACGGTTATGCTGCCAAGAGCGGCAGAAATGGCATCGCTAATTTGGATCGGTGTCATGCCTAGCCATTGGCCTGCCGCTTGTGTGTCGGCGATATTGTCTGAGGCGACGATAACGGTATCGCGACCGTCTGCCAAAGCACGATTCGCCTCGTCGATGACGCGATCCAATTCCCCCTGCTTACCAGCCTCGTCAGCGAGCAGCTTCTCGGAACGGGCAATGATTTGCACTGCCAGATTCTGATTCATTAAATTGCGCAGCTGCTCGCGCCCCATCTTGCTCACGCTGCCTACGACGAGCAGAACGGGATCATAACTAACTGGCAGCGGCATATGCAGCGGCTTGTCATTTTCAGCCACAGCATATGCTTTCGGAAGATGGTTCATCAGGCCAGCTGAGCCAACCCAGACAAATTTATAGGACAGCTGCGCCAATGCATTCGCCAGCCTCTCCAAATCCCCCTCTGTAACTGAATCTGCGACAATATAGGTCATATTTTGTATTTTGCATGCTTTAAGCCTGTCAGCTAGATGCGCCTTTCCTTGGTCAATATCTGATACGGAAAGATGGGCAACTGCCCGTCCCGTCTGGCTAGCTACCAGCTCTACCACATCGGACTGGAGCACCGACGTCTTCGGATCACGGCTTACCTCGGTCTCATGCAGCAGCTTGCCATTCAAATGATGAATACGTTCAATAATTTGCCGACCGTTCTGCGGATAACCTGGGGCGATAATCGTAAAGTCCGGCTGAATGACATCGGACATCGCATTTAGCTCAGCACCGATATTTCCACGAAGCGTGCTATCTATTTTTTTATAAATCAGGTCAAAGGGCTGCTCATTAATATATTGGCTAATCTGTTTGACGATTGACGAAGCTTCATTCGCAGGCAAGGAGCGGCTTACCGTGTTGAATACAACAGCATCATAATGCGGCTCCTCCGCCATAACCGGATTAATTCGAACCGATACGCGCATGCCATAACGCACCAGCTGCCCTCCGCAATCGCATGCGCCCGTCAAATCGTCGGCGACAATCGCAATTTTCACGGTAATCCTCCCTTATTTCACAATCAGGCTGCGATAAATCATTTTCATATCGTCCAGGCTTAGCACCTTCGGGTTGTTGTTTAACAGTCTCGTAACCTGCGAAGCAGCTTGCGCTAAGGCCTCGACATTTTCCTCCTGTACGCCATAGGCGGTTAAATCCTGCGGTATTTCCAGCTTCTCTGTCCACTCGCGAATTTTCTCGATGACACGGTATGCTGCTGCCTCTGGCGAAAGCCCTTCTGTCTCAATGCTCATTGGCCCAGCAACGAGATGGAGCCGATCTACACAATGATCCATATTAAACGCCATCACACCAGGCAGCAGCATCGAATTGGCGACGCCATGAGGAATGCCATATTTGCCGCCAAGCGGATAAGCGAGCGCATGAACCGCCGCCGTTCCCGCTGCCGTAAGCGCCATTCCGCCATACGTTGAACCAAGCAGCATTTTCTCACGCGCCTCTAGTGACGAACCATTCTCGTAAGCTTCAATAATGCTTGAAGATATGAGACGGATGGACTCCAAAGCGAACATGTCACTGAAATAATTAGCTTTGTTCGAAATAAAAGATTCCAGCGCATGCGTGAACGCATCCATGCCTGTTGCAGCCGTTATCGGCTTCGGCAGCTCCAGCGTCAGAACCGGATCAAGAATAACAAGCTTCGGCAGCAGATAAGGGCTGACAATTCCGATTTTCAGCTCCTGATCAGGGAAAGTAACGATCGCATTCGGCGTCACTTCTGAGCCCGTGCCAGATGTCGTCGGGATCAATACGGTGGCCACTCCTGACTTAGCCACTACATTTGTGCCAAGCATGTCAGCGATTTTTTGCTCATTCGTCATCAGCACCGATAAAATTTTAGCCGCGTCCAGCACGCTGCCGCCGCCAAGGCCGATGATGATTTCATAGTGATTACCGTGATATGCCGCGAACGTTTCTTCTATGTTTTGCACCGTCGGCTCTGGTAAAATCGCTGTGCATACGTCAAAGGCGATGCCTTGCTCCGTTAACTGCTGCTCGATGACGCCAGAGTAGCCCTTGCGCTGAACCGTTGGCTGCGTAACAATCAAGGCGCGCTGAATGCGAGGATGAACAGCAGGCAAATGCTCCTTCAGCTGCGACAAGGTGTTCGCACCGGCAATGATACGGTCTGCTGTCTGAAAGTGATAAACATTCAGCATTCGTTATCCCTCCTGATTCGTTTTATAAAATTGAACGGCTGTTTCAATCTGCTTGAACGCTTCGCCTGTCGGCTCTTGAATCGGCGCTCTGGCAGGGCCGACCGGAACACCAGCTTTCCAGTTGTTATAAATCGCAACAACCGTTTCCGGGAGCAAATTCGCCGTTGCAGCGACAGCACCACTACCGCCAGCTTGAAGCGTTTTCAAAATAAGCGAGTCAGTACCCGCAATAACGGAAAAATGCTCGCCGCGTGTATGCGCTATATATTGCTCAATGTTGCTAAAATCCCCACTACTATCCTTAATGCCGGCGATATTCGGCAGTTTAGCCAAACGCCCCACCGTCTCAAGCGCAAGGGAAAATCCTGTTTGCGACGGGATATTGTACAGCACGACCAGAATCGATACAGCCTCCGCTACTTTACGGTAATGCTCTTCAGCTTCCTCCTGCGTTGGCGGAATAAAATATGGCGTTATAACCGACAGCGCATCGACACCAAGCTTCTCCATCGCTTGCGAAAGCTCAATGACCTCGCGTGTGCTGTTTCCACCGCTGCCCACCATGACTGGTACACGGCCTGCGTTTCCTCGACAACGATTTTGGTTATGTTTAATTTTTCCTCGCGGGACAGAACATGAAATTCCCCATTCGTTCCTAATGCGAAGATACCGTTCACTTTTGCAACAATCAATCGATTGACAAGCTGTTTTAATGCAGCCTCATTTACCTCTTCATCTTTTGTAAAAGGAGTCAATAATGCGGGATAAATTCCCTCAATTGCTAGTGGCATCTCGTGGCATCTCGTATCCTCCCAAACTTTTCATCCGTATAATGCGAAGCGTTTACATTAGTGAGTGTAAATCAATATGACCTTTTTAGCAACAGTTATTTTAATAAACTCAGAAAATTCGACTAATTAGTTGCATTTTAAAACACTTTTATGATAGGAAAATAGTTTGAACGTATTTTTTCGCATCACTTAGTTTTAGGCAGCGTAAAAAAGAGCATTCTCATTTGCGAGAATGCTCTTTAATGACGCAGCTTATATTTTAATAAACATACATTCAGCTGCTCAGGTTAGTTACATCCGTTAAAAGTCTTATCTTACTATTTCTCCGATACCATTTGGCGAATGCGTTCGCCAGCCTCTTCGATCGTGATGAGCTCTTTCTGATTGCCCTTGCGCTGAACAAATTCAACTTTCCCCTGCTCCGCGTCTTTGCCAATAACCACTCGCAGTGGAATGCCGATCAGATCCGAATCCTTGAATTTTATGCCTGGCCGCTCTTCCCGGTCATCAAGCAATACTTCCACCCCGCTGCTTTGCAGCTCATTGTAAAGCTGCTGGGCTACCTTCATATGCGTTTCATCCTTCACGGATATCGGAATCAGATGTACGTGGTACGGAGCAAGTGCCAGCGGCCATACTATTCCTGCCGCATCATGATGCTGTTCTATCGCAGCGGATAACATGCGCGATACGCCAATCCCGTAGCAGCCCATAATCATCGGCATGCTTTTGCCTGCTTGATCGAGAAAAACAGCGCCAAGCTTTTCGCTGTATTTGGTGCCCAGCTTGAACACATGCCCCACTTCAATGCCGCGGAAAAATTGCAGCTTCCCTTCGTCACAGCGCGGACAGCCGTCTCCTTCGGCCGCGCTCCGGAAGTCGCCAATATGCTGGGGAGCGAAATCCCGCGCAGGAACGATGTGACGATGGTGGTAGTCCCGTTCATTCGCCCCGGCGATGGCAGCCGTCATTTTCATAACCGCATCATCAATGAGCAATGGAAGATCGAGACCGATCGGGCCAATAAAACCTACAGGCGCTCCTGTCAGCCGCTGAATGGTATCGGCATCGGCAATAGCTGCGTTTTCGGCGTCAAGCGCATTTTTCACTTTAATATCGTTCATTTCATGATCGCCTCGAATGAGAACTGCAACTAAGCGATCATCGACGAGACAAATTAGGGTCTTGATGATATCAGCTGCTTTAACGTCCAATTGTTGAACCAATTCATCAATCGTCTTCATATTAGGGGTATGAAATTTTTCCACTGGCTGCTCGCTATTCGTAGTCTCGGCTTCTCGCTTCGCCTCAAACGACGCTGCCGCCGACTCCGCCTTTTCTAAATTGGCAGCATAAGCGCAGCTGTCGCACACCGCAATCGTATCTTCGCCAATATCCGCAAGCGCCATAAACTCATGCGTGCCGCCTTCTCCTCCGATGGCTCCAGCATCCGCCTCCACTGCACGGAAATTAACGCCGCAACGATTGAAAATTCGTTCATAAGCACGGTACATTTTCCAATAGGAAGCGTCCAGTCCCTCCCAATCGGTATCAAAGGAATAAGCATCCTTCATTAGAAATTCCCGGCTGCGCAGCAGGCCGAAGCGCGGACGCCGCTCATCCCGGAACTTCGTCTGAATTTGATACAAGGTGACGGGCAGCCTCCGGTAAGAGCTGATTTCGTTGCTTACTAAGGAAGTAATAACCTCCTCATGTGTTGGTCCTAATACAAATTCACGCTCGTGGCGGTCCTTCAATCGAGTCAGCTCTGGGCCGTAGGCGGTGTAGCGCCCGGATTTCTGCCATAAATCAGCCGGCTGCATCGCAGGCATAAGCAGCTCCTGAGCTTCTTCCCTGTCCATTTCCTCCCGCACAATCGTCTCTACTTTGCGCAGCACACGCCTTCCAAGCGGCAAATACGTATAAATTCCCGCAGCAAGCTGGCGAATGTATCCGGCGCGCAGCATCAGCTGATGGCTCATCACCTCGGCGTCCGCAGGTGAATCTCGTAAAGTATGAAGCAATAATTGACTTTGGCGCATGAGCCGCACTCCCCTTTTTTCGACCATCATTTAGTATGAAAAAACAAAAAAGACACATCGTCAGGGACGAATGTGTCGTGATACCACCCTAGTTTGACCACAAAGCCAACAGCAAGCCTGGCGATCCTCAAACATGATAACGGCATGTACCGGCAACGGTTGAATTCCCGTCACAGCTCGCAAGGCAGGAGAAGGCTCGTTCGCAGCGAGAAACCTTGCAGCCGGTGGGTTTCTTCTCTGGACAGCGAAGCTGGAGCGCTTCTTTCTTGGTCAACGCTATTGCATGATGTTTATGATAAAAGCTTTATAATTTACATTACAATAACTGAAATGATTACACGAGTCAAGAGGTTGGCTTTTTTAAAAAAACTTTATTAAGACAAGCGTTTAAGAAAAAAGGAGTGGCCCTCAGGCCCTCACCAGGACCGCTCCTTTTGCTTTAGACATTTAAATTGCCCAGTTGCCACCCCGGAAAATAGGCTCTGCCGATCCATCCTGCGTGATGCCGTCAATGTTCATCTCAGCTGAACCGATCATAAAATCTTCATGCACCAAGCTGCGATTCGCTCCATGTGCAAGCAATTCTTCCGGTGACATGGTCGTGCCGCCGCTAAGATTAACCGGATAAGCCTGCCCCAGCGCCAAATGGCAGGAAGCATTTTCATCATAGAGGGTATTAAAGAAAATAACATTAGAATTGGAAATGGGCGAGTTATGTGGCACAAGCGCCACTTCACCGAGCTTCGCCGCCCCTTCATCCGTTCCGACCAAATGCGATAACGCCTCATAGCCCTTCTCAGCCGAATATTCCGTCACCTTGCCATCCTTGAACGTCAAGGAGAAGCCGTCAATAACCTGGCCGTTGTAATTGAGCGGTTTTGTGCTGCGAACCGTGCCATTCACGCCATCCTTATGCGGCATCGTAAATACTTCCTCAGTAGGCATATTCGGATTGAACAGCACGCCTTTGGCATTCGCCTTTGCTCCGCCTAGCCAAATGTGGCCTTCCGGCAAATCTATCGTTAAGTCCGTACCCGGCGCCTGATAGCGCAGCTGACGATAACGCTTGCCATTAAGCAGCTCCACCACTTGCAGCAGCTTGGCATTATGCTCGCTCCAAGCCTGAATCGGGTTTTCCAGGCCAATGCGTGTCGCCTCAATAATTCTTTCCCACAGCTTCTGCACCGCCTCCTCCGGCGATACATCCGGGAACACTTTAGCTGCCCACTCTGGTGTCGCGTAGGAAATAAGCGTCCATGCGTTCGAATGATTCATCAGTGCACCGCGATAGCCGCTGAGCGCAGTCGATGCGGCTTTCGTTGCTGTCGCCACCCGATTGGCATCCACTCCCGTGAGCAGATCAGGATTCGGCGAATAAATAGTAATAAACGCCGCCCCTTGCTCCACATACCCTTCCCACGCCTTGGCGCGCCACATTGGGTATTCGCCAAAAGCCTCTTCTGGCGCCAGCTTATACTTAATGCGAGCTAGCTCCTCATCGTTATACTCCACTTGTACATGCTTCGCTCCTGCTTCATAAGCCTTCATGGCAATCAGCCGAGCCAGCGGAGCTGCGCTTATTGGCGTCATCAGGACAACCGTCTGTCCTTGTTGGACATTGACGCCCGTTCTAACGGCCAGTGCCGCATAATTTTCTAATTGCTGCTGTGTAGGATACATATGTAAATTCCCCTTTTCATTTGGATAATTGTGTAAAGCACATTTGTAAAACAATCGCGAACTTACTTTCATTATAATCATCTTTACGGATGATCTCAAATGCGGCCAGCCTACGGCCGTTCCGCAAGCATTAGAAGCTTATGCGCAAGCTGGGACGTCGAACAGTCGGCAAATACCTCAACTGAAAAGGAGCGATTATTAATCGTGATGCTGCGAATGTCTTTCTTGACAATTCCCATCCATAAAGGCGAGTGCCACGTTTTACGGCAAACTAAATAACTGTTCCCATTAGCGACAACCTTCCACTTCATACGCGAACCCCCAGCCCCTTCCCTTATCACAAGCGTAAACGGCTGTCGCCGTCCTCTGGCGGCAAAGCCACCGTTTCGCGTAGAAATATAGAGAAAAGATGGGAACATCATATCCTTTCTCTATATTTTAAAAAAAGAGATCGAGGTACAAGTCTCATCCCCCAATCTCCTGCTGATTTATGCTTTTATTCGTTGCTTGTACCAAAACGTTTGGCCGATTTGGCGCGGGCGCGCTCCATCTCGATTTCACGATTGCGCGGCTCGGCATTCGTCACAAGCGAACTCATCAGCTTCTCTGCCGCAGCCGCCACTTCTGCAACAGCGATGCGGAAGGCTTCTTCATTCGCTTTCGAGGGTGCGTTATAGCCGGATATTTTGCGGACAAATTGCAGCGAGGCTGCCATAATTTCATATTCCGTTGCTGGAGGGTCAAAATTAAACAAAGGCTTAATGTTTCGGCACATTTTCATTCTCCTCCTGTCATTGATTGCATACTAGCTTTGGCAATAAGCAACAACCTGCTCGTAAGGCAAGGCACCACCATAAATATCCAATGCGCTGCCGATTGTAATATCCAGCTTGCCGCCAGATAGGCTCTCGAACAGCTCTAGGTCAGCCAGCGAACGAGCGCCCCCCGCATAAGTACAAGGGATTGTCACCCATTGCGCCAATGCCTTCACCAAGCTTTGCTGGATGCCGCTCTGCTTGCCTTCCACATCAACGGCATGAATGAGAAACTCATCGCAAAATTGCTCCAGCATGCGAATGTTAGCTTCATTCACTTCAAAATCACTGAACTGCGTCCATTGGTTCGTCACCACATACCACTTGCCGTCACGCTCTTTGCAGCTCAAATCAATGACTAATCTGTCTTTGCCAACTTCAGCGACGATCGTCTCCAGATTGTCTTTATTAAGCTGCCCATTGCTGAAAATGTAAGAGGTCACAATGACATGCGAAGCGCCTTGCGCAAGGTAGTGCTGGGCATTGCCTGCATTAATGCCTCCGCCAATTTGCAAGCCGCCCGGATACGCCTGAAGGGCGCGAACCGCTTCCTCTTCGTTGCCGCCTCCCAGCATAATGACATGCCCACCAACGAGCTCGTCCTTCTTGAACATTTCGGCATAATAAACGGAATGATGGCTGGAAACGAAATTTTCCACGACCGCATGATTGTCCGTACTGAGCGTCTCGCCCACAATTTGCTTCACTTTTCCATCATGCATATCTATACAAGGTCTGAATTTCAATGTGATTCCCCCAAAGTTGAGACGAATTATAAATTCGTATTATTTTTCATTGCACATGCCTTAAAGCTGTTATTCCTTCCAGTAACCATCGTTTTTGATCGTATCGATGCTGATTTGCGCGCGATTGTTAAGCGACCTCTTGTCTCTCAGCTGAAAAAGGGACAGCTCATGCCCCGGATCAACGACCAGCGGCTTTTTCATAATATCCTCTAGCAAATGAAGCACTGCTTCATAAGCCTCAAAGCGGACGGAATCGGAAATCGTTTGGCGCATCGCCTTAATCATTTCAATGATATGCTCGGCGTACATCAGCTTGACGATGCTGTCCGCACTCATTAATTGCTTCGTAACGAAGGCGACCACATTTTTTATGATTTGCTCATTATTGTGTACCTTCACAATGACCAGCAGCGATGCAGCCGCATCCCAGTCTCGAATCGACAATTGATTCGTGCAGCTGTCTATACATTCGTTATACCACTCGATTTCTACTTCCCTATCAATCTCGAACTGCTTGTACGCTTCATAAACGCCTGCCTGGCGCATGCTCATAAAGCTGCCGAAATGCAGAAGGAACAGCTCCTTCGCTCTTTCCATCATTCATTTCCTCCTACATGTATAGAGGCGCTTGCCTTGTCCCTTCCATTATAAATTTTATTGGACGGGATTCCAACCGACTAATCCGAATTATTCCGCTTTTATGGCCAATTATTTGAATAAAACGGTAACCTTTTGGCCTAAATTACGTCTAGTAATTATTGGAATTATTTAAACTGAAAGTGAGGATAACTTATGAAACGACGTTTCTTGCACGTAACCAAGCTTGCTGGTCTGACGTTAGTCGCCACTGTAACCGCATTCACCGCTGTGTCTGACGTTTCTGCCAGCATGTCCAGCCCATGGACGGACGATACCGCTTCTGAAAATAATACGGCGCGCTCGCAAGTTTCCGTCTCTTTTCAAAATACGACTGTCAGCCTTCCTTTTCCTCCGCGAATGATAGAAGGAACAATAATGGTTCCCGGAAAAGCCGTTCTGGAAGGATACGGCTACAAGCTCACCTGGCATGCTGGTGAGAAGCGGTTAACCGCCGAACATCCGAGCAAGCTGGGGCTCGTATTTTGGGCGGATCGCAAGGAAATGGAGATCGGTGGCAAACGGATAAACCATTTGAAAACAGCCCCTTATTTGGACAAAAAAATGATTTGGCTGCCGCTGAGGCTCGTTGCAGAAGCATCTGGCCTCAGCGTCACCTGGGACGCCTTCCATCGAACGGCATTTGTGAGCGATCCGCATGCTCTCCCGCAATTTAGCGTGATGACAAAGCCAAATGACGGCACGGTAGCCTCACCTATGCCGCTGCTTAAATATATGCAGGAAAATATGAATGTCGATGTGCGGCTGCAATTGGCTGATCCGGAATTTTATAAGGAAAAAACAACCGTCCTGTTCGCTGCGGGTGATCCCGCTTCTATCATGCTGCTTGAAGATCCGTACCAGTACAACGATGAGCTGCTGGAGAGCCTTGCGGTTGATTTGACGAAGCAGCTGGATGCTTATCCGCGGTTAAAGGCGCTTGCGGGCAATAACGCCTTGGGCGGCCGAGTCATTAATGGCAAGCTTTATGGCATTGCCCGCCCTGGCGATCAGCATGACGCGCCCTTCCCAGCCATTAGGCAGGATTGGCTGGATAAGCTGAATTTAGCCCAGCCCAAAACGATGGATGAACTATATGAGGTATTAAAGCAATTTACGTTTAACGATCCGGATGGCAATGGCAAACAGGATACAATCGGATTATCGGGCTATACCTTTGCCGCCGGACTAGGTACGCTAACTTGGGTCGAGCAAGCTTTTACAGGAAGCCCTGACCGTTTCTCCATGAAAGACGGCAAGCTGATTGATCATGCCGCTGCGCCTGAACAAGCACAGGCGCTGAAATGGCTCGCTCACGCTTACCGCGATGGGCTGGTGGACAAAGAATTCGCCGTTAGAACTGGGGAACAGACGCAAGACCGCTTGAGTGAAAATCTCACTGGCCTTGCTGCCATGAGCGTCACCGAAGCAGCCCAGCTTTCTGCTGGACAAGCGGTGTGGGTGCCGCTTTCCGGCATTCAAGCTACTTCAGCAAGCCCAGCGATTGCCCCATGGAAGCTGGAGGGAAATGGGATGTATATCATTAGCGCCATGACGAGAACCGAACCTGGGCTGATGCTGAACTGGCTGAATCGCGGCTATGAAATGACGGAGAAAAACGAATGGGGAGCGATTGCCGAGCTTGGTGCCGCGGACTATTCTGCCATCAATCATCTGTTCGGACAAACCGATATGCTGAAAGGCAATCAAAGTGTAGCAGCGTTGCCTGCCAATGTAAGGAGCACTTATGAAGCTGCCGTTGCCGAGTGGCGTAAAACCTCTTATGCCGACACGACGCTGCCTCAGCTTAACAGCTTCTGGAGCCAAGGCAAATATGCCGATCTAAACAATAAGCTGGTGATGTTTAAAATTAAAGTGATTATGGGGGCAGCAACGATTGAGGAATGGGAGCGTTATATCGCCACTCTTGTAGCGAGCGAAGAATATAAGCTAATGATCGCCGATATCCATACCCATCTTGCAGTCCCAGCCAAGTGAGCGGCTGGCTAGCCGCATTTTCACAGGCAGCTAGTCTTGCCGAGCATTAACCTATTTACACGTCTGGGCATATAGTGGAGCATCTTAGTCTGAGAGGGATATGAAGATGAATGCTACTTATGCAAGCTATAATCGCGATCCTTATCGCACGTATCCGATGAATGGCTGGCAAGCCCAGCCTCATCATGCCGCGATGCATATGAAAGTACAAACAGCCGAACCACAGCAGCCGCTTACCTTTGTGCTTATTCACGGCTCTTGGGCGGATGCCAGTTTTTGGGACGAATCAGCTGCTGAGCTGCGCAAAATGGGCCACACCGTGTATACGCCAGAGTATCCCGGACACGGCAAGGATCCGAACAAAGCCGTGACCCACGGGATGTTATCGCGCTCGATTGCAGATTTCATTATCGCCCATCATTTGCAGCAAATTGTCCTAGTGGGACATAGCTTTGGCGGCTCTTTAGTTCAAAAAGTGGCAGAGCTTGTTCCGGACCGCCTGAAACGGCTCGTATTTTTCAATGCCTTCGTGCTGAATGACGGGGAAATG
Source organism: Paenibacillus sp. Leaf72 (assembly GCF_001422685.1). Classification (NCBI taxonomy): domain Bacteria; kingdom Bacillati; phylum Bacillota; class Bacilli; order Caryophanales; family Paenibacillaceae; genus Paenibacillus; species Paenibacillus sp. Leaf72. The sequence continues at coordinate 39,700 of NZ_LMLV01000009.1, read as the reverse complement.
GTCGCGGACGAGTTTCAGCCGGCTGCCCAGGTCTTTTTTCAACAGCTGAGAGAAAGCTCCAAGGATAATACAATTATGCTGCCATTTCCCTTTTTTCGAGAAACCTTCGTCAATCTTGCAGGCCTCGGTTTTGCCAAACATGTGTACAGCCAAATTACACCGGAGCCCGCTGGCCCATTTTATGAAAAGCTGGATCTCAAAAAATTTTACAGCCTGACTACCCCCAGAAGCTATCTGTACTTCACGGTAGACAACGTTATGCCGCAATATAATCAAATGTATGGCTGGCATCCTCACATGTCGAGCAGACTGGGCTTATTCCGACTAATTTATGGGCATGGCGATCATTTTTCTACCGCAAAAACCGAGCCGCGCATGCTGGCGCAAAAGCTATATGAGGCGGGAAGAGACTAACCTGTACCAAAGAAAAAAAGGCAGCCATCCGGCTGCCCTTCCCTCCATACTTTATTAATAATTTTCCTGCTTTAAATGAATGGAGAACAAGCGTCTCCCGCTTTCATCAGCTTCCCTATACTGAACGATCTGCCACTGCCGATAGATAAGAGCTTGCAGCTCATTTGCTGCGTGCTCATCCAGTACAAAACCCCGCACTCCATCGTCCACGCTTCTGTAATCCCGCTCTGCTTGAAGGCCGAAGCGGAAACGAAGCAGCTTCTTCAAACCATTTAAATGCAAAAAACCGAATTCATAGCCGCTGCGGAAAGCTTCCTCCAAATCAATATGCAGCTCCTCTGCAAGCTGGACCCGCTCTACGAATGCCATTGAAGGCTCTGCCGTTCGATCGATAATGGAGGAGAAATCCTTGCTTCGTATACAAGCCGCAATATGCGCATCCGATTCGCCGCTAGTCCGGCAGTTTTCAATGAGCAACGCAATCGGCAGCGGCAATTGCATTTTATGCTTCATCTGGCGCGCCCCCTGTTTGAGCAGTTGCGGCAAGATGCTTGCCCAGCCAAGCGTTTACTTCACGGAGTGCCTCCACGCGATAAGAGGGCTTGCCGTTTTTGAGAAAGGCGTGATTAGAGCCTGGATAGCGAATGAGCTTCGTTTGCTTGCCTAACCGCTTAAGAGCGGTGTACCACTCGTCAGATTGGCCGACTGGACAGCGAAAATCCTGCTCACCATGCATAATAAGCACCGGAGCCTTCACTTGACTCACATAGGTCAGTGGCGATTTTTCCAACAGCAAGCCCTGCTGCTCCCATGGGTTCCCGCCTACGATGCCTTCTGTGTAGGAAATGCCAATATCGCTTGTCCCGTAGAAGGAAAGCCAATTTGAGATGCAGCGCTGTGACACAGCCGCTTGGAAACGGTTATTTTGGGAAATGATCCAGTTGGTCATTAGCCCTCCATAGCTTCCACCCATGACACCCAAGTGCTCAGGATCGATAAAATCAAAGCGTTCAAGCGCCGCATCGACGGCGTCCATTAAATTGCGGTAGTCTCCGCCACCGAAATCTCCTCGGCAGCTCTGCGCGAAGCGCTGGCCATAACCGAAGCTTCCGCGTGGATTTACATAGAGAACTGCGTATCCTGCGGAAGCTAGCGTTTGAAGTTCATGGCTATAGGTTGGCGCATACATCGCATGCGGGCCGCCATGAATGACGAGCACCAGCGGCGCCTTTCCGCCTTGAGGGAGTGCTGGCGGGCGCATCATCCAGCCTTGGATACGGTCGCCATCCGTGGAATCGAACCATAACGTCTCAGGAATGCTAATGTCCAGTTCCTCCATTGCCGCCTTATTCCATGACGTCAACCGCAGCTCCTCTCCGCTCAGTCGATCCAAACGGTAAAGCTCGCCTGATCCATGAGCATCCATAGACAGCATAATAAAGTAACGGCCATCCCTGGTTTCCTCTAGCTGGTAAATGTCGCGTTCCCCCGATGAGACCGGCTCCGGTGCTCCAGCTTCTCTGAACCAATAAAGCTGGGCTTGTCCATGATGCGTACCTAATGCGAATACACTCGTTCCATCCTTAGCAAACAACGGGCCGGGCATAACCGCAGCCGTGCGCATGTCGTTCAAAATATAATTGCCGACCTGAACATCCGTCTCCTGCCATGCGACAGGAGCTCCACCGCTACTTGGCACTGTATAAATGTTGCTTTGAGTGCCACTGCCATACTTGCGGTCTTCGGCAATTAACGCAATCATGCTGCCGTCCGGCGAATAGCTGAACTGGCTGATGCTCAGTGAACGATCCGTAATCCGGCAAAGCTCTCCGCCAACTGCCCTGACTGTAAACAAATCCTGATAGGCGATTAAATCCGGGTCAAGCTCGGGATCATCTATTTTTTTGCTTAAAAAAGCAAGCTTGCTCCCATCCTCCGTCCACACGGGCTGTGATACATTAAACCTGCCTGACGTAAGCTGCGTCACTTCTCCGCTCGTTACCTCAACCCGAAACAGCTGGCTGTATCTGCCATCCCACCAGCCTGCTCCTTCCGCTTTCGGAATCGTCCGCTCGTAGCTTCGGCCGCGGCGGCTTTCCTGCTTGACGATTTCTTCCTTTGTGAGCTTTCCCTGCGCCTCTTCCTCGCTTATTCGGCTCGTATAGGCGATTGCGCTCCCATCTGGCGACCAGACGAAAGCAGCAACGCCATGCTTTGCCGAAGTAAGCTGGGCAGCAGTACCTGCGCTCACATCTGCCAGCCACAGCTGCTTGCCGTTTTCGTTCACCCGCAGAAAGCCCAGCTTCAGCCCATCCGGCGACCAGCTCGGTGCGAAATCCTTGGAACCATCCGTTAATGAAGCATCCTCTTGGCCATCTATCGTTACGACGCGGATATGCGTCTTATAATCATTTTTATCTTGATCGATTTCTTTGTACACATAAGCGACTGAAGATGTCACCGGATGAATGGACGGATCGCTGATCCAGCTGTAATGGTATAAATCCTCAGGCTCGATTAAGCGTTTAGGCTCAGGCATATAAGCGCCTCCTCTTGATCTTAGCTTTAGTCTAGTTAAGCGGAAAATGGCAGGCCGCCATATGTCTGGAGCCGGAAGGTTCCAAGGCAGGCGCTTCAATTTTACATATAGGCTGCACATAAGGGCAGCGAGGATGAAAGGCACAGCCAGTCGGCGGATTAACAGCGCTCGGAAGTTCGCCAGACAACACAATCCGCTCCTTGCGGATCGTCGGATCAGGTACAGGAACGGCCGACAGCAAAGCCTGCGTGTACGGATGCTTTGGCCGCGCAAACAAGTCGTCACGGTCAGCAAGCTCCACAATCCGCCCTAAATACATGACCGCAATGCGATCGCTAATATGCTTCACGGAAGGCAAGCCGTGGGCGATGAAAATATAAGTGAGTGAAAACTGCTGCTGCAGCGATTTCAGCAAATTTAAAATTTGCGCTTGAATCGATACATCCAGCGCCGATACGGGCTCATCGCAGACGATCAGCTTCGGCTTAAGCGCGAGCGCTCTTGCAATACCGATTCGCTGGCGCTGTCCGCCGCTGAACTCATGGGGATAACGGTCCAACTGATGGGCACCAAGGCCCACAGTCTCCAGCAGCTGGACTACCTCGCTTTGCAGCTCGCGCCCTTTCGCCAGACCATGAATTTTGAGCGGCTCACCAACGATATCTTTAACGGTCATTCTTGGATTCAGCGAGGCGTATGGATCTTGGAAAACAATTTGCAGCTCTCGCCTTACCTGTCGGATGTCCTGCTCATTCATTCCCGTAAGACGCCTGCCCTCAAACCAAATCTCGCCAGACGACGGCTCAAGCAGCTGCGCTACCATCTCGCCCGTTGTTGATTTGCCGCAGCCGGATTCGCCGACGATGCCCAGTGTTTCCCCTTGATTAATCGTGAAATTGAGGCCATCTACTGCTCGGACATACTCATTGCCTCGGGCAAACAAGCCCCGCTTCAAGGGGTAATGCTTTCGCAAATCTTTCACTTCCAGCAGGGGCGCCGCATTAAAGCCACTCTGGTTCATCATGACACCTCCTCGCTTTTCAGGCATCTCGCATAATGACCATTGCCAACTCGCTCAAGCTCCGGTTTTATGACCATGCATTCGCTGCCTGCATAGGAGCAGCGAGGGTGGAAAGGACAACCGCTTGGCATGTCCAGCAAATTAGGTACCATGCCGGGTATTGACGCTAGCTGCTCCCTCTGCTCATCCATTCTTGGCAAAGAACCGAGCAGACCGACTGTATAGGGATGCTTCGGAGCAGCAAAGAGATCGATGACCGATGCTTCTTCGACAACTTCCCCTGCATACATAACGACGACCCGATCCGCCATTTCCGCAACAATGCCTAAATCATGCGTAATTAAAATAACGCCCGTCTGCTGTTCCTTGCTGAGCTTTGAAATTAAATCTAAAATTTGCGCCTGAATCGTCACATCCAGCGCCGTTGTCGGCTCATCAGCAATAAGCAGCTTCGGCTCACAGGCGAGCGCCATCGCAATCATAACCCGCTGCCGCATCCCTCCCGATAGCTGATGGGGAAATTGGCGAACCAGCTTGGAAGCATTAGCTATGCCTACACGCTGCAGCATATCTATACTTTTCTGCTTGGCCTCCGCTTTGCTTGTGCCTTGGTGGACGCGGAATACTTCCGCCAGCTGATTGCCAATTGTAAATACAGGATTAAGCGATGTCATCGGCTCTTGAAAAATCATCGACATTTCGTTGCCGCGCAACTTTCTCAGCTCCTTGCGAGAGAGCTTTACCAGATCGCGCCCTTGGAATGTAATTTCCCCGCCCGTTATAGTACCTGGAGATGCGATAAGACCCATAATGGAAAGCGACGTAACGCTTTTTCCACAGCCTGATTCCCCTACTATAGCTAGCGTTTCCCCCGCTTCGACGGAGAAGGAAACGCCGTTCACTGAAGGGATAACGCCCTTGTCCGTTTTAAAACTCGTTTGCAAATGTTTAACTTCCAGCAAAGGTGTCGGCATATTGCTCCCTCATTTCCCTTCTTATTCCTTCGATTTCATGCGAGGGTCCAGCATATCGCGAAGCCAATCTCCGAAAAAGATAACGCCTAGAACCGTAATCGTAATGGCAAGCCCCGGAAAAGTAGCAACCCACCAGCTAGTAGCCAAATATTGGCGACCATCGCTCAGCATCCCGCCCCAGGAAACGGCAGGCGGCTTAATGCCAAGCCCTAGAAAGCTAAGTGACGCTTCCATAATAATCGTTGTAGCCACGCTCATCGTGGAAATAATGATGAAGGATGACAATACATTCGGCAAAATATGGGTGAAAATAATCCGCCCATTCCGTGCGCCTAGCGCTCTCGCAGCTTTTACAAAATCCCGTTCCTTCACGCTGAGCACTTCCCCGCGGACAACCCGCGCATAGGAGACCCAGTTAGTTACGCCAATAACGAAGATTAGCGTTCCAAGTCCCGGTCCAAGTACGGCGAGTACAACGAGCATAAACAAAATCGCCGGAATAGCAATAAAGGCATCGGCGACCCTCATAATAATGGCATTTACCCATTTGCCATAAAAGCCTGCAAGCAAGCCCAGAAGCGCTCCGATTGCACCTGACAGCATAACGGCACCAATGCCGACGATTAAAGATACTTGCGAGCCATAAACAATTCGGCTCCAAATATCTCTGCCCAAATTATCCGTCCCCAGAAAATGCTCATGCGTGCCGCCCTCCAGCCACATCGGCGGAAGCAGCCGCTGCGCCGGGCTGATCTTCGCTGGCTCATGGGTGGCAAACAATGGCGCGCCAATAGCAATGATGCACACGGCGAGTACAATCAGAATACCGAGCGTACCGGTCTTGCTTTTCAAAAGCGACTTTATGCCTTGCCGCCACCGGCTTTCCGTTTCCTCGGACCGCTTGCCCAGCAAGCCATCCGCTTGCGATTTGGATAATAACGACATCTGCCTCACCTCTGGCTTTAACTGTATTTAATGCGTGGGTCCAGATACCGGTATACAATATCCGTTAATAAATTCACAACCAATACGATGATGGCAATGACGAATACGGCTGCCTGTACAATCGACATATCATGCGTATTGACGGCCGACACGAGCAGTTGTCCAAGCCCCGGCCATGAGAACACGGTCTCGGTTACGAGCGTCCCGCCGATCAGGCTTGTAAATTGCAGGCCCATGATTGTAACGACGGGAATAAGTCCATTGCGCAGCGCATGCTTGAAAATAACGATCGTCTCCAGCAGCCCCTTGCTTCTCGCCGTACGAATATACTCCTGATTCAAAATCTCCAGCATGCTTGCTCGAATGAGCCTCGTCATTTGCGCCGCAATGCCGGCTCCAAGCGTTATGGCCGGAAGGACAAGATGCTCCGGCCCGCCCTTACCGGAAACGGGGAAAATGCCTAATATGACCGAAAATAATAAAATCAGCATAATGCCCGTCCAGAAATTCGGCATCCCTTTGCCAAGCGCAGACAAGCCTGAAATGAATAGATCCAAATAAGTGTTGCGCTTCAGCGCCGAAATAATGCCCAGTGGAATCGCAATCAGCGTTGCAATCAGCATTCCCGCTCCAGCAAGCTGGAAACTTGCAGGCAACCTTTCCAGCACAAGCGGCAAAGCTGATTGTCCGTAATGGAAGGAATGTCCGAAATCTCCCTGGATTGCATTAAAGAGAAATAGGCCGAATTGAACATATAGAGGCCGGTCCAGCCCCAGCGCCTCAGACAGAACGGCCCGATCCTCCGCTGTTGCCGTTTCCGGCAGCATCAGATTGACCGGGTCACCCGTCACATGCACAAGCACAAAAACGATGGCGGATATGAGAAATAGAACCGGCACCATTTGCAGCAAAGATTTGATCAAGTATTTGCCCACTGAACGGCCCCTCTCCCTGTAATAGATTAAAGCAAAAGGAAGGGAATAGAACGCTATTCCCCCCTTTATAGTTGATGCTATTTTAGCGTAATGTCTTCCGCATAATACATTTCATCGAGCCTTGGCTTATAGCTGATGCCTGCTCCGACGCCGTAAATGCCTTTCATTTGATACAAATAAATAGTAGGACGGTCAACTGTAAATTGCTGTTGAACCTTCTGGTATTGCTTCTCACGGTCAGCTAAATCCATGTTTTGCAGCGCCGATTGCAGCAGCTCTTCTACTTCTGGATTGTTATAATCCGTCTCACCAGCGGCATTTTCTTTCTTGAAGCGATTGTAATTGTTCGAGGCATCAAACAAGGAGTTTCCTACGCCCAGCAGGAACAGCTCGTTAAACTTCTTCGAGTTCAGCTTCTCGCTGAAGCTGCTGGCTTCCAAAATTTCCAAATTAACTTCAAAGCCTACATCCGTAAGCATCGCTGCTACGACCTCGGCCACCTCTTTGTATTGTACGGAAGCTGAGAACGATACTTTCGCGCCATTTTCATAACCAGCTTCTTTCAATAAAGCTCTCGCACGCTCTTGGTCGTACTCAAACGTATCATACAAGCTCGGATCTGAACCGAAGTTGCCAGGGGTAACCGACGTTCTAGTCGGAATGCCTGCGCCGCCAGCGATGCTGTCGATAATAACCTGATTGTCGATCGCAAGATCAATCGCCTCGCGAACCTTCGGATCAGCAGTAATCGAACCTTCCGTCATGCGCATAATGATATGAAGCACACGCTGAATTTTCGCTTGTTCTACACTCAGGCCATCGACGCCGTCAATACGGGCAATGTCCGTTGCCGGAACGCCAGCAGCAATATCAACGCCGCCTGTCAGCAGCTCGGATACACGAGTGGACGCTTCAGGAATGGAGCGGAAAACAACATTTTCCCATTTCGGCGTTCCACCGAAATAATCGGCATTTTTCACCAGCTCAATGCGGTCATCTTTCGTCCATTTGGAAAATTTATAAGGGCCTGTGCCTACCGGAGCTTTCAAGAAAGCTTCCATGCCGTTCTCCTCAATATATTTGGAAGGCAAGATGCCTGCACCCATACGGGACAAACGATTAAGCATAATCGGGTCTGGCGTTTCAGTGATAATATCAACCGTAAAATCGTCAATAACATTGACTTCTTTAATATGCTTGTAATAGGTGTTTTGCTTCAAAGTGGTATCCTTTGCGACACGCTCAAGCGAGAACTTTACATCCGCCGCTGTGAATGGATCGCCGTTGTGGAACTTGACGCCTTCGCGCAGCTTCAATCTCCATGTTGTATCATTGACCTGCTCCCACGAAGTGGCAAGCACGGGCACTTTGTTTTGCTCGTCGTCATTTTTCAGCAAATAATCAAACACATTGACGAGTACCGCTTCGCTCATCGTGTTGTTGTTGTTGTGGGTATCGAAGCTTTCGATATCCGTCGAGTTAGCGATCGTTAAAGTCGTTTTGTCTGCGCCAGTTGGAGCGCTAGCCGTCCCGCCATTCGTTTGCGTCTCATTTTTCGTCTCTGCGGCATTGCCGCATCCTGTAACAACCAGCATAACCGCTATTATTGCTGCAAAGCCCTGTACATACCATCTTTTCAAATCGCACAGCCTCCTGAAATTCGTTTTAGTTTGTTTGTTCTAATATAAGAATTTATAAGTTTCACCTTGCCATTCACAATTGCGGATCAGCCAAATAGTTAAGTGCAAGGGCCGACAGCATTGCAGCTCCATAAGGGAGAGCAGCTTCATCCAAATCAAATTGGGGATGATGCAGCGGGTAGGATGTATATGCCTCTCCGCTTCCAACCCCCAAGCGGAAAAACACGCTTGGCACAGCCTCTGAATAAAAAGCAAAGTCCTCGCCGCCCATCGACGGCTTTACATAAATCCATTTTTTCCCGCCGAGTACCTGCTCGCTTGTCGAGGTAAGAAAATCAACCATCGCTTCATCGTTTTGCACAACCGGATAGCCCATCTGGTAGTTCAATTCGTAATCCGCGCCAAAGGATGAGGTCACGCCGCGAATGATGTCCTCAAGCAGCTGCGGCATCCGATCGCGTACTGCCGGTGTCAGTGTCCTAACTGTGCCGACCATCTCCACTTCTGGCGCAATCGCTGCTCCCATGTAGCCTCCGTTGATTTTGCCAATGGTCACGACCACCGGCTCAAGCGGATCAACCAGACGGCTCGCTACATGCTGCAAGGCTGATATCACCTGTGCCGCTACCGTAATCGCATCTACTCCCTCATGAGGACGGGCAGCGTGACCGCCTTTGCCGATCACCTTGATCTTAATGCTGTCCGCTGAAGCGAAGGCAACTCCCTTCGTTACTGAAATGGAGCCTGTCGGCAGCGCAGGAAAGACATGAAGCCCTGCCATTACGTCCACAGCGGGATTTTGCAGCACACCGTCGTCCATCATCGCTTTCGCTCCAGCAAGCCCTTCTTCGGCAGGCTGAAATACAAATTTGATATTTCCGCTTACCGGCTTCCCTAAACCTGCTAGCAGCTGGGCTGCGCCCATAAGCATGCTCGTATGAGCATCATGGCCGCATAAATGTGCTTTTCCCGGTATTTTCGATTTATAAGGAACGCTCTTCAAATCCTCGATCGGCAAGGCATCCATATCTGCCCGAAGCGCGATGGTGGGACCAGGCTTTTCGCCGCGAAGCAGTGCGACAACGCCTGTTTTCCCAATATTCGTCTGAACCTCCAAGCCTAGCTGCCGCAAATGCTCGGCGACGATTCCCGAAGTTCTTACTTCCTCAAATCCAGTTTCAGGGTATTGATGGAGATCTCTGCGCCATGCTACTAGTTGTTCCTTCTGCTGATTTGCAAGAGCAAGAAGCTCATTTAATTTCAATTTGTTCACCCTCCTACAGTGCCGGTTGACCAGTTAACTGTCTCCTTCGACAACGACACGCGCATAAATCGCATGTACGGTTTCGTCGATATGCTGATTCATCGCTTCTTTCGCGCCGTTTCCATTGCCGGCTTGAAGCGCTTCGAGCAGCAGCATATGCTTGTCATAACTTGTCCGTCTGACGTTCTCGTTATAGGGCATCAGATCCAGTGCAGGATTAATTTTGGTGCGAATTTTCCTGACTGCCTTCTCGAAATAATCGTTGCCGGAAGCTTTCGCAATCGACAAGTGAAATTTGACGTCCAAGGAACGGAACATTTCACGCGTGCAATCCTCCTCCATGCTCGTTTCAATAAAACCCCGCAGCAGTTCGAGCTCTGCCGTGCTTATCCGCTTAGCAGCAAGGTAAGCCGCTTCCGGCTCTATAATGGAGCGATATTCGAATACTTTCAGCATATCGTCCCAGCCGCCGCGCACCTCCTCGCGTGTTCTCTGGTGCGAGTTTATCGTTAAAGGAAGAACGAATGTGCCGCCCTTGGCTCCAATCCGCTTCTCGATTAGCCCTTTGCCTTCAAGGTCGGATAATGCTTCCCTGACCGCAAGTCTGCTAGCCTTGAATACTGCTGCAAGCTCACGTTCCGTTGGCAGTTGCTCCTCCGCCAGAAAATCTTTAAGGATAATCGCTTCCTCTAGCTGCTCCAAAATAAAATCGCTAACTTTTTTAGCGGATACTTTTTCGAACTGCATTTGACCCCTCCAAATCAACAGAAAAACATTAAGGTTCAAACCTTAGACCAAAACTACCATATCAATCCCTATCTGTCAACTTGGTATTTGAATTTTCTTCGACAACGGCTCCCTTTATCCGACAAAATCCACCTAGCGCAAGCGTAAACGGCTGTTGCCGTCCTCTGGCGGCAAAGCTACCGTTTCGCGTAGAAATATAGAGAATGGATGGAATAATCATATCCTTTCCTATATTTCAAGCGTAAACGGCTGTAGCCGTCCTCTGGCGGTAACAGCCGTTTCGCGATGAAATATAAGCCGATTATAAGTGTGAACCTGATAAATTCTTAAATTTCAAAGAAGACCGCCGAGTGGCATTTGGACGTATGATCCAAACCCTTTGGCGGTCTTCTATACTGCTTCCTATTATTTTGGGGTGCTTTTTGGTCGCTTTAAGCAGCTTTTACACGAGTGAAATATCGCGAGCACTGAATGACGACAATGAGCCAAACCAGGCTAATCAAATAAGCACCTACAACATCACTCGGATAATGCACGCCTAAATAAATTCGGCTGATCCCTATGCTGGCAATCATAATCGAGCTGAAGGCAAGCAGCCATATCCTCGCCTGCTCTAACGGAATATGACGCCAGCATAAGTATGTAACGATTCCATAAAAGGTAAACGCACTCATGGAATGACCGCTCGGAAAGCTGTAGCCTGCTTCAACAATAATCGCATTTAAACTCGGCCTTGCACGTTGAAACAATAGCTTTAGCCCAAGATTCAGCAGCGCGGAGCCAATTACAGCTGTTAAAAACACGATCGTCTCCCTGCGGCTCTTCCAAACAAGCAACAAAAAAAGCGTAATGGGAACCGCTAACAGAGACACGATGTACACAGACCCAATAAAAGATAGAAACTTCATGATGCTTGTCCAGATCGGAGCATGGAACAATTGAATGTAATGGATTACCTCTTGATCCAGCATCCTCACCAGTTCAGTTTGAACGGATAGCCCAATTGAAATAAATAGAACGAAGCTCGCAAGCGCAAGCACATTCAACTTTGAAAGAGAGAACACAACCACTTCCTTACTATCGTGACCTCTTGCCCTTTGTAAACATATTGCAAAATTAAGGACGATAACAGTATACTACTTTTTTCTTTATGAATGGAAACGCAGGGCATTCACCACCTATTGACAGAACAAATAAATCATCAAATTACAACCAAAAGCCTGCTTAAACAGGCTTTTTTCCTGTATGCATTCGCTTATTGTTCCCTCTCTTCAATTATAAATTCAGGGGCGTTTTCGGATTAGGCGATTAATTGCTGTGGAAATCGCTTTCTGGTTATTGCTTTCCTCTTCCGCTTTTTTTAGAGCAAGCAAGGCCAAACCATCACCAATCAACGACAACGAAGCAGAAATTTTAAACAGATCGTCAGAGGTTATTTTTTGTTCATTAGCCATTATTTACTCCTCCTCAATAGATGATTATATTCATCAGCCCTATATAAAGCGGGATTGTTCAAAACCTCGTCAGGAGTTATCATCTTTCTCCGCTCTGGCTTTTAAAACGGCAAATAGCCCAAAAAGATCGCCAACCACTAATATTACAGCAGACCATAAGGCGAGATCATCAGCTGAAGGTTCATTCGATTCCGGTTTTGTAGTGGTTTTTGACATCCGGATTAAGCTCCTTCGTTACTTTGTAATGATAACAGCCTATGCAGAAGGTCACTATGTGGTATAGGCATATGTAATGCATTCGGAAATTTTCGCCCTCACTTGAACGTAAAAAGAACGTCAAAGCGCACTTTGACGGTCTCGTATACGTCTCAACCTAATATTGCGGTTCTGCCGCCAGCACATCAAAATTCTGTATGTTCACAAGCGCCTTCTTGCCGCGATTTCCTCTCTCAACCACCTGCTTACCAGCCTCTTCATCCCATGTTTTTTTCACGAAATCACCTGTCAGCAAATTATAATCATCCTCATCGGCATTATCTATAAGCTCATTGCCCGTAAAATACGAGCCCGTTGTGGCCCCAATCAAATACCAGGCCTCATCCTGATAACGAAAACGATACGTATTGTACCATCTCCAGTTGCTCCCGCCGACATGACGAAGAACAAGAACGCCCTTCTCAATCGTCAAGCCTTCAAACGGGTCGCCGTAAATGCCGCCTTCATTAGCGCTCATTACCGCATGCTCTGCAATAACAGACCGCTTGTATGTATGATCCTCTTGTCCAAAAGCAACCATAATGGCGCGATCCGGCGCTTCTTGCGAGATGTCTTCCTTCTCCAGCACAGCGGCGATGTCGACAAGCCCATCGTTGTTCAAATCTCCTTCTGCTTGCTCAGGCTCTCCCTCAAAAATCTCCAGCACCTTCCATCCAGTTGGAACGAGTGACTCGAAATCTGCTGCTTCAGCCCCGTCATCCGTGGCGCTTGCTATTGGCGATTCCGAATCACCCTGACTCATATCCAATGCATGATCCTGACTGAACAGACTAGGCGCTGCGCTTGCCAAAATAGGATCAGCTTCAGGCTCAATGCTCCCAGTATTCGTATTCGTGCCGCCGCTGCATGCGCTCATGAACAGCAAGCAGATAATAACCAGCGTGTAACAAATTCTCAAACATTTTCCCCTTCTCTATCTCCATCCAACCGCTTTAGTTCCTCATCGGTAAAATGCTTGATCGCTTTCTCTTTGGCAAATTTTCCGGCATTGTATTGCTTCGAGCCGTTTCTTGGCACGGACAGGCTGTTCCACTCGTTTTCCTTCAACCCTTTTGCAGCGTAAACGATTTGCCCAATATGATAGGGGTAATGCGCCAGCTGACGGTTGATCGCCTCCAAAACGGTATGCCCTTCGTTGCGAATATAAATAATTTGGCCAAGCTGCTCTGGCTGGAGCGAATCTATCGCCTGAAAAAAACAAGCCCATGCTTCGTCCCAGCTTGCGAGCAGCTCTTCCTTATTCGCCCAGTCATTTTCAAACTCGGCGTCGCGATCCCGCCAATCCTTCTCGCCGTCTGCTGTCAGAAAATCCGTCCATCTGGACAAAATATTGCCGCACATATGCTTGACGATCGTGCCAATGCTGTTTACATCCTCTTTAGGCTGCACAAACAGCTGCTCCGGCTCGACCTGATTCATTGCTTTTTCAGCAAGCTTCTTGTAGTAGTGGAACTGTGATTGAATGCTATCCAAATAAACACGTTGTAAATCCATTCCAACGCCCCCTTTTTTACGAGTAAAAAATAATTCTTCCGCCGCTTTATGCTAGTTTCCAACCTCCTGCAAGCATCATGATGCTATCTTCCTCATTCTTATTAAAATTATAATAGCATTTCCACTTGTTTGGAAAGGCATTTATATTCGTGCGGGATGTTTTCCGTCAGTTGAATGGCCTTTCAGACAAATGGGATAGGAGCGATTTGGTCATTATAAAATCTATTTGTTCTTCATCACCCATATAGAAAGAGTGGGCCCCTGTTTGAACAAAGCCGATTTTTTTATAGAAGGCAATTGCGCCCTCATTTTTTTCCCAAACCCCTAGCCAGATCTTCTCTTTGTTCCGCTCTATCGCTACATGCACAGCTTTATTTATTAGATGTTTGCCTAGCCCCTGCTTATGAAATTTGTTCCTTATATAAATTCTCTCGATTTCAAGCGAATCGCTGCCCATTATTTCAGTTTGAGCATCGTCGGTGTTTTGCTTTAAATACCCGGCAATTTCCTCATTAGAATAAATAAAAAAGAATTCCGAAGAGCTATTACATAATTCTTTTTCTAATTGGTTAAAGTTAAATGCTTTTTCCAGGTAGGCTTTCATATTTTCCGGCGAATTTTGATGGCTAAATGTCTCAATAAATGTTTCAACACTAACTTCTTGAAGCAATCTTACATCTTCAATTGTGCACTTTTTTATATTTATACTCATTTTATTTTTCCTCCTGTTACTAGATCAATCATTTCTCGCGCTTCCCTTATTGTAAAGGGCAAACCGTCTTTTCTTGCTCTGCAGAAAATAGTTTTTTTATTTTTTGGTTATATTATTTTTCAAATGAGTTAAAAAAATAGTACACTATTTTTGTTGCATTTACAACAAAAATAAACATAGCATTTTCCACAGCTACAACTTTTTTTCTTTCCGTATCAGAAATACGATAGATATAAGCGAGCTGGCAAATGAATAAGCTTTATAAGATGTCAGCAGCTTCTTGACACTCGGCAGCACCAGCGAACCAGTCGAATCACCACGGCAATAATGTTATGTTTAATAACGCAAAAACCTAGATGACGAACACTAAAGTTATATATATTGACATGAAAAGTAGTGTTGCGTTACTCTAAGTAGCAGTGATTACTGATCAGAACGGTGGTAAAGCGATGCGTTTTAAAAATGTATTTTCTATAATCGGGCCTGCCATGGTCGGCCCCTCCAGCTCGCATACAGCAGGCGCCGTCCGGATTGGCCGCGTAGCAAGGCAATTGCTCGGTACGGTTCCGAACAAAGCTGCTATTAAGCTGTACGGTTCTTTTGCCGAAACCTACCAAGGACATGGCACTGATCTCGCACTCGCGGCAGGCTTGCTTGATTATGATACAGATGATGCCCGAATTCGCCATTCGCTTAAAGATGCTTGGTCATCTGGCGTGGAAATCAACTTCAGCCTGGGAGTCGGACATGTTCCGCATCCGAATACGGCCAGAGTCGAGCTGTGGGCAGGAGATCGATACGCTGAAATTGTCGGCGCATCTATCGGCGGGGGCAATATTATGATTCATCAGATGAATGGATTTGATGTTCAGTGTACGGGGGAGTTTCCAACCCTTGTGCTTCTTCATGGCGATTTCCCCGGCGTACTCTCCGGCATCACACATGTGCTCTGCGAGGATGGCGTCAATATAGGTTACATGGATGTGGATCGGAAAGCGAGGAATGGCGAAGCGATGACCGTTATTGAAGCCGATACGAAAATAACAGCAGCGACGCAGCTCAAAATCCAGCAGCTGCCCCATATGATCAAAAGCTCTGTCATTGATCTCACCTTAAGGAGCTGAGCCGCATGAAATATCGGTTTTTGCATGAGCTGGCCGCAGCGGGACAGCAGCAAGCCAAGCCTATATCGCAAATTATGCTTGAGGAAGAAATCGCAGAGTCCGGCCAAACCGAGGAGCATATTTTTAGGCAAATGGCCGACTATTACCAAGTTATGAAGGAGGCCGTGCATAAAGGGCTAACTGCTAATACGCAATCCAAGAGCGGGCTTACCGGGGGCGATGCTAAGCGCGTGCAATCCTTCACCGCTAATAACGCTCCCTCCTCTGGGGAGCCGGCAAGCAGAGCAATGGCCTATGCCCTCGCCGTTTCCGAGGTCAACGCTTCCATGGGCCGGATTATTGCAACGCCGACCGCAGGCTCATGCGGCATTATTCCTGGCGTATTCGTGAGCGCGCAGGAGCGCTTTGGGTGGAGCGATGAGCATATGGTTAGAGGTTTATTTTGCGCAGGCGCGATTGGCTATGTCATTGCGAATAATTCCTTTATTTCCGGTGCGGAAGGCGGCTGTCAAGCCGAGGTCGGTTCAGCGATCGGCATGGCGGCCGGAGCTATGGTTGAGCTGCGAGGCGGCACGACAGACCAAGCGGTTCACGCGGTTGGGCTTGCCCTTAAAAACTCGCTTGGGCTCATTTGCGATCCCGTTGGCGGTTTAGTAGAAATTCCTTGCATTGTACGCAACGGCTTTGGTGCTGTCACCGCTTTAGCGGCAGCAGATATGGCAATGGCTGGCGTCCGCAGCATCATTCCCTCCGATGAAGTCATTAACGTCATGCTGGAGGTCGGCAGCGCCATGCCGAGCAAGCATAGAGAAACGGCGCAGGGCGGTCTCGCCCAAACGCCGACAGGCCGCAAAATTATGGAAAATTTAAAGAAACGAAAATAAATAGAGAAGCCCTAAAGTGGATTAATTGGATTTATGGGAGCCCGGCGCACAAAGGATAATTCCTTCCGACTCCAGCAGCTTGCGAATCTGCTGGACGAACAAGAACGCCTTCTCGCCATCACCGTGGACACATATCGTATCCGCTGCAATCGGAACCTTTACGCCCTGCGTCGACCATACAGCTCCTTCTCTTATCATCTGAAGGAGCTGCTTCAGCGCTTCATTCGGCTCCTCTATTAGCGCGCCTTCGTGACTGCGCGGTGTTAGCGAGCCGTCTTGCTGGTAGGTACGATCTGCGAATACCTCGCTTGCGGTGCGCAGACCCCGCTTTTTCCCCGCATGAATCAATTTGCTGCCAGACAAGCCATATAATATAAGCTCCGGATTCACCCTGTACACCGCCTCAGCAATCGCTTCAGCCAGTTCCACTCGCCTAGCCGCCATATTATATAAGGCGCCATGAGGCTTCACATGCTGCATGACGCCGCCTTCGGACACAACGAAGCCATTCAGCGCGCTAATTTGATACACGGTCAGGTCATACGCTTCCTCAGGTGAAATCGCCATTTCACGCCGTCCGAAGCCGATTAAGTCCGGCAGCCCAGGATGGGCGCCGATGGCAACGCCATTTTTCAGCGCCAGCTTTACTGTCCGTCTCATCGTTCCCGGATCGCCAGCATGAAAGCCGCAAGCTATATTGGCCGATGTAATGAGCGGCAGCAATTCAGCATCCTGCCCCAGCTCATACACGCCATATTGCTCGCCCAAATCACAATTCAAATCGATAGCCAGCGTCATTCTTCTACCTCTCCTCTCTATAGCGTATTTCAATAAACATGGAAAGCCGCTGCATTTGAAGCTCGTGCTTGATATAAAGCTCTTCCGATTTTTGCCTAGTAATCTGCTTGAATCTAATCGTCTCTCCCGGCTTCGCTTGCGCCAGCAGCGGCAAATCTACCGTCGCCACTTGGGCGATTTTCGGATAGCCGCCAATCGTCTGATGGTCCGCCATCAAAATAATCGGGCTGCCGCCAGCAGGCACCTGAATCGTACCCGTGGATACCGCCTCAGAAATAGGCTCAAGCGCTGCAACTGTACTAAGACGCGGCCCTTCCAGCCGATAGCCCATTCGATCCGATTGCGACGAAATACGAAAATCGCTCTGCAAAAAATGCTTCCTGCTCCCTTCGGTAAACGCATCAAAATGCCGTCCCGGCACAAAACGAATGACTGGGTTTTTCCGATAAAAGGGACGTCCCTCTGAGCCAATCGACCAGCTGGTTGCAAAAAATGGCGCGGCATCCTGCCTGTCTTCAGCTTCCTGCTCCCAATAATATAGCGTTTCCGAGGCTCCTTCACCAATCGCCAGCACATCGCCCGCTTTTAAAGCCCGGCCTCCAAAGCCGCCTATAGCCGCACGTGTGTACGTGCTTCTGCTGCCCATAACAAGCGGCACATCAATGCCTCCAGCCGCTGCTATATAAGCGCGAGCGCCCGCGACGCAATTTCCGAACGAAAGCTCATTCCCTGCTTTTATGTACACCGGCCGCCACAGCGGAACGGCTGTTCCTTGCACAGCAGGCGACAAATTGCCCCCGCATATAGCAATTAACGCATCCTGCTCAAAAATCAGCTTTGGGCCGATAAGCGTAGCTTCCAGCACCGCTGCTCCCGCATCGTTACCAACGAGCAAATTAGCCGCGCGAAGCGCAAAATCATCCATCGCCCCTCCGGCAATAATGCCCTGCTGCCTATATCCATGACGTCCCCGATCCTGCACGGTCGTGAGGAGTCCGGCATGTTTTATTCGAATGCCCATTATGCCTGCTCCTCCCATGCGATAAACGCCTCATAGCTAATCGGCTCAAAATAAACCTGATCTCCCGCCCGCAATAAACTCGGCTGCTCATGCGCTGGGCGGAACAGCGCCACTGGCGTTCGCCCGATAATTTGCCAGCCGCCAGGGGAGACAATCGGATAGACCCCAGTCTGCTTGCCGCCGATGCCTACGCTGCCTGGCTCAATCCGCAAGCGGGGCGTGCTCCGCCGAGGCGTAGCGATTTGCTCAGGCAAGCCTCCCAAATATGGAAAACCAGGGGCAAAGCCGACCATATGGACGAGATAAGGCTGCGCCGCATGCATGGCGATGATTTCGCTTTCCGAAAGTCCGCTATGCTCCGCAACCGCTGCAAGATCCGGCCCCAGCTCTCCGCCGTAGCAGACGGGAAGGGTTATGATTCGCGGAGCAGCAGCCTGCTCGTCCTCCAGCTTGCTGACCATGTCCAAGAGCAGCTGGCAGACCCATTCATAAGGGGAAGCAGCCGCTTCAGCCCGCGGATTCCAGTTGTTTTCAGCTAGCGGCGCCAGCAGCTTCATTGGATCATAAAAAATCGTCAGCGTTACATACGCTGGTACAAGCTCAATAAAACCGGGAAAAGGCTCGCGCCGCAAATAAGAGCTGAGTGCTTGCACGCGCTCATGCGTCTTGCGGTCAATCGCGCAGCCGAGCTCGACAATAATTGCCGTATCTCCAAGAGGCGAAAGCTTTACTTCAAAGACTGGATTGACTGGAGCAATAGACATGCCCTCACCTCTTTTTTTCAAAAATAATATTTAAACTCTTATTTCTTATATCGGTCGCTAGCCGGCATAATCATATGCCAGCCTAGTATATATTTGCTTCGCCGCTTTCCTCATCATCTCTCCTAAGCCCAGCAGGCGCCCTTGCTATACATTCGGCAAAACACAACGCTCCTCCTTCCTTCACCCCGCAGCCAAAAATCAGGCCTCAGCATGCTGAGGCCACAAAAAAACTGCAAATCGCCCTATGGCGATTTACAGTTTCGTTAACCTTTTATGTTTCGTGCTTAGGGCGTCCTATAGACCCTCCGCCAGCTCGCATGCTTATTTGCCTGCGGTCCAGTTGAAAGGCGATGACACTTAAAACAATCAAGCCCGCGGAAAAGGCTGCCAGCAGCCATACTGACTGGTTCACCTCCAAATGATCAAGCCCCCAGCCCATCGTTAGCGGAAGCACGGCGCCGCCGACACCGCCTGCTGCAATCATAAAGCTAGGGGTAGATTCCTCTGCCCCTGGAAGCAGCTTGCTCGAAAAGACGAGCGCAATAGAGAACACGCCGGACATGGCGAGTCCCAGCAGCAAAATGACCGCGAACGCCGACCATACCTGGTTCATAAACGGAAATAAGATGAACAGCAGCACCGTCGCCCCGCAGCTCGCCATAATGTACACCCGGTATTTGATTTTCTCGGCAATGACGCCAGCGAACATACGACCGAAAGCCATTGCAATCCAGAAGCAGGTTACACTGAGCGTTGCTCCTGCCTCCTTCATGCCTAGCTTCTCAATGAGAATGGCTGGCATAAAGTTTGCAAGGCTCATCTCCGTCCCTACATAGAGGAAGAAAAACACAATAAATAAGGAAAAAATAACCCATTCCTTGCCTTGATAAAGCGGCTTGCCTGCGCGCTTCGCTTGCTGCCGTTCCGCTGCGGCGGCTGCGACTGACTTCTTCAGCACCGCATCCAGCTCGCCGAAGGAGCCTTTTGCCCATAAGAACAAAGTCAAAATTGCAAAAAAAGAAACGACCAAAAAGGACAGCTTCCAATAATTGGCCCAAATCAGGCCGCTTGCTATAAGTGGCATGACCATGGCGCCAACGCCGAAAAATACCTCAAGCCGGCTCATCGCGACGGCCGTTTGATTTTTGACTGCTGCGATTATAATCGTTCCGATTACCGCTTCAATCATGCCAAACCCAAAACCGGCTACGATGGCAATTGCATACAGCCAGCCCCAAGGCGGCAGCAGCATAAACATAAATTCAGCGGCAAACAGCATGCCAAATGCCAGCAGCAGTCCGCCTCTTTTGCCCAAATGCCGATTCAGCCACGGCGAGAGCAGCACTCCGACTAGAAATCCGCCGAACTGTGTGAAAATGAGTGTGCCGCCCTCGCTGTAGGCTTTACCATAATGCTCGAGCGCAACGGGCAATACAGAGCCCAGCACAACATGGGCAAGCCCGATAATGAAATAAGATAAACAGCCTAGCCAAATCAATCGTTTCATCATATACTCCTTCTGGAAAATAAGATTACCAGAAACAATTGTATGATAAATGGGAGCTAAGAGCTAGCAGATTCAGTAATTTACTTTAGCGTAGATTTTCGTTGCAGCACGTTTAAAGTCTTCACTAGAAAATGAGATAGACTTACCCCTCCTTGTTTGATTTGATATTGGAAAGCTGTAAGTTTATGCAAAGCTATGGCATTCCATGCTGTAGCCCCGATCAGTACGCCCCCTCCAAAATAAAGCTCCGCTCGACTATCGCTGAATTTGCCCGCGATCATCAACGCGGACGAAACGAATGCCAGAGCAACCGGGCCATATCCATTGCGTTCACGCGCACGATACGCCATCGCAGCAACTGTTGCCATCATCATTAGAGCCATAAGAGGCAATAGCCAAGGACGTTCCAACCCTCTCCCAACACCTAAACCAATGATTTCGAACAGTCCCATATAGGCGGAACCGCAAATGGCACATTTTGGCAGAACAATGAGCGCTATTCCTGGTACTACAGATGTAAAAAAACGATAAGACAACCTTCGTCTGCCCTTAGGCTCAGGGATTGCTGATAATTCAGCAATCCTCCGGGACAGGAATGCAGCATCATAAACGTCAGCACCAGCCTTCAGGCTTAATACCCGAATTCCATTAATATACAGCCCATGCTCTTTTTTTCGTTTGATATACGAAGGTATTCTCGGATCTCCCGCCAACCATTCCGACCACGTGGATAGTTTGTTTTGGTTATCTAAAGCTTGTTTCAGACACTCCCGCAGCCTCCCCAGCACAGCATTATCCTCTGATCGAACGATATCGATTCGCAACCCTATCCCTCCATGCCCAAATGCCGGATTTTAAAGGGGCGAGTCGCCATATGGGGATTGGTGATGAGTGTATCTGCAATACCCGCCATTGGACGGTCTAAAGGATAGCCCAACGCTCTGCTGTCTGGATACGGCTGATTTTGATTCGTTACACCACAGAAGCTAATTGAACCGCAGGTGCTCTCACTCACCTTGTCTTCATTCCAATCTGTCAGCATAACCATCATCACATACGGCATTCCCTCCTCGTTGCCGCGGGGCAGCAGCAGCGTATAAGGCCAACCACACTGACAGCCTCTATCTCCTTGTGTTCTTTCAGGATTAGGCTCTAATACCGCTGGTTTTTGAATAACAGAAGACTCTTTAGCATTCTGATAAATGACATTTTTACCAGGGGAAAGCTTGGCGACAAACTTATCCATTTCAATCCATGAGCGGTAGTCCTCTTGCGTTTGCTCAGGTGCAATAAAAATACGTACGGTCGATTCGATATCACGCGAGGATAAGTTTTCTACACGTAAAAAATAAGCAAACCCTTTATGGGTCAAATATTTAATTTGTTCATACATTTTGTAAACCGTTTGAAGCTCATCCGTCGTTGTAATGGTGGCTCCTCCACCTTCAAACGGTCCGTCCTGGAAAGCTGCTTCCCAATCGGCGAAAGCCTCTTTTCCAATCTGCTGCAAGTCTCCTACTGTTGGCAGACCATCTTCCCTGCACAAAATAATTTTATTTATTCTTACTTCGGGCCCGCCTCCGAAAGCATTAACCGGCATTCGCTGGAGAAATTCGTCGTAAAGATTATCCACTTCCTTGTGCCAACGCCAAAAGAACGCGTGACGGCAAGCTGTTGCCGGATCTCCCATAAGCTCATCCTCTACAGTTGAGGTTGCAACAGACAAATTCACAACAGCCCCATGCCCGGATCCGTGAAAATTATTTTCTCGTTGGGAATCATTCAAATTTTCCGGCTCATTTGACGCTCTCCATTCCGTATCATTGCCAAGCAGATCTACCGCTTTTTTCGGATTGTTGAGATAAAGCTCGAATTTGCCTTTTATGCCTGTGCGGCCATTTTTCAGCTTGGTAACATCTTCTACTGCAAGTTTTCTGTTCCCGCTCGAAGGAAGGCCCGGATCATACGGATCAACTGGCCCCTCATATTGACTAAAGGCTTCTACACGTAAAAGATTGACTGACAATCTTTCCGCATCATATCGGGCTAGCATTTGCCGATGCATATATAAGAACATTTCTCCGCCGCGATCCACAATCTTACGGCGATCATAGACAACATGCCAATGAATATGATGCTCATTGAGTAATATATCCTCGCGAAATTGCTTAATATCAGGCTCGCCTGTACTCACAGCAGCTTCAAATGAAATGGCCCCTCCGGCACCCCGCATTTCGAGTAGAATTTGATTTTCCACATTTAGCTTAATAAAGTCAGGATATTGTTTTTCTAATGCTGGAAGCTCGAGTCCGCGCACATCAGGATGGTGAACTAAAAACAATCTCATGCCATACTGCGCAGCCAAAACATCTTTACTTGCTGTATCCTGCGCAAACGCTGCTACGATTTGTGCAAGCCCACTTTCATGATCACTCGCAACTGCCAAAATATGCTCATATTTTCGGGCAAAATCGCCCGCCACTTCCAACTGTTCATTATCAAATGGCGAAAATGGATGGATGGCCCCTAATTCTCTTCGAGCTATGTTTGACGGGGCAATCCTTTCAACTCCTAAAGAAAAAGGTTCCGATTCCAAATTTTCAATTTCAGCATGAAGGGGATTTACAAACAACTCCTCAAGCTTGCGATTTAATTCCTTTACGTTGATGTCTGACACAGGCACACTCTCCTTACAATACTTATTGCATTTTTATTTAATCCTATTTTTTCGAAGAGTTTTAAAATTTATATATTTTTATATTTATGGGAAAATAAAGAAAATAATTAATTCCTCCTCATGCTTACTGCGTTCATAGAATCAGTAAAATGAAAACAAAAAAAGCCGCTGTCCAGATCATGGACAGCGGCTTCATCCTTTGACTAAAAGACACAAAACTATTTAATTAGATAACGCCAGTAAGCTATGAATGCGCGCTCCGCTATGATTGCCATCCAATTGCAGAGCGGCGCCAAACTGCTCCGCCGCCTGTTTACGCTCCCCAAGCCCAAGAAGGGCTAATCCCATCATATAACGGCAATGAATTTCGTTGCGTTTGCTCAGATCATCCTCGAAAACGAGGAAATCTGGCAGCGAAACGGCAAAATAATCAAATTCGACCCGGTCGAAAATATGCTTTTCCGCATAATCGAGCAGCTTATGGAAGCGTCGATTTGCCTCCGGCTCGTTGCCCAGCTTTAACCACGACAACCCTTGATAAAAAATCATATCTGGCGGCTGGTCATTGTAATACAGCGCGCTAGCAGGCTCCTCCAGCCCTTGGGAAGCCTGCTTAAAGCAATCTTCCGCTCTAAGCGGATCATTCAGCGCTTCATACGCACAGCCTAAATAATAATAAATATTGTTTTCCTGTGCGCCATGCAGCTTGCCTTCGCCATAATGCTCTGGATAGACGAGCGCCATGTTCAGCAATTGTATCGCATGGGACGCATTCCCCTGCTGGAGCGCCTGTTTGGCGAGTTCAACATGCGTGAACACATGCTGTCCCGTCACTTTGCCTTCCCCGCCCTCCCAAGGATGGAACTGGCGTGAAGCGAGCGCAGCTACTGCTTGACCATGCTGCCCTGTCGCATTGAGCAGCGTGATATATTCGATGTACAGGTCGTCGCGGAGCTCGACAAGCGTCCGCTGCTGTTCTAGCTTGGCGAGCCGCTGCTGAGCAGGATGCCCTAGCTTTTTATATAGCTGATCCAGCTCATAGCAGACGCGGGCGTCGGTCTGATCGAGTGCGAAAGCCAGCTCGAGTGCTTCAAGCGCAGCTGCCTCGTCGCCACGTTTATTGTAGTAGGCGAGTGCTAAGTTGCGATGGACGGTAGCAAAATTCGGTTCTGCTGCGCGCGATGCTTCCCAATGGGCAATCGCATCGCAATGCCGTTTCTTGTCATACAATAAATTGCCCAAATAATAATGCGCCTTCGCATCGTGCGGATTGGCCGCAATCGCTTGCTCCAGCACGATCAGCTCAAACAAGCTGTTCGGGAAGCAATAATGGGGAGCAGCAGCTTCCGCAGCTTGGCGCGAGGCAGCCGCGGCTTCCGTGTGGCCTGACTGCTCATACGCATAAGCAAGCGTATAATGCAGCATCGGGTAGACCGCTGCCGCGCCATCTGCTGCTGCAACCTCTAGTGAAGACACGATGCACGCAAGCACCGCAATCGCTTCCTCATGCAGCCCGCTGCCGATATAGTCGGCAGCTAAATTCAAATAATTGTGCGCATCGCCGCGCATAAGCCGCTGCAGCTCGGCGCGCGCCTGATCCGCCAGCTGCTGCTGCCCCCCAGCAGCCAGCGCCAAGCAGCGCTCGTTGGCCGATCCGAAATCGGCCACATCGAGCCCGAGCGTTTCCGCCGCGAAGGCTATCGCCTCATCGCTGCGTCCAAGCTTGCGCAGCAGCGCCGCCTTCAAATGGCGCGCTTTATAATTGCGAGCGTTCCGCACGATGGAACGCTCCACCAGCTCCAGCGCATCCGCAAGCGCGCCTTCCGCGCAAGCGATCTGCGCCAGCGAGAAGTAGCTGGCATCCTGCCAAGCCGCTGACCAAGTTGCCTTGTAGAAAGCAGCGAACGCTTCTTCGCGCTTCCCCTGATGCTTCAAGGCAACACCAAGCTGATAAAGCGCCTCGCTGTCATACGGATTCGGGTTGCGCGACGTCAGCGACTTAATGGCGGTGCGGAAATACCCTTCCGCCTGCTGAATTTTCCCCTGCCGCAGCAGCAGCGTGCCATATGCGACATTAATCCGGCTATCGCTGGCATCGCGCTTTAGCCCTTCCAGATAATACGCCTCCGGCTCAAAGGTCGCGTGGCGATATTGCTCCAAATGAAGCCCCGCCAAATACAGCTGCTCATTGGTTTTGAGCGCAGCAGGCGCTTCAAGCGGCTTAGCCGCATCGGGTATTTGCTCAAGCGAAGGCTTGGCAGGCTGGTAAGAAATGAGCAGCTTCCCTGCCGAATCACGGACCGACAGCAACAAATCAAAAGCCTGATCCGCTTCATCCCATGTGACGATCGACTTGAATATGTCGTTCGGTGACAGCTTCACCTTCTCTTGAATATAGCTGCGTCCCCGTCCACGCAGCTCGATCTGGGCATCCTCGAACACAGCTGTTGCATAAACGTAAACGACAGCTTCCCGCGCCTCTTCATCGACCTCCAAATTAACAGCGGCATCGATGGACGCATTTTTGACGACCCCAATATTTTTGTAGGGCATAAAATATTGCTTGAACGCCTTCTCCTCATACGGCTGAAGCCAGCTGAAATCCGGCTGATTGTCCGTATATACGCCCGTCATCAGCTCAATATAAGGCCCGTCCTCATCGGTCAGATTGCGATCCCAGGCGATGCCGAACTCGCCATTTCCCCATGTCCACTGCTTTTTGCCGGGGGAAATATGATGGTTCGCCACATGCAGCAGCCCCGCCTGCACCCCATGGTCATAGCCTCCAACAAAATTATAGTCGGATTTGTAAGCCATATAAGAGGTTGGCACAGGAATGTTGCGATAGCGGGAAATATCAACGCCGGCGGAATAATCCATTTTATAATATGTGCCTGTCGCTATTGGAAACCGGCTTACGTCCCGCTTGCCGTGGTCGAACACCGCTGTGACGTCAGGAGGAAATACCGACTGCGTATGCTCATTAACCGCTACGGCCGGATTGGCCCACCATAAAAAAGTTTGCGGCTGAGGCGTACGGTTGTAAAGCTGGGCGGAAATTTCCAAATACGCCTTGCCTGGATAGAGCGTAAAGCCAGCCGTTACCTTCGTTCCATACATGCGGTCAATTTCGCTGACCCACACCGTAGCGCTGCCGTCTTTATTTTCAGCCAGACGATATTCTACAGGCCCATAGGTGTTTGGACGATGATGCTGCGGCCAGTTGAATTCAATGCCACCGGAAATCCACGGTCCCGCGAGCCCCACCAGCGCAGGCTTGATCACCTTGTTGTAATAAACGAAATCATAGTCATTCGTCTTATCCAGCGCCCGATAAATGCGGCCGCCCAGCTCTGGCATCATTTCGATACGCACATATTCATTTTCGAGAACGACGAGCTTGTAGGGCTGAAGCTGCTTTTCATTTTCGATTTTATCAATTACGGGATGCGGGTACACCCGTCCCGAGCTGCCCTGATATACTCTTTTTTCTATAAACATCGGATTTCGCTCTGGTTTGCCTACGCCATATGTCGGTATGGAAACCGTCTCTTCCCAAATCTTCACTTGCTGCTCCAACGTGATTCCTCCCTAGCTTTAATGCTTTAACTTTAGCGCCTGGGAGCAGGAGATCCAATTCACGATACACTTGTTCTAATGGACTATATTCTGATTTCAATAGACACCGATAGAACTGACTTTCGCGCCAGCTCTTCACCTCCATCTAGGCAGCTGCATACACTGCTGGAAAAACTAAGATTCTGAAAGGCAGGCCGATCATGAGTACAGAATATGTAGACCTCACATCACCCGCATTAAATTTGTTTTACGATGTCAATTGCGCCCCCTTGTTCCATAAGGACTCCTGCAATTACTTAAACCAATTAACTGCACATGAATTGCCTGTGCTAAGAAGCACGTCGTTTTTCGATGCGCATATGACCAAAAATCATATTGTTGAGCCCCATTGGCATCCCAATACGACGGAGCTTGTATTCGTCACGCATGGTGAAATTGTCGTTTCGATTTTGAATCCTTTCACAAAGCAGCTGCTTACTTACCGGGTGTGCGATCACCAGGCCGTATACATTCCAATGGGCTGGTGGCACTGGATTATTGCGTGCAGCGAGCATACGCATTTTATTACGATTTTTGATGACCGCTGTCCACAAACGGTATTTGGCTCTGACGTGCTGCGCATTACCCCGAAGGAAGTGTTCCAACTCGCCTATTGCGTCGATGCAAGACAGCTCGCCCATGTGCTGTCGCCGATTCAAAATACGACTATTATCGGACCAGCCTGCGTTAATGCCCAAGCTGGCGCGAGTGGATACGGAGGCTACGGCCACGGATCGGCGCAAGGCGTACAATGGCGAATTGGCAACCCGCCGCCGCAAGCTTTGGATGAAGAGGAAGAACAGGAGCAGGAGCTGCAAAGGTAACAGCAGCTTCCTGTCCCCGCAAACCTAGCAAAACACCAAAAAGGCACACAAGCTTCACCTTATTAGGTGCAAGCATGCGTGCCATTTGTATTGTCACAAAGCCCCAAAACAATTAAAGCTTGTAATTAGGAAGGATTTTTGTATAATTCGAGGGATAAGCTGCCCCTATATCCAATCTTTTTTTTAAAATCATTTTTTTTAAAATCATTCATTGTGAAATGGAGTTCATTACATGTTAATTGCAACAGAGCGGTTGTGGATTCGCCCTTTTAAATCCGACGATAACCCGAGAACATTCCCTCCTACCGTGTGATGGAGAAAATAGGCATGCGCAGAGAAGGCTTTTTCAAAAAATGCATTCCTAATGGCGCCCATGCTTGGTGGGATGAGTATTACTACGCTATTTTGCATGAAGAATGGCTCAGCCTCACTTGCTAATCAACAGCGACAGCAGCCCAGCCGCAATAAGCGGACCGACTGGAACACCTTTAAAAAAAGCAACGCCAATGATCGTCCCGATAATAAGCCCGGTCACGATCGTCGGCTGGCTGGACATGAGATGAAAGCCGCGCCCGCCCAAATAAGCAACCAGCACGCCGACGACGATGGCCGCTATCGATTTCCAATGGAGAAACGATTCATAGACCGATTTCATACTGATCGTCCCGCTTGCCAGCGGCGCAAGAATGCCAATCGTCAATATGATGATGCCCAAAGTCAGGCCGTGTTTCTCGATCCACGGGAAAGCCTGATGCACATTCGTTACCCGGAGAAGCAGCAGAAATACGGCAGCGATGGTGATGGAGTTGTTTTTGCTCAATATGCCCAGAAGGGCGAAAAAAAGCAGCAGGACAGACGGCGTGTCGATTTGCGGCATTTGCTGAATCCCCTTTCTCTTAATAAGCAATAGTTTGTCATTCTCCAGGCTCTATTACTCCTTGCAAGGATTAGCGTCTTCGATTGCGACGTTTGTTCCATTCCAACAGCTCCATACAGCCGATAAACAACGCGAATAAAATGAACAATGGAATCGTCTTGCCGAACTCCATTAATTTGAACAGAGGAGCGACAATAGCGGTTGTCCCCACAATAATTAGTCCCAGCACCGAAAGGCGCCATCCCGTAAACATAAACGAACTTCCTCCCAATCCTTTAGCAAAATGACCAAAGAGCCTGCCCGCGGCAAGCTCTCTCGTCCTGTACGGCTATGCAGCTAGCCTTGAATAATCGCAACGGCAAGAATGGCCCAGCCGATCAAAAAACAAAGTCCGCCTAGCGGAGTAATCGCACCCAGCTTCTTCACACCGCTGAGGCTAAGGGAGTAAAGGCTGCCGCTGAACAAAATAATGCCGGCAAAGAGAAACCAGCCTGCGGTTACGACGAGCCCACTCGTCAATACCCCGCCCGCTAAAATGCCGGCAAGCAGCAAGCCAAGCGCGTGGGCAATCTGGTATTGCACCCCCGTCTGAAAAATAGCCAGCATGTCGGCGGAAAGCTTCTTCTTCAAAGCATGCGCGCCGAATGCGCCGAGCATTACCGATAAAAACATATTGATGCTGCCAAGCAGCAATAAAGTCGTCATTTTGCCCTCCCGCATCTTCCTATTATTCACTATAGCTTTGACTATTGTATCATTATTACTAGTAACAACCTAGATTAAATATTATGCGCAGGCGACTGGCATGGCCACGTATAAGCGAGCAGCTCAAAGCCTCGCTTCGCCAAAATCGGACGGCTCATTGGACTTGCATCCACCGTCATCAAACGAAAGCCCGCCTGCCAGGCAGTCTGTGCCCGAACAGCCAACAGCGCTGAATAATGCCCTTTGCCGCGGTATTCCGCAAGCGTAGATCCGCCCCAAATGCTTGCGAAGGACGTTCCTTCGTGCAAATACATCCAGGCGGTACTGACCATTTGGTCTCCGTCATAAGCTGCGTAGATGTGCAGTCCGATTTGCTTATCCTGTAAATCCTGCTTTAATCGCTCGCCATGCTCGGCATGCGGCACGCCCCACACCGCTTCTTCCAGCGCGACCAATGCATCAATGCCCGCTGCATCCGTGACAGGGCGAATCGAAGGCGGAATTTCATACTGAAGCAGTTCATGTCCATCAGCAAGCTGAATGACCATCATGGCCTCTTCTTCGCCGATGTCGAAGCCATGCGCCAGCAACCGTTCTTTGAGATTACTAGGCTTGTCATCGCTATACACCTTCCACTCAAACGATTGCCCCAGCTCGCGGAAATACGCCAATTGCTCTGCAATGGCTTCATCAACGTTATTTTCGTTCAAATCTGTATACAGGACGAAGCCGCCTTCGCTCTCATTTTCCAGCGCGATTTGCCGGATGACTTCGCCTTTCTGCTCACGACGATAGCCCGGAAACGTAATATCAATTCGCTGCTCCTTCGTGAATAAAGTTATTAGCTGCTCTTGGTTCATCGTCCGCTCCTTCTTCTTGCCTTGTCTTCAAGCCATCATTGTTCAAAATCAATGACATCATGCTTTATATATATCGTCTTGCGTTGTTTTCCTTCTTGGCCCAGCCGAATGTTGAATGAATCTGTTTTGGCAAGCGCCGCATATTGCGGCTCGCTAATGGCCCTTGGAATGGCGCTGCGGATTAGCCCGACCGCAAACTGATGAAATAAAACCAGCTCTCCCCGCATCATATCCTCAATATCGCCGCCCAATATTTCCCCCCCATAAGCTTTGCGCTGCTCGTTCAAATTCGTCATCAGCTCCGGAACGAACTGATACAGCCAGGCGGTATTATAGTTCTCGAAATAAGGCTCCGAATCATCGTATCCTTGCTCGCCATAGGCCTCTACCCGATAGGCAAATAATTCGTCCGCGTTGGAAGATGCCTGCAAGCTATATTCAATAATGCTAATGGCTCCAATCAGCCGCTCCTGCTGCCTGGCATAAAGCCGATGGCATAACTGGCGAAAAGAAGACAAAAACAGCTCAATCAGCTGTTCTTGATGGATGTGGTAATAACGATTTTCCTGAAACACCGTTTGCTCAAGAGCAGGTATAAAACAGTTTTTATAAAAATGACGGAGCATCCGCGCTTTCCGGGTATCCTTCCGCTCTCGCCGCCTGCACGACTCTTCTCGTCCAAACCCTGTTAGCCTGATCCACTTGAAAGCTGCCCCCTCGGCATCTTTGCTGCTGTGGCCTGTACCGCTCAAAGCCTTCCCTCCTCCAACCATTATCCCATGCGCGCATGTATATCGCTTTTATATATGTACACGGCGCAGCCCGTCTTAAATGACATCGTATTTATCTTTTAATTATATCGGTGGGAAATGTTGGATTGTTAAGAGGATATTTCAACAGATGCCAAGAAACCTTGTGTGGCGCAAAAATATAGCAGCTGGCGAAATGGTTAATTTTTCTCGATTGAAGCTTGCAAATGATGATTAATCCGCAGCAGCAGCGAAATCATCAGCTCGTACTCCTCTGCGGAAATAACCTTCTTCACTTCATCGTTTACCGACTCATTAATAGCGGTTGTTTCATTAATAAGCTGCCGTCCCTTGTCCGTAATATAAACAGCAAAGCTGCGGCGATCCTGAACGCCAGGCCGCTTATGAATCAGCTGCTCCTTCTCCAAATGGTCGATAATCCGGGTAACGGTTGGATTTTCCTTGCTTGTCCGCAAAGCAATTTCCTTCTGAATCAAGCCATCCGACTTGCTAATTTGAATGAGTACCGACCACTGCTCTGGCGTAATCGCATATTCTCTCAACCGTTGCTGAAATAAATTAGTCAGCTTGCGATAGGTCATTCCCATTGTAAAACCTATCGATTGCTCAAGTCCCTGATAGGGCATAATCCTGTCCTCCCACTCTAAAATAACTCCAGCTGCTCTACCGCTGGCGGCTCTGGCTCATTTCGAACAAAATAAGGCCCCTCCCCATCGGGGCAGTTCATTCCAAGCAGGTCCATCAGTTCTTTGGCATTATCAGCCGCGTCCCCGCCGGAGTTATTGTTAAAAATAATGCAAATATGCTTGCTCTGCTGCTGCAGCTCCTTGATGTTGTCTGCCCATTCTCGCAGCTCTACGCTGTTATAGCGATACAAATAACGAACCTCGCGCCAATTCGGCGCTCCGCTCTGATTCCAGCCAGCTGCATTTCGGCCATGCAGCCTAACCAGCGTCAGCTCCTGATCGGTCGCTTGCAGCACGGTCGGCACCGAGCCGACACCCGCCTGCGGCTCATCGCACACGCTGTGGATCCAGCCCTCGCGCTCCATAAACGCCAGCGTCTTCGCCCGAAACTCCGGCATAAACCAGCTCTGATGGCGGAACTCCAAAGCGCAGCGAATGCTGCCCATTCTGAGCTTCGTCTCGCGAAGCAGCCGGACATTGTCCTGCGTGCAATCAAACCATGGCGGATATTGAAAAAGCACAGCAGTCAGCCGCCCAGCCTCCATAACCGGCTCAATGGATTCGCGAAAAGCGGCGAACATCTGGCCCGTGTCATTTAATGCCGCAGCTGCTGCTGCCTCACCGCGCTGATGCCCCGTCATGCCCTGATACGCTTTTATCATAAAATGGAGCGAGTCCGGCGTTTCCGCTACCCATTTGGCGAACCGTTCCCGAGATTGAATCGCATAGAAGGAGCTGTCTACTTCGACGACGGGAAAATATTTGGCATATTGGCCCAGCCTGTCCTTCGCCTTTGAACCGGGAATATAAAGCGAATCATGGTCACCCCAGCCTGTAAGTCCGATTTGAACAGCCATCATTCGGCTCCTTTCTTATGCCCTTGGCATGTTATAGGTCTGATGAAGATGTCTTTTTTATGATAAAGCAACTGTAGTTGCTTTGACAACTTTTGCACGTATTCACAAGATAATGGGCTGCGCAATGCCCTTCCTTTATCTTCATTCAGGTCCCCATAACAAAGAGAAACCACAAACGTCTTGAGACAAGACGCTCGGGTTTCTCGTCAATCTGAAAGCCTGATTATTCATGCTTCCCGTTAAGCAGACAGGTTTAATGAATAAACCGACTGCTT
This sequence comes from Paenibacillus sp. Leaf72, assembly GCF_001422685.1. NCBI lineage: Bacteria > Bacillati > Bacillota > Bacilli > Caryophanales > Paenibacillaceae > Paenibacillus > Paenibacillus sp. Leaf72. The sequence goes on along the minus strand of NZ_LMLV01000009.1, from coordinate 7,038 downwards.
AACAAGGAGCATCTCATGAATAGGGTTGACCTTTTTTACGGGTCACCTTTAAACAGTGAAATTTTCAAGTATAGTTTTTATAAGTAAGGCGTTGGTTGAAGCATAATCTCTTTCCAGCATCTGCTCATGTTTGCCGTTTCCTAAATAAATGTGCAGTTGCCCCGTTGTTAAAGCGCTCCAGGATTTCCTTCTCCATTCCTCTTCTCCTATGGGATCTGCTGATTGGATCAGATGAATTTCAGCCTGAACTTCTCCATTTGTTTGCATCCCATCAATCCATGCTGTGTAAGCTAGGATGTTTTGTTTAACTTTTTCTGCCGTCTCCCCGGGAACATGGCGAATGAACATCGAAATCTCTTCTTTGAGCGTCTCCAGATACGCTTCTTGCTGCATATTAGATGAAGACATTTCTCTCGGATAGGCGTCAAACATAAGGATAGCTGCTACTATTCGACCCTGTTCCTCCAGTCGCTTGGCTACTTCAAATGCAAGGTTGCCTCCGGCAGAGTAGCCCAGCAAATAAATGGGGTCCTGAGGCTGCAATTTTTGAACATGTTGTGCAAAGTATTCCGTTGTATCGTCGCAAACGATGAAATCATAGGCATATATAGATGCCGTATCCTGCAACGATTGCGCCATCATCGTGAACACTTGCCCATAGCCTACGATAGGCGGGAAGCAATGCAAAGTTAAGCCGTTGCCTTTGCTGCTGTTCCATACAGATACCCCTGTACCTTGCTGCTCTGTAGAATCATCAAAGTGGTTTCGGCTTCCCAGCTGCTCGGCAAGCTCCATGACCGTCGGGTAAGTGAAGGCGGTGCTAAACGATATTTCCAAATCCAGCCTGCTGCGAGCTTCTCCGATCATATGAATCAGCTTCAAAGAATGTCCGCCTGCATCGAAGAAATTATCGTGAATGCCAACCCGTTCTATACCCAGAACCTCCTGCCAGATGTCAGCAAGCGCTTGTTCCAACGGATTCCTTGGCGCAGTGTAATTGGCTTGAAGCGGCTCATTTTGCTGCAAAAGAGATAATCGTCTGCGATCGACTTTGCCATTAGCTGTAAGCGGCAATTTATCCAGTTGCACGAAGCGGTTGGGAATCATATAGGCTGGGAGCTTCTGCAATAATGCTCTCCGCAGTTCCCCGGCCGTAAGCTCGCTATCCGCTACGTAATAGGCATATAGCTGCTTCTCTTTCGCGTCGTTTTCGCGAGCGATGGCCGCGGCTTCCTTCACCGCCTCTACTTTCATCAGTTGCGCCTCTACTTCGCCGAGCTCAATACGGAAGCCGCGTATTTTTACTTGGTCATCTGCGCGGCCTAAATATTCCAAGTTTCCGTTTGACAGCATTTTGGCCAAGTCCCCTGTACGGTACATCCGCTTCCCAGGAACGAATGGGTGGTCAACGAACTTCTCCGCGGTCAAGTCGGGACGACGGAAGTACCCACGCGCAACTCCATCTCCAACGATGTATATTTCTCCTGGTACTCCAATCGGCACTTGCTTACGCTCAGCATCAAGCAAATAAATGCTGACATTCGCCGCCGGAACCCCAATGGGAACGGAACCGCTCGTATCCGTTTCCGGATCGTAACGATAAATCATGCAGCCGACAACGGTTTCTGTTGGTCCATATTCATTGAATATCGTAATATCTCCGCCAAACTTGTCATGGATGCTTCTCGCTATATCCGTGCCAAGATTGTCACCTCCGACAATTAGCTTACGGATATTTGAGCCGGTCCTTATATTCATTTCTTTGATTATACTTAAATGGGCCGGTGTCAGTTTGATAATGTTCACTTGGTTATCTGTTACGATCCGCTCGATTATTAGCGCCTTGTCTTCTCCACTGTAAATGCGAATAAGATTGCCTGTAAGCAGCGGCGTGAATATGGATGTTACCGTCAGGTCGAAGGAAATGGATGAGTACAGCGGAAAATCAAGCTTTTCCCCAGCCACATATACCTCTTGTGCCCACCACAAGTAATTCGTCAGCCCTTGGTGGGTAATCATCGCGCCCTTCGGATTTCCCGTCGTTCCCGATGTATAGATCACATAAGCAAGATCATGCGCGCCAGATATCGGCTCTATATTCGACTCTTCCTCGCTAAAGACCTCCGGATCATTCAGATTGATAAGCTTTCCTTCAAAATGTACGTGATTCAGCAAATGCTGCTGCACTAGCAGCACCTCCGAGCCAGCGTCCTCCAGCATGTAACGGATGCGTTCCTCAGGATACTCCGGATCTATTGGCACGTAAGCCCCACCAGCTTTTAGCACGGCCAGTATGCCTATAATCATTTCCACGGATCGATCCGCCAGTATGCCAATCAAATGATCCGGTCGCACGCCGGATGCTCGCAGCGTCCTTGCCAAGCGATTGGAACGGGCGTTTAGCTCGCCATACGTCACTTGCTCTTCATCATGAACGATGGCTACCGCTTCCGGTGTTTTTTCCGCCTGCTGCTCAAACAAATGGTAGACTGTTTTTTCGCTTGGGTATTCCGATGCTGTCGCATTGAATGCTGCAAGCTGTGTGTGCTCCTCCGCTGTTAGAATCTCTAACGACGCTAGCCTTGCATGCGGATTTGCCGTAACGGATACAACTAGCTGCTCGAATTGCTTCGCCATCCGGAGCACCGTCTCTCGCTTGAATAAACCAGAAGCATATTCGATGCTGCACGAGATACCATTTTCCATTTCCTCTAACTGGAAGGTTAAGTCAAACTTCGCCGCGGTATGTTCATTTGCATATGGCTGAATCTGCAAGCCGTGCATTTGCAAATCTCTTTGTTCCATATTTTGCAAAACAAACATCGTATCAAAAATCGGGTTGCGGCTCATGTCCCTGCTGACCTGCACCTTCTCCACCAGTTCCTCAAATGGGTAGCCTTGATGCTCGTAAGCGCCTAGCATCACTTCCTTGATTTCTTTCAGGTACGATATAAATGTTTTCTCGCGCGCCGGATAGCTGCGAATCGCCAATGTGCCTACAAACATGCCCACCAGCGACTGGAAGTCGCCATGTGTTCTGCCCGCAATTGGCGTACCGACTACAATATCCTCCTGCCCCGAATATTTATGCAGTAAGGTTTTGTATATCGCCAGCAATATCATATACAGCGTTGATCCGCTTTCGGCCGCTATGCGCCGCAAACTTTCACACTGCTCAGCGCCAAGCATAAATGACAGCTCTTCACCCTGGAAGCTTTGCACCGCAGGCCGCACATAATCCGTTGGCATTTCCAGAACCGGTAAATCCCCGCTAAACACATCCAGCCAGTACGCTTCCTCCTGAAGCTGACGCTTCTTCTGCTCCTGAGACTGCTCCCATGCCGCATAGTCTTTGTATTGATTACGCAATGGAGGCAGTTCTTCCCCGGCATACATGCGTGCAAACTCTTCCACCAAAATGCCCATCGAAATACCATCGGAGATAATATGGTGCATATCGAGTATGAACAGATGGCGCTCAGATGCAAGCTCGATGAGTCCGGCGCGCAAGAGCGGCGGCTGCTCCAGATCAAAGGTGCGAACGAATCGCCGCATCACTTCTGCTGTTTCCTCTTCACTTGCCTGGATATATTCCACAGCAAGGCGCACTTCATTGTGCACGCGCTGCACCGATACACCTTCCGCCATATGGAAGCTCGTCCGCAGCGTCTCGTGCCTTGCAATTAGCTTGTTCAGCGCGGCCTCGAACAGCTTTCGGTCCAGCGTTCCTTCCAGCAGCATGGCTCTCGGCAAATTGTAGCTCAGTCCCGTCCCTTCAAGCTGGTGCAATATATACAGCCTCTTCTGAGCTGAGGAAACGGCATAATACGCTTTTTCTTCGATAGGTTGGATAGCCTGGAACGCCTGTTGTTCCATGTCTGCAATTGCTTTGGAAAGCTGCTCGATGGTCGGGAACCTGAAAATGTGTCTAAGCGGCACATTAATTTGCATTTCTTTATGCAGACGGCTCACCATTGCCGTTGCCCGCAAAGAGTGACCGCCAATCTCAAAGAAGTTGTCGTACACGCCTACACGTTCAAGACCGAGAACGTCTTGCCAAATACGGGCAAGATGCGCTTCGATGTGCGTGCGCGGCGCTGCATATTCGACCGCAGCAGGAATGATTCCTTCTGGCGCTGGCAGCGCCTTGCGGTCGATTTTGCCATTTGGCGTCAGCGGCATGCGTTCGAGTTGCACAAAGTACGTTGGAATCATATACCCCGGCAATTGCTCTGCTAAGTGCCTTCTTAGTTCACCAGCAGCCAGCTCCCGATTGGCTACAACATACGCACAAAGCTGCTGTATTGCGCTGTTATCGGCCTTTGCGACCACAACCGCTTCGCGCACCGAAGCAATTCGGCCAAGCTGTGCTTCTATCTCCCCAAGCTCGATCCGGTACCCGCGAATTTTCACCTGACTGTCCATACGCCCTACGTATTCGAGCGTACCATCCGGCAACCAGCGTGCAAGATCACCAGTCCGGTACATTTTTTGCCCTGGTACAAAAGGATTATCAACAAATCTCTCCGCCGTCAATTCCGGTTGATTCAAATAACCGCGTGCCACACCGTCTCCAGCCGCATACAACTCTCCAATTGCGCCTTGCGGCAGCAGCATGCCTAATGGATCGAGCACATATACTTGCGTATTTCCGATAGGACGGCCAATTGGAATCAAGGCACGATCCATATCCTCCAAACGGATTGTATGGCAAGTTGTAAATGTCGTGTTTTCCGTCGGACCGTACCCATTAATCAAACGCAAGTGCGGATAATGCTCCATCGCTTTCTTCACATGCGCTCTGGATACCACATCGCCTCCGACGAGCAATTGTCTGATTCCTGCCAATCCTTCAAGCTTGTGTTCTACCATAACCGTGAACCATCCTGACGTGAACCAAGCAATCGTAACCTGATGCTTTCGGATCGCTTGCGACCAATCCTCAAGCGATAAAGTGACAGGAGGCAGAAGCGCCAATACTGCTCCATTCAGCAAGCTGCCCCAAATCTCAAACGTCGCGGCATCGAAGGAAATAGTTGATCCCTGCAAGAAAACGTCATTCTCGCAAATATCCATATAATTTGCATGTGTCACAAGTCGAACAACCCCGCGATGCGTGACGCACACTCCTTTGGGTGTTCCTGTCGAGCCGGAAGTATAGTTTACGTACGCCATCTGAGTTGATTCTGTGGCTGATGCCAGATTTGAACCATCCTTGTCATAAGCCTGCTCAGCATCAAGCAGCACAACCATCGCATCCGTAAACACAGGTCTTTGTAAATGGCTCTGGATCAGTACAGTTCTCACATTTGCATCCTGCATCATATAGCGAATGCGCTCTTCCGGATACTCCGGATCAATAGGCACGTAGGCCCCTCCAGCTTTAAGAATCGCCAATATGCCGACAATCATCTCAAAGGAACGCTCTGCTACAATGGCTACCAGTTGTTCCGCTTCAAGTCCCGCCTTCTGCAGTGTCCGTGCCAACCGATTGGCCTTATCGTTTAGCTCGCCGTAAGACCATTGCGACTCTCCAAATAAAATGGCTGGTGCATTCGGCCTTTGTTCCGCTTGGTCCTCAAACAGTTGATGAATGGCCAGCTCTCGCGGATACGCTGCCCTTGTATCATTGAACACGTCTATCAGCCGCGTTCGTTCCTCAACCGTCACCATTTGCAGCATCGCAAGGCTTGCCTGAGGGCGGGCGATCATCTCATCAATCAACCGGACAAAGTGCCCCGCAATCCGCTGTATAGTTTCCGGCTTATACAATGAAGTTGCGTACTCCAAGCTGAAAGCGACCCCAGCCTCACTCTCTATTGCCTGCAAGGTCAAGTCAAATTTCGCTGTCCTTTGTGCGCTGGCATACGGCTTCATTTGGAGCCCATCCAGTTCAAACTGCTTGCTTTCCGTATTTTGCAGGACAAACATCGTGTCAAACACTGCATTACGGCTTAAATCACGATTAACTTGCACATTCTCAAGCAGTTCTTCAAACGGATATTGCTGGTGCTCATAGGCGTTAAGCATCGTTTCCTTGACCTCATTTAAGTAAGCCGATAACACCTTTTCACCCGCTGGATAGCTACGAATGGCCAACGTGCCAACGAACATACCAATCTGCTCTTGCAAGTCGCTGTGCGTTCTGCCCGCAACAGGCGTACCGACGATAATGTCTTCTTGCCCGGAGTATTTATGCAGCAAAATCGTATACGCCGCTAACAGCACCATATACAGCGTAGATCCATGCTGAGCANCTATTCGACAAAGTTTCCCTTACCAATCTGCTCTTGCAAGTCGCTGTGCGTTCTGCCCGCAACAGGCGTACCGACGATAATGTCTTCTTGCCCGGAGTATTTATGCAGCAAAATCGTATACGCCGCTAACAGCACCATATACAGCGTAGATCCATGCTGAGCAGCAAGCTCATGCAGCGCATCCCTCTGATGCGAATCGAGCTCAAAGTCAAACGCGGCTCCATCGGACTGTCTTATCGCAGGACGTGCTGCGTCCGTCGGCAGCTCCAGCACGGGCAATTCTCCATCCAATGCCTTCAGCCAGTAAGCTTCATGCTGCTTCATTTGCTCTTTATAGGCTTCAGACTGCTGCCAAACCGCATAATCCTTGTACTGAATCCGCAGCTCAGGCAGCTTCTCCTCCCGATATAGACGGGCGAATTCCTCCACCAAAATATCCATCGACGCCCCATCAGAAATGATGTGATGCATATCCAGCAGCAGCACATAGCGCTCTTCCGCCCATTCGATTAATTCCACCCGCAGCAGCGGCGCTTCGCTGAGGTCGAACGGCTGCACGAAATCGCGCACTCGGGCTTCGACCTCCTCCATGCTTGCCTCTACATAGGCAACCTCAAAGTCAACCGCTTCCTTTACCCGCTGCATCGGTTCGCCCTGCACCAGCTCAAAATCGGTACGCAGCGTTTCATGTCGGGCAATCAGGAGCCGGAACGCTGCTTCAAAACGCGCTCGGTTCAGCGCCCCTTCCAGCATCAGCATCCCGGGCATATTGTAGCTTTTC
>NZ_LMLV01000008.1:0-101178 GCF_001422685.1 Paenibacillus sp. Leaf72 | reverse complement strand
CGTTGCCGTTGTTCTCCCACTCGCGGACACCTCTTCTTTTTCGTTACGTCTATTATTAGGCGTTCCTTAACGCTGTGTCCACTTTTTATTCTAGTTACAGAGATTCCGCTATTTTGGCTTTTGCTTCGATTTTGGGCCTTAAGCGGACAGGAGATCCGCTATTGCCTTCGTAATCCCTTCAAAATGACGACTTTCAGCACATTAGCGGCTCCTGAGTCCGCAGCCTGTGCAAAACCCTCGATTCTGTTGAAATAGCGGCTGCTGTGTCCGCCGAATTGTGTCCACGAAGTCTACCTTTCGTCTTGGTCTTCGTCTTTGTGTTTTGTGTCTTTCTGTTTTTGTGTCCTAGGTGCAGGGAGCGAACCATTGAACGAAGTGCATGAAGCAGACCTTCGGTAGATAGTTTTAGATTCATAAGTTGTGACATTCCCGGTAGTAGAAGGAGAATGTTTGACGCAGGCATCTATCGGGTTCAGGTTCGGGCGCGGACTCGCTTACGTTTGCATACACGCCCTAGGACGGAGTTGGAATCGGTACAATCCAGATAAAAATTTAAATGCAATTGGATAAAATGTCTAGTTTTTAATCAAACAGCTCTGTTTTTTGGCGTGGTTTATTTCGGGAAATTCCCTATAATTGGAGAAGTATTCTCCAGACAGGCAATGGTGGGTAGCTTTGCCGCCAGATGACGGCGAAAGCCGTTTACGCTTGGCAGGTTTGCCTATTTTGGAAAGCGTTTTATTTCCGCGTGGGAGATAGCAGCCCTGCTGGAGAAAGGCGGAATACAAACCTAATTTCAGGGAGGTCATAACGGTAATGCTCATGCGCAAGAAGGGGAAAGGAACCGCAGCGATGTCGAAGTTCCTGTCATGTCTTTTAGCACTTACTCTCTTAGTACCAGCCTTTTCTATGCCTGCCGCAGCAGCTGATTCGGTGCTTGTAGCCGATGATTTCAGCAGCTATGCGCTTGGCGATTTAACAATTGGAAGCGGTAACACTTGGACGAAGGAAGGCGCTGCGCCAGCTTTTATAGTTAAGCAGGATTCCGTTACAGGTTCTACTTATGGGGCGGTTACGAATGAATCGACTGGCTCCTCTTATATTGGCCAACGTTTTGCCGGAGAAAGCGGCGGTTTAATCGTCGAGTTTGATGTCAATCTGCCAACGGGTAAAGGCGGCTCGCTATGGGTAATGGATGGCAAGGTGAATGCAACCAATGCAGCCGCTGCTCGCTACCAGCTGGATGCTGGCGTTATCAAGCAGCATAACGCAGCTGCGGATAAGCAGATTGCTTATGATGTGACGCATTGGTACCGTTTCAAAATGGTATTTAATGTGCCAAGCAAGCAATATCATGTAAGCGTTACCGATTTGACGACGGACGAGACGGTGAATTGGCCATCCGCTTTTTACAGCAATCGGGAGCGGATCAGCAGCTTTGGCTTCTATGTCAACCCGAATGGCGGTCAAATCAATGTGACGAATGTGCGTGTAACCGCGCTTGACGTGAAGCTCGCTAGCCTAGTGCTTGGCTCAGGCGACTTTGCACCTGTGCTTAATCCGCCATTTGATCCAGGCGTGTACGATTATTCGGTAGAGGTGCCGTATTCGGCGACTTCGCTGGATGTAACACCAACGGCAAGCAACGCTGGATTTGTTGGACTGAAATTGGATGCCAATTCGATAGCCAGCGGACAGCAGAGCACCATACCTTTGACAGGCGACGAGACGGAGTTTGGCATTTCGGTAGGCTCGTCTGCTTTTACAGACATTAGCCGTACGTACAAGGTGAAAGTCAATAAGCTGGAAAAGTCACCTAATGTGACGTATGTCGTCACCGAAGCACATGATCAAACAGTCAAAATCGGCTGGGAACAGCCTCAGGACCCTGCTTTTAAGGAAACTCGCGTTTATTTGAAAAATGAAGACGGTTCCTTGACACTGGCCGATACGGTGCCAGCGGGCAAATACATTTCGACTATAGCGGGGCTATCGAATGGAACGACCTATTCATTCGTGGTCAAAGGCGCTTATGAATATGCGGGTGAAGCGGTTAGCGAGGCAAGCGGCGTGGAAATAAGCGAAACGCCAATCAAGCTGGCACCTCGCCAAATGGAAGCGCTCGACCGCGGCCTCGTTGCTGTAAAGGAAACCGATCATGTGTATGTAGGCTGGCGCCTGCTGGGCACCGATGCAGAGGATATTGCCTTCAACCTGTACCGTGATGGCGCGAAGCTGAACAGCACGCCAATTACAGGCAGCACGAACTACGCGGATGCGAGCGGAAGCAGCAGCTCAACGTATTATGTGCGGGCCATTACAGGTGGAGTGGAGCAGCCGCAATCGGAATCGGTTGACGTATGGGATACGAATTATTTGAATATTCCGCTTGAGAAGCCGGAAGGCGGCGTAACCCCAGATGGCGTAGCTTATACGTATTCGGCGAATGATGCTTCCGTTGGCGATTTGGACGGAGACGGGCAATACGAAATTATTATGAGCTGGATGCCTAGCAATGCGAAGGACAATTCACAGGCTGGCTATACAGGCAATGTGTATGTTGATGCTTATAAGCTTGACGGCACACGTCTGTGGCGAATGGATTTAGGCAAAAATATGCGCGCAGGCGCCCACTATCTCGACATAATGGTCTACGATCTGGATGGTGACGGCAAAGCCGAGGTGACGTTCCGCACAGCGGATGGCACGATTGACGGAAGCGGCGTTGTCATTGGCGATGCCAATGCGGATCACCGCAACGCCAGCGGATATATTTTGACCGGACCGGAGTTCCATACGGTGTTTGAAGGCGCGACAGGCAAAGCGCTGGCAACGGATGCTTATGAGCCGGAGCGGGGCAATGTCGCGGATTGGGGCGATGCTTACGGCAATCGCGTTGACCGTTTCCTAGCGGCGATTGCCTATCTCGATGGCGAGCGTCCAAGCATCGTCATGCAGCGCGGTTATTACACGCGCATGGTGCTTGTCGCGTACAACTATCGCGATGGCGAGCTGACGAAGGTATGGACGTTCGATTCCAAAACGCCAGGCAATGAAGATTATTACGGCCAAGGCAATCACCAGCTAAGCGTTGCTGATGTGGATAATGATGGACGGGATGAAATTATTACAGGCGCGGCAGCTATTGACGATAATGGAAAGGGGCTGTGGAGCTCCAAGCTCGGCCATGGCGATGCGATGCATCTGAGCAATCTTAATCCGGATCGACTGGGACTTGAATTGTTTGCGGTGCAAGAGGATACCGCTGTTAAATATTCCTACGATATGAAGGATGCGCGAACAGGCCGTGTATTATGGGGACAGCTGCAGCTCGGCATAGATGCTGGCCGCGGTTTGTCAGCCGACATTGACCCAAGGCATAAAGGCGCGGAATCATGGGCAATCGACGGCGCATGGAACAGCTCGACAGGTGGCCTGTTTAATGCGAAAGGGGAAAAGCTGTCCGCGAGCATTCCAACGTCCAACTTTGCGATTTGGTGGGATGGCGACCTCAGCCGCGAGCTGCTTGATCATAATTGGCTCGGCGATCCTCGTGTAGGCGTGCCAAAAATCGACAAGTGGGATTATGAGAACGAGACACTCGTTAACTTAGAAACATTTACAGGCACTTATTCCAATAATGATACGAAAGGCAATCCGAACCTGCAGGCTGATCTACTTGGAGACTGGCGCGAGGAGGTGGTGGTGCGGACGGAAGACAGCAGCGCGCTGCGCATTTATACCACGACTGCTGTAACGGAGCATCGGATTCATACGCTTATGCATGATCCGGTGTACAGACTCGGCATCGCCTGGCAAAATACGGGCTACAACCAGCCGCCGCATACAAGCTTCTATCTAGGCACAGATATGGAGATGCCAGCAAGACCGAATATTCGTACGAACGCGATTGCAGCAACCGGCCTTAGTATTTCCGCTCCTTCGCAGGAGGTAACGGCAGGACAACAGATGCAGCTTAGCCCGGTATTCTCGCCTAGCGGAGCGACGAACAAGTCGGTAACGTGGGCCGTTGCAAATGAAGATGGCTCAGCCACAACGCTTGCAACGATTCATACAAATGGTTTGCTGTCGGCAGTGGCGGCAGGCAAAGTGAAGGTGACGGCGACCGCAAATGACGGCTCAGCAGTGAGCGGCGAGCTCGTTGTAACGATAAAGGCGGCTGGAACGGTGAACCCTGGATCAGGCTCTGGATCGGGTGGAACGGGGACAACGACTCCACCGACGTTAGCTCCGGCTCCTGCCCATGTTGAGCTTAAGCCTGTCGTAACGGTAGATGCTGGCGGCAAAGCATCGGCAGAAGTGACTTCGGCTGAGCTGACGAAAGGACTGGACGAAGCAGCAGGCAAAAAACTTGCGATTACCGCTGTGCCAACTGGTGAAGCAAGCTCCATTCAAGTAACGCTTCCAGCGCAGGCGCTGAAAGCGGCTTCCGGCAAACAAGTGAGCCAATTAGAAGTGAATCTAGGGCTAGCGAGTTTTGTGCTGGATACAGCTTGGCTTTCCGGACAAATAGGGGCTGGTGCAGGGAAGCTGGAAATATCCGCCGCTGAGGCCGATATCAGCAATCTTTCCTCCGAAGCGAAAGCTCAGCTCGGGAATGCAAAAGTGTATGATTTGACGTTGACGATTGATGGCAAAGCGATTTCTTCTTTCGGGGGCCATGTTAAAGTGGCTTTGGACTACAGCCTGAAAGCAGGAGAAAGTCCGATTAAAGTGGTCGTCTATTACATGGATGCTAATGGCGAATTGCAAATTGTGAAAAATAGCAAATATGATGCATCGGCAGGCCTCGTCACCTTTAGACCCGAGCATTTCAGCAAATATGCAGCAGCGCACGTCAACATTCAATTTAAAGATATTGACCGTGTAGCATGGGCAAAGGACAGCATTGAATCGCTTGCTGCCAGAGGCATTATTGATGGCATGGGCAATCAGGCCTTTAAGCCGGATCAGCAAGTAACGCGTGCGCAATTTCTGAAAATGCTGCTGCAAACGTTCGATTTGGAGCAGGTGGATGCAGCGAGCACGTTTAGCGATGTGCAGCCAGGCAGCTGGTATTACAGCTCCGTGGCAAGCGCCCAGGCGCTCGGAATTGTTGAAGGCAAAGCCAATGGCACCTTTGGCTTTAATGATGAGATTACGCGTGAGGATATGGCCGTTATGGCCCACCGCGTCATTCAGAAGCTTGAGCTGAAGCTGAATGCACAAGGTCAGCTAAGTGAATTCAAAGACAGTTCGGCGATTTCCAGCTATGCGAAGCAGGCAGTAGATGCGATGCAAAGCGCAGGCATCATTAAAGGAACAGGCAATGGCAGCTTCGAGCCGAAGAGCCATGCAACGAGGGCGCAAGCGGCGGTTATCATTAACCAGCTACTTGGGGCGAACAATTAAGCAGACTGCGGACAGGGAATAACAGGAAACAGGATATGGATGGTAGAAAGTAGAAAAGGGGAAGAGGCGGCGCAGCGATGCGCAGCCTTTTCCCTTTATTTGCAAAATAGCTTAAATCGATTGAAGGAGAGGGGATGGGGAGATGAGCGTAGGATGCGGAACCCAGCTGTTGATGGTGCTGGTTATTTTTGCTGCGCTGCTGCTTGTGCTGTCTATATGAAGGCGGTGTGCGGTTATTCATGATAAGCAGCAATAGTAATGTAAACACAAAGCAGACGCTCCATCTGGCTGTACGGCCGGACGAGCGCCTGCTTTATGTTTTTTAGGCATGTTGTTGTTGAAGCTGTTCGTTGTGCTGGCGAAAAGCCTATCCCTCCAGCTGCTCCGCCGTCATGGGCAGCTGCCAGTCAATTTCCTCGCTGCCGATGCTGCGAAGGAAGGCGTTGGCGCGGGAAAAGGGCTTGCTCCCGAAAAATCCACGCTCCGCCGAATAAGGGCTTGGATGGGGAGAAGCGATGAGGTGATGCCGGGAACGGTCAATACGGGATGCTTTATCTTGAGCATGCTTGCCCCACAGTATAAATACGATGGGCTGCTCCCGCTCGTTCAGCACCTCAATGATTCGGTCGGTAAATCGCTCCCAGCCCATGCCTTGATGTGAGCCCGCGCTGCCGGCTCTTACGGTGAGCACGGCGTTAAGCAGCAGTACACCCTGCTTGGCCCATGAGGCGAGATAGCCGTGGGCGGGAGGCGTGCAGCCGAGATCATTTGCCAGCTCCTCATAAATATTTTGCAGCGATGGGGGAATGCGCACGCCGGGTTGGACGGAGAAGCTGAGGCCATGCGCCTGGTTAGCGCCATGATAAGGGTCCTGTCCTAAAATGACGACCCGCGTATTTTCAAAAGAAGTATAATGAAGGGCATTATAAATATGATGCATATTAGGATAAATGGTAGTGGTACGGTATTGCTGGGCGAGCTGTGAGCGCATTTCCCGGTAATAGGGCTCCGCAAGCTCGGCGTTCAGCAGCTCCGCCCAATCATTATGAAAAATAGCCGCCATGGTAAAATCCTCCTTAATTGCGTATGATTCTTATTCTAGCATAAATGAATAAGTGCATAAAAATAGCGATTGAAGAGTGTGTATGTAAACCAGAGTCTGCCTGATGCGCCTTGCTTAGTACTAATTTGAGGACAGTCTCATCTGACGATTCAAGACTTGGGAACCGCAGCATGCGGTTGTTGCTGGGATCATTGTTGCAGAGATTGCTGCTGGTGAGACCGCTGCTGGTGAGACCGCTGTTGCAGAGATCACTGCTGCTGAAATCACGCAGCTCGGCACGTTCCCTCGTCCTTTTTTGACGGACTGAGATTCCGCTATTCTGGCTTTTGATCCGATTTCGGGTCTTACGCGGACAGGAAATCCGTTATTGCCCTCTTTATCTCGTCAAAATGGCTTTTGGTAGCGCATTAGCGTCTCCTGAGTCCGCCACCCCTCCCTTAACCCGTGATTTCGTTAAAATAGCGTCTCCTGAGTCCAGCAAATCTTTCTGTGTGTGGTGAGTATACTTCTGGAACGAAGAGCATGAACGAAGAGCGTGAACGAAGAGCATGAAGCTGCCTTTCGGGATGTAGGTTCACATTCATGTGGGATGACATTCCCGGGAGTAGAGGAAATCCGTTTGACGCTGGCATCGATCAGGAACTGGAACTGGAACTGGATCAGCAGCTGGCTCCCTAACATTTGCAGACACGTCTTAGTAGGGCATCTAGAAAAGGGGCATTACCTTTTTGATGATTTAGATTACCATAGTTAATTCTTTGTTGCGGAAAAATCGTCTACAATGGTTTTTGTAAGCACTTACAAAAAGAATGGTTACAGGAGGTCAAGCATGATTAAAAACAAGTTTGGTATCGTAATGGTCCTTTCCCTGTCGCTAATCTTTGGGGGATGCTCGGCACAAGGCAGCAAGGAACAGCCGGGGGTCCAGGCCAGCACAGATAATGGAAGCGGAAGCAGCAGCAACTCGAAGAAGGTCGAGCTGAGAATGACCTGGTGGGGCTCGCAAACCCGTCATGATTTGACCATCAAAGCGCTCGAGCTGTTCCAGCAAAAGCATCCTGATATCGTCATTAAGCCGGAGTATTCCGGATGGGATGGGTATTTTGACAAGCTGTCCACGCAGGTGGCTGGAGCGAACGCGCCTGATCTCATTCAAATGGATTACGCTTTCCTGACTGATTATGCGAACCGCGATGCGCTTCTTGATTTGGATACGTATACGCAAAGCGGAGACCTGAAAATTGACAAGCATGATCCGAGCATGATTACAGCCGGTACGGTAAATGACAAGCTTTACGCGATCACGCTTGGGGTGAATGCGCCAGGTGTCGTATATAGCTCAAAGGTTTTCAAGGAACTGAATATTGCAGACCCGGATACAAGCTGGACGTGGGAGGACTTCGCGAAAATCGCACAGCAAATTAAAGATGCCAAGGGCGACGGTTACGTCGGGGCGGCTGACAATTCCGGCACTTTTAATATTTTTCAAATTATGGTTCGCCAGAACGGACGCGCTTTGTTTGAAGACGGCAAGTTCGGCGCGACGAAGGAGGATTTCACAAGCTGGTTCCAGCTATGGAACGATTTGCGGGCGGGCGGGGCTATTACTTCACCGGAAGCAACGGCAACCATGACGACGGCTTTGGAGACGCGGCCGCTGGCACTTGGCACGGGGGCAATGGATTTTACATGGTCAAATCAGTTAATCGCGTTCCAGAAAGCGATGAAGGATGCGGATGATGTGTTGAAAATTCAAGTGCTGCCCCATTTGAAGGGCGAGGTGAAAAGCGGAGAATACCTCAAGCCAGGACAGTTTATGTCCGGTTACTCCAAAACCCAGCACCCGAAAGAGGTAGCTATGGTTATTGATTTCCTGGTGAATGATCCAGAAGCGACGGCTATTCTTGGCTCGGAGCGCGGCGTTCCTGTCAACTCGGATATTCGGACACAGATGGCGTCCACGCTGTCGGAAACCGACCAAATGATTTTCAACTTCGTCGATACGGTAGCAAAAGATAAAAGCGACATTGACCCGCCTTATCCGCAAGGCTTCTCGGAAGTAGATAAAAGCTTTAGAACGCTTAGCGAACAGATTGCCTTCGGCCAAGGCGAGCTCAGCAGCAACATCGACGAGTTTATGACCAGCTCCAATGCGGTGCTCAGCAAAGCTAAATAACAAGTAAATGAAGCGATAACGCAAAATAGCAGCAGCCAAGGAGGCCGCCCGCAAAAGAGGCGGCCTTTCCTTGGATATAAAAGCCATTATAGGCTTCATGCCCGATAATCGGCGTATCTTTCACCGCGAAACGTGTGTTTGCCGCCCAACGATGGCGATAGCCGTTTACGCATGAAGCAAGGGAAGAGGGGAAACGCGATGACAGCAACATCGATGACGAAGCTGCAAAAACGCAGCAAACGAGCTAAAAAATCGGCAGCCAGCCAAAATAACCGCGCCGCCTTATTTTTTCTCGCGCCATGGCTGATCGGCCTCATTTGTCTTACGCTCGGCCCTGTGCTGGCGTCGCTCTATTTTTCACTGACGGATTACAGCATTCTAGCAAGCCCCAATTGGGTGGGACTCAGCAATTATACGGAAATGCTTACGACTGATAAGCTGTTTGGAACGTCGCTCAAGGTTACTTTCACATATGTATTCGCATCGGTGCCGATTAAGCTGATTTTCGCACTCGGCGTGGCGCTGCTGCTTAACAAAGGAATCAAAGGTTTGGGCATCTACCGGACCATCTATTATATCCCGTCCTTGCTGGGGGGCAGCATTGCGATTTCCATGTTATGGCGGAAAATGCTTGGCGGCGACGGCCTGGTGAATCAGGTGCTGCTTAAGGTAGGCATTCACGCACCGGATTGGGTCGCGAACCCGAAATATGCGCTTTATTCCATCGTGTTGCTCTCGGTATGGCAGTTTGGCTCCTCGATGATTATTTTTCTATCGGGACTTAAGCAAATTCCAACCGATTATTACGAGGCTTCCTCGGTCGATGGAGCGGGAAAAATCCGCCAGTTTTGGAGCATTACGCTGCCCATTTTGACGCCGGTTATTTTCTTCAATTTGGTCATGCAAATTATTACGTCGTTTCAATCGTTTACGCAGGCATTCGTCATCAGCAACGGCTCTGGCGGCCCGCTGAATTCGACGCTCATGTATTCGCTCTATTTGTACAAAAAAGGCTTCGCTTTTTTCCAAATGGGCTACGCATCGGCGATGGCCTGGGTGCTGCTGCTCATTATCGGCTGCTTCACCTTCATTATATTTCGCTCCAGCAGAGGCTGGGTGCATTACGAGGACGGGGGGAAATAAGCGATGGCAGAGACGCTGCGCAAAACGGTATGGCTCAAGCATTTGGCGATTATGCTGATCGCCTTCGTCATGTTATATCCGGTATTATGGATGGTCGGCAGCTCGTTTAAGCCCAATAATGTGATTTTCACGGAAATCGGCATTTGGCCTCAGCAGTGGCAATGGAGCAATTATTTAGCGGGCTGGAGCGGCATTCAGGGCAATCCATTCTCGCGCTTTCTCGGCAACTCGATGATCGTCTCAATCGGGGCGGTTCTTGGAAATGTCCTGTCCTGCTCGATGGCGGCCTATGCGTTCGCCCGCCTAAGCTTCCGATTTAAGGCGGCCGCTTTCGGGCTGATGCTGCTGACCATTATGCTGCCGCATCATGTGACGCTCATTCCGCAATATATTTTGTTTAATCAGCTTGGCTGGGTCAACAGCTTCCTGCCGCTGATTGCGCCAAAATGGCTGGCGACCGATGGCTTCTTTATTTTTCTGACAGTGCAATTTATTCGCGGCTTGCCGAAGGAGCTGGATGAAGCGGCGACGATTGACGGCTGCGGGCTCATTCAAATTTATTGGCGCATTGTGCTGCCGCTCGCAGTACCGGCGCTCATTACGACGACCATTTTCACCTTCCTTTGGACGTGGGATGACTTTTTCAGCCAATTGATTTATTTGAGCGATGTGACGAAGTTCACGGTTCCGCTCGGCCTGAGGCTGTTCCTTGATTCCAGCTCGCAATCTGACTGGGGTCCCATGTTTGCGATGTCGGTGCTGTCGCTGCTGCCTTGCTTTATCATTTTCATCATCTGTCAAAAATACTTTGTTGAAGGTATTGCGACCTCCGGCATTAAAGGGTAAGCTTCATTTACTCCAAACGGTCAGGGTGATGACATTACGATGCGTACGATAGATTTTTCATTACGGCAATCGATTTTGCGAAGAAGCAAGCTGTCCACTTTGATGGTCGCTTGCTTCGTGCTGTTGAACCTATTGTTTTTACTTGTGATTATTTGGCTGTCCTACCGTTCCTTCTCGGATGTGACCTTTAGCGAAATTAGCAAGGCGCGGCTGGCTTTGCTTAATGAAAGCACGAATCGCGGCTTCGATTTCATGACCGATATGACGAATACGGCCTATTCCGTCGTCAGCAACAAGGATGTGAAGGAAATGCTGGAGGCTGGCGCCATATCCAAATACGATATGCTCGTCAAACGGCGGGCCATTTCGGATTTGCTGCATCATACGCTGGTCGTCAATTCCGGCATCAGCTCGATTGAAATTTACACGGATAAATTTAATGATGTTCCGTATAGCTCAACCGATTTAGTGTTTCCCGTCAGCAAAATCGCTGATCAAAACTGGTTTTCAGCCTTAGAGAAGGCGGACGCTATTTGGATTCCTGAAGAAGAAAACGCTTCCTCGAAATCGTTGATCGGGTATGCCCAGCATATGTTCGACAGCAAAGGACGGACGATGGGCTATCTGGTCATCAGCATGTCGCAGCAGGATGTATTGCGTAATTTTGCCGATGTGCCGATGGTGCTGGAGGGGCAAGTGCTCGTTGTGGATACGGCGGGCAACATTATTGTGAAGGTGAACGACTCGCAGGTGGAGGGCGAGGAGGTCATCCTTGATGCCGAATGGCTGAGTGACCGTTCGAAAACGCTCAGTGACGGATATGAGCTGCTGCGCAGGGATGATCAATCATATTTGGTCGTGTTCTCCAAGCCTAGCTCGGTGCAGTGGCGGCTCGTACAGACGATCCCGACCAGGACGCTGCTGAAGGCGACCTATCAGGCTGGCTGGTATGTGCTAGGCATCGGAATATTGAGCTTATTGCTTTCCGCTATATTGACCTATTGGTTTGTGAAAAGCATCATTAAGCCGCTGCGCCGATTGATGGCGGAGATGAAGCGTCTGGAACGCGGCGACTTTCAGGCGAAAGCGACAAGCGCCTTTACCGAGGAATATGTGCAGCTTTCCTACAGCTTCAACCATATGGTGTCGCGACTGAAGGAGTCGATGGACGACGTGAAGACAGAGAGCAAGGCGAAGCGAGATGCGCAGACAAGCTTGCTGGAAGCGCAGATTAAGCCGCATTTTCTGTATAACACGCTCGATATGATTCATTGGCGGGCGCTCGATTATAAAGCTGAGGATATCAGCTTTATGATTACCCAGCTCGGCAAGCTGCTGCGAATTGGCCTGAGCGGCGGCAAGCTGTTCATCCGCGTGCGCGATGAGCTGGAGCATGCCCGCTGCTACCTAAGCATTCAGAAGGAGCGGATGACATTTCCGATCGCTTATACCGAGCAGGTGATGGACCCGCAAATGCGCGGCTATTATATTCCGAAAATTATTTTGCAGCCGCTAATTGAGAACGCGGTCATTCATGGCAGCCCAGCGGACAGCTCGTCGAAGCTGGCGCTGGCACTGGATATTCGCGAGCAGCATGTGCCGGGGCAAGCGCCTTATTTGGAGATTAGCCTGACCGACAATGGGCGGGGCTTACCAGATGATTGGCATATGGACAAGGCGACAGGAATCGGCATTCGCAATGTGCATACGCGCTTACAGCTTTATTGCGGGCCATGGTATGGCTTACAGCTCGCAAATAGCGAGCAGGGAGGCGTGAAGGTGACAGTAAAGCTGCCGATTATTGAAACGGAAGCCCAATTAAAACGGTTGCTGGACGGTGAATAAGGATGAAATCAGTGCTTCTTGTAGACGATGAGCCGCATATTATTGCGGCGCTGACGCGGCATGTGGGCTGGGAGAAGCTGGGGCTGCGCATTGCAGGAACGGCCGCGAATGGCGTGCAGGCGCTGGCGAGCTACCGCGAGCTTCAACCGGATCTGGTTATTACCGATGTGAATATGCCGCAGATGAACGGACTTGCGCTTGTCGAAGCGCTGCGGCAGGAGGATGCGGGCCTGCCGATCGTTATTTTGAGCGGCTTCGATGAGTTTGAAAATGCGCGGCAGGCGATGCGCTGGGGCGTTCATCATTTTTTGCTGAAGCCGGCTGCTGTAGCGGAAATTGAAGGCGTGCTCGCTGAAATTATAGGCGAGCTCGATTTGCAGGCGGAGAAGCTGCGGCTGGAGGAGCATTACAAGTTGGAGCTCGACCGGCTGCTGCCGTATTTGCGCGAGCGATTATTCACCGAGCTGCTGACGACGCGCTATCAGCCGCATGAGCTGCATGAGGAGCGGCTCGCTTATTTGAACATTCCTTCGCCAAAGCACGTGGCGGCGGTAAGCTTGCAAATGACGCGCCCTGCGCTGCTTACGAAGCTGAAGGAGCGAGACTGGCAGCTGCTTAAATTCGGCGCGAACAACATCATTCGCGAAATGCTGGCAGGCAAAATGGGCGGCTCGCCCATCTACGGCTACGCGATTGATTATTCCGACCGGCTGTTCGTGCTCGTTCTGCTGTCGGAGCAGGCGCAGGAGGGCGAGCTGTACCAGGCATGTGAGGAGCTTGCTTACAGCGTAACGGAGAAAATAACGGCGCTGCTCAAGCTGGAGGCTACCGCAGGCATCGGTTCAGTACGCAGCAGCTTGCATGAGCTGATCGATTCGTATTTGGAAAGCCGCGTGGCGCTGGAGGCAGCGGAATTTCAAGGGACGAGCCAGGTGTATCCTTATGCGGAATGGGCACAGCTGGATACGACGTATGACCAATATGCACCGCTGCTCAAGCAGTGGAATGAGGCGCTGTCAGACAAGGATTTGGAGCGGGCAGCCCAGCAGTGGGAAGCGATTTATAATCAGCTGCAAAAGGAAGCGAGCGGCTCGCTCACGGATATTCAGACGATTTGCGTCGGCTTGTTCAGCTCGCTGACTTTTTTCTGGAATGAGGCGTTCGCCCAGCATCAGCTGCCGCGTACGCTGTCGCAATTTTTGCAGGGCATCCAGCAGCATTTGACGCTTGGCGACTTGGCACGCTGGATGAATGAGCTCGTAGAGGAATGGCTGCAAAGCGCGGCACAGGAAATTTCCGGCCGGAAAAGCAATCGGCTTGTCGATAGCGTGAAGCAGTATGTGGCGGCGAATTTCAGCCAGGAAATCAGCTTTGCGGCGATTGCCAAGGAGCTGTTCGTGCACCCGAAATATTTAAGCCAGCTGTTCAAGCGGGTAACAGGGCAAAACTTTGTGCATTATTTGAACGATTACCGCATTCATAAAGCCATCGACTATTTGCAATCGGGCCATCATATGGTGTACGAGGTCAGCGAGATGGTCGGCTTCAATAATCCGACCTATTTCAGCCAAGTGTTCAAAATGAGCACGGGCAAAAGCCCTTCGGATTATTTTCGGATGTGAGGGGATAGGAGACGTGTAGCCTAAAGAAAGCAGAAAGGCCCACATCGTTATTGTGGGCTGTTTTTGCTTTTTTCCTAATCCATTGGGTTAACGGGCAGTTGTATACAGCTACACAACAGGATATTTGGATAATGATGTGGAATTTTATGCACTTGTTTAAGTATGAACCATTCGAATATCCTACTATAATAAACAAGTTCATTCAAATGGATATGGTGCTGATATTAATCCAATTACATGGTGGAGTGATACCTCAACAGTGGCATGGGTTAATCTATGAGGCAATTAATATAAAGCGGCTTCGTCCTGACCGCTGTTATTATTCAAATGAAAAGCGATTGGCTGACCTAGTAGCATTGCTTCGTTACATTCATCTAGAAGCTAATCGGATTTTTGATGATTCGATTGATTTGATGAACGAATGAATAGCAGCAGTACAATGCATAAAGAGAAATTTGGCGGACACAGCAGCAGCTATTTCAACCGAATTACGGGTTAAGGGAGATGTGGCGGACTCAGAAGCCGCTTTTATGCTGCAAAAAGCCATTTTGACGAGCTGATGAGGGCAATAACGGATTTCCTGTCCGCTTACGGCCTAAAATCGGGTAAATAGCCAGAATAGCGGAATCTCAGTCCTCGAAAAAAGGAGTGAGCATGCCGAGCTCCGTCGCCTCAGCCGCAGTGGTCTGTTTCTGCAACAATCACATGACGTTAAAGAGTGGGCATCCATTCATAACGCTAAAGAACCTTCCACAATGAATGGAAGAAATAATGGATGTAATCCGTACGTAATATCCCCCACAATTTCCTGCCCCTTTTATATGCTATTCCAAGCCATACTCCCCGAAAAAAATCATCATGATATTTCTTCTTTTCCCTGTTAATGCTAAACTAAGGTCTGATTAGCGGCAATCGGGTATTGCAAAGGCCGCTCCACAACTTCTGACATAGCAAAGGCGGTCTACTTATGCGCAATATTTGGCATATTTATAAAACAGATTGGCTCCATATTTTACGTGTGCCTACCGGCATTTTTCTTATTTTAGCGATTATATTGCTTCCCGGCTTGTACGATTGGGTCAATATTAAATCGGTGTGGGACCCTTACAATAACACACAGGGCATTAAAATTGCAGTCACGAGCCTCGATGCGGGAGCAAGCGTGCAAGGCAAGACGGTTAATATCGGTGAGGACCTAGTGACAAGCCTGCAAACGAACGAGAAGCTGGGCTGGACGTTTGTAAGTGAGCAGGAAGCGATGGATGGCGTTGAAAAAGGCACCTATTATGCAAGCCTGCTTATTCCAGCTGATTTCTCTGCCAAAATAACCGGTATTATCGAAGGCAAAATCGAGCGGCCGGAAGTGGTTTATACGGTCAATGAAAAGGTGAATGCCATTGCGCCGAAAATAACCGGCTCCGGCGTTTCCGCCATCACGAAGCAAATTAATGAAGGCTTCACAGAAGCTGTAAGCGAAACGGTGCTGACGAAGCTGAAGGAAGCGGGCGTAGAAGTGGAAGCGGAGCTGCCGACGATACGCAAGGTCGAGAACGGCATTTTCAGTCTGGAAAGCCATTTGCCTGAAATTGAAGCGGCTGGACAGAAGGTGCTGGAAGTCGAGAGCAAGCTGCCGGAAATCAACGAGAAGGCGCAAAAAATAATCGAGCTCCAGCAGAAGCTGCCGGAGATTAATCAAGCTGCGCAATATGTGCTAAAGCTGCAGCAATATTGGCCGAAAATCAGCGATGCCGCTTCGGAGGTGCTCATCATTCAGGAGAAGCTTCCTGAAATCCAGAAAGCGGCGCAGCGCATTCAGGAGGTCGATGCCAATTTCGACCGCGTGAGCGAGGTGGTCGACACGGCGCTGGACAAAACGAATACAGCGCTTGGCATTGTGACGACGGCTGAGGAGCAGCTGCCGAAGCTTGAGGCGCTGGGGGGAGACGCGATCGCTTTCGCGGATGGACTGAACGAATTTTTAGCGTCGAGCCAGGAGGCATTTCAGGCGATTAGCCCGACTTTGAAGCAAAATTTGCTGCTGGTCAAGCAAATTGCTGATGCTGCCGAGCTGCTGACAGCAAGGCTGCAGGAGGCTGATCTTACCAAGCTGCCGACCGCGGCGGAAGTTCAGACGCTCTCTGAGCGGCTCAGTACAGCAGCAGGCGTAATCGGCAGCATAACCAAGGTGATGTCGACGATTAACAGCCATCTGCCGGATGGGCAGCTAAGCGGGACCATTCAGCGGCTGAGCGGTCTCACCGAAAAGCTGAATACGCAAATTCAGCTGCTCGGCATCATTAAGGATGCGATGGACCGGGGAACCGCACCGCCAGCGGAGATTGTAGCGCGGCTGCATGCGGTAACGGAGCAGGTGAGCAGCGATCTTGCCTACGTACTGGAGCATTACGACAGCGATATTGTGCCTGCGATCACCGAAGGCTTGAGCAAATTGCAGCAGCTTGGAGCGGCATCGTCCGATGTGCTGCAAACGGCGAAGAGCAAGCTGCCGGATATCGCCGAGCTGCTCAA
This sequence comes from Paenibacillus sp. Leaf72, assembly GCF_001422685.1. NCBI lineage: Bacteria > Bacillati > Bacillota > Bacilli > Caryophanales > Paenibacillaceae > Paenibacillus > Paenibacillus sp. Leaf72. The sequence continues at coordinate 84,542 of NZ_LMLV01000008.1, read as the reverse complement.
GGCCGCGCGTGAAGGGCTGACGTTTGGGCAGCAGGAGCTGACCCGCATACAGGCAGAGCTGCCGGAAATTCGCACGAAGGTGCATGAAATAGCGACGACTTTGCAAAGCAAGACGGACGCCTTCGTGAACGCGATTAACACGGCAGCGCCGTTTATCCGCAATGACTTGCCAGCCATCGGCAAAAAAATCGACGCAGCCGCAGCTTTTGTTCAGAACGATTTGCCTAAGGCGGAAAAAGAGCTGGCAAAGCTGGCAGATTTCGTCCAATACCAGCTCCCGGAGCTTACGGACAGCGTGAAGCGCGTTGCCGGACTTGTTCGCGACGACTTGCCGCAGCTGGAGGAAGCGATTCGTAAAGCGGCCGATAAACTGCGCGAAGTGAAGGCTGATAACAGCTTTGCCGAGCTTGCGAAGCTGCTGCGCGGCGATATTGAGAAGGAAAGCGAGTTTTTGGCGAGCCCCGTGCTTATTAAGGAAAACCAGCTGTATGCGATTCCTAATTATGGCTCGGCGATGTCGCCATTTTACGGTGTGCTGTCGCTTTGGGTAGGCGCCACGCTGCTCATTTCGATGCTGCGCTCAGAGGCAGACGATCCGAATGGAAGCTATCGCGGCTACCAGCTGTATTTGGGGCGCCTCGGCACCTTTTTAACGATTGGGCTATTGCAGGCATTATGCGTAACGCTGGGAGACTTTTTTATATTAGGCGCCTATGTTGCAGATAAGCTGTGGTTTGTTTTATTCGCGATGCTCGTCAGCATCGTATTTGTCACCATTACGTACACGCTGTTGTCTGTGTTCGGCAATTCGGGCAAGGGGATTGCGATTATTTTTATGGTGTTTCAATTTTCCAGCTCAGGCGGTACCTTTCCGATCAGCATGACGTCGCCTTTTTTCCAGGCGCTGAACCCGTTTATGCCATTTACGTATGCGATTAGCTTGCTGCGCGAATCAGTTGGGGGCATTTTGTGGGAAACGGTGCTGAAGGATGTGCTGTTCCTGCTCGGCTTTATTGCCATTAGCCTGTTCATTGCCCTCGTGCTCAAACGCCCGCTTAGCGGCATCATTAAGCGCTCGTCCGACAATGCGAAGAAGACCAAAATTATAGCATAGAGATTAAGGGGAAACGTATGAAAACGTACGAACAGTTCGTGGGAGAAATGATTGCGGCGGCGCAGGCTGCGGGGCTGCATATTTATCAAAATAAAAACCGGCTGGAGACAAGGTCGCTGGATCGCGAGTTTTCGTTTTTTTGTACGCCGAGGACTCACCAGCAGCCGTATCAGACGAGTGCCTATATGTATTTTGAATGGAGCAGCGTGCTTACGGCGGAATCGCTTCGCGAAAGGGAAGAGGCGGCGCTGTCGCCGATTCTCGCTGTCATGCGCAGCGCCGATGTCGAAACCGTGAAGGATGAGCCTTGTACGCAGCTGCATATTCAATATGAGTTTGAGGTAGCGGAAAATTTTCAAACGATGACGGATGAAATCAATCAGCAGCTGCTGACGATTTTTCGCAAGTCTATGGGCCATACGAACGTTCCGGTTATAAAATGGGAGCTGATTATTCAAGCCAGCGGCGAAAATCATATTTCTAAAATATCGGCGCAGCAGCACTGGAGCATTCCCTTGCTTTCGGATTCCGGTGTTGGCCCGATTATGGCTGAGGTTAATGATGTTTTGATCGCAATAGGCGAGCTGCCGTTTATCAAAAAGGATTCAAAGTAGCCTGCGGCATGGTTGTAGTGCCAGACGGTTAAGGTTGAAGGAACTAACCATATTGGTTTTATTCATACCAATTTTCGAGGCAAAGAGAGCTATGTGCTGACGAAGCAATATTAAGCTATTGCGAGTTCCAACTGGTTTATTTATTCTAATTCCTTGTACATGCACATATAGGCCCCCGCCTACATAGAATGTAAAATTGATGTTGGTGTACGCTGAGGCTGATTAGGATGCCCGGTAATACAGCATAGGGGGGCCAGACGATGGGATTATTTGCTGCAATCGCTTTGTTTATTAAACAGTTAACGCTACTTGTATCGTACGTGAAAAATAACGCTTTTCCACAGCCACTTCGCGAAGAAGAAGAAGCGAAGCATCTCGCACTAATGGCCGAAGGCAATACACATTCTCGCAATTTACTTATTGAACATAATTTGCGCCTTGTTGCACATATCGTCAAAAAATTTGATAACACCGGCGAAGATTTGGAGGACTTGATTTCTATTGGTACAATCGGGCTGATCAAAGCCATTGAGAGCTTCCAGACGGGCAAAGGCACGAAGCTGGCGACATTTGCTGCCCGTTGTATTGAAAACGAGATTTTAATGCATCTACGTTCCTTGAAAAAAACGCGCAAGGACGTATCGCTGCATGATCCAATCGGCACCGACAAAGAAGGCAATGAAATTACGCTCGTCGATATTCTGGGAAGCGATCCAAATGAAATTGTGGAAACCGTGCAGCTAAAAATGGAAAAAAGTAAAATTTATAAAAATTTAGTCATTCTTGATGAACGTGAAAAGGAAGTCATCATGGGCAGATTTGGCTTGGAGCATGGCGGGGAAGAACGGACTCAGCGAGAGATTGCTAAGGAGTTGGGAATTAGCCGCAGTTATGTATCGAGGATTGAGAAAAGGGCGCTGATGAAGCTTTATCATGAGTTTTATAAGGTGAAGAAATAGGTGCCTTACCTGAAGGCTTTTTGATTCAGTAATGGATTGTCAACATTATAAAATGTACTTCTCGCGATTTGCAGGATGTCGCACATGGCTGATACCGAGTATTTATCACGGTTGCTGTGGATGATAGCTACTTTCGTCCCATGATCGATGTGGATGGCGTATCAGAAGCTCAGCAGAATGACTGGAGAAGCTTTTGATAATCAAATTTAAGGTACGTAATGCACGAAAGGGCTGGGGACGAATTTTGTCTCCAGCCCTTTTGAATTTTACCCGTACCTCTAGGTTTCGATTACTTGATTATATATTTGCTTACGCATACTTACAATTCTAGAGTATGCTCTCACTCCTATCCGGCATGTGTGCATGCTAGATTGGACGTCAGGAGCTGATTTATTAACGGTCTTTTTTTTATTGCAATGCTATTAACGGGGTATTAATATCGAGATTTCCCGATAAATGCAAAAGGTTTTATTCATCTTGGATCTGAAGTACAATAGCTCTCATAGTAATTGTGAATTTGAATCATGGATAGTAAGGAAAGGAGATATACGAAATGAATCGTTCTTTGCAAATAGACCGATGGGGCAGCATACACTCCATTAGGATGAAGATGATAGCAGGCTTGTTTCTTATCGTTTTGCCGCTGATTGGATTCCTGATTTATATGAATGGCTATGCAATCGACGTCGTCCGCAACCAGGTGGCTGCCTCTAGCAAGGACTTATTAACGCTGTATCGTGACCAGGTGGACGCACGCCTTGTCGAAGCAGATAATTATTTAATCGGGCTCATGCAGGACCCGGATCTCTCGAACATCGATTTTTCCCCGCAGCCCGAGGATCGCATTTTCGCGTCGCAGCGTATCGCGTCGAACTTAACAAATTCTATCCTTCGGTATCCCGTTTTGGACGGGTTATTCGTCTATCTACCCTCAGATGATCAATACTTATACTCCTTCCGCGACCGTTCCACCATGATCGACCGCATGTACATTAAATCCTATATATCGGATAACGTAAGTAAGAATTCTGACATGAGGATGATCACCCAAAAAAGGATGTGGTATGTTCAAAAGAATGGCGACCGCGTTTACCTTCTCCGCTTCTTTGTGCTCGACAACGACTCCATCGTCGGTGCGTGGACTAACGCGGAGTCGCTGCAGACACCGCTTGATCTGCTAGGCATCGGCGAAGAAGGAGCGGCGCTGCTAGGCGACGGGCGCGGCAACGCGATTGTCAATCAAGGTTTTGTCAGTGAACACGGCATTACGATTGAGCCGCAAGCGGAAAGCTATTATCTCACTGGCTCGACGGAGAAATTCCTAGCAGTTAGCGAAGATTCCCGCGAAGGAGAGTTCAGCCTACATGCGTTTATCCCGGAGGATGTGATGCTCCAGCATCTCTCCACATACAAGCTTATTTCCTACTCCCTTCCGTTCGTCGCGGTCCTGATTCTGGCAGCGGCGTTGCTCTTGCTTCGGAAGACGCTCTTACTTCCGCTCAATCGCTTGCTCAAGGTTATGAACCGAATTCAGCAAGGCAATCTCGACACTCAGATCAAGGATTATCCAACTTCTTTGGAGTTCAAGGTCGTTAATGATACGTTCAACAACATGATGGAGCAGATCAAGCATTTGCGAATCAGCGTGTATGAAGAGCAGCTGAATAAGCAGAAAGCGGAACTTCAGCATCTGCAGTTGCAGATTAGGCCGCATTTTTTTATTAATACCCTTAACATGATGTATATGCTAGCCCGTACGAAGGACGTTACGCGCATGGAGGAAATGTCACTGTGTCTGGTGAGGTACTTCAGGTACATGTTCCAAAGCAATCTGAGCTTCGTTGCGCTTAAAGACGAATTGCAGCATATTCGCAATTACTTGCGAATACAAGAACTACGGTATCCCGACCAGTTGACATACGAAATCGAAGCCCCTTCTTTTCTGTTGTCTACACCGGTTCCGCCTCTGATTGTGCACACCTTTGTTGAGAATGCCATCAAACATGCCATGACAATGGATGAACAGTTATCCTTATCAGTAACAATTGAGATGCTCGAGACACCACAAGCTGCCCTTCATATTGAAATAAGGGATAACGGTCCCGGCTTCAGCCCTACTGTGGTGGAGAGTATCGATCGTGGTGAGCGAATCGTGGACGACGAAGGGGATCATATCGGCATTTGGAACGTGAAGAGGCGGTTGCAATTGATATATGGAGAGCGGACGCAGGTTGTCTTAAGAGACGGGGAGCTGTGTGGCGCCGTAGTGGACGTGACGATTCCTCTCTCGCCCCGAAATGACAAAGAGAAGGACAAGCTTGACCCAGGAGGTATGGACTAATGCTTACGCTGATCATCGTAGATGACGAGAAACTGCTTACAGATTCATTGAAAGGTGACATAGATTGGACTTCTCTCGGATTCGATAAAGTATTCACTGCTTATAATTCGCGCCAAGCAAAAGAGATCTTCGAGCGGGAAAGAATCCATCTTATGGTATGTGATATCGAGATGCCTCAGGGAAGCGGACTAGAGCTTCTAGCTTGGGTGCGCGAGAATCATCCCGACACAGAGACAGTTTTCATGACCTGCCATGCCGAGTTCAAACTGGCACAGCGAGCGATGCAACTGGGGAGCTTCGACTACTTGCTGAAACCGGTTCCGCCGGACGAATTGCTGAGCGTAGGAGGTAAGGTAGTTGCGAAGATTATGAAGGAGAGCAAGGAGAAGCAATACAGTCGGATCGGGCAATTCTGGTCGCGCCGGCAACCGCTAATTGCTGAACAATTCTGGTTAGATCTGCTTCACCATGTTATCCCCTCGAATCCAGATTCCATTAAGCGGGAGGCAGGAGAGAGAGGTATTCCATTCGATGAGAAGCTACAGTTGTTACCATTGTTAATCTCTGTGAAACGTTATCACAAGGATTTCTCTCCCCGGGATCAGAAGGTTTTGGAATATGCGCTAAAGAACAGTGGCGAGGAGACGCTTGGGCTGGAGGGTCAGGGACTTCTGTTTACAACTACAGACCGCGAATTGATGGCACTCATTCCTATCGAAGGAGATGCGGCCCCGCTGCGGGAGCAGTTCAAGGAGAAGGCACGACCGTTAATCGATTATGCGTCTGAGTACTTCTATTGCGACATTGCTATTTATATCGGAAATGCCGTTCAAGGTCATGAATTGAATGGCATGGTAGGAAGACTGCGGGAGCTAGACAAGGAAAATATCGCACTTGCAAAGGACGTATTTCTCTACGATAGTGCTCGTAAGACGCGGGAAACGATCACGTTTCCCGACATGCATGCCTGGTCGATTATGCTTAAGGAAGGACAAGGAGGCCGCGTACTCGATGAGGCTAAGGCATTCCTGTGGACAGCGACAGCGAGTATGGACGTGGATTCGCTGTACCGATTCCATCATAACTTTCTCCAAATGGTGTTCTACGTTTTGAAGATAGAGGGAATTGATGCGCAGCTTTTGTTCGGTGATGATAAGTCTGCCGACCTATTCCGCAACGCGTCCCGATCCGTTCCCGACATGGTGGGCTGGATGACGCATATAATCGGCAAGTCAATGGATCAGGTCCGGAGCATAAGGGAATCGCCTTCCATTCTGGACAAGGTCGAGCAATACGTGAACGCACGGCTGGATTCGGAGCAGCTTTCGCGGGAAGACGTTGCTGCCTACATGTTCTTAAATCCTGATTATTTGGACAGGCTGCTGAAGAAGCAGACGGGTCATTCCGTCACAGAGTTAATTATAAACAAGCGGATGGCGCTTGCGCTGGAGCTTCTGCTCAAGACGGAGCTTCCCGTTGGCACCATAGCGGTGCAATCGGGTTATTCCAACCTTGCCCATTTCTCACGGAGGTTCAAACGGTTTGCGGGACTCAGTCCCCATGAGTACCGTAAAAAATACGTTGCCAATTCCAAATAGATGGCTTCCATGCTAGATGAACGAATAGTCGATAATAGTCAACTGGCATGTCGATTTCGGAGTAGTGGCTATTCTGCCATTGACCGTACAATGAGATCAGGCTCGCGAACATAAGAGTCCACGACACTAGATACGGGGGATGACACATGAACAAAAAGATTGGTTGGACAGGCGCGCTAGTTGCCTTGTCGATGCTGATGTCCGCATGCTCGGGCGGCGGCAGTAATGCTGGAAACGCTTCGAACGGAGCGACTTCTGCAGGGAGTAACGAGGAGAAGCCTTACGAAATCGTATACGCATACCCAACATTTGACAACGTTCCTGCGGACATTCAGCTCGTCCAAGACGAGGTTAATAAGATCGCCAAAGAGAAGATTAATGTCACAGTCAAGCTGCTGCCAATCAGCAACAGCGCCTACACAAACCAGATCAACTTGATGATGTCGAGCGGAGAGAAGCTGGACATGATCGCCATGCTGGGCAACTATAGCACACAAGTCACACGCGGTGTTTTATATCCTCTGGGCGATATCATGGAGGAAAACGCGCAGGGCATTATCGACGCGCTTGGTGAGGACTATTACAATGCGACCAAGGTCGGCGGCATTAGCTACGGCGTGCCGAGCATCCGGGACTTGGCACAAAATTTCGGGTTCGTCATGCGCAAGGATCTCGTGGACCAATACAATATCGAGTTAGGAACGATTAAGAACTTCGAGGAATTCGGCAAGGCGTTCAAGACGTTGAAGGAGAATGAACCTGATATGGTTAGTGCGACAAATCTCGCTGGTGGCACGATACTTGGCACTTACCGGACCTACGATCCGTTGGGCAACGAGCTTGGCGTCCTTTTGAATAGCGGACTTGCCGACTTGAACGTCGTAAACTGGTTTGCGACGGAAGAATACGAGAAAATGGTGCGTCAACTTCGTGAATGGTACTTAGCGGGTTACATTCTCAAGGACGCCGCGACGAATCCGGAATCAAACCACGCCATCGTGAAGTCCGGCAAAGCGGCAGGTTATTTCACCCAGATGAAGCCTGGCTTTGATGCCCAGGAAAGCCGTATGACCAGCCATCCCATGGTGTCGGTGCAGACGGTTGAGCCTGTAGCGAAGACCGATACGGTCACGAACGTGGCCATTGGTGTGGCAGCCAAGTCAGCGAATCCGGCGAAGACTCTACAATTCCTGAATCTGATGTATACCGACAAGGAGATTGTTAACCTGATTGACTGGGGGATTGAAGGCAAGCATTACGTGAAGATGGAAGGCCAGGATAATATGATTAAGTATCCCGATGGTATAACAGGCGATAACGTGGGGTACAAGAACTATGGCTGGATGCACGGTAACCAATTCCTGTCCTACGTATTTGAAGGTGACGAACCCGACGTCTACGTCAAAATGGAGGCATTCAACCAGAACGCTGCTAAATCCAAGGCGCTTGGTTTCTCGTTCAACGGCGACAACGTGAAGAATGAAATTGCCGCTAGTAACGCAGTCTTATTACAATACAAAGGCGTTCTTGAGAGTGGCTCGGTTGATGTTGACAAGGTGTTGCCTGAATTCCTCAAGAAGCTTGAGGAATCGGGCATCAACAAGATTATTGCAGAGAAGCAGAGCCAACTGAATGAGTGGGCGGCTACGAACGGCACATAGGATGAGTACGTACAACGATCCAACCGGACGTCAGAGCCGATTGGATCGTTTCTTAAAGAAGAGACCTTTCGGGAAAGGGACGAGATAGGAATGGATTATACAAAAAAAAGACACCGTACGTTCTTTAAATATTTACCGCTTACACTGCTCATGCTTCCGGGTCTTGCTTACCTGCTGATCAATAACTACTTACCGCTGCTTGGCATGTTCATTGCATTCAAGAACATCAATTACTCTCAGGGTATTTTCGCGAGCGACTGGGTAGGTTTTAGCAATTTCGAGTATCTGTTTAAGACGAGTGACGCCTTTATTATTACAAGAAATACGATTCTGTATAATGCCGTTTTCATTATTCTCGGAACGGTCCTCGCCATCGCGTTCGCTATTCTGCTAAATGAAGTGAGGAAAAAGGTACTGTCGCGCTTCTATCAGAGCGTCATCGTTCTGCCGCATCTCATTTCATTCGTAGTCGTTGGCTATCTGGCTTACGCCGCGTTCAGCATGGAGACGGGCTTCATGAACAAGACGATTCTGCCGCTTCTGGGCATTGACGAAATATCTTGGTACACAGAGCCCAAGTATTGGCCATACATTCTGACCATCGTGCATCTATGGAAGTCGGTAGGATTCTCTTGTATCATTTATCTGGCTTCTATTATCAGCATCGATACCGAATATTACGAGGCGGCAACACTCGATGGGGCGAGTAAGTGGCAGCAGATCCGTGCGATCACCATCCCCCTTATTACGCCAGTCATCGTGATGTTGATGCTTCTTGGCATCGGACGTATCTTTTATTCCGACTTCGGCCTATTCTATCAGGTGCCAATGAACGCTGGAGCGATCGCCGATACGACCAATGTCATCGACACCTACGTTTACCGCGGTCTTATGGTGCTGGGCGACATCGGCATGGCATCCGCTGCAGGCGTCTACCAGTCGCTCGTTGGATTCGTGCTCGTATTGGGCGCGAACTATATCGTCCGGAAAATCAACAGGGAGAACGCCTTGTTCTAGGGCGAGTGGAGGAGCATAACAACCATGGCTATCGAAAATAAAGCTATAAACTGGATCGCTAATGTAACGCTGTCGGTGTTCGCGTTGGCCTGTATCATACCATTCGCGCTACTGATCATGGCATCGCTTAGCAGCGAAGCAAGCATTATTCGGAACGGCTATACATTCTTTCCGGAGCAATTCAGTTTGTCTGCTTACGAATACTTGTGGACACATCATCTTGAGCTGGGCCGAGCATACGGCATTACCGTGTTCATCACAGTTGTCGGTACGGCGGTTAGTCTTGCGATTACCTCGGCGCTTGCCTATCCGTTATCGCGCAGGGATATGCCGTTGCGCAACTTCTGGACGTTTCTCGTGTTCTTTACTATGCTATTCAATGGTGGGCTGGTACCGACTTATCTGGTGTACACTCAACTCTTCGATATCAAGAACACCATATTCGGACTGTTACTGCCTGGGTTGCTCATGAGCGGCTTCAACGTCCTGCTTGTCCGTACATTCTTCATAACGTCCATTCCACCTGCCTTGATCGAAGCGGCTAGCATTGACGGCGCGGGTGAGATCAAAACGTTCTATCGGATTGTGCTTCCGCTGTCGCTGCCCATCATGGCGACGATCGGGCTGTTCCAAGCTATTAACTATTGGAATGATTGGTTTAACGGTCTTATCTACCTGACCGATTCACGTCTGTTCGGTATACAGACTATTTTGACAAAGATGATCACGGACATCCAGTTTCTGACGAGCAACAGCAACGCGGCCGGCACGGGCGCGAGCCAAGCGATCTCTGAGCTGCCAAGCACCTCCGTGCGAATGGCGATTGCGGCGGTCGGCGTGCTTCCGATCCTCATTGCGTACCCGTTCTTCCAGAAATATTTTGTCAAGGGCATTACGATAGGAGCTGTCAAATAAACCTGGCAGGGCCGTCATTATCAGCTATTCGGACTATAGGAGTTGAAGACAATGAAATTCTCCAATCCCGTCTTGAGCGGTTGTTATCCCGATCCCAGCATATGCAGGGTCGGAAACGATTATTATTTAGTCAACAGCTCATTCAACTATTACCCCGGCATTCCGATCTTTCACAGCAGCGACTTGGTCAATTGGACTCAGATCGGGCACGTGCTGACTAGGGAAAGCCAATTGCCTCTAGGGACTAAAACTAGCGGCGGCGGGGCCTTCAGCTTCACGGGAATCTATGCACCTACTCTGCGTTATCGCGGCGGTCGCTTTTATTTAATCACCACGAACGTACAGCATGGTGGGAACTTCATTGTGACAGCAGATCGGCCGGAAGGGCCTTGGTCAGAGCCCGTTTGGCTGGAGTGGGGCGGTATTGATCCTTCGCTCATGTTCGATGAAGATGGAAAGGTGTACGTGACTGGTACCGGAGGAGGAGATGAGCTTCCGGGCATCTATCAGGCGGAGATGGATCCCGATACGGGAGCCATTCTTACGGAGCGCAGGCTGATCTGGGAGGGAACGGGAGGCAGCTACCCCGAAGGTCCGCACTTGTATCGTATAGCCGATTGGTATTACTTGCTTATTGCGGAAGGTGGTACTGAGTTCGGTCATATGGTGACAATTGCAAGAAGCAAGGAGCCTTACGGTCCATTCCAGTCTTGTCCGAGCAATCCTATCTTGAGTAACCGCAGTACCGGCTTACCGATTCAGGCAACGGGTCATGCCGATTTCGTCGAAGCGCATGATGGAAGCTGGTGGGCAGTCTACCTGGGTATCCGTCCTCTTGGTTATCCGTTCTATCATCATTTAGGTAGGGAAACGTTTTTAATTCAAATTACGTGGTCGGATGATGGTTGGCCTGTTATCGGATATGATGGCAAGGCTCAATTAGAAATTGAGGGCCCATCCTTTTATGAAGGAAGTCTAGGTAAATGCGAAGGCATTTGTCGTGATGATTTTAACAGCGAGTCGCTCAACCTGCATTGGAATTACCTTCGCAATCCGGTGCCAGAGGCGTATTCGCTCACGCGCCGGCCAGGTTGGCTAACGCTCCTCGGTATGGAACAGGGACTTGATGGGACCGAACGTCAGACGTTCGTCGGCCAGCGGCAGCGTCATTTGGAATGTAAGGTATCTGCCTTGCTGGATTTCGAGCCTACTCGAGATGGAGAGGAAGCTGGCTTAACCATTTATATGAATGAGAAGGGGCATTATGAGATTGCCGTAACTCGCATTGACGGGGTTAAGACGGTACTGTTTCGCCGGAGAATAGGCTCCTTGTGGAAAGTGGAGCGGGAGGAGACCATTCCCGTAGGTTCCATCCTTCTAAGCATCGCAGCAGATGCGACTACTTATGTCTTTGCCTTTACATTGAACGGTAAGGAGGAGACGGAGCTCGGACGGGGAGAATGTTTCTATCTGTCAAGCGAAGTGGCCGGCGGTTTTACAGGAGTCTACGTTGGCTTGTATGCTTCCGGCAATGGGATACCAAGTGACTCACCGGCACAGTTCGATTATTTTGATTATAGAACTAATTAAATTTCAGGATTAATTTTCAAATCTGTACGACCAAGATTGGACGTAGGCCGCTAATTGATTAGCGGTCTTTTTTATTTTTATATCGCACTTTACTGATAATGGTTAATTTTTTTAAAACCAAGCCTGCTTCATCTTCTGCACCAAATTGCTTACCGTAGATGATGCGGGATATTCATACTGTTCAAGCTATTATGGAAATTCTGGCTTACCCACAACAGATAGTCAGAGGCCCCGCATGATAACCACAGTAAATTAAGATCATTCGATGACCGCGATGTGGTGAAATACTTGAAGTTCTGCACATTCCTGAGCAAAGCGGAAACGGAAGCGCCAATCGCTTTGATTTTTCCTAATTTCAAAAAAGTGCAATTGCAGGAAAAAAGAGATTAACCTATGGTGGGATTATCCCACTGAAAAGAGGCGATCTATTTGGAAGCTGTGAACACCGCACATATCCTTCCGCTTCGCAAGCCGATCATTGATGTCAATTCGTACCATGCTTTCTCCCAAGCAATTGTGCTGACGGACGAAGCGTTGTCGCTGCCGTGGCTCTTTAGCCACTACATCCATCTGTTTGGCGTTCCCGAATTTGATAAGGGCAACTTTATTCATTTCGCATCCTATTCTTTTTTTCACGAACTGCCCTATACCTTTGTGTCAAAGCTGCATATCGATCAATTGAGGTCATGGTTTCATGACCCGTTATCCTTCTTCATCGACTGCTTGCACAAAAATCAATATTTAGCCATCGCGCTAGACGAATATTATATTCCCGGCACTTCCTCTTACCAAACCAAGCAGCAGGTGCATCATTTGCTCATTCACGGCGTCGATGTTTCGCAGCAGCTGTTCTATGTTGCCGGCTACTTTTCGAATCCGCCGGTCTATGACTCGGGTCGACCAGTCAGCTTCGATCTGCTGCGAGAATCGCTTCGGCATGCAGGGCCCATCAGGCAGCGTATCAGCCAGACACTAGAGATTATCCAGTATCCATACCGGGATTTAAGTACGCCAGCTTTTGAGCTTGACGTTCATTTTATCGCAAGGTCATTGGAGGAGTATTTGCTGTCCAAGCCGTTGACTGAAAAAAATCCGCAAAGGATTCACTTTTGGTTCGGCCTGCGCGTGTATGATTTGCTTGAGCAATTCCTCGAAAGGGAGCTGGAATCAGAGCAGCCAATCATTCATATGAAAGCGCTTCAGACGCTCGTCAATCATAAGCAATGGATGATGAAAAGAATCGAGTACTTGCATGCTCACAAGCTGATTTCCGATAACGGTCTGTTTGCGATGGGGCAGGATGTGCTTAAGCAAACCGTAATCCTTCATCAATGGTGTGTGAAGCAGCGGGTCAGAAGGGACCCGAGCAACATCGTTAAGGCCATTCGCTGCACGCAGCAGTTAAAGCGTAGTGAGGCGTTATTTTTGGAAAAATGCTTGAATCAATTGGTTATTACTTAACAATTTCTAAAAAGTGCAAATGTTTAAAAAAAGTGCAATAGAAGGAAATAACACTTATTCAAAGCAAGAAACCGTTCATCAAAAAAGTCTTATTGCACAGCGAACACCGATGTCTATAAAGTTGAGGAAGGCCATTGACTCACAGAAGCTACATCGACCATGTTGTAGATGAGAGGAGTTGTTCACCCGCTTGGCAATGAAGACAACGCTTACAACCTCACCGATTCAGCATCAGGTCAGTCGACACACAAGTCTGCTTGGCGTTATGCTGCTGCGATTGATTTACCTCATGTATTACGCCTTGCTGTACCCGCCTTATTATTTCTGGAACAAACGCGATTTCAAAAAGCAAACGAAAAAAAATCCCTTCTACGTCAGCAAGCTCGTGCGATTGGTAGAAAAGCATCCCCGGCTGTATGAGCTGTCGATGTTTGTGCTGAACTTTCCAAGACCGACAGCGGTTTATCATTTTTTGCCTGAATTACAAGGAAGAGTGCTGCAGGTTGGCTGCGGGACGGGGCTTCTGAACAAGCATGCGAAAGGATGGAGGCATGCCGAGTTTTTTAATCTCGATATTAATGAAAAATATCTGCAATTCGGCATGAAGAAGGGCCGGCTGCACAATTGCATCCATTCTGGCATTTATCAGGTGGACAAGGCGGATGAAAGCTTTGACAAGATCGTCTTCGCCAGGTGCTTTCATCACATCCGGCATCATAAAAAAGCGTTTAAGGAATGTGCAAGACTACTAAATAAAGGAGGGGAATTGTGGATTCTGGATCCTGTTATTTTGGAGGAGCAGGGCTCAGGCAAACAAATGAGCGCGGGTTATATGGCCAATTCGTCTATTGACGGCGTCATTTGGCGTTTTACGAAGCAAGCCTTCATCGAGCACGTGCTGGCTTCACTACCTGGGGAATTGGAGCTCATTTCGATCACGGAAAATCGGCAGCCGCACTTAACCAATTATAATTTGAAATACCCGCAAACCGATATTTTGGCGGTTATTCGAAAACGAAACGAAGGGGAGAACAAGTAATGCTGCAGACGCAAATTATTACGATTATTTCCGAAATCAAGAACGAGCCCGACCTGGCAGCTACGCTGACGGGAGCTTCCGACATGCTGAACGATGCGGGGCTGGACTCGCTCCAGCTGATTAATTTCATACTCCGGATTGAAGACGAATTCGAAATCGAAATCGATTTTGACCAATTTGATATGGAGCACCTGCAGTCTATCGATATATTTTGCGACTTTATTCAAGCCAAGAGCGCATGAGGCGGGCTGGAGGCGTAACGACGATCCATTGCGGCGCCTTCGATGCGGAGACGCTGTGGCGGGATGAGACGCTGGCGAAGCTGCCAGCCCTGCCTGACCCGCAGGCGAAGGCGATAGTTGGCGCCATGGACGAGCTGTTATTTTTATTTTGCAAAAGCTCGGACGTGCTGCTTACCCGGAATCCGGTGGCTCCGGCGCAGCTTCGGTATTTGAGCGACATCGGCTTGACGTTCAGGACTAGCGACGAGCCACTTGAGGATAGCGGCGGAGCGCAGGACGCAAATCCCTTCCAGCAAATGCTGAATAAAGGGGCAGTGCGCAAGTATAAGGAGCTGCTTCCGCCAGGCGGCTTTATAGAGCCGTTTGCCGTACTGGACGGCTTGCAGGAGCTGTCCTCGCTTTATCGGCTCGATGGGCGTTATCCAGCTATGGAGACGATTCGGCACGTGAATTCCAAGCTGTATTCGGCAGAGCTGAGAGAAAGTTTGGGGTATGGCCCGCCTACGAGGATTGTGAGGAGTCATACGGAGCTGAGGCACGCCGCCGAAGCTATGCTGCTTGCTGGCCCCGTGCTTGCTAAAGATACGTTTGGGGTATCTGGCAAGGGAAACTTGCTGATCCAAAGCACGGCGACGCTGGAGCGTATAGCCGGGTATGTCGCTGTCCAGGAGCAGAAGGGAAAATCAACCTTGTTTCTGCTCGAGCCACTGCTGGACAAGGAAGCTGATTTTTCATGCCAATTCCATATTGATGCGGACGGCGGCTATGAGCTCATTTCCGTACAGCAGGTTTTGAACGCCGAATTTGCCTATCAGGGCACGTTCAGTGCAAGTGTGGAGCTCATAGAGAAGCTGGAGCGCGAAGGCTATTTCAAGCTGATGCAAAAAACGGCCGAGCTGCTTTATGAGAGCGGTTACAACGGCCACGTCTGTGTCGATTCGATGCTGCTGGAGGAGGGCGGTCTCGTGCCTATTGTAGAAATTAACGCGCGCAAGTCGATGAGTCTGATCAAAAAACGACTGGACGATTATTTGGCCGAATTTTCGCTTCAGGGGAACCTTACCTATTTGTCCGTCATCTGCCTTGGAATCGTGGAGTACGCCGATCTGCTTGCGGCTATGGACCGCGAAGGGCTGCTCTTCCGGCCTGAACGGGGAGAGGGAATTCTCCCGCTTAGTGCTGGTACGTTCACGATTAATCAAGCACCCGGTTTAAAGCGCAAGGGAAGGCTCTATTTGTCCGCGGTCGCGGGGCGGATAGAATGCTGCAGCGAGCTGCTTGCCCGCATGCGAGCCCTCCTGAAGTCTCGCGGTATTGCCGTAACCAATTAAGCGCCTAAAGGGAATGAGGAGGAAAATAAGATGGGCAATAGGGCTAATCGGGACAATCACTTTACCACGATTCTTTGCTCAGGCTTCGGTCTTGGTTTCTATAACCCTGGTTTAATTGTGAACTATCAATTGAGACAGCGCGGCATACTGACCGAGGTGCTGGTATTCGAAAGTTTCATGCAATTAGAAAAGCAAGCAAAAATCGTAGACAGCAGGAAGGCTTATCATGCCAATTTCGCACTTGCGAAAATCGCCACTAAGCTGCCTAAGGATATTCGGGACAGCTTCGATCCGGAAAAAATCTTTGACCTGCTAAACAGCTGGGCGGCGGAGGGACGAAGGAGGTTTATTTCCTTGTCTGGGCATTGGGTGTACATCCTGGAGCTGTACAGAGAGAAGCTTGGTGCCGCCGCCGCCGAGCTGGAGGTCGATCTGCTGTATGTGGATTCGGATCTGTCACCTTCTTGGAAAAGCCTCAAAAAATATATGCCCGATTATCCGGACCGTTACCGAGAGGTGTGGCTGTATGCGTCGTCAACGTTGTCTATTCATCTGCAAATTCGTGTTGGCGACGGAGAACCGCTGCCTTTCGCAGGTAGAGCGCCGAGGTATGTCATTCACGGCGGAGGCTGGGGGATGGGGACGTATCAAGGGAAAATACCGGAGCTTGCGCAGCTGGGGTTTGCCCTTGATGTCGTTGCTTATGAGCCGGCGGAGGCTCAGGGGCAGCAGCTTGGCAATCGTTATTACATGAACGATCCCGAGTGGACGGCTTGGAATAAAGGAGAATCCGGGGAGCATGAATTTCCAAGGTTCGGCGAGATTAGGCCGGATACTGCACCGTCATTTTCCAATTTGCCGTCCCACCACGGTCTCTATGATGTCATTCGTCAGGCGAAGGGCATCATTAGCAAGCCCGGTGCGGGGACGCTGATGGATTCGCTGGCCTCGGCCACGCCAGTCATTATGCTCGAACCGTTCGGCGAGCATGAGAAGAGAAACCTGGAAGTATGGCTGGAGCACGGACTCGGAATTACCTATGAGGATTGGGAGCGGGCGGGATTTGCAGAGGAGGCGCTAGCGACGATTCATGAACGGCTGCTCGCGAAACGAGCGGCTACGAGATCGTATACGGACGACTATTTGGAACGAATCGTTTGAGGGTGAAGGACGGTAACCTCAGGGAAGAGGGCGAGATGATGGCAATCAGAACGGAGTCCGCGCCTGCCGCGGCTCAAGCGTTAGACCTGCACAGTCCCAAGTGGATTTTTCTGCAGCTGATCGAATCGTGCAATTTGCGCTGCAAAATGTGCTTCGAGTGGGGGGAGAACGGCTCTTACAAGGAGAAGCCGGAGCTGAAAAAGCTCGATATCGGCGTGGTGAAACGGATTATTGAGGATTGCAAGGATACACGTCCCTATTATGAGCTTTACGGGGGAGAGCCGCTGCTTTACCCATGGATCGACGAAGTATTGGAGCTCATTCATACAACGGGGAGCAAAGCACATTTTCCTACAAACGGTACTTTGCTGGAGCGGCATGCGGAGATGATTATGGCCTTTCCGCCAGAGCGCATTTGGGTGTCGCTTGATGGTCCTGAGGAAATTAATGACGCACAGCGGGGAGCAGGCGTCTTCCGCAAAGCAATGAAAGGCATCCGCAAGCTCTATGAGCTTAGGGAAGCGATGGGCAGCGAATACCCGAAAATTGGCATCAGTACGACCGTCACGCCGACGAATTACAGGCATTTGGAGCGATTCTACTTTGAAAGCGTAGACCTTGCGATGCTGGATTGTATTAGCGTCGAGCTGCAGCAGTATGTCACCCGGGAGCGCTACGATCACTACGCAGGCGTGCTGCGGGAGCATTTCGATATTGCCGCCGCGCCGATTGCCAGAGGCTTCATCGCTGATCCTGCGCAGTTCGCGGAAGTCGATGCAGCGGAGCTATGCCGGCAGTTGAAGCGAATCGAGCGCCACTGTGCGGAGCACGGCATGTACTTCAATGCGTATCCGAAGGTAATCAGCGAGGAAAATATCCGCCATTATTTTAATGCGGAATGGTCCAAGGTTACCAATATGAAGAAGCGCTGCGTTTTTCCATGGATCAGCACGGAGGTGAGTGCTAGAGGCGAGGTAACCTCCTGCCACAATTTCTACGATCTATCGCTTGGGAACGTCAATGAGCTCAGCTTAAAGGAGATCTGGAACGGCACGAAATACAAGCAGTACAGGGATTATTTGCGCAAGCAGCTGTTCTCTATTTGTCCGGGCTGCTGCTTGTATTATAACGAGAAGCCGCGCTGAGCGGCCTTACCAAAGTTGAGACGGTAGAGGCTCGCTCCGCGCAGAAGTCTCTGCTGAGCTTAAGGGGAGGGAAGTAAGCGTGCAGCCTAAAACAAATATCCGAATGGATGAGAAATCGTTCGAGATTCTAAAGCGAACGATTCGAAACGCAGCAATCCCGATGAGGCAGAAGAGGGAAAACCCGAAATACAAGACGGAGCTTCCCGAGGTTGTCGCCATTAAGCTGACCAACCGCTGCAATTTGCGCTGCAAGCATTGCTACCAATGGAACGAGGATGGCTACCATCATCAGATGGAAACGGCTGAGCAAAATTTGGATATCGACGTGTCCATTGTGAAACAGTTGTTCGAGGATACGAAGCAGGCGAAATCCCGCTTGTATTTGTGGGGCGGCGAGCCGATGTTCCACCGGCAGTTCGGCGACATTTTGACGATGCTGGAGGAGGATCCCCGAGAGGTCACGATTTGCTCGAACGGGTTGCTCTTCGATCAATATATGGAGCAAATACTGCGTATTTCTGAACAGCTGGAGCTGCTTATCGCCGTGGAAGGGTTTGAGAAGGATCACGATCTCATCCGGGGAAAGGGCTCTTACAGCAAGGTGATGAAAGGCATCGACCAGCTGCTGGCGCTTCGATCGGAGGGCCGGTTCCATGGACGGATTTCGGTCCATTGCGTCATTAATAACGCAAACATCTATTATTTATACGACTTGATGGAGAGCTTCGAGCAGCGGGGAATTGATCTCGTGCTGCTGACGTTCCCCTGGTACATTGCTCAGGATACGTCGCTGCAGATGGATGATTATTTTCGCGAGCAGTTTGACTGGCTGCGCCATATTGAAGAGGGAGAGAAGAGCAGCTGGCACGCCTTCAAATACCGGATAGAGCCGCATCATCTTCCCTCCCTGCTGGAGCAGCTTCGCAAAATGAACGAGCGTGTCTGGCACACCCGTCTGCGCTACCAGCCGGGGCTCGAATTTGACGAAATTGAGCGTTTCGTCACAGGCGAGGTCATGACCAGCCGCTGTGCGACCGATTGTCTGGCGCTGGCTACACGTATTGACGTAACGCCGACGGGAAACATTTCGGCCTGCAAATTTTTCTCCGAGTTCACGGTTGGCAATCTAAAAGAAAAAAGCCTTGAGGAAATATGGAATTCTGAGGAATACGATCGTCTTCGTGAAACCATCAATAACGGCTTGACCCCGGCATGCTCCAAGTGCAATGTGCTTTATTTGCATGGCGTCTCGGCGCTAAAGCACATATAGGAGCTGATGACAACATGAGAACTTTAGCTCTAGGCATCATCGGCTGCGCGTCGATCGTTCGCAGGGCGGTATTCCAGCCGCTACCGTTCGTCGGAGGCATTAGGGTGGTGGGCGTTGCCAACCGTACTAGGTCGCGAGCGGAGGCGCTAGCCGCCGAATTCGGCATCCCGCGCGTATTTGAGCAGCTTGAGGACGTATTGGCAAGCCCGGATGTGGACGCCGTGTATATCGCGCTGAGTAATGATCTTCATACCGAATGGGTGCTGCGCGCGGTCGAGGCGGGCAAGCACGTGCTCGTGGAGAAGCCGATCGCGATGAATGCGGGTGAGTGCGCAAAGCTTGCGGAGCGGCTAGCCGGCCAATCGGCGGTCGTGCTGGAGGGGCTGATGATCCAGCATCACCCGTGGCAAAGCGCCCTCCGGGAGCTGATTCAGGGGCAGCGTTATGGCAAGCTGCTGCAGATGCGCACGGAGATGCATATACCGATGCGCGATCTGCCGTTGACGAGCTACCGCTGCGATCCGGGCCGAGGAGGAGGCGTCTTCGCCGACCTTGGCTGCTACTGGCTGCAAACGCTGCAGCAGCTGCCTGGCTTTGAGGCAGCCAAGCCCACGAAGCTGAAAGCGGAGTCAGAGTTTGACGGTCCGCGGGGCTGCGACTGGACGTTCGACGCATCGCTCGCCTATGCCAGCGGGTTCGCTGCGGAACTATCGGCTTCCTTCGAGCGACCTTACCGCACGCGGCATGTGTTGAGGCTGGAGCATGCCGCCCTGGTAGTAAACGATTTTTTTCGCGCCAACGTTGGGAGATATAAAATCACGATTAAGATCGAGGAGCCCGGAACCGGCCGTCCGCTCGGCAGCATAAGCTTTGTTCGGCAGCATTATTACGAGAAGCAGCTGGAGTATTTCCGCGACAGCGTCTTGACTGGGACTGGCAATGGCAAAGGAAGTCTCGAGCTTCTTCGTGAATCGCTGGAGCGGGTCAGGCTCCAGGAGCGGATTCATGCGGCCGCTGTGTACCGCAAGCGCCATGTCGAGGAACGTATGAAGTAAAGGAGACAACAGGGATGATCATTGAGGTTGACGGCTTATCCAAATCCTTCACTTACCATAAGAAGGAGTTGGGACTTAAAAGTTCGATCCAAAATTTGTTCCGCCGCGAGCAGCAAACGAAACATGCGGTGTCGGATATTTCCTTTAGCATCGAGGAGGGAGAGGTCGTCGGGTTCCTCGGGCCCAATGGTGCCGGCAAGACGACGACGCTCAAGATGCTATCGGGCATATTGCATCCGACGAGCGGCAGCGCCAAAGTGTTCGGCTACACGCCATGGGAGCGGAAAAACGAATTTAAACGGCAATTTTCCATCGTCATGGGACAGAAAAATCAGCTCTGGTGGGATCTGCCCGCGAATGAGTCGCTGTTTCTGAACAAATGCATCTACGAGGTGGACGATGCGGAGTATGCGCGGACGCTGGGAGAGCTGACCGAGCTGCTTGACGTGAAGGAGCTGCTGAAGGTGCAGGTGCGCAGATTGTCGCTAGGCGAACGGATGAAGATGGAGCTGATTGCCGCTCTCATTCATAAGCCGAGAATCCTCCTCTTAGATGAGCCGACCATTGGTCTCGATATTATTTCGCAGCGCAAAATAAGGGAGTTTTTCAAATATTACAATCGCGACAAAAAAACGACCATCGTCCTGACCAGCCATTACATGAACGATATTGAGGAACTGTGCGATCGCTCCATTATCATCAACCACGGAAGAATCGTATTTGACGGAGGGCTGAGTGAGGTCAATGAAAGGCTTGGGCATAAAAAAATTATGAAGCTGGTGCTTTCCGAGCCCGTTGAAGAATGGATGCTGAATCAGGTCGGAGAAGTCAAGGAATTCAAGGATACTCATGTGAAGTTCGTGTTCGAGCAGTCGGAAATTAAAAAAATGTCGCGCTGGGTGCTTGACCACCTGCCCGTAATTGATTTCACCATCGAGGATATTCCGATTGAGGAGGGCATCGCCCTGCTGTACCAAAGTGGCGGTGAGAAGCATGAGACTGCATAGCATGTATTTGAAAACCTTCTCACTGGGCGTGCAAAATTCGCTGGAATACCGGACGAACTTTTTTCTGAATCTGTTTGGCGCGGTTTTTCCGATTTTAATTCAGTACTTCTACTGGAGAGCGGTGTTTACTAGCTCGGGCCAACAAATTGTATTCGGATTTTCGTATAACCAGATGATTGCTTATTCCGTTCTGGCGGTCTTGATGTCCAAGCTGATCGGCACCACGTTCCAGTACGAAATTGCCCGGGACATCAAGGACGGCGGATTGAATAAGTACCTCGTCAAGCCGATAGGGTATTTATCATACCGGATTTTCTGTTTTCTTGGGGAAAAAAGCGTGCAAATGCTCGTTGTACTCGCCCTTTCGGTGATCGTCATGCTGCTGCTGAACGCGTGGCTGGACTTTCCGGTCAACCTGTCCCATATTTTGCTGTTTCTATGCGTCGTGCCCAGCGCCTTAATGCTGAACTTCTTCATCTATTATAGCTTAAGTGCCGTCGCTTTCTGGTTTACGGAAGCGAATGGCGCGTTTCGGACGTTTGCGCTGCTCGCCAATATTGCGGGCGGGGGTTTGTTCCCGCTGGATATTTACGGCCCGGTTACCAAGGCTATTCTGCTGACGCTGCCATTCAATTATGTGATTTATTTTCCCATTCGTCTGCTCAGCGGCATGTTGACCGGCCCGGAGATTGCTGCCGGGGCAATGATGCAGCTGGTCTGGATTGGGGTGTTCGCCGCGCTCTCGACCTTGCTGTGGAGGCAGGGTCTCACGAAGTATATTGCGGTGGGAGGGTAGGTCCCTTGTTAAAGACATTAAAAAAATACGCATTGATCTACAAGGTTTTCGTCAAAAACTGCTTTATCGCCCAGATGGAATACCGGATCAATTTTTTGTTCGCGAACACGATCGAAATCGCTTATTTATTCATCAAGCTGCTTTATGTGATGGTTGCGTTCCGCGTCGGGGTCGTCATTAACGGCTATACACCGGATATGATGATGATGTTTGTCGGGTCCTTTACGATGATGACGGGCTTTTATTGTCTTTTCTTTTATTCGAACTTCATGAATTTGAGCAATCATGTTCGAAACGGCACGCTGGATCTGCTCATCACAAAGCCGGTTTCGCTGCAGTTTATCGCTACGCTTCGCAATGTAGACTTCGGATTTTCATTTACAAACGTGGTGGCTGGGGCAGGGATGATTATCCTTGCCTGGTCGCGCATGGGCATTCCGGTCACACTTTCGCGGGTAGTGATGTTTTTGCTGTTCATTTTCCTCGGCATCGTGCTCAAATATGCCATCTTCCTGATGCCATCCTTGATCTCGTTCTGGACGGTACAGACGGCGGCGGTCAATCAGATGTCAACCGCCATATGGGATATGAACCATGTGCCGATGCACATATATGGCCGCTCGGTTCGGCATGCAGGCACGTTTTTGTTCCCGGTGTTTGTCATTACTAATTTTCCGCCGCTGTTCGTGCTCGACCGGCTGACCTGGGTGCATATGGTCTGGTTCCTGATCGCTCCGCTGCTGTTTTTATTCCTCTCGCGGAAGCTGTGGAACGTAGCCATCCGTAATTACTCCAGCGCGAGCAGCTAGCGGTGGGGGTGCGGTGTGGAGCCTAGTCGAGTCGAGTGGGGTATGCCCAATTACGGGCTGCGAATGCCCAGAAACCGCCATAGCAGCGAGGACGCCAAAAGCATGACCATTACATGATACAAGTTCATAACAGAGGAGCGTCGG
Source organism: Paenibacillus sp. Leaf72 (assembly GCF_001422685.1). NCBI lineage: Bacteria > Bacillati > Bacillota > Bacilli > Caryophanales > Paenibacillaceae > Paenibacillus > Paenibacillus sp. Leaf72. The sequence continues at coordinate 61,273 of NZ_LMLV01000008.1, read as the reverse complement.
AGATGGAGAAAACAAAGGTCGTCTTATTGTCCGGCGGCTTCGGTACCCGTCTGGGTGAAGAAACGGTGCTGCGGCCGAAGCCGATGGTAGAGATCGGAGGCATGCCGATTTTATGCCATATTATGAACATTTACGATGCTTGCGGCTTCAATGAGTTTATTATCGCTTTAGGCTATAAGAAGGAAATGATCAAGCAATATTTTCTCAATTATATGTATTTGCAAAACGATTTCTCCATCCATATGAGCCAAGCGACCGTCGATATTGTCAGGCACAGGCAGCCGGATTGGACGGTGCATCTGCTCGATACAGGGCTGAGCACCATGACGGGCGGGCGGCTGCACAGGCTTCGGGATCAGCTTTGCGATAATACCTTCATGACGACCTATGGGGATGGAGTAGGCGATATCGACGTCAAGAGCTTGCTCGATTATCACAAATCCCATGGCAAATTGGCCACGGTTACGCTCGTCAAGCCACGCGCCCGATTTGGCACCGTGGATCTGATAGGCGATCAGGTCGTCTGTTTCAAGGAGAAGGCCGATACCGGTGGCTGGATTAACGGCGGCTTTTTTGTTTTTGAGCCAGGCGTGCTTGAATATATCGGTCACGATACGGATGTGCTTGAAAGCGACGTCCTTCCACGACTGGCTGAGGAAGGACAACTTATGGCTTACAGACACGACGGGTTCTGGGACTGCATGGACACGATGCGCGACAAGCAGTATCTCGAGAGCCTTTGGGCTTCTGGGGAAGCCCCCTGGAAGCGCTGGCACGACAATTAAGGGAGGGGCTGAAGCGTCTATGGATGCGATGAATAATTCGATCATGCAGGAAGATATGGCGTATATCCAAGATAAAATGGTCAACCCAGCCTGCTTCGCCGGCATGAGGATTCTGATTACCGGCGGCGGCGGCTTTATCGGCTTTTACCTGACTCACTTGTTCGTCCATCTGAAGCGTCAGGGCTATGCCTATGACAAGCTGCTGCTGCTCGATACATTCCGTTCCGGCATCCCGGAGTGGCTTTCCTCCCTAGTGGCGGAGCATCAGGATATTGAGGCGCACACGTTCGATATTGCCAGAGACAGCCTTGAGCTTGTACAGGGTGCCGAGTGCGCGGATTACGTCATTCATATGGCCTCCATCGCCTCGCCCACGTTTTATCGGCAGTTTCCAGTGGAAACGATTGAAGCGAATGTCATGGGACTGCAGCGGCTGCTCGACTTCTATAAGCATCGCCCGCTGAAGGGCCTTCTGTTCTTTTCCAGCAGCGAGATATACGGCGATCCGGACCCGAATTTCATACCGACCCCTGAGTCGTACTGGGGACATGTGCCGAGCATTGGACCGCGCGCATGCTACGATGAGTCGAAACGAATGGGCGAGACGTTGTGCTACGTCTATCATCAGACATTCGGCATGCCGGTCCGTATTGTGCGGCCGTTCAACAATTTCGGTCCCGGCATGTCGCTTATGGACCGCAGGGTGCCTGCCGACTTTGCGCTTGCTGTGCTCCGGGATGAACCGATTGTGATTCATTCGGACGGCAAGCCGACCCGGACGTTTTGCTATATTGCCGACGCAATTGACGGCTACCTCCGCGTCCTGCTGCATGACGAATTCGACTGCTTTAATATCGGCATGGACGGCGGCGAGCTGTCCGTTGAGCAGTTGGCTGGCATATACCGTGAGGCTGCCTCCGAGCTGCAAGGCTACACGGTCGATATCCACTACGCTGCCTCCCCGGAGAAGGATTACTTGCTGCATAACCCGTCCAGGCGCTGTCCAGATTTGTCCAAAGCCCGGGGTGTGCTCGGTTACCGGCCCGAGATTGAAGTGTCCGAAGGAGTCAGACGTTACTTGAGGTTTCTGCAGAAGGAGCTGATCTCCGTATGATCGCGGTGATCGGACTAGGCTTCGTCGGTCTGACGACCGGGCTTGGACTTGCCCATCGTCTCGGCTGTACCCTATTCGCATACGATTGCGATTCGAACAAAAGGGAGCTGTACCAAGCGGGAAAGATCCCGTTTCACGAGCCGGAGCTGCAGGAGCATCTTGGCCGCTATCTGGGCAATCGATTCATCGTTTGCGATACGCTTGAAGAAGCTTTGCGCAGGGCGGAATATATTTTTTACTGCGTTGGCACTCCCGCTCTTGCCGATGGCGGCACGGACCTGAACGCTTTGCTGGATGGGCTGAAGGCAAGCCGCGAGGTGTTGTCGGACGGACGGTTTCGCGTGCTGGTCATAAAGTCCACAGTACCGCCGGGTACGACCTCCCGCGTAATTGCGCCTCTGCTCGAGCAGTTCGGATTACGCCCTGGGGAACATGTCGGTCTAGCAGCAAACCCGGAGTTTCTAAGAGAAGGCTCGGCGTGGCGCGATGTGATGGAGCCAGACCGGATCGTCATTGGGGAAGCTGAGCCGATCGGCGGAAGGATGCTTGCGGAGCTGTATGCTTTGGGCTTTGATGCTCCCGTCCGCCGCGTATCAGCCACAGCCGCCGAATTTGTTAAATACATGTCCAATTCGCTGCTAGCCACGCTGATCAGTTTCGCGAATGAGATGGCGATGATTGCAGAGCGGACTGGCGACATCGATATTCCTCAGGCGTTCGATTTGCTTCACGAGGACAAGCGCTGGCAAGGCACGCCGGCCAAGATGACCGATTACGTGTATCCGGGCTGCGGTTACGGAGGGTATTGCTTGCCTAAGGACATCGCTTCAATGATTCATCATGCTTCCGCTATTGGCGAACATGCTGGTCTGCTGCAGGCTGCGGTTGACGTGAACCAAAAGGCACAGATGAGAATGGCGGAGCGGATTGCCGCTGCTGCCGGACACGATAAGAATCGAAAGATTGGTCTTCTGGGTCTTTCATTCAAGCCGGGCAGCGACGATGTACGCGGCGCCGTTTCTTTCGAAATCATTCGTCAATTGTTCGGGATGGGATATTTAAACATCGCTGCCTATGACCCGATATCGATGCAGGCGTTCGACCATGCTTATGGACTGCCCATTTCTTATGCGCAAACGATGGAGGAGCTGGTTTCGGGGAGCGAGGTTATCGCGATCATTACTAGCTGGGAGGAATTTAAAGAGAAAAGGCATCTGCTCTCGGGCAAGCCCGTCATCGACGGCAGATATACGGAAGCGCAAAGCGGGGTGATTGTTCATGCGGGACAATAAGGAACATATCGTGAATATTTTGGCGAAGCTGCTGAACCTAGAGCCGGAGCTGCTGGTGGCGCTTGGAGAGGATGCGGATTTAACGGAGCAGTATTTAAGCTCTGTTCTTGTGGTCGAGCTGGTGGTCGAGCTGGAGCAATATTTTGACCTGATGATCGATGATGAAGATTTATTGACGGAAAACGTCTCCACGATGCGAAAAATCGGGGAGCTGATCTCCAAATACAAGGAGATGCAGCCATCGAAGGAGTGAGCGAAATGGCTTTTTGCTGGATGCTTCCGCAAGGTGACCTTCAGCGGATAACGGAGCAGGCTAGAGCCGCCGAGGGGTATGGCTTTGATTCCGTATTGTTGATCAACGCGAACGAATACATGGACCCTTGGCTTGCTGCCGCGTATTTGGCCGAGCGGACCAGGAAGCTGCGATTTCTGATCGCGCAAAATACGAGCTATATTCTGCCAACGGCAGCAGCAAAAGCGCTAAGCACATTAAACCTGTTAACTGGGGGCCGAGCGGATATAAATGTGGTAACCGGCAGCTCGGCTATTGAGATGGGACGCATGACGAAAGCGCTTAGCCATGAGCAGCGCTATGAGCGGACGAAGGAATTTGTAGAGCTGTTTCACCGGCTGCAAGCAGGCGGAACTGTTCACTTTAAAGGGTCCTGGTTCGAGGTGAATCAAGGAGAGCTGTATCCGAAGCCGCCTGCTCGCGGCAGCGTGTTCATTTCCGGCAGCTCCCCAGAGGCCATGCGAATCGCGGCTGCCAGCGGGCACCATTATTTAACGTACGGGCATGATTATCCGGTTGTCAGCAAGCGGCTTGAAACGTTTCGCGGATATATCCCGAAGGCAAGTCTGCATCGTCCCAAGTGCGGCATCATGATCGATATTATTGCCAGAGAGACGACTGAATCGGCTTGGGCCGCAGCAGAGCGTTTTCTTGGCGGAGCGAGCGCTTTAGAGAAGCGCACGAACCGGCTGTTCCGCAATAATTGCGATGCTGCAGGGATTCAGAGCTACAAAGCGCATTATGCAGACCCGATGGCAAAAGTATCCGAGCACTTATGGGCAGGACTCGTGCAGCTGAATACATCAAACGGGTTTTCCATCGTCGGATCGTACGAGGAGGTGCGGCAGTCGATTCGGAAGTTCCAACAGCTAGGCGTAGACTATTTTATTCTAAGCGGGCTCGCGGGGCCCGATGAACAGCTGCGCATCGGCGAGTACATTCTCCCCTATGTAAGAGGAAATGGGGAACCTGCGAGACTCTCGCCGGCGGTAAAGGAGGCCACAACCCATGGAAATGGACATTAAGCATAAAAAACCTTTTGCCATACGCGCGGGCCTGCACTGCTTGTTCTCCGGTTTGTACCACATCTTGGAGCGAGAACGGCCGGAAGCGGCAGCGGAGAGCGATGAAGCGGATATTTATTTCGAGACGAACGGGCAGAATTTGGAGTACTACGGCGATCTGAACAGGGTTTGGCTTGCGTCTCAGCAGGACATTGTAGAACGATTCGCCCAAACTTACGGACTTAAGCCGCATGCCTCGTTCGAGGTGGAGCTGAATCCGGGTGCCGCGCTGCTGCGCCTGCGGGAGGCTGTGCTGCGAGGCCGCATGCCGCTGCTGTTTATACGTACGACATCGCTCGACTACCATGAGGTATTCAGAGACGGAGAAGAGAGAAATCACCTTGTCCTTCTGCTTGGCTGGGACGATGGCAGCGATTCGGTGCTGATCGGCGACAGCTCCTTTCTCGATCAGGCGGGGCATGTCACTACCTATGAAGGAGTGTTGACGGTCGATGCGCTGCGAAGAGGATTATGGGGGTACGCTTGGTTCGAGACTGATGCGGAGCAGAAGCTTTTCTCAGGCTTAGAACGATTTAATGAGGTGCTCCAAAACATTCGCTCATTTAATCAAGGCTTAGAATTGCCTGACCAAAGGTACCAAGGCAGTCTTGCCTACCGTATGTATGTAAGGGACTACGCTAAGCTGCCTGCGTTAGATGCTCCGGCGTTCTCTGCTGTGTGCCGGAACGTGTATTATTGCTTCCGGGTCGGGGGGATGCTTCATCAGCTTGAATACCTTGCTGCATATATCGGGCGCTATGAAGGGCGATGGCCACAAGAGGGCCAAGAGCTTCTATACCGCGTGGAAGGATTGCGGGAGAAATGGCGCAAAGCACTGATGCAGTTATACAAGGTTGGCTTATCCGTCCAGCGCGATAAGATCGGCCTGCTGCAGGATCGATTCACTCTGCTTCTTGACGAGCACGAAAAATTGCTGTGTGATCTGCTGAAAGCGGTAGACGAGGAACAAGGAACTGCCAGCCGATGAAAGCTAATTTGTTTGTACAAGACGACAACAGACTCGTTCAAGAAGCGATCGGACGCTTCGCTCTAGAACGGGTCGCATTCGTTCCGCTGGAGAGCTATGAGAGCGGAGTATACGCATGGGAATTGAAGGGTCGCAAATTTATTTTAAAAATGACCCGGAAAAGCCGTCGAACTCGGGAACAGCTGATGGGAGAAATCGATTTTATTCAATTTGTTGCCTCTCATGGCGTTTCCGTGGCTAGGCCCATCGTTGCAAGGAGCGGGCAATACGTAGAAAACATCAGCGGCAGCATCAATAGCATGAATGGCATGGATGCCATTGACGGCAAAGTGGACGGCGAAGGAAGTGGCGGAAGCTCGGGATACTGGGCGTATGCTTTCGAGTGGGCAGAGGGCGAGCGCGTCGGTCCCGGCCACTATGGCCCCAAGCTTTACAAAGTATGGGGGATGGCCATGGGAAGGCTGCACAGCCTTGCCGAGCTTTACGCGCCGAAGCAGCCCGAATGGATTCGTCCCAGCTGGGAGGAATCTGAGCTGCTGCCAACGTTAGACGTGTGTGCCCTCAGCTCGCTCCCGGAGCTTCGATCTGCGGCTGACACCTGGATGTCCAAAGTAAGACGAATTCCCGAGCGTACGGGGGAATTTGGTTTAATCCATAACGATATGCATCCTCGCAATTTTCATTGGACCGGGGAAGGCATCGTAATGTTCGATTTCGACGGGTTGACGCATCATCATTATGCGAGCGATATTGCGGTCGCCTTATATTACGGTTTGGCGGAACATAGCCGGGCGAGTGAGAGCAGTTGGTCTCCGGGGTTATTCCTGCATGATTTTTTGGAGGGCTATTCCGTTTGCCGGACCGTCTCAGAAGAGCTTCAGCGCCATATTCCCGATTGGATGATGTTTCGTCATATCCAGCTTTATATGTCGTATTTCCGGTCTTGGGGGGAGCGGCCTGCTGCTATCACGGAGAGATGGACCTTGAGCCGTTACAGGAAAGATATTATAGGAGGCACCTTGTTCGGCAGGAAGCCTGAGGATTTGGCATGAACAAGCTAATCGCATTCTAAGCCTAGAAAGGAGATCCATTATGAACCGTACGGAATGGACCAAGGAACATATCGCGGGTTATGTGCAGGCGCAAATCAAGGAACAGCTTCAACTGGAGGAAGATGTCGCGCCAGATGATGAGCTGGCAAGCTATGGGATGGACTCGTTTGCTTCGATGAGTCTTGTTGTAGCGTTCGAAACGAATTTTGATATCGTCTTTGAGGACGAGGAGTTGCTTTTCGAAAATTTTGCCACCTTGCAGCATATGGTCGATAGCATTTGCGGAAAGCTGCAGCCATGAATCTCGCGTGGGTGGATTGCTCCATCGACAAGCTGCTTACCCTCTATCCAGGCATTCACCCTTATGCGGCAATGATAGACCGCTGGGCGTTCAAGCCGGTATGGGACGAGGTAGGCGAGGAGGTAGATTTGAGCCGGGTGCTGGCTACGGAGGAACAGCTCCTTACACACTATGGAATTGAGCGGAGTTATGAAAACAACTGGATCGATGAGGCACTGCGAAGCGGGCATCTGGTACTGCTCCCTTGCGATCTGTTCTACATGCCGCATGCGAAGGTGTTTTACGGCAAAGAGCATGCAGGACACTACATTGTTGTGCGTGAGCTTCTGCCGGACGGAAGCTACTTGATCTTCGACGATCATCCCGCGTTTTGCGGGGGGATGGATCGGACAGCACTAAAGACGGCCCATGATGCATTGGGCTTGCCGTATCAGAGGTTTGTGCCAGGCATGCTTCAGGTGACGGATGCTTCTGCGATTGGCTACGTATCCCGCATGCTCAAGGCGGATTCCTTCTACTTAAGCAACTTTGCACAGCGATTATTGGCCTCGGAGGAGACGGTGCTGCGCAAATGTATGATCCTGAAGGCAACGCGCCATTTCCATCATCGGCTGTACGGCTTTATCCGAATGGTGGATGCTGCGCCGCTGCCTTTAGGAGAAGGAGAGGCCGTGTCGGAGCTGAGGCAAAGCATTGTTCAGTATATAGACGACTGGAGAGTGACGGTCAATCTCGCTACAAGGGTTTTGCTTCAGCCGGCGCTGCCGATATGGGATCGTCTACAGAACCGGCTTGAGAACCATCAGGAGAGCGAGGCGCTGCTTCCGAATGCAGCTGATCGTTTTCTTGAGCTGCTGCATGCAGCTGAGACGAAGGGTTAGCTGGTGCGCATGGCGACGAAGATGTGATGGCACGCTGTGACCGACAGGGATTTCAAGGGAAATCGGAAATGGGCTGCAAACGATTTGCAAGCTAGAGAAGGAGGTTCTTGCCTCCATGCTCGAAGCTCTGCAACGAAGAAGATTAAGCTGACAAATCCTTCTACTAAAACCTTCTACAAGGGAGGGCAGATGTCGATGACGCTCGCTAGCCATGATAGTGTACAATTAACGAGTTTACGGCTGGCTTGGGGGCTTGTGCTGGTGAAATACCACGAGCCCGAGCAGCTTCAGCTGTACGTGGAGGAGCAAGGGAGCCCGCCATTGTGGAGCTGCAAGCGAACTGGCAAAGCTCCAGAAGAACCAGACTCCGGCAATAGGACTTTTTTGGAACTAGACTGCTCTGTGGACGAAACGGTTGAAAAATGGCTGCAGCGGCTGGAGGCCATGCTTGGCATTCCTTCAATAAACGAGGTTATTAAAGCTTCTCCGCAGCGATATTCCTCGGAATGGCAGGATGAGCTAGAACAAATCGTGTATGACGATGCGAGATGGAATGGGCATTTGCACGAAAATATTTCTATGGAGCGTTTCAAGTCCCATGTGGCCAGCTTGGAGGAGGCGATGTTTCACAAGCGCAATCAACTGCTTAGGGATGTGCCCATGCTGCTAGCCGATGAATATATTCAGCTCGCAAGGGACTTCAACGAGACTACGCTTGCGTTTCCACGGGAGAGGACGATACACGGACTGTTCTCGGAACGCGCGGCGCTGTATTCGGAGCACATAGCGGTTGTTTCAAACGCTGGCAGCTTGACTTACGGGGAGCTGGAGAGAGAATCCAGCAGACTTGCTGCATCGCTGCGCAAGAGGGGAGCAGGCAAGGGACAGATCGTTGCCATTACGGCCGACCGCACGCCGGAAATGCTGATCGGTTTATTGGCGATATTGAAAGCGGGCGCCGCATACTTGCCCATCGATCTCCGTGCACCGGAGGCGCATAACCGTATCATTTTGGAAGACTGCAAAGCCCAAATCGCGATCTCTCGCACGCCGCTGCAGGGACTCCAGACGCTGAACCCATATGAGGCTTCGTCTTACTCGGATGAGTCGGATTTTGAGAAGAGCTTTAACACGTCGACCGATTCAGAACTTCTGGCGTATATCATCTATACATCGGGAACGACGGGAGCCTCTAAGGGGGTGATGATCCGGCATCGGAACGTCGTCAATTATGCAGCTTGGTTTAACGCCCAATATGGCAGAGAGGCGCCGCTTCGTGTGCTTCTAGCCGCCAACTTGACGTTTGATGCATCGGTAGAGTCGATCTTTTGCACCTTGCTAGGGGGTGGCAGCGTCGTTTTGATTCAAACCGAGCTGTTGGTGCATCAGCGCGCGTTCCGGCAGTTTATTGACAAGCATCAGGTACAGGTTATTCATCTTGTCCCTACGCTGCTCAATCGGCTGCTGTCGGAAGGAGAGCGGCTCGCTAGCGTGCAAATTGTCATTTCCGGAGGAGAAGCCCTTGAGCAGGGGCTGAAGGATCGTCTTGTGCACAAGGGATATCGGGTTTTTAATCACTACGGTCCGACTGAGGCGACGGTCGTGTCCGTAACCACCGAGCTGAAGGAAGGCTTGCCTGTAACGATTGGCAAGCCGATTGGAAATACAAGCATATACATCGTTAATTCACACATGCAGCTATGCCCGATCGGTGTAATTGGGGAAATCTGCATCGCCGGAGAAGGCTTGGCTATGGGATACCTGCAGCGCGAGGAGCTGACAAAGCAAAGATTTGTTCCGAACCCCTTCGAACAAGGAGCTATGTTGTACCGCACCGGAGACTTTGGAAAATGGCTGCCAGAGGGGCTAGTCGAATATGCCGGCAGGGTCGACGATCAGCTGAAAATTAATGGCATACTCGTTCATCCTGAAACAATTCGTAAAGCAGTTGAAGCTCATCAGGCGATTCAAGCCGCTATTGTCCTTTTTTCACCGGAAGATGAAGGAGGAAAGCTGATCGTTTATTATCGCTTGGCGCAGCCGGGAGCGGCAACGGTGTCGGTAACCGAACTGCGAGCTTTTTTGCTTCAGAGGCTGCCGCCCTCGATTATCCCTAAGCAGTTTGTCGAGCTGCAGGAATTCCCGCTTAATTCAAATGGAAAGGTGGATAAAAAACGACTGCTTGCGAAGCAGGAGTGCGTCTAAGTGCAATGCTGACCTGTGCGGCCATGCAGCATGCGGCTGGCGACGACTCTTCATATTTGATGAGCGTCGGTTCGTTTGCTAAAGATGATTTACTGAATACCCAGTCCTAACCTTCGTCTACATTGCTAACCATTCGAATATATTCGAAGTGGGAACGCGGATGCAGATTGAAGGAGGAATTGGGCAAATGGAGGACTTTTCTACAAATACTACTATTCATACAGCGAGAGCACCAAGCATTCAAAAGGTTGATGATTTTATCGATTTTATTCGTGAAATAAATGAGCTTCTTCAAAAAGAAGAGGATCTTTCTCCTGCCAATCTACGGGTGGCGAACATGATCGGGCGCCTTTCACAGCAATTGCGCATTTGCTACTCGCCCGAAGAAATCAAGGCTGTTCTAAGCGATGAATATATGGTCATGAACCAGCGAATGCTGCAGGATAAGCTGTCAAAAGCCGAATTTCAAGTAGAGCTGGCTGATTCTCAGCATATTTGCAGGGCGGAGGCTGCCGCAATGGATATCGTCACACAGCTGCCCTACTGGACGATTTATATGGCTTTAGTTAGCGAGGAGCTGTCCACGCTGCGTCCGTTTAATCGGCAAGATGGTCAGATAGAGAATTCGCCGATTGTATTTGTTGGCAGCGGGCCGATGCCGCTTAGCGCGATTATTCTTCATCTATTAGCTGATGTGGAGGTCATCTGCCTTGATATCGACCCAGCGGCCTGTGAAACCTCGTGCTCTTTTCTTGAAAAAATGGGGTTAGGAACGAAAGTGAATGTCATGATGAAAGATGGGGCAGAGTTCGATTACAGCTGCTATAGCCGGATCTTTGTAGCTAGTCTCGTGCAAAATAAGCTGGCGGTGCTTGAACAAATAGCTCGTACATCCCAAAGTCCTCTCGTAGCTGTTCGTACGGCCGTAGGCATGAGGCAAATCATGTATGAAGCGATTGATGAATTACAGCTGAATAAGCGGGGTTGGCGGATTTTGGCACGGACTTGGCCTGATGTTAATCTGGTCATCAATTCAACGTTGTTTCTGGATCGTGCGACTAATCCTGATGCAAGGAGTGAGGAGGGAGAAAGGAGAAGGGCAGGGCATTAGTTGGAGTAGGTCTCGCGGACTGAGCAGAGAACACTCATGACGTTTGATCATGAGTTTTATAAGGCGAAGCGGTAGCTTCATTAAAACAAGCTGGAATTCTGGCAATAGCCTGAATTCCAGCTTGTTTTTGCAATGATTGTTTTACATATGGAACAGTTCATGTGCCCAAGCTCCTCATTCATACGAGTATTCAATGTAAATCACATTACCGTTGGAGGCCGCTTCTCCATTGTGCTGAACTCCGTTCAGTTCATACGCATATTGAGCTGTGGCTATTCCTTGCAGTACAGGGCTCGTTACCAGCGAGCTTACCCTAGCCTGATAGTAGATTTGAACTGTGCTTCCGGGCGATACATTCCCTATATTAATGGAGCCAGAGGCGTCAGGATCTGCGGAGGGTATCCCATTTATGAGGATGGACCCGCGCACTAGAACCGTTTGCCTGATCGTAAGGCGGGTCAGCGTAACATCAGCAGCCCAATTCCCGGAATTCGTCAGCAGGCCGGTATAATTAACAACAGCGTCGGGCTCTACGATAGAGGGATTCGTGCTAACCTCAAGTTGAAAGAGCGGACAGCATACCTCTGTTGAAACGGTGCTTGATACCGAGGGCTCCAGCCGTATAACGCTGCCGTCAGAGCTTCTATAGGTGCCTTCTGTGCGGGTTTCGTTGATTAAAAGCTGCCCTGGTGATACAGCATTGCTGCCTGTGACCATCACCTCAAAGGTTACGATAGACTGGGTTCTGGGGGCAACTGATCCTAGTGCGATGCCCATGGCCACAAGCTCCCCGCTTTGCATGATTCCATTTAAGGTAATGCTGTTGCGGACGAAGAGCGTGCCGCTCGGAATAGTGGATAGCAGGAGAACATCTGCGGCGACGTCTCCTATGTTGGCTACACGTGCGGTGTAACGAAGGATTTCCCCCGGACTGGCGCGGGTTTTGTTCACCGAAAAGGTAATCGTAATCTCCGGCTTGCCGATTCGGACTACAGGAAGTGTGACCGTATTGGAAAAAACGCTATCCTCGACGAGCCGCCCATTGGTCGTCTGGAATGTATAATCTGCCCGCACTCGGTTACTCAGTTGCTCGCTGGTCATTTGCAGGGCGGTCATAAGCTGGAAGGTAATGTGAATGCTCTGATGCAGGCCGAGCCTGCCAAGGTGCAAACCGGACACGGGATTGGCGCCCGGAAGCGGAATGCCATCCCGGTGTACGCTGTTAGGGACAAATTCAGTTCCTTCTTGCAGCAAATCATAGATGGCAATATCTGCGTCCCGATTGCCCGAATTAGTTATGGATACAGCGAAAATGACCGGGAGGCCAGGAAATGCCTGAGATGATTCAGAGCTTTTGACTAGGGTGATGACAGGGCCTACGATGGGTGTGTTCACCGTATTGGAATAAGTAACAAATTCCGTTCCACCTGCGCTATAGAGGATGCGGGATTGGTTTAGCAGGCTTTCTTCCTTGGCTGTGCCGGGCGTCATGATACAGTCACCTGGAAGGTAACGGTAGACGTGGCACCTGCTGCTATTGAACCGACGGCTATGCCGACAGAAGGATTTGCTGCCGGAAACGATACGGTGTCCACGGTGACGCTGCCTGCGACAAAGGTGCTGCCGACTGGAATCGGGTCAATAACGACGACATTGTTGACAGTAGAAATGCCGTTGTTCGTCACAAGAATCGTATAAGTGATAGTATCTCCAGAAACGGCATCAATGGCAGGCGTACTCTTAACCACACTGACATCTGGAGAGGAAACCGGAATGACGACCGTATTGGATGGAGCCGAGCCGGTACCGGTTCTTCCATCGGGAAGCAAGAAGGAGAAGGTGGCTACGGCCGAGTTGACCAACTGCTGTGGTGATGGCAGCGATCCAATGGTCACTTGCAGGGTTACCGTAACGGTAATCGTACCTCCTGGCGGAACTGTTCCGACTACGATGCCCTGGTCAGGATCGACTCCGGGCTGGGGCATGCCATTGATAATGACACTGTTGGGGACAAATTCGGCGCCTGCGGGCACCGGGTCTGAGAGCGTAACGGTTGCCGCCGTATTTCCAGTATTAGTGATGTTCAAATAGTAAATGACTGTATCGCCTACCGTAGCGACAGTCACATTGGAGCCCTTTAGTACGCCAATTATCGCTTGAGCTACAGGCAGTGTGACAATGTTGGACAAGGATGTACCTGAGAACGCGCCGGAAGTGAAGCTGACGGTAGCTTGGTTGCTGAAGGAGCCAGACGTTGGCAAGGTTGTAACTGTGACGCTGAAGGTAACCTCAACGCTGCCGGCAGGAGCTATCGTTCCAAGCTGAATGCCGGATGCTGGATTGCTGCCAGGACGAGGCACGCCGTCAACGCTAACACTGCCCGGAACAAACGAGGTATTGGCAGGTATCGGGTCAACCAAAATGGCATTCGTAACGTTTTCAATCCCGGCGTTGGTTACAGTAATCGTAAAAGGTACAATGTCGCCAATTGTCGTTGCGGTAAAGGTTGTGCTTTTCACAGCAGTCACATTAGGCGAGGAAACCATTGAGGTGACTGTATTTGACGGGGCGGATCCTGTAAAGCTGCGGCCATCTGTCAAGGTGTAGCTGAAGCCGGCTGTGGATTGGTTCACCAGCTGCTGGGTTGGCGGAAGTGAAGTGATCACAACCGAAAAGGTTAACGTTGCAGGGCTTCCAGGCGCAATCACGCCAAGCGGTATGCCAGCAGCAGGGTCAGCGCCGGCCAGGCCGGAGCCGTTCAGCAATACACTGTTCGGAACAAGTGTCGTACCAGCCGGAATCGGGTCAGTCAAAGTTGTCGTTGCGCCAATATTCCCTGAGTTCGTAATCGTGGATGTATACACGATGGTATCTCCAACAGTAGCATTCGTGCTGCTGACGGTTTTGACTACGGACATAGTAGGCTGAAACACAGGCGTGACTACATTGTCAGAGAAGGCCGTAGCCGAGAGAGCACCAGAAGTAAAGCTGACAAACGACTGGTTGTTGACGAAAGCCGGATTCGGAACCGAATTAACCGTTACGCTGAAGGTCACTGGTACAGATGCTCCAGGCGCAATATCGCCGAGCGGTATGCCGGCAGCTGGAACTGCCGCAGGCTGTGATACTCCGTTTACGGTTACGCTTCCCGGAACCAAAGCCGTACCTACAGGAATCGGATCGGTAAGCAGCGTGTTGCTGATCGCTGCAATTCCGTTATTTGTCACATTGATGCTGTACGCAATGGTATCGCCAACCGTAGAAGCGGTGGTAGTCGTGGCTTTGACAATAGAAACGTTAGGGGCCGTTACGCTTACTACAACCGTGTTGGAGGTTACAGAGCTGCTGAACGGACGCCCGTCAGGCAGCGTAAAATCGAAGCTGGTTGTGGCTTGATTTAGAAGCTGCTGCGGCGTAGGAAGGAATTCGATAAGGACAGAGAAAATGACCTGAACGGTTGCTCCTGGTGCAACGACGCCGATAGGGATTCCTGTTAAAGGCGAAGCGGCAGCTTGAGGCACGCCGCCCACGATAACGCTGTTCGGAATGAAGGAGGTCCCTGTCGGGATGGTGTCCGTGACGGTTGCCGAAGCGCTATAGTTTCCGGAATTTGTAACGGCTATTGTATAATTCAGCGTATCGCCTACTGTTGCAGCGACAACGCCTGCTGATTTCACGGCCGTCAGAATCGGCTGGTTAATTGGTGTTACTGAGACGTTGGAGAAGGTTGATCCCGAAAAAGCTCCAGAAGTAAAGGTTGCAGACGATTGGTTAATGAGCGAGCCGGATGGTGGGAGTGAATCCACCAGGACGTTAAAGGTAACGATAACCGTTGCTCCCGGCGCGATCGTTCCGAGTGGAATCCCGCCGGCTGGAACAGCGGCAGAGCTTGGTACGCCATTGATTGTAACCGAGCCTGGTACGAAGGACGAGCCTTCGGGAGTAGGATCCGAAAATATGGTGTTGGTTACTGACGCAATACCTGTATTGGTCACGCTGACGGAATAGGGGACCGTGTCTCCGATTGTTGTATTAGCCGTCGTGGAGCTTTTGACTATCGAAACATTGGGGGCGGACACAGAAATACTTAATGTATTGGACAAAGCGCTGCCTGACAGTGTACGTCCATCTGGCGGTACAAAGGTGTAGGCTGCTGCGGCCTGGTTGGCAAGCTGCTGAGGACTCGGCAGGGAAGTCACCAGCGCACTAAAGGTGACAAGGACCGTTGCCCCGGCAGCCACAGACCCTACTGGAATGCCTGTAGCAGGATCAGCTCCAGCCACAGGCAAGCCTCCAACCACCACGCTGTTCGGAATAAAGGCTGTGCCGTTAGGCAGGATGTCGGTCAAGGTGACCTGTGCGGCCAGATTGCCTGTGTTGGAAACAGCGACGGAATATGTAACCGAGCCTCCAACAGAAGCGTTGGTCGTATCCGAAGTTTTCACCAGATTGATGACAGGCTGCGTAACTGGCGTATTCACGTTGTTGGATTGGGACGTTGACGAGAAAGCGCCAGAGGTAAAGCTGACCGTGGACTGATTTGAAATTACGGATGGAGCTGGCATGTTGACCATCACCTCGAAGGTTACGGTAGCAGAAGCGCTGGGGGCTAATGTACCGATTGGAATGCCGATAGCCGGATTTGCAAGTGGTACGGACGCACCATTTACAAACACGCTCCCGGAAATAAAGCTGGTGCCCTGAGGCATCATGTCGCTTATGACCGCATTGTTAATTGGAGCTAAACCATTGTTGGCGACCAGTACGCTATAGGTGAGCGTGTCGCCGCTGGCTACTGATGAGCTGCTGCTGCTTTTGAGCACGGATACATTGGGTGTGGATACAGAGATTGTAACTGTGTTGGATAAGGAATTTTTCGCAAACATTCTGCCGTCAGGCAGGGTATAGGTGTAGAGCGCATTCGACTGATTGACAAGCTGCTGTGGATTCGGCAAGGAAACGACGATAACCGAGAAGCTGACGACGTTGATTTCGGCTGCGGACACCGTGTCCAGAGCGATGCCTGTAAGTGGATCGACACCCGGATTCGGAAATCCGTTAATGACAACGCTATTGGGCACAAACACAACCTCAGGAGGCAACGCATCCTCTAATCGAACTTCAGCCGGATAATTGCCGGTATTGCTGACGGTTAATGTATACGTAAAGGTGTCTCCTACAGTTAATGTACTGACGCTGCTGCTTTTCACCACGTTAATGACGGGGAGGTAAGCGGCCGTTGTGACCAGCGCTGAGGAGGAGGATCCGGTAAAACTCCCTGAAGTAAAGCTCACATTAGCCCGATTGCTGAGCAGTGCCGGGATAGTTGACGCAACGGCTGCCACACGGACGTTGAAGCTGATCGGCACGATACTCCCAGCGTTAATGGTTCCAAGCAGTATGCCGCCGCTGGGGTCTGCATTAGGCAAGGCTGTGCCGTTCACGACGATACTGCCCGCTACAAAAACCGTTCCGGAGGGAAGGTTATCTGAAAATACAGCATTAGTTACCGCTTCTACACCGTTGTTCGTGACGGATATCGTATACGTCAGAATATCGCCTATGGTGGCAATCGTGCTGTTAACCGCTTTGGTTACAGTCACACTAGGTGAGGTGGCCGGGATATCGACAACATTGGACGGAGCTGTAAAGCCTGTAAATGAGCGTCCGCTTGGCAATTGATACGAATACGACGTTGTTGCCTGATTCACGAGCCGTGGCGGTGAGGGCAGCGTGCTCAGAAGGAACTGAAATGTAATAGGAACGGAGCTGCCGGGCGCAATCAAGCCGAGAGAAATACCCGCTAGCGGAGAAGCCCCCGGGACGGAAACCGTGTTAACCGTGACACTTCCAGGCACAAAGGAGGTGCCTGCCGGAAGCGTATCCGTTAAGGTCGCTTGTGCAGCCAAATTGCCGGTATTTGAGACGAACACCGTATAAGTTAAAGTATCTCCAACGGTGGCAACGTTCCGGTTCACCGATTTCACTGTACGTACAATCGGCTGATAGACCGGAATGGTTACGGTATTGGACAGCGATACACCGCTGAATGCTCCGGAGCTGTACGCGACTGAAGCTCTGTTGACAAATTGAGTCGGAGAGGGCAGCGATGATGATGTTACTTGGAAGGTGATGGTTGCTGAACTGCCCGCATTCAAAGTGCCGATAGCAATGCCGCTTGCAGGATTAGCCGACGGCTGAGGGGCTCCGTTCAGGGTCACGCTGCCGGCTACAAGAACAGAACCGCTCGGCATGGCATCGGTCAAAGTTACATTCGTGACGGGATCAGTGCCATTGTTGGCTATTATTGCGGTATAGGTATAAGCCTCTCCGACAGAAGCATCAGGTACGCTGGCGCTTTTGACGACTGCTACATTCGGCAGGGCAACAGGCAACGTTACGGTGTTCGAGGCTGCCGAGCCGGAAGAGGCTCGGCCGTCGGGAACCGTGAACGTATACGCGGCGGTAGCCTGGTTTACCAGCTGTGGAGGAGAGGGCAGATTTTGAACCAATACCCGAAAGGTGACGGTGGCCGAGCCGCCTGCCGGAATGGAGCCAACCGGAACCCCTGCAGCAATATTGGCTCCCGGCACGGTCGCACCTCCCACGGTCACGCTGTTCGGCACAAACGAAGTGCCCGCAGGTATCGGGTCCGTTACGGTTGTCGTGCCAGCGATATTGCCTGAGTTGGTCACAACAATCGTGTAAGTGACGGTGCTTCCCACAGTTGCATTAGCTGTGCTTGCTGTTTTTTTCATCGCTAGAATCGGCGAATATACGGGGACCGTGACGCCGTTTGACGGTATAACAGCAGGTGTGATCGGGCCTCCGGCTATGCTTTGGAAATTGAAGGAGGCACTGGCTGTGTTGACGAGCAGCTGTGTGCCGGGCATGGAAGTTACCCGTGTGCTGTAGGCCACGGCAATAGAGGCACCTGGCGCTAAAGTACCGACCGGTACGCCAGCCGTAATATCGTTGGTCGGCCTTGCAGCACCCGCAACCGTGACGCTGCCCGCAACGAAGGTTAATCCGGCCGGAAGGCTGTCGGTCACAATCATATCGGTGGCATTGGCTGTTCCCGTATTGGTGACGGTAACGGTATAACGAATCGTATCACCGGTCAGGGAGCCGGATACATTAGCCGATTTGGTCACACCGACTCTCGGTGCGTTAATATCGATTTGCAGGGCATTGGCATTCAGGACATAGGCATCGCCAGAGGTCGTTAATTGAAGTACAGCCGAGGTCTGATTATTGACCAATCTGGCCGATATATCCACGTTGGTAATGTCCCAGCCCTGTCTTCCTCCCGCAATATTGCTTCCAGGCGCACCGTTGGTCTGGTTGCGGCTCCCGAAGGTGCCCGTTGTATCCAACGCGCCGGCATTATTATTGATCTGGGAGGCAAAAAAGTTGTTGGCGAAATTGTTCGTACCCGACAAAGCAACCAAGGTTGCAGTTGTAGGGCCGAACAGCGCCTGATCACCGTTTCGGTTGGCATCCCCCTCTTGAGCGCTGAATAACGCTCTACCTCCAAGAGCCCCAGATACAGGCGTAGAGAATCCAGTAAGTGTAGTATTAACAGCTGATGAGGTGCTTTGAACGAGAATGGCCCCTGCCCTCAGAGACATATTGCGAAAGGGAAGGGTGGCATTTTGATAAATGACGCCGAGTGTCCATCCGGCATTGTTGGCGGTTGGATCACTGCTGATCGTCAGGGTGCCTACGACCCGTCCCGTTGTATAGGTTCCTGCACCGCCCTGCTGAACCAGCGAGGTCACATTTGCCGTTCTCACATATCCAAGCGCCCCTCCGCCCAGATCAAAGATGTTGCTAGTAGCCGAGTCAGGCGATACGTCAGAGGTGGCCAAGGGGGTGGCGAAGGACACCGAATTATTAATGGCTGCCGTCAGATTGGTGGTGCCGTTGACGTAAGTGCCGCCCCAGATCAGCTCTGCGTAAAGCACGGTGCTTCCTGCTGGAAGATTCAGGACGGCTGACGAGCTGTTGAGCAGATAATTATCCGTGGTGCCAAAAGGATAGGTGCCATATCGCAGGGCGGTATTGGTTGTAGTGAATGCGCCAATGCTGTCGGCAGTTCCAGGTATGCCAGACACCTCGGAACGACTGAGGCCGAGGGTGTTTCCCGTAAAGGTAATGGCGCCTGTTGCATTAACAGTTGCCCGAACGATAAGTGGAATGTTGATTCACCTCCATTTCGGAAAGACAACTCCATAAAAGTTTCTATCAACTCATGAGTATGAGCCTAAACTCTTGAATTTGTCTGTCCACATTCGGGCAAGGCAAATAAATTATCGATAATAACGGGATCGTTTCCTGGGATTGCCTGAAAATCGCGGCGCTTTTTTGTGGAGGTGTCTCCGAGCCAAAGAACGCTTGGGGGGGATTGGCGGAACGGCATCGGTTTCTTCTGGAAAGCGAGGCTCGGCTTTTTCTATCGGATCCGCAGGAGGCTCAAGTTTGCGCAATGCGTTTACGCAGAAGGGCTCCATTTGGGATTGCCGTGACAATTGATCAAGCTCGGATGCCGAGATGTGCTCTTTGACGACGACGAAATGATACATGATTTCATCCACGACATTGGCCTGAAGCCGTTGAAGTTCTTCCAGTTCTTCCGATTCATACATAGGGGAGCGAAAGATTTCGTTGTAGAAGTATTCCATGCGAAGCAAGCGGAAATCAAATGGAATTTCCTCCAAGTCATTATAAAACTTGATTTCTGGAGATTCTGGTCCGTGTGGCGGCTGATAAAAATGCTTCGTTAAATAACGAGGGGTATGCTCGTCAAAGCGATGCCGGAGCAGAGGATTTGTTGCGTTTCTGAAGCTGTGGGCATAAGGGGCCAGTATGCATACGACGGATTTATGAATAGAAATACGATAGATTTCCTTCAATACGGCATGTAAATCTTGGACATAAGGTAGACTGCGGGATGCCAACACCCATTCTATCGAATTATCAGGCAGAGGAATGCCGTTGTTCACATCCCATACCAAATCCACGCCATCCAGAGGACGGCAGTCAATTCCGTAAAAGTCAGGGTGCTTGCTAGCGCCGCAGCCCAAATCCAGTTTCATCATCGATCCCTCCTGGGTATGTGTAAATTCAACGGCTCCCACTCTATAAAGTATCCTAGGGAAGGTCAAGATGTGACTGGAAGGATAGCACGGACAAAGCAGGAACAGCTTTGGACTAAGGCAAGGTACATATCTATGGTCTCCATATTCCGCTCTGCAAAAAAACGCCGAAAAATACTCCTGCTTGGCAGGGAATTGTTCGGCGGTAGTTATTCCTACTTTTGTAGATGAGAGCTTGGAACGTTATCGTTAGGCTATTCGTGCAGATCCGCAGTATCGTTCCAAGATTGGTATATGCGCCGCACCTCGCGGAACGCTTGTTTAGGCTTGCGGTATTCGTTCAGCAGGCCTTTATTGTTGAAGCTGCGCGCACGGTCGCGAAAATGCTTGCCGTCGCTCTTCAGATCGCCCCGGATATCGGCGAATTGCCAAATATAGGTGCCGCCGATTTTAGCATCGTTGCGGAAGATGTCCAGCGCCTCCGTTACGATTTTCGCCTGGTAGTCCTCGCTGAACAATCGTGGCTCCCAGCCGACGTCTCCAAAGATGCCCGCTCCCCCGAACTCGGTCATGAGCACCGGACGATCGCCCGCCCCTAGCATTTCCGCCCGCTCGTGGAACTGCTGGAGCATTTGCCGAAAGCCGCTTATATCGCCTTCGTACCAGCCATAATATTTGTTGATGCCAATGACATCAAAAAGCGGAAGCAGAACATCCTCCAGCGGGTGCATCGTGGCGTAAGTAACAAGTCTGGACGTATCCATTTGCTTGACTAAGGAAACGAGCCGCTTCGTCATCTCATAGGCATCCTGCGTACGGGAGTCGATCTCATTATGAACCGACCAGAACACGACCGATGGATGATGGTAGTGCAGGCTAACCATCTCTGAAATCATAGTGAGCGCACGATCCTGGAACAAAGGCTCGCAGACCGTTTCGTTTGGCAGAAAGGCTCCCCACATCGGGATTTCACTCCAGAAAAGGATGCCATGCTCATCCAGCAGGTCAAGCCAATAAGGGCTTTGGGGATAATGGGAACCCCGCACGGTGTTGCAGCCAAGCTCCCGGATGATATCGAGGTCCTTCTGCATCAGCTTTGGCGGAAAAGCAAAGCCCCACTCCGGGTGCTCCTCATGGCGGTTCACGCCCTTCAAATAAATTGCAGAGCCATTAATGAGAATCCGGTGGTCCTTTGTTTCTATTCGGCGGAAGCCGATTCGATCGATTTTGTCGTCAAAATCGGTACGAGCCTCTATTTTATACAATTCCGGCTTACCGACATTCCACAACCGAACGTCGCTCCAATGCAGCTTCACTCTGCAATCTACAGACTGGCCTGCCTCTAGCTTAACTTTCTCGGAGTGAAAAACATGTCCGCCTTCGGAAAGCTTCAATGTCGTGGTGATAGCTTGCTGCGAGAGGGAGTTAAGCCTTACTTGAATGGAGAGGTCTGCCTCTGCTCCTTCCAGCAGGTAGTCGATTTTGAGCTGCTCAATATACAGATCCGGCAAAAGCTGCAGTTCAACGGAACGGATAATGCCGCCGTAGTGGAACCAATCGACGTGCTCCGTCGGAATTGTAAGGCGATCCAATGTGCTGTCTGTCCGCACGATAAGCTCATGCTCTCCCGCACTTAACGAAGGAACGACAAAGTCAAATGGGGTGTAGCCGCCATAGTGATAACCGAGATGACGTCCGTTCAAATAAACATCGCAATGGCCTAGCACGGCATGGAAAATCAGTCTGACATGCTGCGCATCTGCAAGCCGAATCTTTTTTCTATACCAGGCAACGCCCTCGTAATGGAACAGAGACAGCTCGTTATTCCAGCAGGATGGAATGTATAAAGCTTTTGAATCATGTGGAAATCGATCGAACCATTTTTCATGGAGTCCTTCATTGCCTGAATCTGTTACAAAGTCCCATGGCCCGTCCAATAATGCTGTCTTGCGAATATGATGCTCGCGAAAAGTCCTTAACAACGGTATTCCTCCTTCTTCGCTAGGAAGCATTAGTCAGCTTGGCTATCGTTTGATAATATGGATAATAGCATGCGGCGTTTTGAGGCGGAATGGAATAAACCTGCAATCGCATGTAAAAATCGATCCTCTATTGAAGCGGGATCGAAGAGGGGGTATAGAGATGGAGCTAATGCCCTATCACACGAATAACCTAGTGCTGCACATTCATTTCGTCCTCGATAAAATAACGTATCCGGGCTGGGAGGATGTTCGCAATCTTGTGAATGTGCACAGCTTGTACTGGATTCATGGGGGAGAGGGGACCTTTCTGACGAACTCGGAGCATAAGGTGCAGGCGGGCATGCTCGCTTATTTAAAGCCCGGTCTTGAGATGTCCATGCGCTCAGAGCCGCATGCTCCGCTCCGCATGACGATGGTTCTCTTCGATTGCGCGGAGCTTATCTATGATGTGATGTGGGGGGAGGTTAAACCAATAAACAAGCTTACGCTCCCTTTTTTAAGTCAATATCAGCCAAAGCAAGCGGAAGAGCTAGGGGAGTTGTTTCGTGAAGCACATGAGGATTGGTTCGCAGGAATTGCCGCTGGCGCGAGCGTTGCCCAATCCAAACTGCAAATATTGCTGCATAGACTCCATCAGATTGAACAGCCGGACTGGAACTTGGCTGAATCGGGAGCCTTCGCCGCCTTTGAACAAATAAAAAAGCATTTGGAGGGCAGCTATAGGGAAAACTTGCGAATTGAGCAGCTGGCTAAGGAATACAGCATTTCCGCTTCCTATCTGCGAAAGCTTTTTCTCAAATATACAGGCATGGGACCGAAAGAATATTTGAACCATCTGCGCAACCAGCAGGCTTGCGGCTATTTGCAATTTACAGATTATCCGGTTAAAGAGGTTGGCAGGCTATGCGGCTATTTCGAGGAGTTTCACTTCAGCAAAATGTTTAAGCTGCTAAACGGCGTCTCTCCCAGCGCCTACAGAGCGATGCAGAGAAGGGGAGAACAGCATCCCGAAAAGAAAGATTAAAAAAAGCGTTTTCAATCATATTGCCCTAACGAATATAACATGTTAATATGTTAACGATAACACATGGGAATCTGGAGACTAAAAATGAATATTAAGATGTCGGATGTGGCTAAGGCAGCTGGTGTTTCGCTTGCGACCGTCGGCAGAGTTTTGCATAACAACGGTTATGTGTCTGAGGATAAGCGCCGGGAAATCGAGCGCATCATCAAAGAATTGGGATATATTCCAAACCGAATTGCACAGGGGCTGAAAAGCAGCCGCAGCAACATTATTGGACATTTGACGCTATTCAACACCAATATGCAGTTCAAGGAGATCAGCTCCGCGATTAATACGGCAGCGGCAAGCAGCGGTTACCATGTGCTGACGCTGACGAGCCATATGGGCCTCGGCGAGGAAGAGCAGCAAATTAACGACTTGATCGGCCACCGGGTGGATGGAGTCATTCTGACTTCCTATCATTCCATTTCCAAAGACTTAATTGGGCGTTTAATTGAAAATCATATTCCTGTTGTGATGATCGAACGAACCTATGATATGCCGATGGTAGACCGCATTGTCGTTAATGATCGTGCGAGTTCATTAGGTGCCGTCCGGCATATGCTGCAAAAGGGCCATCGGCGAATTGCCTTTATCGGCTCCAAGCTGGGGCATCAGGTGGAAGAGGATCGTTATGCCGGTTATTTGGATGCGCTGAACGAGGCGGGAATTGCCCCTCATGAAGAGTGGGTGCAGGTGATGCCCGAATATTCGATCGAGGCAGGCCGAATGGCAATCGACCAGCTGTTAAGGGCTGGACAGCCGCCTACGGCGATTTTTATGACCTCTGATATTTACGCCTGCGGAGTATTACAGATATTGTATGAACGCGGTCTTCGCGTACCTGATGATCTATCGCTGATCGGATATGACAACACGCTGTCCGCTTTGCTGTCACCGCCGATTACTTCCGTCGGCTTGCCATTTAAGGAAATTGGCGATCATGCTTTGCAGCTGCTTTTGCAGCGAATGAATGATCAGGAAGCCACATCTTGCACAATCGGGATAGACCCTTTTCTGATGGATCGCCATACGGTGCGAGAATGGAAGGGCGACTAAAGCCATATGGTCTGAAAAGGTAGACGGCGGCCTTCCCTTCGGCCCGGCGGCCTTCCCTTCGGCCCGGCGGGTTTTCCCATCGGGCTCCCTGCTCCTTGCTTTTTAGCGTCCGCACCGCGGTAGCTGGAAGATTTTTTGAGTGAGCACGGTTAAGCATTGCCTAGTTATATAGCCAATGTGTTAACGTTAACACATTGGCTGTGATTGATATGTTAACGTTAACATATTGTATGAACACCAGCTAGCTTCATGTTTTTGCATCGTTATTCATCTGCATGGCTTTTAAACGAATCGAAGGAGTGGAAAAAAATGATGACTCAATCGCCACCTGTAATGACCCAGATCTGTCTTGTCGTTCATGATGCGAAGCAGGCCAGCGCCAATTGGTCCAAGGTGCTCGGCGTCCAGCAGGCGCCTGTAGAAATATTCCCAACGGAAGGCTTGCTTCACTATACGCATGAGAAGGCCGCTGAATATAGCGGCTGCAAGGTCGCCAAATATGAGCTGGGGCATTTCATACTAGAGCTTATGCAGCCAGCGGAAACGCCGAGTCCATGGAGAACCTTCTTGGACAATAACGGACAAGGCGTATTCCATTTCTGCCTGTTTGTAGATGACCGGAAGGCAATGTATGACACGCTGGAGGGCATCGGAGCAGAACAGCCATATCATGTCGGCTATTTCGGCAAAGGCTCATACAGCTATGTAGACACGAAAGCGCAGCTTGGGTTAGAGCTCAGCATTAACAACTTGGCTGACACTAGCCAATTAATGGAGCTCCTGGTCAAAGGGCTGGCCAAGCCTTTAGACGAAGTGAAATAAGCGGATTAATCGCATCAGACATGAAATCACAAGCTATTTTAAATATCAGAGGGGGATTGAAAAGTGGACATTCATGCGCTTAGAGCTTTGATGAAGCAGCGGGATAGCTACAGCCTATTGGAAACGCTCGATATCGTTACGGGGGAACGGACGGTTTTACGAGAATTCGACTACGTCATTGAAGCTCCGAATTGGACGCAGGACGGCCGATTTCTAGTTTATAACGGCAATGGCCGCATGTACGCCTATGAATTGGACAGCCAAACGGTTAAGCAGATTGAAACCGGATTTGCGATCGATTGCAACAACGATCATGTGCTTTCTCCCGACGGCACGAGGCTTGCGGTCAGCCATTTTACGGAAGAGGATGCAAGCTCCCGAATTTACGTGCTGCCACTCGAGGGAGGAACGCCGGAACTTGTAACGCCGAATGCTCCTAGCTATTTGCATGGATGGTCTCCTGACGGCTCGACGCTTGCTTATTGTGCGGAAAGAAAGGGTCAATACGATATTTATACGATTGCTGTGAGCGGCGGCGACGAAACACAGCTGACCGATGTTCCAGGAAGCTTGGATGATGGACCTGAATATTCCCCATGCGGCCGTTGGATCTGGTTCAATTCGACGCGAAGCGGCCTCATGCAAATTTGGCGGATGGACGCTGACGGGGAAAATCAGGAGCAAATGACTTTTGACGATGCGAACAGCTGGTTCCCGCATGTGTCTCCCGATGGCAAATGGGTATGTTATGTGGCCTACCGCACCGAAGATGTTGCCCCCGGCGAGCACCCGCCGAACAAACAAGTGGAGCTTCGCTTAATGCCTGCCGAAGGCGGAGCGTCCCGCACGATTGCCAAGCTGTTCGGCGGTCAAGGCACGATTAACGTCAATTCATGGGCGCCGGACAGCCGCAGGCTTGCCTTTGTTTCGTACCGCTTGAAGGCTTAACGTTCTAATCCCGGATGAACAAAGGACGATTCTCTTTTTCTGGGCGTGAGCTATTTTTTATAATATAGAAGGGGTTGACTAGGATGACAGCTTTGAAACCTGTAAAAGTAGCTACTATTGGATGCGGAGCGATTAGCGACGCCTATTTAAGCACGATGATTAACCAGTTTCGTATATTAGAGGTCGTCGGCTGCTATGATCGTAATTTGGACAAGACCGAGCGCACTGCCGAAAAATACAACATTAAAGCGCTCACCATGCAACAAATTTTGGAAGATGACTCTATTGAGCTCGTTGTTAATTTGACTGCTTCGACCGCCCATTACAGTGTCGTCAAGCAGCTGCTGGAAGCTGGCAAGCATGTTTATACCGAGAAGGTGCTGGCGCTGGAGCTGGAGGAAGCGGCCGAGCTCGTGAGAATTGCGGATGAAAAAAACCTATACCTTGGCGTCGCCCCGGATACGTTCCTTGGAGCTAGCATTCAGACCGCCAGATATGTAGTCGAAAGCGGGATGATCGGAACGATTACATCCGCTCACTGCGCCTTAAGCAGGGATGTATCCCTCTTCGCGGAGCTGTCTCCGAATGCGATTAAGCCCGGCGCGGGTATTGGTTTTGACGTGGGCATTTATTATATTACCGCTTTGCTGAGCCTTTTGGGACCTGTGGCGGAGGTTTCCGGAATTGCGAAGACGCTGAACAAGGAACGGCAGCATTATTATATGGAGAAGCTCGATGAGTCCTACGAAATCCAGTGTGAAAATCTAATGGCCGGCACGCTGCAATTTGCGAGCGGGGCGGTCGGCAGCATGCTGTTTGACTCCAATTCCATACTGATTGTCCCAGAGAAGCCTACGCTGGTGCTGTACGGCACGGATGGCGTGATGTATATGTCAGATCCTAACCTTTTTGGAGGGGAAGTCAACGTTATATTGAAGGGGAACACGGAGCCGATGGTGATGCAGCAATCCCATAGCTTCACGCAGGAGAGCAGAGGACTTGGCGTTGCAGAAATGGCATGGTCCATGCGCAAGGGCAGAGCGAACCGGGCCAGCAAGGAGATGGGCTATCATGCGCTGGAAATTTTACACAGCATCGTAAAAAGCGGCGAGACGAAGCGGCACATCGCTCTGCAATCGACCTTTACCAATATGCCGGCTTTGCCGAGAGGCTATGTGACTAATTCCCATTTTAAATTTCAGGAAGAGTCTGGACTTGCTTATTAAAGCAGCCGGGCAGTAGGAAAACAGCAAATAGTAAAAGATTGTAATGTAAAAGGGGCGCTCTTTGTTGAGTGCTCCTTTCATATATGATTCATATTGACTCAACTATCGTACTTCTTTAGCCCAATTAGTCGTTTTGAATAGCAATGTCTATTCTTGCCTCCGTACATCAGTCGTGTAAACTGAAGAGTAAAACCTGCAGCTTCTAGATTATGAATACTTGTATGGTTCTGAGGATGCACAGTTGAATATAGGTACAGGCATTCTTTTTCCACCGCACGCTTTTCTCTCAGCTCATGAAAGAAGCTTTGTAGACCAAGCCCGCGAGCGGATTCATGGACTACAGTTGAATCCAATACTGCAACAAAGGGCAATTCTTTTTCTGGTACTCCAAATTCAGTTCCTAGGTTACTCTCACTTACACCGGGAAATGCCAAAACTGAATAAGCAACTAATTTCCCATTATGAAAAGCACCGTATACCTCACCCTTTCCATTCATAAGCTCGAGGAAGTAATCTTCGTCATTCATTGCAAAAAGATCCTGGAAAGGCAGCCGTGAAATTACCTCAAGCATAAGCGCTCGTATATCTTGAAGTTCTTGATGATATAAACGTCGTATCTCAAATGGGTAACCTTCTTTTATACGCAATGTTAGAGTCCCCCTGACGGATTTTTGTTTTGCTCGGTTGAAATTACAAGTTCTTCGTTTATCCTATACAAAATCATTATTGTTGTAAATACAATAAAAAACGACTGGTAGGTGACCGAACAACAGAAAAAGGTAAGCAAGCGTCCTCTTTTCTGTAAAGAGTTAGAAAAATGATTGTGGTAGAGCGGGAATGGTTGGATGGAGGCTGTTTAGTGGGGCTACTCGAACCAATTGGTCGAAAAGGATTGCAGCCTGTTAACTAATACGTTACAATTATAGGATAATTATTACAAATAAGGATGCAAGAAGGGGTGTTTTGCTGCGGTTTATTCTTCATCTAGAGTTTCTCAAAAAATAATTGTGACAAACCCTCAATTATAATGAGAAAGGAAGGATCGTTTGACAAAAAAGATGCTGCCTGTAACGATACCAATAGTTGTGGGGTACAAAAGATATTCCCATTTTTTAGCAGTAATGAGTAATGATGAAAAGTCTCAAGCCTGGATATTGAATCATTTTATACAGCTGTATACAGATAAGCCCTTCGATAAAGACATTCATTGGCTGAGCTTTTATTTAGGGGAGCCCCTCATTTGGAGGCACAACAATAACCCGTGGATTTATACGCAAGAAATAGAATTGAGTCTAATTAACCAATTGACTCCATTAGATGAGTTCATTATTAGCTGCATTGACAACAATCAATATGTTTATATAAATTGCGATTATTTTTATGTGCCTTATTCGAATTTTTATGGGAAGGCCAATAGAAGAAGCCAATTGCTTATTACGGGCTATGATTTGGAGAAAAATGAATTTACGCTGATGGATTATTTCAACGCCCAGTACATGGCTGTCACCATCTCCATCCCGGCGCTTGTTCATGCTGCGAAACAGGGGATTTATGGACAAGTGTTAAATCGCTCCAAAATCGTGGTCATTGAATTAAATCAAGTCGAGCATTATGAATTTAATTTTTCGTTAGCGAGCAAGCTGCTGAAGGATTATTTGTACGCTAGAAATTCATACGAACGAATGCCTTTATTCACGAAGCCGAGGGAGCAGGCCTCATACGGCATCGATGTTTATACGGATTTACAGCATTTTCTTGATCGGATTGAACAACAGAGCACCGCGCATTCAAGCTTGCCTTTTCATATTTTGTATGAGCATAAAAAATGCATGCGCTTACTTTTTGACTATTTAAGCAAGACAGGAAGGATTAAGCCGTCAGCTGCGTTAGCTGATGAATTTGCACTTTTAGTCGACAAAACGCTTGTGCTGCGCAATCTCTATCTGAAACTCGAAATTAGTGAGGACCTGCTCCTCATTGGCAAAATGAAGCAATGTGTGGAAACGATTAAAGCTTTGGAAATTTCAGCGCTTGAGAAGCTGATTGGGTTCATTGATGACGCGGGCAGCATTAATTTGAAGCAGGAGACGCTGGATGAAGCGTCCTCCGTGCATAGCTGAGGCTTTGGTTTGAAAAATGCAAGGCTGACGATGGGCATTAATCCATCGTCAGCCTTTTGCAATTCATAAAGATTGAGAGGCTGCTCTGCTGCTGCAGAGTGCCCGCTTATTACGCCCCATTTTTAACCTTGTTCATATATAAGGGTTCGCCCATCCTCGGAAATGCGCGGTTCCGCCTTGGCGGCCGAATCCTTGACCGGTGCTGCTGGCGCTGCATCAGCGGGCTTTTTCACTTTATGAATGACATCATAGCTGTAGTAGCTAATATCCGTTTCTTCTATGTCATAATTCGTAGTGTTTTTTAGTGCATAGGTATAGGCTTTGATGAGAGCGACGTTAGAATCAAGCCACCGAACGACTTCTATCGCTGAATGATCGCCTGCCGCGGCTTTCAACGAAGCAATAGGCAGTCCATCATGGTCATAAAAATGAATTTGCTGAGGAGCCAGCTTTAAGTAATCAATATCGATGCCTGTAATGCGATGCCGCTGCTCTGGAGCCGTATCCATCCAGGCCACGGTGCCTGCCGGATTCCATTTCATCAATTCGGAGGCGACATAGCGTTTTTCCGGAAGTTTAACACTTTTAAGCGGTTGTCCGTCAGCCGTGTAAAAAGTAACCTCCCCGCTTTCATCGTTGTGGGCGAAACGTTCAAAGTCAGGTGAAATGAACAAGGAAGGGGCTCCGGTCGTCGAATGAGGGATGACGCGGAGCAACTTTTCCGGCACCCGATCCTGGTTGTCCTCGCCTTGCAGGTCGAAAAACCACACTTTCCCCAAATAGCTCTGCATAAACAGCTGCTGCTTCTCTTCGTTCCATTGATATTGATAAATGTAGTCGTAGTCGTCAGCCAGCGGCCAAAAATCCTCTCTAATCCGTGCCATTTCACCTGATTTTGCATTTAAAGTGGACAGGTGGTAGCGACCACTGTCGCCAATGATTTCCGGTTCAAGAAACACGAGCCGTTCCTCGTCCAGTTTGAGAAGCTGCCGCTCCTTCCCGGGATGAAAAGAATTGTACCAGCGATTGTTGGAATCGGTAATCGTCTCGCTCCATTCGACCTTTACCTCGTCCTGTCCGGGGCGGTGCGAAAGAAGCGCATTTGTAACGTTATCGTCGCCGCGGTACAGATTGACCATGTGATAGATGCTTCCTTGAAGCTCGACAGGAGGGCTGCTGCTCATTGAATAATGGCCGAAAGAAGCGGGTAAAGCTGCACTTAGGCTGCCATCGGCGTTGCGGCTCGTTGTAAAGCTCAGGCTGCTCAGCTCAGCAGCCGAATTCGTAACGGCAGCCGCAGGCTGAGCCGTTGAAATGGGCTTCTCGGTTGCTGTGGGTGTCCCTATTTGGCTATCATTCGAACAACCACTTATTAAGAGGCTGAATAAAATACAGCCTTGAACGGTTATATGTTTTGCTTTCATGTTTGCACTTCCCTTAGTGAAATAAACGATTAATTATTTTCCTGCATTTTCATTTCAGACGAATATACGCACAATTTGTTGCATGCTGGGTCACAATTAGCACAGAGTTGTCTCCTTCAAAAAAAGATTGCGATCAGGCCCTTCAAATTATATGATGAGGTAAGGTTAATTTATATGCTCTTTAATTAATGATTTCATTAATTCATTTGTGAATACGATTAAAATAGCGCAAAGGGGCGTTTCATTTGAGCAAAAAACAGCTGGGAGATATTCATTTTCGCGATCCATATATACTAGTCGACCAAACACGCCAAAAATATTATTTGTACGGCTCCACCGGGCAAAATGTATGGAGCGGCAAAGCGCTAGGCTTTGACGTTTATGAGAGCGACGATCTCGCTGAGTGGGAGGGGCCCATTGCGTGCTTCCGGCCTGAGCCGGACTTCTGGTCGGACCATCACTATTGGGCACCGGAGGTGTACGAGTGGGAAGGCCGCTATTATATGTTCGCCAGCTTCAAAGCGGACGGCATTCCGCGGGTAACGGGCGTTCTGGCGGCAGACCAGCCGCAAGGGCCGTTCGAGCCATGGAGCCGGGCGCTGACCCCGCCGGATTGGGAATGCCTGGATGGCACGCTGTTCATCGACAATGATGGCGATCCGTGGATGGTGTTCTGCAAGGAGTGGGTGCAGGTACAGGACGGCGAAATGTATGCGGTGCGGATTACTCGTGATTTCAAGCAAGCTATTGGCGAGCCGGTCTTATTGTTCAAAGCTTCGGATGCTGTGTGGTCGGTCGGCGGTGGCGACAATCAGCAAAACTACGTCACGGACGGCCCTTTCCTATATCGCATGGCAAATGGCGAGCTGGTCATGATGTGGTCGACGTCTGGTCAGGAAGGCTATACGATGGGTATTGCCCGCTCGGCTTCCGGGCAAATTACAGGGCCATGGATTCAGGACGCCGAGCCATTGTTTGCGAAGGACGGGGGCCATGGCATGCTGTTTAGAACGTTTGAAGGCCAGCTATGCCTGACCATTCATGCGCCTAACAAGCACCCGCAGGAGCGTCCCGTCATTTTCCGCTTGGAAGAAGCGGATGGCCAATTTATTTTGCTTGATCAAATGGAATAAACGGCATGTCGGCAAAAAAGATTTGCAATTTCTAAACATCTGGCTATAATAGGGCTAAGCGCTTATTTACCAAACAGCTCGAGACTAAACAATCAAGCTTCACAACCAATAACTTCATATTTTATCCAATACAGGCATGTTACTGTTCGGCAGGCAAGACCTAGATTGGGTAGGTAATCTTTACTTTTACCTGCCCGTCTTAGGTCTTTTTTTGTTGCCTAAATTTGCATGCTTACAATATCTGGAGGGAACATTATGAACTACAAAGAGACGGCAAAGTCCATTCTGGACAAGGTTGGCGGCGAAAGCAACATTTCCAGCGTCATCCACTGCTCGACCCGGCTGAGAATGACCTTGAAAACCCCGGCGAAAGCGCAGACAGAGGCGATTAAACAGCTGGATGGCGTTTTGGATGTCGTCAATAGCAGCGGGCAATATCAAATTATTATTGGCAATGATGTAGGTTATGTGTACAGGGAGCTAGCCCAAATGACCACTATTGATGCAGAATCTGGCAGCGTTAAACGGGAAAAAGGGTTTAAAGCGGGGTTCAACCTGTTCGCCGGCACCATTTCGGGCATTATCCAGCCAGTCATTCCGGCGATTGCCGCTGCCGGGATGTTGAAAGCGCTTTTAGTGCTTGTTACTTCGTTAGGCTGGTTGGCTAAAGAGAATCAAGTGTATGTGATTCTATCGATTGTCGGCGATGCAGCGTTTTATTTCCTGCCGATTTTACTCGCATTCACGAGTGCGCAGAAGTTCAAAGTTAATCCGTATGTGGCGGTATCGATTGCGGGCGTGCTGCTTCATCCGAATTTGACGGCTTTGTTCAACAGCAAGGTGCCGATCGCTTTTCTCGGCATGCCAATACCTGTCGTCCAATATGCTTCGACGGTGATCCCGATTATTCTTATTGTGTGGTTCATGTCCTACATTGAGCGATTTGCCGATAAGGTATCGCCAGGGCCCGTTAAAATTTTTCTGAAGCCGTTAATTGTCCTGCTTATCGTTGTGCCTGTCGGCTTGATCGTCATTGGGCCGCTCGGAACTTATGTAGGCAATGGCTTATCTACGGGAGTCTATTGGATTCAGGATCGGGCTGGTTGGCTGACGGTTGCGCTCATGGCGATTATTTTGCCATTCATCGTCATGTTCGGCATGCACAAAGTATTTTATCCCGTCGTATTTACATCTCTTGCTTCGCCGGGTTATGACACATTGCTGCTGGTTGCAATGCTTTCCTACAATATTGCTCAAGGCTCTGGTGCTTTGGCGGTTGCTTTCAAGACGAAGGATGCCAAGCTCAAGTCGCTGGCAATTTCAGCAGGCATTTCAGGTTTGTTCGGCATTACAGAGCCAGCGTTGTATGGCGTTCATTTGCGCTTAAAGAAAACGATGATCGGCTGTATGATCGGTGCGGGAATAGCCGGAGCTTACTCCGGTATTGTCCAGCTAAAAGCTTATGCAGCGGTCGGTCCTGGACTTGCTTCGCTTCCCATGTACATTAGCTCGGATTCTTCGGCTAACATAATAAATGCAATTGTCACATTGATCATTTCGGCAGTAATTACGTTCCTTGCGGTTTATTTCATTGGTTTTCAGGATACGGCTCAATCAGCTGCAGCTGGAAATGGAACGGTTGTCCCACCCGCTTCCTCCACTACGCTAACGCAGCAGGCTGGAGCGTCTGAGCAAGCAAAACAGACACCGCAAACGATTAAATCCAATGCAAAAAGCTATATTTACAGCCCGCTGGAAGGAACAAGCGTCGCTCTTCGCAACATTAAAGACGAGGCGTTCTCCAAAGAGCTGATGGGCAAAGGCATGGCCGTTCGTCCTAGTGCCGGAAGGGTAGTCGCTCCTTTTGACGGCACGCTGGAGACACTGACTCGTTCGAAGCATGCTTTAGGGTTAAAGTCTGCTTCCGGCGTGGAATTGCTTATTCATATCGGCCTCGACACGGTGAAGCTGAAAGGCCAGCATTTTACGGCTCATGCAGCAGCGGGTGACGTCATTAAACAAGGGCAGCTTCTCGTTGAATTTGACCTTGAGGCCATCAAGCAAGCTGGCTATGATACGACGACTCCGGTCATTGTAACGAATACCGCGGATTATTTGGAAATTGTGACCCAGGATGAAAATAGTCCGGCAGGTCCCGATACGCGGCTGGTGACCGTTATATAAATTAAATATTATCAACGACGGGGTGCTCGCAGATGAAAGTAATCAAAATCCTCAACAGCAGCGTTGTTCTCGCCAAACGCGACGATCAGAAGGAAGTGATTGTGCTTGGGAAGGGAATCGGCTACAACAGCAAGGCTGGCGATAAAATCAGGGAGAGCGACATTGAAAAAATCTATGTGCCGCAAAGCGACGATATTTTCGCTAACCTGTCCAAGCTGATGAAGGAAATTCCCGAGGACTATCTTTTTCTGGCAGATGAAATTATAACGTTTGCGAAGGGGCGTTTGAACAAGCCGCTCAGCGAGCATCTCTACGTTGCTTTAACCGATCATCTGCATATGGCGGTCAAACGGTTCAAGGTTAATATGACGATTCAAAACCGGCTGCTGTGGGAAGTGAAAAAGTTTTACCCGTTTGAATTCAGCATTGGCGAATATGCGCTAGGGTTGATAGAGCAGCGGCTGGGTGTTGCTCTGCCTGAGGAGGAAGCGGCGAATATTGCTTTCCACTTGGTCAATGCCCAGCAAACGGAAGATAATATGAGCCAGGTTATTTTAATGACGGATACGTATAAAGATATTCTTCAAATGATTAAGCAATATTTCGATATTGAGCTGGAACCGCAGTCGATCAGTTATTCGCGATTTATGACGCATTTGCAATTTTTCATTCAGCGGCTGACGGAGAACAAAATGCTCGATTCTGACGATCACGCATTGGCTGACCAAATCGTAGGCATGTACCCCGAAGTGAATAAATGCGTGCTGAAAATCAAGCAGTATATAGAAAAGAAGTTTGGCTATTCGATTTCGGACGAAGAGAAAATGTATCTCATTTTGCATATTAAACGGGTCGTTTCAAGAGGCTAGCCGTTATAAACAGGCAATAGAAGATAGGAGTGGAACAGATGAGCAGCAATTTTCGCAAATTTCCTGAAGGTTTTTTATGGGGCGGCGCCATCGCCGCCAATCAGGTCGAGGGCGGCTGGAACGAAGGCGGCAAAGGGCTTTCGACCGCCGATGTAGCGATGTATCGGAAGCATTTAAGCAAAGCGGATTATAAGAAGCATAACTCGATCAGCGAGGAGCAGATTAAAGAGGCGATGGAGACGGCGGATGCCTCAGAGTATCCGAAGCGCAGAGGGATTGATTTTTATCATCGTTATCCCGAAGATATCGCTTTGTTTGCCGAAATGGGCTTCAAGGTGCTGAGGGTATCCATTGCCTGGTCGCGGATTTTTCCAAATGGCAATGAAACGGAGCCGAATGAGGCGGGGCTGCAATTTTATGACGATTTGTTCGATGAGCTGATCAAGCATGGCATAGAACCGCTCGTGACCTTGTCCCACTATGAAATGCCGCTTTATCTTGTCAACGAGTATGGCGGCTGGACGAGCCGGGAAGTGGTCGGCTTTTTTGTCCGGTTCTGCCAAACGGTGTTCGAGCGCTATAAACATAAGGTCAAGCAATGGATTACGTTTAATGAAATTGACAGCATTATCCGCCATCCATTTACAAGCGGAGGAATGGTTCCGGGCCGTTTCGAAAATTTGGAGCAATCCGTTTATCAGGCTTTGCATCATCAATTTATTGCGAGCGCCCTTGCTGTCAAGTATTGCCATGAGATTGTAGCAGACTCGCAAATTGGCTGTATGCTGACTTGCCTGATCAAATATCCGAATACGCCAAATCCGAAAGATGTGCTCGTCGCTTATCAGGACAACCAGTTTAATTTATTTTTCACCGACGTTCAGGTGCGCGGCGCTTATCCGAAATATATTGAGCGCTTGTTCCGGGAGAAGGGCATACAGCTTGAAAAGCATGCGGGCGACGATGAGCTGCTAAAAGCACATACCGTAGATTTTATTTCCTTCAGCTACTACATGTCTCTCGTGACGAGTGTGGACAGCGAACGCATGGAGCAGGTCAGCGGCAATACAATCGGCGGGGTTAAAAATCCGTATTTGGAAACGAGTGAATGGGGCTGGCAGATTGATGCTGTCGGTTTAAGGATTTTCCTCAATGAACTGTATAATCGCTATCAGGTGCCATTATTCATCGTGGAAAATGGGATGGGAGCTTACGATAAAGTGGAAGAGGACGGCAGCATCCAGGACGATTACCGCATCTCTTATTTCCAGCAGCATCTAGAGCAAATGCATGAGGCAATACTCGACGGTGTTGAACTCATCGGATATACGAGCTGGGGCTGTATTGATCTGATCAGCTATTCGTCCTCCGAAATGGAAAAACGCTACGGCTTTATTCACGTTGACCAGGATAATGACGGGAATGGAACACTTGCTAGAACACCGAAGAAAAGCTTTTATTGGTACAAGGACGTTATCTCGAATAACGGGCTTTAATATAAATATAAACAATGGATGAGGAGCGAGAAATCATGCAAAAAACATTTAAAATTACAGACGAAGACGGAATCCACGCAAGACCGGCGACAGCGCTTGTCAATACGGCGAGCAAGTTTGAAACGGAAGTCTACGCAGAAGCAAATGGTAAAAAGGTAACGCTGAAATCCATTCTCGGCCTATTGTCCTTCGATCTTGAAGCGGGTGAGCTGATTACCTTTAGCGCAGACGGAGCAGATGCGGCAGAAGCGATTTCAGCTTTAGAGGATGTAATGACGCAAGCGGGGCTTGGTGTTGTTCATGCTTAAAATAACGGGCATCGCGGCAGCGGATGGCATTGCTATCGCCAAAGCGATGATATTAAAATCGGCATCGCTCGTTGTAGAAAAGCGGAAGGTGGATGATCTGGCTTTGGAAATGACCCGCCTTCATGAAGCGCTGGGCAAATCCAAGATTGAGCTCCAGCAAATTAAGCAGCGGGCGCTTGAAGAGCTGGGCGAGGAGAAGGCGGAAATATTTGAAGCGCATCTGCTTGTGCTCAGCGATCCCGAGCTGGTAGGCCCGATCGAGGAGAAAATCCAAAGCGAGCGTGTCAACGCGGAATTTGCGCTGCAAGAGGTATCGGCGATTCTCGTACAGATGTTCGAAAATATGAAAAGCGCCTACCTTCGCGAGCGTGCCGCTGATATGCGCGATGTATCGAAACGCGTACTTTCCCATTTGCTTGGCGTGGAGCTTCAGGATTTGACCGCCATTCATGAGGAGGTTATTTTGGTAGCCGAGGACTTGACGCCGTCGGATACGGCGCAGCTCAATCCAAGCTTCGTTAAAGGCTTCGCAACGAATATTGGAGGACGGACCTCCCACTCCGCCATTATGGCGCGAACTTTGCAAATTCCGGCTGTTGTCGGAACGAAGGAAATTATGGAGCAGGTGCAAAGCGGAGATTTGCTCATTCTTGATGGCTTGGCAGGGGAAGTTATTTTGCATCCTGATGCGGCCACCATTGAAGGCTACAAAATCAAGCAAGCCGAGTATGAAGCGAGGCGGGCGGAATGGGCGAAGCTGCGGAATGAACCAACCGTGACCAAGGACGGTATTCATGTCGAGCTGGCGGCAAACATTGGAACACCGGCGGATGTGGCAGCTGTTCTAGGCAACGGCGGCGAAGCAGTGGGGCTGTTCCGCACCGAGTTTTTGTACATGGGCAGAGAAAGCATGCCGACGGAGAAGGAGCAGTTTAACGCCTATAAAGCTGTGCTGCAAAAAATGGAAGGGAAGCCGGTCGTCGTGCGCACGCTCGACATTGGCGGTGACAAGGAGCTTCCTTATTTGAATATGCCGAAGGAAATGAATCCGTTTCTAGGCTTCCGTGCGGTAAGGCTTTGCCTCGAGCAGCAGGATATGTTCCGCACGCAGCTGCGAGCTTTATTGCGCGCCAGCGTCTTCGGCAATCTGCGCATTATGTTTCCCATGATTGCGACGCTGGAGGAGTTCCGGTCAGCGAAAGCGATTCTCGAAGAAGAGCGGGCAAAGCTTCTTTCCGAAGAAAAAGCGGTGTCGGATGACATCCAGGTCGGCATTATGGTGGAAATTCCGTCAACAGCAGTACTTGCAGACCAGTTTGCGAAGGAAGTTGATTTTTTCAGCATCGGCACGAATGATTTGATTCAATATACGATGGCGGCGGACCGAATGAACGAGCGGGTTTCCTATTTGTATCAACCGTATAATCCTGCCGTGCTGCGTCTGATCAAAAATGTCATTGATGCTGCCCATGCAGCGGGCAAATGGACGGGCATGTGCGGCGAAATGGCTGGCGATCAAACCGCTATTCCGCTGCTGCTTGGGCTCGGACTGGATGAATTCAGCATGAGCGCAAGCTCGATTCTTCCCGCTCGCAGCCTCATGGCGAAGCTGAATCAGGAAGAGATGAAGCAGCTTGCTGCGAAGGCGCTGATGTGCGGGACAGGACATGAGGTTGTACAATTAGTAGAAGAAATACTAGAATAAGAGGATGTGTGTAAAGCTGGCTGTCATTTCAGCCAGCTTTATGCTGTTATTTTTCCTTGCAGCAGGAGTGTTAGGGAAGGGAGCATGAAGGAAAACGTATGCTGAACACAAAAAATGTTTCGAGCGGACTCGCGACAGCGATAATGGCCTGTACAGGCGGCGCGGTGCTCATTATACAAGCTGCCGATGCGCTTGGACTTAGCCGGGCGGAAGCTTTATCGTGGCTGTTTGCGGTTTATGTGATTGGCGGGGCACTGAATTTGTGGCTTATCCTCCGCTATAAAATGCCGTTTGCGGGCTGCCATTCGCTGACCGCGGTCGCTTTTCTAAGCGCGTCGGCGCTGCATTATCCGATAAAGGAGCTGGCGGGCAGCTTTATTATGGCAGGCGCGCTTATTGTCGTGCTTGGCGCCACCGGCTTATTCGGCAAGCTTCTAGGACTCATTCCAAAGCCGATGCTGGATGCGATGCTGGCGGGAATTGTCCTGCATTATGTCGTGGCGATTATTCCGGCGATTAAAGAGCTTCCAATGATCGGCTTAGTATCTTTTCTGGGCTTTCTTATCGTGCCTAGGCTGCATAAATCAATTCCGCCCTTGCTGGGAATGCTGGCATTTGGCGTCATCGGCCTGCTCATTTGGTATGACTTTCCTGCGGCTCAGGCAGCTGAATTCAGTATGCCGCACTGGATTAGTCCGTCCTTTACGACGGGCAGCTTTATCTCTATATCCGTCCCGGTTGCGATATTGATTTTGAGCAACGATATTGCGGTATCGCTGGCTGCCCTTAAGAAAAATGGCTACAATCCGCCAGTGAACAAGACGGTCGTCTTTTCGGGTCTCGGTACGCTGCTCGTAGGCTTTTTCGGCGGGCATGCCGTCAACGTCGGGGGCATGATGACCGCTTTATGCAGCAGCGAAGAAGCAGGCGAGAGGAAAAGCCGCATCTGGGCGGGGATCGTATGCAGCGTGCTGGTCATTATTTTCGGCCTGTTTGCCGGAGCGATGCTTGTGCTGATTAATCGGCTGCCATCGACGTTTATTGTACTTCTGTCAGGCTTTTCGCTGGCTGGGGTGCTGATTGGCAATCTGCAAGCTGTTTTTTCCGAAACGACGTACCGGTTTTCGACCTTGTTTGCCTTCATTATCGCGATTGCTAATGTATCTTTTTTTGGCATTTCATCCCCAGTCTGGTCTTTGCTGATTGGCTGTCTTATCGCCAAAGTATTGAAGGAAGGCAAGCCGAAACCATTAAATGGAGCAAGCGTTTAGAAGGAGCAGTAATAACGAGCAGCAATAAAGAGCACCGCCACAAACGGATGGGCAGAGAGAGCAGCAGATGCTCCGTGCCGATCCGTTTTTTTTATGCAGCTGTGCCAATCCTCATAGGTGTTCGCCCCAGCTTTGTGGTATATATAAGATAAAAAGGCCGCTTTAGTCATGCGGCAGAGAGGGATGTTTCTACATGGAAATCATACAAACGATTGCTGAATCATTGGAGGCGGTGCGCCGCAATAAGCCGCTCGTTCATCATATTACGAACTACGTGACGGTCAATGACTGCGCGAATATTGCGCTCGCTGTTGGCGCTTCGCCGATTATGGCGGATGAGCTGGAGGAAATGAACGATATCGTCGCCATTGCTTCGGCACTTGTCATTAATATCGGCACGCTGAACCGCCGCACGATCGAGTCAATGGTCGCCGCCGGGAAGCGGGCGAATGAGCGGGGCATTCCGGTTGTGCTCGATCCGGTGGGAGCGGGAGCCTCGGCCTTGCGCAATGCCGCGGTGGAGCAGCTGCTGCGCGAGGTGGAAATTAGCGTGCTGCGCGGCAATTTATCGGAAATCCGCTTTGCAGCAGGACTGGAATCGCTGACGAAGGGCGTCGACGCTTCAGAGGCCGACCTGGCCAGAAGCGAAGTGACCGCGCAGGAGGTTGCGGAGCGTGCAGCGAGCAAGCTTGGCTGCATCGTGGCACTTACCGGAGCGACCGATGTCATTAGCGATGGCGAGCGAACGCTGCTTATTCGCAACGGCGTACCGCAGCTGTCCGGTGTAACGGGCACCGGCTGTATGTGCTCCACGCTGATCGGCGCATTTTGCGGCGCCAAGCAGGAGGGGGATTTGCTGCTCGCGGCCGCGGCGGGCGTAGCTGCAATGGGCATTGCCGGCGAGCTTGCCGCAGAAGCAACGGAAGGCAAAGGCAGCGGCTCGTTCCACATTGCGATTATCGATGCGGTTAGCCGGATGGACGGCGAGCTGCTTGCTGGCCGAGCAATAATAGAAGCTGCTGAACTATAGCAGTTGAACTATAGCAGTTTTACGTTAATCGGATTCGAGCAAGTTTAAGAGGAGATGGATGCAGTCTAGACGTCGAAGGACGACGGACCGTCCATCTTTTTTTGTTAAATGTCCGTAAATGGACAGCTGCTGCTTTAACCGCTTCTATGCTCATCCCTATGCGCCGGAAGCTGCCAGCTTGGCTTTTCTCTCCGAAGCATAATGCCTTGGAACTGATACGCTTCAAGCTGCAAGTCCGTATCAT
Source organism: Paenibacillus sp. Leaf72 (assembly GCF_001422685.1). Lineage (NCBI taxonomy): Bacteria > Bacillati > Bacillota > Bacilli > Caryophanales > Paenibacillaceae > Paenibacillus > Paenibacillus sp. Leaf72. The sequence goes on along the minus strand of NZ_LMLV01000008.1, from coordinate 20,206 downwards.
AGACCACTATCCGCACTTCACGGGTCACTGTCTGCACCTTCTTCTTTATAATTATGGAAAAATGAAGGCCAAAAATTTTCAATATAGATAGGATTTACATAATATGGGGATTATGATATGGTTGCTATGAAAGCGCATTCAATATCTTGTATATTGAACTTGCAATTACCATTTTTGACATGGGAGGAAGGGAAAGGATGAAAAATTTAATCAAGAAGGCAAGCGTAATGATGCTGGCATTTACTCTGCTGCTTGGATTAATGACAGCACCGCCCGTTCATGCAGACAACGCACTTTTCACAATTGAAAGCGAAAATGCTCAGCTCACCTCCGATCTTCAAGTGACGACCCAAATTTACGGACAACAGAAGCCCGGATACTCCGGAAGTGGATTTGTCTGGATGCAGAATTCCGGTACCATTACCTTTACAGTGACTGTCCCTGAAACCGGAATGTATACGATCTCCACCCGCTATATGCAGGAGCTTAGTCCTGACGGCAGGCAGCAATCTTTAACCGTTAATGGCGTTACGAAGGGTTCGTATATGCTGCCCTATACGACCAATTGGGCGGATTTCGATTTTGGCTATCACAAGCTGAATCAAGGAAGCAACACCATTCAGTTGAAGGCAGGTTGGGGATTCGCTTATTTTGATACCTTCACTGTGGATTATGCTGCTCTTGATCCTTTGAATGTGCAGCCTGTCCTCGCCGACTCTGAGGCCACAGCGGAAACACAACTTCTGATGAATTATTTAACAGAGGTTTACGGCAATCATATGCTCTCCGGCCAGCAGGAGATATACGGAGGCGGAAATGACGGCAATTCCGAGCTGGAGTTTGATTGGATTCACAATTTAACCGGAAAGTATCCGGCCATTCGCGGGTTCGATTTTCTGAACTATAATCCGCTTTACGGCTGGGAGGATGGTACAACCGCCCGGATGATCGATTGGGTGAACAACCGGGGCGGGATCGCAACAAGCAGCTGGCATATTACTGTACCCCGAAATTTCACGGCCTATCAGCTTGGAGAGTTTGTGGAATGGAAAGAAGCCACCTACAAACCGACGGAAACCAATTTCAATACAGCGAGTGCGGTGATTCCCGGCACGAAAGAATATCAATACGTGATGATGGCCATTGAGGATTTGGCAGAGCAACTGGAGATTCTGCAAAATAACAATGTGCCGGTGATCTTCCGACCCTTCCATGAGGCGGAGGGCAACGGCGGATTGAATGGGGAAGGTGCATGGTTCTGGTGGGCTTCGGCAGGCGCGGAGGTGTATAAGCAGCTATGGGATCTGATCTATACCGAGCTTACAGAGACATACGACTTGCACAACTTGATCTGGACCTACAACAGTTATGTGTATAGCACTTCTCCCGCATGGTATCCCGGCGGCGATCAGGTGGATATTATCGGATACGATAAATACAATACCATTTACAACCGCTATGACGGCTTGTCCGGTGTCCCCAATGAGGATGCTATTACCTCTATTTTTTATCAGCTTGTTGATTTGACGGGCGGCACGAAAATGGTGGCCATGACGGAGAACGACACCGTCCCAAGCGTAATGAATCTGACAGAGGAGAAAGCAGGATGGCTCTACTTCTTGCCTTGGTATGGGGAACATCTCATGAGCTCTGCCTTCAATTACCCAGCGACCTTAACAACACTGTACCAAAGCGACTATGTCATTACGCTCGATGAGCTGCCCGATTTAAAGGTTGAAAATCCAATTCCAAACGCGTCCATCACACCAGCAACCGTCGAATTTGACAAGTATGCCCCCAATCAAATCGACCCAGCGATAACCGTGAATTCAAATGGAAATACGTTAATCGCTCTCCGCGCAGGAGCCAATGCCTTGTTAGCGAATCAGGATTATACCTTGAGTGGAAATACGCTGCTGCTGAAAAAAGCATTTCTGGCGACGCTGCCGATTGGCGAGCATTCGATTGTCTTTGATTTCAATCAAGGTCAAGATCCCGTATTAAAAGTCAAAATTGTTGACACAACACCGAGCGCATCCATTGCACCCGTGAGTGCAGCATTTGATAAAGCGGCAACTCTAGCGCAGGATATTATCGTCGCCCTTACCTTAAACGGGCACCAGCTTGTAAGTATCTCAAATGGAAATTATACCCTTCTATCGGGCCAGGATTATACGGCATCAAGCGCTGGTGTCGTTCTGAGCAAATCTTATCTTTCCACACTGCCGCTGGGCCAGAATGCCATAACCTTTCATTTCAGCGGAGGAAATCAAGCTATATTAACGCTAAATGTTGTGGACAGCGGTGTTTCCGTACCCGCGGGAGAGCTGACGGTCCAAGCCTTTAACGGCAATACGAGTGCCTCCACCAACGGAATTTCACCCAAATTCAAAGTAGTTAACACCGGTGATGCAGCCATTCAGCTCAGTGATGTGTTGCTCCGGTATTATTATACGATTGACGGGGAGAGAAATCAGAGTTTCTGGATCGACTGGGCCAGTATCGGAAATGCGAATGTAACCGGCAAATTCGTCAAACTGGCGACTCCGGTTGAGGGTGCCGATTATGCTTTGGAAATTGGCTTTACGACCTCAGCTGGAACACTGAATCCCGGCCAGAGCGCAGAAATTCAAGCACGCTTCTCCAAAACCGACTGGTCCAATTACAACCAAGCGGGCGATTACTCGTTCAAGGCATCCAGCAATCAGTTCGTAAACAATGAACAGGTTGTCGGCTATATGAATGGTCAGCTCGTATGGGGAATTGAGCCGTAAGTAGGTAACAAAAGGGTTGGATCGGGGATATCCCTGCTCGAACCCTTTTTGTTGTGTTAGGGGTCTCTGCGAGCTTCATCGTGATGTAACGTTGCCTTTCAGCAGTCTTGTCGTCGAAAGACGACGGATGGTCCATCTTTTTTTCTTAAAAAGCAGCTGTTTCTTTATTTTGAACAGCCAATGTTTAATTTATCTGCTTATGGAAAGGGCTTTCATCGGTTATGGTTACATTGTAAATCGAATCATGCGAGGAGAGATGGAACGATGGCATTAACAAAAGGAACAAAAGCAGCTGTCCGTAAATGGACAGCCGTTGCTTTAACCGCTTCTATGCTCATCACCATGATGCCGCTTGCTGCGTATGCCGGCGACACATGGCCATTCAAGGGGGAAAGCGCACACGGCAGCAATCAGCCAAGCGTCCACGGCTATACGAGTGGCCAAATTGCGAATTGGAGCCCGGCAACAGACCCGGGTGCCGAGAAGCTGCGTTCAAAGGTGCCGCTGCAAAACCGGATTTTGCCGTTTGCCAGCACACAGGCAAAGCCGACGCTGAGCACCAATGTGAAGATGATGAATGTCGCAGGGGATTATGGCAATGCTTTTATCGAAAATGCGCCATATACGAACAAGTTTGCCCAGTATCATTTCAACTTCTGGCAATACATTGACTATTATTCTTATTGGCATGGAACTGCAAGCGCTTACACTCCGCCTGAATATTACGATGATTTGGCCCAATCGAATTGGCAGCAAAAATGGTTTGAATTCGGCATGCTGAACATCCCTAACCCAACGTATACGGATGCCGCGCATAAAAACGGCGTCCTCTCCCTCGCTGGCGTTTTTTTCTCCAACAATGACCGCGGCCAGCAAACCTACAAACAAATGATTGTAAAAGACAGCAGCGGAAATTTCCCAGTCGCCCAAAAAATGATTGAAATGGCCGATTATTTTGGCTATGACGGCTATTTTATGAACCAGGAGGAATTGTCGCCCAACGTTGCGACAGCTGACATTCCTGCGTATATTGAATTTCTGAAAGTGCTGCAAAGCGGCGGCCTTTACGTGCAATGGTATGACTCGTTGAGTACGTCTACAGGGGCAAATACGTTTGCCCGCACGTTCAACAATAACAATATTTCGATGCTGCATGACAAGGTGAATCACCAAGCGGTCACCAATTCCTTTTTCTTTGACTATGGTGTAGGCAATACGCAAATTAACAGCGCGAATACTTATCTAGCCAGCTACAATGCCGCAAATGGTACAGCCTATACGATTTTTGATATCGGCTTTGCGGGACTAGAGGCAGGCAGAGACCGTTTTTCTTCTGCACAGGGAACGGCACTTTCGAGCAAGCTGAGCAGCGGGCTGCCCCGTCTAAGTCTGGCTACGCTCGGTGCGGACTTTGTCCATGCGGGCTTGGATGAGGATATGGGGCAAAGCTGGCCGGTGAGCCACCGATCGGAAAACAACTACCAATGGATGACGAATGTGCGTGATCAGCTGTGGTGGTCGGGCCCGAATTTGAATCCGAAAAATACGACGGTTTCCGCTGCGAACACGGCAGCCGACGTCTATGCGGACAACCGCTATTGGCCGGGAATCGCCTCGGTCATTGCGGAGCGCTCCGTTATTGGCAGTACGAACTTTTACACGAATTTCAATACGGGCCATGGCCTTTCCTATTACAAGGACGGTGCGGTCTCGGGTAACAGCGAGTGGTCCAATATGAGCCTGCAGGATGTGCCCGTCACTTGGCAGTGGTGGCAGGATACGACAGGCAATCGTCTGACGGTGGACTATGACTACGGCACAAAATATGATTTTTCGGCTACGCAGCGTTATCAATATGAAAAGCTGGGCGGCTACAATGGCGGCAGCTCGCTTGTGCTGAACGGCAACCTAAACGCCGAAAATTTCCTGCGTCTGTTCAAAACCGATTTGAGCGTAAATGCAAACTCCAAGCTGTCGATCACATATAACAAGCCATCGGCTAATGATGCATCGGCTGCTTATATCGGCCTTATTTTTAAAGATAATCCGAGTCAGGTCGTGAAGGTTGCCATTCCAAATGCCGGCAGCAAGACGAATGGCTGGATTACGCAGCAGCTTGAGCTTGGCGCCTATGCGGGCAAATCGCTTGCCGCTTTCGGGCTTGTCGTTGCTCCAGGGTCAAGCGCGATTGCGGGTTATCAGCTCAATGTGGGGCAAATTCGCATTTTCGACGGTTCGGCGATTAAGCCTGCAGCTCCTTCTGGCCTTGCCATTACGGAAGCCTTTGTGGACACAGGGGAAATGAACATTAAGTGGAATATGGATACCGACTACAGCAAGGTTAAGCAATACGATATCTATATCAATGACGTCTATGTAGGCGGCAAATATGATGAAGTGTTTTATATAAAAGCTCTTCCGTCGACAGCAGGCACGCTGAAGGTCGTTCCGATTGGGGCGGACGGATTGGAGGGCTTTGCCGCAACGCTTCCTTTTAATTTGAATGCGGCACCTTCCGGCATTAGCGTGAATTCTCAGGAAAATGGCCAGTTGTCGGTGAGCTGGGTAAATCCGCCGAATGCAGCGGGAAATACGATGGTAAGCTTGCGTTCGCTGAACTGGATTACGACGGCGCAGCCTATTGTTGCCCAGCAGACGGCGGCGGCAGGAGCCACTAGCGTGACCTTCAGCAATATGCCCATTAACGGCGATGATTTTCTCGTAACGGTTACGACGGGAGGCGGAAGCTCCGTCAGCAAAAGCGGCCATTTTATTGATAAAATAGCCGAGCCTTACAGCGAGCAATGGTCCTGGAACGGCAATACGCTGAATTTGCCGATGCCAAATACGAGGGACTGGCGCTATATGTACGTGTATGAAAATGGCGTGGCGAAGTCGTTCCCGGTCACGTACATTTCCGGCAGCGCGGGCAGCTTTGCGAAAATCATTCGCGGCAGAACGACGAAGGCAAGCCTGAGCTTCACGTCGACAGCTGCCACTGTCTATATTGTGATGGAGGATTATGCGGGAAATCAATCGCAGCCGCTCTATGTTCGCAGCTAAAAATAAATTCATTTGTTAATCAGATCATCTTATACTAGTAGAAGCGGGAGGACAGGGCGATACCCTGTCTTCCTTTTCCTGTTAACGTCGATGAAGGAGCAAGCGGCAAGGGGGAAGGGATGAAGAAGCTGTATATTGATGCGATCAAAAATAATTTGTTTGTCAAAATCATGCTTGTTTTTGCTGTTATTATTGTTTGCGCCACGGCGACTCTCGCTTATTTTACAGTCGATTATATGTCCCAGTCGGTGGCTGACAATGAGCTGGAGAAGCAGAAAATGTCCATGGAGCGCGTCAATCAGCAGCTTGCTGGCAAGGCTCACGTCGTTCAGCAGCAGGTGCAGGACATTTATCGCGACCCGTCCTTTTCCTATTCCTTATCCTATTTGCTGAAGCACTCTTTTTCCGAATATATGAATTTCAAAATGGACAGCTATTACAATAATTTGGGCAGCGGTGTCGATGATTTGGATTTTTTTAAAAAAATGATTGAAAACGATGTTGATATTGCGAATATGCTGCTGTTCAGCTCCGAGAAGCAGTTTCTTTATATGTTCGGACAAAGCAATTTGACGAAGCTGTATCAGACGCAAGCGTCTAAATCCTATGTCCCGGATGCGATGGCGCTGGAAAGCAGCGTCGTATCTACGCCCAACCCGTGGGTTCGCAGGACGATTGGCCAATGGGACGACAAGCTTTTTTCCGTCAGAGTACATATTAATGAAGTAGGCACGCTGAGCAATGTCGGGCAGCTGCTCGTCTTTTTTCAAGCGGATGCATTAAAAACGGCGCTGGCGAGCGAGGGGCGGGACCGACGGGGCAATATTTTGATTTTGTCTGGAGATGGACAGGTCATTTTTGACTCTTCGGACCGATATTACGGCAAGCTCTATCCCTATGTGGACAAAATCAAATCGGTGGACAGCATCGCTTTGTTGGAGGAGGAGTCCTACATTTCCATGCTTCCGTCCAGCAGCCTCGGCTACACCGTATTTGGCATCATGCCGAAGCGGGAAGTGGAAGCGATTTATGCGCCTATGAAAAATGCGGTTATTGCAGCGAGCTTTGCGTTTATTTTGATCACGATTTCCATTCCGTCCTTTGTCGTCTTTAATTTTTCACGCCGGACGAACCGGATTATCCGCTCCATGAGGCGGGTAGAGACGGGCGATTTGACGATTCGGATTGTCGACGAGAAGGAGGATGAAATCGGGCAGCTCTCGCAAGGCTTCAACAAAATGCTCGATGAGCTTTCGCGCCATATCGACCGGGTGTATGTGGCCGAGCTGAAGCAAAAGCATACGGAGTTTGCAGCGCTGCAGGCGAGAATTAATCCTCATTTTCTCTACAATACACTTGAGGTCATTCGGATGAGAGCCCTTTCCCATGGCGCTGCCGATGTCAGCGAGATGATTTATAGTTTGGCCGTATTGTTCAAGAGCTTTGTACAGCAGCAGACCGTCGTGACGATGGAGGAGGAGTTGGAAAATTGCCGTCTTTATTTGGAGCTGTTTCGCATTCGTTACAAGGATCGTTTTGCCTATTTTATTGCCTGTGATCCCGAGCTGAAGGACCGCATGATGATTAAAATGTCGCTGCAGCCGATTGTGGAAAATTATATTGTCCATGGCCTGCGCTCGGAGGAGGAGGACAACTTGATTAAAGTAACCGCCACTCTGGAAAACGACATGGTGACGATTGTAGCGGAGGACAATGGAACAGGCATTAGCAAGGAACGGCTGGAGCAGATTAAACGGTCGCTTGGCAAGTATACGGTTCAGGAGCAGGAGGATTCGCTTGGACTGCGAAGTGTGAAAGAAAGGCTTGAATTGATTTATGGCAAAGACGGTAGATTCGACATCGAGAGCGTCCAAGGAAAAGGGACGAAGATTATTTTCAGCTTCCCGGCTTTAAGGAAAGGAGAGATGGAAAATGTACCGCGTATTTCTAGTCGATGACGAGCCGTTTATACTAGAGGGCTTATACGATGCCATAGATTGGGCAGACCATGGCCTGGAGCTGACGGGCAAAGCAGAAAATGGCCGCAAGGCGCTCGAGCTGCTGCAGCAGGTTCCCGCTGATTTGCTCATTACCGATATTTCCATGCCCATTATGAATGGGCTGGAGCTGATTCGGGCTGCGCGAGCGATCAGGCCGGAGCTGAAGGTTATTATTTTGAGCGGCTACAATGATTTTGAATATTTAAAGGAAGGCATGCAGCTAGGCATTGAAAACTATTTGCTGAAGCCGCTTAATTTCGCCGAGCTGGCCGCAACGCTTGCCCATACGGTCAAGAAGCTGGATGAAACAAGGCGAAGCAGCGCTCTTGAAGCTGAGAAAATTGATATTTTAAAAGATACGATTCTTTATCGCTGGCTGACCGCTGCGATCGATTCCATTCAATTGCAGGAGCGGGCGGCGCTGCTGGATATCCATTTCAGCGGCCGTTATATGACGACGATGCTGCTCAGAGGGGGCGGCGAGCGGGAGGACGGACTCATGCAGGAGCTGCGGCAAACGGCAAATGCCAGCCATGACAGGCTGTTTCTGCGAAATGTAGAGGGTGATGCCGTGCTTGTGTTTATGGCGGAGGAGGAAGCGGATTGCGCTGCCATGGCCCTGCAATTTGCTTTGCAGCTGAGGCAGAGAGAGGAGGCGTGCCCTTATCGGATTTCCATCGGCGCTCCTCAGGCAAGAGGAGTGCAGGAGGCGCTCAGCTATGAGCAGGCGCTGCGGGCACAGGACTATTTTTTGCTGCTGCATAAGGAAGAGATTGCTTTGTATGAGGATTATGCGGCAAAAAAGGACGAGCTGCTGCCTGATACGGAATTAAACTGGGCCAGCTACAGGAAGAAAGTTTCCGCTGCGGATACGGAGGCGCTTGTCACCGAGCTGACAGGCGACTTCCAGGCGATTCAAGCATCCGACGCGGCAACGCCAAGCAGGCTTCGCATGCTGGTGATGCAAACGCTTCTCTGGCTGCATCAGGAGATGGGAGGCGCCAATACGGTTAATGCTATTATTGCGGACCATATGAACGCTTCCTTTAACAAGGCGGCGAAGGCTTCGGAATGGGAGGAGCTGCTTGCCATTATGACAGGAACGATCCGCGACATGTCCACGATGCTTGTTAAAGAGGAGACGAACCCTACGGTCAAGCAGGTGCTGAATTACGTGGAGCAATATTTTGCCACCGATTTGTCCCTCAAGCAGCTGGCGCACAAATACCATATTCACCCGGTTTATTTAGGCAAGCTGTTTCTGAAGGAAACCGGGGAGAGCTTTACGGAATACGTCAACAAATACCGGATCGAGCAGTCCAAGCTGCTGCTCCGCACAACGGCGCAGAAGGTACACGAAATTTCCCGAAACGTCGGCTATTGGGACAGCGGTTATTTTCATAAACAGTTTAAAAAATATGTTGGCGTAACGCCAGCCGATTATAAAAGCATGTTATTTGCAGCAAGCGGCGAATCGGGTGACTCTCCTACATAAAGAGCAGCGTTGTATATGTTTATTTTGAACAGCGTTTGTTTAGTTTCTTCTCTATTTGAAAGTGCTTACATCCGATAATCTACAAGTAAGTGTTAAGCGTTAGTAAAGGGGCTACAAAAAAAGGGAGGTAACGATTGATGAGACAAAACAAAAGCTGGATGATGCTGCTCGGGGTGCTGCTTTCATTTTCGCTGCTGCTAGGGGCATGCAGCACAAACGGCGGCGCAAAAGAAACAGGTGCAACGGCGGAGAGCAGCGGCAGCGGCAACGGCGGCAATGCGGGCAAAGAGGAAACGGTGGAGCTGAGCTGGTACACAATCGGTACCCCGCAAAAGGATGTCAACCGTGTCATGGAGGAGGTCAGCAAATATACGGCTGAGAAAATTGGCGTAACGATCAAAATGACCCAAATTGATTGGGGCGACTACACGCAAAAAATGCAAATCGCTACCTCATCAGGAACGCCTATGGACATCATGTTTACTTCTTCATGGGCCTTCGATTACGTGCAAAATGCCCGTAAAGGAGCCTTTTATGAAATTGACGATTTGCTGAAGGAGCAGGGCAAAGGAATTGTGGAGACGCTTGATCCAGCCTTCCTCGAAGGCTCCAAAGTAGATGGCCACAACTACGGCATTCCGGCGAAAAAAGAGCTCCCGGCGCTTGAAGTATGGCGCTTTAACAAAACTCTGCTGGATAAATACAACCTGAGCATGGACGGCATCTACACGCTGGAAAGCATAGAGCCGCTGCTGAAGACGATTAAAGACAGCGAGCCGGACATTACTCCATTCGCTATAACGAAGGACTATATGCCGGTGCTGCCGTACGATTATTTGATCTCCAACCTGCCAATGGTTGTAAGCTTGGATAAAGGCGACTACAAAGTCTTAAATGTGCTGGAGACGCCGGAGCTTAAAGCAGCGCTTGATACGATGCACAGCTATTACAAGAAGGGCTACATTTCGCCAGAGGCGGCAACGACGAATGGGCTGGATGATACGCAAAAATCCGGCAAATGGTTCCTTGACCGCGCAGCGACGACGCCATTCGCCGATAATCTGTGGAGCGCGAGCTATGGCTATCCAGTCGTGTCAACACCAGCGAGCGAATCGATCATTTTCAACTGGTCCGTCATGGGCTCGCTGCAGGCGATTTCAGCAAATTCGGAGCATCCAGAGAAAGCAATGGCATTTTTAAACTTGCTGAACACTGATCCGGTATTGCGCAATATGATCGATTCCGGCATCGAAAACGTTCATTATAAGAAAACGGCTGACAACGCAATGGAAAACTTGGATGATTCGAAAAACTATGATATGCCAACCTTCTCGCTAGGCAATGTCACGTTGACGTATCTCAATACGGGCGATCCTGAGAACAAATGGGATGAATACAAAGTATTCAACGAAGCGGGCAAAGCAGCGCCAACGCTGGGCTTCAACTTCGATTCAACGAGCGTCACGACCGAGCTGGCATCGATTCAGAACGTCAAAGGTGAGTTCTGGTCGGCGTTAATGACGGGTACAGTTGATCCGAATGAATATTTGCCAAAAGCGATTGAGAAGTTTAAAGCAGCCGGACTGGATAAGGTAATTGCCGAAGCCCAGACCCAGCTTGATGCGTGGAAAGCGGCTAATCCTAAATAATCCGCGGAGAGGGAGAGGCGAATTTTCGGATTTGCCTCTCTTTGTTTATAACGATAATGAGTATTGAGAAGCTGGCGGTTTAAGGAGAGGAACGATATGAGCGACAAGCTGAAAATATTTTTGCGGGACATCTTTCGCAATCGGGCGATGCTCCTGATGGTACTGCCGGGCGCCCTATGGTTTTTGCTGTTTTCCTACCTGCCGATGGCGGGCACGATTATTTCCTTTAAGCAGTACAGATACAGCAAGGATGGCTTTTTTGCCAGCATCATGAATAGCAAATGGGTGGGCCTGGACAACTTCAAGTTTTTGTTCAGCACCTCGGATGCCTATATCATTACGCGCAATACGGTGCTCTATAATGCGGCGTTTATTATTTTAGGGCTCATTTTGGCCGTAGCGATGGCGATTATTTTAGTTGAATTGACGAACAGGCGGCTGAGCAAGTTTTTTCAAACGGCGATGTTTATGCCTTATTTTTTATCGTGGGTTATTGTCGGCTATTTTGTATTCAGCTTTCTCAGCTTTGATAAAGGGCTGATTAATAAAACGTTCGAATGGATGGGCATGGAGCGGATCAATTGGTATTCGGAGCCTGCCAAATGGCCATTTATCCTCATATTGGTCAACCTGTGGAAGCTCGTCGGCTACAACAGCGTCGTGTATTTGGCGGCTATTATGGGAATTGACCGCTCGCTTTATGAGGCTGCGATGATTGACGGTGCAGGCAAATGGAAGCAAATTACGAATATTACGATTCCGCTGCTCGCTCCGGTCATATCGATTATGACGCTGCTCGCTGTCGGAAAAATCTTTTACGCGGATTTTGGACTCTTTTATCAGGTGCCAAGGGATTCGGGCCTGCTCTATTCGATGACCAACGTCATTGATACGTATGTGTTCCGAGGCTTAAAAGTGAACGGCGAAATCGGCATGAGCACAGCTGCCGGGCTATATCAGTCCTTCGTCGGATTTCTGCTTGTTCTATTGTCCAACTACATCGTCAGAAGAAAAAACAAGGATAATGCCTTGTTTTAAACGAAGGAGGAGCTTTAGGTGCCCATCAAAAAAACAAGGCGTTTCGATCAAATCTCACCTGCTGCCAACTTTCTCCTGAGCCTGCTGACAGGTGCTATTGCGATTGCCTGCGTCTTTCCTTTTCTGTTCGTCGTCATCATTTCATTTACGAATGAAAAATCGCTCGCCTCGAACGGCTACCGGATTATTCCGAAGGAATGGAGCCTGGAGGCGTACCAATATATATTCCGGACAGGCGAGGCGCTGCTGCGCTCGTATGGCGTTACGATTTTTGTAACGGTCGTCGGGACACTGCTGAGCCTTGTCATTATTACGCTTTATGCGTATGCCATTTTTCAGAGAAGCTTTAAATATCGCCGCTTTTTCAGCTTTTTTGCGATTTTTACGATGCTGTTCAATGGCGGCATGGTGCCGACCTTTATCGTCGTTACGCAGCTGCTGCATATGAAGGATACGATATGGGCGCTCATTATGCCGATGCTCGTCAATGCGTTTTATATTCTCATTATGCGAACATTTTTCAGTACGATGGTGCCAACCGCCATTATTGAATCGGGAAAAATCGATGGGGCGAGCGAGCTGCAAACGTTTATTCGGCTCGTGCTGCCGCTGTCGCTTCCCGGCCTTGCGACGATTGGCCTATTCAATACGCTCGGCTATTGGAATGACTGGTTTAATGCGCTCTTGTACATCGACACGCCTAATCTGGTGCCGCTGCAATCGATGCTGATGCGAATTGAAACGAGCATGCAGTTTATTATGCAAAACTCAACCAATGCTTCGCTTAGCACCGGCATTTTGCAGGACATGCCGCAGGATACGTCGCGGATGGCGATGGTCGTGCTGGCGACGGGACCGATCGTGCTCGCTTATCCTTTTTTCCAGCGCTACTTCGTTCAAGGGCTGACTATAGGGGCGGTAAAGGAATAAAAGGGCGGTGAAAAAAGCGTAGCGGAATGAAAAGGTTGAGCGGAAGAAGCGCCAGCGTTCGCTTTTACACTTAAAATTTAACCTATTGTAGCTGATTCAAAGAAATTCAAGGGTAATGGCGATCGTAAGCCCAGCTTTTCATGCAGCGCAGCCTCTTTTTCACCATACGTTTTCACTAGACGTTTAGGCTTGCAATGATTTTCACGTTCCGCTATACTGTCTATAATCTAATACATGTTATACGTTGATAGAGCGCAGTAGCAGCTTTGTCCCTGTTGCAGAAAGTCAGGGGTTGATGAGACCTGACACATACATGGGCTGCGAATTACACTCTGGAGTATCTTGGGTAATGCCAAGCGGCAGGGCGAACGATATTTCGCCAAAAGCGGCATGAGCAGCTTTTTTTCAAGCTGTTTGTGCAAGTTGGGTGGTACCACGGTTATTCAATCGTCCCTATGTCTCCAGTAGACGAGGGGCGATTTTTTGTTGCCCAAGGTGAAACGGCTGTCGCCGTCCTCTGGCGGCGCGGCGCGTTTCAGTCCGAGAAATATAAGCCTATTTATAAGTGCAAAACTTATAAATTCTTATATTTCAAGCAAAAACGACTTCGTCGTCCTTCTGGGACGTGCGAAGAGCTTTGTCGGAGAAATATAAGCCTATTTATACGTGAAAAACTTATAAATTTTTATATTTCAAGGTGAAACGGCTATCGCCGTTCTTTGGCGGCGCGGCTCGTTTCATTCCGAGAAATTTAAGCCCATTTATAAGTGCAAAACTTATAAATTCTTATATTTTGAAAAAGCCTAGCCCAGTGCGTTATTGTGCTCATTAACGTAAATCATGACCACTATTATCGAATGGAAAAGGGGTTGTTTGCTTTGAATATTATGGATGAACTCGAATGGCGCGATGCCATTAACCAGCAGACGGATGCGGAGGGACTTCGCGAGCTGACGAATACGAAGGCAGTGTCGCTATACTGTGGCGTTGACCCGACAGGCGACAGCATGCATATCGGCCACTTGATTCCGTTTATGATGCTGAAGCGTTTCCAGCTCGCAGGCCATCGCCCAGTTATTCTGATTGGCGGAGCGACAGGAACGATTGGCGATCCGAGCGGACGCCAAACGGAGCGCTCGCTGCAAACGCTGGAGCAGGTACAGGCGAATGTCGATGCTTTGAGTGCTCAGCTGAAAAAGCTTTTTATGACCGACGGCGACAATCAGGTGCGCATGGTCAACAACTACGACTGGACGCACAAAATCAATGTCATTGAATTTTTGCGCGACTTCGGTAAAAACTTCAGCATCAATACGATGCTGGCGAAGGACGTCGTCTCCAGCAGACTCGATAGCGGCATCTCGTTTACCGAGTTTTCGTACCAAATTTTGCAGTCGCTCGACTACTTGCACCTGTTCCAGAACGAGGATGTGCAGCTGCAAATCGGCGGTTCCGATCAATGGGGCAACATTACGAGCGGCCTTGACCTCATCCGGAAAAAAGAAGGCGCAGAAGCGAAAGCGTTCGGCCTGACAATTCCGCTCATGCTGAAAGCCGACGGCACGAAATTCGGCAAAACGGCGGGCGGCGCGATCTGGCTTGACCCGAATAAAACGACGCCATTCGAGTTTTACCAGTTCTGGGCGAATACCGATGACCGCGATGTCGTGAAATACTTGAAGTTCTTCACGTTCCTGAGCAAAGCGGAAATTGAAGCGCTTGAGGAGAAGGTGCAAACCGAGCCTCATAAACGCGAGGCGCAGAAGGCGCTGGCAGAGGAAATGACGAAATTCGTGCACGGCGAGGACATGCTGGAGCAGGCGAAGCGCATTACAGCAGCGCTGTTCAGCGGCGATATTCGCTCGCTGACAGCGGATGAAATTGAGCAGGGCTTTAAAGAAATGCCGACCTTCACAGCAAACGGAGAGCCGAAAAACATCGTCGACTGGCTCGTCGATCTCGGCATTGAGCCTTCGAAGCGCCAAGCGCGCGAGGATATTACGAAGGGCGCTATCTCCATGAACGGCGAGAAGGTGACGGAGCTGGAGTTTACCGTTACAGCTGAGCATGCGATTGGCGGACGGTTCATCATTATCCGCAAAGGCAAAAAAAGCTACAGCTTAGTGAAGCTGAGCTAGAATAGGAAGCATGGAGCATGGAGCATGGAGCATGGAGCATGGAGCATGGAGCATGGAGCAAGAAGCATACTTCTTTTTCGCGGCCTGACGATCCGCTATTTTAAGCTTTTGGTTGATTTCAGCGCTTGAGCGGACAGGAAATCCGTTATCTATGGGAATTTTGCACAGAAGCGGGGCATTCGCAGCCATTAGCGGCTCCTGAGTCCGCGAACCTCTCCATCAAGCGTTGTTTGGGGAAAATAGCGGCATCTCTGTCCGCCAAAGATTCGGATTGAACCATTGCCCGGTCAAATAGGGACGGTGTAAATATAGCCAAACAGTGTAAGGAGCTGTTTGGCTATATTTTTTAACTAGTCATGAGGAATTTCGTTATCTTGCTCTTTCATTCTCGGAGGCTTACAGCCTTGGTCACTTGAGGTATAGTAAGGATAAGACGAACGAAATGGAATAGCGGGGGGATGGAAATGGCCAAAACGATAAGGGAAGAGCTGCTTATGCGTGCGGAGGCGGATTATCAGAAGTTCGCTGCGTCGCTGATTCCGAATATTAGCAATGTAATGGGAGTCCGGCTGCCGGAGCTGCGCAAGCTTGCAGCGGAAATTGCGAAGGGCGACTGGCGCGCCTATTTGGCGGAGGCGGACGATGAATTTTTCGAGGAGGTCATGCTGCAAGGCATGGTCATTGGCCTCGTGAAGACGGATATGAAGGAGCTTCAGCGCTATATTGCTGATTTTGTGCCGAAAATCAACAACTGGTCCGTCTGCGACAGCTTCTGTGCGGGGCTGAAGGTGACCAAAAAACATGAGCAGGAAATATGGGATTTTATCCAGCCGTATTTTGCTTCGGAGCAGGAGTACGATTTGCGTTTTGCCGCGGTTATGCTGCTTAATTTTTATGTAATGGAGGAATATTTGGAGCGGGTGCTTCAGCGGCTCGATCAGATTGACCATCCTGCGTATTATGTGAAAATGGCCGTCGCATGGGCGCTATCCATTTGCTATATCAAGCAACCGGAGCCGACGATGG
The DNA here is from genome assembly GCF_001422685.1 of Paenibacillus sp. Leaf72. NCBI lineage: Bacteria > Bacillati > Bacillota > Bacilli > Caryophanales > Paenibacillaceae > Paenibacillus > Paenibacillus sp. Leaf72. The sequence goes on along the minus strand of NZ_LMLV01000008.1, from coordinate 4,093 downwards.
CCTATTTGAAAAATAATGCGCTCGACACTTTCACGTATAACAAAGCGCTGCAAAAAATAACCGAATCGTACCGCATCGATCCGGATACGAAAGCGATTATCCGCAGCATGAAGCGGAAAGTCGTGAAAAGCTAATGCTGCAGAAGAAAAGTATAGAGGAGTAAAGTAGAGCAAAGCTGAAAAGCCTGCTTTCTGCAAGCTGGAGGGGTTACGATGAAAAGTGAGCTTTTATATAAGCAGCCGAAGACGCTGCTCAATAAAGGAACCGGCTTTCTGTCAGGCTACAGCCATTCGCTCAATCCTTATACAGGCTGCGCATTTGCTTGCTCATATTGCTATGTGCGTGGCATGCCGGTGTCTATCTTCCGTGGACAGGAATGGGGAAGTTGGGTTGATGTCAAGCTGAATGCTGCCGAACTGCTAAAGAAAGAGCTGCGAAAAGCGAAGGGGCCGGTGACGATTTTTATGTCCTCCAGTACGGACCCGTATCAGCCAGCCGAATATAAGGAGCAGGTGACTCGCTCCTTGCTGGAGGCGATGGCGGAGGAACCGCCGGACTTTTTGCTAGTTCAGACGAGAAGCCCGCTGGTCACTCGCGATATCGATTTGCTGCTGCGCCTGGGAAGTCGGGTACGCGTCAGTATGACGGTGGAGACGGATTTGGAGGCGATTCGCAAGCATTTTTCACCGATGGCTCCGCCTATTCAAGCTCGATTGAAAGCTTTAAAATTATTGAAGGAAGCAGGAGTGCCAACTCAGGCGGCGGTTGCTCCATTGCTGCCAAGCAGCGAGGCATTTGCGGACAAGCTAGCTCCGCTCGTGGATCGGGTGTGCATAGACGATTATTTTATGGGTGACGGAAGCGGCGGTAAACGAACTAAGCGACTTGGACTAGAGACACTGTATGCGCAGCTGGGAGCAGAGGAATGGAATGAGCCTTCGGCTTACGAGACTGTTTATCGGCAGTTCCGTGAGGTATTTGCGGAAGAGCAGCTTTTTATAAGTCAGGCGGGGTTTGAGCCTTGAGAGGGTGAATTTTCACAGGAAATGATTGTAAGTGGCAGATTTGGATGCTAGGATAAAAGAGGAGTGTCGCGCGAACGTTAAGCTCCCATGAAAACCCCGGGAGTTTCGCACATTGCGCCAGATCAGGGAAAACTCGGATTTTTATTTCCATGGGCATTAGGAAATGGAGTTGAATGAAGAGGTTCGCGGAAATGTACCATTTTCCCCTTGCTGCGCAAGGCTTCATGAGATATGCTGTCGCTCTCCGTGCGAGAGCGTGGATTGAAACGCTTGATATGGTTACGATTAAACGATTCCAGCTATGTCGCTCTCCGTGCGAGAGCGTGGATTGAAACAGGCGAAAAAGAATTTTTAAAAAGGGCTTGCAACAGTCGCTCTCCGTGCGAGAGCGTGGATTGAAACCAATATAAGACAAGAATCAGTTTTTGTCTAGTTGCGTCGCTCTCCGTGCGAGAGCGTGGATTGAAACCTGGTGTTAATCGCCATCTTGTTTTACTGGTGGTACAGTCGCTCTCCGTGCGAGAGCGTGGATTGAAACACGCGGCTAACCCCCTACACCGCATTGAACAGGTGGGTCGCTCTCCGTGCGAGAGCGTGGATTGAAACCAAAAGTCGGGATTGGTAATAACCTTATCCCATAGTCGCTCTCCGTGCGAGAGCGTGGATTGAAACTTTTTGTTCTACTTGCAACTTGCCGTTGTCGATCGTCGCTCTCCGTGCGAGAGCGTGGATTGAAACCGCCTACAATCCCGACAACAGCCCCAACGGTAATGTCGCTCTCCGTGCGAGAGCGTGGATTGAAACTTCGCAAGGTTTCGGAATACGTGGGAGCCGAAAGTCGCTCTCCGTGCGAGAGCGTGGATTGAAACATAACCTCTCCCCCATCGTTGAACCTCTCTCCTCCGTCGCTCTCCGTGCGAGAGCGTGGATTGAAACTTCCAGTTGTTTCCATATATGCAAAAACACCACGTCGCTCTCCGTGCGAGAGCGTGGATTGAAACGTGTAATTTCTTACACTTCGTACACATGACTATTGGTCGCTCTCCGTGCGAGAGCGTGGATTGAAACATCTGCTCCGTTGGGAGCTTTGCCTGAAGGTTAGCGTCGCTCTCCGTGCGAGAGCGTGGATTGAAACTCTATAATCATCCATTCAAGAAACTGGTATTCAAGGTCGCTCTCCGTGCGAGAGCGTGGATTGAAACTTTAAAGGTTTTTCCGAAAGAACTCTATCGTATGGCGTCGCTCTCCGTGCGAGAGCGTGGATTGAAACATCGTTATGCGATTTTCAAACTGTATCAAACGCGTCGCTCTCCGTGCGAGAGCGTGGATTGAAACATGGCCGTAAGCATCTCTTCCAGCAAATCATAAAGTCGCTCTCCGTGCGAGAGCGTGGATTGAAACAGACGATTCGCTGTCGGCACTCCAGCAGCGTTTAACGTCGCTCTCCGTGCGAGAGCGTGGATTGAAACAAGTATTCACTCGTATCCGTCCGCAGCATGTTTGGGTCGCTCTCCGTGCGAGAGCGTGGATTGAAACTTTTACGATGAGTCGGGCAGTTTAGTTAAGACGAGTCGCTCTCCGTGCGAGAGCGTGGATTGAAACCAACTGCCTACGACGCATTAAAACATCATGTTCGTGTCGCTCTCCGTGCGAGAGCGTGGATTGAAACTAGTTTTTGCAACTCAATCTGAAGGATTCGGGTTCTGGTCGCTCTCCGTGCGAGAGCGTGGATTGAAACTCACATGCTGTATTTAACCGTAGTGGAATATTACCGTCGCTCTCCGTGCGAGAGCGTGGATTGAAACAAACTTTCACCCCCTTATGGCTGATATTGATCCGTCGCTCTCCGTGCGAGAGCGTGGATTGAAACTGGGTACTCCAAAGGCTCAACCATGTTGTAGGTGTGTCGCTCTCCGTGCGAGAGCGTGGATTGAAACTGGGTACTCCAAAGGCTCAACCATGTTGTAGGTGGTCGCTCTCCGTGCGAGAGCGTGGATTGAAACTATTAAAGATTTTTTGTTTGGTGTGATGAGTCGATGTCGCTCTCCGTGCGAGAGCGTGGATTGAAACGCATCGAACAATAATTTACAAAGGAATGATGAGATGTCGCTCTCCGTGCGAGAGCGTGGATTGAAACTACGCAAGGTTTCCGAATATGTTGGTGCTGAAAGTGTCGCTCTCCGTGCGAGAGCGTGGATTGAAACGTTAATGCGTATGACTGAACACGGTTTCCGATTTGGTCGCTCTCCGTGCGAGAGCGTGGATTGAAACCTAATTACGACGAACGGGCGATATTTTTAGGCGGTCGCTCTCCGTGCGAGAGCGTGGATTGAAACATAGTTTTCCAGGATACGCCGTTTAATGCCGTTAAGTCGCTCTCCGTGCGAGAGCGTGGATTGAAACATAATCCGGTCTAGGATCGACTTATACGGATTTTTGTCGCTCTCCGTGCGAGAGCGTGGATTGAAACACCTTTATAATACATTTTGACAACGGACGTAGTAGGTCGCTCTCCGTGCGAGAGCGTGGATTGAAACGTTATTTAATTGCCTTAAGTGTAGGCAATTTTCCCGTCGCTCTCCGTGCGAGAGCGTGGATTGAAACTTGACTCGATCAAGTACCGCCGATCCTCCGCTAACGTCGCTCTCCGTGCGAGAGCGTGGATTGAAACATGGGAGAGGACACAAAACCCTACTTGTACGTGTGGTCGCTCTCCGTGCGAGAGCGTGGATTGAAACTCCGTTCCCTCAATACCAGCTGCTAAGCCAGCCCCGGTCGCTCTCCGTGCGAGAGCGTGGATTGAAACCGGAATGTCCCCACCGCCATTCATCGCTATGACCTGTCGCTCTCCGTGCGAGAGCGTGGATTGAAACAATACTATAAGTATGCGACGGAAAAGAAGGCAGATGTCGCTCTCCGTGCGAGAGCGTGGATTGAAACTATCAATATATGGTATAATCTGTATCTCTGTCAATAGAGTAGACACAAGAAACCGAGATTTTTAAGCTGCCTTTCGGTACCTGCGTTCGCATTCATTGGGAGTGAGATACCCGATGGTCGAGTGAATG
>NZ_LMLV01000007.1:0-116358 GCF_001422685.1 Paenibacillus sp. Leaf72 | reverse complement strand
CTCCAGCGCCGATGGTACTTGGACCGCAGGGTCCTGGGAGAGTAGGACGTCGCCAAGCACGAGAAGCCTGCCGCAGTTTGCGGCAGGTTTTTTGTTTCGTTTTTAATGAAATAAACGTTATTACGTCAAAAGTCCTTTGAACGAAAGGGCCTTTGGCGTTTTTATATTTTAACCCTGTGTTACCGTTGCTTTGGTAACGTCCACAGCTCTGCTACCGGTTCTTGTTAACGCTGTAGCTTGTAAATGCATAGATGATACTAATTAGGCTTCTAGGCTTTATACACGATGCAGGTTGCTTTTAGGCATGCATAGCACTAATTGTTTTGCATGGCAGGTTAACTAACGGTATGGGATTGGTCTTTAGATATGGCTGGGTATTAGCGGAGTTGGACAGCTAGAGAGTAGTTTGTTGGGCTCATAGAAGGGATTAGTATCATGTTTATAAAGTCATTTTAAGTATACTATTTAGGATATTTTTCATCTTAAATTACAATATTATTATGAACAACAAGATTAAAATAGGGGTTAACAAGGTTCGTAAATATACATAATTAGTTTATGAAATGTCCTGACATTTGATTGTTTGGTTATAGGCGATGATCCTATTCTTATAATAGCTGTTGTGGATTGTTATCCTTTTAAAGTGTCGAGCTAGTGGTCAGGAAAAGAACAGCTATAAATTTTTTGATGAAATAAATATGTTTGATTTTGTAAAATAATATTGTAGTCTTAGTATGTGAGATTATCTCATTAGAATTGGTTTATTAATCTGTTTTACAGTTACAATGACAATAATATTGACATGCTCAGCGCTCTATAATATTGCTAAAATAACGGGAGGTTATGAAGATGGAAAAGTCCATTAAGACGTTGTTTGATCAAGTTGCTAAGGACTATGATTTTCAGCGGCATCAGCTAATTCCATGCTTTGATGAGTTTTATGGAACAGCTGTGGATTGGGTGAATACACCTAAGCAGAAACCGCGTATTTTGGATCTTGGGGCTGGGACAGGGCTGTTCGCCGCGTTTGTTCAGCAAAAATACCCGCTGGCGGAGTTTACTCTGATTGATTTGAGCGAAGAGATGATGAGGGCAGCTCGTTTGAGATTTGAACATAGCAAGCAAGTCGAATATATTGCGGAAGATTATACAAAATATATGTTCAAGCAAAAATATGATATTGTCATTTCGTCCTTATCTATTCATCACCTGAGCCATGAATCTAAGCAGGAGCTTTTTCACACCGTGCATGAGCTTCTAGAGGACGATGGCAGCTTTATTAATGCTGACCAAGCTGCCGGAAGCTTATCTTGCTTTGATCTTGCCTATAAGGACAAATGGGAGCGGCACATTGGCAAAGGGGATTTGGCTGAGCAGGCGATAGAGTCTGCAATTGAGCGAAGAAAGCTCGATCAGAATGCAACGGTACACGATCAACTGCAGTGGCTCCACAAAAGTGGTTTTGCAGCGGCAGATTGTGTCTATAAGCATCATGAGTTTGCTGTTTTTGCAGCTTTTAAGCAGGTACTTAATTATTCATAAATTTGTTTCAAGTGCTGGAAGAGACGATGCTGAACAAAGAGCCTATTGCCAAAGCTATTGCCAAAGTAGAAATCGAAATGATGCCTGCTAGCGCTGATTATAAAAAGGCAACAGCAGTCGGACTTGTAACCCTTTTTATTACAGATATTTCGCCTCCTCAAAATACGAAGTTCTCACATGTAAGCGTGACGCTTCTGTTTAGTGAGAAAATTCAGACAAAAAGCTTATTGCAAAACGGAAATTGCTCGCCTTGTGACAGCCTTGACAGCCCATGACCCCTCTGCTAATATTGCAATAATATACGTGAAGACGGCTCAATTTAAGGGAGGAACATATTCGTGTGGGAATCAAAATTTGCCAAGGAAGGCCTAACATTTGATGATGTGCTGCTCGTTCCAAGGAAATCAGAAGTACTGCCAAGAGAATCGGATATTTCGACAAAACTTTCTGCTAGCATCAAGCTGAATATTCCATTGATCAGCGCAGGGATGGACACGGTTACGGAAGCAGCTCTTGCTATTGCCATAGCGCGTGAGGGCGGAATCGGCATTATTCACAAGAATATGTCCATTGCACAACAAGCGGAAGAAGTAGATCGTGTAAAACGTTCGGAAAGCGGCGTTATTACGAATCCATTCTCGCTTACACCTGATCATCATGTGTATGATGCGGAAGAATTAATGGGTAAATATCGCATTTCGGGCGTGCCGATCGTAGATGCTGACAAGAAGCTTGTTGGTATTTTGACGAATCGTGACCTTCGTTTTGTACATGATTATTCCATTAAAATCCATGAAGTTATGACACGTGACAATGTAGTAACGGCTCCAGTCGGCACGACGCTTACAGAGGCGGAAGTATTGCTGCAAAAACACAAAATTGAGAAATTGCCATTGGTGGATGACTCGAATACGCTCAAAGGCCTGATTACAATCAAGGACATTGAGAAGGCGATTCAATTCCCTAATGCTGCAAAAGATACACATGGCCGCTTGCTTTGCGGAGCAGCTGTTGGTATTTCTAAAGATACAATGGATCGTACCGAAGCACTCGTACAAGCAGGTATCGATATTCTCGTTGTAGACTCTGCACACGGGCATCATATCAATATCCTTGAGGCAGTTCGCAAAATCCGCAAGCAATACCCGGAATTGACGATTATCGCAGGTAATGTGGCTACAGGCGAAGCTACACGCGATTTGATTGAAGCAGGCGCATCTGTCGTTAAAGTCGGCATCGGTCCAGGCTCGATCTGTACAACGCGTGTAATCGCAGGTATTGGCGTACCACAGATCACAGCGATTTATGACTGTGCTTCCGTTGCTCGTGAATACAATGTACCGGTTATCGCTGATGGCGGTATTAAATATTCCGGCGATATTACGAAAGCTATTGCAGCAGGCGCAAGTGCCATTATGATCGGCAGCTTGTTTGCAGGTACTTCTGAAAGCCCTGGCGAAACAGAGATTTTCCAAGGCAGAAGCTTTAAAGTATATCGCGGTATGGGTTCCCTTGGCGCTATGAAAGAAGGCAGCAAGGACCGTTACTTCCAAGAAAACGAGAGCAAGCTAGTTCCAGAAGGCATTGAAGGCCGCGTGCCATTCAAAGGTCCTTTGTCGGATACGGTTCATCAGCTGCTTGGCGGCTTGCGTTCCGGTATGGGCTATTGCGGAACATCAAACCTGGAGCAACTGAAGAACGATACACATTTCATCCGGATTTCTGGTGCAGGACTTCGTGAAAGCCATCCACATGATGTGCAAATTACGAAGGAAGCGCCTAACTACTCGCTTTAATATCCCGGCCAACGGGCCAGAGACAGACCACAAGAAAGCGGAACTTCGCTTTTGCCGGGTCTGTCTTTTTTTTCAATAGAGGGCATTGATTTAGATCCACTATTTTACATGGTAATTATTGCTCCGGGGAAGTTTTAAGGGGTTTAAACAGCTCAAACGGGCTTCCTGCAAGGGCTTAGCTATTGAAAGAGGGCTGAGCGCAGTAGAGGTTTAATTCCCCTGCTTGCATGTGATACAATTAACAACGACAAACTTTCGGATGAAAAGGGGAGAAGACGTTGAAGGCAAAGGTAAAGCCGATTAGACTGACATCGGTTATCGCCGCTTTTGTGGCGATGTGGTTGGTTATTCTGTCATTAGGGTCTGGTGCAGCAGCGGCTGCAGGTAAGGAAGATTGGGTCGAAAACTCTTTAGGCATGGAATTATCATCAGCCATTCTAATAGATGCAGATTCGGGACAAGTCATCTATGAAGTCAATGCGGATACGCCGCGTCCTCCTGCCAGCATGACGAAGCTCATGACGGAATATATCGTACTTGAGGAAATTACGAATAAAAGATTAACTTGGGATCAGGTCGTTACCGTTAGTGAAGAAGCAGCGAATACTCCTGCAGATGGCTCGCAAATTTATTTGGCGCAAGGCGATCAGCATACGGTTAAGGACTTATATATTGCTATGGCAGTAGGTTCGGCGAATGATGCAACGATTGCTCTTGCTTCGCAAATAAGCGGTGGTGAGCAGAGCTTTGTTGCCAAGATGAACGAAACGGCGAAAGAGCTCGGCCTGACGACGGCTCATTTTACAAGTGCGACAGGATTGCTTGATACAACGCTTATTTCGGCTCGCGATATGGCGAAGCTGGCACAAACGATTTTGAAAAAACATCCGGACTTTCTGGATTATTCGAAAATTCAGGAATACAAATTCCGTGAACGCGATACAGCGACCATGAAGAATTATAACTGGATGCTGGAAACGAACAAAAGCAACACGTATTTACGTGCGTATGCTTATGAGGGCGTAGATGGCATGAAAACCGGCTATATATCGGCAGCTGGTTATACGTTTACGGGTACAGTTAAACGAGGCGATACGCGTTATATCAGCGTCGTAATGAATACAAAGTCAAAAGAGGCCCGTTTCTTTGAAACAGCTAAGATGTACGACTATGCGTTCAACAATTTTGAGAAGAAATCAGTGCTTCCTGCAAAATCTGTAGTAGAAACGCTGGAATCGGTTAAAATTAAGAAGGGTGTCGAAAAGACGGTTCCTGCCGTTACGGAGTCCGACATCACTTTCACGGTGAAAAAAGGTGCGGAGCCTAAGATCGAGCTGAAGGAAAGCAATCTTTTGAAAGAGGAAGAGCTTGTTGCTCCCATTACAGCTGGTCAGAAGCTCGGAACAGTCACTTACGAGTATACGGATGCTGAAGGCAATAAAGTGGACAGAACGGTTAATTTGATCGCATCGGAGGATGTGGAAAAGGGCGGCTGGCTGCGTCTGATGTTCCGCGCTATTGGTCAATTTTTCGTTGGACTGTTCAACGATATTGTGAATCTGTTTTAATCACATAAATACAGGGAAAACAATAGTTGTCGATTAAGGAGCGTTCCTGTAAAATTAGTGCCTAGAGCAAGTATCGATATTATAATGGGAGCTAAGCGCTAACCCTTCAGGATGAAGGGCGCGGCGTAAAACCTTGAGGAGGATTTTTCAAAAATGGAAACAGGAACTTCGCGTGTAAAACGTGGTATGGCTGAAATGCAAAAAGGCGGCGTCATCATGGACGTTATGAACGCCGAGCAAGCAAAAGTAGCAGAAGCGGCAGGTGCAACAGCAGTTATGGCGCTGGAGCGCGTTCCTTCCGATATCCGTGCAGCAGGCGGCGTTGCCCGTATGGCTGACCCAACCATCGTAGAAGAAGTTATGAAAGTTGTTTCGATCCCTGTTATGGCGAAAGCGCGTATCGGCCACTATGTAGAGGCGAAAGTGCTTGAATCGATGGGCGTTGACTATATTGACGAGAGCGAAGTTCTGACTCCGGCAGACGAAGTGTTCCACATTAGCAAAAATGAATTTACGATTCCTTTTGTATGTGGCGCTAAAGATCTTGGCGAAGCGCTTCGCCGTATTCAAGAAGGGGCAGCAATGCTTCGTACGAAAGGTGAGCCGGGAACAGGAAACATTGTTGAGGCTGTTCGCCACCTTCGTCTGATCAATGGCCAAATCCGTAAAATTCAAGGTTTGTCGAAGGACGAGCTGTATAATGAAGCGAAGGTTCTGGGCGTTGCTTATGACCTGCTTCTGGGCGTACACGAGAGCGGCAAGCTGCCAGTCGTTAACTTTGCAGCAGGCGGCGTAGCAACACCTTCTGACGCAGCACTGATGATGCACCTGGGCGCTGACGGCGTATTCGTAGGCTCGGGTATTTTCAAATCCGACAGCCCGGAGAAATTTGCTCGTGCTATCGTAGAAGCTACAACTCATTACCAAGACTACAAATTGATCGCAGAAGTATCCAAAAACTTGGGAGCGCCAATGAAGGGCATCGAAATTTCCAAGCTGGACGCTTCGCAGCGTATGCAAGATCGCGGAATTTAAGCAACAAGCTTGGATAAGAAAGGCGTGTAGGCGATGAAAATTGGTGTACTCGCGCTTCAAGGCGCAGTTGCAGAGCATATACGCAGTTTGGAGGCGGCGGGCGCGGAAGCGGTCGCCGTTAAACAGACCTCGCAGCTGGATGAGCTGCAAGGTCTTGTTATTCCAGGCGGCGAAAGTACGACGATAGGCAAGCTGATCCGCAAATACGGCTTTCTAGAAGCGATTCAAGCTTTCTCCGAGCAATCTAAGCCGATTTTTGGTACTTGTGCGGGAATGATTCTGCTCGCTGAACGTATTGAAGGACAAGAGGATGCGCATCTGAAGCTCATGGATATGACGGTGGAGCGCAATGCTTTCGGAAGACAGCGGGAGAGCTTCGAAACTGATCTAGACATTAAAGGCATTGATGAGCAGGTTCGTGCGGTATTCATTCGTGCTCCTTTGATCAAGGAAGTTGGATCGCAGGTTGATGTGCTATCGGAATACAAAGGGGAAATTGTGGCGGCTCGGCAAGGACATTTGCTGGCAGCATCCTTTCATCCCGAGTTAACCGATGATTACCGTTTGCATGCCTATTTTGTCGATATGATTAAACAATTGGCAGTGAGCCGGTAGCTGAGAGGAGTTCAACCAAGCGTGATAGATATAAAATGGCTGCGTAATGATTACGCAAAAGTAGAGCAAGGGCTGACCAATCGCGGTAAATCGCTTGATTTAATCGCAGATTTCCCTGTTCTGGATACAAAGCGCCGGGACCTGCTGCAGGAAACGGACCAGCTGAAAAATCGCCGCAACACCGTATCGCAGGAAGTGGCGAAGCTGAAAAAAACAGGCGGCGACGCTGATGCGCTGATTATCGAAATGCGTGAAGTAGGCGACCGGATTAAGCAATTGGACGAAGAAGTGCGCGCGGTAGAGGTACAAGTGGACGAGCTTATGCTTTCGATTCCGAATTTGCCGCATGAAAGTGTGCCAGTAGGGGCTTCTGAGGATGATAATGTAGAGCTTCGCCGGATTGGCGAGCAGCCGGCATTTGATTTCGAGCCGAGAGCGCATTGGGATCTTGCACAAGAGCTTGGCATTCTTGATTTCGAACGTGCAGCTAAAGTAACGGGCTCCCGCTTTACGTTTTATCGCGGCTTAGGTGCGCGTCTTGAGCGTGCGCTGATTAACTTTATGATGGATCTACATAGTGATAAGCACGGTTATGAGGAAGTGCTGCCGCCTTATTTGGTCAACCGCGACAGCTTGATTGGAACAGGGCAGCTTCCGAAGTTCGAAGAGGATTTGTTCAAAATATCCGATTCGGATTATTTCCTAATTCCAACGGCCGAGGTTCCGGTTACGAATCTTCATCGTGAAGAGATTTTGTCGCTTGAAGAGCTGCCGAAGCATTTTGTAGCTTACAGCTCTTGCTTCCGCTCGGAAGCGGGTGCGGCAGGCCGAGATACACGCGGCTTGATTCGTCAGCATCAATTCAACAAAGTCGAGCTGATTAAGCTTGCGAAGCCGGAAGAGTCCTACGATGAGCTGGAGAAGATGACGGCTAATGCCGAGAAGGTACTTGAGCTGCTGGGCTTGTCCTATCGCGTGCTCGCTCTGTGCACAGGCGATATGGGCTTCACCGCTGCGAAAACCTATGACCTTGAAGTATGGCTGCCAAGTGCAGGCACATACCGGGAAATCTCCTCATGCTCGAACGTAGAGGACTTCCAGGCGCGACGTGCGGGCATCCGTTTCCGCAGAGACGCGAAGAGCAAGCCGGAATTCGTTCATACGCTTAACGGCTCAGGTCTTGCGGTAGGACGTACCGTTGCCGCTATTCTTGAAAATTACCAACAGGCAGACGGCTCCATCGTCATTCCTGAAGTATTGCGTGCTTATATGGGCGGAATCAGCGTAATTGGACCTAAAGCTTAAAGTTTTTACATTTTTGATAGCCACAGGTTAAGAAAAAGGTTGATATTCATTTTTAACCTGTGGTATAATGATTTTTGTGATGATTTTATATGTGGAGAGGTACCGAAGCGGTCATAACGGGGCGGTCTTGAAAACCGTTAGGGTGCAAGCCCACGTGGGTTCGAATCCCACCCTCTCCGCCAACTTAATAAATGATAACGTCCAACCTTACGGTTTGGGCGTTTTTTTGTTGTCTGGGGATTGGGGATATCGTCTGAGCAGGAGTTATCACCATTATCCACGATAGCCCTGTGGACAAATTGTATATAATGTGGATAACTCGCATGAATTGTGTATAAAACTGTGGATAATCTTGTGTTTATGCTGGATTTTGCCTGAATAATTGGCGGGCTCGCGCCGCATCTTATAAGATGTGGAGGTGTTGATAAAGATGGCGAAAAAAGATGAGCTGACCTACAGCCAGCCAGAACTGGTGGAAGCATGGAACCGCACGCTGCCGGATATGATGAACAAGCCGGATAAGTGCCAGGTAGCAGCCGATGAGGCGGACCCAAAATCGCTGCGGATTACAATTCAGTCCGCGGGGCATCAGGCGTATGAGATCGATTTTAAGGTGACATATGTGGATAGCCGTGAAATTAAAGTGGAGCTCGTAGATGTGGAAAAGGATCATCAAGCTGTGGATGAACGCACAGACATGCTTCAACAGCTCATTCATGATTACAAGCGTCATATCCATGAATGCGCCCAAGCGCTTGCGCAGCTTACACACGCCTAAAAGGAGGACGATGATATGAGCAAGCCAGACAGCGTGCCTGTGCCGGAGGCGCAGCGTCAATCTCAGGACAAAAGAAGCCGCAATGATGACTCTGCACAACAGCAGCCTTTATCTGGATCGAAAAAAACGAAGCAGAAAAATCATACTTCTCACCTAAATCCGGAAGGATCATAAATTCAAGGTGTTCATACAAAAGTCCCGTTTCTTCTTAGAGAAGCGGGATTTTTTGGATATTGCTTCTATATGCTGTCGTTTTGTTATAGAATAGGGGGGATGTCAAGCAGAGATACAAATAGGGAGGATCAACTAGAATGAAAAACAGACTACATAAAGTGGCTATGCTATTTATCGCTGCTGCTTTAATTATTGTCGCAGGATGCAGCGCGAGCGCGTCTCCTAAGGAGTCTTTGGAGAAAGCTACTCAAAAAATGGCGGAAGTCACATCGTATGAATCTACGATGTCTTTTGGGATAGATGAGCTTACAGTGCCAGACGAATTGCTTCAGGAAGACGGAGCTGGAGCACAATACGTCATTGGCCTGCTTAAAGGCGCTAAAGTAAATGTTAAAGCAGTATATCAAAAAGAGCCGCTGCGCACAGATATGGAAATGGATGTTACGGCAGCGGGCATCTCCATTAAAATTCCGATGATTATGACCGACAAAAAGATGTTCGTGAAAATTCCAGCGCTTCCAATGCTTATGCTGCCAGAGCAATACACGGATAAATTCGTGGAGATTGATCTGGAGGAGCTGGCAAAGCAAGCGGAAACAGGAGCCATGCTGGATACTGCGGCCCAACAGAAGCTTGGTCAAGAAGTGAGCGGCATTATTTTAAAACATTTTGATGAAAAAACGTATTTCTCCTCGCTGAAAAAAGAAGATGCAGCGCTCCCTGAAGGGGTAGAGGCGGATCAAGTTGTTCGCTTTCAAATTAATGAAGGCAACTATCAGCAGGCAGTAGAAACAATCGTTAATCAAGTGCTTCCAGAGCTAATCGACACATTGACGAAAAACGAAGATTTCATGAAAATGATTGAAAGCACGAATGAGGATGTAACGAAGCTGAAGGCAGATTTCGAAGCCAACAAGCAAGAAACGTTGGACCAGCTGAAAACAAACCTGAAAGTCAATGATTTCTCCATTGTAGGAGCCATTAAAGATGGCTACTTATCGCAGCAGACTGCTAAAATCAATGTAGATTTTACGGATGAAAGCGGCGGTATCGTGAAAGTTGGCGGTTCGTTAACAGCTGAATACCACAATATTAATAAAGCGCCTAAATTCCTGTATGAAATTCCGACGGACGCGGTTAAGATGGATGAGCTGATGTCTGGAATGGGATTGGGTATGTAATTTTATAGCTTAAAATGATACAAAAGAAGCCGCCCATTCTAAGTGAATGAGCGGTTTTTTTTATAACGCTGTAGCGGAGGCCTGAATGATTCTATTGCTTTAAAAAGTAAAGTATATTACTATACGTATATGAGTTTAAAGGAGGAATCGTAATGCAAATAGATGTATGGTCAGATTTTGCATGTCCGTTTTGTTATATTGGTAAAAAGAGGCTGGAGGGCGCATTAGCCAAGTTCGAGCATGGCAAGCAGGTGAAGGTCGTGTTCCGCAGCTTCGAGCTGGACCCTAACGCCGCGATCAGCTATGAGCACGATGTGCATGAAATGCTGTCCCGCAAATACGGCATGCCACGCGAGAAAGCAATCGAGATGAACAGCGATTTGGCAAAGCAGGCGGCATCCGTTGGCTTGACCTTTAACTTCGATACACTGGTGCTGACGAATACGTTTGATGCGCACCGCTTAACCCATTTTGCAGCTAAATACGGCAAGCAAGATGCGATGTCGGAACGACTGTTCCGTGCTTATTTTACCGATTCCAAGCATTTGGGACAGCGCGATACACTCGCTGATCTGGCTGCCGAGGTTGGACTGGATCGTAAGGAGGCACTTGCTGTGCTGGAAAGCGATGCTCATGCACAGGACGTTCGTGGCGATGAGGAGGAGGCTTCGCGGATAGGCGTGCGCGGTGTGCCATTCTTCGTCATTAATCGCAAATACGCGATATCGGGCGCTCAGCCCAATGAAGTGTTCCTGAATGCAATCAAGCAGGCTTGGGATGAAGCGTATCCGGCCCTGACCGTCATCAATGATTTGCCGGATGATGCTGACGGTGCAGCTTGTTCGGATGGCACTTGCGCGCCTTCGGCGGCTAAGGATGCTAATTCAGACAAGGCGTAATTGTATATAACTGAAATGATGAATATTTGAATATAAACAGATTTTAGGGAAGGCTGGGGTGGCGGGCAAGTGACGCTGCTTCAGCTTTTTTTTGAAATATAAGAAAGTATATGTTTTGCCTAACAGGTGTGAAAATAAAATTTGGCCAAGGGTTGTCCTTCGCCCTTTATGATGAGAAAATGAGGAAAAAGAGCATCAGGAGGCTATGCGCGTTGAAAAGAAAGTCCCGTAAAAAGAAGTTTAAAATGAAAAATGCCCTTATTTCCTTGCTTATTATGCTGGCTTTGGCCGGAGCGTCTTATATGGGCTGGCTTGATGAGCTGGCGAAAGATTGGAATACGGCAGAAGGAACGGATTACACGTTATATTTTCCGACGGATCGGTATCCAGAGACAGGCAAGCACATAAAAGATGCGATTGCAGCGGGAAAATCCCCTATTTGTACGATTGATCGGGAAGGCGCGGATCAGAATCGGAAAAAATCTTTGCAGGGCGTAAAGGTGAAAAAAGGCTACGATCGTGATGAATGGCCAATGGCGATGTGTGCCGAAGGCGGGAGCGGCGCCCATATTGCTTATATTGACCCATCGGATAATCGCGGGGCGGGGTCATGGGTCAGCAACCAGCTGGAGAAATACCCGGATGGTTCGAGAATTGCTTTTGTTATCAAATAAGCAAGCATTTATTTTGAGTAAAAGTCTAATTGTCTGCGTTCATGCAGAGGATTGGGCTTTTTTTATATTCAAAGACTGGGTGAATACCGTGTTGCATATAGGGCGCAAACATAGACTGGTGTAATGATGATAAAAGACTATTTTTTGCGTTTTTGAATAGAAAGCGAGCAAATAAATCGGTAAAGAGGGATGAAGATGAACAGGAACCGGAAATCACAAGAGCTTAACAAATGGATTAAGCAGCTCCAGCTTGTGAAAGGTCTAATACGCCAAAATCGGGTTAAACGAGCAAGCTCCCATATTCGATATGTCATTTCAGCATGCAGGCGTACAGTCTATAAAAAGCGGTAATGCGAAAAAACAATGGGAGATGAGCAGGTTGGCGAAAAGAAGAGCCAGTTGTTTGCGGAAATTAAACCTCGCCATTCTTGAATTGAGATTTGCGCGCAGGCTGGCGGGGAGAAATAAAATTGTCCGGGCGGAGCGCGAAGTGATCGACTCGATTTTGCTGCTGACAGAGGCGCTGAAATGTCTCGATGGGAATCAAGATAAAAAACCTCGGAATGGCCATACCCATTGGCCAGCTCATGCAAGACGCGGAAAACGTGGCCCGAGGGGTGCCAGAGGCCCAAGGGGTGCGAGAGGTTTTAGCGGTCAAGCTGGAACTGATGGGGCAACTGGAGCAACTGGTCCGGCAGGAGCAACAGGATCTGCAGGGCAGCCTGGAGCGATGGGCCTTCCCGGAGCGATTGGTCCAGCGGGATCGCCTGGAGCGCAAGGCGCTGCGGGAGCAATTGGCCCAGCGGGGGCGAATGGTGCTTCGGGAGCTACAGGATCGCCTGGAGCGACTGGTGTAGCTGGAGCAACAGGGGCAGGGCTAGAAGGGATAGTCGCGTATGATCTCTTGGTAGCCCCAACTTATCCCGATTATCAGGTCGTTACGTTTAATGGTAGCACGTATATCGTGAATACGGCGACGCCAAGCGGAGTGCCAGGAAGCTCCGCAGACTATACTCTGATTGCTGGCGCGGGAGCAACGGGTGCAACAGGAGCCAATGGGTCGGCAGGATCAGCCGGGGTAATGGGAGCTACAGGAGCGACAGGTGTAACGGGAGCAACAGGGGCAGGACTGGAAGGGATGGTGGCATTTAATCCTTTGGCAGCCCCGGCATATCCCGTTAATTGGGTCGTTACATTCAATGGAAGTACGTATGTCGTGAATACGGCACCGCCAAGCGGAGTACCAGAAAGCTCGGCAGATTATACGATGCTGGCTGGTGCAGGTGCGACGGGTACGACTGGGGCAACTGGAGCAACGGGGGCTGGAGTGACCGGAACGACCGGAGTAACCGGGGCTACTGGTACAACTGGAGTGACAGGTTTTACAGGAGCAACAGGGGCGACGGGTGCAGGGGTTACAGGCTCTACTGGCATAACTGGATCTACAGGTACAGCGGGAGAAACAGGTGCAACAGGGGTCACTGGAGCGACAGGTTCGACAGGTGTGACTGGTGCAACAGGAGAGACAGGAGCAACGGGTGTAACGGGTACCAACGGCGTAACTGGAACAACCGGAGCAACGGGCTCGACAGGTATGACTGGTGTGACAGGAGAGACAGGAGCAACCGGTGTGACCGGGGTAACGGGTGCGACAGGCACGACTGGTGTAACCGGCGTAACGGGCTCGACAGGCGTGACCGGTGTGACAGGAGCAACTGGTGCGACAGGAGCAACAGGAGCAACAGGAGAGACGGGGGCCACGGGTGTAACCGGAGTAACTGGGGTCACAGGAACAACCGGTGTAACTGGCGTGACAGGGGCTACTGGTGAGACCGGAACGACAGGAGCAACCGGAGAGACGGGAGCCACGGGTGTAACCGGAGCAACTGGGGTCACAGGAACAACCGGTATAACTGGCGTGACAGGGGCTACTGGTGCGACAGGAGTCACAGGAGCAACCGGAGAGACGGGGGCCACGGGTGTAACCGGAGCAACTGGGGTCACAGGAACAACCGGTATAACTGGTGTGACAGGGGCTACTGGTGAGACCGGAACGACAGGAATAACCGGACCAACGGGTGCGACAGGAGCAACCGGAGAGACAGGAGCGACAGGAGCCACGGGTGTAACCGGAGCAACTGGTGTCACAGGAACAATAACTGGCGTGACAGGGGCTACTGGTGAGACCGGAACGACTGGAGAAACCGGGACAACTGGTGCAACAGGAGCAACAGGAGCAACCGGAGAGACGGGAGCCACGGGTGTAACCGGAGCAACTGGTTTCACAGGAACAACCGGTGTAACTGGTGTGACAGGGGCTACTGGTGAGATCGGAACGACTGGAGAAACTGGGACAACTGGTGCAACAGGAGCAACCGGAGAGACGGGAGCCACGGGTGTAACCGGAGCAACTGGGGTCACAGGAACAACCGGTGTAACTGGCGTGACAGGGGCTACTGGTGAGACCGGAACGACAGGAATAACCGGACCAACGGGTGCGACAGGAGCAACCGGAGAGACAGGAGCGACAGGAGCCACGGGTGTGACAGGGGCTACTGGTGAGACCGGAACGACAGGAATAACCGGACCAACGGGTGCGACAGGAGCAACCGGAGAGACAGGAGCGACAGGAGCCACGGGTGTAACCGGAGCAACTGGTGTCACAGGAACAACCGGTATAACTGGCGTGACAGGGGCTACTGGTGAGACCGGAACGACTGGAGAAACCGGGACAACTGGTGCAACAGGAGCAACAGGAGCAACCGGAGAGACGGGAGCNTAACTGGCGTGACAGGGGCTACTGGTGAGACCGGAACGACTGGAGAAACCGGGACAACTGGTGCAACAGGAGCAACAGGAGCAACCGGAGAGACGGGAGCAACGGGTGTAACCGGAGCAACTGGGGTCACAGGAACAACCGGTATAACTGGTGTGACAGGGGCTACTGGTGAGACCGGAACGACAGGAGTAACCGGACCAACGGGTTCGACAGGAGCAACCGGAGAGACAGGAGCAACTGGTGAGACCGGAACGACAGGAATAACCGGACCAACGGGTGCGACAGGAGTCACAGGAGCAACCGGTGCAACTGGTGAGACCGGAACGACAGGAGCAACCGGAGAAACGGGAGAGACAGGAGCCACGGGTGTAACCGGAGCAACTGGTGTCACAGGAACAACCGGTATAACTGGCGTGACAGGGGCAACTGGTGAGACCGGAACGACAGGAATAACCGGACCAACGGGTGCGACAGGAGTCACAGGAGCAACCGGAGCCACGGGAGTGACAGGTGTGACCGGAGCAACTGGTGCTACAGGAGCAACTGGAACTACCGGAGTCACTGGAGCAACAGGCGTTAGTACGACAGCTGTATCCGCTTTTGCAGCCAATACAACTGGGGGTATCATTGCAGTTATACTTGGAGGCACGAATGTACCGCTTCCAAGCTCTCAAAATATCGCCGCAGGCATAACGGTCAATGGATTAAACGATACGTTCACAGTTGCCGCAGCGGGCAGATATTATATTACGTACCAAATTAATTTGACAGCGGCGTTATTGGTCAGCTCGCGTCTGTTAATTAACGGCATAGCGAGTACGGCCTCAACATTGGAGCCAGTATTAAGCTTATCCTCTTTCAATAACGATATTATTGTTGGACTGACAGCAGGCTCGACCATTACCCTTCAATTATTTGGACTGCTGGGTGCGGCCACATTGCTTGGAGGCAGCGCCGGCGCGGCATTGACCATTATCCAATTAAGCTAAGTCGGCCAGTTGGGCACCAAGGCAAGAGTGACTGAATAGGATGGGTCAATAGAATCAACTCGCAGGAGTGTGGTTTCATTGATCGCGATCAGTCTTTGCATGATAGTCAAAAATGAAGAAAAAACATTGGCACGCTGCCTCTCCTCTATTGCCCCCGCCGTAGATGAAATTATTATTGTCGACACTGGCTCGACCGATGCTACAAGGGAAATCGCTGCCGATTTTACCGATCGCGTCGAGTCTTTCACCTGGGTGGATGACTTCGCCGCCGCCCGCAATTTCGCATTCTCGCTTGCAACGAAGCCTTATATGATGTGGCTGGATGCGGACGATGTATTGGAGGTTTCCGAGCTGCATAAGCTGAAGGCGCTCAAACACCAGCTGGACGATACGGTAGACTCCGTCTCGATGGATTACCACCTGTCCTTTGACGAGTACGGCAACGTAGTTAACAAGCTGCGGCGCAATCGCATTGTCAAGCGTGAGCGGAACTTTCAGTGGATTGGCGCAGTCCATGAGTATTTGGAGGTTTACGGAAACATCATCCATAGTGATGTGATCGTTACACATAAGAGCCTCGGTCATGATAGCGACCGCAATTTAACGATGTACGAAAATCGGCTGCGCAGAGGAGAAGTATTCACCCCGCGCGATTTATTTTATTATGCCAATGAGCTGAAAGACAATGGACGCTACGATTCGGCCATCCGTTATTATGACAAGTTCCTTGCTACCGGCAAAGGCTGGATCGAGGATAATATTCTTGCTTGCGGGCGGCTTGCGGACTGCTACCACGAGCTGAATGAGCCGCGCAATATGATGGATTCTGTGCTGCGATCCTTCTATTACGATAAGCCTCGGGCGGAATTTTGCTGCCGTCTTGGTTATTATTTTTTGCAGCGGGATGAGCTTCAGATGGCGGTATATTGGTATAAGCAGGCGCTCCACGTGGAGCATACGGACACAACAGGCTGGGGTTTTGCGAATATAGCCTGCTCTACCTGGCTGCCGCAGCTTCAGCTATGTGTCTGCTATGACCGTCTGGGCGACTATGAGTCAGCTTATAGGCATAACGAGCAGGCGGCCAGCTATCGGCCGGAGGATGAGCGAATGATAGCGAACCGGGAATATTTGAGTCAGCGGCTGAGTAAGAAGGATGAGGGAGGGATCGTTCTTGTCTGAGAAAAAAAGGCGTGTGCTCATTGCCAGTCCCGTTCAGCAGCAGCCTACGATTCTTGCGTTGTTTCTCGCTTCGCTGAAACGCTTTCATGCAGATCAGCTGGAGCTGAGCTATCTCTTTATTGACGATAATACGGATGCTACGAGCAGTCAGCTGCTGGAACAGTTTACTGCCGCTCGCGAGGGGGTAACCATTATCCGCTCAGAATCCTCCGATAGTCAAGACGTGTATGTACGCACGGATATAACGCATTGCTGGAACGAGCAGCTCATTTGGAAGGTTGCCCATTTCAAAAATCGAATCATTGAACATGCGCTAGAGAGCCAATTTGATTACCTATTTCTGCTCGACTCGGACCTGCTGCTGGACGCCAGGACGCTTGCGCAGCTAGTAGCGGACGACAAAGATATTGTATCGGAAATTTTTTGGACCCGCTGGCAGCCGGATGCACGTCCTCAGCCGCAAGTATGGCTGCATGATGAATATGGACAGTGGGAGCGAGGCCGAGGCGAGAAGCTGAGCGATTTGGAAATTGCGGAGCGTTTGGAGCAGTTTTACGCCATGTTAAACGAGCCTGGCGTATACGAGGTAGGCGGGCTTGGCGCATGTACACTGCTGAGCAGACGTGCCCTTGAAGCAGGTGTGCACTTTGGCCCCATTAGCAATTTAACCTTCTGGGGGGAAGATCGGCATTTTTGCATTAGGGCGGCTGCGCTTGGCCTGCGGCTGTTTGTGGATACCCACTATCCCGCCTATCATATTTATCGCAGCGCGGATTTGGCTGGGGCGGAGCGGTTTCTACAGAAAGAAGCGGAAGTCCAGCCCCAGACCCGAGGACGGCTCACGCTGTCGATGATCGTAAGGAACGAGAGCAGCCGCTATTTGCGCCAGGCGCTGGAGCAGCATCGCCAGTATATTGATGACGCGGTCATTATTGACGATGGCAGCACGGATGACACAGCTGAGGTGTGCCTACAGGCGCTGGAAGGCATTCCGGTTAAGCTGATCCGCAACGAGGTGTCGCGTTTCAGCAATGAAATTACGCTGCGGAAGCAGCAGTGGGAAGAGACGTTGACTGTAAATCCGGAGTGGATTCTGAATCTAGACGCGGATGAATGGTTCGAGCAAAGCTTCGTTCAGGAGCTCGATTCGCTGCTGCAAAATCGGTCTACGAATGTATTTTGCTTCCGGCTATACGATTTCTGGAGCCTTCATTCGTATAGATCGGATGCGATCTGGCAGGCGCATGAAAGCTATCGTCCTTTTTTGCTCCGCTATGACCCAGCATTTGATTATAAGTGGAAAAATACACCGCAGCATTGCGGGCGTTTTCCCGCTAATATTTTGGAGCTGCCTCATCAGCTGTCGGGCATTCGCCTTAAGCATTATGGCTGGGCAAAAGAAGAGCATCGCCGGGAGAAGCTCCACCGCTACCAGCTGCTTGACCCCGACGCCAAGTATGGCTGGAAGGAGCAATACCTGTCGATTTTGGATAATAATCCACAGCTCGTGGAGTGGCAGGAATAACAGGCACCAGCATGAAAAAAAGCATCTCTGCTCATCAGGAATGATGAGTGGAGATGCTTTAATCTTCTTATCGGATTTACGTATAATAAATGGCTTAACGCAAAATTCGGCCAATAATGCCGCCGAGCCCGCCTTCGTTATTGTTATTGCTTGGAGCACCGCCGTTATTGCCAACGTTGCCAGCGTTACCAGCATTGCCGCCGTTGCCGCCAAAAGTGTTTTGGAAGGCGCTGCTTTGCTCTTGCGGCTGGTAACGGTTGTCATCAATGCCGAATTTCACGCCGCTTTGGCGCTCGAAAGGCTGAATGATAACGATTTGCCCAGGCTCATTGAACTCATACATATACGATTCGCCAGAGGTTTGTCCGATAAGGGTTTTCCAGTTCACATCAAGCTTCACTTTAGGTGAAGGGCCTGTCCAGGCAACAATCGCATCGGGATCGACGCGGCATGGAGCTTGCAGAACGAGCGGGTTGCCGTTCGTTTTCACTGCGACTTGAGCGCCTTGTCCGTTATAGGAGAGCTTGGAGGTGAAAAGTCCGCGTTGGGAAATGACACCGGAGCCGATGATCGTAACGCCGTAGTGGCAAGTTTCTGTAAACGCCAGCAGGTCTTCACTTTCAACACTGACGTGCTGCCAAGGGCCGCCCTGCTCCAAATTAATGATGGTCACATGCGTGTTCTGGTCAGCAAGATAGACGGAGCCTTGGCCTTCGACTTCCATAATTTCAAGGTTTTCGCCTGTAATGCGGCGCATACCGTGGTTCAATACTTGTCCAACAATGTTGCCGGAGTTTGTGCCAAGCAAGCGCTTGGAATATTTAAATTTGCCGTTGTAAGCCTGATCAGCGACCATGGAGCCTTTTTTAGCGAAAAACTTGCCTTGGCCTTCAGCTTTCAGAAACAGCTCGCGTTCCACTTGAAATTGAAATGGCATATGAGTTGACCTCCAGTTAGATGTGTAGTGAATTACATAGCGCCATAATGTGCGCAAATGCCAGTGAGATCAAGCGTAAGGCCTGTACCTACCGCATTGAACTTCCACTCGTTGTTGTGGCGGTATACTTCTCCCGCGAGCAAGGAAATGGAAGTGGAATAGTCCTCGGACAGGTCGAAGCGGCAAATTTCAGCGCCGTTCGCCTGGTTGACGATCCGAATGTAGGCGTTGCCGATTTGGCCAAAGTTTTGATTTTTGCGAACAGCGTCGTCAATCGTCACGGTAAATACGATTTTCTGAATGTCAGGAGACACGCGGGACAGTTGGATTTCTGCCGACTCATCGTCGCCGCTACCTTGTCCAGTCCGGTTGTCGCCGTTATAGCGAATCGCTCCGTCTGGGCTGTTCAAGTTATTATAAAAAATGATATGGCCGTTGGAAGGAAGCTTCTCCGCTTGGTTCAGCAGGAAAATTTCAACATCGAGGTCGTAATTTTGGCCTTGCAAGCGATTCGTATCCCAACCGAGTCCAACCTTTAAATGGTCGAGTCCGGGGTTGTTTTTCGTCAAATCGAGCTTCTGTCCCTTGGACAATACAAGTCCGCCTCCGAAGCCGCCACCTTGAGGAGCAGGTGCTGCACCAAAGGAGTTAGCGTTGCCCGCATTCGGGAATCCGCCTTGCTGAGCACCGCCTTGGATGCCGCCCTGTTGAATGCCGCCCTGTTGAATGCCGCCCTGTTGAATGCCGCCCTGTTGAATGCCGCCTTGTTGGATACCGCCTTGCTGAATACCGCCCTGTTGAATGCCACCCTGCTGGATACCGCCTTGGATACCGCCCTGAATGCCGCCTTGTCCACCAAAATTGTTGCCGCCGTTTGAATTCGATCCAATACCCATTTGTATTGCCTCCTCAAATATGAAATAAAAGAACCATCTGCCTCGACAGTTATTCACCTTGAAGCTCTTAACAGGCCAGAATGGTGGAATTTGTCGATTCTGTGTAAGAATATGAAACTATTTGTAGTATAGCAGATTGTGATTGTAGTTGTTAATGGTTAATGGTGTTACAGTTCCTGCTGCAGCAGGGATGTCTGATTAGATACGGCGAAGCGAAAGCTTGGTTGCATTTTTTAAAATATAGGAAAGTATAGGATTTCCCGATCCTGTCTCTATATTTCTCGGAATGAAACGTGCTGCGCCGCCAAAGGACGGCGACAGCCGTTTCACCTTAAATTAAAGAAACATAACAAAATAGAAGACAAAAGAGAACTATAAAAACAAATTGAATCTCCTATTTTTTTCAAGTGGTTCCTCTATAATGATGTGAAGCGCTTTCAAAACACTTTAAAAAATAGGAGGATCGCATGAATAAAAAACGCAAATGGATCGCGGCCATCATGGCCCCAGCTATCGTTGTTTCGATGTTCTCTTCTGCTGCTTTCGCTCAATCAGGGGCGGCAACTAACGCGTTTGCTCCCGATATACAGGGACATTGGGCGAAAGCTGCTATAGAGAAATGGAGTGCGCAGGGAATTGTAAGCGGTTACTCGGACGGGACCTTCCATCCGAATGGCAGCATGACCCGGGCGGAATTTGTCACGGTCATTAATCGGCTGTTCGGTTTATCGGCTTTGTCTGCTTCAGCCTTTAGCGATGTGCCGGAGACAGCATGGTATGCGGGCGATCTTAGCAAAGCGCGGGCTGCGGGCTTTTATGAGGGGTTCCCGGGTAACGAGGCAAGAGCGGAGCAGCCGATAACGAGGCAGGATGCGGTAACGCTGCTGGCGCGTATTTTCGAGCTGAAAGCAGCGGACAATGCAGCGTACGCGGGGTCCTTCAAGGATAGCGGCCAAATTTCCAGCTATGCGAAAAAGGCGATCAACGCGCTGCAAGGTGTCGTCAGCGGCTACGAAAATGGCGATTTCCAGCCCGCAGGAAAAATCTCTCGTGCAGAGGTCATAACCTTGGTGGACAAACTGGTGGCCGAGCTGTATGCCAAGGCAGGGGATTATACAGCGGCGCAAACGATTTCGGGCCATGCGATCATTAATCATGCTGGCATTACGCTCAAAGATGCCCAAATTGCCGGCAACCTTTATTTGACCGCAGGCATTGGGGACGGCGAAGCAGTAGTCGATCATGCCAGCGTGAAAGGAACGACGTTTATTGCAGGTGGCGGCGAGCATACCGTTATCTTTCACGATTCAACGCTGGCAGGCGTAGAAATTAACCGCAAGGATGGCAAGGTGCATGTCGAGGCAGACGGAGACACCAAAATCAATAGCATCGTGGCTAACAGCAAGGCTATTCTGGAGCTGGGAGACAACGCGGAGGCAGACAGTATCGTGCTGAATCAGCCTACGGAGCTGATCACCGGCCCAGGTACAACGATCGGGAGGCTGACGGTGCAGGCCGATTCCGTCACTATTAATGGCCAGCCAATAGCCAAAGGCAGCTATACGTTGAAAAATGGCACGCTGACGCCAGTTGGCACCGGCACGATGCCAGGAACAGGAGCATCCTCGGGCAGCAGTGGTGGCAGCAACAACGGCGGCGGAAACGGCGGAAATACGGAGCCGACGGTGAACTTTGTCGATCAGCATGCAACGGCTGAGACCAAATCACTGTTCGCCTATTTGAACGGCGTGCGCGGTCATGAAATTTTATTCGGCCATCAGCATGCAACGGACGAAGGTGTGACATTGACCGGGGCAGACGGCTCGCAATCCGAGGTGAAAAATTCGGTTGGCGATTACCCTGCCGTGTTCGGCTGGGATACGCTAAGCCTGGAAGGCAAAGAGAAGCCGGGTGTGCCGAACAATGTGGAGCAAAGCCGGATCAATCTCACTGCATCGGTCAAGAATGCCCACGATCTCGGCGGCATTGTGACGCTCAGCACCCATTTTCCGAACTTTGTGACTGGCGGCAGCTTTAATGATACGTCAGGCAATGTAGTTGCTCATATTTTGCCGGGCGGCGACAAGCATGCGGAGTTTAATGCTTTTTTAGACACCATTGCGAATTTCGCAAATAATGTGAAGGATGATGATGGCAAGCTCATTCCAATTCTGTTCCGTCCTTTCCATGAGCAAAACGGCGGCTGGTTCTGGTGGGGCGCGAAAACGACGACCACAAGCGAATACAAGGAGGTTTTCCGCTATACGGTTGAATACCTGCGCGATAAGAAGGACGTGCGCAACTTCCTGTATGTTTTCTCGCCAAATGGCTCGTTCGGCGGCGCGGAAAGCACTTATTTGACGACGTACCCGGGCGACGATTATGTCGATATATTGGGGATGGACCAATACGATAACAAGGAGAATGCGGGTTCGCAGGGCTTTTTGAACGGACTGGTTACGGATCTGGGCATGATCTCAAGGCTGGCGGACAGCAAGGGGAAAATTGCGACGTTTTCCGAATTCGGCTACAGCCCGGAGGGGATGAAGACGACCGGGAACAATAATACGACCTGGTTTACCGATTTGCTGAGTGCAATCAAGTCCGATGAGGACGCTTCACGCATTGCCTATATGCAGACATGGGCGAACTTTGGCCTTGGCAACAATTTGTATGTGCCTTATAAAAATGCGCCAAACGGGCTCGGCGATCATGAGCTGTTGCCTGATTTTATTAACTTCTATAATGATTCGTTTACGACTTTCCGCAATGAGGTGCAGGGCGTATATGGCCATACGGTCGTGACAGCGCCAGAGCAGCCGTTCATGCATATTGCAACGCCTACGGATAACAGCATTGTCGGCAGCTCCGTCACGATTCGCGCACGGGCGCTGGAAATTACCCCAACGAAGGTCGTCTATACGGTACAGGGTTCGGATACAGAATATCCGATGACGCTTGATAGCGACGGATTTTTCTATACGGCGAATTGGTCTCCGGCAGCGGGCTTAAATGGCAAAACAGCGGTGCTGAACGTCAAAGCATATGTTGGCAATCAGGTTGCGCTAACGCAATCTGCGACGGTATCGGTACAGGCAAGCGAGATTTTGATGAAAACGTACACCTTTGACCAAGATACAGAAGGCGTCGTTAAAAATGGCGATCCGGGCACTTATCCGGAAACGATGGCGCTGACCGTGGGGCATGATGTTTTGGACGGCAACGGCGTATTGAAGCTGGATGCCCAGCATGCAGCAGCAGCGGATACGTGGCAGGAATTCAAGCTTGCGCTTCCAGTGCTGGACAGCGGAAATGCACTGGCCGATGTGAAGCGCATCAAGCTGGACGCTTTTATTCCGCTGAATGCGGGAGATGCGGAGGCGACGATTAGCAGCATGGCGATGCTGCCGCCGGATTGGGATACGAAATATGGGATGACGACGACCAAAATCAAGCTGTCCGAGCTTCCGCAGGTGACCGTAGGCAGCACGGTATATGCGAAATTTTCGCCAGTTATTGATTTGAATGATGCGGCAAAATCAGCAGCGGCGACGGGGCTTGTCCTTTCCTTGGTGGGCAGCGGATTAGAAGGCGATTTTTCAATCTGCGTCGATAATCTAAGCTTGTACAGCACGTTTGCTGAAGCGGAGAAGGACCCGGCTGTAGTGGACAACTTCGAGACGTATCAAGGCAGCGATGCCGCTCTGGCAGCGAAGTTCATCCATGCGGGCGGCGATGCGACAGCTGTAGCGCTGGACGGCGTGCATAAAAGCTCGGGCAACTATGGGATGAAACTGGACTATACGCTGGGCACTTCCGGCTATGCGGGCATTACGAAAGTGCTGGGTGGAGTAGACTGGTCCACGTTCAACCATTTGAAATTTTGGATGGTGCCGGACGGCAGCAACCAGAAGCTCGTGATTCAGCTGCGTGTGGATGGCGTTTCCTACGAAGCATATCCATCGCTTGCAGGTACAACCGGGCAATGGGTCAGCCTTCACTTTAATGCGTTTACCGTTGCTCCTTGGGATACAGGAAATACGGGCAAAAAGATCAACAAGGTCAGCTTGAAAAATGTACAGGAGTTTTCCATTTACGTGAATGCCACTAATGGAGCAACCCTTAATAGCACGCTTTATTTCGATGATATTGAAGCGATAAATGATGGAACAGGCGGCGTGCCAAATGGCGGCTCCGGTTCGGGAAGCTCGCCAGCGGAGCCAGGCACGCTTTATGGATTCGAAACGGATACGGCTGGCTGGACGGTAAGCTCGAATGAGGCGCAGGCCACAGATGCCGCGACTACAGCGGATGAGAAGACAGAGGGCGACCATTCGCTGACGTCTACCTTCTCGCTAGCAAGCCCGGCGGGCTTTGAGCTGACGAAGGTTGCTGCAGCGGACCTGTCCGCCTCTACATCACTCAGCGTCAAGGTGAAGCTGTCGCAAGGAACTGCTAATGCCCGCCTATATATTAAGACAGGGAGCACATGGGAGTGGCATGATAGCGGAATGGGCGTTATCGTCGATTCCAGCGGATTTAAGACGCTGACGCTTCCGCTCACCGGTGTAACGGGACTAGAAAGCGTGCAGGCAATCGGCGTGAAGATCGAGCCGACAGCGGGACAGACGGGCACAGCAGCTGTCTATGTAGATGATGTGTATGTGGAAGGAAGCGGGGGTCCGGGAACGGCTGGTCCCACTTACGATTTTGAAAGCGGAGCAGAGGGTTGGGCCATTAATACCGATGCGGATAATGCCTACAATACGGCAAATGCCCGTGATATAGCAGTGTCGACTGATGCAGCATCATCAGGAAACAGCTCGCTGAAGGCGGCTTTTGATTTGAACAGCGGCAATTTCCAGCTTAGACGGGTCGGTGTGCTGAACTTGGGTACAGCAAGTACGCTGTCCGCCAAGTTTAAAGTGGCAGCGGATGGGAATGCAGCGCTTTCGGGCGCTGTATCCGTGAAGTTGTTTCTGCAAACGGGCAGCGGCTGGAGCTGGTTCGCGCCGAATGAAACGGTTTCCTATAGCGGCGATGGATTCGTGACGGTAAGCTACGATTTGTCAGGCGTCGCGGATAAAAGCAATGTTCAGGCGCTAGGCATTCAAGTGTTTGCACCAAGTGCCTCGACAGGTGCAGCAACGATTTATTTGGATGAGATTAAGGTGCAATAAATGAATAATCGAATGTAATAGCAAAGAAGGGAGGCCCCGCATAAGGGCCTCCCTTCTCTATTGATATGCCGTATCTCTGCATATGTGGGACTCGACTATTTTTAAATGCATGCTAGCCCTCTGGAGTGCGAAACGAATCCAAATAATTGTGAATGTCAGCTTCGGGTGTCTTCAGCAAGCCCTTGAGCATCGATTGAATGGAGCGCAGCGACTCCACCTTGTCATCAATCTCGACTATTTTGCTGCGCACATACTCTTTTAAGGCTTCAGCGTCCATATCACGGCCTAGCAGATGCAGCACTTCCTGAATCTCCTTAAGGGAGTAGCCGAGCGACTTGGTGTCCTTAATGAATTTGATTTTGACCAAATAATCGTCCGAGTACAAACGGTATCCACCTTGGCTTCGGCGGGGGGCCGGAAGGATGCCGCTTTCCTCGTAGTAGCGAATCGTTGCCATGCTGAGACCCGTTTTTTTGGCAAGCTCGCCGCGTGTCATTCCTTCCATGAGCATTCCCCTTCTTGCTGTTGTCCGTGTGTTTATTGGGCAGCAGCTTTTTTCGTATAGTTATTGTCGAACACAACCTCAGGATAGTCCGGCGATGGCCCAGCCAGCAGCGGCTGCGATTCATTTTTCAAATATTGATTGAAAAAGGCTGTGATATAAGAACGGGTAATATCTACCACGTGAACAGAGTCGACTCCTTTGGCGAACAGCTTAGGCGACAGCAGCGCGATATCGGTAAAGCTCTGATGGATAAAGGGTTCAACAGTCATGTAATACGTGTCATTGGTGCTTTTCGTCATGACCGAATCCAAATCGGAAGCGAACTCATCGAAATAGACATAGGATTTCTCCTTCGTCGCTGGAGCAAGGCTTTTGGCTGTGTCGCCTGTCATCAAATACATGAACGGCTGCTTCAAGCCATTATGGGCTACATCGCCCCAAAATCCGCCTTCTAAACTAACCCCCGCCTTAAAACGGCTGTCCTGTGCCAGCGTCTCCGCAGTTGTCGCCCCGCCATAGGAGTGGCCGAAAATGCCAACGCGGCTTAGATCCAGCTTGCCCTCCAGCTTATGATCAGGGTCATCCTGATTCCATGCCGTCAACGTGTCGAGCACAAAACTCGTATCAGTTACACGGATAGCGACTTCTTTGATATTGTTGTCGTAAAGCTCTGCTGAAGTTGGAAATTCGGGCTCAGCTTCGTATAAAATCGAACGGCCATCCGGAAAATCAACCTTCGCTGATGTATAAGGATGATCCATGCCTACGACGATATAGCCATTGCTTACGAGTTCCTCAATTGCCGTCATGCTCTGGAAGCGGGTCGAGCGAATGCCAGGAGAAAACAGGACAACCGGATAGCTCGCTTCAGCAGAGGATAGCTCGGCCCCTTCTACGACATGCGTCGGAATGTTAACCACATGGCTGAAAATTTGCTTCGGTATGCCGAATACGAGGCTGACCGCTTCCCCAATTTCCGAAGGGTAATGCTCAGTCGATGCGCCTTCGGTATTATTTTTATCTACCGGATACCATATATTGATCATCAGCTCGCGCTTGTCATTCGGGTCGTCACTGTGCGTTTCAGCGCGGGACTCATCCGTCAGTTGCCGTGCGATGGTGCCAATGCCATAGCTGCCGTTAGGTTCAGGCATTGTGAAAATCGGCAGCAGCGTGCTCGCATATCCAGAAAATCCGCTAAGTGCGATGACGATAAGGGAGAGCAGACTTTTTTTAATAATAGCTTTGGAACGGATAGAATTGTCATAGGGCTTCAGCAGCCGGCGGACTAAGGCCATAATCAAAACGAAAGCTACAGCGTAAGCAGCAACCATCTGGATGCGGAAATGATCGATTACTCCATGCAAGAGCACAGCCAGTACAACCGCTCCAAGCATCCCGGCATCGAGCCGCTTCGATTTTCTTGCGAATAACAAGCCTCCCGCTGCCGCTAAAATAACCAGAATGACAATGACCTCTAATATTTTCATTATACAGTACCTCCATTTATTTCTGTATTCTCCGTCCAGCAGGCCGGAAATCTTGTATAAACAGAGTATAAAGATTGAAGTATACCTCAAGGTCAAGGTATTATTTTTGAATGCCCTCTTCTGCCGAAAAAGTCTCCCCTTATGAATGTGAACCTACATACCGAGAGGCAGAGTTGTCCTTTTCGTTTTGAGAGTTTACTTCCAGCACAGAGCTAGTCTTGGCGGACACAGTAGCAGCTATTTTATCAGAATGATGGGTTAAGGCACAGGCCGCGGACACAGGAGCCGTTAATATGCTGCAAATGGCCATTTTGACGGGATCATGCGGTTGATAACGAATTTCCTGTCCGCTTACGACCCGAAATCGGTTCAAAATCCAGAATAGCGGAACCCCTGTCCTCACCATTTAGAGAAAAAAGAGCGAACCTAGCAAGCATTGTGCTACTATATTGGCAAATCAAGCACGATGTTTGACAGAAAAGGGGACTAGCTGTGTTTTACTCATTAAAAAGCCGACTAATTGCTGTTTTTATTTTGCTGTTCGTCCTTTCTTTTGGCGCTATGTCTTATATATTATTTAATGAATCACGCTCTATTATCCGCTCTTATATCGAATCCTCGGCACTGGAGAAAATGGAGGAGTACGGCGCTTACGTCGATATGGTCCAGATGCAGATCTACGATCTGGCCTCGCTCGTGTTCAATAGCGATACGACGAAAAACTGGGACGGGGCCATGACAGACCCGAAGCTTGTGGCGGGCGAGAAAATGCTGGCGAATATTAAGCTCAGCAGCTTTCTCACGCAGGCGATGAACAGCTATACGAGCGTATCGCGGGTGACCTTTTACCGCGCCGATGGCACGTGGATCAGCAGCGACAATCAGGTCGTGTCCGATCCGGGTCTGCTTGAGCAGCAGTGGTACAGCGATTTTAAAGCATCGGGAACCCACTGGGTGGCCAGCCATATTGACCCGGTCGAGGCACGATACAATAACACGCATCCGGTTGTCAGCATGCTCATGCCAATCGGAACGTTTGAGCCAAGCCGTGCCCGAACGGTGATGAAAATCAATGTGAGCAGCGACTATTTTCAGCAGCCGCTCAATCGGATTCACCTTGGTGAAAGCGGTACCATTTATTTGCTGGATCAAGGCGGCCAGCTGCTGCTTTCCCCGCCTGAAGCCGGGGCACAGGCCGACATGCAGGCTGCTATGGAGAAAATCCGCGGAGATATGCGCAAACAAGGCGTTATTTATATGGATTCGGATAAAGGGAAAACCGATATTGTCGTATTTAAAAAGCTGCAAAGAACGGGATGGATACTTGTCGGCTTCGTATCGGAACAAGACTTGTATGCAAAGCTGTTCCAATTGCGCAGCAGCATTATTTTATTCGCCTCCATATTGCTCGTATTATCCGTCTTTCTAGCCATATGGCTGTCGCAGAGCATCTCCAATCCGCTATCCCGCCTCATATCCGCTATGCGCCATGTTCAGCGGGGCGATTTCAATCAGGCGGAGCTGCGTCTTCCGCCAGAAATCAGCATTCGCAACGAAGTAGGTTTTGCGACGGTAACCTTCCGCAATATGGTGCGCCAGCTCCGGCAGCATATCAAAAACGAATTTGAGCTGAAGCTGCTGCGCCAGCAAGCGGAATACAAGGCGCTGCTGATGCAGATCAATCCGCATTTTTTGTTCAATACGCTGGAGCTGATGAGCAGCCTCGCCATGCAGAAGCGCACCGACGATACGGTGCAGGTCATCGAGTCGCTCGGCAAAATGATGCGATTCTCGCTGCGAATGAGCGACGATGTGGTGCCGCTGCGCGAAGAACTGAAATACGTGAAGGATTACGTGGAGATTTTGCAAATCCGCTTTGGCGAACGGCTGAGCTTGACGTTGAAGGAAGAAGGCGAGCTTGCGCATCTGACGATTATTAAGTTTATTTTGCAGCCGCTAATCGAAAATGCCGTCAAATACAGCTTTCAGCATCAGCCGGAAGCCTGGGTGGAAATTGTGGTCAGCAGGAGTGAGGGGCGCATCGTTCTGAGCATTGCGGACAATGGCCAGGGCATTCCTGACGACATGAAGCGCCAGCTTGCGGAACGCTCGGCCGCTGCTCGAATGGACATGCTGTTGAATAGCCGAGATAGTCAAATTGGCCTCAGCAACGTCATTGCAAGGTGCAGGCTGTATTACGGCGAGCTGTTTGAGATCCAGATTAAAGATAGCGGCTGGGGCGGTGCGCTAATCGTACTGGCGCTGCCTATACAGGAGGAGGGTAAGCATGTATAAGGTGCTGATTGTGGACGATGAACCGGAAATCCGGCTGGGGCTGCGGCTCAAGGTAGATTGGGAGGAACTGGGCCTATGTATTGCGGGCGAGGCGGCGAATGGCATGGAGGCGCTGGAGCAGCTGGAGCGCGATGCTTTCGATGTTGTTATGACAGATATGAATATGCCCGTTATGGACGGATTGTCTTTTTTGGACGATTGCCGCAGGCTGTATCCTGAAATCCGGCTGATCATCCTTACAGGCTATGAGGATTTTAGTTATGCGCATGCGGCTGTCCGCCATCAGGCACGCCATTATTTGCTCAAGCCGATTGCGCGGGATGAGCTGACGGAGGCACTGCTGAAGGTCAGAGGGGAGCTCGATAGGGAGCAGGAGAGCCATCGGCAGTCCGAGGATATGAAATGGCGTCTGACCCAGTATTATCGGGAAATGAAGGAGCATTTTCTGCGCTATCTCATCCGGGGCGAGGCAGGGCGTGAGGAAGCGCTAATGGAGCGGGCAAAGCTGTTTCAGCTGGAGGAATGGGGAGAGCGGACGGTCAGATTTATGACAGCAGGATTAGAGCAGCGTGGGCAGCAGTTGAATCAGCTGAATCAGTCGGGGCAGGCTGGACAGAAGAGTCAGAAGGTTCAGCCGAATCAAGCGGAGCAGGTTGGATTGAAGAGTCAGAAGGAACAGATGAACCAGACAGACCCAGCCGAACGGAAAGGCCAGACGGACCAGTCAGACCAAGCAGACCAGTCAGACCAGACTGGCCAAACGGATCAGATAGATTGGCAGTCGAACCGTAGGCCTGAGCAATTCAGCCTGCCGTTCGAATTAATTTGCCGGGAACTGGCGGATGGCTCCACCGGCTCGGTGCAAGTCGTTCGAGACGAGCATTATCACGGCTTAATGCATATTGCTTTGCTGGATGGAGAGGAGAAGCCAGCTGAATTTGAGCAGAAGCTGCGCGATATGGTGTACGGGCATCTCGGATTCGTGCCCTCCATCGGCATAGGAAATGCTGTTAAAGGCTTTAAGCAGTGGAAGGAGGGCTGCATGTCCTCGCTCGTCGCCTGGAATTTGGCGGAGGCGCAAGCTCGCCAAGGCGAACGGGCAGCGGAGGAGCCGTTTCTGCTTCCGAAGGAGACGGTCGGTTTGATCCGGCGGCTGCTGGAACGGGGAGAAATGGAGCAGCTCGTCAAAATGATAGAGCGCGAGCTGAAGGAGGCGCTTAGCGTATCGCGCATCCGGTTCGTGAAGGCGATTTTTCAGTTTAACCTCGTCTTGGAGGCGCAGGCGCATGAAGCGCATGTGCCGTTAACGGGCGGCGAGCAGCTTTGGCTGCGTCCGGAAATGGCGCTCAACCTAAGCACAGCGGAGAAAGCCTGCCAATTTTTGATGAAGCTTGCCTCGTCTATTCATGACAAGCTGCAAGGGGCGGAAGAGGGCGCTGTTGATACGGTTCTGGAGGCTTCCAGGCAATATATCGCAGAAAACTACATGTATGACTTGAATTTGACGATGCTTGCTGAACGATTCAATTATAATTCGTCCTACTTCTCGGAGCTGTTTAAAGCGAAAGCGGGAAAAACGTTTATTCACTATTTGACCGAAGTCCGCATGGCGCATGCGACCCGGCTGCTGGAGGAAACGGGGCTCAGCCTATGGGATATTTCCGAGCTGTCCGGCTTTTCCAATGCGAGCTATTTCAGCTCCAAGTTTAAAAGAATGTATGGCCTGACACCGTCCGAATTTCGCCAGCGCCTATCTGAAAAAAGTGATAACGAACTCCCGAAGAAATGATATGTTGCCGAATCCTATTCCTGCGTATGATTGGTGTACGAGTGCAGCTTGCTTGCGTACATCAATCATTAGGAGGGATTTTTGCCATGGGCGTTTCCCGCAAAACACTGGCCCGCGAGCAGAACCAAACCGCTTATTTGTTTCTGCTGCCGTGGCTGATTGGCTTTTTCTGCATGACGGCTGGACCGATGCTTGGCTCGCTGTACCTGTCCATGACCAAGTACAATTTGCTGTCTCCGCCATCATGGATTGGGATGGATAACTACGTACAAATTTTTACGAATGACAGCACGTTTATGGGCTCGTTATGGCTAACCTTCAAGTATGTATTCATTTCCGTGCCGCTCAGGCTGGCTTTTGCACTGCTTGTAGCAGTCGCGCTCAATAAGGGCATCCGGGCACTGGGAATTTACCGGACGATTTATTATATCCCGTCCTTGCTTGGTGGGAGCGTTGCTATCGCTATCGTATGGCGGCAAATATTCGACGGTACTGGTGCTGTAAACAAGGCGCTCGCTTGGCTCGGCATCAAA
Organism: Paenibacillus sp. Leaf72; assembly: GCF_001422685.1. Taxonomy (NCBI): domain Bacteria; kingdom Bacillati; phylum Bacillota; class Bacilli; order Caryophanales; family Paenibacillaceae; genus Paenibacillus; species Paenibacillus sp. Leaf72. The sequence continues at coordinate 84,691 of NZ_LMLV01000007.1, read as the reverse complement.
GGCCCATCCTGGATTGCCCATCCAGATTATATTGTATATACGATTGTTACGCTGTCGGTGTGGCAGTTCGGCTCGGCGATGGTCATTTTTCTAGCGGGGCTAAAGCAAATTCCCGCCGATCTTTACGAAGCTTCCCAGGTGGACGGGGCGAGGAAGTGGAATCAGTTCGTCAGCATTACGCTGCCGATTTTGACGCCGGTTATTTTTTTCAACCTCATTATGAGCGTCATTCATTCGTTTCAGGCGTTTACACCGGCTTTCGTCATCGGTGACGGCCGCGGCGGCCCGCTTGATGCGACGATGTTTTATACGCTGTATTTGTATTTGAAGGGCTTCTCCTTCTTCGATATGGGCTACGCCTCGGCGCTCGCCTGGATTATGCTGCTCATTATTGGAGCGTTGACGGCGATTATATTCGTGACCTCGAAATACTGGGTGTTTTATGGAGACAACAAGGACGGGAGGTAAGGGCAAAGGATGACAAACCGCATGAAATATGGGCAAGTACTGAGGCATGTGCCGATCATCGTCATGGGCCTGCTGATGATCTACCCCGTTCTATGGCTGATCAGCAGCTCCTTCAAGCCGAACCAGCTGATCTTTTCCGATCCGGGCATCTGGCCAAGCTCGTTTACGCTGGAAAATTACGTGAATGGCTGGCGCGGCTTCCAAGGCATCAGCTTCAGCCGTTTTTTCGCCAACTCTTTTGCGATATCGCTCACGAGCGTGCTTGGAAATGCCATAACCTGCTCGCTTGCTGCTTTTGCTTTTGCTAGATTAACCTTTAAGTTCAGCAAGCTATGGTTTTCGCTGATGCTGGTTACGATTATGCTGCCCTATCATGTTACGCTGGTACCGCAATACGTCATTTTCAACGAGCTGCACTGGATTAATACGTATTACCCGCTGGTGCTGCCAAAATGGCTGGCGACGGATTCGTTTTTTATTTTGCTCATGGTCCAGTTTATCCGGGGCATTCCACGCGAGCTTGACGAAAGCGCAACGATTGACGGATGCAGCCAAAAACAAATTTATTTCCGCATCATTCTTCCGCTGCTGGTCCCGGCGCTGATTACGACGGCCATCTTTACGTTTATATGGACATGGGATGATTTTTTCAGCCAAATGATTTATTTGAGCGATATTCGGCTGTTCACGGTGCAGCTGGGCATTCGGGCGCTGTTCGACCCATCGGGCTCCTCGGATTGGGGTGCGCTGCTCGCAATGTCTGCGCTGTCGCTGCTTCCCATTACGGCGGTTTTCCTGACGTTCCAGCGTTATTTTCTGGAGGGGATTGCAACGACAGGCTTGAAATAGCGGCCTCATGGCTAGCAATCGGCGAGTCAGCGATATGGCAATAACGCGATCCGAAAAAATTGCAAATGAACTGCCGAAATAATGAAAGGCGCTGAGGCTAAGGTTTAAAGTAAGATGGCGTTGTAAGCGTTTTACTCAAACAAAATTAACGAAAATGGGGGAGATTGGCATGAAGCGGCGTATTCTATTTTCAATGCTGGCAGCATTAATGGTAATTGTAACGGCATGCTCGGGAGGTACGGGAGCAGGAGGAGCAGCATCTGGCAATAATGGAGAGGGCAATGGTGCAAGCGCTGGCAGCGGCAGTACAGGCCAGGAGCAGGTAGAGCTGCGCATCATGTGGTGGGGAGACCAAGGGCGGGCTGACCGTACAAATCAGGTGCTGGATCTATTCCAGAAAAAAAATCCAAACATCAAGGTACAGGGCGAGTTCGCGCCTTCATCCGGTTATTTTGACAAGCTGAATACCCAGCTCGCATCGGGTACGCCGGCGGATGTTTTTTTCCTCGGCGGCAACGTTGTCGATTATGCCAATAAAGGGGTTTTGCTGGAGCTTGACCCGTATGTAGGCAAAGAGCTCGATTTGACGGATATGGATGAGTCGATGGTGGAGTATGGTACGCTGGGAGGCAAGCTGCTGCATATATCTGCTGGCGCGAATGCGAGAGGCATCCTGATTAATACGAAGCTGTTCGAGAAAGCAGGCATTGCGGTGCCTCAGGATGGATGGAGCTGGGACGACTACGCCGCCATTAGCAAGGAGCTGTCTGAAAAGCTCGGCGATGGCGTATATGGCACCTATAATTTTACGGTAGATGGCATGGATATTGCGCTTAAGCAAAATGGCGCGCAGCTGTACAACATGGCAGAAGGCAAGCCAGGCTTTACAGAAGAGCAGGCGCTGAGCTGGTTTAAATACTGGGAAGCGACAACGGCGGGAGGCGGCGTCGTGACGCCGGAGCTTGCCGTATCGAATCCGCCGAGCGATCCTAGCAAATCGTTAATCATCACGGGCAAGGTGGCGATGAGCCTTATACCATCCAACCAGTTTGCAGCGTATCAAGGGCTGACGGAGGATAAGCTCACGATGGTGCAGCTGCCTAGGGGGGCGAAGGGAACGGGTGTCGTATTCGAGTCGAGCCAAGGGCTGTCGGGCTATGCAAAAACAGAGCATCCGAAGGAAGTGGCGATGCTGATCAACTTCTTCATTAATGATCCAGAGGCAGCCAAGGTGCTCGGCAATGACCGCGGCGTTCCGGTTACGTCCAAAAATCGGGAGGCGCTGCAGGCCGAAGCGAGCGACGCGGACCGTATCGTTTATGATTATACGAGCCGCGTTTCGGAAGCGACAAAAACGGAGCCTTTCGCAGTCAGCTACAATCCTCCGGGCTTCGCGGAGTTTTCCAAGCTGGCGGAGACGACGGTTCAGGAAATCGGTTTTGGCCGTAAAAAGGTAGAGCAGGCAGTTGCCGATTTTTACAACGGCACGCTGCAAATTTTTGCGAAAAATCAATAGGCAATGAAGCTTATAGGCGGAGAAAAGGCAAAGGCGAAAGCAAAGAGAAATGCAAAGGTGAAGGCCGCGCTAACCTGCTAATTGGAATATAAATAGGTTCATTCGGGCTGCCGTCAGGCAGCCTGCTGTTGTCAGAGCCGATAAGGGCGGAGAAGGGGCTAAGGTCGGCATGCGAGTGTGCTCGCGTATTTTAACCTAGCAGGTGCCAATTGAAATCGTTCATTTTAGTAGAAAGCGGGGCGAAATTAATGGAAGAAAAACTGCTGGAACGGCTTAGGAGCAAGTCTGCAAAGCATATATGGGGGCAGGGGAGCAAAGCCTCCGATCAATCGTTAATAAGCGAGTGGGAAGCTGGCGGAGTAAAATTTGCTGCAGCCGAAGGGCGGCTGGAAGGCGTACATGAGGAGGCCATGCGCCGCTTGCTGGATTGCATCGTGCCGACGGGCGGCAATCCGGAGCCGATTTTGCATGAGGGCGGCGTCTACTTAGGCTGCTGGCTGGAAAGTACAGGGACGATAAACGCAGAGCTGTTGTCCCGGTTTATTCCATCTGTATCGGAGACAACGTATCTCTCCTTTGCCGCGTTTCAGCGGGAGGATGGCCTATTTCCGTACAAAATAACGGAGAATGGACCGTCTTACCGGCAAATTCAGCTGGTGACGCCGCTCGCCCGCAGCGTTTGGAACCATTATGCGCTGCATGGGCGGGACAAGGCTTTTTTACAAACGATGTATGACGCTATGTCTCGTTATGACGACTGGCTGGCGGCTCACCGCGATACGAGAGGGACGGGCTGTGTAGAAGCGTTCAGTACATTCGATACGGGCCATGATTTGTCGCCCCGCTTCTGGCATGTGCCGGATACGCCGCATTTGGGGGATGCGGCACATTGTCAGCCGGATTCTCCGATTTTGCCATTTTTGGCTCCAGACCTAACAGCTAATGTATATTGCCAGCGGCAGTATTTGGCGTTAATAGCGGAGGAGTTGGGGCTGCCCTCCGAGCAATGGAAGCGGAAGGCGGAGGCCTCGCTTGCAAGCCTGTTCGAATATTGCTTTGACGAAGCGGATCATTTCTTCTATGATCGCGACCGCCAAAATGAGCTGGTAAAGGTGCAGTCGGACGTGCTGCTGCGGGTTATGGCCTGCGAGGTGGGCGACCGCCGTTTTTTTGATACGATGCTAAGGCGCTATCTGCTCAATACGAGCAAGTTTTTTGCTAAATTTCCGTTTACGTCGATGGCGATGGATGATCCGCGTTTTGATCCGTTTTCCAGCTATAACAGCTGGGGCGGGCCGACTAACTTTCTTAGCATTATTCGCGCTGCCCATGCGTTCGAGAAGCATCAGCGTTATGTAGAGCTGACCTGGGTTATGTATCCGCTTGTGTCGGCAATGGCCAATATGACGCGGTTTTCACAAGCGCTTAGCCCATGGACGGGGGTGGAGGGCTATACGGAAACGTATTCGCCAGCGATACTGAGCGTGCTGGATTATGTAGAGCGATTATGTGGTATATTGCCTGCGCCAGATGGAACGCTGTGGTTTACGGGGCTGCTGCCTTATGCGATGGATCATGGCGATGAGCCGGCAGGCGGAAGCACAGCCTACAGCAGAACCGTGGATGGCTCGACGTTTGAGCTGCTCAATACTCGGGAGGAGTCTGTCATTTATTTAGATGGGAAGGAGCATATGCGTTTCCCGTTCGGCATTCGCGCCGTTACGGATCGAGCAGGCAGGCTGAGCCGCTTGATCGGCATGAGCGTTAGGACGATTAATGGAGTTGTCCACTACGATGGAGCGGAGCTCGCTTTGGAGATTAAGGGGAATGAACAGCTTCATTATACAGAGGGGCATTTAGAAAAAGAGCTGGATATTGGCATTGTTTATCCGGCCTATAGCTGAAGGAAGGCAGCAGAATCTAATTGGTCCTCAATTAGCAGCATAGGCATTAATAAAAAGCTCCAACATACTCAGAGGCTGCTGCTTCGGCGGCAGCTTTGCTATGAAAACCGGATTTTTAATCAAAAAAGACGGTTTTTTTGCTATTATTTCACAAAAAACAACGTTAGTATCTATTTGAAAGCGTATTCAACTAATTGCCAAAGCCATTAAACATAGAAGCAGGGAGGGATGATGGCCTCATAACGAACAGACAGCTTAGGATCGTACAGCAGGATGCGGTATTTTGTAAACGCTTACTTAATATTGAGGCTAAAAAACGGATACGCAGTTTACCCGCAAGTCGAACCTTGTTGCAATGAATGAACATTTCAATTGAGAAAATGGGGGGAATTTTTTTATATGTTAAGAAGTAAAAAAAGGCTAATGTTTCTGCTGCTTGCCGCAGCGGTTTTATGGACCACTATTTTGCAGGGGCTGCCGCTTGGATCGCAGACGGCCTACGCAAGCACAGTAGAACAGCTTGTGAAGAAATTCGACTTTGGCACAGCCTCAAGTCCTGTCAAGGAAGGCTTTATCGGCGTAAGCGAATCGCAGCTGTATACGGCTGAGGCTGGTTACGGGCTGAGCGCCGCGTTGGCATCCCGGAACCGCTCCGGCGGAGATGAGCTGACGAATGATTTTGTCCTCGGAACCTCGTTTTCGTTTTATGCGGATTTGCCTAATGGCGAATATGATGTCACCGTGTATTCGGGCGATTTACTGACGGGCACAAGCTCGACTAAAACAAATATTGCCTTGGAGGGAGTCGCTGCCGGAACGCTTTCTACACGTCAGGCGGTCGTTCATGGCACGTACCGGACCACGGTAAATGACGGGCAGCTGACGGTCGATATTTCGGCGACTACGGGCTACGCTTATTTGAACGGCATCGTCATTGAGCAGGTAGTAGCTGCTGCTCCTGAGGCGCCGGGCGGGCTTGCCGTGACACGCGTGACGCCTCAGGATGTGACGCTCGCGTGGAATCCGGTTACCGGTGCGGCTCGTTACAAGCTCTATCGCTCGGAGGGCGCTGCCGCTCCTGTCCTTGCAGGTGAAACGGCAGCTGCCTCCTATGTGGATACGGCCGTTGCAGAAGGGAGCAGCTATAGCTACTTCGTCGCTGCCGTCAGTACAGCTGGACTGGAGTCGGTCTTAAGCGCCCCTACCGCTGCGATAACGATACCGGCGCTTACGGCTCCAGCCGCGCCGAGCCAAGTCAGCATCAGCGCCGTGCAAGCTTCGGCGGTTGTGCTGGGCTGGACGGTTGTCGAGGGAGCGGAAGGCTATAAGGTGCTGCGTGCCGATGCGGCAGCAGGGCCGTTTGTAGAAATCGGCCAAACGACGGTTCCTGCCTATACGGATACGGGCGTCGACACGTCTGTGGCGCAATTTTACACTGTGAAAGCTACTAACGTGCACGGGGAATCGGAAGCTTCCGCGGTTGTGGAGAGCGCTGTCTATGTGCCGCCTACTACACTGCCGGAAGGCGATACCATTCGCTTCGATTTTGGATCGGGCGAGCTTGCTGACGGCTATGTCCGTGTAACAGCCGAGACCGCCTATACATCTGCGCTCAAATACGGCTTTACTGATATTTCGAATATCGGCTCAGGCAACCGTGGCACAGCTGATCCGCTGCGCTCGGATTTTGTTACACCGAATAATGGGGTTTTTAACGTCGATCTGCCTAATGGCGACTATACGATTTCACTCATTGCGGGTGATGCGACCGAAGCATCCGAAATCGCGATCAAGGCCGAAACCATTCAGAAGGTACAGCTGACTAGCAAAGCAGCTGGCCAATATCTGGAGATGGACTTTCAGCTGGCGCTTGTGGATGGGCAGCTCAATCTTGCATTTACGGGGTCCGCGCCCAAACTGAACGCGCTTGTCATCAAGAAACAGCAGGAGCGTCAGCCTGGAGAGCGGCAGGCCGTATATCTCGCGGGCGATTCTACCGTTCAAACCTATGATCCCTATTGGGAGCCACAGGCTGGCTGGGGCCAAATGCTGCCGCGCTTCTTCAGCAATGATGTTATTTTCAAAAATCATGCCATTGGCGGCCGCAGCTCCAAATCCTTTATTGTAGAGGGCCGTCTGGATGAAGTGCTGCGGACGATTCGTCCGGGGGACTATTTCCTTGTCCAATTCGGCCACAATGATGCGACGATTAGTGTTCCTGAGCGCTATGCTTCGCCAGCCGATTACAAAAACTATTTGAAAACCTACGTTAATGGTGCCAGACAGCGCGGCGCGACGCCGATTCTCGTAACGCCGATGGGCCGCCGTGATTTCAATGCGGACACAGGCATTTTTAATATTAGCTTTCCAGAGTATGTGCAGGCCATGAAAGAGGTAGCTGCCGAGCTGAATGTGGAGCTGGTTGACCTGAGTGCGCTCAGTATCGCCTACTACAACTCCATTGGCCCGCAAGCTTCCTTGTCTGTATTCCTTCATGTGGAGCCAGGCATTTATGGGGCCTTCCCGAATGGTTCTGCGGACAATACGCATTTCCAGGAATACGGGGCCATTCAAATCGCTCGTCTGCTGGCAGGCGGCATTGAACAGCTTCCGGTGCCGCTGGCGGATTTTGTCCGCGAAATTGCACAGCCTGATGCAGTGCCTAACGCGCCAGCTAATCTAGTTGCAGGAAGTGTCAGCAACGCCGGTGCTGTGCTGAAGTGGAACGCTTCGGACAACACCGATATTTATAAAATTTACCGCAAGCTGGCTTCCGAGCCTGATTCGGCTTACGCAATGATTGGCACAGCGACGGTGCCAACCCTGACCATCGGCGGAATGCTGGAAGGAAAGTCTTATAACGTGCGGGTAACGGCTGTTAATGGCCGCGGCGAATCGCTGCCATCCAGCGAAGTATCGATCACGACCAAATCGGCGCAGTACCGTTTTGATTTCGGTCCGGTAGGAGCACCCGTTGCTGCTGGGTACACCGAAGTTACGCGCAATGTGCTGTATACACCTGAGCTCGGCTATGGGCTGACGAACAGCACAGGCATGATTGACCGCGACCGGGGGGCGGGAACGGACGACCTGAGACGCGATTTTGTGGCTTATTTCAATGCCAGCTATGAGTTCAAGGTCGATTTGCCGAACGGTTCCTATTCGGTCAAAACGTATACGGGCGATTGGATTGGCTCGACACGTACCAATGTCAATATTGAAGGGAAGGATTACGGCACGATTACGTCCGGCAAGGAGTCTATTGCCGAGCGGGTATTCAATCAGATTGCCGTGAAGGATGGTCAAATGAACCTCGTATTCAGCGGCCAAACGGCTCATTTGAATGGTCTGGAAATTACGCCGCTGCTGCTGGCACCGACAGGTCTAGCGCTGACGGAACTGGAGCTTGAGAACGAGCCTGTAACGGCTGCCCTGGCATGGGACGCTGTGGAAGGCGCATCGGCCTACCGCGTCTACCGTCAGGCTGCTGTAGCCGCTAGTGCAGAGCTTTTGACCGAGACGGCAGCGCTTAGCTTTGCCGATACGACAGCTGATGTCGGTCTGGATTATGTGTATACGGTGACAGCCGTTGACCATACGGGGCTTGAGTCGGTGGCCTCCAATGCGCTTGCTGTGTCGATGGTTGATCCAAATGTGCCAACGGCAGCCATTCCGACAGGCCTCACGCTTGTGGAAACGAATAAAAATGACCTGACATTCCGCTGGGATGCGGTCAGCAATGCGAAAGTGTTCTATATTTACCGGGCAACCAAGGTGGATGGCGATTACACGCTAATTGGCAAGTCTGCGGAAGCCGCCTATACGGACACAACGGTGCTGACGACGATTCCTTACTATTATAAGGCTGCATCTGTGAATGCGGGCGGCATTTCCGAGCTGTCCCAAAGCTTGGAGACGTCTGCCGTAACGACTTTGTATCGCAATATGGAGTATTTGGACCGTGCTCCGGTTGCGGTGAAGAAGGCTGAAGGCAACTACATTGGCTGGAGAATGCTTGGGCTTGATCCATCATCCATAGCCTTTAATGTGTACCGCGATGGCAGCAAAGTGAATGCGGAGCCGATAACAGGCAGCACGAACCTGCTCGATACGGAAGGAACAGACAGCTCCATTTATCAGGTGACGGCTGTTCTGAACGGCGTGGAGAAGCCGGCGACTGACGATTTCGGCGTGTGGACACAATCGTATTTGTCCATTCCGCTGCAAAAGCCAGCCGACGATTATACAAAGGATGGCCAGCCTTACACGTACAATGCGGGCGATGCGAGCGTTGGCGATCTTGACGGGGACGGCGAGCTGGAAATTGTACTCATGTGGACACCATCCAACAGCAAGGATAATTCGCAGGCAGGCTATACAGGCATCGTCTACTTGGATGCCTACAAAATGGACGGAACACGGCTGTGGCGCATTAATATGGGGCCAAATATCCGCTCCGGTGCCCATTATACGCAGTTCATGGTTTACGATCTTGATGGAGATGGACGCGCTGAAGTAACGATGAAAACAGCCGATGGAACGATTGACGGCCTGGGCCGCGTCATTGGCGATCCGAGTGCCGATCACCGCAATAGCAGCGGCTACGTGCTGCTGGGGCAGGAATTTTTGACCGTATTCAATGGTTTGACTGGCGGTGCACTGGATACCGTTGCCTATGATCCGCCGCGCGGCGATGTCGGCGCATGGGGCGATGCATATGGCAACCGAGTCGACCGGTTTCTTGCGGGCGTCGCCTATTTGGACGGTGAGCATCCGAGCGTTATTTTCAGCCGTGGCTACTATACAAGAACGGTGTTGGCTGCCTACAATTTCCGTGACGGAAAACTGACGCAGCAGTGGAAATTTGATTCAAATACCGAAGGCTACGGCTCCTATGCCGGGCAGGGCAACCACAACTTGTCGATTGGCGATGTAGACAACGATGGCAAGGATGAAATTACGTTTGGCGCGATGGCGATTGACGATGATGGCAAACCGCTATACAACACAGGGCTTGGTCATGGCGATGCTTTGCATTTTGGCGATTTGGACCCTACCCGTCCGGGACTGGAAGTGTTTGGCGTGCATGAGCATACAGATTCCAAATATGGCATGGAGATGCGCGATGCAGCGACGGGAGAAATTCTTTGGGGCGTCTTCACCGGCATAGATACCGGACGCGGACTGTCAGCAGAAATTGATCCCAACCATATTGGTGAAGAAATGTGGTCTGCAACGATTACGAATGAGCAGCACATTCCCATCACCGGGTTGTACAATGCACGCGGCGAGCTGATCACGACTAAAATCCCTTCCTCGACTAACTTTGGCGTATGGTGGGATGGCGATTTGCTGCGCGAGCTGCAGGATGGCAATCGGATCGACAAGTGGGATTATGTCAATGAAACGACGGTCAATCTGCTCACAGCGACTGGCGCTTCCTCGAACAACTCGACGAAGGCCAATCCGAGCTTGCAGGCCGATCTATTCGGCGACTGGCGTGAGGAAGTGATGTGGCGTTCTACAGACAGCTCGGAGCTTCGTATTTATACGACGACCGATGTAACCGAGCATCGGATTAGAACACTGATGCATGATCCTGTATATCGCCTTGGCATTGCATGGCAAAATGTAGCTTACAATCAGCCGCCGCACACTAGCTTCTATCTAGGTGCAGGTATGGAGGAGCCGCCAATGCCGCGCATTCAGTATGTGGGTGCGCCGCAGGAGGAAGAGGATACAACCCCTCCTGTTATTACAGGCTTGCCGCCGCAGCAGATGACCGAAGCCGACAGCTGGACGGTGGCGGTAACGGCGGAAGATCCGGAATCAGGCATTCGGAGCCTGACGCTTTCTTTTGACGGCGATCCAGTGGTAAATGGCGACGTTCTGTCCATGGCTGGCCGGGCTGGAACGCATACCTTTACAGCGACAGCGCTCAATGAGGCAGGGCTGCAAACGACGCAAACCGTCGTCATTACAGTGACAGGAGCCGAGAAGGCAACGGATATTCCGGGCAAGCCGGTGCTGTCCGACAATAACGGTCATGACAATGGGCTGCTGGATGGCAGCTACAAAATCACCATGAACCTGTGGTATGGGCAAAATGGTACGGTATATAAGCTGTATGAGAATGGGGAGCTCATTGCTAGCAAGGTGTTAACGGACAACTCGCCGTCTGCGCAGTCGGCGTCCGTAGATATTACCGGAAAAGCAAACGGTACCTATACGTATACTTGCGAGCTGACTAATTCCTTCGGTACGACGAGCTGTACCCCTCATACTGTAACGGTTAAGGACGCTTTTCCCGGCCAGCCTGTGCTGTCCAATGACAACTGGGACGGGGATGGCAGCTACAAGGTGACGATGAACATGTGGTGGGGAACGAACGCCACCGAATACCGTTTGTATGAAAATGGTACGCTGATTGATACGCAGACGCTGACGGCAAATACGCCGAGCGCTCAAAGCGCATCTACGACAATAACGGACCGCGCTGTAGGCAGTTACACTTACCGCGTCGAGCTATCCAACGATAGCGGCATCACGGAAAGCAGCCAAATGGAGGTTAACGTAACCAAATAGGAAGAGCAGCAGCCTGCTTTGGTCGGATCAATCCGGCAAAGGCAGGCTGTTGGCATTGAATAAGGCACACAATTGGATAACCAGGACAAGAGGTTTGGTTTTCAAGTATGGTGGGGCTTAAAAACGGCAGGAGTGCTTTATTTTTCATAGGAAGGTTTAGGTCCCTATTCCCTTTGAAATGTGGTGATGAAGCTTTAAGCTTAATTGATCAGGTATAAGATAGGACAGGAGAACCCGCCATGCGCATAGCTCTGCAAATACTAGCCATCGTTGTCATGATTATTTTTACGATTTCGCTGATTTATCCGAGATTTATGTCGATGTACAAGCGGTGGCAGAAAATAAGTCTGCTTGTTATCGCTGGATTTTTGTTCGTACTGACGTTATTGGCGGCGGAGGATTTTAATGTATCTTCACATTCGAAGACATGGGAGCTGATCGAGAGCTTGTTCGGACAAGGGGATTCGTGATATCCGAATATTTTAAATCGTTTTAGCATCTAACAAAAGCATGTATGTAATAGAAGTTTGGGTATTGAAACACGATAGCAACACGAGTATATATATCACTTAGTGTTGTTATTTTGGTTAATTGTATTGTTGGGTCAGTTCCCCTAAGAAAAGTTTTAGTCTTTACTTATGGTACGGTTCCCCGTATCAGTTTTTAGGGTAAACTCGGACGAATCGAATACTCTGCAACATTAAAATACAATAGTTCACGCTGGTACGCGAATTCATTTTTGCGTGCCTGCTTGCTTGGTGTGTTTAAGAACCTGTGAGCATGATATACTATTACTGATTGGAGCTGAATGCAGATGAATGAACTGCTTGATCCCCGTAATGACTTTTTATTCAAACGGATTTTCGGCAGTGAGGAAAACCGCGACGTTCTGCTTGCCTTCTTGAACAAGACCTTTTTAGAAGCTGACAGACCGCCTTTGACAGAAATCATCCTGCTGAATCCTTACACCGAAAAAGATGCCCCCCGCGACAAACAGTCGATATTGGACATTCGCGGCAAAACAACGGACGGGGAACTTATCAACGTTGAAATGCAATTATTCAACAAATACGATACCGAGAAACGTACCCTCTTTTACTGGAGCAAGCTATACAGCGGACAGCTTCAAGAGGGCCAATCATATAAAGTGTTGAAGAAATGTGTAACTATCAACATCCTGAACTACTCGTTCCTGCCCAACAACCAATATCATAACGTTTTTCATTTGCGTGAAGATCGAAGTGGTATACCGCTTATAGATGACATGGAACTGCATTTTCTCGAATTGCCCAAGCTTAGCGATCATGCGGCTCCTGTGGAGAGCGGTGGACTGGTCAACTGGTTACTCTTCTTGAAAGGTGTCGATAAATCCAATTGGGAGGTGCTGACGATGAACGAGCCTGTTTTGAGGAAAGCAATGGACACGTTAGAATTTCTTAGTCAGGATGCCGAGGCCCGCCGATTGTACGAAGACAGACAAAAGTATCTTCATGACGAAGCTTCAATGATTGAAGGAGCGTTAGCTGAAGGCGAGAAAAGGAAAGCGGCCCAGATGGCTCTGGAACTTCTCAAGCTTGGAGTTGATACAGCTATTATAGCTAAGGCATCCGGACTGTCTGAAGCTGAAATCATCGCACTAAAAAAACAAGGCTAAATTGACATGGTGAAGAGTCAGTCCATTGGAGACTGGCTCTTCATACTGCTAGTCGCTATGAATGTGTGGTAAGTTTTTCATGAAATTTAGTATGTGTTCTGTCGGTTGTTATTTAATTTGGAGCCATTCCTTATACAAGTACCCCTTAAAGCATCATTGGTTCCCATATGGGTTTTCCAATGTCTACTCTAAGGGTTGCACTTCACTCAGGCAACTGGCTGCTTTCGCTGGCCCCTGCTACCGCCTATGCTGCCTCACACCAACTTCTTGCGAACATAGCCGGAGATGAGGTCAATAACGGTAATCATCATAACGATGCCGAGCAAAATAATGCCGACCCTAGGCCAGCTTCGGGTACTCAGCGCGAAGATCAGCGGCGTGCCGATTCCGCCAGCGCCAATGACACCCAATATCGTGGCCGAGCGGACGTTAATTTCAAAGCGGTACAGCGTGTAGTTCAGAAAGCCTGGCAGCACTTGAGGCAGCACAGCGAACCAAAGCTGCTGCAAACGCGTCGCTCCGGAAGCGAGCAGCGCTTCGGAAGGACCGAAATCAATATTTTCAATATCGTCCGCAAACAGCTTGCCGAGCATGCCAATCGAATGCAGTCCGAGGGCAAGAACGCCGGCAAATGAGCCGGGGCCGACCGCTTTAATAAACAGAATGGCCATAATAATTTCCGGAAACGTCCGGATGAAGCTGAGCATGATTTTGCCCGAGCCGGAAATCGGCCGATATTTGCTCATATTGCGAGCGGACCAGAAGGCGAACGGAATGCAAAGCACAGCCGAAATCACCGTACCGAGTATCGAAATAGCCAGCGTATCCAGCAGCCCCCGCAGCAAATCCTCGCCTTCAGGCAAGTATACATAACCCCAATCGGGAGAAAAAATGCCCGCCATAATCGACTTCATGATCTGACCCGCGGTCTCTTTAAAGCCAGTAAACGGAACGCCAGAGAACGCCCAAATGTAAACGAGCGCAAGCACAATAATAATCGGCCACCGAAGCGGGTTTTTCCGCGGTTTTTGGATGAGGTAATCCCCATTTTTCGTCGTCATAGTAGTTTCTCCCGCAGCTTCGTGCTTGCAAAATCAATAAACAGAACAATGACCAGTGTAAATAATATAATAACAGCGGTTTTGTCATATTCGAGAAAGCCAAGCGTCGCTTCATAAAACAAGCCGATGCCGCCAGCCCCGACAAGGCCGAGAATGGCGGCTGCCCGCACATTAATTTCGAAGGTATACAGCACGTACGACATAAAGGCAGCCGAAATTTGCGGCACCACTCCAAATACGATGCGCTGAATAGCGTTGGCCCCAACCGCCGTCATCGCTTCAAGCGGTCCCTGGTCTATCGTTTCCAATGTCTCATAAGTCAGCTTGGCGATTAAACCGACCGAAAAAACAGCAAGCGCGAGAATGCCCGGCACAGGCCCAAGCCCGAAGACCGCGACGAACAGGGCGGCGAGCAGCAGGTCAGGCAGCGTTCTTACCAAATTGAGCAAAAATCGTGCCGGATAATACACCCAGCGATGCGGCATCAAATTGCCCGCGCACAGCAATGCCACCGGAATGGCTATAATCGCCCCAATCGTTGTTCCTACTAGTGCCATGCGAATCGTCTCCAGCATGCCGTCCACGATATTATCAAAGTAGGTCCAGCGGGGAGGAAACATTTCGCGCAGCAGATCTAACATGTTCGGAAAGCCCTCAATCAGCTCCTTAAAGCTCACTTCCGTCTGCACGGCACTGCCCCAGAGCAGCAGCAAAATAAGCAGCGTAGTCAGCACATGCTTCGTGCGCGTAGGCGGCAGGGGACGGGGCGCCTGGCTTGTTCCAGTCTCAAGCGGGCTTTTCATGCCGATACCTCTCCCAGCAGCTCGCCTTCAAGAAGAGGCCTGCCATAAATTTCAGCAAACCGCTCGTCTGTAGCTTCAGCTACAGGGCCATCAAATACGACCTCGCCTGCCCGCAGCCCGACAATTCGCTTCGCATATTGCCTAGCTAAATCGACAAAATGAAGATTAACGATCGTCGTAATGCCCAGCTCCTGATTAATTCGCTTCAAATCATCCATGACTTGCTTTGTAGTAAGCGGATCTAGCGAAGCGACAGGCTCGTCCGCCAAAATGATTTTGGCCTCTTGCGCCAGCACGCGTGCTATCGCGACACGCTGCTGCTGTCCGCCGGAAAGCTGGTCGGCGCGGGAATAAGCTTTTTCCAAAATGTTGACCCGCTCCAGCGCTTCAAACGCCAAATCCACATCCTCTTTGGGAAAACGGCCCAATATCGTACGAAGAGTGGAGTGGTAGCCGACGCGCCCTGCCAGCACATTGCGCAGCACGGTAGAACGTTTGACGAGATTGAAGCTTTGAAAAATCATGCCAATGTCGCGGCGGATCATTCGCAGATTCTGGCCCTGAGCACTCGTAATCGAGTTGCCGTTAATGAGGATATCGCCCTCGCTAATGTCGTGCAGCCGATTAATCGAGCGCAGCAGCGTAGACTTGCCTGCACCCGATAATCCGACAACAGCGACAAACTCGCCTTGTTCGAAGGTGAGATTAATATTATTCAGGCCCTTGGTCTGATTGGGATACACTTTAGATACTTGACGAAGCTCAATCATGACGTCAATCCTTTCGGTTCAAGTTCGGTGCGAGAATAGCGGCGGGCAACAATGCAATCAATGCAACAAGCCAGCACAGCGCACGCTTGCGCTGAACTGGCTCGCCTTGTGCCGCACGGTGCAGGACGAAAAATCGTACTACTCTGTTTTTACTTTTTCATTATATTGACGAACGATATCGAACTTGCTGTCATCGGATTGCACATAACCTTCATGGGAATAAATTTCTTTAATAATGGCATGTCCTTCTGTATCTTTGCCGATATCAATGAAAGCTTGCGTAATTTTAGCAGACCATTCCGCGCTCATGTCGGAACGAACGGAAATCGTATCGTTAGGAATCGCTTCTGTAAACGAAAGCACACGCGTGTCTTCAAACACGGTAGGGAAATCCTTCATGACGGTATTGCGCGCATCTTGGAAAATCGCCGCCGCATCCACATCGCCATTGATTACCGCAATAACACCTTGGTCATGGCCTTTAACCGTTACAGGCTGCACATCGCTAAGCGGGTTCAGACCCTTGTCCATCAGCAGGGCGGCCGGCCATACAAAACCAGCGGATGACGTCACGTTCTGATAGGCGATTTTTTTGCCTTTAAGCTCTTCAACCGATTGAATCGGCGAATCTTTTTTCACAATAATCAAGGACTTGTAGAAATCAACAAGCTGGTCCGTAGGAGCGCCAGTCTCATCGTTTACGCCAAAGCGCTGCGCCTGCAAAATAACTTCAGCTGCGCCTTTTTCTTTAGCCAGTACATAAGCAGTTGGAGGCAGGAAGCCAACGTCTACCTTTTTAGATGCCATTGCTTCAATGATTGTGTTGTAGTCAGTCGACACGCTGACCTTTACCGGAATGCCAAGCTTGTCTCCCAGAAGCTTCTCAAGCGGCTTTGCTTTCGCTTCCAGCGTATCTGCATTTTGTGAAGGGACGAATTGGACAGTCAGTGTTGTTGGCACATAGCCTGTGTCTGCACTAGCTGTTGGTGCTGGCTCAGTTGAGGCAGCTGTAGATGGGCTTGAACTAGGACTAGCGGATTCGGTACCAGCCGAACCAGTCGTATTGTTCGTTCCGCAAGCTCCAAGCAAGAGCGTAGTCAGTAACAGAGGCAACATAAAGGCATACATCTTTTTCAATCAAAAACCCTCCAAGAGATTGTATTTTTTGACACTTGCTTACTATATTCAATTTATATTTGCGGAGTATCAACGATAAATGAATTAATTGTAAAACAAGCTTATGCACTGCTAAGTTGAAAATGATTTTGCTAGAATAGTTACATTGGAAAAAAATGATGCTGCAACGAGGGAGAGGTTTATGTTGACGCAAACGAACAAGTACACCTGCGAAATTATACTGACGAGTGATCTGCACGGCGCGATCCGTCCGATCCATTACCCGACCAATGCCTACAGCCATAACGGACTGGCTTTATTGGCAGCGCGAATTAAGCAGGAACGCGAACGGGCGCCTGAGCTGCTGCTGGTGGACAATGGGGATTTGCTGCAGGGCTCGCCGCTGGCTTCCTACGCTGCTACCTTTCAAGACAGCTATGACACGCATCCTTTTATAGAGGTGTTGAATGAGCTTGGCTATGATGCTGCTGTTATGGGCAATCATGAATTTAATTACGGCCTGGATATGCTGAACCGTGCTGTTCAGGCTTCAAAATTTCCATGGCTGTCGGCTAATATCGTCGATGAACAAAGTGGCGAGCCCGCTTTTGGGCCTCCGTACATCATGAAGCATATGGCTTCTGGCGTAAAAGTCGCTCTGCTTGGGGCTACAACCCACTACATCCCCAACTGGGAGCAGCCTCAGAATATGAAAGGGCTGCGTTTTCTTGATGCATTAGAGACGATTCGGACATGGGTTCAGCACATACGCGACAAGGAGCAGCCGGATCTCGTTATAGTCAGCTATCACGGAGGCTTCGAAAATGATCTAGAAACAGGTCAACCAGCCGAACCGCTGACGGGTGAAAATCAAGCCTATGCCATTTGCCGCGAGGTGGAAGGCATAGATGTATTGCTGACCGGGCATCAGCATCGGTCGTTTGCGGAGGAGCTGCATGGCGTCACGATTGTGCAGACGGGTTATAACGGATCATCTGCTGCTCATGTTGCGGTGCAGCTGGAGCGGCAGCCAGAAGGCCGCTGGGAAATTAAGAGCAAGCGAGCCGAGCTGCTTTATCCAGAGGAGTCTGCCTTGCCTGACGCCGCCGTTCTTACGCTTACCGATGAGCTGGAGCGACGTGCACAAGCTTGGCTGGATCAGCCGATTGGCGAAATCATTGGCGATCTGTCGATCCAGAATGCAGCTGAGCTGAGGCTGGCTGCCCATCCGTTCCTTGCTTTTGTCCATCAGGTCCAGATGGAGGCTACGGGAGCACAGCTTTCTAACGCTGCTTTGCTAAGCGAGGAGGCGCGCGGTTTTGGGAACAAGGTAACGATGCGGGATGTGCTCTCGAATTTTATTTATCCCAACACGCTGACGGTGCTGGAGCTAAGCGGGCAGGACATTCGGGCTGCGTTGGAGCAGGCTGCGTGTTATTTTTCACTGGACGATCAGGGGGAGATTATTGTAAATCCATTGTACATGGAGCCGAAGGCGCAGCATTATAACTACGACATGTGGGCAGGCATCAACTATGAGCTGGATATTACGCGGCCGGAGGGAAGCCGGGTGGTCAAGCTTGATCGCGATGGAGAGCCCTTGCAGATGGATGCTCAGTATTCGGTTGTAATGAACAGCTATCGTGCGGCTGGCGGCGGCAATTACGCGATGTATGCAGGAAAGCCTGTTCTTTTTGCCGGTGATACGGATATGGCGATGCTCGCCGAAAATTACATCCGCAAGCATCAGCCGCTGGATGCCCCTCGCGCGGGGAATTGGAAGGTTACAGCAGGGTAAAGGTTTGTGTGCGTCAAATACCGTTGCTAAATAAAAAAGCTCTCGTGTTTCCATAAAGGAATCGCGAGAGCTGAATTTGTGAGCAAGAATGGATGAGCAAGCGCTGCTGTCCGGTACTGGGAGCTTGTCGCCAGAATAGGCAGAACTATTTTTTAAAAATATAGGAAAGGATATTCTTTCGTTATCCTATCTCTATTTTTCCCGGAATGAAACGCGCCGCGTCGCCAAGGACGACGACAGCCGTTTCACCTTGAAATATAGGAAATTATATGATTATTTTATCCTCTTTCTCTATATTTCTCCGCGAAACGATAGCTTTGCCGCCAAAGGACGGCTTCAGCCGTTTACGCTTGCTTGAACGGTTATCGTTTCGCTCGTTGTCACTCCTGCTGCATTCACAAGCTCGGCCCGATATTCGTAAGACCCAAGCTGGCGGCCAGACAGTGCTGTTACGGCATGTTGAGCGGCAGGAGCAGCTGCTTTCAGCGACTGGGTATCGATGAGCTCGTTATTTTCGTACAAACGGTATTCCGTCGCGTTCGTTCCCCACCACATATTCATGGTAATGCTGTATTGGCCGTCACCGTCCCAGTTGTCTTGCGACAGCACAGGCTTGCCCGGAGACGCATCGGTCACCCGTACCGTTAAGACCTCGCTGCGGGTTGTCCCCTTGGCATTCGTAAGCTCAGCGGTATACGTGTAAGTTCCATTGGCCTTGCCGCTTACATGGGTTTGGGCAAATTGGGCAGAGGGGGAGACATCAGGCAGCGTCTGGCTGTCTATAAGCTCGCCATTTTCATAAAGCTTGTAGCTCGTCCCATTGTTGCCCCACCACATATTCAAGGAAATCGTATAGTCACCGTCTTGCAAGCCTGTATCATAGCCGTTGTTGCTCGAAAGCACAGGCATTCCAGGAGCACCTACCGCAAGCGGCTGCCCGGTAATGCGGAAAGAAGCTTGCAGGGAAGCTTGATTGCCGGCAAAATCCGTTACCGAGTAAGCAACGTTATGAGTGCCAATGCCAAGCTCAGAGCCTGTAATGGAATAAGGGCTGTTAACAGGCTGGCCGTCCAGCAGCAGCTGCTCGCTAGCAATACCAGACAAGGCATCCGAGCTGCTCAGCGCAAAAATAAGCGTATCCGTCTCGGAAGCATCAGCTATCGCGCCTCCGGACTGCGTTAAAATCACGTCGGGTGCTGATTTATCCAGCTTGACCGTTACAGATTTCACCGCTTCTTTATTGCCAGCCGCATCTGTAGAGAAGAAAGAAATAACAGAGCTTCCTTCCTCATTAATAAGAAATGGTGCTTCATAGGCTTGGTAGACACTCCCGTTCACGGCGTATTCTGTGCGAAGAGGGGAGGTGCTGCTTGCGTCATCGGTTGCTGTCAAGGTTACGGAAACGTCTTGGTTCAGCCATCCCGCCTCATTAGGCGAAGCGGAAAGGGAAGCCGTTGTCTCCGGAGTGGCTGTATCGCCTTGCAGGGTGAAATCGCTAAGCCCGCGTGGCTTCAATTGAAAGACATCTCTGAAAATAGCGGCAACGCCTGTAATGCTAACCTGCTGGCCTTCGACATAAGGGAAGGAAGCTAGCGATAAGCCAGTGCGTGTGTCTACGCGGATATGGTTGCTGATTCCGGCAGCATCGACGGCGTCAAACTCGAAAGAACCGACTGGCGTTGCACTCGTCAAATTTTG
This sequence comes from Paenibacillus sp. Leaf72, assembly GCF_001422685.1. NCBI lineage: Bacteria > Bacillati > Bacillota > Bacilli > Caryophanales > Paenibacillaceae > Paenibacillus > Paenibacillus sp. Leaf72. The sequence continues at coordinate 64,469 of NZ_LMLV01000007.1, read as the reverse complement.
AATCGTTACTTCTGAAAGCTGAACAAGCTGACCCTGGTTATTTGCCGAGACGCGGTCTGCTGCAAGGGGGGCTGGCAGCGGCGCTGTGCCGGTTTTTTCGATAGCGATAACATCGGTCAACTCAAGCTCCGAATTGTATAGAGCTGTAGCGGCTGTCACTTTAATGCGGTCGCCTTGATGGAAGCCGCTTGCGCTTTGGAACACATAAAGGCCGCCTGAGTCATCCTGCAAATAAAAAGCTTGTCCGCCAAATGCGCCCGGCTCCGTCGTCACGATTCCTTCAACCGTTACGGTCGAGCCGACTGGCTTATTACGAGCTTCCGTAATGGGAACCAGAGCAGGGATCGGACCTTCCTCTTCAGGAAGCGGCTCTGCCGGTACATTGCCTACGGTTACTGCGTTCGTAATCAGATTGCTTCCGTTCAAGCGCAGGCGCAAGCTGGCTGCACCGGACGTTCCAGATTTAATGCGGACGGTCAAATCTTTAAAGGCATGTCCTTTGCTGTCCGATGTGACACTAAAAGCTGAGCTGTAGCCGTAGGCAGTCGGCCAGGTGCCATTTTCATTTTGAACCATGGCGACCTGCGTGCCTCCGGTCAAATAAATGCCGGCGCTAAAGCCGGATATGGTCGTATTGGCAGGCAAATTGTCGGCGACAACACGAATTTGAAAATCCTGCGCGTTCGGAAGCGTCGCCTGCTTGACGAAGCTGTAAGCGGCATTGGCGCTCGCTGTTGGGCCGCCGTACGAGCCAGGCTTAAACGTAGAACGGTCGTACCATTTGTAGCCTGCGCTTGGCGCGGACCATGGTTCCGGCTGCGGCTCCGTCGAAGCGGTAGGGTCCTCAAAAGGCAGCAGTGCCGTAGCGCTGTCCAATTGCAGCCCGTCAACCTCAGTTAGACTCGTGTAGCTTTCCTGCTCAGCGAGCCAATTGACCAAATTCACAAGCAATACGCCGTCATCTTCCTCTTTAAAGCCGTCGTAGGTCGTTTTGCGCGCTCCGGTTTCCTCGCGCAAATATTTTGGAGAAGCATCTTCAACCGGAGAGGAGTCCCCGATAAAAGCGGCCTTGCCTGCTCCCAGCTTGGAGACAGCGACATAAGGCCCTTCAGCGACACCGCCGCCGTTGTATACGCCCTGGTCTACGGCGCTGCCCCAAGCTTGATTCGTTTGTGGCAAATATACAATGCCTTTGGCTTTGGTTGGGTCGGTAATCGCAAGCGTGGAGCCCGCATGCATCGCAACTGCGGATACGCCAGCGGTGATGCCAAAGGCCTGCTCTTGCGGTACAATTTGATTAGCGCTTATGTCGCCAAGCGCGTTGTAGCGAAAGCGAACGCCAAAATGGTCGGACAGCCAGTCTGAGCTGGTTACGCCTTGCATGGCCTCTGAGCTGCGCTCTTCAGCGCTCATGCCTTTTGCCGGATCTGTCCATGCACCACGGCGGTAGCCGTTGATCGCTTCGGAGCCGTCCCAGCGGTTTTTGTTGCGATCGGCGTTGTAGTGGTCGCCAACGAAGAAAATGCTGCCGCCGCCTTCTACATACTGCGTCATAGCAGCTTGTTCTGTTGCTTTGAAAGGGATGTTGGGTTCTGCGATGACGAATACGCTGTAATCTTTCAAATCATTGTAGGTAAATGGGGTTGTTTTGCGAAGCTCTTGAACATAATAGCCATCATTAGCGAGTGCGTCGCCGAAATCAGAGAAGCCGCCGTCAATGACCCAATCTGCTGCTCCAGCAGTCTGGGCGTGGGTATTGTCGAACAAAATCTTTTTTCCAGCGTTTTCGTTCACGACTTTAGGGTGGATAAAAGGGGCCGGATCTGCAGGGCCTTCGGCGTGAACCGCAGTCGTACCGCCCCATAAACCAGCTTGCAGCGGAATAGCGACAGATAGAGCGATAAGCGACTTGATCCATTTGTGTGACAAGGATGACTTCCGTTGTATAAGCTTCATCAATTCCATTCCTCCCATGAATCATTAATCTTAGCGTTCGTCCATATTCTAGCATGTGAACATCTGCTATAGTGATATGAATTTGTAAAAAATAGTTAAATATTCCTATGTGAGGCGTGAATTGGGGAGGATGGACTAGGCGTTTAAGAAGAGCGTATATCTTGCATTCGTGCCCTACTATATAGGGACATAATTTGAGATAATTGTGATGAAGCGGCTGTAGATAAGAGTATGGTTCAAGTTTATCGAGTTAATCAAGTCTATTAAGTCAATTAAAGGTGACATATAGGAGGAATTAAGATGAGTAATCAAATGCTAAAAAGGCTGCAAACGGCCGAGGGACAGGAGCTGCTTGTCCAAATGTATGGCAAGCAGCAGCTTGTAGAGCAAACTAACCGGTATCAATCGCTTGTTGAGCAATTTCAGACGTATTTCGGAGAGCAGGAGATTGGACTGTTTAGCTCCCCTGGAAGATGTGAGATTGGCGGCAACCATACGGATCACAATCACGGCAAGGTTCTAGCGGGAAGCATTACGCTGGATACGATTGGGGCGGCGGTGAAGGTGGACGAGCCTGTTATTACCTTTTTCTCGGAAGGCTATGCAACGAAATATGTGATTGATCTTCAGGATATACAGCCTCGGTCTGGAGACGATGGCACGACCTCGTTGGTTCGCGGCATTGCAGCCGGATTCATTAATGCGGGCTTTCAAGTAGGCGGCTTCCATGCTTATATATCGAGCAACGTATTTGCTGCATCGGGATTAAGCTCTTCTGCGTCTTTCGAAATGCTAATCGGCACGATTCTAAATCATTATTATAATGATGGAAAGCTTGATGCTGTGTCGCTCTCTAAAGTCGGCCAATTTGCTGAAAATCGCTATTGGAATAAGCCGTCCGGCCTGCTGGACCAAATGGCCTGCGCCTATGGCGGTTTAATCGCGATTGATTTTGAGACGCCTAAGGAGCCTGTTATTAAGCCCGTGCGTTGGGATTTTCAGAAAAATGGCTACTCCTTGGTCATTGTAAATACAGGCGGAAATCATGCTGATTTAACGGAAGATTATGCGGCGGTACCTAATGAGATGTATGCGGTGGCCAAAGCGCTAGGAGCTTCGGTCTGCCGTGATTTAGCGCCAGAGGATATTTACGCTAATTTGAAGGCGGTTAGAGAAGCGGCTGGAGACCGGGCTGTACTGCGCGCCTTGCATTTCTTTGCGGAAAATCAGCGCGTCGATGAGCAGGTGCTGGCACTTGAGGATGGCAGGTTCAATGATTTCTTGACGCTCATTACGGCTTCGGGGAATTCATCTTGGAAATGGCTTCAAAATGTATATCAAAGCGGGGCTATTCAAAATCAGGAGATCGCTATCGCCCTGTCCCTTACTGAAAACTATTTGAAAAAAATCGGCGATGGCGCATGCCGAGTTCATGGCGGAGGATTCGCTGGAGTGATTTTGACCATTATTCCTAACGAGCATGCGGAAGCGTATATGTCATGGATTGGCGGAATGCTGGACACGCCTGTGCTGGTCGTGAATGTGCGTGAGCATGGGGCTGTATGCTTAAATGAACTGTTAGATAGGTAGTAAGTTGAAATGCGGAGCCAGTCCGGGTATTGATTGAATAGGCTTGGAATTGCAGAAGCCCCAGAAATCATTAGATTAATGGGGCTTCTTTGCTATTGAAATGCGTGCAATACAGTTGAGAAAAACGGCACTAATTTGTTCCCAACTGGGCACCAAACAGAATAAAGCCCATTTTGATTCTGGTGTAAAAAAAAGAAAAACCCTTATAGAATAAAGGTTTTGAAGACTTTGTTATGGCGCGCCCGATACGATTCGAACGTACGACCTGCAGTTTAGGAAACTGTCGCTCTATCCTGCTGAGCTACGGGCGCGCAGCATTGATTATTTTACCATGGAAGGCGGGATCAAGCAACAAGGCTTGCCTGCCTAACCGTTTGGTCAGCCTATTAAACTGAGACTTCATCAGTCCGCTCAACCATTTTGCTGCCCTGCTGCACTATTTTCATCACGCTTATTAAATCCGCATCTTATTGCGCACAGTCAGCGCCGCGCCGGTCACGACGGCATCCTCTTTGAGCTGGCCTTTGGAAAACCTAGGCTCATAGGCGGGGGAGTAGTAAGTGTTTTTCTTTGCAGTATCTGTAGCCGTCTGAAAATACATCGGCTTAGAATTGATTAAAGCGCCGCCCAGAATAACAAGCTCCGGATGAAAAATATTAATCAAATTCGCCAGGCCGACGCCGAAATAGACGGCTGACTGCTGGAACAGCTCCTGCACATACGGATCATCCGCCGACAGAGCTTGCAGCAGCACTTCATAATTCAGCTGCTCGGGCGTGACGGAATACGCTTTGAGCAGCGAATCCTGCCCCATCTTCGCATGGGAGCGTGCCTGATGCTCCAGCGCCTGAATCGAAGCGTACGCCTCCAGCGCACCGTAATTGCCCGCCGAAGACAACCGAGGCCCATCAGTGTGAATAATCATCTGTCCAATCGAGCCTTCCATATCCATCGTGCCATGGACGATACGGCCATACGACATGATCGCGGAGCGCAGGCTGACGCCGGCATGCACATACAGCGCATGCTCGATGTCTTCATGGCGCAGCGCCCAGCGCTCGCCGAGCAGCGCGGTGTTGGCACCATTTTCAAGAAACGCTGTGAATCCGGTTGCTTCCTCAAACATCTGACAAATCGGCACCTGTGTCCAGCCTCTGGCGGCAAAATACAGCGGGTCCAAAATCATCCCGCTGCTCCGGTCAAGCGGACCAACTGCCCCGATGCCAATGCCGAGAATCTGCTCCCGCTCAATCCGGTGATCCCGAAGAAGGGTACGCATCAGCTGCGACGCGTAGTCGACCAGCGCCTGCGGTGTCATCGCTTCATCCATCCGCCAGCGAACGAGTGATTTCTGATTCAGCTGCATATCGAATAAGCCTAATGTCGAAGAGAAACGCGAAATTTCCAGTCCAAAAATGTACCGGTACTCCGCATGAATCTGATACAAAATCGGCCGTCTGCCGCCGCTGGAGGGACCAAGACCCGTCTCCTGAATCAGCCCGTCCGTCACAAGCTCCTCCAATACACGCGTTAGCGTACTGCTCGTCAGCTTGTGCCTGTCCAGCAGCTCCGCTTTCGATACGGTGCCTTGCTCGGCGATTTGTGTATAAATAAGCTCTTTATGAGAGGGAACGCTCCGTTCCGCTTTGTACATAACTAATCCCTGCTTACTATAGGTAGGATGAAAAAAATGAAAGTGCCACTCCTCATTATATCGTAATTCATGGACAGTCGCTATGTTCACGTCTGCTTCGAACATTTATTCGAAAAGAAATAAACTCAACCCAAATCACTCATAATTCAATCGAATAGCTTCGATAAAACGAAATGATGAGCCTTTTTTTGATAAGTTAAATCCATTATGGAATAAAGGTGGTATAATAGAGAGAAAGCATCACCCCATCAATGGAGGGAACCTCATGGCAAATGGACAAAATAAACGGCTGGGTATGCTGCTGCAGCTGTTTTGGATATTTTTTCGAATTGGACCTACAACGTTTGGCGGCGGCTACGCGATGATGCCGATGATCGAGCGGGAGGCCGTACAGAAGCGGCAGTGGCTGGATGAAAAAGAATGGACGCAGCTCATTTCGCTAGCAGGGTCAGCGCCAGGCGGTGTAGGCGTCAATGCTGCAGCGATGGTTGGCTATCGCCAGGCCGGTGCCGCAGGAGCTATTATCGCCATCGTTGGCATAACGCTCCCTACGCTGCTGCTCGTTTTGCTGCTGGGCTTGTTTATACGCGCCTTTGGCGATCATCCGAAGCTGGTGGCGGCGCTTAAAGGGATACATGGGGCGGTCATCGCCTTAATGGTGATGGCCGCTTACCGCATGGCGCGGACGGCATTGTTTGATGTTGCGACGACGTTCGTAGCGGTTGTGACGCTCGCTGTGCTGCTGTTTACTGCGATTAATCCGATTTACGTCGTCATGGCGGGGCTGCTTGGAGGCATCATATTCACGAAGGGCAAGCAGCTGCTGGGGATGAAGGTATTGACGGAGAAAGCTTCTGTCAGCAGAAGCAGCAGCGAAATTGAATACTACATTTAGACGGGAAATGGAGAGGGGGGACGGAGCATGCTCGGAGAGCTGTTTATTGTTTTTTTGAAAATAGGCTGTGTGTCGTTTGGAGGGGGCTACGCGGTTATTCCGATTATTCAATATGAGGCTCTATCCCGAGGCTGGATGACGCAAGGGGAATTTGAGCAGGCCGTCTCCCTTGCCGGGATGGCGCCGGGCTCGATTGCAACAAATTCGGCGACGTTAATCGGTTATCAGACCGCCGGCATCACGGGTGCGATTATATCGACTGCTGGCATGGTGCTGCCGTCGCTGGTGCTCATGATTGTGCTGTCAGCGTTTATCCTCCGCCTTCAAAATAATAAATGGCTGTCAGCCTCCTTTTACGGCTTGAAGCCGATGATTACCGGCCTAATGGTCTATGCAGCCATTCATTTCGGATATCCGAATGATGGCGCGATTCTGAGCTGGTCGTTCGCTGGAATGCTGCTCATCGTTGCAGGCAGCTTATTCTTACTGATGCGCTTTAAGCTGCATCCGTTTATTATCATTGCCGGAGCAGGGGCAGCGGGTATCATTTTATTTTAGCAGCCATTGTCGAAGGGTGCGCAAAGAAAAAGCCGTTCATTCGTTTGCTAATAAAACGTTATTTTCCAGCTTGAAGCTGTATGAAGGTATATGATGGGGTAAGAAGTCGCATAAAGCCGCTTGTTTTGAGAGTTTGCTCCTTGCAGCAAGCTCCCGAAACAAGCGGCTTTTGGCTTTCTTTCAAATCATGAATTCAACAGCATTCGCGAAGGATAATGTTCCATGTGGAACATATTGTCGAACGGATTAAAGAGTTTTTACTAAAAATTTAATAAAAAATAATTCAAAATACCTAAAAAATCAGTTCTTTTTTACCGAAATATAATTAAACAACTTGAATTAGACAGTGAGGGATACCAATATGAATTCAGTCCAAGCTATGCTCCACGCCATGCCTTACATCCGGAAGATGATGCGGGAGAGTGCAAGCCTATCTCTATATGACCGCACTCATATGCTTTATTATTTGCCTATGCCGGGAGTCGATATGGGCTTCAAAACAGGCGATACGCTTTCTGAGGGTTTTATGAATTTTGCCGCGCTTAAAAATGGCAGGGAGGAAAGCATCACCCATATTCCCCAGGAAACGTTTGGAATTGCAATGGATGTTGTAAATATACCGCTTAAGAACGAGAATGGCGAGGTGGAGGCTGTTTTTTGCGTTGCTTATAATTTAACGAACCAGAATCAGCTGGAGCATCTTGTGCGCGAAAGTCATTCCATTACAGAGCATTTGGTGCAGATGGTACAGCAAATGGCAGCCCACTCCGAGGAATTGCAAGCGGCAAGTGAACAAATTTCGGAAAATTCGAAAACAACAGCGGAAAACTCGAAGCAAATCAACAAAGTAGCGGGCTTTATTAAAGAGGTATCTGAGCAGACGAATATGCTCGGGCTGAACGCAGCAATTGAAGCGGCGCGCGCAGGTGAAGCAGGAGCAGGCTTTGGCGTCGTGGCCACCGAGGTGCGCAAGCTGTCCGTCGATTCCAAAAAAGCGACTGTAGAAATTGAGAAGGCGCTTGGTGATATTCAGACGTCGATAAAAGGCATGGAACGCGAAATTTCGCAAATTGTGGCCTCATCCGAGGAGCAGGCTTCCATGGTTAGCGCTTTTACGAGCGTGATCGAGCGTCTGCAAAGCTCAAGCCAATCGATGAAGGACATAGCTGATCAGATGATTTCCTACAATCTTACGGAATCATAGTTCCAGAATGAAAGATCTGTTTGGGACAAACGCTTTCAGCATTTTGCAAGCGAGAGAAGCCTTGCCCCTTGGCGATAACCGTCAGGAGGCAGGGCTTTTTTTCAAAATGTCAGCTATATCAAGGTTTCTCCTAGGGGTGTACTTCTATGCTATGCAAAATGCATAAAGATACGGCACAGATAGCCGCGCCTTCCATGATAATGTCAGCTTTCATTTACAAAAAAAGATGTATTACGACAAAATCGTGGTGGATAAATCGACATCGCATGTCGGGAAAATAAAAATGACTTTCCCAAATGAAGAAATGAACAGCAGCAACCATTCATGAATGTCAGGTTTACCAATATGTTGCTGATTTGGTTAATCATTAAAACTTTAAAAATGGGTATAATGGACTACTATTTTGGAAGCTAATCCTGATTTTGTCGAAAGTTGCCTGAAAATTATAGGTGATTGTCGACACGTTTTTACAAACAGCCCACCGGAATAAGCGTATAATAAAATAAAATTGCCACACGAGCGCTATATTTAAGGAGTGGGCCACGAAGCGAGCTATGGACAAAATAATTCTACTCGATCAATTGCAATCGCTAAGGCTAAAGCTCCATGAGATAGCCGAAGCACGAGGTAGTCTGACAGACCCTGACGTTCTTGCGATTAGCGAGGAAGCAGATCAACTAATCGTTGCCCTTCAACAGATGCAGCGTGATGAGATGATTGGTTCTTCCATGCGTCGTAAACACGACTAGTCAACTATATATTTTTCCGTCGCAGCTTCCTGAAGAACTGGGTAAGCATTGTGGCGCATTCTTGTTGCAATACGCCGCTAGTCAGTTCCGTTTCGTGGTTGAAACGCGGCTCCTGCAGCAAATTCATTAGCGTGCCTGCGCATCCTGCTTTGGGATCGCCGGTACCATAAACGACACGCTTCACTCTGGATTGGACGATAGCTCCAGCACACATTGGACATGGCTCCAATGTTACATACAAGGTACAATCGAGCAGCCGCCAAGCGTCCAATTCCTTGCATGCATCGCGAATGGCGACCATTTCGGCGTGGGCAGTAGGATCATGCTGCGTTTCTCGAAGATTGTAACCTCTCCCAATGATTTGATGATTTTTAACAACAATTGCTCCTATGGGAACCTCACCAATTTGCTCAGCTTTTTTGGCTTCCTCAATAGCCTGTTGCATCCAAAATTCGTCTTCCTGCTCTTGCAGCATGATGCAATCCCTCCTATATATGTAAAATCAATTGCGTTTATTCAGCGAACAAATATTCTGTTGTTAACATGTGGTGGATAACATTGGGGATAACTTTCTGGTTATACACTTTTTTATACACAAAATATTCGACCAGCATGTGTATAAGTAGCGTATATTGTTTATAAAATGTGGATAAGTCGTTCGAATTTACGACGATAAAGGTGGTCTTCGTAGTGCCATTCAAACTCAAGCTCTGCTTACTGATTGCGATAGCATTCTTCTCCATGTTTGTTACCCTACTTATTGTGGACCAATATTCGATGTTTCGCAATATGCACAAAAATCTTGGCAGCATGCTGAGCAAAGCATCTGTACAGCTCTACGAGACGCTGGCTTTATCAAATAACGAGCTGGCGGCGGGCATGCCTCTTGATGCAGAGACGGAGGAGCAGCTTAATAAGCTGATTGAAGACTGGAAGCGTTGGGACGCACGCATTTTGGATATAACCATATTACGGCCTCAGGAACATGAGGAGCAGATTACGAGCGTAGCTAGCTATGATATTATTTACGGCAAACAGAGCCTCTATGACGCCGAGCTTGAACAAGAGCTGATTAATCTGACAGCCAAGGATCGTCTTTATCGGGTTAATGAAATCGAAACGGACGGGGCCGCTTATTTAAAGAGCTACTACAGCAATAAAAATATGCAGCCCGCTGTTATCCGCATCGTCTATAGCTACGAATACTTTCAGGATCGGGCTGCGTACAAGGTGAAGGATTGGCTGAAATATGCCGGCATCTTTATGTTATTTATTTTATTTGGCAGCTATTTGCTGTCGGGGATGCTGCTCCGTCCACTTAAATCGATTTTATGGAAGGTCAATGAGGTGTCTCACGGCCGCTTTGATTCGTTCATTAAAGTGAGAAGCAGGGATGAGTTTGGCCTGCTTGCTGTGAAAATAAACGCGATGTCGCAAAATCTCAGCATTTACATGGACAAGCTGCGCAAAGCTTTTGAAGAAAACCGCCGGATGAAAAATTTTCTGCAATCCTTCATTAATCATACGAGTGATGCGATCCATGTTGTCGATCTGCAGGGAATCATTATTCAAGTGAATCAAGCCTTCGAGCAGCTTTATGGCTATACAGCGGAAGAGGCGCTTGGCAGCCAACTTACGCTCATACCAGAAAGCCACCGGGGCGAAATGAAGCTGATCCTTGCCTCGCTTCTAGCGGGCAAGGTGCTCCCTGCACAGGAGACGAAGCGTTTAACGAAGTTGGGCGAGATTATCCCCGTTAGCGTCACGATATCCCCTATTCGCGATAGCGCGGGCGAGGTGAAGGCGTTCGCGAGCATTACTCGCGACATGAGGAGCCGCAACAAGATGGAGGAGCTGCTGCGCCGCTCCGAGAAGCTGACGACAGTTGGTCAGCTGGCGGCTGGTGTCGCCCATGAAATACGCAATCCGCTGACGACGCTGCGAGGCTTTCTCCAGCTTCAACTGAAAAATCGTACGGGCAATACCGAGCATACAAGCTTGATGCTGTCGGAGCTGGATCGCATTAACCTGATTGTCAGCGAATTTTTGATTTTGGCCAAGCCGCAGGCGACACAGTTTACCTTAAAGGATGTTAAGCAGGTGCTGCGCGACGTACTGCTGTTTCTCGATAGCGAGGCTCATCTGCATAATGCGGAATTTCTGACCGTTTTCGCCGAAGAGCCCTGCCTGATTTCCTGTGAGGAAAATCAGCTCAAGCAAGTGTTCATTAATGTGCTGAAAAATGCGATTGAAGCGATGCCGACTGGAGGGCCCATTTACATACGCTTGAAACGAAATACGGGCCACATTACGATAGAAATAGCAGATGAAGGCATCGGCATACCAGAGGAACTGATTTCGCAAATCGGCAGTCCATTCGTGACGGGCAAGGAGAGCGGTACCGGACTTGGCATGATGGTCAGCCAGCGTATTATCCAGAGCCATCAAGGCATGATTGATATTCAAAGCCAAGTGAACGCCGGAACAACGGTGACGATTACGCTCCCTGCTTTGAAAGACGAGGGAGACGGAGGTATACTAGTAGAAAAAGCAAGCGCTGCAGGTTAATATGAACAGCAGAATGAGCGGCATACTTGAATGAGGTGAGCGCAAGTGAGAATTAATAAATTTATTAGTGAAACCGGTTATTGCTCGCGAAGGGAAGCGGACAAGCTTGTTGAGAACGGACGTGTGACCATTAATGGTCACACGGCGCTTCTAGGCAGCCAAGCCGAGCACGGCGATGATGTGCGCATTGACGGCAACCGTATTGGTGAACATAAGGGGCATGTGTATATCGCTTTAAACAAGCCAGCTGGCATCACTTGTACGACTGAGCTGCATATTGAGGGCAACATCGTTGATTATGTGCACCATCAGGAGCGGATTTTTCCGATTGGCAGACTCGATAAAGATTCGGAAGGGCTTATTCTCATGACGAATGACGGCGATGTCGTGAATCCGATTTTGCGTTCGGAGGGCAAGCATGAGAAGGAATATATTGTGACCGTGGATCGTCCGATCAGCGAATCATTTGTTATTGGCATGTCGGAGGGTGTCAAAATTTTGGGCAGCATGACGCTGCCCTGCAAAGTGACGCGCAGTGCGGAGCGCGTGTTCCGCATCGTATTGACCGAGGGGCGCAACCGCCAAATTCGCAGAATGTGCGAAGCTTTTGGCTACCATGTGCGTAAGCTTCAGCGGGTACGCATTATGAACATTCAGCTGGGCGAGCTGCCTAACGGCGAATGGAGAGACTTGACGGAGCTGGAGAAGGCGCAGCTGTTTGATCTGCTGGATTATACGCCAGCTTCGCCGTCGCCGTCATCGTCTGCACAAGCAGGGTCTAAATCAGAATCGAATCAATAGTTAGAAATGGTCGTATCATGTGGAGGAAGCAGCTCGAGCGAAGGCTCGGGAGCTTTCTTTTTTTATAACACTAGCAAATAACGACGAGGGGCTGAGCTAGGATGCTGCACGATTTAAAAGGTGAGGCGAATATGTCGCCGATTGTGGGGATGCTATATTCCGCTGTAAAAGAGAACAGTGAGCGACTAAAATTCATCACAAGCGGCATGTCGCAAGAGGAAGTAGACAGCAAGGGGCCTAGCCATCATTCAAATAGTACGGCTCAGTTAATCAAACATATCCTCTATGTTGATCTGAACTGGGTTTATAGAATAAAAGGACAGCCGCTTCCGCAGTTATTGAAAGAACAATATGGCCCTATGATAGATGAAAATAACCGGCTTCCCATGGTCCAAGGCATGCCCTTGAACACGCTTATTTCCAGCTATGAGGATGTTTTAAATATGTTGAAAGACATATGTGCACAATTAATAGATGCTGATCTAGATAAAGTTGTCACTTTCGGTCATGAAAATGAAAAGCAAGCAACTATACGCTGGGGGTTGTGGCATATGGCTGACCATAGCCGCTACCACCAAGCCCAAATCAACCAGCTTAGAAAGTGGTTTAGTGAAAATGTTCTGTCGAAATAAAAGCACTAATGCGATTACTTTCATTAATAGCAAAAAAAGCCGTCGCTTCCGATGCATAAGCATAGGGGCGACGGCTTTTCTATTACCCATTCGTGCTGCCAAGCCGGTTATTCTTTTGGTTTGATTTTAAGCTCCTGCGCTTTCTCCAAATCTACATAGTTGCGGATAATGGATACTTCAACGCGGCGATTTTTCGCTCGGCCTTCCTCGGTGTCGTTGCTGGCAAGCGGGCGATTTTCTCCGTAGCCGCTTGCGGTAAATCTGGTCGGTGAGAGCTGTTGGTTTTCAAGCAAAATGTCCATAAAACGTACAGCACGGGAGGTGCTTAAATCCCAGTTCGATCTGAAGAGATAGGTGTTAATCGGTTTGTTGTCCGTATGTCCCGATACGATAATTTCGTAGTCCGGGTACTGCTGGAGCATCGTGCCGATGGAAATGGCGAGCTCGCGCGAATCTTCCTTCACTTCAGCGCTGCCAGATGCGAACAGTGCCTCGTCGCTAATAGTAATCATCAGCTGGGACTGGTTGAGCTTCGTCTCAAGGTCGGAGGTGAGACCATTTTTCTTAATATAGTCATCGATTTGCTTCTTCAGCTTCTCCAGATCCTCTTGCTCCTGCTTCATCAGCTCTTCACGGCGCTTCTGCGCATCGTCCTTCTCGTCATCACCAGCAGCTGGGTTTTGCGTTGAATCGTTAGGTGACGGCTCCTGCTTGTCTCTTTGATCACCCGTAGTGACCGCAGCTGGATCGGTAAGCAGGCCTGTACCGCCGGTGAAGGCGATATTGAAGGCGTTGCTCATTTCCTCGAATTTTTTTACGTCTACCGAGTTCATTGAATACAATACGATAAACAGTGCCAGCAGCAGAGTGAGCAAGTCGGCATAAGGAATGAGCCAGGATTCGTCAACATGCTCCTCATGTTCTTCGTGCCTATGCTTTTTGCTCAACGGCCCCTTCCTCCTTCTCCCTCATCTTCTCACGCTCAGTCGGAGTCAGGAATACCGACAGCTTTTGGTTGATTGCGATGGTGGATACGCCTGATTGGATAGAGAGCAAGCCTTCTACCATCATTAGACGAATTTGAACCTCGGCTTTAGAAAGCCTCTTGAGTTTGTTGGCAAATGGATGCCATAACACATAACCTGTGAAAATACCGAGCAGCGTTGCGATAAACGCGCCGGCGATAGCATGGGACAGCTTCTCAATGTCACTCATATCCGACAGGGCGGCAATCAGGCCGACCACGGCGCCGAGTACCCCGAGTGTAGGAGCGTATGTACCTGCTTGGGTGAAAATAAGCGCGCCGACTTTATGGCGGTCTTCTGTAGCGGCAATATCCTCAAGCAGAACGTCACGAACGAATTCCTGATCGTTGCCGTCAATAATCATCCGCATGCCGTTACGCAGGAAATTATCTTCGATTTCATCTACTTTAGCTTCAAGAGCGAGCAGGCCTTCGCGGCGTGTAATGCCGGCCCATTCCATAAATTGAGTAATGAGTTGTTCACGTGAAGTCAAGTTCTGAGTGCCAAATACCATTTTAAACAGCTTGCCGATTTTTGTTAGCTCTGACATGGGGAAAGCGATCATTACGGCTGCGACGGTACCCAAGATGATAATCATGTAGGCAGCAGGATTCAAGAGACTGGAAATTGGAGCTCCCTTGACGACCATCCCGCCAAAGATACCTATGATAGCTAGAACAATACCGATAATAGTTGAATTTTTCATTATACACCCCGTCCAATACAATTTCGAAAGTTCTCTATTTATATTATCGACAGAAGGGGGCGGTGAGATTAGACCTGAAAAGGATTTAAACAGAAAGGCATTAAAAATTGTGAAAATGAGGTAAAATGAATCATATAAATCAGTGAAAAGGTGGAACCTTATTATGGGCGTAAAGCATGCAAGGGAATATGCGGATATATTGAAGGAACTGACAACAGCGGTTAGCGCGATTGAGGGAAGCTACTCTTTCTTTGAAATGGAAAAGGAAGAGTGGGAGGCATTGGGAGAAGAAGAAAAGCACGAGGTGATGGAGGCGTTGGCCGATGATGTGTTTTTCGGATTGGGCGAGCAAGCGCTGATCGAGGTGGGCGCAGGCAAAGTTTCCTATCACGCGAAGCATCATGTCATTGAGGTCGCGCAGGGCGATAATGTCACGCATATGGTGCGGTTGATTTAGAGCATAGGGCGAGCAGGGCATTCGGAGCCCGAACAGCTGGGGAAAAATCGGTCTTAGCGAACGCTGTCGCTTCTTTACAACGAATGTCGATTCCGCTACAATAGGGTCTAACTTTAACAATGGAAGAATATATGACATCGTTTTTATGTAGAGGAGCACGCGATGAAGGACCGACAAACGATGCGAAAGATACCGGAATCGCTAGGCCTTAAGGGCGAGCAGCTTGCTGCCTTCTATCAGCCTATTCTGGCGATGGACACCAGAACCATTATGGGGTATGAGGTGCTGGGCAGAGCCTATGCAGGCGAGCGCGTGCGAAGCTTGGGCCCTTTTTTTGGAGACGCCGCCATTTCGGTAGAGGATCATATTGCGGTCGATCGGATTTTGCGGGAGCAGGCGATGCGCAAGCTGGGTGCGGAAAATTCCGAGTCGCTGCTGTTTATTAATTTAAAGCCGAACTGGATTCATCGCTATCAGCAATCCGGCGAGCTGTTTACGCTGCAGCTGATCGATAAATACCGGATTGATCCGCGCCGCATCGTCATCGAGATTACCGAGGAAAGCTTTAATGGCCCGATGGATGAGCTGCGCTCCATTGTGGATCTGTACCGTTCGAGAGGGTGCCTCATTGCGATCGATGATGTAGGAAGCGGATTCAGCAGTACGGATCGTATCGCCCATATTCAGCCGAATATACTGAAAATCGACATTCATATGATCAAAAAGAGCGCGACGCACAATGGCTATCTAGGCGCCCTTCGTTCCTTCTCCGCGCTGGCAGAGCAGATCGGGGCGTCGCTGCTCGCTGAAGGAGTGGAGACGCGCCAGGATTTGGTGCGTGCGATTGAAGCGGGTGCCCGTTATGTGCAGGGCTTCTTCTTCTCCAAGGCCGAGCCGGAATTTCAGCGAGCGGATCGTTTCGCCGCAGCACTGGAGGCCGAGCTTGCGGAATATGTCCAGCAGCGCTTGCGCACCGAGAGGAATTGGCAGAAGGAAGCGGCGCAGCTTGCTGCGTTCATCGACAAGGAGCAAGCTTTCGCTTTCGGTCGAGAGGACGAACCCGGAGCAGGCAATGGATGGATTGCCGGACTGTTGGAGGAGCTGCCGCCGAGCTGCGTTCGCATTTATTTGTGCCGGGAGGACGGCATTCAGCTATCGGCCAACTATTGCAGGGTGGAGGCTGGCGAGTGGGAGCGGCAGGAGGAATATTATGGGGCGAATTGGAGCTGGCGCCCCTACTTCATTCCTACCATTGCGCAGTTAAGCGAGACGCAGAGCACCCTAGTGTCGCGTGCCTACGTCGATTTGGATACATGTGAATGGATTCGGACCGTATCGGTCCTTGCAGGTCCCGGCCTTATTTTATTTGCAGATATGAAGGATGATGAACAGCAGACGGATCGGCAACGAGAGGACGCTGCTTGCAGAACCACGACAGGATGAAAAATCCGGCGTCGTGGTTCTTTTGTTAGGATATAGGAAAGGATATGATGGTTTCAGCCCTTCTCTATATTTCTCGGACTGAAACGCGCCGAGCCGCCAAAGGACGGCGACAGCCGTTTACGCTCGGGCGGGACCATATGCCATGATAAAGGTGGGGGCGTTGAGAAGTGTATCATGATTTCAAGCTCATAGAAGGCCGTCCAGTATCGATTCAAGTAAAAGATTATATGAAGCGTTTAATGATAAAAGGCGCGCTGCAGCCTCATCAGAAGCTGCCGTCGACACGGGAGCTTAGCGTATTGCTCGGTGTGAGCCGCAATACGGTCATTGCCGCTTATGCGGAGCTGGCGGACGAGGGCCGCGTATATGCCTTGCAAGGCAAAGGCAATTATGTGTCGGAGGATTCGGCGGGCAGCGCCGCCCCGTCGTCCTTGTCTTGGCAGTTGCCATGGAAGGAGCGTCTGAGCAGGCAGGCTTTGCTTGCGGAGGAGCTGGACCTCATGAAGCGCGGCATTCGCGCAGGTAAGAGTACGATTTCTTTTACGAGCATTGCCCCGGATGAGAAGCTGTTTGATCTGGATCATGTGAAGCAGGCGTTTCTGGGCCGTATGTCGGTGGAGGGCCATGTGCTGCTGAACTATGGTTATGCCAAAGGCTATAAGCCGCTGATTCAGTATTTGATGACCTATATGGAGAACAAGGGCGTGGATGTGCAGGGCAAGGATATGCTCATCACTGCCGGATTTACGGAAGGATTTGACCTTGTACTGGCTGCGCTCAGGCAAAAGCACGGCGCAGTCCTCTGCGAAAATCCGACCCATCATACCGCGATAAAAAATCTCAAGCTGCATGGCTTTGACATTAAGGGCGTTACGATGGAGCCGGATGGCATCCATTTGGGGGAGCTTGAACGGGCTTTGGAGGAGCGCCCCTACGATTGTGCCTATTTTGTCCCCTCCTATCACAATCCGACAGGCATCGTGATGTCGATGGAGAAACGGCTGGCGCTCATGCAGCTCATGAGCCGTTATGAAATTCCCGTCATTGAAGACGGATTTAATGAAGAGCTGCGTTATTCCGGAGCGCATGTGCCGCCGCTCATCGCATCGGCGGGCAGCGGCAACAGCGTCATTTATATTGGAAGCTTCTCGAAGGTGCTGTTCCCCGGCCTGCGGGTCGGATGGGTGCTTGCAGACCGCGAGCTGATTGATTATTTGGAAAGCATGAAGCGGGCCCGCAACATTCATACCTCGACGCTTGACCAATCGCTCCTCTATCAATATTTGCATAATGGCAATCTGCATAAGTATTTGAAGCGGGCGCGGGCGGAATACAAGCGTAAATACGAGCTGACGCTGCAAGCCTGCAAAGCCTATGTTCCCTATGAGACGCTGTCGGGGGATGGCGGGCTGCATCTGTTTGTGACCTTTCGGGAAGCGTGCAAGGTGCGGGAGCTTCTGGAGGCGTGCTCACAGCAAGGCGTTATTTTTACTTTAGGCCATCATTTTTTTACGGATGGACGGGGCAACAATACGCTGCGGCTGGGGTTTTCCCGCGTGGCGGATGAGGATATTATGCATGGTATTCGAATTATCGGCGATACGGCAAAACAGCTGTGGGGCCTTTCATAAGGAATAGAGCGACAACTATACATTTGATTATTTTGAAAAGGGGATGCAGGCATAATGGTGCAGTATAACGTTTCACCGCTTGTAAAGAGCTTGCCCGCTTCGGGCATTCGCAAGTTTTTCGATATGGCCGGGCAGGATGAAAATATGATTTCGCTGGGCGTGGGCGAGCCGGATTTTGCAACACCGGAGCGCGTGCGCGCCGCGTGCATACGAGCGTTGGAAAGCGGTCAGACGATGTACACGCCGAATGCCGGACTCATGGAGCTGCGCGAGGAAATCGCCCGTTATTTGGCGAGCAGCTTTGAATTAAATTATGAGCCGAAGGATGAGATTCTCGTGACGGTGGGCAGCAGCGAGGCGATTGATCTGGCGATGAGAACCTTGATTTGTCCGGGCGACGAGGTGCTGATCCCGGTTCCAAGCTATATCGCATATTCGCCCATTGTAGCGCTGCAGGGCGGCAGTATTGTAAACGTTGAGACGCATGAGCAGGAGCAATTCAAACTAACGGCACAATCGCTGCGGGAAAAAATCACTCCGCGCTCCAAGGTGCTGCTGATCAACTATCCGAACAATCCAACGGGTGCGGTCATGTCCTATGAGGACTGGCGCCCCATTGCTGAGCTGGTGAAAGAGCATAATCTAATCGTCGTATCCGATGAGGTATACGCGGAGCTGACTTATGAAAGCCAGCATGTGAGCATCGCATCGCTGCCTGGCATGCAGGAGCGGACGATCGTCATAAATGGCTTCTCGAAAGCTTTTGCCATGACAGGCTGGCGTATTGGTTATGCCAGCGGCCCTGTGGAAATTATTTCGCAAATGCTGAAAATTCATCAATACACAGCAATGTGCGCGCCTATTATGGGACAGATTGCTGCTCTGGAATCGCTGCGCAGCGGATTGGCAGACAAGGATCTAATGAAGGAGGCTTACAAGCAGCGCAGGGCGATGTTCGTGGGCGGCTTGCAGCAGCTTGGGCTTTCCTGCCATATGCCGGAAGGGGCGTTTTATGCTTTTCCATCCATCGCCCATACGGGACTAAGCTCGGAGCAGTTCGCCTTCAAGCTCATGAAGGAAGCGGGCGTGGCCGTCGTGCCAGGCCATGTTTTTGGCCCGGGCGGTGAAGGGCGCATCCGCTGTTCCTATTCGGTATCATCAGCAAAGCTGTCGGAGGCTTTGGAGCGAATGGGCTGTTACATGAGCCAGACGAGGCAGGCTGAACCGTTGCAATTGCAGCAGTTGGAGCGGGTCGGCGGTTGATGGGAGCGGAGAGGGTAAGGAAAGGGCTAGAAAAGGAAGCGGAAAGGAAGTGGAGGGGTAAGAGAGACGCTAGGCTTCTTCCCCTCCTCCGTAAACCATGCAATGAAATTCCGCCGCGCCTTGCGGGGTCGGGCGGATATACGTGTCGGTAATGCGGAAGCCTGCCTTCTCGTATACACGAATAGCACGTGCATTCCAGGTCAGCACCTCCAAATCCAGCTCGCTATTAGGAGCACGGCGGCAAGCCTCCTCTACCAGCAGCGCCACAAAGGCGGTGCCTGAGCCCCTGCTGCAAAGCTGTGGGTGCAGACCCAATCCAAGCCGCAGCACTTCATCCCCCAGCGGGAAAAACTGTGCAAAACCAGCGAGCTCCCCGCGATCGTCTAAAATAGCAGCATATTGCCTCTGGCGCAGCTCGGGATCACCGAACTCCATTTCGGCTTGCTCCATAACCTCCCATGCGGGCCATTGATAGATGCCGTAAGGCGGCTCATACCGCCAATCGCACAACTGCCGGGCATGGGATTCATCCATAGCGGCAATCTTCCAGCCAAATGGCGGCTGGGCGCCAGCAGGAGCAGCATTTGCTTTTGTCATCATTATACAATCTCCTTATAAATCTCAATCGCGCGGGCGCGTGAAGCTTTCAAATCAACGATGGCATGCGGCTGCGGTAGGTGGATTTGCTTATCAGGCAGATGGGCAAGCTCCGGCAGCCAGCGTCTAATGTAAGTGCCGCTCGGATCATGTGTTGCGGACTGCGTGGCCGGATTCATAATGCGAAAATATGGCGCGGCGTCGTAGCCGAGCGACGAGCTCCAAAGCCAGCCGCCTCGGTTCAGTGTATGATCATAATCGGCCAGCTGGCGGCGGAAATACTGCTCGCCCAGCGTAAATGGGCATAACAGATTTTTCGTCAAAAACATGGCGGTAACCATCCGCAGCCGATTCGGCATTTCCCCCGTTTCATTTAGCTGCTTCATAGCGGCGTCAATAACAGGAATGCCCGTTTTTCCTTCGCTCCATGCCTCGAAATGCTGATCGCTTAGCGCAGATAAATCAAGCTTCTGCTCATATCGGTAGAAGTCCTCATTGTATTTTCCTTGATATAGAAAAAAATCCCGCCATGCCAGCTGTCTAATCCACGCCTCGGCTCCAAACTGCTGCTGCGCCGCTTCGTAGGCTTGCCGTGCTGACAGCGCTCCCGTATTCAAATAACGCGCCAAATGGCTCGTATGGTCGTCCGCAAACTGGTCGCGGCCGCCTTCATAGCCAGACAGGCGTTGATTTAGAAATTGCTCCAACACCTCGGCTGCATGGCTCGCGTGGGATTGGCCGCGCCCGGCTGAGTCATCTATCTGCCGAAAGGCTGCCGCAGCCAGATGCTCCCGCGGAAGACTGAAGCGCTCTGCCATGCTGGCATCTATATTTTTCAGCGTATTAAGCTGCTGCAGTGTTGTCTCGCCCGCAGGGGAATAGTGGCTCTGCATAAAGGATGCCATATGCGGTAAAACGGCGTAAATACCTTGTAAGGCTCACTGCGCCGAGAAAACGTATGGAGCTCCTCCAAATCGGCCAGCGGCGCATCGTCGAGCGTCATCCAGCGGCGTCCCGCTGCGCGTACAACCTGCTGCATAGCGTGGTCGCGTGCCCTTGCATAAGGCGTTGCCAGAAAACAGCAAAGCCGCAAGCTATTTGTCCGAAGACAAACAACTGCGGCTTTGCTGATTGAGACAGCAGCTTTTCGTTATGTAAGCGAAAAAAGCGTGGCCTGGCTCTATTGCTCGCTTGCGTACTTGTCGTAAGCGTCTTGGCTCATAACGCGTGTAGCTGATACGTAACGATCAGCATAATAAGACTCGCTAAGTTTGCTAATAATAACGCCTCTGCTCGAGGAAGCATGTGCAAACTTTCCATCGCCTACGTAAATACCAACGTGGGAGATGCCTTTGCCGCTCGTGTTGAAGAATACGAGATCGCCAGCGATCAGGTCACTCTTCTTCACTTCACTGCCATCGTTCGATTGGGCTTGGGAAGTACGGGAAAGATCGATGCCCATTTTGTCGAAAACATACTTCGTAAAACCGGAGCAGTCGAAGCCTTTCGTAGTCGTTCCGCCGCTTTGGTACGGTGTGCCGATCAGATCAGCGATAACACCATCCATCTTCGAACTCGCGAACACGCTGCCTGCTTGGAAAGCAAGCATTAATACAAGACCAACGAGTAGTGCAGTAACCTTCTTCAAAATTTGAAACTCCTTCCGGTGCCGACGAGGTTAGCTGTGGGGTTCGGTTGTGAAGGTTCCCTATGATTTCCAAGACACTTGAATCAAGCCGTCCAAGCATCGAAATCAATTCACCCAAAGTGGTTCCCCCGTATTTCTATACCTTTGCGGTATAAAAAATTAGGCTGGTTTAATTTTGCTCTGCGCTAATAATTCGTTTTTTTCATGTGATTTCCTTCTATATGAATGAATTTCTAATAATTCTCATGTAACCTTTTGGCTCAATTTTGCGTTAAAACAAGTTTCTTGCCTAATAAATGTTCGATCTATCGCCGTTCTTGGGCAAAAAAACATTTTGTCAGTTTATATGAGAAATAGGCAGCTAATATGCTATGAATCGTGTGAATAGGCAAGAATTATAGCGTAAAATGAAGATTTAGAGAGTTTGAGCTAGGTCGCCATATAGGCTGGGAAGTAAATGGAGGCTTTACCTGCAGGTGCAGGATAACGGCAAAAAACCGATTTCGGCCTTTTGGCCGCAATCGGTTTTTTTATGAGAAGGGCTTTAGAAAAATGAGAATACTAAATGAGAATTAGGTGGGGTTGCCCTCATTTTTCTAAGGGTCTCAGCTCTGCTTTGATTGCAGGCAATCGTATTGGGCAGCGAGCGTCCATACTTTTAACAAGGTGCGCAGCAGATGATAGGCTTGATGCATGATGAGTGCCAGCATGCCTGCCCAAGCATAGGAAAGCCCAGACACAGCGAGCGAAGCGGCAACAGCCAGCAGCCACATCAGCAGAGAGAGGCCGGCATAAGGGAAAAGATTTCGGAGCGCATGGCTGAGCCAGCGCAAGGAGCCCGTGCCGGAGGCGGCGCCGAACTGCATAGCGAGCAGCAGCAGGTGAACGAGGAAGCTCCATAGCAGCCAGCCGCCAAAGCCCGGCAGCGTGCCTTGCAGCAGCTCGCCCAGCGAATGGCCCTCCATAAGCAGCTTGAAGGCGCGAGGCAGCAGGAACCAGCCGGGTGCGAAAATAAGCAGCGTGCGCAGCCAATAGAGCAGCGTCACGGGCTTCCAAGCTTTGCGAATGCCTTGAAGAAACTGTGTTTCACCTGTTTCGCCCATATGATGCAGCGAGTAGAGCAGCCCCGCATTGAACAGCGGCGTCAGCAGCATGCGGGCAGCGAACAAGCCGCCCAGAAGCCACAAATAAGGATTGATCAAATCCGTCTTCGTCAATTGAAACTGGGCCTCGCTGAAGAACAGCGACACGGCCGAGTCAGACGGATGCTGGAGCGGAAAGCGCCGCAGCAGCGGCAGTACAGTCATATCAACAAAACGGTAAAGGAAAAGTCCCCATAATAGCTGGTAAAGGAATAACAGAATGACGATATAGAAATGGCGGATAGCGAGCCGCCAGCCTTGCTTCATATGCTGCTTCATTTTTCAACCTCCTCTCTACCAGCCTACGGATCCGAGCAAGCCTTCGATGAGCTTCGTCAGGCCGAGGCTCCATCGAATGCGCGACTGCTCGGGCACTTCTGCGCGCATAAAATTGTTAATATGCTTGTTGTCCAGCACATTGCTGTTTTTCGGGTCAACCGCCACCCAGGCAAGCGGAGCAGCATGCACAACCTTGTACTGGATATGCGACTCGACGGCATCCCATGTTTTCGAAATCTTTTCGCCGTCGGTAAAGGAGAATACGAGCGGGATTGGCCCATTTTGCCCGCCATTGCGCTTGATCAGCACAGTAGACTCGTACTCCGTTTGGCCATCCTGCTCCACTTCATTCACTCGAATAGCCTCTACTGAAAAATCCGCCATCAGGCTGCCGTATACATACTGGTGGAAGTAGTCCTGCCATTTTTCCTTCGTAATCTGCTCAACGACACGCTGGAAATCAGACGTGGTGGGATGCTTGAATTTGTATTTTTGAAAATATGTGCGCATAATTTTTGACATCGTCTTTGCTCCGACCTGCTTCTCAATGCCGACCAGCACAAGCTTGGCGCGCATGTATACATTTTCCGCGTACTCATCGCTGTTGTGATAAGCCCATGAAGGCTGCTTCAGCGGGGCAGGGGCCGTAATATAGCTGGCTTCCATAGCCAAGTTAGGCTCAACGCCATAGGCGTTCTCCATCACCTTATCCTCCGCATAAGAAGTAAAGCCTTCGTCGAGCCACGCTTCTTCGAACTCGTTCGATGCAACCATCCCGTACCAATACTGATGGCCAATTTCATGTACAACGGTGCGCTCGAGGCTGTAGCCAGGGTTATCGGATTCAGCAGCTAAAGCGGTTACGAGCGTTGGATACTCCATGCCGCCTGCACCATTCGCACCCTTCGGAGGGACGATAATGGACAGCGTCGAATACGGATAATCGCCGTACCACTCCGCGTATTTGGACAGTGCTGATTTTGCTGCATGCATATAGCGGTCTTTCAGCCCTTCGTGGGCAGGGTCCAAATAAAGCTTAATGCGAACACCCGGAATACCCGTTCCTGACAATGTGTCCTCCGCATATATGAAGTCCGGCGAGGCTGACCAAGCAAAGTCATGCACGTCTTCGGCATAGAACTGATAGGTGCTTGTGCCATTTTGCGTCACAGCTTCCCTGGTCTGAATGCCGGTAGCAGCGACCGCAAAGTTTTCTGGCACTGTAATCTGGGCGCTGTACAAGCCAAAATCGCTGTAAAACTCCGAATCGCCATGATACTGGTGGACGTTCCAGCCTTCATTCGTTCGGCCGCGTGTGCCAGCCAGTTCATAAACAGCAAGCTTCGGAAACCACTGGCCCGCCATAACAAAGCTCCCGGAATAGCCCATGCGAGCGAACACCTCGGGCAGCTTGACCTCATAGGTCATGGAGAGTGTTACTGATTTGCCCGGTGCGACTGGAACCGGAAGATTGAGCTTCGTCAGCGTAAAGTCGTCCGTATTTCCGTCATCGGGCTGAACATAATGCAGACGGGGAAGCAAGCTCTCGCCCTCCAGCGTTTGCAAGGTAAGCAGCTTCATATAACCTTGGCTGTCGACCGTGGCCTTATCACCCCGCAGCTGACCGCCAGACTCGCGCATGAACGTCGACTTTTCGGACTGAAAGGCATTGGGGTACAGATGAAAATACAGCTCGGACACCGTTTTTTTGCCTGGGTTCGTCCAAGTTACGGTCTGGGAGCCATCTAAATATCGGATATCCTCCCGAAGCGCCACTTGCATGTTGTATTGGACGACTCTTTTGCTAAGCGTCTGTACCGTTTCGATCTGGGCAGGGTCGGGCTGTGCTGGCGGTGCCGGGGCAGGCGGCTTGGCCGTTTGCGGAGCAGCTTGCTCTACTGCTGCTGTCGTGAGATCGGCAATGCCAATCGGGTCTGTGGCGCCAGAGGCGTACGTATACTGGGATAACCAAGCGTTGCCGAAGCCATGATGCAGCGACAGTCCGAGCAGGACGGCCGAGAGCATAATGAGCGCGATTCGTTTGAAAGGTCCTGGAGTCATTGAACGTTTCCCTCCCGTTGACAAGCATCTACAGCATGTATATGTCGGCTTGTACCGGAATAGTCTTGTGGATTTTTGCAGCGGCGCTGATGAAGGCGTGTAAAGCGGCAGCCGCTTGCGGATTCGGCAGGAAATTGTGCCGTGTGCGCTTGTGTTATTGGGGAAAAACGTTCAAAATGGAAAGGAGAGATTGGCTGCAAGCTGCTGCGGCAGTACAATAGATGAAATGTGACGAGAGGACGTGTACGAACGGATGGAACAGCAAGGACAACCGGAGAAAAAAGAAAAGAAATCACTCGCGCTTAACGTCGTGAGCAACAAACAGCATAAAGGTTTTGGTGCAGGCACCATCGACCTAAGCCAAGTATCCTGCGTTATTATTGATGCGGGCGTCGCTTATATCGACGACGGCGCGATGCATGCCAAAAGCAAAGTAGAGCGCGGCATCAAGTTTTCTCCTAATAAAGAGGACACGCCTAATGGCCGCCAATGCTGGATTGTATGGGTTGCGGTAGAACGTGGAGAGAACGGCACGAACTACGCTGGCGCAACCGCTTGCGAAATGTGGATTGACACGGAAGCACGCCGCGGCTGGAAAATTCTCGCTGACCATGTCAACAAGCTTGATCATGCGATTAAGCGCCGCTACAACTTGGGCGAGCTGGGTGCGGAAGAAAAGGCTGCGTTCCGCAAGCTGTTAATCGAGCATAATGAAGAATGGTGGACCAACTCCTCCGATGAGCTGAAGCAGGCTTTGGAGGCATAGAATGACAGAAAGAATGACAGAAGAATGACCAAGGCAGCTTCTAACTGGGAAGCTTATAAGTGACGGGTTCCGCCCCAATGCAGCAGCGATTGCTGCGCTGGAGCGGAGCCTTTTTACTTTTTTATAAAAAATATTGCTGCAGGTGCAGGGGATAGCCAAGGTTATGGCGTCTAATATAAAGGGAAGGGGGAGAGAGAGATTCAAGATGAAGCATGGTTAATAGCGCTCCGCGACGGCGGGCCTGCGGAATTCCAGTCATTCGTGCAGGAATATGGCGCTCATATTTATAAAACGGTTTATGCTGTGCTTCATTCGCCGCATGATGCGGAGGATGTTACCCAGGAAGTGCTGCTGCAAATTCACCGCTCTCTCCCCGAGTGCAGGCTGGAAGGCTTTAAAACCTGGGTGACCCGCATTGCTGTAAACCGTGCGATTGATTGGAAGAGGAGCAAGGCACGCAAGCCGGAAGAACTGAGCGAATATGTGGACAATCTGGGACCCGGCACCGATGGGCAAGGAACTGCGATGCCTGCGGAGCGCGCTGCGATCGAGCGCGAGGAAAAACGCTACATAAGAGAACAGGTCGAGCAGCTCCCGGACAATTATCGTGAAGTCGTAAACGCCTATTATATAGAACAGAAATCATACGAGGAAATTTCGTCCTCAACCGGACTGGAGCGCAAAAGTGTAGAATCGCGCCTATACCGGGCAAGAAACTGGATTAAGCGGCACTGGAGAAGGGAGGACTTTGAATGAGTCATCATGAGGAACACAAGCATAGCGAGAGTTCAAGGACGAAACAGCAGGGCAAGCAGGTAGAGCAGCCCATAGAACAACCGATAGAACAGCCGATCATGCCAGTGACGGATGAAGCATCCTCAGCATGCAATCCTGTGAATCATTTGAATCATGTGGAGGCTTCCCTTCTGGAGCAATACGTGGCGAATGTGCTTTCCGAGCCTGAACGCGAGCAGATCGAGCGGCAGCTTGCAGAATGCGACGAATGCTTAGAGCAATTTATGCTGGTGTTGGAGGCGGATATGGCGGGGAGTCCCCCTACGTCTGAGCCTCATATAGCAGGAGCCGTTCCAGGAGCCAGTCCGTTAAATCAGGCGATTGAGCTTCCGGATTTTGAGCAGATGGGCCACAAGCTCAGCAAGCAGCTGTTCGGAGCGTCGGAATCCGAAAAACAGGATCTGCTGTCCGTGCCGGGTCCGTTCCTTCAAGAGAAATCATACCGCCGCAGATCCTGGCTCCAGCATCCGGCAACCCACTATACCGCTGCGGCGGTCATTACCCTGCTGCTGCTCGGTACAGGCGTACTGAACAACATTTCGCAGGAGCTTGAAAAAATAGACCATAGCAGGCTGCAGCATAAAGAGGAGCAGCTCATCCGAGACAAGGAGCAGCGCGAGTCCTCCTGGTCGCAGCAAATGATGAACCGCACTTCCCTCTGGCTGGACGGCATCGCCTCCAAACGGTTTAAATAACGAATGATGAAGGAGAGATCAAGGAATGAATAGGGAGAAAAAGCCCCTTGTTGCGCTGCTGCTGTCCATGCTTCCCGGTTTCGGCCATGCATATATGGGGCGTCCGATAAGGTTTGTGCTATATGCGGCAGGAGGATTTGGACCTCTTGCGCTTCTGATTCTAATAGCAATCGCGGATCATATTAATGACGATACGGCCTTTGTTCTATGCTTGCTGTCGTTTCTCTTCTGGGGCATCAATATGCTTGATATGATTGTAACGCTCATTGGCAGGCGGCAGCCGCATCCGAATGAGGCCGCCTATGGTGTGGGCGCACCTCCAAGTCCAGATCAGATGTACAGCAACCTGCCGCCGGGAGCGATGCGCGCACAAGCAGACATCTTAACCTACAGCGAGCAGAAAGAGCGTACGAACACGCTGCTGCTCTCCATCGTTCCCGGTTTGGGCCATATGGCGCTTGGGCTGATGCAGCGGGGCATTGCCTTTCTCGTTGCATCCATCGGCTTATTCGCAGTTGTTATTTTTATATCGATGGTAACGGGAACAGGAGAGTTTCTTATTTTCCTGCTAGGCGTGCCCGTCATCTGGATTTATAGTATTTTTGATGCTTCACAGCAGCTGCATCGCAAGAAACGGGGCGAGCCCTTGGAGGATCGGCCGTTTTTCGAAGAGATGGAGGAGTACATGAACAAGGGGCGCAAAAATAAAGCGCTCGCTGCAACGCTGTCGCTCTTTCCCGGTGCAGGGCATCTATATCTCGGGCTTCAAACACGCGGCCTGCAAATTATGGCAGGCTTTCTCGCCTCCGTCTATTTAATGGATGCGATGCGGCTGTCGATGTTTCTATTCCTGATGCCGCTATTCTGGTTTTTCGCTTTCTTCGATGTCATGCGGCAGCTGTCGACTGAACCGCAGGAAGGCTTAAAGGATCAAGCGATTATTACGCAGTTTGCTCCTTATCAGCGCTGGATCGGCATCGGTCTGCTGCTGATCGGGCTGTATTTTATGGGTGATCGTGTTCTGGCTGAATACGCTGCGAATTATTTTCCAAGATGGTATGCCCAGTATCAAAATATAAAATATAATTTGCCAACCGCCCTTATCGCCTTTGTCATGATCGCCGCTGGGCTGCGCATGGCATTTGGCAGAGGATTCCAACGAAATAAGGGGCTTCCCCCTAAAGATTGGACACCAACGGAATCGCTGCGGAAGGGGAAAAGCGAATGAAGCAGTGGCGTGTAGGCACGCTTTCGATGGGCGTTGCCTTATTATTGATGGGAATCGCTGTGGCGGTTTCCATCTGGAGCGGCACGGGGGCATACGATATGCTGCTGTGGGTGGCACCGCTTGTTTTTATTTTGCTCGGAGCAGAAATTTTATTGTACATTTGGTTTGCGGGCAGCGAACGGACGACGCTTCGTTACGATTGGATCAGCCTATTTATAGTAGGGATGATCGGAAGCTTCAGCCTTGCGATGGCGGGCCTGATTTCAACTGGGATTTTGGATGAATTCCGCGGGGCGATGCGCCAAATGGAACGGACGGCACTTATTGAGACGGCGCCTATTTCCGTGCCAGAGAAGGTCGATAAAATCGTCGTGCAAGCGCTCCGTCCGGTAAGTGTAGATCAAGTAGACGGTGGAAAGGTGCAATTGCTCGGGCAGGTGCAGTACTGGGCTGCAGAGCCGATCGACACTTCAGAGCAGCTCGTTAGCACAAGCGTAGTGGGATCGGTCATGTATGTGATGGTCGGCGAATTTGATCGGCATAACGGACCGATTCAGTCGAATATGTATAACGCTCAAATGACGCTGGTATTGCCGAAGTCTATCAAAATCGAGCAGCGCGGTTTTTAAGAACTCATTGATTATATAAAAAAGAACGATAAAACGCTTGCTCCAGATAACAACCGGAGCAAGCGTTTTATCGTTCTAGCGGGAAAGCGGCAGCCAATCGAGGACGCGCTGGATATTGCGATCCCAGTAGCCCCACTCATGCATGCCCGGCTCCTCGTCATAGGCGAGAGTCAGCCCATACTCCTCCATCGCTGCCTTGAAGCGAAGATTATCTTCATATAGAAAATCTTCTGTCCCGCAGCATTGGTAAAACTTCGGCTGCTGTTCAGGGGCGAGTTCAGCTGCAGAGGCTAAAAGGTTAAACAAATTGCTTGGCCCAGCCTCCAGCTTCTCTATGCTGCCGTACAACCGTCCAAACTCGCCTTCATCCGTATAAGAGAAGTCGGGATGCTGGAGCCGGCTGACAACATCAAGCGCGCCAGAAAGGCTCGCTGCAGCTGCAAAGCGCTCAGGATGATGCAGTCCCAGCTTGAACGCGCCATAGCCGCCCATCGAGAGGCCGGCGACAAAATTGTCTTCTCTGCGAGCTGACAGCGGGAAGAAGGAGCGGGCCACACGCGGCAGCTCCTCGCTGACAAAGC
The DNA here is from genome assembly GCF_001422685.1 of Paenibacillus sp. Leaf72. NCBI lineage: Bacteria > Bacillati > Bacillota > Bacilli > Caryophanales > Paenibacillaceae > Paenibacillus > Paenibacillus sp. Leaf72. The sequence continues at coordinate 34,916 of NZ_LMLV01000007.1, read as the reverse complement.
TCCAGTAGCGGCCGCCCTGCTCCATGTCTGCATAAAAGCTGCGATGCACGCCAGGCATGACGACAGCGATCCCTTTGCTGGAAGCATAACGTTCAATTGACGTATAACGCGTCCAGGCGGTATGGTCGTCGGACAGCCCGTGCAGCAAATACAGCACCGGATATTTGTAATCCGTTCCTTCCTTGCGGGAAGAAAGTTCAGCTAATGACGGCTGCGGCAAAATAACCGACATGCCGGTCGAGAAGCCCAGCTTTTCTGAGTAAAAATCACATTGAAACAAGGCCATTGCAATGGAACCTCCTTGTTAGCACTCTTGATAGCCTATTCACATCGTGAAAGCTGCTGCGTTTATTTAATGCCGGAAATCGAATAATTCTCAATAATTTGCTTCTGGAAGAAAATAAATACGATAACGACTGGCAGTACCATAAATGTGGAGCCTGCCATTTGCAAAGCATAGTTGCTGCCATGCTCTCCCTTAAGCAAAGCCAGCCCGACGGATAGCGTGTAAAGCTTCTCGTCATTGGCGATAATGAGCGGCCATAGGAAGCTGTTCCAGCCGCCGATAAACGTCAGAATGCCTTGAATCGCAAGAATGGCTTTGGAGATCGGAAGCACGATTTGAAAGAAGGTGCGCACTTCGCTTGCCCCATCCAACCGGGTCGCCTCCAGCAGCTCGTCGGGAATCGTGGACATAAACTGGCGAAACAGGAAGATGCCAAATGCGCCGACAAAGCCCGGAAGCACGATGCCGACCATCGTATTCGTCAGATGCATTTCATTGAGCAGCAGGTAAACAGGAATCATCGTCACCTGGCCGGGAATCATCATCGTAGCGAGTACGAGATAGAACAGCTTATCTTTGCCTTTGAACTTGAACTTGGCGAATGCATAACCAGCCATTGCGTTCAGGAACAAGCCGATAAAGGAGAAAAAGACAATCAGCAACGTATTGCTCAAATACGTGCCAAAATGCATATTGACGAACAGATTGCTAAAGTTTTCGAACGTAATATTTTTCGGCCACAGTGTTGGAGGCAGCTGCTTTACCTCGCTTTCCGTTTTGAATGCCGACATAATCATCCATACGAACGGAAGCATCATTACTATCCCCCCGCCAGTCAGCAAAATGCCGAGCAGCCATTGAAGGGCTGTGCCGCTTTTTGTTTTCGGTGCCATAATTATTCCCCTCTCCTTTCCTTAAACATCTGTTTCCTTGTTCTGGAACTTAAATTGAATGAGCGTAATGACGATTATGGAAATAAATAGTATAAAGGATCCTGCCGCAGCATATCCGAATTTGCTGTATTGGAAGCCGTTGTTGTAAATGAACAAGGCTACGGACATCGTGCCGTTAAGCGGCCCGCCTTTGGTCATAATGAGCGGCTCTTCGAAAAATTGAATCCAGCCAATCATTGTGGTGATGGAAACGAAGAAAATAGCATAACGCAACAGCGGAAGCGTAATCGTCCGCATTTGCTGCCAGTTGCTAGCTCCGTCAATTTGTGCAGCTTCATAATAAGAGCGTGGAATGCCCTTGATAGCCGCGATAAAAATAAGCATATTCAGACCGATCGCCCGCCATAAGGCAAGAATGATCAGCGAGATTTTAGCGATAATCGGATGCTGGAGCCACTGGACATCTGGAAGATGCACAAGGTTCAGCAAATAGTTGAACAAGCCAAGCGATGGGTTGTACAAATAAGTCCATACGACCGCAACGGCAACGACGTTGGTTACGGACGGCAAATAGTAAATAACGCGGAACGTTGTAAATACTTTTGATTTGCCGAAGTTAATCAGCAGCGCAATCGCTAGCGATAGGGCGATAACGGACGGAACGCCAATAATGACATAATAAAGCGTGTTGGTAATCGCTTGGAGAAATAAGGGATCAGTCAATACGTCCAAGTAGTTTTGCATGCCCACAAATGAAATGTTGGATACATCGGCAAGGCCGGCGAGATCCATATCTGTGAAGCTGATGACCAGCGCAATAACAATGGGCAGCAGGGAGAACATAGCAAGCAAAATCAAAGTTGGCGCAATAAAGAAATAAGGGGTTTTATTATTCAATATGCCTTTCATCGGCTAAGTCACATCCTTTAAATTTACGCTTGAGCGCAAATGGACAATAATAGGGATAACCGGCAACCCTACCCAAAAGCAGCTGCCGGCTAAAAGATTATTTAATTAATTTTTCGGCTTCAACGTTCAAAGCGTCCATTTCCGTCTGCACGTCAGCGTTAGCGCGATAAATTTGCTCAAAGTGTGATACATATTTTTGCGAAATTTGGTCATAAGCGGTGAGAGCTGGCGTTGCTTCAGCATGCTTGAGCTGCTCCCCGATAACTTGAAGGTTAGGATCAGCAGTCATGGAAGCATCCTGCCATACGCTTTGTACAGCTGGAAGCGCGTCGGACAGCTCTTTCCATTTCAACTGAACTTCTGGTTTGCTCATGTAGGCAATAAACTTAACTGCCGCTTCTTGGTTTTTGCTGTATTTGAATACAGTCAGATCAGAACCGCCAAGAATCGAGTTGTTGTTCGCAGAACCGGATGGAAGAACGGCTGTTGCCCATTTGCCCTCGATATCAGGCGCTTGCTCTTTAATTGGCTTGATCATCCAAGGTCCGCTGATGAACATCGGGATAACACCGTCGCCAGCAAAGCCTTGAACGGCATCAATGCCAAGATCTACAGGAGAAAGCTTCTCTTGATAGAAGCTGCCTACATATTTTACAGCGTCAACGAATTCCGGTTGATTGAACAAAGGTTTATTTTGCTCATCAAAAATCTTGGAACCGTTCTGGCGGGCAAACATAATACCCAGCGTCGGCTCGCCTGGAACGAGGTCAATGCCGTATTTGCCTTCGCCGCGTGCAGTCAGCTTCGTTGCTGCATCCTTCAGCTCATCCCAAGTAGCAGGCGCTTTGTCATAGCCTACTTCTTTCAGCAGGTCAGTACGGTAGAACAGGACGCGAGTTTCAGCATACCAAGGAATACCGAACGTTTTGCCGTCAAATTGCGTTGTATTTACGATACCGTCGAAAAAGTTCTCCGGTTTAAATTCAGGATATTGGTCGATGTAAGGCGTCAAATCAAGCAAAGCGCCCGCATTTGCAAATTCCGGCATCCAGGAAGTACCCATTTGCAGCACGTCAGGACCGGATTTGGAAGCAACAGCTGTCAGCAGCTTGTCATGCGCCGAGCCCCAAGGAATAACTTGCACATCTACTTTAATGTTCGGATTGTCTGTTTCGAATTGCTCGGAAATCGTTTTGAGCGTCTGCTCTTGGTCGCCCATGCCCCAAACTTTAATGGTGACAGGCTGATCGCCAGTAGCGGCTTCGCCAGTTGTATTTGTATTATTGGATGAGCACGCTGTCAAAATACCTGAAAGCAGCATGGTGCTGATAAGTGCAGTTTTAACGGATTTATTAAACATTCCAATCTTCCTCTCTTTAAGAAGCAGTAATTTAAGGTGCAGTAGCTTAAGTAAATGATGACTCTATTGTTGTCGGTTTATGCAATGGTGTTGTCATTAAAGCAGCTGGCTTCCTTCTGAACATATCCCTTAAGCGACATGCCCCCCCTCTCATATTCCTGAAAAGCTCCCCTTAATATATAAGCCTTATGAAACATAGAAACGTTTCGATTTTAGATTATACGCGATTGCATCAGAAGATGCTAGTGACTATAGAAACGTTTCGATGTCATTATAAAACAGAATGTAATCGTATTCAACACATTTTTTTTGGCTATTGAAATTTACTTCTGGGGCGTTAAAATGATAATAGAAACGTTTCACTTATATAAAATTCGGGTAATGGGAGCAATTGACGGGAAGTTGAAAACGTTCTATAATCCTTTTAGTTGTAAAATAGAAACGTTTCGATTGATTTCGGCAAATGCCGTCAATCTGCATCAACTTCGCTGGTATCAGCTGTTTATTATGCGTTTATTGATGAAAGCCTATGTATACAAATAAGCAAGCGTAAACGACTGAAGCCGTCCTCTGGCGGCAATGCTACCGTTTCGCGGTGAAATATAAGCTGATTATAAGGGTGAAACTTATAAATTCTTATATTTTAAAAAAGTCAGGAAAGTGAGTGATGAACATGACAGCAGCAAGCACAAGCAGCTTTCGAGTAGAGGCCGGGCCATTAGCATTCACCTTTCTCAGCAGCGGCGATCTTTATCAAATTACCCACAACAACACGATGATTAATCAGCTTCTATCCAATGCGGTAGACGGTTCACTCAATAATATATATTTGCGTTTGCATCGTGAATCGGGCATTGCAGCCTTTCCACTGCTTGGTGTGCGATCGAATAGCCGTGTCTCCTATAGTGCAAATCAAGTCGTATGGGCAGGAGAAGCGGAGGGCGTTCGTTACCAAGTTCGTTTCCTACTGTCGGAAGCAGGCGTATGGTTCTGGGATGTAAATGTAGTTGGCAATGGCGAGACGGTGGATGTGATCTACGGTCAAGATATCGGGCTGGCTGACCAAGCTGCTGTTCGCAGCAATGAAGCTTATCAATCGCAATACATTGACCACTCCGTATTTGAGGACGGGCAGCGCGGTTATGTCGTCTGTTCCCGCCAAAATATGCCGCAAAGCGGCAGCTTCCCTTATTTGCAGCAAGGGGCATGGACAGGGGCGGCTGGCTATTCGACAGACGGCTTCCAGTTCTATGGCTTGAGCTATAAGGAAACGGATATTGCTGAAGCATTGACCAAGCCATCATTGGCTAATGAAGTTTACCAATATGAATTTGCATATACAGCTTTGCAAACACCGCTTGTTAAGGTGGACGGCGAGCAGAATGTTGTTTTTTACGGCTTGTTTAAAGCCAATCATCCTGAGGCTGTAACGTCGCTAGCCTTTACGGCGGAAGTGCAGCAAGCGTGGGAGCAAGTTTGTGCTGCGCCTGCTTTACAATCGCAAGATGCGAATCCGGTACGCAAAGCGGAGGCTATTGGTTCCCCTTTACAAACGGTATCGATGACGGCGGAAGAGATTAACGGCTTGTTCCCTGAACGCTCGCAGGAGGAGTATGTGGGAGAGTCTCTGCTTTCTTTTTTCACTGCGACCCATGAGCATGTTGTATTAAAGGAAAAAGAGCTGCTCGTTGAGCGTCCGCATGGCCATATTCTAATGACGGGCGGCAATGACCGCTTGCACACGCATGTGCTGACGACGACCTCGTATATGTACGGCCTGTTCAACTCGCAGCTGGTTGTAGGCAACACGACCTTCCACAAATGGGTGACGAATGCCCGCAACGCGCTAAATGTGCCAAAAACGTCGGGACAGCGCATTTATGTAGAGCTGGATGGCGTATATCGTCTGCTTACGATGCCTTCAATGTTTGAAATGGGCTTTAACTTTGCAAAATGGTATTACAAAACGTCCGATGATCTCATCATCATTACGAACTATACAACCGTAGACACGCCGGAAGTTCGGATGCATGTTCGCTCGACAAGCGGAAGAAAGTACCGTTATCTGGTCACGAACCAAGTGTTGATGAATGATAATGAATATATTTTGCCGTATCAAATGAACAAAAATCAGGATTGGCTTGAATTTACGGCCGATTCGGCGGCGCTGAGCGCAAGTGTATATCCGAAGCTTCGCTACCGTCTGCGTGTGGATGGAGCGGAGATGACTGTTGCGGATGAGCAAAAGCTCGTAACGGGAATGGAGTCTGGCGGCGCATCGCTAGTCGTTCTGGAGCTAGGCGCAAGCAGCGAATGGACGGCTACGGTGCAGGGCTTGCTGCAAGGCGAAGAGCTTCCAGCGGCAACCGTTAGCGTAGAGGATGCAGAAGTGCAGGCACAGGCTTACCGTGCTTTTTACAAGCGGGTGATGAATGGATTTGAGCTGACGCAAAAAGGCGGCAATACCGCTGAAGTAGACAAGTTCAATACGCTGGCATGGTGGTACACACACAATATGCTCGTCCATTATTCGGTACCGCACGGGCTAGAGCAATATGGCGGCGCTGCATGGGGAACACGAGATGTTTGCCAAGGGCCGACCGAATATTTTATGGCGATGCAAAATTACGGCGCAGTTCGCGAAATATTGCTGACGGTATTTTCCCATCAGTATGAGGAAGACGGCAATTGGCCGCAATGGTTTATGTTCGACAACTACGTGAATATACAGCAGGAAGAAAGCCACGGCGATATTATCGTATGGCCGCTCAAGGTACTGAGCGACTATTTGACTGCGACGCAGGATTATTCCGTGCTGGAGGAGCAGATCCCTTATACGACGAAAGAAGGTTTTGCTTTCACATCGCATACGGCATCGCTGCTTGAACATGCGCAGAAGGAAATCGCCTATATTAAGGGACATTTCCTGCATGACACCCATTTGTCCTCCTACGGCGATGGCGATTGGGATGACACGCTGCAGCCTGCCAACGCCCAGCTTAAGCAGTATATGGTGAGCAGCTGGACAGTAGCGCTGACGTACCAGGTGTTTACGCACCTGTCTGCGGCCATGCAGACGCACAATAAAGAGTGGGCGGCAGAGCTCGGAGCATTGAGTGCGGGCATTGAAGCAGATTTCAATCGTTATATGCTGCAAACCGATGTTATTCCTGGCTTCTTGTACATGGAGCAGCCAGATAAAGCGGAACTGATGCTGCATCCATCGGATGCGGTAACAGGCATACAATACCGCCTGCTTCCGATGACCCGCAGCATGATTGCTGAGCTGCTTACAGCTGAGCAGGCCGAGTCGCATTATGCGCTTATCAAGCGCGAGCTTTACTGCCCGGATGGCGTCCGGCTGATGAACCGTCCGGCGAAATATACCGGTGGTGTAAGCACGCATTTCAAGCGCGCTGAGCAGGCGGCGAACTTTGGACGCGAGGTAGGGCTGCAATATGTACATGCCCATATCCGGTATGTAGAAGCAATGGCTAAGCTCGGCAAGGTAGATGAAGCATGGAATGGACTTACAATCATCAACCCGATTGGTTTGAAGGATGCTGTGCCTAATGCGGAGCTTCGCCAAAGCAATTCTTATTTCAGCAGCTCGGATGGCAAATTTAATACGCGTTATGAGGCGCAGGATCGTTTTGCACAGCTGCGTGATGGCTCTGCTCCGGTTAAAGGCGGATGGAGAATTTATTCCAGCGGACCGGGGATTTATATGAACCAGCTTATAGCAAACGTGCTTGGTATCCGCCAAGTGGAAAATAAGCTGATCGTTGATCCGGTGCTGCCACAGTCGTTGGATGGCCTGCAATTCGATTTCGAATATCAGGGCGCTCCGATTACCTTCGTTTACCATTTGAATGGCGATAGCGATGCGACTGTGAAAAGTGTGAAAATAAATGGTAATGAAATGGCAGCTGTACTCGGCTCCAATCGTTATCGTGCGGGCGGTTTGGAAATTTCTCCGCAGCTGCTGAAGCAGCATCAAACAGGTGAAACGACGATTATCGACATTTTCATGTAAGGACTAAGTGTACGGCGATTCGTTTCGGATCGCCGTATGCACATAAGTCGAGGCAACTTTAATCTGTTATGATATAGTTAATTAATCAGGAATATTTTAAAATATAAGTGTTTATAAGTTTAAATGCCTTTAATAGGCTTTTATATAATCTCGGTTTATATTTTTACGCGAAACGAGCAAAAATTACCGAAGGTATCGTATGCCGTTTACGCTTGAAATCTAAGGGTAATAAGGAGAACTCTTATTATCAGGCTTATATTTCTACGCGAAACGAGCCTTTTCCATTTGAATGGAAAAGCCGTTTACGCTCGAAGCAACAGATTGGAGAGAGTGCAGTGGTCAGTATTAAAGATATCGCTAAGAAAGCTGGTGTCTCGATATCGACGGTTTCCTACGCGCTGAACGGCAGCCCGAAGGTGACGTCGGAGACATGCGCCAAAATTTTAGCTATAGCCAAAGAGTTGAACTACGTGCCGAACGCGGCTGCCCGTACGCTTAAGACGCGCGAGACTAAAATTATTGGCGTATATTTGACCGACTTCAGTGGGGCCTTTTATGGGGATTTGCTGCAAGGGGTGAATGAAATGCTGCACCGCAAAGGCTATGATACGATTGTATGCAGCGGCAAGCGTTCGCATCGCATGCTTCCAGAGCGGATGATTGACGGTGCAATTGTGCTCGATGCCACGTTCGATAGCACAGAGCTGCTGCGGTACGCGGAGCTGGGGCATAAAGTAGTTGTGCTCGACCGCGAGCTGAACCACCCGAATATTAATCAGGTACTGCTTGATAACAAGGCAGGAGCTACACTTGCGATGGAGCATTTGCTGGATCGGGGCTTTCGCAAAATCTATGCGATTATGGGGCCGGAAGAGTCTTATGACGCAGGTCAGCGGCTGCAAGCGGTCAAGCAGGCGGTGGAGCGCTGCGATGACTTGACGTTTGAAGCCATTGAAGGCAGCTTCCGCAAGGAATCCGGCGAGGAAGCAGCTAAAAAAATATTAGCTGAATACACGGGGCCTGCTGCTGTTTTTTGCATGAACGATGAAATGGCGATTGGCGTGCACAACTATGTATCCCAGACAGACTATGTCGTAGGCGAGCATATTCATATTATCGGTTTTGACAATGTGGAGCTGGCCTCGTATATGCAGCCAAAGCTGGCCACGATTGATTATTCCAAACATAAATGGGGAGCGCTTGCATCGGAGCAGCTGCTGAAAATCATAGCCGGAGAGCCGGTCGAGAACGAGCGGATTTATGTGACGCTGGTTGAAGGCGACTCTGTTGGCACAAATAAAGAGGCTAGCGCCCAGCGCTAGCCTCTTTCCTTGTTGCAAGGCAGATACAATATACAATGCACCTATCAAAAACTATTTCGTTTTTTCCGGCTCCTCGAACGTCATGCCTTTCAAGTCAACGGTCACTTTCGTCATCGAAAGCGGCTCGTTCGGACGATCCTGGCTGTTGGTCGGCTGGTTGACGATTTGATCAACCGCATCCATGCCTTCAATAACGGCGCCGAAGGAAGCATATTCGTTATCAAGCGTTGGCGCATCCGCTACCATAATGAAAAATTGGGAGCCGGCGGAGTTCGGTTCACCCGTTCTCGCCATGGAGATCACGCCGCGCGTGTGCTTCAAATCATTTTGAAAGCCGTTTGACGTGAATTCCCCTGGAATCGAATAGCCAGGGCCGCCGGCGCCTGTTCCATCCGGATCGCCGCCTTGAATCATAAAACCTTGAATGACACGGTGAAAAATCAACCCGTCATAATAGCCTTTTTGGACGAGCGATATAAAATTGTCAACTGTATTCGGTGCAATTTCCGGATACAGCTCAACTTTAATGTAGGTGTCATTGCTCATCTGAATCGTTACGACCGGATGCTTGTCCGAGTCAAGCAGATTGGCTGATGGGCTGGATGAAGGCTCAGCCGATGCAGCAGGTGCCGAAGACTCGCTGGACACGTTAGCTGCCGATCCAGCGGCTCCTGAGCTGGAATTGCTGCCTGTACCGCTTCCTGCGCCGCAAGCGGATATAACAAGCATCATGGCTGCCAGAAGCAGAAGCAGCGAAAAAGCTTTTTTGGTGCTTTTCATTTTCAACATGTAAAGGGTTCCTCCTAAAATGATTGTAGAGACACAGCGTAGCAGCTGTCTAATCAGGCTAAAAGCTATTCCAAGTGTACTATAGCCCTATTGGAAAATAAAGCGAAACAACAAGAACCCCCGCCGGCACTCAGGGAGCGCCATCGGGGGTTCTTGTTGTTATGCGTAAGCTAACCTACAACGTTGTAGGACATAATCCAGATAGAGCCTGCAACGATGGTGAGCAAGATGACGAGCCCGAATATAAGTGCCATCGTGTTGTAACGCGGCTTTTCCTCGTCTCTTAAATGCATGAAGAAGAACAATTGAACGACGAATTGCAAGGCTGCCATAATCAGAATGACGATTATCGTAAGCTTCTTGCTCAGCATATCGTTCATGACGATGACAATCGGGATAATCGTCAAAATAATCGACAATACAAACCCGATGACATAGGACCTCATGGAACCATGTGATTCATGAGACGGGGAATGCGAGTTGTGGTTATCCATGCTACATCACCCCCATCAGATAGACGACCGTAAGGACGAAAATCCAAACGACGTCCAAAAAGTGCCAGTACAAGCTAATAATATTAACCTTGCGCTGTGTTACTGGCGTAATGCCGCGACGGTACAATTGAATCATCAGCGCGGTCATCCATACGATACCGACCGAAACGTGAAGACCGTGCGTACCGACAAGTGTGAAGAAAGCAGACCAGTAAGCGCTAGTGCCAATTGTTACGCCTTCGTGTACCAGCTCAATAAACTCGCTGACCTCCAAATAGATGAAGGCAAGACCGAGAACTGCGGTAACGGCGAGCCAGCCAATAAGGCCTTTCTTATTGCCTCTGTGCATTTGAAGCACTGCGATACCGCTTGTAAAGCTGCTTGTAAGCAAGATGAACGTTTCGGCGATAACGCCAGGCATCTTGAACATTTCGTCGGCCGTAGGGCCGCCATCCGTGCTGAGTCGAAGTACGACAAATGTTGCAAATAACGTACCGAACAAAATAACGTCGGTAATTAGAAACATCCAGAAGCCGAATGTTTTGAGTGATTCATGTTCATGCTCATGGTGCTCGTCATGATGACCGTGGCCGCCATGGCCGTGCTTATCATGACCGGTTACTGCTTGTGCCATTATTTTGTCCCTCCTAATGCGGCTTCCGTCCGCTCGATCTCATCTACAGGAATGTAGTAGTCGGTATCGTAGCTGAAGGAACGCGCCAGCATGCAAATGGCAACGCCGATTGCGCCAGGTATAATCATCCATTTCCAATCCCAGACGAACCCGAAGCCCATAACGAAGAAGGAAACGGAAATCAAAAATGGAATGGCAGAGTTTTTCGGCATATGAATCGGTTCAAGTGGAGCAAGCGGCTTAGGCTTTCCGCCATTTGCCAAACGCTGCTTCTCTTCCCACCAAGCATCCTCGCTGTCTACAACCGGAACTCTTGCAAAGTTATAAAGCGGTGCAGGAGATGGAATCGACCATTCCAGCGTACGGCCATCCCATGAATCGCCGGTTGGCTCTTTTTTGTAAAACTTGATGCTGTGCGCGATTTGCCATACTTGGAACAGGAACGCCAGACCCATAATAAACGCGCCGACAGTAGAGACGATGTTAAGCGGCTGCCAGCCCATATCAAAGTTGTATTCGTTGAAACGACGGGTCATCCCCATCAAGCCAAGCGCGTACTGCGGCATGAAACAAACGTAGAAACCGATGTTCCACAGCCAGAATGCCCATTTTCCAAGGCCTTCATGCAGCTTGAAGCCGAACATCTTAGGCCACCAGTAGTAAAGTCCGGCGAAGTAACCGAATACGACGCCCCCGATCAGCACTTGGTGGAAGTGGGCAATCAGGAAGTAACTGTTGTGGAACTGGAAGTCAGCAGGCGCGACAGAGAGCATAACCCCGGTCATACCGCCGACGATAAAGCAAGGAATAAAGGCGATCGTCCAAAGCATCGGCGTTGGGAACGTCAGCTTGCCTCGGTACATCGTAAACAGCCAGTTAAATACTTTAACCCCTGTAGGAATGGCAATCAGCATCGTCGTTACGGCGAAGAAAGCATTGACGTTCGCGCCGGAACCCATGGTGAAGAAGTGATGCGCCCATGTAAAGAACGAGAAGAAGCTAATCGACATCAGGGCGAATACCATGGATTTGTAACCGAACAGCTTTTTCTTCGAGAAAGCCGATACGACTTCGGAGAAAATACCGAACGCCGGCAAAATAACGATATATACTTCGGGATGTCCCCACATCCAGATGAGGTTGATATACATCATCGGGTTGCCGCCGCCATCGAGCGTAAAGAAGTGAGCGCCGAAGTAGCGGTCAATAAACAGCAGGAACAAAGTAACGGTCAAGATTGGGAAAGCAAACATAATTGTAATACACGAGGAAAGTACGGACCAGACAAACATCGGCATTTTCATCAGCTTCATGCCTGGTGCGCGCATTTTCAAAATCGTTACGACAAAGTTAATACCGGTGGCTAAGGAGCCAATACCGGAAATCTGAATGCCCCAAATATAGAAATCCTGTCCTAGACCCGGGCTTCCTGACAGCTCGGAAAGCGGTGGATAGGCCAGCCAGCCTGCATCCGGCGAACCGCCAATAACGAAGGAAACGTTAAACAGCATGGCGCCAAAGAAAAACATCCAAAAGCTGAGCGAGTTCAGGAACGGGTAGGCGACGTCGCGCGCGCCGATTTGCAGCGGCACAACGATATTGAATAAGCCGAACATAAGTGGCATCGCCATAAATAAAATCATAATAACGCCGTGCGTTGTAAAGATCGCATTATAGTGATCGGCGTGGAGGAACTCTACCTGCGGCACAGCGAGCTGCACCCGCATCAGCAGGGCATCGACGCCACCACGGAAAAGCATGAGAATCGACGCGATAATATACATAATGCCGATCCGTTTATGATCGACGGTGGTCAGCCATTCCGTCCATAGCCAGCGCCATTTTTTGAAATACGATAGGGCGAAAACGACGGCAACCATGGACAAGCCGATGGATACCTGTGCTCCAAGTATGAGCGGGTCGCCAGTGATGAAAAAATCATTGAGCAAGAAATCGATTAGATTCTGAAACATGCGGCGTCTCCTTTCGTCTTGTGTTTAGTGTGAATGCTCGTTCGTTGAAGATTCTTGGTCATGATTCATATCCATGCCGTCCATATCTTTCATGTCCATATCACTCATATCCATGTCGTGATCCTTGTTGGTGTCTTTTTCTGTAGCTGTGGAGCCGCCATGATGATGGGCAGAGCCGCCTTCGCCAATGTATTGCATCACGACTTTCTGGAACAGTCCTTCAGGGAAGGAGGAGAACGATTGCACCGTCTCAACGCTTGGCTCAGTAAGCTTCTCAAAGCCTTCTTGTGTCAGCGCTGGGGCGGTTGTCTTCACCTCTTGAACCCACGCTTTATAATCATCCTCGGAAGTTGCCTTCACATTAAAGGTCATTTGGGCAAAATGCTCCCCAGTGAAGTTGGCGCCCGAGCCATAATAATTGCCAATCTCATCTGCTTGCAGATAAAGCGTCATAGCCATGCCGGACATCGTATAAATTTGGCCGCCCAGCTGCGGAATCCAGAACGAATTCATCGCCGTATCCGAAGTCAGTCTGAACTGAATCGGAGTGCCCTCTGGAATTTGAAGGTAGTTGACTGTAGATATGCCCTCTTCCGGGTACGTGAACAGCCATTTCCAATCCAGCGAGGTCACTTCAATCGTTATCGGTGCTTTCGCGGAAGCAATCGGCTTGGATGGCTCCAGCTCATACGAATACTTGACCGTTACGATTGCCAGAATAGCGATAACTACAATTGGAATACTCCACCAAATAATCTCCAGCTTCGTGCTGTGATTCCAGTTCGGCTGGTAGGGAGCGTTGTTGCCTTTTTTGTCACGGTAGCGCCATACGATGTAGCCGGTCAAGATCAGAACGGGCACGACAATAACCAAACAGAGGATCGTTGAAAAATAAATCAAATCCTTCTGGCTCTCGCCAATTGGCCCTTTTGGATCGAGCACCAGATACTGCTCGCCGCAGCCAGAGAGAAGAACGGCCATCAGCATGATGAGCAGGGGTGTCAATACACGAATATAACGTCTCAAATGGTTCAACTCCTTGGATATACTCTTAGCCTTAACATTAGCAGAAGTTACGGAGAATAACTGCTGACTTAACAATTACGTCAACAATTCGTCTTTTTTTTGTAATAGAAAGTTCACCAGTTCGACAATTGTCTTTGTCGGGCTCTCTAAAAAGCTCCGGCTTTATCTAAGGTGAAACGGCTATCTCCGTCCTTTGGCGGTTTGCGCGGGCTAAGGCTTGTCCTGCTGCATGAATCCTATCGTCATAATTATGGCTGCATTAAATAGGTTGAAAAAAATAAAAAGCCTCACTGTCAAATCGACGGTGAGGCTTTAAATTGTACGTTCTCAATGGCTGTGCTGCTTCAGCACGGTTACTTCTGTTCTTCTTCAGCCTGCTGGGCCCGTCTTGCATGCACAAGGCCAATGGCAGTGCCAATGGTGTAGATAAATACGCTGCCTACCATAAATCCGAGCCCGACCATAAGCCATACGTTCTTATCGCTGAAGTGGCTGAGATTTATTAAGCAAAGGACTACGCCTACTGAGAGAACGGTCCAAGCGATGATGGTCATTGCGGTTACTAAACGTTTCACACTAGCTGCAGTTGCAGATTTAACGTCGCTGATTGTTGCTGTTTTCGTTGTCATTATAAACACCCCGTTTACTTGTAAGTGCTTTCTTGCACTCATTATAACACACTTTATGCGAAATGTTCAAAGAAAATTCACGATTTGATCAAATTTCCGACAAAATTAGGGGAAGTGCCTTTACTTTTAGGTTTTTGTATTAGTCGTGCTGCCACCAGCGCTTCAAATCATTCCACCAGGATTTTCGCTCCTCGGCAGCTTTGCTCTCTCCTGTTCCCTGAACGGAGGTGTCCCCGGGCTCTCCCGATGCTTCGCCGCATACTTCGACAGGTTCTGTGCCTTTGACGAAATATTCGAGCTGCTTCGCCGAGCAGGTGGCTTCTGCCAGCTTGCCGCTGGCGGGATCGACGTAGACGCTGACGACATCCTCCGGTATCGGAAAAATTTTCGGCGGAACCGCCGACAGCGCCTGTTCGGTATAGGCGGCGAAAATCGGCGCTGCGCGGTGCGCCTCGGCAACGGTCAGCTTGCGGCCTTTGTCAAAGCCCGTCCAGACTGCTGTAGCCAGCTCTGGCGTATAGCCAACGAGCCAAGCATCATTAGCGGTCGTGCCTGTTTTGCCAGCGACAGGCCGTTTAATCATGGCCGCTACCCGATTTCCTGTACCTCCGGTATCGAAGACACTCTCCATCAGGCTGGTCAATACGAACGCATTTGCGGGATCGACAACCTGCTCGGCTTGTTGCTTCGCTTCATATAAGATGTGTCCGCTGCGATCCTCTATTCTTGTAATAGCGATCGGTTCTACCCGTTTGCCGCCGTTAGCCAGCACAGCGAAAGCCGAAGCCATCTGGTAGGGGCTGACCGGGAAGGTGCCTAGCGCGAGCGATGGCAGCGGGCTCATCGGGCTGGTTATGCCCAGCTTGCGCGCCGTCTCAATGACTTTGTCCGCGCCGACCGCCATAATCGTATCTACAGCGTAAATGTTATCGGAGCTGGCAATCGCCTGCCGCATCGTAATAAAGTCATTGGTGTACTTGTCATTGTAATTGCTCGGCTTATACACTTTGCGTCCCTCATCATAGATGAAGGAGGTCGGCTCGCTTTTGAAGCGTGAAATGGGCGTCAACAGCCCGTTTTGGAGCGCGGTTAAATAAACAATCGGCTTGAAAGAAGAGCCGGGCTGGCGTGTATCCGCAAATACGCGGTTAAATTGATTGTTCTTGTAATCCCTCCCGCCAACCATGGCTTTAATGTAGCCATTGCGCGGATCAAGCGAGATGAGCGCTGCTTGCTGACCGTCACTGTCCGCCAGCTCCTTGTCGACGGCGGCTTCGGCAGCATTTTGCGCCACAGGATCAAGGGTTGTATAAATCGTAATGCCGCCTTCGTTCAGCAGCTGCTCGTTGATGCCGAGCTTGTCTACGGCTAAATATTTCACATAATCGCGAAAATACGGTGCGAATCCGGTCTGGTTGCCGGCTCCGAGCGGCTGGAATTGCAGCACCTCTTTATAAGCCTTACCCGCTTCCATCTTCGAAATCACACCATCCTCGGCCATAATGGACAAAATGGTAAGCTGCCTGTCCTTGGCGTTTTTCATATCCATGTATGGGGAATAGTATTTGGGACCCTTCGGAATGCCGGCCAGCATGGCGCTTTCGGCGAGCGTCAATTCCGATGCTTTCTTATTAAAATACAACGACGCTGCCGCCTCAATGCCATACGCGCCATGCCCGTAATAGATTTGGTTCAAATAGAGGCCCAAAATTTCGTCCTTGGAATAATGCATCTCCAGCTGAATCGTATAGATCGCTTCTTTGAATTTGCGCTGCCACGTTTTCTCATGCGTTAAATACAAATTGCGGGCGAGCTGCTGCGTCAGCGTGCTGGCGCCTTGCTTGGCTGATAACGAAACGGTATTCGCCACGATGGCGCGTCCCAGCCCTTTGATGTCGAAGCCAGGGTGGTCGTAGAAGCGCCTGTCTTCAATTGCAATGGTCGCCTTCACCAGATTGGGGGATATTTGATCGAGCGGGACGGAACGGCGATTTTCGCCCGTATGGAATGTATCGATAACCTGGCCATGCAGGTCGAGCATTTGGGAAGTTTGGCTTATGGATGCCGCAGGCAGCGACTGCATGCTTAAATACAGCAGTGCACCGACAAAGCAGGCGGTCAGCAGCAGAAACAGCGCGGCGAGCCGCCCCGCCCATTTTTTAAATCGATAAAAGGCTGTAGGCTGCTGGACCATTCCGGGTACCTGATGCTGGGGCGTCTGATGCCGGGATGCTTGCTGTGCGGATGCTGGGGCCGCTTGTGTGCGCCGGTTTCGGTTCAAGCTTGGACGCTGGTGGAGTCTAGGGAAAAACCGTTCAGAAAACGCAGAAAGCTTGCGTCTTAAGGACGGCTTGGCGGGCTTGATTTTGTGCTTGTTCATGGAGCGTGCTCCCTTCGGATGAACGATCATTCCTCATTAGTATGGAAAAAGCAGGGAGGCTATATTCATCCTATGTTAGCGGAGTGTTAATTTTTTGGGCGGATATGGTTTAAAAGGTTGCTTTTTGACCTCGTTCTACTATAATACAGATTGAACCATTGACGGAAAGAAGGGATATCACGCTATGGAATTGTGGTACACGGAGAAACAAACTGACAGCTTCGGCATTACGGCGAAGATTAAAGAAACTTATGTTACGGAACAAACAGACTTTCAAAAGCTCGATATGATTGAGACGGAAGAATTCGGAACGATGCTCGTATTGGATGGCATGGTTATGACGACAGTGAAGGATGAGTTCGTTTACCACGAGATGGTTGCTCACCCGATCCTGTTCACGCACCCGAACCCTGAGCATGTGCTCGTCGTGGGCGGCGGCGACGGCGGCGTTATTCGCGAAATCATGAAACACCCTAAGGTGAAAAAAGCAGTCCTCGTTGACATCGACGGCAAAGTTATCGAATATTCGAAAAAATATTTGCCGACTATTGCTGGCGAGCTGGACAACCCGCGCGTAGAAGTAATCGTGAATGATGGCTTCATGCATATCCACGATCACAAAAACACGTATGATGTCATTATGGTTGACTCCACAGAGCCAGTTGGCCCTGCAGCCAACCTGTTCACACGCGGCTTCTATCAAGGCATTTACGAAGCGCTGAAGGAAGATGGCATTTTCGTTGCTCAGACGGACAACCCTTGGTTTAAAGCGGACCTGATCCAAAGCGTCAACAAGGATGTGAAAGAAGTGTTCCCAATCGTGCGTGTATACGGTGCGAACATTCCTACGTATCCAAGCGGCCTGTGGACATTTACGCTGGGCAGCAAAAAATACGATCCGCTTGAGGTTGACGAAGCGTCGATCGCCGAGATCGATACGAAATATTACACTCCGCGCCTTCACAAAGCGGCATTCGTGCTGCCTAAATTTGTGGAAGACCTGATTAAATAAGCAAACGTACAGAAAGCGAGGACAAGCCCTCATGAAACTCGATCAAAAATATTCCGGCAACGTCTTCATCCTGAGCTCTGAGGATTATGCGGCTTCCAAAGCAGTCATCTACGGCATGCCGATGGATTTCACCGTCAGCTTCCGTCCAGGCTCGCGCTTCGGCCCTCCGCGCATTCGCGAAGTATCGATTGGCCTGGAAGAATACAGCCCGTATCTTGACCGCAGCCTCGAAGAGATTGAATACTTCGATGCAGGCGACCTGCTGCTGCCATTCGGCAACGCGGCACGCAGCCTTGAAATCATCGGCGAATTTGTGCGCGGCGTACTGAACGATGGCAAAATGCCAGTCGGAATGGGCGGCGAGCATCTCGTATCTTGGCCGATTTTCCAAGAGGTGTATGCGAAATATCCGGATCTTGCGATCATTCATTTTGATGCGCATGCGGATCTGCGTGAAAGCTACGAAGGCGAGCCTTTGTCGCACTCCACGCCGCTGCGCAAAGCAGCAGGACTGCTTGGCGGCAAAAACATTTACCAATTCGGTATTCGTTCGGGCTCGCGCGAGGAGTTCCAATATGCTCGCGAGAACATTAATTTCCACCCGTTCGAGGTGCTGGAGCCTTTGAAAAAAGTGCTTCCGGAGCTGGCAGGACGTCCGGTTTACTTGACGATCGACATCGATGTGCTTGATCCTTCGGCAGCGCCGGGCACGGGCACAGCAGAAGCAGGCGGCATCACATCGAAAGAGCTGATCGAAGCGGTTCACGCTATCGCGGCTTCCGGTGTGAACGTTGTGGGCTGCGACCTTGTCGAGGTAGCGCCAGCTTACGACCCGACGGAGCAAACGCAAATCGTTGCGGCGAAGGTCATTCGCGAAATGCTGCTTGGTTTTATTAAGTAGAACTTGAATATAAGCAGCACTTGAAATCAGAAAGAAGCTTGCTCTGGCATAGATTGCCGGGGCAAGCTTCTTTTTCATTCAGACTCAGGATTTCTACTTCTGAAACGAAGGCTATTTCGTCATTTCATCGCTTCGCCGACAGCTTCTCCCCGCCCGGTATTTCATTGTTGGCGATCATTTCGCCGAACGGGCTGATGAAGGAAGGGTTGCTTTCGGTATCCCTAAGGTTTAAGGGCAGCTTCGGAAAGAGCAGCTCGGCTGTTCGGTAAGCTTCCTCCAGATGCGGATAGCCTGACAAAATAAACGTTTCAATGCCCAGCTCCGAGTATTCTTTCATGCGTGCAGCTACGCTGTCCGGGCTTCCGACCAGGGCCGTACCTGCGCCGCCGCGAACAAGTCCGATGCCCGCCCACAGATTAGGGCTGATCTCCAGCTTGGAGCGGTCGCCGGCGTGCAGCTGCGCCATCCTCTTCTGGCCCTCAGAGTCCATTCTGGCGAAAATTTGCTGGGCAGAAGCAATCGTATCTTCATCTAAATGCTGAATCAATTCATTTGCAGCCTTCCATGCTTCTTCATCAGTAGAACGGACAATGACATGCAGGCGAATGCCGAACCGCAGTGTTCGGCCCTGTGCGGCTGCGAGCTTCCGCATCCGGGTGATTTTTTCCTCGACCTGCTGAGGCGGCTCGCCCCATGTTAAATACACATCGACATGCTCAGCCGCGACCTCCATGGCTGCTTCCGAGGAGCCGCCGAAATAGAGCGGAGGGTAGGGCTTTTGAATCGATGGGTACAGCGCCTTGCCTCCTTCGATCCGGATATGCTCGCCTGCAAAATCCACCGATTCCCCTTCGAGCTCCTTGCGCCACACCTCTAGAAACTCGTCTGTCAACGCATACCGATCATCGTGGCTGAGGAAAAGGCCGTCTCCAGCCAGCTCTACGGGATCGCCGCCCGCTACGACATTAATCAACAATCGACCGTTGGAGAAGCGGTCTAGCGTCGCGGACATGCGTGCGGCAAGGGTAGGCGATACGAGCCCGGGCCTGACCGCCACCAGAAATTTCAACCGTTCTGTAACGGGGATGAGGCTGGAGGCGACGACCCAGGCGTCCTCACAGGATTTGCCCGTCGGCAGCAAAACGCCGCTGTAGCCGAGCTCATCCGCTGCTTGGGCAATTTGCTTGCAATAGGAGTAGCTGACGGCCCGCGCTCCCTCGCGTGTTCCTAAATATCGCCCGTCGCCATGTGTGGGAATAAACCAGAATATTTCCATGCCGTAGTGGCCTCCTTTATTAAAATCGTTGCTTTATCGCAAACTTGTCATTCAGCGCTTGCTGCTTTCCTTAAGCAGCCGCCAGACGGGGTCTGTCAGGCTTTCCTTATCAAAGCCGAGATATTGGTTGGCATAAGCCCGGACGGGATCGCCGGCATAGAAACGCTCATACAGCTCATGCCGTGACCCGAGCGGACTTCCGACCAAATCCCAGGCCAGCTTGAACAACTGGACCTTCTTCTCGGCGCTGACGGAGGCACCCTCAAAATAAAGATGCATCAGCTTCGAGATGGGGCCATAAAAGTCCTCGACGCCTGCGGGTGCCTGCACAAACCCGCCGCCACCGACCTGCTGGACAATTTCAATGGCTCGCGGGTAAAACTTCGTTCCAATATTGCGAGCTGCATCAATGTAGGAAATATCCGGAACGAGCACGCCGGCAGCATCGGGCCGGGCCTGTGTCTCGGAGGCGATGACAAGCGCCTTCATGACCGAAATTTGTGTCAGCAGCTCCCCGAGCTTTTCCTGCACATGCAGAAAGCCATTGGCGCCAATCGCCTCCGCAATCGCGAATGCAATGCCGGTTACAAATTCGAGCTTGGCGACATAGCGCACAACATTTTGATGGAAAGCCAGCGCATTGGCTGTCTTGTTCGCTCTGAGCGCGAGCACCTTCTCGGAATCACCGTGCAGCAGCACCCTTTCCCAAGGAATGAGCACATCATCGAAAAATAGCACCGCATCCATCTCGTCATAACGGGAGCTCAAAATATGATTCTGCTCTCTGCCGTCCGCGAAGGATTCCCGGCACACAATATGCAGCCCTGGCGAGTTAGCCGGTACGATCAGCACATGAGCGTGCTTGCGCTCCTCAGACTTGAATTTAAGAAAGGAGAAAATGAGGAAATCATGGGTATAGGGCGCTCCTGTCGCAATCATTTTGGCACCCCGTACGACGATGCCTTCGCTCGTCTCCTTCACCACATGCAGAAAACGTTCAGAGATGCGGCTGTCTTCCAAACTGCTGGATCGGTCAATCTGCGGGTCGATAATGGCGGTGGTCAAAAATAAATCCTGATCCCGCGCTTTCTCATAATAGGCGGTGATTTTGGATTCGAAATGGGGATCAAGCTGACCCAGCTCGGATCTTGCCGCATACCAGCCGGTTACCATCGACCGTGCATAGTCGGACAGCCTGCTCATCATGCCGTGCGTTTCCTGTGACCAGAAGGCAAACGACTCGCTGCGTTTCGCAAGCTGCTCAGAAGTATAGGGCACAAGGAAGGAGCTGTGGGCATAGCGGTCGGTCCCTGGAACTTGAAAGCCGATTTTATCCCGCACTTCCGGGTCGTCGAGTTGATTAAATAAGGTTTTGATCGTCTCAAGCGTGCCTTTGAAGGCTGGATGGGCAGGCAAATCACTTAGCTTCTCTCCTCCAAGCCATACGCTTCTCCCATCATTCAAGCTTTGAAGAAAATGTCCTCCCCGCACTGAAGCTGGTCTCCTTTCATGGGTAAACCCTTGCTTTTTTAATCTCGCAAAAACCAATTGATTTAGTTTGATTTATTTATTATTATAGCTAGTAACCTGAAGGCAGCAACAAACAATCTGCCTGCTTTTATTGCTAAACCAACATTAAGCGGCCATATGTTGCCGTGCTTTGCCCATAGCCTATTTTTCCAACATATTCAATTCATGTGTCGGACTAAGCGGAGGAGGACTGAAGTTCATCAGATGGAACATTCAAACGCTCATTCTGTTGATCGCCGTATTCAACGCACGCGCCAGACGATTATCGATGCATTTGTGAAGCTCATGATGGAGAAGGAGTTTTCAAGCATTATCATTAAGGATATTACGGAGAAAGCCAATGTGAATCGCTCAACGTTCTATGCCCACTATTTGGATAAGTATGATTTGCTGGATAAAATCGTGGAACAAAAGTTTTCTGCCCTGCGCATTCTTATGGAGCATGAGCTCGCGAAGCCGGAGCGCGAGCAGCCGGGTTTTGAAGCGCCTGATCCTTATTTTCTCGCTTTATTCGAGCATATTGCGGACAATGAAAGCTTCTATAGCGCGATGTTTGCTAAAAAGCCGAGCGAAGCTTTCGGGGTGAAAATGGCAGATGTCATTCGGGAAAGCTGCTATGCCCAAATATCAGCGATGAGCCTGGAGAAGAAGATGATGGTTCCTATGGACTTGCTGCTCGATTATATGAGCGCATCCATTATGGGCATTATCCAAAGCTGGCTTGACCAGCGGATGATTTATTCCCCGCGTTACATTGCCCTCCAGCTTACACGCCTCTCCCTTTCGGGAACGTATGCGGCAATGGGGCTGCAAAAATAAGCTCACTACAGATTCAGCTGCAAAGTGGATTATTGTTTTGATCCCTGCTATTCCATACGCTAAATGTAGGATATCCAACAAATTCGCTATAAATGGCGGTTGCATTGCTAGCGTGATTAGCTATTATAAATATCAAATACGATTAATTTTATCGGAATTAAATGCTTTCTTTTTTTAAAAACGTTTCATTATCAAAAACTGCCGATTAGACCACTAAAGGCACCTGATTTAAGTAAAGCTTCAGGTGTCTTTTTCGTGCGCAAAAATTGGGCCGCAAGGAGGGATAGCGCAGGCTATCCTCTTGACTAAAAAATCAGTAGAGGTGAGTAAAATG
The DNA here is from genome assembly GCF_001422685.1 of Paenibacillus sp. Leaf72. Classification (NCBI taxonomy): domain Bacteria; kingdom Bacillati; phylum Bacillota; class Bacilli; order Caryophanales; family Paenibacillaceae; genus Paenibacillus; species Paenibacillus sp. Leaf72. Next base: position 12,313 of record NZ_LMLV01000007.1, on the reverse strand, counting down.
ACTTTGAAATTTGCTTATTGGGTGCCAAATGTAAGCGGAGGCTTGGTCATCTCCAAAATTCCGCAAAAAACCGGATGGTCGTTCGATGATAATGCGAGATATGCGCAGATTGCAGAAGAAGCGGGCTTCGAATTTGCGCTGCTCCAGACCCGTTTCATTGCCAGTTATGGAGCAGACAATCAGTTGGAGGCGATTAGTCTGGCTTCTGCGCTGGCGGCAGTGACCTCAAAGATTAAATTGATTGCGGCTGTATTGCCGGGTTTATGGCATCCGGGGACAGTAGCCAAAATGATTTCAACTATTGATCATATCAGCCATGGAAGGGCTGCCGTTAACATCGTCAGCGGCTGGTTTAAGGGAGAGTTTCATGGCTATGGCGAGCCATGGCTGGATCACGACGAGCGCTACCGCAGGTCGGAGGAATTTATCCGCGTGCTGCAAGAGCTGTGGTCGCAGGATGAAGCTTCCTTCCGCGGCGATTTCTACCGCCTTAACTCCGCACCCCTGAAGCCGAAGCCGAGCGTCATTCCACCCGTATTTCAAGGTGGCAATTCCTCGGCAGCACGAAAGATGGCCTCTCTAGTATCGGATTGGTATTTTATGAATGGCAATACGATCGACGGCTTCAAGGCGCAAATTGATGAGGTTAAGGCGGCTGCGGCGGCTAATAATCGTGAGCTGCGAGTAGGGGCAAATGCATTTGTCATCGTGCGGGATACGGAAGAAGAGGCCAGGCAGGTGCTGAGGGACATTATTGCGTATTCGGACCCCGAGGCTGTAGAAGGTTTCCGCAGTCAAGTGCAGTTCGCCGGGAAAGCCTCGCCTGAGAAGGAGGGGATGTGGGCGAACTCGGATTACAACGATCTGGTGCAGTACAACGATGGCTTTAAGACGGGTCTCATTGGCACGGCTGAGCAGGTGGCTGACAAGATCATCGCGCTAAAGGCCATTGGGGTGGACCTCATTCTGACCGCCTTTCTGCATTACGATGAAGACATTCAAGCATTCGGCGAAAAAGTGATTCCTCTCGTTCGGGAGAAGGAAGCAGCGTTGCTGAGCGTAGCATCCCAATAATAAGAAACTTAAGGAGAGATGAAGATGAGTGTACAAATAGCATCGACTGCAGACCATGTTAAGCCTGACTATGAGCAGCTAAGGGAAGAAATTCGCAGCTTGGTAGAAGCGGAGATTAAGCCAAGAGCGGAGACCACGGATAGAGAAGGCCGCTTTCCTAAAGAAAATCTGCAAGCACTGGCTGAAGCTGGCTGGAATGGCGTGTTGATCCCTGAGCAATGGAAGGGGCGCGGATTGGATCATGTCGCCTTCGCGATTGCGGCTGAGGAAATCGGCAAGGGCTGCCCTTCTACCTCGCTCGTATATGTGATGCATGTGGGCGCCGTCCAGACGATTGCGCTGTACGGCAACGACGATCAGAAGGAGCGCTGGCTTGTGCCGGTAAGCGAGGGGCTTGTAGGCACCTATTCAACAAGCGAGAAAGCATCGGGCGGTCATTGGTGGTTCAACTTCAGCGAAGCTTCCCGCGATGGGGACGATTATATACTGAATGCCGAGAAGTCGTTTACAACCAGCTCGGGCCAGGCGGATTTTTATGTGTTCCAGACGAGGACGCCTGGTGCGCAGACCCCTACCGATGTTAGCTTTTTCCTTGTAGATAGCAAGCTGCCGGGCATTACACCTGGCGTATGGGATGCATTAGGTGTGCGAGGCAACCATAGCGGCCCGATTACTTATGAGGGTGTACGGGTTGAGGCTCAGGACAAATTAGGAATCGAAGGACAAGGCCGGGAGATTTTGGAGAGCGGCGTATCTCCGGTATACCTGATTGGGCTAGGATCAACCTGGCTGGGCGTTGCAGAGGCTGCTCTGGAGGCTGCGACCGCTTATGTGAAAGGCATGGTTCACCGGGATTTCAATAAACGGCTGGCCGATTATCAAATTATTCGCCAGCAGCTGGCCGAAGTGAAAATTTTAATCGAAAGCCTTAAGCCGTGGCAGCAAGCATTGGCGAAGCAGCTGGATGAGCTGCAAGCGCAGGGCAGGCCGCAGGTAGAGCTGCTGCTGCCGCTGGTGGAATTTAAGGTGCATGCGGCCGAGGTGGCGAACAAAGCGACTAAAGCGGCATTGGATGTAACAGGAGGTTATGGCTACAAAAAAGGCGTATTCGAGCGTTTGTTTCGAGATGCCAGAGCTGGCATTGCGATGGGGCCTTCCAACAATATCGCAAGAGAGTGGATCGGCAAAGCGCTAGTCGGTCTGCCGCTGGAGCTGTGGCATGAGGGCGGAGACTAATCGAGAAGGAAGCAGCTTTTATTAAAATAAATAACGGGTACTGCTCTGATTGTAGAGCAGTACCCGTTTTTGTAATTATAAATGCGATTGAATCGCCTCGCGAATTTTCATCATCGTGCGATTCAGGTCGAGATTTTCCAGCACATGCTCACATTGCTTGCGGTAGACGACCTCTTCGGTGTAAATCGACATGTAGCTGTTGATAACCTCCGCAGGAAGCCCCTTCGCCTCCAGCCGCTCAATGACGGTGCGTTTCTCTACGTACAGGAAGATGCGGACGACTTGCTCGCCGTACAGCTTCTTGATCAGCGAAGCGCCATCGCTGTTGAGAATCATATACACATGCTTGCCCTCGCTCAGTAAGTCAGTAAGCTCATGAGTGCGGATTCCATAATGATGCTTATGGATAACGGCGGTTTCAATAAAATCGCCGCTTGCGTTCATCCGGTCAAATCGTTCTTGCTCAATATAGTGATAGTCGCGGTCAGGCGGCTCAGAATCTCGTGGAGGGCGTGTTGTGTAAGAGCTGACATGCTTGATGCCAAGTTCCTTGCCAATCCGGTGAGCCATCGTTTTTCTTCCAGATCCGCTAGTACCGGTGAAAATGAAGATATAAGGTCCAGCCATAGCCTGTCGCCTCCTTCATCGCGTAGAAATATAAGTCCATTTATAAGCTCATCTATAAGCTCTTCACTTAAAATGTCTTATATTTTAAAGATAGCATTCGACAAAAATCGCGTGAATCCTTCTTTATGGAAGAAGCCGCTATGATAATTTTCAATAAATTGGTAAATCAAGACCCCTTCGATTCAAAATAAGCCTTCGTAAACCGTATCCATTCTTGGGCGGCAAACGATAAATACCCGTCTCGACGCCAGATCATCGCAAGATTCCAAGGAATGACGGGATCTACCATAGCAATCGTGCGGATGCGGGACGTATCGAGTTTCTGGCAAATGGCTTCGGGCAGCAGAGCGATGCCGAGTCCAACCGCCACCGTTTCACAAATAAAATCCCACTGGGAGCTTTCGAGCATGATTTTGGGTTTAAAGCCGAGACGTGCGCATTCGTCTATGATGCGGGCATGCAGCGCGAAGTCCTCGCGGTACATAATGAACGCCTCCTGCTCAAGCTCGCGCAGCGTCAGCTTGCTGCGTCCTGCCAGCGGATGCTGGCGGTGCATGACGACTCTAAGGCTTGCATTTTGAACCGGAAAAACCTCGAATTGGTCATTTCTCACAGGCATCATGACAATCCCGGCATCAATGGCGCCGCTAGCTACTTCGGCCTCTACGGTCAGCGAGCCCTCCTCGATCAGCCGAATCGTCAGTCCGGGATAGCGCTTCACGAACAGGCTGACGATCTCAGGGAACATAATCGAGCTGATCATCGGCGGGAGGCCAATGCGCACCAGCCCTTTGCGAAAATCAGTTACATCGTTAAGCTCGTTTTGCAAGGTTTTGAACAGGCGGACAATATCCTGCGACTGGGCTACGATAGCTTGACCTGCATCGGTCAGCTGCACTTTTTTCCCGGATCGAATGAATAGGGGAGTCTGCAGCTCATCCTCCAGGTTTTTAATCATTTTGCTAATGGTAGGCTGCGTAATATGCAGTGCCTCGGCTGCTTTCGTGAAGCTTTCATGGCGCACGACCTCCAGCACATATTCCAAATGACGAATGTCCATTCAGGCACTCCTATTTTTCTGGCATAGATAATATCAATACAGATCATTCTAATTATTCATTTTACCTATGTCAATTCGCAGGTATACACTGGATGAAGGAAGGGGCTATACGCATGATAAGAAAAATAACACTTGGACTCGTCCAGGTTCTCTTTTTTGTAGCACTGTTTTGGACGCTTAATGGATTATCGGTTTGGCTGCATTTGAAGGTGCCGGGAAGCATTTTGGGGCTGATTCTCGTCTTTCTGCTGCTGCATTTTAGAGTGATCAAGGTGGAATGGGTCGAGCTGGGCTCGAAGTGGCTGGTGGCGGAAATGCTGTTGTTTTTCATTCCTCCTGCTGCGGGCATGATGCAGTTTAAAGATTTATTGCTGGGAAGCGGCGTGCAAATTTTGCTCGTTATTGTGGTGACTTCTATTCTCGTCATGGTGTGCGCTGGCGTAATGACGCAATTCGTAGCGAGCAGGAAAGAGCGGGGAAGAGGATGATGGCGCTGATCTATATTTTGCTGACAGTAGGCATTTATTGGGGAGCAAAGCGGCTTCATCGCTTGAAGCCCATGCTGCTGCTGTCTCCGCTGCTTGTGACACCGATTGCCGTCATTCTTATTCTGGCATTAGGGAAAATCCCTTATCAAAATTATAATGAAGGCGGCCATTTGCTCAGCAGCATGGTTGGCCCGGCAACGATTGCTTTGGCGGTTCCTATGTATAAGAATGCAGCTATTATGAAAAAGCATGTGCTTGAAATTATTGCGGGCGTTCTATCGGGCTGGATTGTCGGCATGCTGGTGGCGCTGTTGTTCAGCCGTTCGCTGAAGCTGAGCGATAGCCTGATTGACTCGCTGCTGCTGCGCTCGACGACAACGCCGATTGCGCTGGCCATTAATGATATGATCGGCGGCATTTCTACCTTGACGGCTATTTTCGTGCTGCTTACAGGCATCCTTGGCACGATTATCGGGCCGCTCGTTATTCGAATGGCACGCATTCGCAGCGATATCGCAAAAGGGGTTCTAATGGGGAGCAGCGCGCATAGCGCTGGTGCTCATAAAGCGTTTGAGTTTGGGCTTGTTCCGGGATCGATTGCGAGCATTGCGATGATCGCGACCGCCTTTATCTCGCTGGCGCTGCTGCCTTGGCTAACGGAGCTGTTCATGCATGGGTAAGTGAGCTTAAGGTCCGAAAAAAAGCACGGCGAGCGGTGAAAACATAAAAATGTACCAGCCGAACAGCAGGAAGTTGACCCATGCGACAGCTGCGTACCCAATGGATTGTTTTCTAGCCTGAAACGGGCCGCATAAGCTTAGAATTGAGCCTGCCAGGCTGCTTGCAAACCCAATAAGCCACTGCGAACCGAACAGCTGCTGCTTTGTCATTAAAAAATAGAAGGTTAAAAGTGCCATGAATGCGGCTAATAGGTTAAGCATACTGCGTGCTTTGCTCATTTGATCAGCTCCTTGCTGCGAGTTGCATATTTATTTTGTGAATGTTTGCAAAATTACGATTAGAGATAATTTATAAATTGAAATAATTTTATTTTAAGGCTACAGGCATGCATAAAATAGTACCATTTTTTTATGGTACTTAAATAATATGAAGATTTAGTGAACATTAATAGGGTACAAATGATTTAGTGCTAATGAATTTTATGGAAAACCTTTAATTTCGCCATATATCATCCGAATATACTAGTATGTGGGTCTTTAATACTCCTTTTTCCTAACTTTTTATAGGTATAAGGTTGTGTTTTGAAGTCTTGCAATACAGTAGGAGAAAAATATAGTGGGGAGATTGGGAAATCATGAAGAAGGCTTTATCCAGAAAGATCATTGCACTAAGCACAGCGTTTCTGACTATGTTCTCTGGCGTAGTTCCTGCACTTGCTGCATCGGCGGCAGAGCAAGGCGCTAGTTCGACGCCGACAACTGCAACGGCCGCATTTAATGACACGAACGGCCATTGGGGACGCAGCGCGATAGAGCAGTGGAGCAGCTACGGCGTCGTGAAGGGAAACAACGGTGCATTCCGTCCTAATGATTCGGTAACGAGAGCGGAATTCGCAACTATGATTAATAATGTGATGAAATATGTTAATTCAAAGGGTAGTTCATTTTCTGATGTGAGTACTAATCAATGGCACTACGATGCTATTGCCAAATTATATGCAGCTGGCGTGCTCAAAGGCTCTAACGGCAAAGCTTTGCCGGACAGCCAAATATCGCGCCAAGAAGCAGCTGTCATGTTGGCGAAAGCTTTTCAGACGGGGGAGCAAGCAGGGGTCTTAACCTTCAAGGATAGCGACCAAATTGCCGCTTGGGCGAAGGGGGCTGTTCAAGGCTTGGTTGAAAAAGCGGTCATTGGCGGCAGACCGGACGGCACGTTTCAGCCGAAAGCCAATCTGACACGCGCAGAGGCGGTTACGCTTTTTGATCATCTGGTAGAGGAGCTTATCTCTGTTTCCGGTGAATATTCGCAGGATGTGCAAGGGAATCTGTTGATTAATACGACGGATGTCTTTTTGAAAAATATGACGATCACGGGCGACCTGTATATTGCCCAAGGTGTTGGCGAAGGTGAAGTTACGCTCGACAACGTTACGATTACAGGTGGCGTGTATGTGCAAGGCGGGGGCGAGCACTCGATTATTTTTAATAATGTCGATGTAAAAGGGGCTTTGGTCGTCAATAAATATAACGGAAAGGTGCGCGTTCTTGCGACGGGCAGCACCTCTGTGTCGGTAACGATTTTGGAAAGCGGCGCTATGCTTGTAACGAAGGAGCTTACAGGGGGCGGGTTTGAAACGGTGGAAATTCCGGCAGATATTTTGGCAGGGCAGGAGATCAAGCTGGATGGCAGCTTCACGAAAGTTGTGAATCAGGCAGCGGACGTTGAAATTACAGCTTCCGGCAGTATTAAAGAGCTGGTAGCTGGAGCCGCAACGACTATTACAGGCGGTGCCTCGGTTGAAAAAGTAACGCAGGCAGGCGGCGCTAACTTCACCGTGACCGTAAATGGTGCGATCGTGCAGCCATCCGGCTCAACGAGTAGCGCTGGCGGCAGTTCAACGGGTAGTTCATCAGGTGGTTCAAACGGCGGAGGCAGCAATAGCGGCGGTCAGAGCGTTGCGGTTAGCGGAGTTACAGTTAATCCTGCACAGCTTTCGCTTAATGTGGGTCAGAGCAAGCAGCTTACAGCCTCGGTAGCTCCGGCAAACGCTGCGAATAAAAACCTGATATGGAGCATTGCGGAAGGCAGCGTGGATATAATCGCTGTGAGCGAGACAGGCGTTGTCACAGCCAAAGCCTTCGGTACTGGAACGGTTACGGTAACAACAGCGGACGGAGGTTATACGGCCAGCGCAATTGTGTCGGTTCTTCCACCGGCTTTTGGCATCAAGCTCGCGAACTATGAAGGAGCGCTCATCGCCAGCGAAACACAGCTAGAGGAGGCTGAGAGACAAAATAGCGCAAGCGTAAGCATCGGTGCAATTCAGCCGTCTCTCGTTGTCCAAAATCAATACAGCGCAGCGCTCACGGCTCAAGCGGCTCTGCAAGCAGACTCCGAAGGCGAACATGCCTTGTATGCCGTCATTAGTTTGACGGACAGTAATGGCCAGCTGTTGACAGATACTTCGAATGTGGGATTGACCGTCAACGATTCAACGTACAATCCTGTGTTTGGTGAAGGATTGACAGCGGAGCATCAGGAGGGAAGCTTTGTTCTGAAGCTTGCTATTGAACAGCCGGATGTGGTTACACCATTCAAGCTGGTATTGTCGAAGGAAGGTTTTTCTGACACAACGGTATGGCTGACTTATCGTCCGCTTGGCACGGTCGTCCTGCAGACGATTGGCGCAATTACAGGGGACCTTGCATTTGGAAGTGAGCTAACTGCTGGAACACTTCATTACGAGGGGGCACCAGCTAATCAAAATGTAGTTTACCAGTGGTATTCCTCAGATACAGAGCAAGGTTTTTATGCTCCGATTACAGGTGCTTCCTCTTCCAGCTATATACTCACGCCAGCGGAAGGTGGAAAATACATTCGGGTGCTTGCTTCTGCTGATGAGCAGCAAGTAAGCGGCTCGGCGCTAAGCCCAGCATTTGGCCCGGTAGAGAAAGCAGTCAATGCCGATGAAGTATTCGCGGGAATTGAGTCTGTCTATCTTGGCAGCAATAAAAGCAAGATGGGTGTTGTATCCAATCTGACGCTGCCAGCGGCTTTGCCCGCTTTCCCGGGCGTGACTATATCCTGGACGTCGGACAATGAGCAAGCGGTTTCGAATACGGGTATCGTCGCAAGAGACAGCCAAAATGACAAGTTCGCCAAGCTGACAGCGGTTTTGGGCGGCAAAGCCTTCGGAACGAAAGAATATGAAGTGATTGTCAGAGCGGTTGGAAGCAATGATGTCGTGATTGAAAATTTTATTGATCCCTATTTTGTTGCTAATTATCCGCAAGCTTATGTAAAGGATGGCACGATTCGCGTCAAGTATGCGCTAAATAAGCCAGCTGAACTGTATATGGTAGTTAATGCAATGAATGGACGCTGGAAGTCTGATGTAAAGGCTGTTATTGAAGGGCATGCGGGTGTGAATAACGACATCGTGCAAGGAAATGTGTGGCCTTACTTTAAGATTGAAGCAGCAGATGTCAATCAAGTGCAGGAATTTAATACTGGAGTAGCACCTTCCGCAGCAACTCAAGGAGAACTGCGAATTGAATTTGCTATTATGGATACGGTGAATCAGTATACGTCAAGCAAGGTCACAACGATTCTGTTTGATCGGGAAACGATAGGGGCGTTGGATTCCACTCCGCCAAAGTCGTATGACAGCTCTAAATTCATTAATAAATCGCGCGATACCGTCTATGTCTATTTCGATAAAAAGCTAGATAGCAGTGCTGTGCCTGCTGCGAGCGAGTTTGCTTTGAGTGCGGGCCAGATACAAGAGGTGAGCTTGCACAACTCAGAATCTCTTTATGGAATTGTTAAATCATACGTCAAACTTGGAGTAAGTGGCATATCGGAATCGGATGCTAGTGTACTTGCGATCAGTTATCAGGGTTCTACGCTGCGGGATCTAACGGATGCCCGAAATAAAGTGGCTGCTTTTTCGAATAAACGAATTAATTCGCTTTCCGTATATGCGGCAACTGTCAAAATCGGCTCGGATCGCAAGTCGGCCAAAGTCATGATTAATCCAAGCTGGAACCCCGATGATAACGAGATCAGAGGATTGACGAAAGAAGACTTTGTGATGAATATAGCGGGACAGGGTAGCTTCTCTCCGTCAAGCATTTCATATAGCTACTCATTAACGGATATGGCTTATCTTATTAAGTTTGATACCGCATTGCCGCAAGGAGATGCTGAAATACGCATTAATACAGCAGGAATAGTCGATTATGCGAAAGACTCTTACCCTATTGAGCTTGTATCCACCTCTGCTGTACAAATTGCAGAACCAGGCAGTCCTACGGCTGTATATACAAGAAGCACAGGACAGATTAAGCTCATTTTTGAGAACGGATATGAAATTGGCAACTTGGGAGTAGGAGCTGGTTTTGTATTAAAGGTAGATGGTATCGAATATGCACTCAGAGGCAGTATTTTGTTCCACACGAGTGGTTATGATAGCAATTCGCAGCTGATGTGGTCAGGTGTTGGAATAGACTTTACTGATCGTTACTCCGTAAGGTTTAGTGATGCCATTAATGCAGGTGCCGACATTCAAATCAAGTACGTCAAGGTGAATGGTGACAATAAAGATCAGTTGGGAGACGCAACAGGAACATTATTGCCAGACTTTGATTACGTTACAGTTGCTAAGCAGTAAAGGGGTTTGGAAAGAAGTCTTTTAGAAAAATGAACGTGCACCCGTTAGTTTGGAGGCCTTACAAATGGCGTTCAGGCTGCGGGTGTTTTTTTTGAATGGGGAAGAGGATTGGGGATGGATATAAGGCTTACCCAATAAACACAACAGCATTTTCACGTTGAAAAGCTTGGGGGAGTTCTTGCAGCAGCCTAGTAATTCTTTCAGATAATTTTGTGTGTTCCTCTTGCTCTAAATGTTGAGCTGCCCATTTTTGAATTTGATGAAGCTCGCCACAGATACTGGGCACATCCTCTTTCTCTACATTAATGCCTGTTGAAAAAATGGCAGTCCATTGTAAGTTTAACGATTGGATAGCGGGAAGCCAACACCGTTTGAAAAAAGCTTCAGTAGCTATTGGGATGAAAAAGCTTCTTTCAAAATCATTTTGCGGTTCAAGTATGAAGGCGCTGATTGTCATAGGTTTATTCCGCTCCCACTTTTTTTAATACGAGCTTTATTTTATAGATTATTGGTGTTTTTGAGGATTTGCCAATGTCTGTAACCAAAAAGAAGTGAAAGTTCGTGGAATAGATCGCGAGTATCCATGGGAAGATCGGCGCCAGTGAGACCTAAAAGGATGGTTCCGCCCACCCCGCCAGCATTGACTTCATCGGCGAAATCGGTAAAAAGATCAATTCTCTTTTATAAAAGAAAATCTAAATGCTTATTTCATCTTATGATTATAATTGATTCCAGTTCTTTATTGGCATGTTTGATAGCCGAAGGATTCTGCTTTTCGTATGCATCGACAGCTGAATTATAACTGTGATTGTTCTTCAACTGATCGAAATAATTCTTGCAAAAGCTTGTCTTATATTTTTTTGAACAAAAAGAAACCACATGGAGTTGTTATACTCGCATGTGGAATATTAGTTCAATTTGATTTACATGGGTTAGATGTGTTATTGGTTGATTGATGGGTTCGTTCGGCACTGGGTAGCCCCAATAGACCTCTTTACGAGAAACTAATGCAAATATCGTTTCCTAATACTAGACAGATAGTTCTCCAACTCATTACGGTCATCAGGAAATGCATCTACATAGTTTTTGCATGCCAGATTTAGATAATAATAAAATGTCACATAGTTTAAAATTACTTCTTCATCATGTACAGAGAACCTGACACCATCAAACTTTTCCTCATCTTCTTCAACATCATCTGGAAATGAACAATCTACCGCATTTATTCCAGTGCCAATGCCTACTGACATTTGCTCAACCGTCCTCATAAAGTTTGAACTAGGAACAGTATTAAAAAAAGCGATTACTGGAAAATGAATTTGTTCTAACAGATCTTTTTCCTGCAACTTACTCCTCATATTTATAAATTCCTCTCTACTAAAATTCCGGAAAAAAGGATGTTACTTTTCCATCTGAATCAGCATAGCCCATCCATTTAACACCATTGCTATCGTAACCTTCCCACTCTCTTCCCAGTTTCCCTTTAGAAAGAGCATTGTTTGCCGCCTCTTTGCCAAATTTAATATACTCCTCATCAGATATGACCTTTGGATCATAGATAGTTTTTACATATTCTTTTGCTTTCCATCCAGTAATTTCACCCGTTTTTCCATCTATGGAAGGGATTTGGTATGTGACTTTTTCAACTCCTGGCATTGATGGGTGCTTCTCAACATTCAATACGTTAACATCGTTCTTGTAGAATTCTACTTTATTGTGCGCACCGCCAATACCTCGGCTTCTAGGTACTTCAGGGTCAATGTATTTGATGTGACCTTCTAATTTAGGAGAATAGCTAGCTTTACCCGTCCCCTCAGCAATCTTAATCCCGAGTTCATCAAAAGCAGCAGCTTCATTATCCAGCTTCTTAATGAGCTTGCCGCTTTCATCAAGCACCAGATAGGAGCCATCAGGCAGCTTTTGAAGGACTTGAATGGCTCCAGAGCTTCCGGTATACTTCACGGCGCCCATCTTTTTGAGTTCCTTGACGACATCGGCGATGTCAGTGAGTTCGTCTACAAAACGCAAATTTTTAAGTGCGCCGACGACAGGGAAGAAGGATAACATATTTAACCCCGTTTCTCCCGCATGTCCCCAGCTCCACTCCCAGTTCGTGAGATTGTGGAATAAATCGCGGACATCCATGGGAAGATCGGCACCAGTCAGACCTAGAAGTATACTTCCGCCAACCCCGCCCGCGTTGACTTCGTCGGCGTAATTGCCTTTAAGGATAAAATCGCCGCTTGTTTTCCAGTAATCCCGGAACGACTCCATTTTGGTTTTGCCGTAATGCGCGAGACGCCAGGCRTCAAAGTCGAGYGGCATSGCYGAGCAGGGATCGTACACTTCACTTATATAATAGTGGTAGAGGGCATTYTCGTCCATCGTACGGCCTGTAATCAGAGTGCCATCCGGGAAAAATACAGGAAGGCTCCGTTGCCGAGCTTCCTCATAAGCGGCCAACCGAGCGCCCAC
>NZ_LMLV01000006.1:0-109784 GCF_001422685.1 Paenibacillus sp. Leaf72 | reverse complement strand
CGTTCCCATCCCGAACACGACCGTTAAGCCCTCCAGCGCCGATGGTACTTGGACCGCAGGGTCCTGGGAGAGTAGGACGTCGCCAAGCACGAGAAGCCTGCCGCAGTTTGCGGCAGGTTTTTTGTTTCAATTTTAATTTATAACCACTGAATTAAAGGGTAAATATGCATTTAAAGAAGCTGTTCCTCCACTAATGACTGAGGAACAGCTTCTTTTTCATAATCATAGATATTTGCGTTATAGGATAGCCAGTTAACGATGGTAGTACGAGGCTTCGTATTTTCCAAGGCGGAGAATGCCTTCTTTTTTTTGTTTGCGAAAAGCGACGGACAAAAGGAGGCGCGGAACGATGAGCCACAAATGCCAACAGATGATGCTGATCATAAGCGATTCCGAAATCCAAGGATATAAGATGCCAGTGCCACAAAGGCCTATCCAGAACAACTGGCGGTGTACGCGGCGGAAAAGCTGAAGCTTAATATCGTTTGCTGGCTTAAAGCCGAACCAAGGGGGCGTAATACCCCATACCCAGCGGCGATCAGCTGCCTCTTCTACTCGGATAAAGGTCAGCAGCAATATAATCAGGTGAATGACTTGAATGACAGCAAAGCCGAACAACCAGCTGAAAAGTCCATCTCTACCATACATAAGCAGCTGAAAAGCGACGAATATAACGGCAATAAGGATATGGCTTTGGACAAGCTCAGGCCTAATGATTTTACGTTTAACGAGCTGGTATTGATAAATCGTTGCAGCTTGCTGCTCAGATAATGATTGACGCATCTTTCTAACATCCCTTCCATAACGTTCAAGCCTATCCTATATATATCGGTTAATTAGAGCTTTCCCGCGATAGCACACGGCTAATTTTGTATTCACCATCTGGGCTCTGGCGGCATACGATATATAAATATTTGAAATGGGCTATGAAACAAGTTTAAAAAGCTAGAATATATGCCATAATAGTAGCTATAGAGTTGGGATGAAAGGCGGGATTCAAATGCTTGAAAATCATCAGCTTCATTGTATTATATGCGGCGAACATAAAGCCGAGGGTGAAGGAATTCGCATCGTTACTGAATTTATATGCCAATCATGCGAAATAGAAATGGTGCAGACCGACGTTAAAGATGCTAAATATCCATTCTTTATCCATCAGATGAAGCAAATCTTCATTGAAAAAAATGCTTGAGCGAACTCTACCTATAGAATTCGCTCTTTTTTTCATGAAATATATGAATGTATAAGTTTTCATTAGCTTATATTCCACCAGCGAAACGGTAGCTTTGCTGCCAGAGGACGGCAACAGCCGTTTAAGCTTGTTCAAATCCACTAAAATAGATTTAAGTTTATAGCGAAAGGAACGGCTCTCTTTGATGCAACATATACATGCTCCGCTATATGAAATGCTGCTTAAACATACAGCTTCGCAGCCGGTTAGCTTTCACGTACCCGGGCATCGCTACGGCCAGGCATTTGGGCCAGATAAGCCCGAACGGGAAGGTGAAGGGCAGGAGTCCGATTTTATAAAAGCAATGAAAGAGACTTTTACAGCGATTATGAGGCTGGATGTGACAGAACTGTCCGCTACAGATGATTTGCATCATCCAGAGGGGGCCATTGCCGAAGCGCAAGACTTGGCAGCTCGCTGCTTTGGCGCGGAGGAAAGCTTTTTTCTCGTGGGAGGAAGCACTTCTGGCAATCTAGCTATGCTGCTGGCTGTATGTGAGCCTGGCGATTATATTCTCGTACAGCGCAACGTCCATAAGTCGGTCATTAATGGTTTGAAGCTCGCGGGTGCAAGGGCCGTATTTATAATGCCGCAAATAGATGAGCCTACCGGAATTGCAACGCAGCCTTCTCTAGCGCAGGTAAAGATGATGATGGACTTATACCCACAGGCGAAAGCTGTATTTCTCAATAATCCGAATTATTATGGGATGAGCATGAACCTACAACCTTATGCTGAAGCGATTCATCAGTGCGGCATGCTGCTGCTTGTGGATGAAGCACACGGTGCCCATTATGGCTTGCATCCCAAGCTACCTGGCTCAGCGATAGCGGCTGGAGCAGATGCCGTTGTGCAGTCCACTCATAAAACACTCACTGCGCTTACAATGGGAGCGATGCTTCATGTGCAGGGTGAGTTTCTTAACCGAACCGCCATTAGAGAAGCTTTAGCGACGATTCAAAGCTCGAGTCCGTCTTTTCCAATTATGGCTTCGCTCGATATTTCCCGTGCAATGATAGAGGCGTCGGGCGCTGACTGGTTTGATGATGCATTAGCTGTTGCTGCATATTTGCGTAAAGGAATAGAAGAGTGCTGTGCGGCAATTGAGATATTGAAGCAAAGCGATGATAGGCTAGCCGCAATGCCCGCTTACAATCAATTAGATCCATTGCGAATTGTATTATGGGATCGAACGGGGGCATTAAGCGGTTTTGAAATATTGAAGCTGCTGGAACAGCAGGGCTGCTGGGCAGAAATGGCGGATATGCGCCATGTCGTGCTTTTGCTGGGGATTGGCATTCAGTCTGAGGATGCAGATCGTCTCATTCAAGCTTGTCAGGCAGTGGAGATGATTATCGCATCTAAAGGACGGGTAATAGCTGAACAACCGCTTGCAAGAGCAAGTAACCCGCTGTTCTTACCAGAATCGGTAGAACCAATTGCTTTTTCGCGAGTGAGTAAAGGGACTATGGTAAGAGTGAAGCTGGAAGATGCGATAAATTGCAGGGCAGCAGAGATGATCGTCCCATATCCGCCGGGCATTCCTATTGTATATCCGGGCGAACTGCTTACTGCGGAAATGCTGGGCTATATTAAAGAGCTTGCTAGCAGTGGAGCGAAGTTCCAAGGTGCGGTAGATCCAGCCATGCAATCCATTGCAATCGTGGAATAAATATGATTAAGCGGCAAAAGCTCGTATACAAGGGAAAGTCGCTTTGTTAAAATGGAAGTAAGCATTACGCTGAAAATTCAGTTTCATAGATTAGGAGTTACGAACCGTTGAATAAGGGTATTTTTATTACAATAGAAGGCGGCGAAGGGGCGGGGAAAACTACACTGATCGAGCAGCTTGCGCATACGATGCAGCAGCAGGGCAAAGCAGTGTTGACCACTCGTGAGCCGGGAGGCATCCCTATTGCGGAGAAAATCCGGTCAGTCATTTTGGATCGGAATCATACCGCAATGGATGCTAGGACAGAAGCACTCTTGTATGCGGCTTCAAGACGACAGCATCTTGTAGAGAAGGTCATGCCAGCACTTACAGCAGGCAAGCTTGTCATTTGCGACCGTTTCGTGGATAGCAGCCTAGCCTATCAGGGACATGCGCGTGGACTTGGCATGGAAGAGGTATGGTCGATTAATCAGTTCGCGATTGAAGGGGCGATGCCGCAGCTCACAATCTACATGGATGTGACGCCAGAGGTAGGTCTTGCCCGTATTGGACAATCGGATGATCGTGAGATTAATCGGCTTGATTTGGAGGAAATCGCTTTTCACGAGCGAGTCAGGGAAGGTTATTTTATATTGCTGGAGAAGTTCCCTGAGCGAATAGTCCGAGTTGATGCAAATCAGGAGCTGGATATGGTGCTGAAAGATGTTTTGGCCGCAATAGAGGGCAATCTCTAGCATTATTTGAACTAAAGCAACGTTAGAGCTTACGTTTAAATGATAACGAATAATGGGAGGAATCAGGATGAAATTAGTCATTGCGATTATTCAGGATAAGGATAGCAACCGTTTGTCGAATGCGCTTGTGACAGAAGGATTTCGGGCAACGAAGCTGGCAAGTACGGGCGGTTTTCTGCGCGCAGGCAATACAACTTTTATGATTGGTATTGAAGATGAGCGTGTGCACGAAGTGCTTCAAGTGATCAAAACCAACTGCAAAGTGCGCGATCAATTAGTTACGCCTGTATCGCCAATCGGCGGCTCAACGGATTCTTATATTCCTTTCCCGGTAGAAGTACAAGTGGGTGGCGCTGCCGTATTCGTCGTTCCGGTAGAACGCTTTGAACATTTCTGATTGGACGTGATAACGGATGAAAATTGATCCAGGGTTTCGTCCGCTTGGGGCGAATCGCGCGAGTAACGACCTAGCTTCCAAGCAGCCGCAGATGAAGAGCTTCGGCGATGTTATGGTTCAGCAGGAAGCACAGCGGACACAAGAGCAATTGCAGCAGAAGCTGCAGGACATTCATAGACAGGGTGACCATTTATCCAGAGTAATGACGGTGCGGGAATTAAAGCTTTACCGCCAGATGGTCAAGAAGTTTCTGGAGGATACCGTTAGGCGCGGCATCGGGCTTAAAGAGCTTAGAGGGTTTGACCGCAGAGGCCGTACGAAGCGCTATAAGCTGCTTGACGAGATTGATGCAGAGCTCGTTAATATGGCGGAGGAGCTGCTGGAGACCGAAGAAGGGCGTATTGAATTGCTAGCCCGGATCGGTGAAGTGCGTGGCATGCTGATTAATTTATTGTTTTAGATTGGAAAGGTTACGATCGAGGAAGGAATTTTTGAGCTTATGAGCATGGAGCAGCTAACCGGTCAATGGAAAGCGAAGCGTATTTTACAGCATGCGCTGCAAAGCGGTAAAGTATCGCATGCTTATTTATTTTATGGACCGAAGGGCAGTGGCAGAATGGCGATGGCGGAAGCTTTCGCTAAAGCCTTATTCTGTACGAGCGGTGGCGATGATGCCTGCGGGCACTGCCTGGAGTGCCGCAAGTTTGATAATAACAATCAGCAGGATATGATTCGGATCGCTCCGGAAGGGCAGTCGATCAAGATTGATCAAATTCGCGAGCTGCAGCGGGAGCTTGGGCTGCGGGGCAGCGGGGCGAAACGCAAAGTATACATGATTGAGCGAGTAGAAACGATGACACTTCAAGCGGCGAACAGCCTATTAAAATTTTTGGAGGAGCCGCTATCCCCTGTTGTAGCGATATTGATAACCGATAATGGACAAGCTGTGCTGCCGACCATTCGCTCTCGCACCCAGTGGGTGCCGTTCCTCCCGATGTCTTCCGATGAGATGCTTCAAACATTAACAAATGAAGGACTGCCCTCTATTCTTGCTCGCGCAGCCGTACAGCTGAGCTCGGGATTGGACGGCGCTAGGGAAATCATCCAGCAGAATCAGTTTGCAGAAATCCGAAACGTAGTGATACAATTAGGGAAGGACAGTCTGACCCGATTCACCGCGGCAATGATTACCGTCCAGCAGCAGTTCATTAAGAAGGATATTGGTGAAGATCCGCAGCTGCTGTTATCTCTTTTTGTATTATGGTTTAAGGACATGATTAAATTTCAGGCCGGAAGGCAAGAAGATATTGTATATATAGATCAGTTGGAATGGATAAGCAAGCATGCATTCAGCCGGCCAGTGGAAGGCTGGGTCACTTGCATGGAGCATACACTCGAAGCAAGCAAGCGTATTAGGTCGAATGTATCTGCTCAACTCGCTTTAGAGCAATTAATGGTAAACTTACAGGAGGGCTAAATCCTTGTATAATGTCGTGGGTGTCCGCTTTAAGAAGGCGGGTAAGATTTATTACTTTGATCCAGCCCTGCATCCCGTTGACAAGGACCAGCATGTCATTGTTGAGACGGCCAGGGGGATCGAGTATGGCAAAGTAGTGGTTGGACAGAAGCAAGTCGGTGAATCGGATGTTGTCCTTCCGTTAAAGCGCGTTATACGAATTGCCAGCGACGTGGATGCGAAGGTTGTAGAAGAGAATCGTTCTGCTGCTCAAGCTGCATTCTCAACCTGTTCAGACAAAATAAAAGACCATCAGCTGAAGATGAAGCTGGTTGACGTCGAATTCACGTTCGACCGCAACAAGATCATTTTTTATTTTACAGCTGAAGGTCGGGTAGATTTTCGCGAGCTTGTGAAAGACTTGGCAAGCGTGTTCCGTACTCGGATTGAGCTTCGGCAAATCGGGGTTCGTGACGAGGCGAAGATGCTTGGCGGCATCGGACCATGTGGACGGATATTATGCTGCTCTTCGTGGCTGGGCGATTTTGAGCCGGTATCGATCAAGATGGCGAAGGACCAGAATTTGTCGCTCAATCCGACTAAGATTTCTGGTTTATGCGGCCGTTTGATGTGCTGCTTGAAATACGAGCATGACAATTATGAAAGCTCAAGAGAAGAGCTTCCAGCGATTGGCAAGATCGTTATCACTTCACTTGGTGAAGGCAAGGTAACGGGAATCAATGTTGGTTCCAAGACCGTGTACGTACACTTGTTTGAAGTTTCGGGGAAACCGAAGGAACTTCCGTTAGACGATGTCATTTTGAAATGACAGTATTAAGAACAATTCATAGCATGTCCAAACGACCAAGCGCAATGCTTACAGCTAAGGTGCAAGACGATGCTTGAAGCTCTGGGGTGGGAACTTGGAGAAAAAAGAGATTTTTGTTCAAATGGATCAGCTTGATACCCAAATGGGCGAGTTTCATCGTCAAGTTGGGGATCTGAAGCTGCGGGTGAAGGAACTGCTTGAAGAGAATAAGCGGTTAAGCATGGAAAACCATCAGCTGCGCAAAATTTTGAAGCGGATACCGCAACAAGCGGAGGAACCTTTGCCAGTTAAGACAGCAGGGGCTTCAAAATCAAATGCGGGCAAGACGATGGGGACAAGCACAAAGGTAGAGCAGCAGACAGAAACAGCCGATTTGTTCACTTCCGCCGAAGATGCAGCTGCATATTCAGTAGGAGAAGGGCATGATAATTTGGCGAGACTTTACCATGAAGGCTTCCATATTTGCAATGTCTATTATGGGCATTTGCGGACAGAAGGCGATTGTCTCTTCTGCTTATCCTTCTTAAATAAATAATGCAATCGGTCAACACTATGCCGTCCTTGCTAAGAGGACGGTATCTTTATGTCAAGGGAGCAGTGGGAAAGTCGTGGACGAGCAGATCAAGCTGGAAATCAATGAACGTTTGGACGATTTAATGATGGATACCGGACTGCGAATTATTCAGAGCAGGGAAGTGTTCAGCTTTTCGACGGATGCGGTGCTGCTTTCCAACTTCGCAAGCATTCCGAAAAAAGGAAAGGTCATTGACCTTTGCACAGGGAATGGCGTAATACCGCTGCTATTGACAGGGCGGACGAAAGCACAAATTGATGCAGTGGAGATTCAGCCAAGACTTGCGGATATGGCAAGGCGGAGTGTAAAGCTGAATGGGCTGGAGCAGCAAATTAATATCGTGGAAGCCGATTTGCGAAATTTTGCAGCGAATAAAGCGATTTATGGAACGTATGATGCGGTAACCGTCAACCCGCCTTATATGTCGGCTGAAGCAGGAGACTCTAATGAAAATGAGCATTATGCGATCGCCAGGCATGAGGTACACGGAACCTTGCAGGATATTGTCGAAGCTTGCTCAAGGCTGGTGCGACCAGCTGGGAAAGTAGCCATGGTGCATCGGCCATCACGCTTTGTAGAAATAATTGAGACGATGCGCAAGTACAAGCTGGAGCCAAAGCGGGTACAGTTCATTCATCCGAATAAAAATGGCGAAGCCAATATGGTGCTTATTGAGGCTATGCGTGATGGCAGACCGGAACTGAGGCTGCTGCCGCCAATTATGGTATATGATACTTAGCCTAGTGGAATGCTAGAAGGAGGGCTCAACAATGTTTGTGCAAAAAAGCTTTAGCGGGCCGCAGCAACACGGTGCCGGGACGTTATATTTAGTCGGAACGCCAATTGGCAACTTAGAGGATATGACCTTTCGCGCGATTCGTACGTTGAAAGAAGTGGATCTTATAGCTGCCGAGGATACGAGACAAACACGTAAGCTTCTTTCCCATTTTGAAATTGCGACACGGCTTGTGAGCTATCACGAACATAATAAACAAGCGAGTGGCAGCGAGCTTATTCGATTGCTGCAAGAGGGGCAATCGATTGCCCTTGTAAGCGATGCAGGGCTGCCTGCTGTATCCGATCCCGGTGCAGATTTGGTTGCCGAAGCGGTGGAGCAGGGTATTTTTGTCGTTCCGATACCTGGTGCGAATGCGGCATTGTCGGCTTTAATTGTATCAGGCTTGCCAACGGAGCGTTTTATGTTCGCCGGATTTCCGCCGCGAGACAAAAAGTCACTTGCGAAATGGCTGCTTCAGCTTCAAGCACAGGAAGGCACCTTGATGCTGTATGAGTCGCCACATCGCTTGCGGAAGACGCTGGATGCCATACTGGAGCATCTCGGAGACCGTCGTATCGCGATGGTGCGGGAACTGACGAAGCGTTTTGAAGAAATGGCGCGTGGTACAGTAACGGAATGTATCACTTGGATTGAGGAAAATCCGCCATTGGGAGAGTATTGCCTTATAATAGAAGGAAGCAGCTCAGATGAGAATACGGGGGAGCTTGCTGCCGCTTGGTGGGCGGAGCTGAGCATGGAAGAGCATGTACAGCATTACGAAGCAGAGCTTGGACGTAAGGACGCGATAAAAAAGGCAGCTACAGATCGTGGTCTATCAAAGCGTGATGTTTATAATGAAGTAAACCGCTAGAAAAACAAAAAATAGAGAAAAAAAAGACCTTCCTGGCCGGGTTCTAGCACAGGAAGGCAATAAGGAGTATTAAAAGGTTAGAATTAACTAGTTGAATAAGGTTATTATAACCTATTTTTTTTATTTTGTCACAGGTGAAGGCATTTCTGATAGGCAAATGTGACAAACAATTTTTCCTTTGAAGTAAGATACGTTCTCAGCGTTACCACAGAAGATACAAGCTGGCTCGTATTTCTTCAACATAATGCGCTCGCCGTCTACATAAATCTCTAGTGCATCTTTCTCTCCGATACCAAGCGTACGGCGAAGCTCGATTGGAATAACAACGCGACCTAATTCATCAACCTTACGGACAATACCTGTGGACTTCATCATAATAATTTGTTTCCCCTCTCATCAAAAAGTGTATTCGTCACTTTTCGACATAGTTTCTCTTTTTATGTCTACTATAATACCAACGTTTCCCATAATAGTCAACTGAAATTATTGAAGAAAATTGCAGCTACTAAGGGAGTTTGACTATATAGTAAGGTCATATTACTCTTACTATAGAATACAACAGCTTCGACATTTTGGAAACTGTTTTGCGACATTCTTCGACATATTTTTTGCTTTTTTATGTCGAACCAGAGAACAAAAGGAGTTGATTTGTTGAATGAACCGACAGCTATCGGAAGAGAAAGTTTTTAAGGACCCCGTTCATAAATATATTTATGTTCAGGATCAGACGATATGGGATCTAATCAATACGAAGGAGTTTCAAAGATTACGGCGTATTCGGCAGCTAGGAACCTCTTATCTCACTTTTCATGGCGCTGAGCATAGCCGATTCTCCCACTCCCTTGGCGTGTATGAAATTACTAGAAAGATTATTTCCCAATTTGAACGCAATGGTTTTCCCGGCTGGCCGCAGGAGGAGCGGCTATTGGCGCTTTGCGCTGCGCTGCTGCATGACGTTGGTCATGGGCCATTTTCCCATTCGCTGGAGCAAGTATTCGATACGCATCACGAGCAGTGGACCTGCAGCATTTTGCTTGAGGACACCGAGGTCAATCGTATACTACGAAATGTAGCAGACGACTTTCCTGAACATGTCACTGCTGTTATTAATAAGACATATCCGAATCCAATTGTTAGCGGCTTGATTTCCAGTCAGCTTGATGCGGACCGAATGGACTATTTATTGAGGGATGCTTATTTCACAGGGGTCAATTATGGCAACTTTGATCTGGAGCGTATTCTGCGTGTGCTCCGTCCTATTAATGGAAGGATTGTTGTTAAAGAAAGCGGCATGCACGCCGTAGAGCATTATTTGATGTCCCGCTATCAAATGTATTGGCAAATTTATTTCCATCCGGTGACGAGAAGCTCGGAAATCATCCTTAGACAAATATTTCGCAGAGCGAAGGAGCTTTATGAGGGTGGGTACACATTTGGTTGGATGCCGGAGCCGCTAAAACGGCTGCTTGACGGGACAATTGGGGTTAAACAATATTTGAAGCTGGATGAGGCGTATTTGCAGACAGCCTTTATAGAATGGAGCGACGAAGGCGATGAACTGCTGGCGGAGCTATGTGATCGTTTTTTGACGCGTCGCCTCTATAAATACATCATGTTGGATAAACCGGATATTGGCCTCTTTAATGAAGTAAGACAACAATTTGCAGCGATCGGGTTGAACCCGGATTACCATATGGAAATTGATTTTCCATTTGATCAACCGTATGATGTGTATCAGCCTGATACGAAAAAAGGCGGAAAAGAAGAAAAGACGCCGATTTTGTTAATGGATAGCTACGAGGCTGTCAGTGAAATTTCCACGAAATCTGACATCATTCGTTCCATTACTGGACTTCATCAGGGCCAGTCCCATTTGTATTATCCGGAAGAGAAGCTGCGCGCTGCCGCTGATCAATTAAGCGATAAAGTACGAATGTTATTTAAAATATAGGAAAGTATATGATTTTGCCATACTTTCTCTATATTTCTCGGACTGAAACGCGCCGCCAAAGGACGGCTTTCGACCGTTTCACCATAGACTATAATATAGAAGGAGCTTGCTCAATTATGATTTCTTTATTCGACACACACACCCATTTGGACTCCCCGCATTTTGACGAAGACCGCGAAGCTGTTATCGAAAGAGCGCGTGCGGCAGGGGTGGATTTAATGGTTAATATTGGATTCAATCGGGAAACGATTCCAACAACACTTGCGCTGGCAGAAAAATATGATTTTATATATGCAGCAGTTGGCTGGCACCCCGTTGACAGCATCGATATGCTGCCGGAGGATCTGGGATGGATTGAAGAGCTTTGCTCTCATCCTAAAGTGGTAGCCATTGGCGAAATCGGACTGGATTACCATTGGGATACGTCCCCAAAAGACGTCCAGCATCGCGTATTTCGCGAGCAAATTCGCTTAGCCAAGAAGTTGAAAAAACCAATTATTATTCATAATCGCGATGCCCATGAGGATATTGTCAAGCTGCTGAAGGAGGAAAATGCTTCTGAGGTTGGCGGCATTATGCATTGCTTTTCCGGCAGTCCAGAAACGGCTCAAAAATGCCTCGATATGAACTTCTATATATCGTTCGGGGGACCGCTTACATTCAAAAATGCAAGGGTGCCAAAAGAGGTGCTTGCGATGGTTCCGAGTGACCGAATTTTGATCGAAACGGATGCCCCATATTTGACCCCTCATCCATTCCGAGGGAAACGAAATGAGACGTCTTATGTGTCGCTCGTTGCGGAAGCCGCAGCAGAAATATTAGGAAAATCGGTGGCCGAAATCGCCAATTTAACGACCGAAAACGGTAAAAAATGTTTCGGAATTGTGTAAAAACGGCTATAAAAACGAGAATAAGTGACCTTTACGGCGATAAAACTAATTTTTCATGCTGAAATAGACTCTCTTTTCCGTAAATATCCTAAAATTTCGCTTAAATCGGTTTTTATCTGATCTTTACAATTAGGCTCCGATGAAGGTATGATTCATTTCAGAGCTTTAAATTTTTGTATTGGATTTCCAGTTTGCGCTTAATCTTCGAACTTTGGAGAGCGGGGGAACCATGCACGATGCTGTGAGGAATTTGCGGATCACATTGCACGCGCACCTGAATTTCTTCTAGGGGTGAATTTGGCGGGGATTGCCATGAGCATTCTTCCGACGATAGGGCAGCTCTCTTGCCCGAACCCGACAGCTAACCTCGTAAGCGTTTATAGAGAGTGATCAACCTCGTGCATCCACCATTCCTGAATAGTCTATTTTGACGTTCCCGGGAAGCCACGAAACAGATCCTCTGTCGACGGGCTTTCTTTTTATTTTTGAATATTGGGTAAATCGTCGTCATAGGGTAAATCTAGGAGGTTGCAGAGGAAATATACTGGAGCGTGCTAGAAGCACGCCAATATACTATAGTCGCGTCAATGGTATCATGCGTAATTCGACGGCGGGGCTATGAAGGAGGACCGATGAAGTGGGCATTATTCAAGCAAGTGAGACCCATGGGAAACGATCATCCAGCATGTCTTTCGCATTGCGATGGAAGCGTGAAAACTTGCGTTTGATTCTTTTGAGTACTACGATCTCAATCGCTATGACTTTCATGTTTTTGGTGTTGTTGTACGGATCGGCTGACAAAAGCGTATCCGTAGTAGTGAATGGACAAGAAACCGTTGTTTCAACGAAACAATGGGTCCTGCAACGCCTACTGGATGAACAAGCTATTACAATTGGCCCGCATGACGAGGTATCTGTACCTCTGAATACGGCAGTAAAGGATGGGGACCGCTTTGAAATTAAGCATGCGGTACCGCTACTTGTAAAAGCTGATGGCAAAACATCAACGGTGTACACGACAGAGAAAACCGTGCAGGCAGCGATAAAGAAATTAAATATTCCTGTTGAAGATGATGATAAAGTATTACCTTCGCTTGGCTCGGGCGTCAGCGCGGATATGACCGTAACAGTCATTCGCGTCGATACGAAGCTAGGCAAGTCGTCCAGCACAACACCGTTCACCATTGTGAAGAAGGAAGATCCGAACCTGGAAGTAGGCAAGGAGAAGGTTGTGCAGACGGGCAAAGAAGGCGTCGTAACGATCAAAATTGAGAAGCAGTTTGAAGATGGCGTACTTGTCTCCAAGAAAGTGGTAGACAAGGTAGTCGAAACGGTTGCGGTCAATCAGGTCGTTGCAGTCGGTACGAAAAAGCCGGAGCCTAAAGTTACTGTGCTGTCGACAGCGACAACCAGCAACAATGTAACGGTAGACGGCACAACGCTCACATCCAAAAAAGTGCTCAGCAACGTCACATTGACGGCCTATTCAGCTGGCTTAGCATCAACGGGCAAGAGCGAAGGGCACCCGGACTACGGAATTACGGCCTCTGGCGCTAAAGTATCGGAAGGACGGACAATTGCCGTTGACCCGGATATCATTCCACTCGGTTGGTGGGTGTATATCGAGGGCATTGGTTTCCGCCGTGCTGAAGATACCGGAAGTGCGATCAAGGGCAATAAGATCGATGTTTATTTTGACAGTGAGAAGCAAGCTAATAAATTTGGTAAGAAAAAAGGATTTACCGTTTATGTGATTGGTCCTAACAAGCCATCGCTTAGCTAATTAGTGGCAGTTCTTTATGGATTGTGCTCTAGTTTATCGCAATCATAAGCTAAATATGACAGGATGCGGAAGAGGCCTTGCCTCTTCTTTTTGTTTGCGTCAGATTCGCTTGAATGGCCAATTGGGGTTATAATAAAACAGACGTGAATGAGCGGGTTGTTGTTGCAGCAATCGCCCATTTTTTCTGAAATATAAGATTGATAAGTTTCACATTTATAATCAGCTTATATTTCACCGCGAAACGGCAGCTTTGCCGCCAAAGGACGGCGACAGCCGTTTACGCTTGAACGAATATCCAAGATAAGTTTCCCTTTGTGAAAGGATTGTTCGATGTGATCAAGGAAATGATTGTAGTAGAAGGCAAAGAGGATACGGTAGCGATTAAGCGGGCCGTTGAAGCCGATACGATTGAGACGAATGGATCGGCCATTGGCGAGGATGTGCTGCGGCGCATCGCGCTGGCACAGGAGCGCCGTGGCGTTATTATATTTACAGATCCGGATCATGCGGGAGAGCGTATTCGTAAAATTGTCGCTCAGCGCGTGCCGGGCTGCAAGCATGCTTTTTTACCGCAGGAGCTGGCCTCCTATAAAGGGGATATCGGCATTGAGAATGCGGCGCCTGATGCGATTAGGCAGGCGCTCTCGGAGCTGCGTACAGAAACGGCTGAGAGCGTCGGGGCCATTACATGGGACGATCTGATGGCAGCTGGCTTAATTGTGCATGAAGAAGCGGCAAAGCGGCGGCTGGTTATGGGCAAGCTGCTGGGGATCGGCTATGCGAACGGGAAGCAGTTCTACAAGCGCTGCACGAGCTTCTGCATTACGCGCGAAGAGTTTGAGAAGGCGCTGCAAGCCATGGAACAACAGGAACAGGGGTGACGAAGGCGTATGACGGAGCAACAAAGCTTGAATAAAGGCGCAGTTAAGGCCGCAGAGGTAGCTACGCCTAAACGAACAAAGGAAATTATTGCGAAGTACGGGTTCTCCTTTAAGAAGAGCTTGGGACAAAACTTTCTCATCGACCAAAATATTTTAAACAATATTGTCAGCGCAGCTGAGCTTGACGAGACAAAAGGCGCGCTTGAGATCGGCCCTGGTATCGGAGCATTGACGCAGCGCCTTGCTGCAGTTGCGGGAACGGTAACGGCTGTTGAAATCGACAATCGGCTCATTCCGATTTTGCATGATATTTTCGAAGGCGAAGCGAATGTGGGCATTGTGCACGGCGATGTGCTTAAGCTCGACCTGAAGCAGCTGTTCGAAGAGCGCTTCAGCGGCGTAACGGGCGTTAGCGTCGTGGCGAACCTTCCTTACTATGTGACGACGCCGATTTTGATGAAGCTGCTGGAAGAGCGCCTGCCGCTGGAAAACATCGTCGTCATGATCCAGAAGGAAGTCGCGCAGCGGATGGCAGCAAAGCCAGGCGGCAAGGAATATGGCAGCCTGAGCGTGGCTGTGCAATATTATTGCGAGCCAAAGCTCGTCTGCACCGTTCCGCATACGGTGTTTATTCCACAGCCGAATGTGGATTCAGCTGTCATTAAGCTTGCGCTGCGGGACAAGCCGGCTGTTGATGTGCCCGATGAGGCGCATTTCTTCCGCGTCGTGCAGGCCAGCTTCGCACAGCGCCGCAAGACGCTCTACAACAATTTGACGGCGCTTGTGGGCAAGGAACAGCGGGAGGCCCTTACAACGCTGCTGCAGGGGCTTGCGATCGATCCTGCGCGGCGGGGTGAAACATTGTCGCTGGAGGAATTCGCCAAGATCAGCCGTGCATTTTTGGAAGTGGGCTGGAAAGGCTAAATAAAGATGGGCGCCGCCGGGCAATGGCCTCGGGGCGCCCGTTTGTTTTTTGCGCACACTACACGCCTTATGCCCATAGGATAGACGAAGAGGTGATTTACCTATGGAGCAAGGGGAGCTGGTCGTCCGCAAATCGTATGGCGGTGACGTGCTATTCCGCGTAGAAGCTGTTCGAACACATCATGCCCTGTTGAAAGGCACGGATTACCGATTGCTTGCGGATGCACCGATTCCTGATTTATCGGTTGTTCGCGATCCAAAAAAAGAAAAAGCTACGCAGCTGGTTCGAGTGAAAGTAAACGACTCGCTCAGCCGCATTCGTCAGCAGCATGAGCAAATGGCCGTTCAGGTGAAGGCGGATATTCGGCATGCGATGCCACAAAGCCAGCCTTTCTTCGAGGTGCCCGGCAAAGTGCTGCATTTGGACGGTGACGGCAATTATTTGCGTAAAAGCATGCAGCTGTACCAGACGATGAACGTACCGGCACACGGCGTGCACGCGCATGAATCACAGATGGCTGATTTGCTTTACCGTCTGCTGCCTCAAGTGAAGCCGGACATTGTGGTCATTACGGGACATGACGGTGTGCTAAAAACAAGGCTGGAAGCCGATCTGCACAGCCTAAGCAGCTATAAAAACTCGCAGAGCTTCTATAATGCGGTCCGCGTAGCACGGGAGTATGAGAAGAACCGCGACGGCCTTGTCGTCATTGCGGGAGCGTGCCAGTCGCATTTTGAGGCGCTGCTGCAAGCCGGCTCGAACTTCGCAAGCTCGCCCGGGAGAATTTTGATTCATGCGTTAGACCCGGTATACATTGCGATCAAAGCAAGCTATACGTCCATACGAGATACAATTAACCTGGCTGATGTCATTCATGGCACCATCAGTGGCATTGATGGCGTAGGCGGCATTGAGACGCTGGGAAGGTACCGCATTGGTTTGCCAAAACCTAAAATTAAGGCAGCCGAGTCATCCTTGCAAAGCATTTCCTAACAAACGGCCGAGTGCAGTTGAGACTCGCAACAGTTCTCGGCTTCATTGATTTTATAATTTTTCGATAAATTATTCATGGAATGATAAAAATGGATGAAAACACCGTTGACAATTAAATAAGTTGACTGATATAATATTTTGCTTTGTTTGACAACCCCTCTCCATTTTGTTATAATGGACAAGGAAAGAGGTGGTAGTGGACAATGGCAAAAAATGCCCTACTGGATATAAAACGCAATTTGGAAGCTCATGTGGGCTCCAAGATTCGTCTGCGAGCAAATGGCGGTCGTCGTAAGACCGTTGAGCGCACCGGTGTGTTGGAAGAAACCTACCCTTCTGTTTTCATTGTTAAACTGGATCAGGAATCGCAGTCATTCAAGCGTGTTTCCTACAGTTATGCGGATATACTGACGGAGTCGGTGGAAGTGACCGTATGCAATGATGAAGGTCAAGTCCGAATTACCCAGACATAACATCAGATCTATAGATGCCGACAGGCTATACTAAACGCGGAGACGACAGTTCTTCGCGTTTTTTTTCATTTTCTAAGCTGGAAGCGGTCGGTGGGCGCTCATGCGTATAGGGCTGCTGGGTTGTCGCATACTAAGGGGGCATAACCAATTCAGCAGCAAGGGAGGATCTCACGCATGAGCCGCAGAAGACGCAGTGTAATGTCCGAGGAGCTAAAGTATGAGCTGGCGAAGGATCTAGGTTTTTATGATACGGTGCAAAAGGAAGGCTGGGGCGGCATTCGCGCCAAAGACGCTGGCAACATGGTCAAGCGGGCGATCCAAATGGCTGAGCAAGCCGCAGCGAATGGAATCAATCGGCCTTAACAGGCACCCGCAATGCGAGGCTAAAACGGCAATAATCGGCTAAGAGTCGCCGCTCTTTATATAAGCGGCAGCACTCTTAGCTTTTCTTCTGCCCGTTTGCTATAATATTGGATAAGTTAATGATAGGAACGGGAGAGCTTAGGATGAAAATTTATGAAAAAGCTCCGGCTAAAATCAATTTATTGCTCGATGTGCTTCGCAAGCGTGAGGACGGCTTCCACGAGGTCGAGATGATTATGACGATGGTAGACCTTGCAGACCGCCTTGAAATGCAGGAACTGCCGCGCGACACGATTATTATATCGAGCCAGGCCGGCTACATACCTTTAGATGAGAAAAACCTGGCGTTTCAGGCGGCACGTCTTATTAAAGACCGCTATGATGTGCGTAAAGGTGTATATATTCATTTGGACAAAAAGATTCCGGTAGCCGCTGGCCTTGCCGGCGGCAGCAGCGACGCGGCAGCAGCCCTTAGAGGGCTGAACAGGCTGTGGGGGCTGAACATTCCCGAGGAGGAGCTGTGCACGCTTGGAGCGGAGCTGGGCTCCGACGTCCCGTTCTGCGTAACGGGCGGTACTGCCATTGCTACCGGACGCGGCGAGCGGCTGGAGCCGATCGAAAGCCCGCCGCAATGCTGGGTCGTCCTTGCGAAGCCGCCAATCAATGTTTCCACCGCAGATGTATACGGCAAGTTTCGGGTAGCGGGCATTGGCCAGCATCCGTCTGCCGCTGACATGGTGTCAGCGATTCAGCGCGGCTCCTTCGCCGATGTGTGCGGGGGATTAGGCAATGTGCTGGAATCGGTCACGCTTGATCTGTACCCGGAGGTGCGCCAGCTCAAGGAGAGCATGATTCGTCTTGGAGCTGATGGCGTGTTAATGTCAGGCAGTGGACCTACAGTATTCGGGCTCGTTTCCAAAGAAGGAAAGCTCCCGCGCATATATAATGGGCTGCGTGGCTTTTGCAAGGAAGTTTACGTGGTAAGAATGCTAACATAAAAGTGACGTTTCCCTTGATTAAATCCGTATAAAAATGTTATATTAACATTATAATATTCGGATTTTAGCAGGGGGAGAATTCCTTGAAAAAGTTAAAACGCAGCGCAAGACTGGTAGAGATGACGCAATACCTGCTAAGTCGCCCACATACGTTAATCTCGCTAACAGCTTTTGCGGACCGCTATCAGTCAGCCAAATCATCCATTAGCGAGGATCTGGCGATCATTAAAGAAGTATTTGAGGAAGAGGGCATTGGCGAGCTGAATACCCTTGCGGGTGCCGCAGGCGGCGTGAAATTCGCACCGAAGATGCATGCCTCGGATGCACTCGACATTATGAATAATATTTGCCGTCAGCTGGAGCAGCCAGAACGGGTGCTCCCCGGCGGTTATTTGTATATGACGGACATGCTTGGCCAGCCTGAGCTGCTAGCCGATATTGGCCGCATGTTCGCGACCGCTTTTGCCGCGAGGAAGATTGATGTCATTATGACGGTAGAGACGAAGGGCATACCGCTCGCTTATGCGACAGCTGCCTGCCTGAACCTGCCTGTCGTTATCGTACGCCGGGACAATAAGGTGACGGAAGGCTCTGCGGTCAGCATCAATTACGTCTCTGGCTCGAATAAGCGCATTCAGACGATGTCGCTTGCGAGGCGCGCGCTTAAGGAACAGTCCCGCGTGCTTATTATTGATGACTTCATGAAAGCAGGCGGCACCATTCAAGGGATGATGGATCTGCTCTTTGAATTCAAAGCGACCGTTGCTGGCGTTGGCGTCTTTGTAGAATCGGGCGAGGTGGAGCTCGAAGAGCGTTTATTAGAAGATTATGTGTCGTTAGCCAAGCTGACGGCCGTGGATTTGAAGACCAAGCAGACGACGGTCATTCCGGGCAATTATTTTCGCACGGAATAATAACGATAATAACTAAAGAAGGGTTGGAATAAATGATGTCACAGCATTTAGAACCGAAGGTTATTGCAACAGATAAGGCGCCTGCCGCTATCGGACCTTATTCGCAAGCGATTCAGCTTGGAGGACTTCTTTTTACATCGGGACAAATTCCGCTTAATGCAGCCGGCGAGCTTGTGACGGGCGATATCACGGTGCAGGCGAACCAAGTATTTCGCAACCTGGAGGCTGTACTTGCCGAAGCGGGAGCAACCCTGCAAAATGTAGTGAAGGCAACCGTCTTTATGAAGGACATGGACCAGTTTGTAGCGATGAATGAAGTGTACGCTTCTTACTTTGGCGACCACAAACCAGCACGTTCGGCAGTAGAGGTGGCAAGGCTTCCGAAGGATGTGCTTGTCGAAATTGAAGTGATTGCAGCGATTCCTGTCGAATAGAGTCAAATAAAATTCAAATAGAAAATTTTTTTAAAAATATGCATGTTTTTTCCAAAATAGGAGAAGGAATTGGCACAAAAATGTGGAATATTACACCAAGTCCCAGATAGGCAAAGGTGGTGAACACAAGTGCAAATTACTGATGTAAGACTCCGCCGTGTCAATTCGGAAGGTCGCATGAAGGCTATTGCTTCCATCACGATTGACAACGAATTCGTCGTTCACGATATCCGTGTGATCGACGGAAACAATGGAATGTTTGTTGCAATGCCGAGCAAGCGTACCCCCGATGGAGAATTCCGAGATATCGCTCATCCGATTTCTTCGACCACTCGGGAGAAAATTCAAGCTGCCGTACTCGCTGAGTACGAGCGCGCTGCAACGGAAGAAGAAGTGGCCATTGAAGAGGGTGCTTAATAGCAGCTTCGTTAGAGGGCAAAAATCAGTATCTGCATGAGGGGATAAGGGGGCCAAGGGGGCTCCCTTTTCTTTTTGCCCAAGATGGGATATATTCTTGTAGATAGATCGATGCGGCAGACCGTATATATAATAGGACAACAAAGATTTAGAGCCTAGTAGAGAAAAGCCGCTTTCATGCATGAAGGCGCTTGTGCTTACTGGACTTTTAACTTGGGAGGAATAGCAATTGAAAGTAATGGCGATTGTGCTTGCAGCAGGTCAAGGCAAGCGGATGAAATCCAAACGATATAAAGTGCTCCACCACGTATGCGGCAAGCCGATGGTAGGCCATGTGCTGGACACGGTGAAACAGGCAGCTAGCGAGCGGACGGTTGTCATCGTCGGCCATGGCGCGGAAACGGTTAAAGCTTATTTGGGTGAGCAGGCAGAATATGTGCTGCAGGAGCAGCAGCTCGGTACGGGCCATGCGGTACGCCAAGCTGAGGCGCTGATTGGCGCGGAAGACGGCAAGACGATCGTTATTTGCGGCGATACGCCGCTTGTGCGTGCAGAGACGATCCAGGCGATGCTGGCTTTGCAGCAGTCGAGCGGAGCGGCAGCAACGGTACTGACGGCTTCTTTCGCTGATCCGACTGGCTATGGCCGGATTATTCGCGGCGAGAGCGGCGAGGTAGAGAGAATCGTCGAGCAGAAGGACTGCACGCCAGAGGAAGCAGCGACGAAGGAAATCAACACGGGTACGTATGTGTTCGATAACCGCAAGCTGTTCGAGGCGCTTGCCAAGGTAACAAGCAATAATGCGCAAGGCGAATTTTATTTGACCGATGTCATTGGCATTTTCCGCCAAGCAGGCGAGTCCGTTCAAGGCTATTGCACAGAAGATACGGCGGAAGCGATTGGCATCAATGACCGCGTGGCGCTTGCCGAGGCGGAAGGCTTGATGCGCGCGCGCATTAACCGCAAGCATTTAATTGAAGGTGTTACGATTATAGATACAGCCTCGACTTATATAGAAGCAGATGTGCAAATCGGTGCAGATACAGTGATATACCCAGGAACGGTGCTGCGCGGCTCCACAGTCATTGGCGAGGATTGCATCATTGGGCCTAATGCGGATATTCAGGATTCGGTCATCGGAGACGGCGTCAGCGTAAAATATTCGGTAATCGCCGAATCCGAAGTCGGCAATAAAAGCTCGGTTGGGCCATATGCGAATTTGCGTCCCGGCTCCAAGCTGGGCGAAGACTGCAAAATCGGCGATTTTGTCGAGCTGAAAAATGCTACGCTTGGCGACGGCAGCAAGGTATCGCATTTGAGCTATGTAGGCGATGCGGTAGTCGGTAAAGACGTGAATATCGGCTGCGGCGCGATTACGGTTAATTACGACGGCTTCAATAAGTCGGTAACGGAAATCGGCGATGGCGCGTTTGTTGGCAGCAACGTCAATTTGATTGCTCCTGTGAAGATTGGCGACGGCGCTTTTGTCGTTGCTGGCTCGACGATTACAAAGGATGTGCCGGCAGGTGATCTGGCGGTTGCGCGTGCCCGTCAGGAGAATAAGGAAGGCTATGCCGAGAAGATTCGTACTCGTGCAAAAGCGAAGAAGGAAAAAAGCAAAAAGGGCTGATTTTTATAAAATTCCAGCGGCCTCAAAAAAGGCAGCGCCGTTTAAGTTTGTTTATTTTTTGGCTCATTAGGGTAAAGCTATATGGAATATCACTTTTCTAGGAGGTTTCCATGATGTCTAACTCGATGATTGCCGAAACAAGAACTGCTCTTACAAACGGTGAGCTGCGCTCCCTGAGACAGCGGGGCAAAGTGCCTGCCGTCGTATATGGCAAACAGCTGTCCCAATCCACATCTGTTTTGCTTGAAGAGAAAGAATTGCTGGCTTTGCTCCGTTCGCATCCAAAGGCCGTACTGGAACTGAATATTCCATCCCATGGCAAAAAGCCGGTTATGATAACGGATGTACAGCGTGATCCGGTATCGCGCCAAGTGCTCCATGTGGATTTTCATCAAATTAACATGAATGAAGAAGTGAAGACGCAGGTTCGTATCGACTTCCTCGGTGAAGCGAACGGGGTGAAGGAAGGCGGAATCCTGCAGGTGATGCTCCATGAGCTTGAGGTGCAGTGCTTGCCAGGCAGCATTCCGGATTCCATTGAGCTGAACGTGGCGGATTTGGAGATGGGCAGCAACCTGCTCGTCAGCGATATCGTGGTGCCAAGCGGTGTAGAAGTGAAGTCCGATCCCGAGCAGGTCGTTGTGACTGTGCTGGCTCCTCAGAAGGAAATTTCCGAGGAGGAAGCGGAGGAAGCGGCAGCCGAGTCGTTTGCTCACGAGATACGCTCCGAGGATGCGAAAGAGGTTGGCAGCAGCTCGTAGCTTGCAAGCACGTGGTTCTTAGCTAGTAGCTCGAAGGGCAAGCGTGACTGGCAGCTTCTGCTGGATCATTATATAGGTGTCAAAGAAACGTTTCCATACGATAAAAACGGCTCCATGCATTTGCATGGGGCCGCTTTTTGTTTGCCTGATATGTGAGTTTCCTTCAATCGTCAATGGATGGAAGCGCCTCTCGACGCTAACCTTCTAACCTTGCGAAGCCGGCCATGCTTAGGTGCTTTTTTCGAAAAAGGCTCCCGCCTTCAATTGGTCCACGAATTGCTGTAGCCAAGCGTAATATTGCACGGCATGCCGCAGCTTCTGCAAATCCTCCAGGCAGCGCATACGCTCCTCCTCGCTCGTCTTCATATCCAGAATCAGCTCGCTGAGCAGCGGAATAGTCGATTCGGCCGCTTCCGTCATGACATCCACTTCGTGCTGAAGCTTGGAGGTGAAAAAGTTTTGGAACGTTTTGAAAAAATCGGTCTCCGCCTGATACAGGTCCTGCCGCTCCCGCTTCTCCGGCAGCTTCATAATCATTTGCGACGACATTAACGAGCGCACCGCATAGCTCATATTGCTTTTGCTCATATTCATATGCGCCTTCATCTCGTCAAGTGTCATCGGTTTATCCTCGAAAAACATAATGCCATATAATTGTCCGAACGAATAATTCGCCCCGTATAAATTCATCGTTTGCGCGATTGCGTCAATCATCGTTTGGCGCAAGGCAAGCCGCTGCGTCTCCTGCTCCTCCGTATGGTCTGGCATAACCATCCTCCATTTCTCCCGTCTGCCTCTTGCCCATATTATAGCGAATTCTTAAAAATCCAGCTTTATATTTGTAACTTTACAATAAATTTAGCTGGTGATGACGATGCGTTAATAGTTCTGCGACATAATGAGTATACAATAAATTTTGAATTTATAGATTTTTATTTCGGTAAAACGGGTCATTTGGTCATTAATTAAATTTTTATTGAATGGAGAGTTTGAGTGTTGAAACGGACAGGATGGTTGAATGAGATAAAAGCAGTGCTGTTTACGCTGCCGGCGATGATTCCGATTACGGTGTTCTGGCTGGCACCGCTGGCCTATGTCTTTTATCTGAGCTTCGTGGAATGGGACTTTATGAGTCCGGACAAGCTGTTCGTCGGCTTGGACAATTATGTGTATTTGCTGCAAAATCCCGCCTTCTACCAGTCGCTGAAGGTGACGCTTCTATTCTGTCTTGGCAGCGTGCTGCCTATTATGGCAGGCGGGCTGGGGCTGGCGCTGCTGCTCGGTCGCTCGCTTAAGGGCTCCGCTCTGTACCGAACGCTCGTATTCGCGCCCTGGGTAACGCCAACGGTTGCCGTTTCCATTGTATGGTCTTGGATTTTAGAGCCTAAAGTGGGGCTTGGAAATACGATTTTAGGGGCAATTGGTCTTCCGGCCATTGGCTGGCTGCAAGATCCCAAATGGGCTTTGGTCGGGGTGCTGCTAGTGGGCATCTGGAAATCGGTCGGATGGGCGATGATCTTCTACATTGTAGCGCTGCGAAGCGTGCCAACAGATATGCTGGAGGCGGCGGGGCTCGATGGAGCGGGTGCGATTCAAAAATTTCTGCACGTAACGCTGCCGCTTATCTCGCCAACGACGTTCTTCCTGTTCGTTGTACAGACGATTGATGCGCTGCAAGCTTACGATTCCATTAATGTACTGACGCAAGGCGGTCCATCAGGCTCTACGCGTACGCTGCTGTATTTGTATTACCAATCGGCCTTCGAATCGTTCCAGGTTGGCGAAGCATCATCGATTTCCATCGTTATGATCGCAATCTGTGTTCTGTTGTCCGTGCTGTCCTTCTCGGTCAGCCGCAAAATGGTGCATTACAACTAGCTAAAAGGGAGGAATTTGGAGTTATGAAGGGTGTTTACCAGGCAGGGCTGGCACTGCGGCATATTAGCCTGCTGGCTATTGCGCTCGCGATGGCATTTCCATTCTATTGGATGATGACGAGCGCGCTGAAGACAAATGATGAGATTTGGCAGTTTCCGCCGACATTATGGCCGGAGCTGCCGCTATGGAGCAACTATGTGGAGGCGTGGCTGGCCGCGCCGTTCGGTCAATATATAGCCAACAGCGTAATCGTTGCGGGCGCCATCGTTCTTTTGCAAATTATAAATTCAGCTATGATGGCTTACGCCTTGACCCATATGAAATTTCGGTTGAAAGGTTTTTTGACCGGCATTATAATGCTCGGTTACATGATTCCCAGCACAGCGGTGTATTTGCCCAGCTATATGATTTTGTCCAAGCTTTATTTGCTGGATTCGTATGCGGGCCTGATTCTATCAAACGCGGTCAGCGTCTTCTCGATTTTTCTCATCAGGCAGGCGTTTCTGCAAGTGTCGCATGAGATGGTGGAGGCCGGGCAAATTGATGGCGCGTCGCACAGCCGGATTTTATGGACGATTATGATGCCGCTGACCCGCGCCTCGTTCGTAGTACTGGCACTTATCACGTTTATCTCGCAGTACAACAACTATTTTTGGCCGATGCTCATTACGAAAAATCCCGATCTCCAGCTCGTATCGGCGGGACTGCGCAGCTTCTTCGTGGAAGGGGGTGCTTACGGGCTGAAATGGCCGCTCATTATGGCGGCAAGCTCCTTCACGATTATCCCGCTCTTGCTGCTGTTTCTGTTCGCCCAGCGGACGATTATGCAGAGTGTTAACTTATCTTCAGGCATTAAGGGGTAGCTTTACGAAATCGACAATATAAATAGTGGAGGAATGGACGATGTTGAGAACAATGAAATGGGCGGGCACGATGTCGCTCACGCTTGCAATGGTGACGCTTAGCGCATGTGGACAGACGGCAGGCACGCAGACGGGTGGAGCGAGCAGCAGCAGTGCGCCTCAGCAATCGGCAGCAGCTTCGGAGGCGCCGAAAGCGCCGGTGCAGATCGAGTTTTGGTATGGCCTTGGCGGCAAGCTGGGCGAAAATGTGGAAGCACTCATTAAGAAATTCAATGAATCGCAAAGCGAAGTTATCGTTAAAGGCGTTGTCCAGGGGGATTACAGCGAAACGGAGCAAAAGCTTCAGGCCGCTATTGCCGCCAATCAGCCGCCGGCTGCGGTGCTGGCCTCCAATGTGGACTGGGCAGCTAAAGGGTATTTTGAACCGCTGGATGACTATATCGCGGCTGCTCCGGATTTTAAGAAAGAAGATTTTATCCAAACGTTTCTGGAGCAAGGACAAGTAGCAGGCAAGCAGTATTTTATGCCGATGTATGGGACGACTCAAGTGATGTATTACCGTCTGGACACGTTCGAGAAGGCGGGCATTAAGGCAGAGGACATCAAGACTTGGGAAGACCTGGCGAAGGCAGCGGAAACGATGGCTGTGAAGGATGGCGGCAAAACGACCTTTTTTGGCTGGGAGCCGATGTGGGGCTCGGGCAATATGATTGATGCGGCACTTAGCAAAGGCGGTAAAATTTTAAGCGATGATGGCAAAACAGTCGTATTCGATTCGCCGGAATGGATTGAGACATGGGATTTATTCCGCAAATGGCTGCATGAAGATAAAACGATGGCGATTCACTCCGGTGGACAAGGCTGGGAGTACTGGTACAAAACGATAGACGACGTCATGAAGGGCCAAGCAGCAGGCTACACGGGCTCCAGCGGCGACCAAGGCGACCTGGATTTCAACATCGTTGGCGCAATGCAGCAGCCCGGCTGGGAAGGGGTAGGGGAAGGCAAGCCAGTCGCACAGGCCATTATGGCGGGCGTTCCTGCCAAAGCGAAGGATGAGCAGAAGGAAGCGGCCTTTAAATGGTTGTCGTTCTTTACAAAAAGCGAGAATACAGCTGCCTGGTCGATGAACACAGGCTACATTGCCGTCCGTTTGTCCGCGCAGGATGATCCGGCTTTCAAGGCATTCAGCGAAACAAATCCGCAAATCAAAATTCCTTTGCAGCAAGCTTCGCACGGCTCGAAGCCATTCCTTGATCCGACGGGCGGCAAAATCAACGATGCACTGACTGTAGCGGCTGATCAGGTGCAAATCGAGAACATTTCGGCAGAGAAGGCGCTGAAGCAGGCGAAGGAAACCGCACAGCGTGAGCTGGATAAAGCGTTGAAGGGCAAATAAGGGATGGCAGAACATTCAGCTCATTCAGAAGCCCTACAAGCTCTACAAGCCCTACAAGATGGATTGGTGCAGGAAAAGTGGCGAAGCCAGAAGCAAGCTCAAGGGAAGCAGACTACCGTTGCTGGCCTTAAGGTTGACGGCGGCAAGCCGTGCGGCGTTGAAGCCATTCTTTTTGATAAAGATGGAACGATTATTGATTTTGTCTCGATGTGGGGGAATTGGAGCGAGCTGCTGGCGAGCCGTTATACAGCGCGACTCGCGGCTAAAGGCTTGCTGCTGCCGAAAGGGATATTCCCCTCCCTCTGGGGAACCAGCCTGGATGCGACGGGAAATGTATGCGCATATGACCGCAACGGGCCGCTCGCGATGGGGACGATGAATGACTTGTATGCCATTGCAGCCTTGCAAGGCTATAAGCTTGGCTTATCCTGGGGCGAGTCGATGCAGCTAGTCAGGGAAAGCAAGGAAGAAGCTGATGGGGAGCTGAAAAGGCGTAAATCAGCCATCCCGCTTGTGGGCGTTGTCCCTTTTATTGAGCAGTGCAAGAAAGCGGGGCTGAAGCTCGGCATCGTCACGGCAGATGATACCGAAGCGGCGCGCGAGCATTTGGAGTGGATGGGGCTGCTGCCCCATTTCTCCGTCATCGTAGGAGCGGATCTCGTACCGCGCAGCAAGCCGTATCCCGATATGCTGGAGCTGGCTTGCCAGGAGCTTGGCGTTGCCCCATCGTCGATCGCTATTATTGGCGATACCGATGGCGATATGCGAATGGGGCAGGCGGCGGGAGCGGCACTTTGTATTGGCATAGCGAATCAGGCCGCGAGCGTGCTTCCCTCGGCGGATGTCATTATTGCTTCCTATTCGCAGCTTGCTGTGGAGGAAGCTCATACTGAAGGGTGAGTAAACATTGGGTTATCTATGGCTGGCACTGGCGATTGTGCTGGAATTGTCAGGAACAATATCTATGAAACTTTCGGCGAGCTTTACGCGTGTGGTTCCGTCGATTGCTATGTTTATTTTTTATGGAAGCAGCTTTACGTGCCTGAACTTCGCCCTGCGTTATATGCATGTAAGCGTTGCGTATGCGGTATGGTCAGGCATAGGCATTACGCTCATTACAGGAGCGGGATATATCTGGTTCGGCGAGCGAATCCCGCTTTCAGCTCTGCTATGGGTCGGAGTCATCGTTATCGGGGTAGTTGGGCTGAACATGAGCATTAGCGCGCATGGCGCAGCCGTTAGAGGGAATTAACGGAGTTAGAGCAAACAGCAAAAACAGCAAAAACAGCAAAAACAGCAAAAACAGCAAAAACAGCAAAAACAGCAAAAACAGCAAAAACAGCAAAAACAGCAAAAACAGCATAGGCGGCAACATCAGCAAAAGGAGTTTTGACCATGAAGAAGGTTAGTTTGTGGTGTGAAAAAGAGACGGCGCCCAGCTTCAGCGAGCCGCTGATGTTTTTTCAAGTCATTACGGATACGCATGTTACGGTTGACCCGAGCCATGTGCATAATCAGCATTTTGAGCGGGCGCTGCTGGATATTCAACAACTGGCGGCTGCTTCGGGCAGCGCTGGCATTATGCATGCCGGAGATATTACGGATCATGGAGATGAAGCGGAATATGCGCAGTTTTCAGCGATTGTCGAGCGTGTTAAGCAGCAGGGCGAGCTTCCACCTATGCTGTATACAATCGGCAACCATGACACTTGGAAGGATTGGGAGCAAGGGCAGGAGCTCGGCAGCTTCAAGCATTTTACAGGGATGACTGCTGTTTATTATGACCGCTGGATAGGCGGCAGCCATTTTATTTTTCTAGGTTCTGAGCTTCAGACGGCTAAAAATGCGGAGCTGTCCAGCACGCAGCTGGCGTGGCTTGCAGAGAAGCTGGAGGAGCACCGCGGGGATTCGCGTCCCGTGTTCCTATTTCTTCATCAGCCGCTGAAAAATACAGTTGCCGGCTCGCTGGAGGAGCAGGAGTGGTACGGCGTGAATCAGGACGAAGAGCTGCGCGCGGTGCTGGCCAGCTGGCCGCAGGTGATATTATTCACCGGGCACACCCACTGGGAACTGGGTGCGCCGCATACGGTGTTTGATGGGCAAGGCGAGATCGCGACCATGTTCAACGCAGCGTCCGTCGCCTATTTGTGGACGGATGAGGATGCGCATAAGGCCGGCAGCCAGGGCTATTATATAGAAGTATACGAGCAGGGCGTGCGTGTCCGGGGCCGTGATTTTGTGGCGCGCCAGTGGATGGAAGCCCAGGACTATTTTGTGCATAACGGTCATGCGGGTGAAAAAGGAAGCTAGCTCTGCCATTTTTCGTCTTCAATATTGTTCCAAACGATTGCGCCTGTTTTATTGATGTAGGCTTTCATAGCGGGCGTCTTCGTTTTAGCATTTTCGCGGAGCTCGACGACAGCCAGCTCTCCCCGAAACGGCTCGGCATAGCTATATGCAGCCGTAGGTTTGATCGCATAAGCACCTTGTGGATTGATATAGCCAAAGGATGAGCCTGCTTGAACAGGGGCTAGTCCGTTTGAGAAAGGGCCGCTAGAACTCACGTTCATGGTTGCTCTTTTTCCTTGTTTATCGACGAAAAAGGATTTGCCATTGCGTTCCACGTAGGCAAGGCCCTCTGAGAAAGGCTGAACAGCGGTGTAATTGGGCTCAAACAGAAACTCGCCGCTCTTGTTAATAAAACCGTAGGTGTCTCCAGAAGACACGCGTGCAGCGCCGTCTGTAAACGAATCGGCATAGTAGAAGCGCGCAGGAATAACGACCTTTCCGGTTTTATCAATAAATCCGTATTTGATGGTCACGCCATCCTTGCTTTTTTTCAAATATCCGACTACGGCCATGCCATCTGAAAAGTTAGTCGCACTACTGAACTGATAAGGGATGACGAGCTTGCCCTCTGTATTAATGTAGCCGCTGCCTTTGCCCATCGTCACGATGGCGAGCCCTTCGGAAAATTCACGGGCTTTATGAAAAATAGGCTCGGTCACCTTTTCCCCCTTGGCATTCAAATAACCATACCTTTTCTGCAGCTTTCCATCTGCTCCCTCAACTTTCTCTGTGTAGATGACCCGCTCGTTCTGCATAATGCCAACGCAGCGCGTCTGAGGGCATTCAAACAGCTTCGTTCCTTCAGCCGAAAAATAGATGATCGTCTTCTGTTTATTGTCAGTAACTTGGACTGGTTCATTCGGCTTTAAGGAGAAGGAGCGTGAACCGCCGTCGTATACGGGCTTAATGACGATTTTCCCGCTTTGATTAATGTAGCCGTATTTGCCATCCTTCTTGATCAAATACAAATAATTGCGGGCTTCAGCCGCTGGTTTCGTCTCCTTTTGCGAGACTGTGTCATCCGCACTGCTGGCAGAAACCGTGCCTGTAATCAGGCTGGTGATGATGGCAAACATCCATAATGCACGAAATAATCGCATAGGCGTATTTCCTCTCTTATAGCTAGTAGGGTTGAATATGGAATGATTATTTTCCATGTTTTATGGACGTTGTTGGGGAGGATTAGGTTGCAGTAGTAGCGTGATATGATCTAGTTTATGAAAGGTTTGTTCATCGAAATGGAATTAAATAGGCTTAAGCAATCAACCTTTGAAACGCCTGATGGCCCGCTGGGATGATCCCGCTGGCGGTCAGGCTTTTTTCACGTGGAACATTTTTCGTAAAAGAGGGGCGCAGCATTATCGATAATTTCGGTCATCTGCTGCAATATATTGCCCGCAATGAAGGAAAATAAGGTAAAATGGAGAACATAACAATCGATAAGGATCGAGACAGCAAGGAGTGAAAGACCGCTATGAAATGGATTGTGGGACTCGGCAACCCTGGATCGCAATATCAGGGTACGAGGCACAACGTTGGATTTATGGTTATTGATGAGCTTGCACGGCGTTGGGGCATCCAAGTGACGCAAAGCAAATGCAAGGCGCTGATTGGCGAGGGCAATGTGAATGGAACGAAGGTTGTGCTGATCAAGCCGATGACGTATATGAATTTATCAGGAGAATCGGTGCGTTCGTTCATCGATTATTTTAAGTCCGATGTGACCGAAGGGCTCGTCGTTTACGATGATCTCGATACGGAGGTGGGGCGTATCCGTCTTCGATTCCAAGGCGGGCCAGGCGGGCATAACGGTATTAAATCGCTGATTGCGCATTTGGGCACACAGACATTTGACCGGATTCGCATGGGGATTACACGTCCGCAGCCCGGCGGCAACATTGCCGACTATGTGCTGTCCAATTTTCCAAAAAGCGAGCAGGAGCAGTTGAAAACGATGATTGATCAAGCATGCGATGCGGCGGAGTTCTCGCTGAAAGCGTCGTTCGAGGAAACGATGGCGAAGTTTAATCGCTAGCTTGGGGAAAAATGCGTAAAATAGGGTAAAGCCGGGCATACTGAAGGGTATAACGATTCTTCAGGAGGCATACATATGGCTGTAAACTATATTTGCAAACACTGCCGTACGCCTATAGGGACGATTGCAGGCGGGGACGGAATTACCGAGCAGCAGCTGGGGTTCGATTTCTTGACCCTTGAAGAGCGCAGCGATATAATTACGTATGACCAGCACGGAGACGTGACGGTTAAGGTAATTTGCGATTATTGCCGGGAAGCGCTGGAGGCGAATCCTGAGCTGAACTTGATCGCGAGCCCGTTGCAGTAGCTTGAAGGTGGCTTGGAAGTGGTTGGAACAGGTTTAGCTCACAAGTATAGTAAGGCCTTGGCGGCTGGCTGAGGCTTCTTTTCGATGATAGCGATTC
Source organism: Paenibacillus sp. Leaf72 (assembly GCF_001422685.1). NCBI lineage: Bacteria > Bacillati > Bacillota > Bacilli > Caryophanales > Paenibacillaceae > Paenibacillus > Paenibacillus sp. Leaf72. The sequence goes on along the minus strand of NZ_LMLV01000006.1, from coordinate 78,899 downwards.
ATACATGCAAAGCGCTGAGCTCACCTTTTTAGGTGGGCGGTTTTGCTTGAAATTAATTTAAGAGTTTATAAGTGGTCTGTTTATAGAAATGGGGTGCCGAGACGATTGAAAGCGTTAATACAGGCTTTTGCGGCTGATCCGGATGTGCAGTCCATAATAGCCGGAATCCGTTCAGGAATGCGCGAGCAGATGGTATCAGGGCTTGCTGGCTCATCCAGACAAGTGCTGATGGCCGCAGTGAAAGAAGAGATTGACCGTCCGATGCTAGTCGTGACACATAATATGTTTTCAGCGCAGAAAATCGCAGAGGATCTTCAGGAATGCTTCTCTTCGGATACTGTGCTGCTCTATCCCGCCAATGAGCTTGTAGCTGCCGAATCGGCGATCTCGAGTCCTGAGACGCTGGCACAGCGAATGGACGTGCTGATCAAGCTGTCCGAAGGCTTCCGCGGGATTGTTGTCGTCCCCTTTTCCGGTGTGCGGCGCTATTTGCCTGTACGCGGCGTTATGGCAGAAGCGAAAATTACGATTAGTGTAGGCGATGTTCTGCCGATAGACAGCTTCCTAAGAAAAATGACGGGACTTGGCTATGTTCGCGTAGATCGCGTTGAATCCCGTGGTGAAATGAGCGTTCGTGGGGGGATCGTCGATTTTTACCCGCTGACTGAAGCTTCCGCTTTCCGGATTGAATGGTTCGGCGATGATGTCGATTCCATTCGGACGTTTGATGCGGCTGACCAGCGGTCGCAGGATAACATCCAGACGTATACGGTTCCGCCTTGCCAGGAAATTGTCGCGAGCGCAGAGCGCTTTGCATCAGCAGCTAGCCATGCGGCAGCCTTGCTGGAGCAGCAGCTTGGCAAAATGTCCGACCGTACGGCGAAGGAGCGCCTTCGTTCGGAAATCGGCAGCGAGCTGGAGAAGCTGCGCGAGCATATGTATTTCACCGATATATATAAATATATTTCCTTGCTGTATCCGGAACGCCAGACCATTATGGACTACATGCCGGAAGATACGCTGCTCGTTATGGATGAGCCTACCCGCTTGATCGAGACGGCGAAGCAGCTGGAGCGCGATGAGGCAGAATGGGCAACTCATTTGCTGCAAAATGGCAAGTCGCTGCCAGGTTTTGAGCTTGCGTGCAAGTCGGAGGAAGTTTTGTATGGTAAGCGGTTTCCTACGTTGTTCTTATCGCTGTTTTTAAGGCAAATTCCGCATTCGCAGCCGCAAAATATTCTCAATATGACGAGCCGGGCGATGCAAAATTTCCACGGACAAATGAATGTGCTCAAGGCGGAGATGGACCGATGGCGCAAAATTGGGGCCAACGTGCTCATGCTGGCCGGCAATGCAGAGCGCATGGAGCGCATGCGCCGCGTGCTGTTCGATTATAATATTGAGCCGCCTACGCTGCTGGAAGGCAACCTGCAGTCTGGCTTTGAGCTGCCCTCTTCGCATCTGGTCGTCATCACAGAAGGAGAAATGTTCTCCCAGAAGCAGCGCAAGGCGCGCCGTATCGACAAGAAGATAGACAATGCTGAACGAATCAAAAGCTACACCGAGCTGAAGGTTGGCGACTATGTCGTGCATCAGAACCACGGCATCGGCAAATATGTCGGCATCGGCACGCTGGAAATCGCGGGCATTCATAAAGACTATTTGCACATCGTATATGCAGGCGGGGATAAGCTGTCTGTTCCGATTGAACAAGTCGATATGATCCAGAAATACGTCGGCAATGAGGAAAAAGAGCCGAAGATCAATAAGCTGGGCGGCAGCGAATGGACGCGGGCGAAAAGCAAGGTGCAATCTTCGGTTAAGGATATTGCCGATGACTTGATCAAGCTGTATGCGCAGCGCCAATCTGCGCCGGGCTTTGCCTTTGGACAGGATACCGCTTACCAGAACGAGTTTGAGGAAATGTTCCCTTACGATGAGACGCGGGATCAGCTGCGGGCCATTGAGGAAATCAAGCGTGATATGGAGAAGCCGATGCCAATGGATCGTTTGCTTTGCGGCGATGTTGGCTATGGCAAGACGGAGGTTGCTGTACGGGCAGCGTTTAAGGCGGCAATTGAAGGCAAGCAGGTTGCCATTCTCGTGCCGACTACCATTCTTGCGCAGCAGCACTATGAGACGTTCCGCGAGCGCTTCTCCGGTTATCCATTCAATATTCAAGTGCTCAGCCGCTTCCGCTCGCGCAAGGAGCAAAATGATACGATGAAGGGCCTCAAAGCCGGAACGGTCGATGTCGTCATTGGCACGCACAGGCTACTGTCGCAGGACATTGTGTTCAAGGATCTGGGTTTGCTGATTGTCGATGAAGAGCAGCGGTTCGGCGTATCGCACAAAGAGAAGCTCAAGAAGCTGAAAAATAACGTCGATGTGCTGACGCTGACGGCAACGCCGATTCCGCGCACGCTGCATATGTCGATGCTGGGCGTTCGCGATTTATCGGTTATCGAGACGCCGCCGGAAAACCGTTTCCCGGTTCAGACCTATGTGGTCGAATATAACACTGCTCTTGTGAGAGAGTCGATTGAGCGTGAATTGGCCCGTGGCGGCCAAGTCTACTACTTGTACAATCGCGTTCAGGGAATCTACCAGATGGCGGAGCTGATTTCGGAGCTCGTACCGGATGCGAAGGTAGCGGTCGGGCATGGGCAAATGTCAGAGCAGGAGCTGGAGAAGACGATACTCGACTTCCTCGACGGCGAATCCGATGTGCTGGTCAGCACAAGCATTATTGAGACGGGCGTTGATATTCCGAACGTCAATACGCTCATTGTCCATGATTCGGATAAAATGGGCCTGTCGCAGCTTTATCAGCTGCGGGGACGGGTTGGCCGCTCCAATCGGATCGCTTATGCCTATTTCACCTACCAGCGAGATAAAGTGCTGACGGAAGTGGCAGAGAAACGTCTGCAATCCATTAAAGAGTTTACGGAGCTAGGCTCCGGCTTCAAAATCGCGATGCGCGACCTTGCCATTCGCGGTGCCGGCAACCTGCTGGGTGCAGAGCAGCATGGCTTTATTGCGTCGGTCGGCTTTGACTTGTACTCGCAAATGCTTGCCGATGAGATTGGCAAGCGCAAGGCGGAGCTCGATGGCGCCCCTGTGCAGGAAAGCAGAGTCGTCAGCACGCTCATTGATGTCAGTGTAGATGCCTACCTGCCATCCGACTATATTTATGACAGCATTCAGAAGATTGAGATTTACAAGAAGGTGGCTTCCGTACGCTCCTTCGAAGAGGCGGATGATCTGACCGAGGAAATCATCGACCGTTTCGGCAACCTGCCGCAGGCGGTAGATAATTTGATGACGGTGGCCAAATTGAAGGTGTTTGGCGCGATGTATGGCATTGAGCAGATTAGTCAGCGCAACGATGAACTCGTCGTTCGATTTGCCTCCGCCGAGAAGAAGCGGATCGATAGAAAGCAGGTCGACAAGCTGTGCCTGCATTTTGAAAATCGCTTCCACCAAGGCAGCTCGCTGGAGGATAATCCGGTAGTTACCCTTCGAGGCAAGGGACTCGATATGGATCAGCGTCTGCTGCTGCTTGAGCAGTTTTTGAAGCGTTATGCGGATGCCCGCATTGTGAAGGAGGAGCTGCAGGACACAGCTCCTTGATTTACTGTAAATTCGCAATAGGGTCCACATATCTGTTACAATACAATCAACTTTATGATTTGAGAGGAGATTTCTTAATGTTGCACAACACACGCAAATCGGCATGGCGCAGATTGGCTCTGCTTGTAGTCGCGGCAGTGCTGGTCATGACGGTACTGGCGGCTTGCGGCTCGAAGAAAGAAGAAGGAAACGGTACCTCGTTCAGCGGTACAAGCGAAGGAGCGACTGTTGCTACTTATAAGGACAATGGCAAAGTAACAGAGGCTGAATTCAACAAGTATTTGGCGGTATTTAATTTCTTGCAGCCAGGGTATGAGTCCGTAACGGCTCTGCCGCAGTTCCAGGAGCAATTGCTGCAGCAGTACATTGCTTACAAAATCTTGGCGGCTCAAGCAAGCGAAGAAACGGTGAAACAGGCTACTACAGATACGGACAAGCAGTATGCGGATTTTGAAGCGGCACTGGAGCAGCAAGCTGAATTGAAAACGCAGCTGAAAGCGAAGAATATTACGAACAGCGATGTAAAAACCTACATGAAGCTGATGCTGGTTGTCGTGGATCACATGAAATCCAAAGTGACTGACGAAGAAATGAAGAAAGAATTGGAAACTAATCTTGCAAAATATACGACGGTAACCATTCGTCATATCTTAGCGGCAACAAGCGAGACAGATCCGGAAACGAAGGAAACGAAGGAGTTGCGCACGAAAGAAGAAGCGCTGAAAATCGCAAAAGAAGTAAAAGCGAAGCTGGATGAAGGCGGCGACTGGGCTGCTCTCGCTAAGGTCTATTCGGACGACTCGGGCTCCAAAGAAGTTGGTGGTCAAATTGAGAATGCAAAGCCAAGCGACTGGGTTGAAAACTTCAAAAATGCAGCTATGACGCAAAAAATCGGCGTAATTGGCGAGCCAGTAGAAACTGAATATGGCTATCATGTCATTTTGGTTGAGAAACGCGATGAGCTGACGTATGACAAGCTTGATGATACGACGAAAGAAGCAGTAGAGAGCGCTGTAGCTTACAGCCACATGAGCACTTTCATGAGCGAAGATATGAAAAATCAAGAAGTGAAAATTACACTGCCTGAGCAATCTCCTGCCCCAGGTGCAGAGCAATCCCCGGCAGCAAGCGATGATGCGAAAGCAACTGATGATGCTGCGGCATCGCAAGCGCCAGCTGCATCGGCTTCGCCTAGCGCGTCGGTAGAACCGTCCGCATCGCCTGCGGCGAAGTAATAAACGCCTATCGCGCATGCATGCGATAAGCTTTAAGGATACGCAAAAATCCCCATGTCCAGCTAAAGAGCTGACGGCATGGGGATTTTTGCTGTGCCTGCTTGGCGCACGCGTTTAGCCATGCGAGAAGCGCTGGCGATATTGGCGCGGCGAGAGCCCCTCATAACGCGAGAAGCAGGAGGTGAAATAGGCAGGCTGATTGAAGCCGACCTCCTCGGCAATGCGGGCGACTGCAAGGTCCGTTTGAAGCAGAAGCAGCTTGGCCTGCTCCAAGCGGAAGCGCATTAAATAATCGAAGGGCGCGCAGCCGAACTCTTTTTGCATGCATCTGGCAATGTAGACAGAATGAAAGTTAACGGCCTCGCTTAGCTCCTGTGCGGTTATGTTATCACGGTAGTGCTCACGCAAATACGAGGCGGCTTGCTCGGCGCAATACGCGGAGGGAGAAGGTCCAGTTACCTCCAAGGAGGCGGAAAGCTGCTCCATAATTTCCTGGAAAGCGAGCTGCTGCTTCCACTTGACCCCGGGAATATGATCATTCGTATTCAACTGCACAAGCTGCCGCAGCAGGCTGTCCATGCGGGAAGGCTGGAGCAGTTTTGCAAATTGCGGGAGTTGTTTTGTAAAGGTTGGCATCGTGTAATAGTTATTGTTTTGTATACGCTCAAGGCTGCCGCCGCCAGCCTGCTGATCGGCGAGCCTTTCTGAAACGCTCCATGCTCCGGTCGTCTGGAAATGAATCCAGTAGTAAGCTGTAGTTTCTTGGCATGCCATTGTCGCATAATGGTAAGCATCGGGCCGCAAAATGAGCGCATGACCAGCATGCACCTCATATTCCCGCTCCTCTTCACCGATATAAAGGCAGCCTTTCGTCACGACGAGCAGGTCGAACACGCCAATATTTCTTCTGCTCGGGTGTCTGCGTCCTGCCGGGGCGATGGAGAGGCCGCCTATAATGTAATGGGGAAGCGGGGGAATCGTCAAATGAATCATCGTCATGTGGCCGTGCTTCCTCCTTGCTGTGAAGTTTGTATCTTAATAGTTTCGGTTTTGAAAATGATACATCATGCTCAGTATAGCATCTATAATTTGAGATGACGAATGATACAAGAGCAGCGGAAGAGCGAGCAAGGCTGGCTCCAGAGGGAGATAGGAAAATGGCAGTAACGAACAAAAAATTTTCGCTGTGGCTGCTGGCATGGCCGATTTTTATTGAATTATTTTTACAATTTTTGCTAGGTGCGGCAGATACGCTGATGGTAAGCCGGATTTCCGATCAGGCGGTTGCCGTTGTCGGCTTCTCCAATCAGCTGTTTCAGGCGCTCACGACGCTGTTTATTACAGTGGCGAGTGGAGCCGGCATTCTCATTGCCCAAAAGCTGGGCTCTCGCAAAAGCGAGGAAGCACGGACGATTGCGATAATGGCAGTCAGTGTGAGCGGCATAATTGGGATTGGGCTAAGCATCGTACTGTATACGATGCCGGGGCAAATTGCTTCGCTGCTCAAGCTGCCAGAGCATTTAATGCCGCTTGCTGAAACTTATATTTCCATCGTAGGCGGGGGCATGATGCTCATTTCCTTGATGGCGGCGCTTAGTACGGCGATTCGCAACACCGGCAATACAAAGGGACCGATGTATACAGCCATTGGCATGAACATTGTACATGTGGTTCTCAACTATGCGTTTATTTTTGGCGCGTTCGGCTTCCCGGAGTGGGGGCTGAAAGGGGTAGCGATATCGACGGTCATCTGTCGTCTGCTCGCCGTCACGGTGCTGTTTGTTATGTTCATGCATGCCTTTGAACATACGATTCGGATTCGCGATCTTGCAAAATTCAGCCGCAAGCTGTTTGGCGATGTGCTGAGAATCGGTTGGCCGCTTGGCATCAATATGTCCTGCTGGGTGTTTACGCAGCTGCTTATTTATACTTTTTTGGCGATGCTCGGCACGAATGAGCTGGCAGCTCGAACGTATTTAAATACACTGGAATCGTTTTGCTTTATGCTGGGCTATTCCATTGCTTTGGCAGTGCAAATTCAAATTGCTCATTTGTATGGAGCGGGAAGAATTAAAGAAGCTTATGGCATAGCGTATCGCGCCATGTGGATCGGGCTTGCCATCGTTACGGTCAATGCCACGCTTATCTTCTTATTCGGCAAGCAGCTGCTCGGTTTATTTACGCAAAATCATGAAATAATAGCGCTCGGCGTCTCTCTGCTAGGACTTAACCTAATCTTGCAGCCAGGCAAAATGGTCAATATGGCGATGGGAAATGCGCTAAACGCAGTCGGTGACACAAGGTTTACGATGTGGAGCTCGCTAATCTCCATGTGGCTAATTGCAACGGGGCTGGCCTACTGGGTCGGCATCGAGATGGGCTGGGGTCTGCTCGGCATTTATGCCTGCATGATTTTGGATGAGTACATTCGGGGCACACTTGCTCTGCTGCGCTGGCGGGGTAGGAAATTTCTGCTCAAAGCTGAGCGGCAGCATGAACTGGAGCATAAGGCTGCACAAGGTTTAGCAGCGGGTTCGGGTGCACTTGCTAAGTAATGACGGGCTCAGAGCTTTGAAGTGCCGTTCAAGATTAAGCGATGATAAATACAGACGCAACAAAAGGAAATCGTAACAATAAACAATAGATAGAGCAGCTATGCGCTAAGCGTATAGCTGCTTTTTTGTGCTTGAGAACAAGAGCAGCGAATGATCAAGGGGCATAGCGCTACGCAAAAGCAAGTTGGAAGTCTAATTTCATGTTAGATAAAATAACTTTAATATAAAGGGGAGAGTGAGGCGATGCGCAAATGAGGCGCTGGAATCATCTTTAGACTGAATAATTATGTCATAAAAACAAGTTTTTTGTCGAATGAAATAGAATCAGAAAAAGTTGTGTTAGATATATTGACATGAGATAAATTGCCAATCTATAATGAACCTGCGAACGTTGCCTCTGAACGAACGATCCATACATAATTTCTCTTAACGTTCGGTTTTTAGATAGCTCTTATACAAATAATGCTTAACTTAGGGGAGTGGAGAAATGAAAAACAGAAATGTAATTCAAGCGGGAATGATCTTATTGCTTATTAGCCTTGTAGTGTCGGCATGCGGGGGGAATAAAGAGACAGCCTCAACCACACCTTCGGAAACCGCGGGGGGAAGTAGTGGAACTGCGGCGGCAGAAGGCATTAAAGTAGGGATTCTGCACTCGCTCAGCGGTACGATGGCGATTAGTGAAGTGTCCGTAAGAGATGCAGAGCTGATGGCCATTGAAGAAATTAATGCAGCAGGCGGCGTACTGGGCCAGCAAATTATTCCGGTCGTTGAAGATGGAGCATCGGATTGGCCGACCTTTGCCGAGAAAGCACGCAAGCTGATTTCCGAAGATAAGGTGGCGACGGTGTTCGGGGGTTGGACCTCCTCGAGCCGCAAGGCGATGAAGCCGGTATTTGAAGAATTGAATGGACTGCTCTGGTATCCGGTGCAATATGAGGGGCTGGAGGCATCGCCGAACATTTTCTACACGGGAGCGACGACGAACCAGCAGATTGTGCCAGCTGTTGACTGGCTCCTCGAAAATCGCGGCAAAAAAATGTATCTGCTCGGATCAGATTATGTATTTCCACGCACGGCTAATCTGATTATTAAAGAACAGCTCAAGGCTAAGGGCGGAGAACTGGTTGGTGAGGAATACACGCCGCTAGGACATACGGATTACAGCACCATTATTAGCAAAATCAAAGAAGCAAAGCCGGACATCGTATTTAACACGCTGAACGGCGATAGCAACGTCGCTTTCTTCAAGCAGCTGAAGGATGCAGGCATTTCCGCAAAGGATTTGACGACATTGTCGGTATCGGTAGCGGAGGAGGAAATCCGCGGCATCGGTGTTGATGTGCTGGAAGGGCATTTAGCGGCATGGAACTACTATCAGACGACGGATACCCCGGCCAATACGGCTTTTGTAGCGAATTATAAGAAGAAATTTGGCGAGGATCGAGTGACGGCTGACCCGATTGAAGCTGGATACACAGCAGTGTACTTATGGAAAGCAGCCGTAGAGAAGGCGGGTTCTACTGATGTTGCCAAAGTAAAGGAGGCTGCGAAGGAGCTGGAGTGGGATGCGCCAGAAGGCAAGGTGCGCATTGACGGCGAGACGCAGCATATTTACAAAACCGTAAGGATTGGCGAGGTTCAAGCAGACGGACAGTTTAAAGAGCTGTGGAATTCCGGTGAAGCCGTGAAGCCAGACCCCTATTTGAAAAGCTATGAATGGGCTGCAAGCATACAGCCATCTGAGTAGGAAATTTAGGCTCGGCTCATGCTTTCGGAACGCCCCTTGGGCTTGAAATGCCTATAACAGCAGCGGGATAATGGCGATGGCGCAAGCCATCGCAGGAGGTGAAGAGCGGAATGGACGTATTTATTTTGCAGCTGTTCAATGGCATTAGTGTAAGCTCGATTTTGCTGCTTATCGCACTGGGGCTGGCCATTACGTTCGGCTTAATGAAGGTCATTAATATGGCCCACGGCGAGCTGATTATGATTGGCGCTTATTCCACCTATTTGACGCAAAATCTGTTTCACGCCTATATGCCGGGCTCCTGGTTCAACTGGTATTTTGTTTTATCAATTCCGGCGAGCTTCCTGATTGCATTCTTGTTTGGCCTTTTGCTGGAAGTCAGCCTGATTCGCCATCTGTATGGCAGGCCGCTTGACAGCTTGCTGGCAACCTGGGGCGTAGGCCTTGTACTTCAGCAGCTAGCACGGTCCATATTTGGCGCTCCCAATGTGGCGGTGACCAGCCCTTCATGGCTGAATGGCGGCATGCGCATATTGAACGATGTCGTGCTTCCTTACAAAAGGCTGTTCATTGTCGGCTTGGTCGCGGCCTGTCTGATCGCCATGTACTTCTATATTTACCGCAGCCTTGAAGGGCGACGCATGCGTGCCGTTATGCAAAATCGCGATATGGCGGCGTGCCTTGGCGTATCGACCCGCCGCGTAGATGCAATGACCTTCGCGATTGGCTCAGGTATCGCAGGAATTGCGGGCTGTGCCTTAACGCTGATGGGGCCAATCGGCCCTTCTCTGGGCACCTATTATATTGTTGATGCGTTCATGGTCGTCGTGCTTGGCGGTGTCGGCAAGCTGGTTGGTACGGTGCTTGGCGCACTCGGGATCGGCGTATTTAATACAATGTTTGAATATTGGACGAATGCTTCGCTCGGCAAGGTGCTGGTGTTCCTATGCATAGTGGCGTTCCTGCAATGGCGTCCTTCCGGATTTGTGGCAATGCGTACACGCTCGCTTGATTAATAGGGAAAGGGGTGACGGGTGAAAATGGAACAGCGAAGGTTATCACCCCAGCGATTGTGGATTTTGGCAGGTTATGCGGCTGCGGCCGCGGCGTTGTTCTCGGCGCCGATGTTTTTAAGTGATTTCCGCCTCAATCTGCTCGCAAAATTTCTTGCTTTTGCTATTGTGGCGCTAGGACTGGACTTGATTTGGGGCTATACAGGCATTCTCAGCCTCGGCCATGGCATCTTTTTTGGAATTGGCGCGTATGCGATGGCGATGTACTTGAAGCTGGAGGCGAGCGGCGGTAAGCTGCCGGATTTCATGGGCTGGAGCGGGCTTAAGGAGCTGCCGCTGTTCTGGCAGCCGTTCAGCAGCTTTGGCTTTGCGGTAGCGATGGGCATAATAATGCCCGCGCTCCTGGCGCTATTTCTCGGCTTTTTCACCTTCCGCAATCGAATTCGTGGCGTTTATTTCACGATTTTGACGCAGGCGTTGGTTATTATTACGACGACGCTGCTCGTCGGGCAGCAGGCTTTTACGGGCGGGACGAATGGCGTGACGGGGTTTGGAAAAATATTGGGCGCTTCGCTCGCCTCCCCTGATACGAAGCGGATTTTATATTTTGTTACGGTGCTGGTGCTGATTGCTGTTTTTGTAGCTTGCCGCTACGTTGTCGGCAGCCGCTTCGGCAAGGTGCTTCGCGCCATTCGCGACGGGGAAAACCGCGTGCGCTTCATCGGTTATAATCCTGCGATGTACCAAATGGCTATTTTCACTTTATCTGCCGCATTTGCGGGTATCGCGGGCATGTTGTTTGTGCTCCATGTTGGCATTATTTCGCCTTCCATGATGGGCATCGTGCCCTCCATTGAAATGGTGCTGTGGGTGGCCATTGGCGGGCGCGGCACTTTAATTGGGGCGGCGCTGGGCGCTGTATTGCTCAATTGGGCAAAAAGCGAATTCAGCACCTCTTACCCCGAAGGCTGGACTTATTTTCTCGGTGCGATGTTTGTCATCGTTGTTGTATTCCTGCCGAATGGCTTAACGGGACTGCTTGGCAAAATCAAGCTCGGCAAAAAGCGGAGGGTGACGAAAAATGAGCCAACCATTGAGTATCCTGCAGTGTAATGATGTGACGGTAGAATTTGACGGATTTAAAGCCATTCAGGGCATGAGTCTTACCTTGGCAAAAGGAGAGCTGCGCTTCCTAATCGGTCCGAACGGCGCGGGAAAAACGACGATGCTCGATGTGATCTGCGGCAAGGTGCGGCCATCAAAGGGGCAGGTCACATTCAATGGCGATATCGACATTACGCGAAAAAAAGAGCATCAAATTGCGGAGCTGGGCATCGGCCGCAAGTTTCAGGCCCCATCTATTTTCCCCTCCATGACGGTGCTGGAAAATTTGGAGATCGCGCTGCGCCAGCGGCGCGGGGTGTTCGCTACTCTGTTTGCAAGGCTTCAGGCTGGAGAACAGAAACGGATGAAGCGGCAGCTGGAGATGATCGGGCTGGCAGATCAAGAAGATAGCCGTGCTGGCGGGCTGTCGCATGGCGAGAAGCAGTGGCTGGAAATCGGCATGATGCTGCTGCAGGAGCCGGATATTTTGCTGCTCGACGAGCCGGTGGCCGGCATGACCGATAAGGAGACGGATAAGACGGGGGAGCTGCTTCAGGAAATTGCGCGTGAACGTTCCATCGTTGTCGTTGAGCATGATATGGAATTTGTGCGCAGCTTTGCAAGCAAGGTGACCGTTATGCACGAGGGCAAGCTGCTCAAGGAAGGCACGATGGAGGATGTGCAGCGGGATGACCGGGTAGCGGAGGTGTACTTGGGAAAAAGGCGGGATGCAGATGTTAGCCGTTCAACAGCTTGAGGCGGGTTATGGAGAAAGCATTATTTTGCGCGATGTATCGTTAAAGGTGGAGGCAGGCGAGGTTGTGTGCCTGCTCGGGCGTAACGGTGTCGGCAAAACGACGTTAATGAAAAGCATTATGGGGCTGTTGAAAGCACGCCATGGAACAGTAGCTTACAACGGCGTAGATCTGACGAAGCGCGCACCGGGCAGAAGGGCGAAGAGCGGCATGGGATATGTGCCGCAGGGCAGAGAGATTTTCGGGCAGCTCACCGTATACGAAAATATTCTTATTGGCTTGGAGGCTGCGCCGCGGGAGAAGCGAGGGCGCGGACAAGCGAATATGATCCCGCCCGATGCCATTGCGAAATTTCCGGTGCTGCCGGAAATGTATGCGCGGCGCGGCGGTGATCTCAGCGGCGGGCAGCAGCAGCAGCTCGCTTTCGCCAGAGCGCTCGCATCGCAGCCGTCGCTGCTGCTGCTTGATGAGCCTTGCGAGGGGATTCAGCCCTCCATCGTGGATGATATCCGCGAGGTCATTCGTTCCATTAAGGCGGATGGCCAGACGGCGATTTTGCTCGTTGAACAAAGCCTCGACTTTGTAAAAAGCGTGGGCGATTATTTTTATATATTAGAAAAGGGCGCTATCGCATGGGAAGGAACACTCGCGCAGCTGAGCGACGACGTAATCAAAAAGTATTTGACGGTTTAATGCCCCGATTCATCCCTTACCTCGGTTCTGGCATCCCCGCTTCAAAGCAGATAACAAGAGAAAAATGAAAGTCTTACTCTAGGCAGGAGCCTTTAGAAGAGTAAGGCTTTCTTTTTGCGATAATAACTCCATAGCATAACAATAAATAAGGGAATGGCAAACACGTTGGTGAATTGGGCAAGCGGCATTTCGAAAATGGGGGAGAGAGATTTGCTGAATATATTTGCAAGTAATAAGATAATGGCTCCGATTATAGCTGAGCCTGGAATAATAATGCTGTAATTATTTCCACACCATTTACTTAGTAAGACTGATGATGCAAATCCTACACATGCTACGGGACCAACAAACCATACGGCAATGCCAGTCATAATGGTAATGATTACAGTGGACAGGATGTGAACAATAACTCCAGCGCTTCTCTCATTATTATAGTGTTTGGAAATAAGGCTGGACATCAAGGTGGCGGCAATTAGGGCAGCAATAATTACAAAAGCCAGAGTATATGACTCTCCTTTGAAAATGCCATGCCCCCGAATGGAAGAGATAGTGGCTTCCTCGCTAAATCGGTTAAGCATATAAAGCAGCGCCAAGATAAAGTGAGCGGCTGTTCCAATGAAGGCGCCAGCCAAAATAAGCTGGATGGAGGACGTAGAAATTTTTAGTAAACGAACAACGGCGTATAGAAGGATGTAGCCTAGTATACAACCTACCATAGTGGTTGCTACTGTAAGAGTAGAAACGCTAATTGAATTTTGCATACTAGTTATGCTAGACCAAGTAACGAGTAAGGAGAGGCTTGCCATTTCTGTCAGTCCAAAAGTTGTGGGTGCAGCCAGACGATTGCGTGTCAGCCCTTGAAGCATAGCTGCGGAACAGGCCAGTGCTGCTCCTGCTAATGCAATGGCTATGGTATTAGGGAGCCGCAATGTCGTCAATACCACGTACGCATCGGCCTCCCAATATTTTACAAGAATAGCTTGTTTAAAGTCATTAAGTGTAAACCCCATGGGCCCCGTAGACAAAGACCAAGCAAAACAAGCAATCACCAGAATAGGCCCTAAAATAAACAAGGCAGAGACAAACAGCGGGTTCGCTTTCGTACGTGTAGTCATGAATCGTTAGTCCTTCCTGAAAAAATCTATTTTCCTTTATATCGGAAATATAGCAGGGAAATTTTAACCGGACTGTTCATCACCTTAGTATGGCGACCGCTGGCAAATCTATTTTTCAATTAAGAAACGGCGATTGTGGCCTTTAAAAATGTTTCTATATTATCTATAGAATAATTCACATATTTATTATCCTGTGTGAGCCGGCTGACCATAATGCCTCCTTCTAGGGAGGAGAAGATAAAGGAGGCGGTTGATTCTAAATCGCAATCCGCCCGAAATTCGCCTCTGGCTATGCCTAGCTTCAAAATCTCCTGTAACATGGCAAGCGAGCCTTCAAAAGCGGCAATCGTATGTCCGCGAAGAGCAGGAAAAGCGTGATCGCTTTCGACTGCACTAATAATAAACGGGCAGCCGCCCTTTATTGGAGTATTGTTGACTGTATCACTGTAAATATGGCAAAGCGCCATGATTTTGCCGAGTGCTGTTTCTGCACTTCCCACGGCCTTCTCGAAATGCTCTTGCAGCACTTCTCCCGCATAGGCAAAAGCTTCAAGAGCAATTTCATCCTTGCTGCTAAAGCTCCGATAGATACCGCCTTTCGTTACGCCAGTTGCCTCAATAATATCCTGGATCGACGATCCCGTAATTCCCTTTTGATTAAAAAGCTCCGCCGATTTTATAATAATATGACGGCGTGTTTTTTCTCCTTTACGCATGGGCGGTCAATCTCCTCTCTATAGTTACAGCTCTCGTTTCATGGTTGTCTAAGTATTGTAACATTTTGCAGATGAAACAAAGAAGCGAATGAGCTACAATAAAAATACCGAACGGTTCGGTTTTTAAGAGGAGGAGAAATAGCTTATGAAGTCTCTATCAAGCAGGTCCTTATATTCCTTAATGGTTGCCGCAGCAGTGATTTACATCGGTTACGTCGTTTATCAAAATTTCTTCTATGACCCACAGGCGACCGCCTTCTTGGAGCATAAAACGAAACGCCCGACCAATGCGGCCGCCTGGCTGATTGTCATGTATGTGCATATTGTGTTCGCAAGCCTTGCGATGGTATCCGGGGCAGTCAATTTTTCAGGAAAAGTATTAGCCCGCTTTAGAAAGCTTCACCGTGTCAATGGCTATGTGTATTTGATTGCCGTTCTTGTTGTCGTCCTTAGCTCAGGCTATATGGCCCCTTATACGACAGGCGGGAAAATCAACAGCATTCCCTTCAATATAATCAATATGGCATGGACAGCGATGACAATTGCGGCAATTGTTCAAATTAGAAAGAAGCAGGTGGTCAAGCATCGCAAATGGATGGTAAGAAGCTATGTTTTTTGCTTTACAAACATGTTCATTCATAGCCTTACATTTGTATCGCAGCAAGGGTTTGGCTTGGATTACGTCACCAGCTACACGATCGGCGTCTATGGATCTATTGTCTTGAACCTTCTAATTGCAGAGTTGGTTATTCAATTTATTTATAGACGTAGGCCTGCCTAATGCAGGAGCTATTGCAACAGCAGCTGGGCAGTTTGCTCTGGATGAGAAATCGGAAAATGATGCCCATAAGGAAGGCTGCTCAGCTTCAAATGGCGGTAACGATCAGGCAGTTCATAATTCCGCTCCTTCTCTCCCCATAAAATATGCACCTTCTTCTCATCCCACTGCTCCGGCGATAGCTGAAAGCTTTGCGGGCGTGTCAGTTCGCGCAATAGCTCGGCAAGTGTTTTTCTTACCCGCGGTGAGCGCAGCTCCTCCTGCACATAACGGATATATTCAGCTGGAATTTGTGCCTCTGATTCGAAGCAGCTTTGCTTGATCAGCGACTTCACCAGCGCAGCCTCACTCATGCGTGAGAGCGCCATTTCTGTAAGCCAGCGCTGTTTATACATGGACGGTGCCGGATGAAAAACGGGCTGCAGCAGTCCGAGCGCTTGAATTCGCTCCGGCAGGCGCTCCATGACTTTGGCAGCGAGGAGCGCTCCGTAAGAATGCCCGATTAAGGTAACGGGAGTATCCATTGCTTCGATGGATTCTATAAAACTCTCCACGTGGCCGTCAATTACATGGGAGTTGTGGTGATAAGGGCTTCTGCCCAACCCGGGGAGGTCAGGGAGCCATACGTTGGCATTCTGAAAATGATTAGCCAGAGGAATCAGGCAATCCGCTCCGCTAAAGGTGCCAGGTATGAAAATAATCGGATTTCCGCTGTTATTGTTATTGTGCAGTGCAGTCATATTGCCTAACTTGCTCTGCTTGTAGCCTTTATGTGCCGTCACTGAATGCGAGAGGCGAAAATCGAGGTCAGTGATCGTATGGCGCAGAGCGGACGGCGTTACCCTGTAGTCCAGCGCATATTTTTGTTGGATATGTCGGGCTGAATCGAGCGAATAAGAATCGTCTACGACAAAGCTCAGCGATTCTTGGGGAATGCCTAGCTTGCTGCCCAGCGGGCTTCCAAGCACCTTGGATAAGAAGCTAAGAGGCAGAGAACCAATGGGTTTTGCTACGCGAAGCTCCTCTGCCATCGTTGTAATAAGCTGCCTCATATTAGGGTTGTCTTCCTTTGCTTGCAGCAAATAATACGTTTGGCTGATGGGCTGCTCTTCTTGGGCAAGTGCGGCGATAAAGGCTGCGGCGTGATCGAGATGGAACAGGGGCAGCCAATATTTCTCGCCTCCCGGCACAAGCGCCATCAACTTTCGGCGTGCAGCATCAACTAACAGACCTAGACCGCCGAGCTGCTCCGTCTCTCCTGTTGCGGAATCGCCAATGACGACGCCGGGGTGAACGACGGACAGGGGATAGCCTTGCTTTGTACTTTGCTCCCGCATGTGCAGGTCTGCAAGGAACTTGGCTTGTTCGTAAGGCGGCTCATGGTTGAGAGACGCAATAGCCTGCTCTTTTTGCGATAGATCCTCATTGCGAAAGGGGCTTTTAAAGCCGACCAAATGGATAAAATGGCGCAGCGTCGTCTCCGCATGAATAAGTGAGGCTATATCAGCCATATGCTGCGAGGCTTGTAAAAACACTTGTTTTGCCTGCTCGTCGCTCAGTCTGATATCCATAGGGCCTCCCGCATGAATAATGACTTCTGCTGTTTTCACTCGTGCCAAATCCTCTTCATTCAAACCTAATAAAGGCTGCGTCAAATCACCGCATACCGGTTTGATGTACTCGTTATGCTGCTGAAGGTCCAGCTTGTCCAAAAGCTGCTCATATCTGCTTAAAGAACGAACGAGAACGGTTATGTGCTGCTTGGTTTGTGCAAGTGTCTGTATCAATCGTTGTCCAATAAATCCTGTACCGCCCGTAACAAATAAATGTGCCATGTGCTTGCTCCTTTTGTATCGATCATTTTATTAGTTAAGAGGTAATTATCTTCTCAAGAAATAGTACTATTTAGTACTAAAATGTTCAAAAAAATTACTTTAGCAAGGCTGCTAAAGCATGAAACGCATGTTGAACGGTATTTGGATTCTGGCTGGCATGCTGCAAAAATAAAGCTCCCTCAATCGTAGACAGCATGAGCGCGGCGGTTGGTTCAACGGGCAAATCGGACTTGAGCTCTTGGCGTGCTATCCCTTCATGCAGCAATTGCTCAATAAAGGAAAGCTGGCTTTGGAAAAAATGGCGAAACTGCTCGCGGAATGGTCCGTTCTCCAGCGGCGCCTGCGTATAGAGGGTCAGAAATGGGCAGCCGCCAAGGCAGCGTACATCCTGCTCGGTCAATAGCTGGACTAATTTATCCAGACGCGTAAGTACAGGGATGTCAGTCTGCCTGCCAATGTGCTGGAATAAGCTTTCATATTGGCTGATCATCCGTTCAATAATGGCGGACAGCAGCTCTTCTTTGCTTTTAAAATAATAATAGATATTCGTTTTGGACACTTTGCTGGCAGCAACGATGTCATCCATGCTCGTAACCAAATAACCTTTGCTCAAAAATAACTGTTGGGCCGTGTGCAAGGCAATCTCGCGGTTGGATTGTTTTGTTTTCATACTAGTACTGTATAGCACTAAAATTATTTTGTCAATGCTTGCACATGCGCAGACTGCTTCAATAGAACCTATCACATTATCATAAAATGAATGCCAGTTACCCTTATAAAATCTCTTGTTAAATATATACATATGAGATAATATAATACAATAATGACTGCATTGTTGTTAACTGGAGGGATTCGATATGATGCTATCTATTAGAAGGATGACTATTTTTTCGCTTTCTGCCATTATCGCACTCGTAACATTTATTTCTCCCGTAGGGGCCGCTGAGGCTGCTATCCAGGCAATTGCTTTCCCTGAGGTGCCTGCTTCCTTCCAGAAATCGAAGCTCCCTAACATTCTGGTTATTGGTACAGGAGGCACGATTGCTGGACAATCGACGGATGAGACAAGCTTTCAAACGTACCGTGCGGGTACGCTTTTAATTAAAGATATGGTGAAGAGCCTGCCGAATCTGGATAAGATGGCAGACGTTGAGACTGTGCAGTTTGGCAACAAAGACTCATCAGCTTATCTGATGGACGACTTGGCAAGCCTGTCGATGACAGTGGATGCAGCGTTGAAGAAATACGACGGTGTAGTCGTTACGACAGGTACAGATACGATGGAGGAAATCGGTTATTTTCTTGATCTTACGGTTCGCAGCTCGAAGCCGGTTGTTATTACGGGCTCTATGCGCCCGTGGACAGTGATCGGAAGCGATGCTCCGGCGAACTTGTTCAATGCGATTAAGCTGGCAGCAAGCGGCAAGACGAAGAAATTCGGCACCGTGCTCATGCTGAATGATGAAATTCATGCTGTGCGCGAAGTGACGAAAGCAAATGCAATGCGTCTCGACACATTCGAGTCGCCAGGATTTGGCCCGCTGGGCTACATTGATGAATCGATTATTCAAATTTACCGCGTGCCGACAAGAGCGCTGAAAACCGATGCAGAGTGGGCAACGCCGTTTGATCTGTCCAAGCTGCCGAAGGCCGGCTTCTCGAAGGTTGAAATTGCTTATTCGTATCAAGGTGCTGGCGGCGAGGCGATCAAAGGCTTCGTAGACGGCGGGGCGAAAGGGATTGTTACAGCGGGTACGGGAGCTGGCGGCATTTCCGCTGCAATGAGGGAAGAACGTACGAAGGCGATTGAGAAGGGTGTTGTTTTCGTAACGACGACAAGAACCGGATCGGGCAATATTTATGGCGGCGGCGATGGGATTTTGGCAGGGGATAACTTGAATGCAGCTCATGCTCGTATTCTGCTTATGCTGACTCTGACTTACACAAGCGATTTCCCAACTATGCAAAAATGGTTCACTACTTACGGTGCGCTGGAAGTGCCGGAAGATACTACGGTGAAAGCTGCTGCATAATACAAAGCATTTTAGATGAAAAACATATGGTTCCTTGTACACATCGGGAACGACAAGCTGTCTAGGGTTCCGTTGAAAGGCTGCAAGCGTGCTTGCGCCTTATCAAGTCTGGTCCAAGAGACGGCGTACGGCGGGCGTGCACCCATTGAGAGATGACAGCAACCGCTGTGTAACACGGAAGGATAAAAGCCTGGGAGATCACAATCTCCCGGGCTTTTGTTTTTTTTAGAAATATAAGGAGCGGGACAAGGCGATCTCGCGGTTGGATTGTTTTAGCAGAAGACCTCACACCGTCATTAAATTTATGTTAGTTATTCTTACACATATAGGTATAAAGTCACTTGTTTGATTTAAATATGTGAGATAATATAACGCAATAGAGATTACATTATAGTTAAGTGGAGGGAACCAAGATGATGCTGTCTATTAAAAGGATGACTGTTTTTTCGCTTTCTGCCATTATCGCACTCGTAACATTTATTTCTCCCGTAGGAGCCGCTGAGGCTGCTATTCAGGCAATTGCTTTCCCTGAGGTGCCTGCTTCCTTCCAAAAATCGAAGCTCCCTAACATTTTGGTTATTGGTACAGGCGGCACGATTGCTGGACAATCGACGGATGAGACAAGCTTTCAAACGTACCGTGCAGGTACGCTTTTAATTAAAGATATGGTGAAGAGCCTGCCGAATCTGGATAAGATGGCAGACGTTGAGACTGTACAATTTGGCAACAAAGGCTCATCGGCTTATCTGATGGATGATCTGGCAAGCCTATCGATGACAGTAGATGCAGCGTTGAAGAAATACGACGGTGTAGTCGTTACGACGGGTACGGATACGATGGAGGAGATCGGTTATTTCCTCGATCTTACGGTTCGCAGCTCGAAGCCGGTTGTTATTACAGGCTCTATGCGTCCATGGACAGTAATCGGAAGCGATGCTCCGGCGAACTTGTTCAATGCGATCAAGCTGGCGGCGAGCGGCAAGACGAAGAAATTCGGCACCGTGCTCATGCTGAATGATGAGATTCATGCTGTGCGTGAAGTGACGAAAACAAACGCGCTGCGTCTTGACACATTTGAGTCGCCAGGATTTGGCCCACTGGGCTACATTGATGAATCGATTATTCAAATTTACCGTGTGCCGACAAGAGCGCTGAAAACCGATGCAGAGTGGGCAACGCCGTTTGATCTGTCCAAGCTGCCGAAGGCCGGCTTCTCGAAGGTTGAAATTGCGTATTCGTATCAAGGAGCTGGCGGCGAGGCGATCAAAGGCTTCGTAGACGGCGGAGCAAAAGGGATTGTTACAGCGGGTACAGGAGCTGGCGGCATTTCCGCTGCAATGAGAGAAGAGCGTACGAAGGCGATTGAGAAGGGTGTTGTTTTCGTAACGACGACAAGAACCGGATCGGGCAATGTTTATGGCGGCAGCGATGGGATTTTGGCAGGGGATAACTTGAATGCAGCTCATGCTCGTATTCTGCTTATGCTGACTCTGACTTACACAAGCGATTTCCCGACTATGCAAAAATGGTTCACTACTTACGGTGCGTTGGAAGTGCCGGAAGATACTACGGTGAAAGCTGCTGCATAATACAAAGCATTTTAGATAAAAACGACGTAAATTAACATGACATGAGTATTGACAGAGTGTTGGATGCCCTACTATAATACAGATAAATGTTGTACACATCGGGAACGACAAGCTGTCTAGGGTTCCGTTGAAAGGCTGCAAGCGTGCTTGCGCCTTATCAAGTCTGGTCCAAGAGACGGCGTACGGCGAGCGTGCACCCATTGAGAGATGGCGGCAACCG
Organism: Paenibacillus sp. Leaf72; assembly: GCF_001422685.1. Classification (NCBI taxonomy): domain Bacteria; kingdom Bacillati; phylum Bacillota; class Bacilli; order Caryophanales; family Paenibacillaceae; genus Paenibacillus; species Paenibacillus sp. Leaf72. The sequence goes on along the minus strand of NZ_LMLV01000006.1, from coordinate 57,875 downwards.
CTGTATAACACGGAAGGATAAAAGCCTGGGAGATCACAATCTCCTAGGCTTTTGTTTTTTTAGAAATGTAAAAATGTATGAGTTACATACTTATACATTTTTATATTTCACCCTCGAAATGGCAGCTTTGCTGCCAGAGGACGGTGACAGCTGTTTACGCTTAGCCCAATCTCCCGTTATTCAGGGGCTGGAGCTATAAAGACAAGGGGTGGGACAATGAGACGGTCGTGGAAGGTTTGGCTCTTAGGGTTGCTTGTCGTGTCGGTGTTTGTTGTGTCGGGTTGCAGCAGTTCAGAAGGCAAAGCGGAGGAAGGAGGGGGAGGGGAGCCGATTACGATTGCCCTAAGCCCGTGGCCGGGCTGGTATATGTGGTATGTAGCAGAGGAAAAAGGTTTTTTTGAAAAGCATGGCGTTAACGTCAAGCTGGAGTTTTTCCCGGTATACAGCGACTCGCTGCAAGCTTTGGCAACGGGGAGAGTCGATGCGAACAGCCAGACGCTGAGCGATACGCTTGCTCCTTTTTCAAAAGGAATTCCGCTTAAAGCGGTTCTGGTAAATGACAATTCTTTTGGCGGCGATGCTATTGTCAGCAAACCGGAAATTCAGTCGATTCAGGATTTGAAGGGAAAAACGGTTGCGACGGAGCTTGGAACTGTCGATCATTTGCTGCTGCTGACTGCCTTGGCGCAAAATGGCATGAAGGAAGAAGATGTGAACTACGTCAATATGACGGTAAATGATGCGGGACCCGCTTTTATTTCGGGAAAGTCAGATGCTTCTGTGCTGTGGGAGCCGTTTCAGACGATTGCGGTGAAGGAGGGCAAGGGGAAGGTGTTGTTCTCTTCTAAAGATACGCCGGGGCTTATTCCGGATCTGCTTGTGTTCCGTGAAGAGGTCGTGCAGAAGCGTTCCGCTGAAGTGCAGAAGGTGGTGGATGCTTGGTTCGATGCGCTTGCGTATTATGAAGCCAATCAGGAAGAAGTGCTGAAGCTGCTCGCTGCTAAGGCGGAAACGACCCCGGAGGATCTCAAGCTGGGATTTGACGGCATCAAGCTGTTCTCTCAAGCGGATAATGTCCATGCCTTTGAGAAGCGTGATGAATATACCTCGCTTGAGTATACGGCGGGGCAGACGGCGAATTTCTTGCGCGGACTTGATATGGTCGGTGACATAGATGACGTGAGCGGACTATTCGACTCGCAATTCGTCAAAAATACAACAGCAGGGAAGTGATGGCGATGAAAGCAGTTCGGCGGCGGAAGCCGCATCGGATACAGATTTTTAAAGATATCGGCCCCCGGGCGTTTGCGCTTACAGCTAGCTGCTCTTTTCTGCTCCTTCTGCTGCTCTGGTCGCTGCTGAGCTATACGGAGGCAGTGAACCCTGTATTTTTGCCGAAGCCGCATGTCGTTCTGACTACCTTTATAGAGCTGCTCGGCAGCTCTGATTATTGGAATCATATTGGCGTTAGCTTATTTCGCGTAATGTCGGGCTTCCTGTTGGCATGTGTATTGGGCATTCCCATCGGGATATTGGCTGGAACGTTCAAGTTCGGCGAAGCGCTGGTGGAGCCGCCGATGGAATTTATTCGCTATATGCCGGCGGTCGCTTTCATTCCGCTTATTATGGTATGGGCAGGGATTGGGGAGTGGGCCAAGGTGCTGCTTATTTTCATCGGCTGCTTCTTCCAGCTGGTGCTGATGGTAGCTGACAATACGCGCAGGGTGTCGCAAGATTTGCTGCAAGCCTCCTTTACGCTTGGAGCAGGTCGTTGGAAGGCGATTGAGACGGTGCTGATACCGGCGATCCAACCGCAGCTCATGCACACGATGCGGCTTATTCTCGGCTGGGCATGGACGTATCTGGTTGTGGCGGAGTTGGTTGCGGTTAACAGCGGGCTGGGATATGCGATTATGAAGGCGCAGCGATTTTTGAATACGGAGGAAATTTTTGTTGGTATTTTCGTCATTGGATTGCTGGGCTTGATTAGCGACCGCATTTTTGCCTTTTTGAACCGCAGATTATTTCCTTGGGTATAGCGTTCGAGGACTGAGGTTCCGCTATTTTGGCTTTTGATCTGATTTTGGGCCGTAAGCGGACAGGGAATCCGTTATCACCTATATAATCCTGTCAAAATGGTGATGGGGAGTGCGTTAGCTGCTCCTGAGTCCGCTGTCTGGCCGTAACCCTTGATTTTGTTAAAATAGCGGCTGTTGTGTCCGCCAAGTCTACCTTGGTGAAGGGTGTGAACTCCTGAAATGAAGAACGCGAAGCATTCGATCGGGATCGGGATGTTAAAAAAGAATATCAGTACCTGCTATGCGAGGCTTGCAGTCCAATAGGGAGATTTCCCTGAGGATTGTGGGCCTTTTTTAAATTATAGGATAGTATATGATTTTTCCAGCCTTTCTCTATATTTCTGCGCGAAACGACAGCTTTGCCGCCAGAGGACGGCTTCAGCTGTTTGCGCTTGCTTGCATATAAATGTAAAAAGTGATATCATAAATATATCAAATTAATACTAAGGGGTGTTCTGACAGATGAAGGAGTACAAAGCTTGGCATGTGAATGGATTTTTAGCATTGCTCATTGGCATATTGTCACTTGTTGGGGGAGTTATTCTTATTGTGTTTGGCGCATCGGACTCACAGCCGGACTTTCTTTTGATTATTGCAGGTGCTTTGCTGATTCTTGTTTTTATTATCGCCGCTTCCTCGCTGACGATTGTGCAGCCTAATGAAGCGAAGGTCATCACCTTTTTCGGAAAATATATCGGTACGGTAAGGAATGCGGGGCTGTGGATGACGCTTCCGCTGACGAACAAGCAGAAGGTGTCGCTTAAAGTGCGCAACTTTAACAGCCATACGCTGAAAGTCAATGATGCTGACGGCAATCCGATTGAAATTGGAGCGGTTGTTGTATTTAAAGTGACGGATACATCCCGTGCCAGCTTCGATGTCGACAATTATGAGCGTTTCGTGGAAATCCAAAGCGAGACGGCTGTTCGCCACACGGCGGCGCAGCACCCATATGATACGCATACGGATGAGAATGCGATGTCGCTCAGAGGCAATTCGGAGGAAGTGGCTGAAGAGCTGCTCAAGGAGCTGCAAAGCAGGCTTGCTGTTGCGGGAGTTGAAGTGATTGAGACGCGGCTGACGCATCTGGCCTATGCGCCGGAAATTGCTAGCGCGATGCTGCAAAGGCAGCAGGCGACAGCGATTGTGGCGGCTCGCCAGAAAATCGTTGAAGGCGCAGTTGGTATGGTAGATGCGGCGTTGAAGCAATTGGAGGATAGTGGAATTGAGCTGGACGTGGAGCGGCGTGCGGCGATGGTCAACAATCTGATGGTGGCGATCGTATCGGATCGTTCTGCTACTCCGGTCATTAATACCGGGTCTTTGTACACGTAAGGAGCTGTCGATAATGGGAAAAGAAAAGAAAGCTTTTCCGCTCCGACTGAATCCTGACATTCACCGCGCTCTGGAGCAATGGGCTAATGAGGAATTTCGCAGCGTTAATGGACATATTGAGTTTCTGCTGCGCGAGGCGCTTAGCCGCTCTGGCAGGCTGCCAAAGCCAAAACCAGCCGAGCCTCCGGAAATTGCTGGTGAGCCTAAGGAATAGAGAGAAGCAGATAGAGAGCCTGATTATGGGCAAGAGCAAAGCCAAACAGCAGCTGCCGTCTAAGGACGATAAGCTGCTGTTTGGCTTTGTTTGAGGTGGGGGATTCACTGGGTCAGCGGTCATTAAACGAGCGCGGCTGCCTTGTAACTTTTTTATGGAAGGAAGCGTCGTTTACTTTAAAGCTATTAGTATGTATGTTGCAGGCATGAGGGTTAATGGTATAGCAGATGGGGGGATGAAAATGAACAAAAAGCGGCAGAGTTCATCTCTGGTGCTTGTTATTGTGATGGCATTTGTATTTGTCTCGGGAGCAGCGGCTGTTTATTTCTTGAAGGGCAATCATAAGGAGGTTCCTGCCGGTACAGATGCGGCTGATTCGGTTCGCTTGGAAACGGAGAAGGTTGGACCTGAGGTGCTCGTGGTCGAAGGGGCTAACGGCGAGAAGGTGGAATTGGCTATTGGCGATATCCCGCTCTATAAGGAATATTTAGGCTTGCAAGCTCATGCTGCTGATATTGAAAAAGAAGTCAAACGGACTCAATTGGAAATGCTCGATATCGCTGATCAAGAACGTTTTATTTTGCTGAAGTACAATTGTGGCAATAAGCAATGCTCGACTATTTTGGTGAAGGAAAGTAATTCCGGGCTTGTGAGCGTTGGCTTGGCGGACGGCATTTTTCAAGATTATAAGCTTTCTCCAGAGAAAAATAGGCTGTTATTGAGATTTGGCTACAATGAGGGCGGGCAGATTGTCCGGAATGTGTTGTTTGCTGTTGATTTGGTGCAGATGAAGGTTGTTCCATATGAGAGGGCGGAACTGGGCGAGGTGTATATGTACACGCCAACTTGGCCGATTCCTGACTACGAATGGGTAGATAATAATCAATTTTGGATGGCTTCGGCTGATCTGCAATCATCTAAAACGGGGTTTGAAGAAGTTCGAAATTGGCTCGCTTCAAGTGAACGAAAAATCAAGAAGATTACTATTTCGCTAAACCGAGAGGAGCAATTAGACGCATACTCAATGCCGTAGAAGGGTGAGTTGTTTATATAGCGTTATATTTAATGTTACATTATCTAACATAATCGTTGACAAATGATATTCAACGGTCATATAATCTATTTAGTGTTAGGTTATATGACAATTGAATATGGGTTTCCGTTGCAAAATAAACTGGAAACAAACCGCTGTCTAGGGTTCCGTTAGCTGCATATGGGGATTGCCTCCTCTGATGAATGCTAAGCCTGGTCCGAGAGACGGCATACAGTCGAATATAAGTGCTGCTGGCGCGAATCGCTGTATAACACGGAAGGATAAAAGCCTGGGAGATCAATTTCCCAGGCTTTTTTTATTTATATTCACGGGGAGGCGGAGTGGAAATGAGTAAAGGGTGGAGCAAGACAATTGAAGCTGGAGGCAAGTGGTCAGGTGTTATTGGACGGGGGAGGCTCATCCGTTTGACTGCCCTTGAAGGTGGGGCTAATGTGTCTGCCATGCTGTTCAGTGCCGCAGATCTGAATGAACGCTACAATATGCCGGATACCCTTAAGGCGCAGCATACCTCACATCTGACCAAAGGGAATGTGTTGATGAGCGACAACGGACGCGCAATGGTCAGCATTGTAGAAGATGAGCTTGGCTGGCATGATCCGCTTGGCGGCTACACAAGCCGCGAGCTGACGGATGAGCGCTATGGTGCGACGACTTATCAGGAGCTTCGAAACGGCTGGCTGCGAAGCGGGCAGGAAAATTTGGCGGTGGAGCTCGTGCGAAGCGGCATGGGTGTCAGAGATTTAATGCCGGTCGTCAATTGGTTTTCCAAAATCAGCTGCGACGAGCAGGGTGATATGCATTATGCGGAGCATCATTGCCAGGCGGGCAGCGCTGTAACGCTTAGGACGGAAATGGATGTGCTGCTAGTGTTATCGAATACGCCTAATCCGCTCGATGCAAGAAGGGGTTATCCATCGGTTCCTGTGCTGATTGAAGTATTGGCTGCGGAAGCGGTAGACCGGGAGCATGATTACTGTGTGAATTATCGTGCGGAAAATCGCCGTGCGTTTGAAAATACGTGGGAATACGATGCTTTACGAGGAGGCGAATAATAATGGCCGCATTTAATCTGATAGAAAGCCCGCGCAAGGTAGCGGAGGCTGTATACAGTAAAACGATTTTGGCGGGTGATGGCTGGATGCATGATCTGCTGCCTGGCCAAGTGCTCAGAATTGTCGATCTGGAAGGCAATCAGGCGGCGGACACGCTTTTTTACGACGCTGATCAGCCGGAAGATCACTATAGTGCCATCGCGACGATTGCGGGGCAAGCGAACGTATATTTAACGGCGGGGTCGGTGCTGCGGGCGGAATCGGGCAAGCCGCTCGTGACGATCATTGCCGATACATGCGGACGCCACGATACGATTGGCGGCTCCTGCTCTGCCCAGAGCAACACGGTGAGATATGCCCATGAAAAGCTGCATATGCACAACTGCCGCGATACGTTCATGCTCCAGCTGTCGAAGCGGGAGGCGGGTTATACAAAGCGCGATTTGGCGCCGAACGTAAATTTTTTCATGAATGTGCCGGTGACCGCTGAAGGAGGCTTGCAGTTTGCGGACGGCGTATCCGCGCCTGGCTATTACGTAGAGATGCAATCGCACGGCAGGACAACGGTGCTCATCAGCAACTGTCCGCAGCTTAACAATCCTTGCAATGCCTATAACCCAACACCTGTACAGGTGCTGATCTGGAACGAATAAATAAATGCGGGGAGAGGTCGCTATGTTTACAAAGGTACTGATTGCTAATCGTGGCGCAATTGCCGTGAGAATCGAGCGCACGCTGCGCAAGCTGGGCATTCAATCTGTTGCTGTCTACACGCAGGCAGATCAAGACAGCAGGCATGTCGATAACGCCGACGAAGCGGTATGGATTGGGGATGGTCCCGCCAAAGAGAGCTACTTGAATGCGGAGCTCATTCTTCAGACGGCGATCGCAACAGGTGCGGAGGCGATTCATCCGGGCTATGGATTTTTGAGTGAAAATGCAGACTTTGCCCGTGCTTGCGCCGAGCGCGGCATCGTATTCATCGGCCCGACTCCGGAGCAAATGGAGCAGTTTGGGCTGAAGCATTCCGCTCGTGAGCTGGCGTCAAGGGCGGGTGTTCCGATGCTGCCGGGAACCGAGCTGATTGACAGTGTGGAAGAAGCGGTGCTGCGTGCGGAGCAAATCGGATACCCGGTTATTTTGAAAAGCACGGCAGGCGGCGGCGGTATCGGTATGCGGGTGTGTGACGATGAGCAGGCGCTGCTTGCTGCTTATGAGGGGGTTCGTCATCTGGCGGAGACGAATTTCAAGAACGGCGGCATGTTTTTGGAAAAATACATCGCCAAAGCGCGCCATGTCGAGGTGCAGATTTTCGGCAACAGCTATGGCGAGGTTGTTGCGCTCGGTGAGAGGGATTGCTCCGTGCAGCGGCGCAATCAGAAGGTGCTGGAGGAAAGCCCGGCGCCCCATTTGCCGGATAGTGTCCGCGCGGCCATGATGGAGTCGGCAACGAGGCTCGCTGCCGAAGTGGGCTACCGCAGTGCGGGGACGGTGGAGTATTTATATGACCCGGAAACGGCCGCTTTTTATTTTCTGGAAGTGAACACGCGGCTGCAGGTAGAGCATGGTGTTACGGAAGAAGTGCTTGGCCTCGATCTCGTGGAATGGATGGTGCGGGAAGCGGCGGGCGAGCTGCGCGATTTGCATACGCTCGTGAAGAAGCCGCAGGGACATAGCATTCAGGCGCGGATTTACGCCGAGGATTGCCTGCAGGGCTTTCGCCCGAGTGCGGGGCAACTGGATCAAGCGAGATTTTCGGAGCAGGCGCGCAATGAAACATGGGTGAGAGATGGCATGACCATTACGACGCTGTATGACCCGATGCTGGCGAAAATTATCGTGCACGGCACGGATCGCGACGATGCTTTGCGCAAATTGGGCGAGGCGCTGGCCCAGACGCGGATGTACGGACTGACGACGAATTTGCAATATGTGCAGGCGCTGCTTGAGGATGCAGCTTGCAAGGAGGGGCTAGTTTATACGCGGATGCTGGAAGGCTTTGCGCCAGTGGAACAAGCCATTGAGGTGCTGGATGGCGGCGTGCAGACGACGGTGCAGGATTGGCCCGGAAGAGTCGGGCATTGGGATGTCGGTGTGCCGCCATGCGGACCAATGGACCCTTACTCCTTCCGTCTCGGCAACAAGCTGCTCGGCAATTCGGATCAGGTAGCGGGCCTGGAGCTGACATTGCGCGGAGGTTCTTATCGATTCCGCGCTGCTATGCGGTTTTGCCTGACGGGTGCTGATATGCAGGCGAAGCTGGACGGTGAGCTTGTTCCGCTGTATGCGCCTATTCTAGCGAAGGCGGGTCAGGTACTCAGCTTCGGCGAGGCGGCGGCGGGGCTTCGGACGTATTTGCAAATTGCAGGCGGACTGGATATGCCGCTTATTCTGGGCAGTGCTGCAACGTTTACGCTGGGCGGCTTTGGCGGTCATGGCGGCCGGGCGCTGCGAGCTGGGGATGTGCTGAGAGTGCACGGCGCTGGCAGCATGCTATCACATGAAATGGCGTTCTCTGAACATTGCTCGGAGCTGTCGCGAGACTATTTATCCGCACCGTTAGCGGTGGAGTTTGCTCCTGTGTACCGTCCGGCCATTACAGGGCAATGGACAATCGGCGTTATACCGGGACCGCATTGTACAGAGGAATTTTTGCGGCCGGAATATTTGCAGCAGTTAACCGAAACGCAGTGGGAGGTTCACTTTAACAGCTCCCGCACAGGCGTGCGTTTAATCGGCCCAGCGCCGCTTTGGACTAGAGAGGATGGCGGAGAGGCGGGGCTGCATCCTTCTAATATTCACGACAATGCCTATGCTGTGGGAACGCTTGATTTGACGGGCGATATGCCGATCCTGCTGGGGCCAGATGGCCCGAGCCTCGGCGGTTTTGTATGTCCGGTTACGACGGCTTCGGCCGAATTTTGGAAGCTGGGGCAGCTGCATCCCGGCGACAAGGTCTATTTTCAGCTATTGACGCTTGAAGAGGCTGATGTGCTGCGCGAGGCACAGGAAGCTAATCTGCGGGCGCTTGGCGAAGGCGACATGGCGTCACTTCAAGAGCTGAAGCTTCCTGAGCTTAGGGGGCAGCTGCTTTCGCCGTCCTATCCGCTGCTCGTCAGCGAGGAGGAGGGGCGGCGTTTTCCCATCGCTATTCGGTGCAGTGGGGATGAGAATTTGCTCGTGGAATATGGCGAGCTGAAGCTGGACATTTTGCTCCGTTTTCAGGTGCATGTGCTGATGGAGGCCATACGGGCGGATGCTTCGCTTCCGGTGCTTGATCTTACGCCGGGCATTCGCTCGCTGCAGGTGCATATCGATCGCACTCGCATCACGGCCCGCGATGCTTGCCGCCGCTTGCTGGAGCTGGATAGCCTGCTGCCGCCGCTTGAGACCATTGAAGTTCCATCGCGAATTGTGCGGCTTCCGCTATCATGGGACGATCCGTCCACGCAGCTGGCGATAGACCGCTATCAGCAAACGGTGCGTCCGGATGCTCCATGGTGCCCGAGCAATATAGAGTTCATTCGCCGGATCAATGGCTTGGAGGATAGGCAGGATGTGCGGCAAATCGTTTTCGATGCCAGTTATCTGGTGCTAGGTTTGGGCGATGTGTACTTGGGTGCGCCAGTTGCTACGCCCATTGATCCGCGGCATCGTCTGGTGACGACCAAATATAATCCGGCGCGGACGTGGACGCCTGAAAATGCAGTTGGAATTGGCGGAGCCTACATGTGCGTCTATGGCATGGAAGGGCCGGGCGGCTATCAATTTGTTGGGCGCACGATTCAAATGTGGAATAAGCTGCAGGCGACGAAGAGCTTTACGGCGGGCAAGCCGTGGCTGCTGCGGTTTTTTGACCAAATTCAGTTTTATCCGGTTGCTGCGGATGAGCTGCTGAAGATGCGTGAGGACTTCCCGCGTGGGCGCTTTGATGTCGAAATTAAGGAGACGACCTTTCAACTGAATGACTATTTGCTATTTCTTGCTTCTATTGAAGAGGATGCGGCGTCGTTCCGCGACACCCAGCAGGCGGCGTTCAAGGCAGAGCGCGAGAGCTGGAAGGCGCTTGGGCTTGCGGAATATGTGTCTGAGCAGGATGGTGCGGCTCAAGGCGAAGAAAAGGAGCTTCCTGCGGGAGCGGAGGCTATACGCTGCAATATGCCGGGAAGCGTCTGGAAAGTGCTCGTAGGTCCGGGTGATCAGGTGAAAAAGGGCGATACGCTTATCATTGTCGAAAGCATGAAAATGGAGTTTTCCCAGCAGGCATCCTGTGACGGGGTCGTTGCTTCGATCTATGTCAAGCCTGGTGATGAGGTTCATACTGGCCAGCTTGTTGCTGGCATTATGCAAATCCAGAAAGAGGTGTCGCTCGTATGACGGCTGTTACTTTTCCTGAAGTGCTTACGATGCAGTGGCTGCGTGAAAAATATGCCGCCAAGCAGCTTGCTCCTGAGGCGGTTATTGAAGAAATCATCCGCCGTTCCGAGCGGGATGCCGCAATGAACATCTGGATTACACCGCCTGCGCTTGCGCGGCTGCGCCCTTATTTGGAGCGGCTCGCGCTGCTTGATCCGGCAAAAACGCCGCTCTGGGGCATTCCTTTCGCGATCAAGGACAATATCGACGTTGCTGGCTGGCCGACAACGGCAGCTTGTGCGGAATTTGCCTATACGCCAGAAGAAAACGCCACTGTAGTGGAGCGTTTAGTTCGGGCGGGAGCCATTCCGCTGGGCAAAACCAATCTCGACCAATTCGCCACCGGCTTGGTCGGCATGAGAAGCCCTTACGGCGAGGCGCATAATGCTTTGCGCCCCGAGCTGATCAGCGGCGGCTCGAGCTCCGGCTCGGCTGTCGCTGTTGCCCGCGGCCAAGCGGTGTTCTCGCTTGGCACAGACACCGCCGGCTCCGGCCGCGTGCCGGCGGCGCTGAACGGGCTTGTCGGCTATAAGCCGACCCTTGGCGCGTGGCCGACCAAGGGCGTCGTGCCTGCCTGCGCCAGCTTGGACTGTGTGACGGTATTCGCCCCCAGTATAGATGATGCGCTCGCCGTCGATAGCTCCGCTCGCGGCCTCGATCCCGCTGATCCATGGTCAAGGGAGGTTGCGCGCTCTGCGAGCGGCCTGCCGTCCAAGCTGTATTTGCCGCTAGAGCGTCCGGCCTTTTATGGACCGTTTGCGGACGATTACGCTCAGGCATGGGATGCCTCCGTTCGACAGCTGCAACAGCTGGGGATTGCCATAGAAAATGTGGATTGCAGCTTGTTCGCAGAAGCGGCAGCTGAGCTATATGAAGGACCCTGGGTCGCAGAACGCTGGGCTGATCTGGGCAGTTTTATCGAAAGCCATCCCGGAATTGCGGTGCCTGCAACGGAGCAGGTGCTTCGTTCGGGAGCTGCCGAGCGCCATACGGCAGCTTCCGTATTTGCTTCCATGCATCGCTTGCAAGCCTTCAAGCTGGCGGCAAAGAGTCTGCTCGATGATGCGGTGCTGGTTATGCCTACCTGTGGCGGAACGTGGACGCGTGAGCAGGTGCGCGAGCAGCCTATTCAGACGAATACGGCAATGGGCGCTTTTACGAACCACTGCAATTTGCTCGATCTAAGTGCGGTAGCTCTTCCTTCGGGGGAGGCAGCGGAGCGGCTGCCTTTTGGCATCACGCTGTTCGCATTAGCGGATCAAGAGCATCTGCTTGAAGGCTTGGGAAGGCTGTATGCCAACCAGACAATGGAGTCTGGGCAGTCGGGCTGGACGGAGTGCAGTCAAAATAGCGCAGTTGCAGCAGTGCCATCCGAAACCGTCGACGCCGATCAGACGACGCTAGTGGCTGTATGCGGTCTCCATATGCGCGGATTCGCATTAGAGCGGCAAATGCACGCTTTCGGAGCGAGCTTTGTCAGGGAAGCGAGCACGGCGGCTAAATATGAGCTGATTAAGCTTTCTACGACGCCGGCAAAGCCTGGCATGATTAAGCTGGATCGAGGTGGCGTATCGGTCGCGCTGGAGCTTTGGCGAATGCCGCTGGCGCGTTTCGGCGAGTTCGCGGCTCTTATACCGGCGCCACTGGGCATAGGAAAAGTGGAGCTGGAGCATGGAGAAGAGGTGCCGGGCTTTATTTGTGAAGGCTATGCTCTTGAAGGGGCAGAGCGAATTTCGGCTTATGGCGGCTGGCGAAAATATGAGCAGGCTACAAGTATAATGTAAATAAACCTAACATATAAATTGACAAATAGTAAAAATTTGCGGTATTCTAATTAAAATTGTTAGATTACCTGACAAATCGGGCGGCAGTTAGTCAAATCCGATGCCGGTTTGCTTGCTGGAACGCAAGCAGGCTAGGCAGCGCAAATTGAACGCTTATGGAGGCGATCACGTTTGAATATGGCGACGGTAACAGCGAAAGCGAAAGAGAAAGAGCAGCCGAAGGAGAATGTATTGGCGCAACACGCGCCAGCTGCCGTAGCGGCTGCTGGTAGCGGAACGATCGAAATCCGCGATCTCCATAAGGTATACCAAACGAAAAAAAGCAGCTTTGAAGCGCTGCGTGATATTCAGCTCACTATTGGCTCCAATGAGTTTTTGACGATACTGGGCCCGTCTGGCTGCGGCAAATCTACGCTGCTTCGCATGGTCGCCGGACTTGATGAGCCTTCGAGCGGCATGCTTGCTTTGGATGGCGAAGAGATTGTCGGGCCCGGTGCAGAACGGGGCATGGTCTTTCAAGGCTACACGCTGTTTCCGTGGCTGACGGTGCGTGAAAACATCGAATATGGTCTCAAGCTGCAAGGGGTACCCACGCTTGCGCGCCGGGCGATCTCCAATTATTGGCTCAAAATCATCCGCCTTGAGTCGTTCGACAAGTCATATCCGAAGCAGCTTTCAGGGGGAATGAAGCAGCGTGTGGCCATTGCCAGGGCGCTTGCCAATCGCCCGAAGGTGCTGCTGATGGATGAGCCATTTGGCGCGCTGGATGCCCAGACCAAGCTGGAGATGCAGGAGATGCTGCTGGATGTGTGGCAAAAGGAGAAAACCACCGTGCTTTTCATTACGCACGATATTGATGAAGCCATCTTTCTGTCGCAGCGCATTGTCGTAATGGGGGCTGGCCCTGGGCGGATTTTAAAGCAATTTAAAGTGAACTTGCCTGCGGAGCGTTCGCCAGAAGTGCGTGAGCACCAATCATTTTTAGCTTTAAAGCGCGAGCTTGCCGATCTGCTGAAGCATGATTGAGTGATTTTAAAGGAGGAGTTAATAATGGAGAAACTGACTAGGGCTGTGCTGGAAGAGGAACAGAAAGATCAGCGGAATTTTCCTACTGCCGAGGTTCTCAAGGCTCGTCCCAAACTGCTTGCGGCTATGGCTTTGCTTGCTACCGTCATGTTATTCAGGCATCCTGCCGCTCTTAATGGAGCAGCGGGATGTTTTTCTTTTCGGGGAGAAGAAGGGCGAAAAGAGGAGGCCTGCGGAGGGCAAGAACGAAAAGCTTAACCGGATCAGGGTTAAATCAAAATGGTGGAGCTGCTGGCCAAGAGCTGGATGAAGCGACAAATATTTAAAAATTTCGTGAATATTCGCCCGCTGGAACTAGGAAATTAGTCCGGGAACGAGCTGCCTGCCGCCTTTCAGGAGTGCTGAAAGGCGGTGTTAATGAAGGGGATGTAAAGGGTAAAATGATTTGAAGGGTTGCTGTTCAAGGTGCGTGCATAAGAAATTGGGAGCGGATGAATACTATGGTCAGATTCACAGCAAACGAGTTGCCTGGCTTGATCAAGTAAAGAACGGTCATTCGAATGGCGGCCTTCGTCATGCATCGAAAAACGACTGCTTCAGCATTCGAGGCTTCCCGCCTGTTAGCCGTGTTTTTTAAAATATAAGACTTTATAAGTTCCTTGCTTATAACCCGCTTATATTTCAGCGCGAAACGAGCCTTTGCCGCTGCATTTCGGCGATAGCCGTTTACGCTATTAGACAGGTAGTTCGTACCCAGTAGACTTAAAATCCTCTAGGAAAGTGGGGCAACATGAAATGAAAGCAACTGGAATTGTACGCCGCATTGATGATCTTGGGCGTGTAGTTATTCCGAAGGAAATTCGCCGGACACTACGCATTCGGGAAGGTGACCCGCTTGAAATATTTGTGGATCGCGATGGGGAGGTTATTCTCAAGAAGTACTCTCCTATTGGCGAACTCGGGGATTTTGCCAAAGAATACGCAGAATCGCTGTTCGAGAGCACGAATCACGTGGCGCTCATCTCTGACCGGGATACGATTATTGCGGTAGCCGGAGCCTCTAAGAAAGACCTGTTAGACAAGCAGGTTGGGCCGATACTGGAGAGCTGCATGGAGAACCGCAAGGCTGTAGCCGAAACGACTCCTGGCGCTTATGAGATGATTAAAGATATAAGTGACACTTTTTCAGCCTTCGTTATAGCACCTATTATTGCAGGCGGAGATCCGATCGGTACCGTGGTGCTGCTGAGTAAGGATGAAGCTGTGAAAATGTCGATTATGGAGCAAAAAATGGCTGAGACCGCTGCTGGTTTTTTAGCGAAGCAAATGGAGCAGTAGGACAGGCTGTCCCTACAAACGAACAGTCCCGGTGCACACAGCAGGTTAGCTGTTTAAGCACCGGGCTTTTGCGTGTTTATAGCGGCATCATCTTGAACGGCGAGCTCGCCTGCATAAAGCAGCTTGAAATATTTGTAGCCCAATACACAAAAAGCAATTAAAAAAACGAGTTGTTTAATCAGTATAGGCACGGGAATGAAGTCAGCAACGATCCAAACATCCAACAGGACGGTAAACACGATGATTTGGGTCATCATTTTTGTTCGCAGTTCTGTCCTAATCCACTTTTTCACATGTAAAAGAGCGATTCCGCCGCACAGCATCAATATGAGCCAAATAAAAAAAATGTCTTTATTGAGCGAGTAGCCGAATAAGGAGCCATAAAGCAGTGATGAGGCAATGCTGGAGAATTTATGCAATTTTTGCTCGTTGGCATTTAAATTATTATAGGTCCTTTTCATTTAGTTACCATGTGCCTTGCGAGTAATTTGGGAAAAATCCATCCCAGTTTAAGCCGATATAAACGCCATTTTTTTTATTAACCTTGGCTTGGATGATTAAATAACACAGATTAGTCAGTGTGCCGATTCCGATGATTGCCGATGTTGTTATTAAAATTAAGGATTTCTTCAAATTAATTCTCCGCCTTTCTGGTTATAGAGGGTTTATCGAACGGCATCGAACCCTTCGACTAGATAATACCTCAATTTTCCATAAAAGGGAATTGATTAAAATGTGCTTGTCCGCTTTTTTGTAGTAGCAGCGTCTTCTTTAGTATACTAATGGGACAAGCCAATTGTAGGAGAGTGGGAGAATAATGAGTGAACCGCATATTACGGTTGTTGGCCTCGGTTCTGGCGACGCCGATCAAATGACGCTTGGCGTATGGCGCAGACTCCAGCAGGCAGCGCGCGTCTATGTCAGGACGGAGCAGCATCCGGCGATATCGCTGCTCAAGGAGCATGAGCTAGCGTATACCTCGTTTGATTCCGTGTACGAGCAGCATGATACGTTTCCGGAGGTATATGAGGCGATAGCGGCCACGCTGCTGCTGGAGGCTCAATCGCTGCAAGGGGCGCTCGTATACGCCGTACCAGGGCATCCGATGGTCGCAGAGCGCACGGTGCAGCTGCTTCGCGAGCGCTGTGCAGCTGCGGGCGTGCAGCTCGACATTATCGGCGGCGAGAGCTTCTTGGATCAAGCGTTTATCCGGCTCGGCATAGATCCAATTGAGGGTTTTGCACTGCTGGATGCCGCAGAGCTTCAGCCCGCCATGCTTCAACCGCGCGTACATACGATTATTGGGCAAATTTACGATGCGTTTACCGCATCCGACGTGAAGCTGGCTTTAATGGAGCGTTATCCCGACGACTTCGAGGTTGTCATCGGGCATGCACTCGGTGTTGCCGGCGAGGAGCAGATTATTCGCGTGCCGCTCTATGAGCTTGATCGTACACAAGGCTTTGGCAATCTATCGCTGCTGTATGTGCCGCGTACGACGGAGGACGCGGTGCTGAACCGCTCTTTTGATCGGCTTCATGAGATTGTGGCCATTTTGCGCAGCCCTGAAGGCTGTCCATGGGATCGGGAGCAGACGCACTCGTCTATCCGCAAAAACTTTATCGAAGAGCTTTACGAGGCGCTTGAAGCGATAGATAATGATGATCCGGACGGAATGCGCGAGGAGTTCGGCGATGTGATTTTGCAGGTGATGCTGCATAGCCAGATGGAGGAGGAGACGGGCGCGTTTACCGTCTATGATGTCATTGAGACGCTGAACGAGAAGCTGCTGTTCCGTCATCCGCATGTATTTGGCGCAAGCAGCGCTGCGGATGCCGATGAGGCGCTTGGCAATTGGGAGCAGATGAAGGCTGAAGAGAAGGAGCGCAATGGCACAGCTGCCAGCCGGCAGTCGCAGCTAGACGGCATTCCGCAGGACCTTCCGGCGCTGATGAAGGCATACAAGCTTCAGAAGAAAGCGGCGAAGGTCGGCTTTGACTGGGATGATCTTGGGCCTGTGCTCGATAAAATCCAGGAGGAGCTCTCCGAGCTTCGTGAAGCGATTGCCTCGAAGGACGAGCTGGAGCAGGCGGGCGAGCTAGGCGATTTGCTGTTCGCCGTCGTCAATGCAGCGAGATTCATCCATGCGGATCCAGAGGAAGCTTTGACGATGACAAACCGGAAATTCAAGTCTCGTTTTGCTTATATTGAAGAGCAGCTTCGTATAAACAACAAAACATTTGACCAGACTGATTTAACAGAAATGGACCGCTGGTGGGAAGAAGCAAAGCGACAGTAAGGGACGCGGTTCGCTAATAGCAGCAAAGATTCCGCACTTTTCGTGAAAAAAATTTGCGGTCAGCGGCAGGAATTCATGTCGGCAAGCAGAATAAGTTAACTTCGTAAGTGTAACAGTTTCAAACTTTCACGAACGTAGGCCGCACTGCGCGGCTATACCATTAGCTAAGCTTATTATTAGGAGGATTTTAGAATGAACAAAACAGATTTGATTAACAACATTGCAACAAAAAGCGGTTTGACTAAACGTGATGTAGAGGCTGTTCTTAACGGCTTTCTTGGAGAAGTAACAGATGCTCTTGCTGGTGGAGACAAAGTACAATTGATCGGCTTCGGTACTTTCGAAACGCGCACACGCTCCAGCCGTGTTGGCCGCAACCCACAAACAGGCAAAGAGATTAACATTCCAGAATCGAAAGTTCCTGCATTTAAAGCAGGCAACAAGCTGAAAGAAGCTATCCAGTAATTCATGCGTCTGGATAAGTTTCTCAAGGTATCCCGCCTGATCAAGCGGCGTACAGTCGCTAAAGATGTGTCCGAGCAGGGACGCGTCTGGATCAACGGCCGCGAAGCGAAAGCGAGCAGCGCCGTAAAGGTTGGGGATGAGCTTGCTATCCAATACGGGCAGAAGACGGTAACCGTTCGAATTGAGCGAATTGCCGAAACGACCCGCAAGGATGAAGCCGGTGAGCTCTACACGGTGCTGAAGGAAGAACAGCGTCCGCGTGACAATGATCTTGAATGGCAATAAAGATAAAGGGTTGCTCGCGCATGGTAATTATGTGCAGAGCGGCCCTTTTTTTATAAATTTGCGTATATAACCATGGACGGAGCAAATCAAGGAGGGAAAGTGGAGCATGACGAAAATTGGTTGGATTAGACATGGGGTTACGCAATGGAACGTCGAGGGGAGAGCGCAGGGCTCTACGGATATTCCGTTGAATGAGGAAGGCTTGCAGCAAGCGGAGGTATTGGCGGAGCGGCTCAGCAAGGAGGAATGGCATCATATTTACTCCAGTGATCTGCAGCGGGCGCTTGTGACGGCTGAGGCGGTGGCAAAGCGTCTGGGCGGCGGCATGGCGGTCAAGCAGGACGAACGGCTGCGGGAAATGGGAGGCGGCCTGCTGGAGGGCACCACGGAGGCAGAGCGCATCGAGAAGTGGGGAGCCGATTGGCGGGAAATGGACTGGCAGGGTGAAAGCCATGAATCCGTTGTTGGTCGTGGCAGCGAGGTGCTGAGGGAGATTGCCCTTAACCATCCGGGTGAAAATGTACTCATCGTCAGCCATGGTGCGCTCATCGGCCGCTGCTTGAAGGAGCTTGTGCCGGATGCCTATAAGAACGAGCCGCTTCAAAATACGTCCATCTCGACGATTTATGCGAATGCCGCAGGCGGCTGGACATGCGAGAAGTTTAATTGTGCGCTGCATTTGAGCGGCGTGGTTAATGAAGCAGCGGCGAAATGATATTTTTTCTGAAAAAGCTGCTGTTGTTCGGCTACTTGCAGGCACTGAACTGCCTGTTTCCGGTTACAATCTTCGGGGCTATGGCTCTTACGCATTACGTCCATGTGCCGGGTATCGCCCGTTATGATCTTATTTTGCTTATCTGCTTGGCCATGCAGGTTGTTATGGTAGCTACGAAGCTGGAGACGTGGGATGAGCTGAAGGTTATTTGCCTGTTTCACATTATCGGCCTGGCGCTTGAGGTGTATAAGGTGAAAATGGGCTCTTGGACGTATCCGGGCGAAGGCTGGTCGAGAGTATTCGATGTTCCGCTGTACAGCGGCTTCATGTATGCGAGCGTAGCAAGCTATATTTGTCAGTCCTGGCGCAGGCTCCATCTGGAGATGGTGGGCTGGCCCAAAATGGCGTATGCGGTAGCGATCAGCGCAGCGATATATTTGAACTTTTTTACCCATCATTATTTGTGGGATTTCAGATGGGTGCTGATGGCGGGGCTGATTATCGTATTCTGGCGTACCAGCGTCCACTTCAAGCTTGGGGAAGCTGTATATAAGATGCCGCTTACGCTGGCTTTTGTTCTAACCGGATTTTTTATTTGGATTGCGGAAAATATTATGACTTTTTTCGGGGCATGGGCCTATCCGGATCAGGAAAAGCAATGGACGCTCGTTCATGTGAGCAAAATCAGCTCATGGCTGCTGCTCGTCGTGATCAGCATCATTATTGTAGCCCAGCTGAAACGGGTAAAAAGCGCCCGCTGAGCGCAATAGAAGCTTTCTTTTAATAGATAGGAAGGCAAGGCATTCTGCTGTTTCAAAATCATAGAATAGGGTATATATCGGTAGCTGCTCTATTTTCATGAGCCCTTTCATAGATTCCATAGGTTTGTCCCTCTGGACAGGTTCTAAAGTTCGTCCCACTCCCATAAGCTTTAGCATAAGCTACGCTTTTGAAGTGGAGGGACGGGTCAATGGTGGAACAGAATAAAGGACAGAAGCGTCAGGAAGTGAAGATGCTCAATCGAAAGCTTCTGGAGATTACCGGCGTATTAAACGTGGAGAGCTTTGACAGCGAGGAGTTTTTGCTGGAAACCGATCTGGGCTTCCTGACGATTAAAGGGCAGAACCTGCATATTAAGCATCTCAGCCTGGAGCAAGGCTTTGTCGCTATAGAGGGGCTCGTTCATTCACTCGCCTATCTGGACGGCAATGCCCCAAGCAAATCCAAAAGCATATTTGGTAAATTATTTAAGTGACACTGACGATGCAGTGGTACACGCTCGCGATGATGCTTCTGTCAGGAATCGGCATGGGAGTCGCTTTTGACGGCTATCGTGTGGTGTCGAATGAGCTGCGGTTTCCACGGTGGTGGCTGCCGGTTCTGGACATTATTTACTGGCTGGTGGCGTCGATTATCGTGTTTCGTGTGCTGTACGCAAGCAACAATGGCGAGGTGCGGGCGTACGTTTTCCTAGGGCTGGCAATAGGTGTGACCAGCTATTACTTTCTATTTAGCAAGCCAGTCATCAAACTGGTACAGGGCATCATTCGCGCCATCCGCGCACTCATCAGAGGAATTGTCAAAACGGTGGAATTTGTCATTATTAAGCCGATCCTTCTGATATACAAATTAGGTATTGTAGCACTGGGATTTGGGACTGCTTTCACTATTTTTGTTCTAAAAATTATGTTAAAATTGACTCGTCCATTATGGCTATTGCTATGGTGGGTATTAGGTCCTATCATACGACCGTTGAACCGCCTAATTATCAAGTACGCCGATAAGCTTAAGCTTACAGAGCGCTTTAAGGCAGCGGTTGCACGCGTAGTTGCGCTTTGGCGGAAGTTATTCTAAGTTTTCATGGCATGGAGCAGATCGAGTGATGGATGCATCTGGTTCAATTTCTTAAGGGGGTACAAGCAATTGGCGACAGCAGCAGCAAACAAGTTAACCGTTAATCCAGGCTCCAAGCGTCGGATCAAGATGTGGATGATGTTTATTGTCCTCTTCATGGGCTGGGCGGCTTATACCTTCTTTGGACAAATCCAGCAGCAAAACGCTACCGAACTGCGGCTTGCAGCTGTAATGAAACAGAAGGAAGAAGCTACAAATCAGGCGCAGCAGCTGCAACAGGAAATTGAGCGGCTTAACGATCCGGAATATATTGCCCAGCTGGCAACCAAAGGTCAAGGCATGGTTAAAGAGGGCGAACAACAGATACAGGTGGTTAAATAGACGCACAAACGGGTGAACGTCTGTTGACCTTCCTTCTTCCGTTCGGTTATAATCACGTTAATAGTACATTAAGCGAAACTTTTAGGGAGGAACATTTTATTTTATGGCAATTGAAGTAGGCGCGAAGTTAGAGGGCAAAGTGACAGGCATTACGCATTTCGGGGCATTCGTTGATTTGTCTGGAGGTGTCACAGGTCTCGTTCACATCTCGGAAATTGCTGATAATTACGTCAAAGACGTGAAAGATCACCTGAAGATCGAAGACGTGGTCAAGGTCAAAGTGATTAACGTTGACAAAGACGGAAAAATTGGACTTTCCATTAAACAGGCAATTGATCGACCAGAAGGCCAACTGCCTCCTGCACGCGAATCACGTCCAAGCTCTCGTCCAAGTGGCGGGCCTGGTGGCGGCGGCGGAGAACGCTTTAATCGTGGCGGCAGTGGTGGCGGTCAGGATCGTGGCGACCGTGGAGGACACGGTGGCGGCGGTGGTGGACGTCCATTCAAGCAGCAGGCCGGGAGACCAGCTTACGGAAAACCAACTTTTGAGGATAAAGTGTCGCGCTTCCTGAAAGACAGTGAAGAACGCATTTCCTCCCTGAAGAAGAATACCGAAGGCAAACGCGGTGGACGCGGAGCCAAGCGGGTTTAAGTAAGAGCCATATTTTAATGACAAGAGCAGAGCCTTTATGGTTCTGCTTTTTTTGCGTTTATGTGCCGCCTCAAAGTTTTTTCCTCCCCTACTCTTTCAATACCGACACATTCACCTGTATATTCGCCAACAAATGGAAGTACTGATAGACGGTTTTTGTTGAAGCTGTTTGAGGCAATGGCTGCAAAGAGGACGGCATGAGCCCAGTCAGGGCAAGCGGAAATTTGCTTTTGACAAGGACTGCGAGGGCAGTTGATTTTGTCGGAAAAAACTTTTGGGCCGCCTACGTTAAACTGACAAACTTCCTGTGGACGACCTCCTATAATGGGAAACACAATACATTCGGAAATGGTGGTGTCTGCGGATGAACAAGGAAAGTGTGCTCGTATTTCCCAGAGGAAAGAAAGAAGGATGGCTGCAGCCTCGAATCGGTAAAATCAAGGAGCGCGTTGCCTCGCAGCGATTTATTCAGCTGGTGCTGGCGAAAAAATGGACCTTCCTGCTTGTTGCTGTTGGTTTTTTGCTTGGACGAGCCGTCATTTTGGAGTCGCTTATGCCGTTTGCCGCCGCTTATTTCGCCGTCATTTATTTTCTTCGAAAGGATGCGGTTGCTTGGGTTGGGCTGTCAGTGGTGGTGGGGAGCTTCTTTGCGGTTACACCCTCCCCGGTCTGGATTGCGATGGAAATTGCGGCATTATTTCTTTTGTTCAAGGGGCTCGAAGCCTATGAGAAAGCTGAGCTTGCTTCGGCTCCGCTGCTCGTATTTACCGCCACCTTGCTCGTCCAATTGTTTCATGCCTTCACCTTGGACACGCTGACCTGGTACAGCATCATGCTGGTTGTCGTGGAAGCGGCGCTTGGCTTCGTTCTCACACTCGTGTTCATTCAGGCCATACCGGTGCTGACCATGTCTAAGAAAACGGCGGCACTGCGGAGCGAGGAAATTATATGTCTAATGATTTTGCTCGCTTCCGTCATGACGGGGGCAGTTGGTTGGGTGATTTACGGCATGTCGGTGGAGCATATTATGTCGCGGTATATGCTGGTGCTGTTCGCGCTTGCTGGGGGGGCGCCGCTTGGAGCATCGGTTGGAGTCATCGCGGGGCTCATACTCAGCCTTGCGGACTTTAACGCCATTGTGCAGATGAGTCTGCTGGCATTTGCTGGCCTGCTCGCGGGGCTGCTGCGGGATGGAGGGAAGATGGCTGTAGCCTTCGGCATGCTGCTCGGAACGTCCATTCTAGCTGTATATGTAGGCGGTCAAGGCGATGTGATGGCGTCCACTTGGGAATCGGTTACAGCGGCTATTATGCTGATTTTGACGCCGCGGGTCATGATCCGGACGATATCTCGCTATGTGCCGGGAACGAATGAGCATGCCAAATCGCAGCATGAATATGCGAAGCGGGTGCGAGAAGTGACGGCGGAGCGGGTCACGCAATATTCGGAGATGTTCCGGCAGCTCTCGCGAAGCTTCGGACAATTAAATGGCGGTGTCGTGACGATGAACCGCGAAGACGAGATTACTCATTTTATGAATGAGGTGGCGGCTCGAAGCTGTGCTAGCTGCCATCGGCAAAACGCATGCTGGGGAGATAAATTTTATCAAACCTATAAAGTGATGACCGAGATGATGACGACGGTCGAGCAGGAGCGGGCTCCTGGAGCCAAGGATATGCCGCGAACGTGGACTGCCCATTGCTCCAAGTCGACGCAGGTGATGTCTGTCATGAAGCAGCAGTACGAGCTTTATCAAAATAATATGCACTGGAAGAAGCAAATATTCGACTCCCGTCAGCTGGTGGCTGAGCAATTAACCGGCGTGTCCCAGGTTATGGAGGACTTGGCGAAGGAAATTCGCCGCGAGGGACAAACGCTGCATTTGCAGGAGGAGCAAATTAGGGAGGCGCTGGAGGGGCTGGGCCTGTCGATTCGAGAAATTGAAGTGATTAATTTGGAGGAGGGCAATGTTGATATTGAGCTGTACCATACATTTAGCAAGGGATATGATGAGTGTCGCAAAATTATTGCGCCGCTGCTTACGGATATTTTAGGTGAGCATATTGCAGTTAAACTTGAGGAGGAACCGGAGAAAAATGGAGAAGCAACAAGAGTCGTATTTGGCTCCGCCAAAGTATTTGAAATTGAAACGGGCGTTGCTGGTGCGGCCAAAGGGGGCGATCTGCTGTCAGGCGACAGCTTTAGCATGGTGGAGCTTGGCAACGGCAAATTTGCCGTGGCGATTAGCGATGGCATGGGAAATGGAGAGAGGGCGCGCCAGGAAAGCAGCGCAGCGCTGTCGATTTTGCAGCAGCTGCTCAAGTCGGGTATGGACGAGAAGCTCGCGGTCAAATCGGTCAACTCAATCCTGCTCCTGCGTTCCTCAGATGAAGTATTCGCAACCGTGGACCTCGCCATTATCGATCTTTATACCGCCTCAACGATGTTTATGAAAATCGGCTCAACGCCGAGCTTTATTAAGCGCGGCAAGGAAGTGATTCCAGTTACGGCTAACAATTTGCCAATCGGCATTTTACAGGATATTGATGTGGATATGATATCGATGCAGCTACAGCCGGGAGATGCGCTCATTATGATGAGCGATGGCATTTATGATGCGCCGGGCCATGCGGTCAATAAGGAGATGTGGATGAAACGAATTATTCATGAGCTGAAAACGGAGGACCCGCAGGAAATGGCGGATGTGCTGCTCGATACGGTTGTGCGCCATCATAAGGGGGAGATTATCGATGATATGACCGTGCTGGTGGCACGCGTGGACAAGCATTTGCCGGAGTGGGCGGCATTCCGCTGGCCGGGGCTGACGCGGATGGAGCGTCCGCGGACGGTAAGCTAGCTTATGTAAGAATGGGATAGTAAAAAGGAGAAAGGAGAGAAGATCGGGACGATTTGCTAGAAATATAGGAAAGGATATTTCTCGGAATGAAACGCGCCGCGCCGTCAAGGACGGCGACAGCCGTTTCACCTTGGCTCACATATTAAACGGAGGTGAAGTAGCTGGTCGGGAGCTAGGGAGCTTAAACAAAGTGTTTTCTTGGAGGTGATTAGCCGAACTGGCGTTCATTCATAGCGGGCTTCAAAGGGGAGCGGCTATGAATAAACGCTGGTTTTTTTCTGCGCATAGCCGTTTATCTCTCTTAAAATGGGCAAAACTGATAGAATCAGCTCCTTGTCTCCTATGTAGGGTGGGCAGCTGATCCGTGGATGTTTGTGCAAATATAAGAATTTATAAGTTTCACACTTATAAATTCTTATATTTCAACGCGAAACGGAAGCTTGCCGCCAAAGGACGGCTTCAGCCGTTTACGCTTGATTTTATTCGTTTTTTAAAATATAGGAAAGTATATGATATCGCCATACTTTCTCTATATTTCATCGCGAAACGAATGCTTTGCCGCCAGAGGATGGCAAAGCCGTTTACGCTTGTGAAGGGAGATTGATAGGGATGAAACAAATTTTGCTTATTACCGATGGTTGTTCGAATGTAGGGCTTAGTCCGATTGTAGCAGCGGCGCATGCGAAGGCGGAAGGTATTGCGGTCAATGTCGTTGGGGTGCTTGATCATGGTGATGCAGGCGAATCCGGCAGCATGGAGATTGAGGAAATCGCAAGGGCTGGCGGCGGCATCAGCCGAATAGTTCATACGCGGCAGCTGGCGCAGACTGTTCAGATGATGACGCGCAAGACGGTCGTACAGACGATTCAGCTGGCTGTGCAGAAGGAGCTTAAGCATGTGCTAGGCAGCGGGGCGATTGAGGATTTGCCGCCGGAGACACGCAGCGAGGTCGTGAGGGTGATGGATGAGCTTGGGGAAAGCTCAAGTCTGCAGGTGGCGCTGCTTATCGACGCCAGCGCCAGCATGAAGCCAAAGCTCATTGCGGTAGAAGAAGCGATCCGCGACCTAATGCTGAGCCTGCAAGCAAGGCAGGGGAAAAGCGAAATCGCTGTCTTTCATTTTCCAGGCGGAAGGCATGGAGAGGAGTGCAAAATGGATTTGGGCTGGACGGATAATTTGACGGGAGCGCAGTCCATTTTTCCAAAATTGCAAATGAGCGGAACGACGCCAACGGGTCCTGCGCTGATGCAGGTCATTGATTTTTATCGTCAGGGGGATTATGGTAGGAGGAGCAGAGAAGAAACGGATGGGATGATGAGTGACTACGTCGTTTAGAATCAGTCTCCGCCGTGGCACTGTGGTGACTGGAAAATGGAAGCGCCGTAAGTATCGGGTCGAGCGTCTGCTTGGGGAAGGCGCCAATGGCAAAGTGTACTTGGTCCACTCGGACCAGGGCTGGGTCGCGCTTAAGGTAGGCGCTGACGCGGTCGACCTGCAGTCGGAAATTAATGTGCTTCAGACGCTTGCGAAGCAGGGAAGGCGCCAGGCGCCTGCATTCTTGTATGATGTGGATGATCTGCAAGGCTCCGATGGACGAGATTACCCTTTTTATATTATGAAGTATGTGCGCGGAGTGAACTTGTCTGCGTATTTGCTGCAAAACGGCAAGGAATGGTTCCCGCTGGTCAGCCTCAATTTATTGAATAAACTGGCGGAGCTTCACAGCAAGGGCTGGGTATTTTGCGATTTGAAGATGGAAAATGTGATGGTAGCCGATTATGGGCATGTCGAGCTGGTGGATTACGGCGGGGTGACGGCGGTAGGAAAGAGCATTCGCCAGTTTACTGAAATTTATGACCGCGGCTACTGGAATGCAGGGTCTCGGGCAGCCGATTTGAAATACGACTTATTTTCTTTCGCGGTGCTGTGCATCCAGATGCACGACCCGAAGCGGCTGCACCAGCTTACCTTGACGCTGCTCCCGCAAAACCGTTCGACCGAGGATTTGGAGCAGCTCATCGCAACCAATGCTTCACTGAAGCCGATTGCGGGCTGGCTCGCAGAAGCGCTTGCGGGCCGTTTCGCAGATGCTTCTGAAGGCGCGGAGGCATGGCGCTTGCTCATGCACCGAACGAACGGAAAGCAGACTGCTCCGACTCCTTTTTGGCTTAAAGGACTAGTTGCAGGCTCGGCGATTATGCTGGCTGTATCGGTTTATTGGCTGCTTCGCGTGGGTATGTAATGACATAAGATGTTATAGGAAGGCTTCGCTAGCTTTTTTGTTGAAGGCGGCGGCCAGAAGGGAATGAGGGAAGAGGAAATGACGATAGGAATCGATATGCTTCCCGAAGTCCAGAAGCTGGCAGCGGCTGAACGGCTGTGGAGCGAAGGAGACTGCATAGTCGTTGCCGTGTCCGGGGGACCTGACTCCATGGCGCTGCTGCATCTCATGAGCCGCCTGAAGTCAAGCGGGGCCATAAGCGTTGTGGCGGCTCATGTGAATCACGGCTTTCGGCCGGAGGAGTCGGCGCTGGAGGCGGAGGTTGTTCGGCGCTATGCAGGCGAGCTTGGGCTGCCCTTTGAGCTGGCAGAACTCGATTTGCCTGCTTATATAGAAGAAACAAAAATGAACGCACAATCGGCGGCGCGCGCGAAACGCTACGCCTATTTGCATGAGGTTGCAGAGAGGTGGGGCGCGCAGGCGATTGCCCTTGCCCATCATGCCGATGATCAAGCGGAAACGGTGCTCATGCATTTCATTCGTGGGAGCGGCATTTCGGGGCTTTCTGGGATGGCGCTGCGCAGGCGAGAAAAAAACGTGGAACTCATTCGCCCCCTCATGCGTAAGAACAAAACAGACCTTTTACGATACTGCCATCATTATGGCATTCCGTATTGCGAGGACAGCAGCAACGAGAAGCGCCATTACTTTCGCAATGTTGTCCGTCTGGATGTAATTCCGCAGTTATCCAGCTTCAATCCGCAGCTGTCCGAATCGCTTGGCCGCCTTGCTGAAGTGGCGGGGGCCGAGGATGAATGGCTGGATAGCCAGACTAAAGCTTTATTCGAAGAATTAGCCTATACGGAGCCGGAGGAATGTTCTGTAAGCTGCAGTCGTTTGGCAGGCCTTCATGTCGCTTTACAAAGGAGATTGATTAAACTAATATTAGATTATCTTTCGAGGGATGCTGATGTGGTCTCCTTCGAGCATATCGAGTCTATGCGGCTTGCCGCAGCGCCCGAAAGTTCAAGCACCTGGCGTATGGATATTGGTAACGGCTTGCGCTGTTTGCGTGAATACGACCATATGCGTTTTGTCAGATTGCCGAAACAGGTGGACGTGAATACGGACTATGCGCTTGCAGTTGCACCTTTGACCCAGCAATACATAGAGGTAGAGGCGGGCGGCTGGAAGCTCGTATTTGAGCGGCGGACAGCTGATGATCAGGCTGCTGGGAAACTGGCAGGCCGCCATGAAGCGTGCTTCGATATGGAGCAGCTTGCATTTCCGCTGACTGTACGAAATCGGCGCCGTGGTGACCGAATTCAAGTTTTAGGATTAAATGGGTCTAAAAAAGTGCAAGATATGTTCGTTGACGAAAAGCTGCCTCCTTCACAGCGTGAAAGCTATCCCCTGCTATTTGATGCAGACGGGCGGCTGCTGTGGATTCCAGGCATCAGGCGATCAGGCCATGCGCTTATCAGCCCAAGCACGAAGGAACTATTATTCATTCGTCTGACGAAAGAATAAGAAGCACTGTTACACTCATAAACATAAGTACTGTAGGGGGATTAATCCGTTGTTAAACGACATTCAAGAAGTGCTGTACGATGCAGAACAGATTCAGGCCAAGGTGCGTGAGATGGGCGAGAAGCTCAGTCAGGATTTTGAAGGGCGTGACCCTCTCGTTATTTGTATCCTTAAAGGGGCCATTATTTTCATGTCCGACCTGATTAAGGAAATGACAATTCCGCTGGAAATTGATTTTATGGCGGTGTCGAGCTACGGTCAATCGACCAAGTCCTCAGGTGTGGTCAAGATTATTAAGGATCTTGATGTATCGGTTGAAGGCCGTGATGTGCTCATCGTTGAGGACATTATTGACAGCGGCTTGACGCTGAGCTACTTGATTGATGTTTTGGAGCGTCGCAATTCCAAATCGGTTACGGTCGCTACGCTGTTCGATAAGCCAGCGCGCCGTACGGTAGATCTCGAAGCGGACTACACGGGCTTTACGCTGCCGGACGAATTCGTTGTCGGTTATGGCCTTGATTTTGCCGAGCGTTACCGCAACCTGCCGTTCATTGGCGTTTTAAAACCGGAAGTGTACGAGAAGTAATCTTAAATGGGCTTAGCCAGTATGGCTGTCCTCCAAGTGGTTCTATTGTGATGGAAAGTCATGCTATGTTAAAATATGAAAAGCGTCTTGAGAGGAGGTAGGAGATGAATCGGATCATCCGTAACACTGGATTTTATTTGATCATCTTTTTGGTAACCGTCGGGATTATTCAGTTTATCAGCAATCAGAATGATACTACCGTCGAAATACGATATGATCAGCTTCGCGCTGCTATTAATGAGAACAACGTCGCGGAAATGATGATAAAGTACGATGGTCAGTCTTATTATATTTCTGGTAAATACATTAAACAGCCCGAAAGCGCGAAGAGCATACAGTTCACATCGCGTGCAGGGATTGATTCAGGCGAGGTATTGCGTGAAGCCGCAGTGAAAAACGGTTTTGAGTTACAGTATAAACCAATGGATACGCCAAGTGTCTGGCTTACACTCCTTACTTCCATCATTCCGTTTGTGATTATATTCGTTCTGTTCTTCTTCTTAATGAATCAAGCGCAAGGCGGCGGCGGTAAAGTCATGAATTTCGGCAAAAGCCGCGCTAAGCTTTACAATGAAGAGAAGAAGCGCATCACTTTCGAGGATGTGGCTGGGGCGGATGAGGAGAAGCAAGAGCTTGTTGAAGTTGTTGACTTCCTCAAAGATCCGCGTAAGTTTAATCTGGTAGGTGCCCGTATTCCTAAGGGTGTTCTGCTCAATGGTCCTCCGGGAACAGGTAAAACGTTGCTTGCCCGTGCAGTAGCTGGTGAAGCGGGCGTGCCATTCTTCAGTATTTCGGGTTCGGACTTCGTGGAAATGTTCGTCGGTGTCGGCGCATCCCGTGTCCGTGATTTGTTCGAAAATGCGAAGAAAAATGCACCATGTATTATCTTTATTGATGAGATTGACGCCGTTGGCCGTCAACGTGGCGCTGGTCTTGGCGGCGGTCACGATGAGCGTGAGCAAACGCTCAACCAATTGCTCGTCGAGATGGACGGATTTGGAGCGAACGAAGGCATTATTATCGTTGCAGCGACGAACCGCCCTGATATTTTGGACCCTGCGTTGCTGCGTCCGGGACGTTTTGACCGTCAAATTACGGTAGATCGTCCAGATGTGAAAGGCCGTGAAGCGGTGCTTAAAGTGCATTCCCGCAATAAGCCGCTTAACAAGGACGTCAAGCTGGATATTATCGCAAGACGTACAACAGGCTTCTCCGGAGCGGATCTTGAAAACTTGCTGAACGAAGCAGCACTGCTTGCTGCCCGTCGCAACAAGAAAGACATTGCAATGGTTGAGGTTGATGAAGCGATTGACCGCGTTATCGTAGGTACAGAGAAGAAAAGCCGCGTAATCAGCGATCGTGAGAAGCGCATTGTTGCTTTCCATGAAGCTGGACATACGATTATTGGATTCTTCCTGGAGCATGCGGATCTCGTTCATAAAGTGACCATTATTCCTCGTGGTAAAGCTGGCGGTTACGTCATCATGCTGCCGAAGGAAGATCGGATGCTCGTAACGAAGCAGGAACTGCTGGATAAAGTGACAGGCTTGCTTGGCGGACGTGTAGCTGAGGAATTGTTTATCGGCGAAATCGGTACAGGCGCATACAGTGACTTTAAACAAGC
Organism: Paenibacillus sp. Leaf72; assembly: GCF_001422685.1. Taxonomy (NCBI): domain Bacteria; kingdom Bacillati; phylum Bacillota; class Bacilli; order Caryophanales; family Paenibacillaceae; genus Paenibacillus; species Paenibacillus sp. Leaf72. Next base: position 28,106 of record NZ_LMLV01000006.1, on the reverse strand, counting down.
AACCAGCATCGTTCGTGCAATGATTATGGAATACGGAATGAGCGACAAGCTTGGTCCATTGCAATTCGGAAGCTCGCAAGGACAGGTGTTCCTTGGACGTGATATCGGCCATGAACAAAATTACTCCGATGCGATCGCTTACGAAATTGACCAAGAAATGCAAGCGATTATTGGAGCTTGTTATGAGCGTGCCAAAAAATTGCTCACCGAGAAATCGAAAGAAGTTCACACCATTGCGGAGACACTTCTATCTGTAGAGACGCTTGAAATGGATCAAATCAAACGTTTGATCGAAACAGGCACGCTTGAATTGGCGGAAGGCGAAGCAGAGAATGTTGCTGTTGAACCAACGACTGAACCAATCGTCGATACGATTGGCGATGTAAAGGTTCGTATTCAATCAAGAGAAGCGGGAGAAATTACTCCGCCTTCATTGGATAAGCCTGATGATAAACCGAACGATGAGGAAGAACCGAAATAAACAGGATAAGGACGTGTTTTAAACCAGGTATAGTCGGTCGTTGAACAATCGTCCTTTCCCGTTGTTTATGGAGACAGCTATTTTCTCAGTAGTGACCGAGAAAATAGCTGTCTTTTTTTGAAATAAAAGCATTTATAAGGTACGTCCTTATAAAGGGCTTATATTTCACCCTCGAAACGGTGCTTTGCCGCCAGAGGACGGCTTCAGCCGTTTACGCCTGATTAATTTTACTTTATTAATGTTCGGGTTTAGCCTATAATAATAGAGGTAAAACGTAGCCATTATTTGGTTTTGTCGGGTGTGTGTGAGGTTTTTAATGGCGTGTTTGGCACAAATGTTAAATAATTGTGAGATATAGACGTGAACAAAATTTCTATGTCATGTTACATGACGTAAAAATGTTGACGTATGTAGATAAGCAATTATAATAAAGAGAATAGCAGCCAAGCACAACAACAATAATAGAAGCAAGCAGGTTGCAGTTACAACACATCTATATTAAGGGGAGAAATCGAAGATGAAAAAACGTTTAGGTTTTATGTTGTCTATTGTTCTTATGTTCGCATTAGTATTGTCTGCTTGTGGCGGTGGCAACAAGGGTACTTCTGGCACAAACGGAGCAGCGTCGCCTGAAGCGTCTGCTGCACCTGAAGAATCGGCAGCAGCAGGTGCTAAGCTCAAAATCGGTATGGTTACAGATACAGGCGGCGTAAATGATAAATCCTTCAACCAAAGCGCTTGGGATGGCTTGCAAAAAGTAACTAAAGATACAGGTTCGGAGACGAAATATCTTGAAAGTAAAGGCGACGCTGATATGGAACCGAATCTGCGCGCATTCATTTCTGAGAAATACGATATGATCTGGGGCGTAGGCTTCCTGTTCCAAGATGCAATGGGTAAAGTAGCGAAAGACAATCCAGACTCCAAGTTCGGCATCATCGACTCCGCTGTTGACGCACCAAACGTTGTTTCTGTTAACTTCGCAGCTAACGAAGGTTCGTTCCTTGTAGGTGTAGTTGCTGGCTTGACAACAAAATCGAATAAAATTGGTTTTGTGGGCGGCATGGAAATCCCAAGCGTAACTGTGTTTGAAGCAGGCTTCAACGCAGGTGTAGCGGCAGTAAATCCTGATGCAAAAATCATTCGCAACTACACGGGTGAATTCAACAAACCAGACTTGGGTAAAGCAGCAGCAGCTGTTATGTACAATGATGGCGTAGATGTTATTTTCCAAGTTGCTGGTGGTACTGGTAACGGCGTATTTAACGAAGCAACAGCTCGTAAAAAAGCAGGCCAAGATGTTTGGGTAATCGGTGTTGATAAGGACCAATCGATCGAATTCGGCAACGAAGTCACGCTTACTTCCATGCTTAAAGGCGTTGAAGCTGCCATTTACCAAGTTTCTAATGACCTGATTAACGGCAAATGGGAAGGCGGCAAATCGCTTGTTCTTGGTTTGAAAGACGGCGCAGTAGGTCTGCCAGAAAACAACCCTAACGTTTCTGAAGAAATTATGAAAAAAGTTGAAGATTACAAACAACAAATTATTAGCGGATCGCTTGTAGTTCCAGCTGATATTAAATAATTTTCAATCAATCTATTTAGATGTCGTTTGTTTATTATGTACAGCCGACAAGACCTGCTATGAGCTGGTCTTGTCCTTTTTTGAGATTGGGAGCTAACAAACCGGGGAGGATAACTGGATGAAACAAAGTGCAGCGGCTGTCACACTTAAGGGGATTACGAAACGCTTTCCCGGTCTTGTAGCCAATGATTCGATTGATTTTGAGCTCAAGAAAGGCGAAATCCATGCATTGCTGGGCGAGAATGGTGCAGGCAAGTCCACATTGATGAACATTTTGTTCGGGCTTTATCAGCCGGATGAAGGAGAAATTTGGGTTAACGGCAATAAAACAGTTATTGAAGGTGCAGGTAAGGCGATTGAACTCGGAATTGGCATGGTGCATCAGCACTTTAAGCTCGTACAGCCATTTACGGTGGCTGAAAATATTGTGCTTGGCAATGAGCCGCGCAAGTTTGGCACATTCGTCAATTATAAGCAAGCAAATGACAAAGTCCGTTCCATCTCGGAGCGTTATGCATTGAAAGTAGATCCGCAGGTGCGGATTAAAGATATTACGGTGGGCATGCAGCAGCGTGTGGAAATTTTGAAAACTTTGTACCGCGGGGCCGAAATTTTGATCTTCGATGAACCGACAGCGGTGCTGACCGTACAGGAAATCGAAGAGCTGATTGGCATTTTGCGCAATTTGGCTGCCGAAGGCAAGTCCATTATTTTGATTACGCATAAGCTCAAAGAGGTTATGGCACTTGCAGATTCCGTTACGGTTATTCGTCGTGGCAAGGTTGTGCGTACCGTCACGACCAAAGAAACGAATGAGCAGCAGCTTGCTGAACTTATGGTAGGCCGCGATGTTAATTTCCAGGCTAGAAAGACTAAGAAAGAGCCTGGAGAGCTTATCGTTTCCGTCGACAATCTTACGATGAAGGGCGAAGAGAAAAAACTTGTTCTGAACGGAGTAGCCTTTGATATCCGTGCGGGCGAAATTTTGGGTATTGCTGGTGTTGATGGAAATGGACAAAGTGAACTCGTACAGGCCATTACAGGAATGCGTAAAGCATCAGGCGGATCTGTAAAGCTTCAGGGTAAGGAAATGATCAATAAAACGCCGCGCCAGTTGTCCGTTGCAGGCGTAAGCCACATTCCAGAGGATCGTCACAAGCATGGTATGGTACTAGATTTCACGCTCAGCGAAAACATGGTGCTGGATACGTATTTTGATCCGCAGTTCGGCAAAAACGGCTTTATCGATTATAAAGCAATAGACTTGCTTGCGAATCAATTAGTAACGGAGTTTGATGTACGTTCGTCAGGTATTGGGGCGAAGGCCCGCTCCTTGTCGGGCGGCAACCAGCAGAAGGCTATTATAGCCCGTGAGCTCTGGAAAAACCCATCATTGCTCATAGCTGTGCAGCCGACTCGTGGCTTGGATATAGGTGCGATTGAATATGTGCATAAGCGGCTGATTGAAGCGCGGGATGCAGGTAAAGCGATTTTGCTTGTATCGTTCGAGCTGGATGAGCTGTACGCGTTGTCTGACCGCATTGCGGTTATGTATGAAGGTAAAATAATGGGCTATGCCGATGCTGATCAGCGTGATGATCAACAGCTGGGTCTAATGATGGCAGGCAATTCGGCGGCGAATCAGCCGAGCAAAGGTGGGAGATAGCAACCATGGATAAAGTCAAAGGAATTGCTGGAAAAACATTCAATAAAACATCTTTCCTCGTCCCCTTGGTGGCTATCATTTTGGGTCTGTTATGCGGGGCGATAGCCATGCTGGCAGGCGGATTCGATCCTATACTGGCTTACCAATCGCTGATCAAAAAGCTATTTGGCAGTCCTTATGATATGGGCGAGGCTATTCGTGCGATTACCCCGCTGATATTCACAGGTACAGCGGTTGCTTTCGCTTTCCGTACGGGCCTGTTCAATATCGGGGTAGAAGGCCAGTTCATGATGGGTATGACTGGTGCAACCGTCATCGGGATTACGCTTGACCTACCGTGGTTTCTGCATGCTCCGCTTGCTATTATTGTCGGAGCGCTGTGCGGAGGCTTATGGGCGGCCTTGACCGGCTATTTGAAGGCTGTTCGCGGCGTTAACGAGGTTATTTCTTCGATTATGTTGAACTGGGTCGCGCTTTATTTGTCCAATTACATTATTCGCGCATTTTTTGTGGCAAAAGGGCAGCAAAAATCAGATCCAATCCAAGAATCTGCACTGGTATCGATTGGCTGGTTGTCCGATGCGATGGATCATGCCCGTATGCATTGGGGCACGGTCATTGCCTTGCTCGGTATTGGTGTATTTTATATTATTCTGTGGAGAACGAAGCAGGGCTATGAGCTCAGAGCAGTGGGTCAAAGCCCTGACGCAGCGCTGTATGCAGGGATCAATGTCAATCGCACCATTGTAAAGTCGATGTTTATTAGCGGCTTGTTTGCGGGGCTGGCAGGCGTGTTTGAGACGCTGGGCGTATTTGGCTATCAGACGATTCTAGCAGCGCCTTGGGGCTATGGCTTTGATGGTATCGCGGTTGCTTTGCTTGGCGGCAATACGCCAATTGGCGTATTGTTCGGTGCTATACTGTTCGGTGGTCTCAGCTATGGCTCTGCGGGTATGAGCTTTGGAGCGGGCGTACCGCCAGAGCTCGTTCGAATCGTTATTGGTTCGATCATCTTCTTTATTGCTTCGCATGGCATAGTAAAGTTTTTCATAAAACCATTCCTTGGACGACGTGCAGACAAGCGTAAGGAGGCGATCTAATATGAATGCACTGGAAATATTGGGTCAGCTTATTAACGTTACGCTTGTATTTTCTACGGCGCTTATTTTTACCGGTCTCGGTGGTCTCTTTTCTGAGCGATCTGGCGTTATTAATATCGGTCTCGAAGGCCTGATGGTGTCAGGCGCGTTCGCGGCAGCAGTCATTACCGACTATGCGATACAAGCTGGTTATGAGGAATCTGCTCCGTGGATAGGCTTAGTGGGGGCAGCTATATATGGGGTGATATTTGCCCTTCTACATGCGGTATCTACCATTACATTTAAGGCGGATCAGACGATAGTCGGTGTCGTTATTAATATTTTGGCAGCGGGCATCGCGATTTATTTGACGAAGAGCTTGTATGAAGGTTCGGGACAGACAACAACGCTGACTCATGTATTCAACAAATGGGAAATCCCTTATTTATCAGATATTCCGTTTTTTGGAGAGGCGTTCTTTAAAGCTTATCCGACGACATATGTTGTTATTTTGCTTGTCATTATCAGCTATATTGTACTGTACAAAACGCACTTCGGCTTGCGCCTTCGCGCAGTCGGAGAATACCCGAGCTCGGCCGACACAGTGGGGATCAGCGTAACAAAATACCGTTATATCGGCGTGCTGCTTAGCGGCGCACTTGCAGGTCTTGGCGGTGCGACCATTACGTTAACAACGACGAGCAACTTTGCCCATAATACCATTTCGGGCCAAGGCTTTATCGCTATCGCGGCTGTAATTTTCGGAAAATGGAATCCGCTTGGCGTTGCGGGAGCTGCTATTTTCTTCGGCTTCGCGCAAGCGATTCGCAACTTTGCCCAACTGTTCGATTGGTCGCAGCAAATTCCGACCGAGTTTTTCTATATGCTGCCATACGTATTGACGTTGGTTGTACTCGTAGGTGCAGTAGGACGTTCTTCTGCTCCAGGCTCGCTTGGCGAACCATACGATCCGGCAAAACGCTAATAGAATCAAAGAGCTCCAAACTTCCCATGGATATCACGTATGTCGTGATCAATCCAAGGGAAGTTTTTTGTATTCTGATTATTTGCGCAAGGTTAGTCACAGAAAATCCACGATTGTGGATAACTTGTTGATAACTATGTGCGTAAATGCTGCATTTATACACAATAGTCGCCAATGATGGAAAGTTCAGCTGCGGCAGGCGCTATTTTTAATGGGAATTCACACTTTTGTCATAAACGCATTGACAGCATGATCTGCCTGGAGTAAATTAAACCTTATCAAATGAATTTACCGTAAAGGTCAAATGAAAGGCGAACGACTTTTTAGGTTTGTGCATCAATTCACAAAGTCGGAAGTAGCCATATCTGGAATGGGCAATCAGCTTGCCCTTCCCTCATAAGAGGAGAGGATTAACTGTGGAAGCACTGGCACTTGAACGCAAGGCGGAGCAGAACCGCGAACTGCGGGAACGGCTAATGCAATTGAAGAAAGAGCGCAACGCCATCATTCTTGCTCATTATTATCAGCGTGATGAAATTCAAGAGGTTGCAGATTTCCGTGGAGATTCTTTTTTGCTAGCACAAAAAGCGGCGCAGACGGACGCGGATGTTATCGTATTTTGCGGCGTGCATTTTATGGGCGAGAGCGCAAAAATTTTGGCACCGAACAAAACGGTTATTATTCCGGACGAGCGTGCAGGCTGCCCGATGGCGGATATGGTCAATGTCGATGGTCTTCGCAAGCTGAAAGCCCAGCATCCGAATGCGACCGTCGTTACGTATATTAACTCATCTGCCGAAATTAAGGCAGAGACTGACATTTGTTGTACATCGGCAAATGCGGTTAACGTTGTAAACTCCGTGGAAGGCCAAGACGTCATTTGGGTACCGGACAAAAACCTGGGGCATTACGTGCAGCAGAAAACCGATAAGAATATGATTATCTGGGAAGGTTACTGCAACACGCACGACATGTTGACGGTCAAGGATGTAGAGGAAATGAAGGCGAAACACCCGAATGCGCAGTTTGTTGTGCATCCTGAGTGCCGCCCTGAAGTGGTGGAGCTGGGTGATTTTGTCGGCAGTACGACAGCGATTATTAAATACTGCAAGGAATCGGATTGCAAGGAGTTCATCGTCGGCACGGAGGATGGCACTGGCTATCAGCTGCGGCTGGACAGCCCGGACAAAACATTCCTTTTTGCATCTAAATATTTGGTCTGCCCGAACATGAAGGTTAATAACCTCAAAAAGCTGGTAAAATGCCTCGAAACGATGCAGCCGCAAATCTATGTACCGCCGCATGTGGCGGATCAAGCACGCTTGTCCTTGGAGCGCATGTTACTCGTGAAATAGGAGCAGCATGCGCTACTCCTATGCCTGGAGGCGCGAAAAATGATTCCCAGATACCTTGTAGACATCAATTTAGACGAACTGCCGGTAATCGAGAAGGATGTTATTGTGATTGGGGCCGGCATTGCCGGTCTTTTTACCGCACTTCGGGCAAGTGATCGGCATTCCGTGCTGATGATTACGAAGAAGTCGCTGCTGGACAGCAATACCCGTTATGCGCAGGGCGGCATTGCCGCGGTCATATCGGAGGATGATTCACCCGCTTATCACAGCGAGGACACGTTGATTGCGGGAGCGGGCTTGTGCTCGGAGGATGCGGTCAATGTGCTTGTGCACGAGGGGCCGGAGGGTGTGAATCAGCTCATTGAAATGGGCACGCAGTTCGATTTGGAAAATGGCGAGTTTGCGCTGACGAAGGAAGGCGCTCACAGCCAGCGCCGTATTTTGCATGCGAATGGGGATGCGACGGGCTACGAAATTGTACGAGCCTTATCGGAGAAAGCGTTGTCTAAGCCGGGTATTGAAGTTTGGGACGACCATTTTGTCATCGATTTGGTGACTAATGATGGGGAATGCGTTGGCGCTGTTGTGCAAAAGCCCGACGGCTCGCGTCTGCTTGTGCGCGGCAAGGCGACCATTTTATGCTCTGGCGGAGCCGGCCAGCTCTATCGTTACACGACGAATCCTGAAGTAGCCACAGGCGATGGGATCGCAATGGCTTACCGGGCAGGAGCTTATATACAGGATGTAGAGTTTGTTCAATTCCATCCGACCTCCCTATGCTACCCAGGGGCGCCGCGGTTTCTGATTTCAGAAGCGGTGCGCGGCGAGGGAGCCGTGCTTCGCAATACGCGGGGCGAGCGTTTTATGGAGCGTTACCATCCTCAGCTGGAGCTGGCGCCGCGTGACGTGGTGGCCCGCGCCATTATTAGCGAGATGGAGGCAACGAAATCAACCTTCGTTTATTTGGATGTGACGCATGAGTCGCCGGATATGGTGAAGTATCGTTTTCCGAATATTTATGAATTCTGCCTGCGCTATGGTTTGGATCTGACGACGGATTGGATTCCGGTTGCCCCTGCTGCACATTATATGATGGGCGGCGTTAAAACCGATCTCGATGGAGAAACCAATATTAAAAGGCTGTTCGCTTGCGGCGAGGTTTCCTCGACAGGCGTTCACGGAGCGAATCGCTTGGCGAGCAATTCGCTTTCAGAAGCGGTCGTTTTCGGCAAGCGGATCGTCGAGGCGATTGATAAACTTGCAGAGCATGCAGAGATTCAGCCTATAATAGAGAGCAGCGTACCGCGCAGCAGCGTGCCGATCCAGGCCGTTGTGGAGCGGAGATTGAAGCTGCAAAAGATTATGGTCAGGTACGCAGGCTTGCAGCGTGATGCCAAGGGTCTGGAGAAGGGGCTGGAGGAGCTGCGGCGCCAGCTTCCGATTTTTCAAGCGATGCTGACCAAGCGGGAAGAATTTGAATTTGCCAATATGTTGACATGTGCCCTGCTGACGGCGGAATCCGCTTTGCAGCGGGAGGAGAGCCGCGGCGCGCATTACCGTGAGGACTTCCCGGAGCGCAATGATCAGGCTTGGCGCAAGCATACTGTAATGCACCGTGTATACGGGAGGACAGAGGAGCGGTTAACCAATGTTTGAGACGACGCTGGACGGCTATAATGAAGCACTGCGCGCACAAATACGCAGCTGGCTTGCGGAAGATATCGGAAGCGGCGATGTAACGACCGCTATGACGATTCCGCGCGGGGCGCAGGCGAAGGCTGTTATTCATGTAAAGGAAAATGGACGGATTGCCGGCATTCCGATTGCTCGCCTTGTGTTTGAAACCGTTGATCGCTCGCTGGTCTTCACGGCGAAGGTTGAGGATGGGCAGTATGTGGAAAAAGGCACCGTGCTCGCGGAAGTAGAGGGCAGCATCCATAGTCTGCTGACAGGGGAGCGCCTTGCGCTTAATTTAATGCAGCGGATGTCCGGCGTTGCGACGAAGACAAGCGAATTTGTAGCGGCTTTGCAGGGCTTGCCGGTTAGGCTGGTCGACACGCGCAAAACGACGCCAGGCCATCGCTTGCTTGAAAAATATGCCGTTCGCGTAGGTGGCGGCTCGAATCACCGGTTTGGCTTGTATGATGCCGTTATGATCAAGGATAATCATATTAAGGGCGCAGGCGGTATTCGGGAAGCGGTGGAAGCAGCGCGAGCAGGCATTCCCCATACGATGAAGATCGAAGTGGAGACGGAATCTTTGGAGCAGGTCGATGAGGCGATTGCATGCGGCGCCGATATTATTATGCTCGACAATATGCCGCAAGACATGATGAAGGCAGCTGTCAAGCAAATCAAGCAGCGCTCGCCACATGTTATTGTAGAAGCTTCGGGCAATGTGCGGCTTGATACGATTCACGGCATAGCCGCTTGCGGTGTAGATGTCATTTCGGTAGGAGGCCTTACCTACTCCTTTCAATCGCTTGATATTAGTCTCGACCTTAATGCGAAGAAGGGAGGGGCAATGTCTTGATTCTCGTCATTGACGTCGGCAATACGAATATAGTGCTGGGCATTTATCAAGGCAAGGAACTGCTCCATCACTGGAGGCTCAGCACGAATCGTTCCGCTACAGTTGATGAATATGGCATCAACTTTCATCATTTGTTTCATTTTGCCGGCATGCGTTTGGAGCAGATGGAAGGCGTCATTATTTCATCCGTCGTTCCGCCGCTGATGCGGACGCTGGAGCAGCTGTGCATGAAGTATTTGCGCAAGAAACCGTATATCGTCGGCCCAGGCGTGAAGACAGGACTCAATATCCGGTATGAAAACCCTCGCGAGGTCGGTGCTGACCGCATCGTGAATTCGGTGGCGGGCATCGTCAAATATGGCAGCCCGCTTATTGTCGTCGACTTTGGCACCGCAACGACGTTTGATTACATTGATGCCGCTGGCAGCTATTTGGGCGGCGCCATTGTGCCGGGCATTGCTATCTCGACAGAGGCGCTTTATCAGCGGGCGGCGAAGCTGCCGCGCATTGAGCTGGTGAAGCCGCCAAGCGTAATCGGCCGCAATCCGGTCACATCTATGCAGGCGGGCATTATATACGGCTATGCTGGACAAGTGGACGGTATCGTGCGCAGAATTCGCAAGGAGTTTAAAGTTTCGCCGCGTGTCATCGCGACGGGCGGCTTGGCTGAGTTAATTAGCTCAGAATCGGAAACGATAGATGAAGTTGATCCGCTTCTGACATTAGAAGGCTTGCGTATTATATATGAACGGAATCAGGAGGGATAGACGATGGAGCAAAGGAAAGATTTTTTGGTGCGCGGCACGGCATGGGAAGGCAAAATTCGTGTTTTCGCTGCCCGTACAACGCAATTGGTCGATGAGCTGCAGCGCCGGCACGGTACACTGCCAACAGCAACGGCGGCGATCGGCAGAACGGCAACAGCCGGAGCTATTATGGGCGCCATGCTGAAGGGCGAAGAAAAGCTGACGATTCAAGTGAAGGGCGATGGCCCAATGGGACAAATTGTTGTTGATGCAAATGCTCATGGAGAAGTGCGAGGCTACACGGACAATCCGCTCGTTCTGCTTCCAAGCAATGCGCAGGGCAAGCTTGATGTTGCAGGTGCAGTAGGCCATAGCGGTTATATTCATATTACAAAGGATCTAGGCCTGAAAGAGCCTTACCGCGGCAGCGTTCCGATTGTTTCCGGCGAGCTGGGCGAAGATTTCACCTATTATTTTGCCGTATCGGAGCAGACGCCTTCCGCAGTTGGGCTAGGCGTGCTGGTCGATGAGGATGGCCGCGTCATCCACGCTGGCGGCTTTATCGTACAGCTGATGCCAGGACTTACGGATGCAGAAATTACAAAGCTGGAGAAAGCGCTCAGTGCGATGCCTCCTGTCACTGCGCTGCTCGATCAGGGCGAGACGCCAGAAGGGCTGCTCAAATGGGTCGTCGGCGACGATGCTGTCATCCATGAGTCGCTGGATTTGCGTTTTCAATGCAAATGCTCGCGCGAGCGCGTAGAGCAGACTCTGATCAGCATGGGCGAATCGGAATTGCAGCAAACGATTGAAGAAGAAGGAAAAGCAGAGGTCGTATGCCACTTCTGTAATGAAGCGTACCAGTTTAACCGTACTGAGCTGGAGCAATTGCTCGACCAAGCCAAACCGAAGCCGATCCATTAAGATGGAGGCTACCGGGCAATGAATAAAATCGGTGTAGTCAGGACGATCGTCGTCATTCAGGCGTTGTGCATGATCGTGCTCAGTGTAGTTGTTGTAGTGAGATTGTCGCCTTTTTCTGAAGGGCTGCCAGAGCATGAGCCGGATTCGGGAACACGTACGGAGACGGGCAATGAGATAGTACCCGGCAGCTCGGAAAACGATAAAATTATTGCCATCATTGGCAATCACAGCATTAGGGTAAGCGAGCTGATGAACAGGCTCAGCGAGCAATATGGCGAAGCCACCCTCAAGCTGATGATGATTCACAGCGCCATTGACCAAGAAGCTGCCTCGCAGCAGCTTGAGGTTACCGCTCAGGAACAGCAGAGAGCTGTGGAGGAGCAGGCAGAAGGGTACGATAGCGAAGAGGATTTTTACCGGGTCATGGATCAGCAGCTTGGCATGTCCAAAGAGGAAGTTTTGAAGGATGTGAAGTACAGGCTGTTGACTGAAAAAATAGCGATCCAAAAAGTGGACGTGCCGGACGCTGAGGTTGAACGCTACATTGCGGATCATGAGGAACAGTACGGCGACAAGCTGCAATATCGCTTATCCTGGATTGTGACGGCGAATAAGGAAGAGGCGAACCGCGTGCTGGACAAACTGTCCCAAGGAGCGGATTTCGCGCAAACCGCGACTGAAAACTCAATAGATGCTTTTACGGCAGAGGCTGGCGGTGATTTAGGCCTTATTGATGCGAATGACCCGTTTCATGAGCTGGCGATTCTTTCAGCAGCAAGCAAGCTGGGTACGGGAGAGATTGCCGGCCCGATAGCCATTGCCGAAGGTTATGCCATTATTCGTTTGATGGAGCGTCACACAACGGATAAGCCACAGGGGCAGCAATTGCATGAACTGGTTCGCAAAGAGCTGGCTTTATCACAGGCTCCTTCGCTAAGCGAAATTGAGCAGCAGCTATTGGACAAATATGACGCGGTCACCTTTCCGTAAATATAAGAAATTTTAGGTTCGTTTATAAGCTTCCATTATATTGGAGCATCATATAGCCGTATTCGCCAGACGATTAGAAAATGGGCGAACAATCCGTCTTTTTCAAAATATAAGCATTTATAAGGCTTCCTCTTATATCAAGCTTATATTTCAACGCAAAACGATACTTTTTCGGTCGGGGATGGCGTTAGCCAGCCGTTTTCGCTTGAAGGAAATGAAGGTATTGACAACGAATACAACTCATTGATAAGATGGAATTAGTTAAAAAACCAACTGAATTAGTCGGAATAAGGAGGAAGTATGACACATGGCAAAAATCGTGCAAAGCATTACTGATCTAATTGGTGATACACCGCTAGTTCGCTTGAATCGTCTTGTTCCTGAGGACAGCGCTGAAATTTATGTGAAGCTTGAATATCAAAACCCAGGTGCGAGCGTAAAAGACCGTATCGCAATCAGCATGATCGAGGTAGCTGAACAGGAAGGCGTCATTAAGCCAGGCGATACAATTGTTGAGCCTACAAGCGGCAACACAGGTATCGGTCTTGCCTTGGTAGCAGCGGCTAAAGGTTATAAAGCTATTCTTGTTATGCCTGAGACGATGAGTATTGAGCGCCGCAACCTGCTTCGTGCCTATGGTGCAGAAGTAGTTCTGACGCCGGGTTCGGAAGGCATGAACGGAGCTGTACGCAAAGCTGAAGAGCTGGCGAAAGAAAACCCGTCCTATTTTATCCCGCAGCAGTTCAATAACCAAGCGAATGTGAAAATCCACCGCGAGACGACAGGCCCAGAAATCGTTGAGGCGATCAACTCCCTGGACGGCAAGCTGGATGCATTCGTAGCGGGCATTGGTACTGGCGGCACAATTACGGGTACTGGCGAAGTGCTGAAGAAGAACTTCAAAGATATTAAAATTTACGCGGTTGAGCCAGCGGCTTCCCCACTGCTTTCGGGCGGACAGCCTGGCCCTCACAAAATCCAAGGTATTGGCGCTAACTTCGTGCCGACGATTTTGGACCGTGAGATCTACGACGAAGTGATTACCGTTGAAAATGATGATGCATTCGACTACGCACGCCGTGCTGCGAAAGAAGAAGGCATCTTGTGCGGAATTTCCTCCGGTGCTGCAATCTATGCTGCTTTGAAAGTAGCGAAAGAACTCGGCAAAGGCAAGCGCGTTATCGCGGTTGTTCCAAGTAACGGTGAGCGTTACCTCAGTACGCCGCTGTTCAACTTCGAGAACTAACACTTATGACCAAGCGGGGCCGTGCCTTAATTGGAGCGGTGTACCGTTTGACTGGCCTTCCATTCATTTGAGTGGAGGGCTTTTTTCAATTATAAGAATGTATAAGTTTCACCCTTATAAACGGCTTAGCATTCACCTTCGACACGGCAGCTTTGCCGCCAGAGGACGGCTGCAGCCGTTTACGCTTGATGGGCGTAATGGGCCGCATGAATATGGTGGCAGCGCTCTTTCCTTTTGGGCGGGTATTCTGTATACTAGGCAAAATAAACATGCTTGTCGATCGGGGGTTGGAAGGTGATGTTCACCGCCTTGGACTATTGGTTAGGGTGGCACGCCGAGCAGAAGTATACGACTTTTCCACTGCTGCGGGAGCTGCCGCTTGGAGAAGAAGGCGTCGCTTCATGGGAAGAGGCATGGCGGGATGCATCGCCTTATGCTTTTGTGCTGGAGAGCGGCAAGGGCGGGCGCTATACGTATCTCGGCTTGCAGCCGGAAAGCGTCATTCGCGGCAAAGGTTTGGAGGCGGAAGCCCGGGCGTTGAGCCCAGATCTCGCCGATGCTTCACAGGCGGCTGATTCAGTCGTACGCTATCAAGGCAAGCCGCTCGAAGTGGTGCGGAGCTGGATGGAGCCTTATCGCGCGCCGAAGCTTGAAGCAGCTGGCATGCCGAAATGGACAGGCGGCTGTGTCGGATTTTGGAGCTATGACGTCATTCGTTCGATTGAGCGGCTGCCGGAGCTGACGGAGGACGACTTGAATTTGCCGGATTATTTATTTCTGCGTTTAAATGAACTGTGGATTGTCGATCATAGCGACAAGAAGCTATATTGCGCGGTGCATACGCTTGTGCCAAGCGATGCGGGTAAAGAGGAGCTGCGGCGTCTTTATGCGCAAGCTTGCTCGCGGGCCGATGAGATGGCCGTTTATTGGGAGAAGCGGTTCGGAAGCGAAGCGAATGGACAGCGGGGCGTGAATCATGCTGCTAGCTCAAGCACAAGCGACAGCCGCCAGCTGCGTCAAGAGCGTCTGCAGCTTGCCACGGACGATTCCCTCCAGAGCAATCTGGATGAGATGGGCGGGATCAGTACGCGTTTTTCGAAGGAAGCCTTTGAGGAGGCTGTTCGGCAAATTCAGCGTTACATCGGGCAAGGCGACGTATTTCAGGTTAATTTATCGGTGAGGCAGAGCCGGGCGCTGGGTGTGCAGCCAGAAGAGCTGTACGAATGGCTTCGTCTCATTAATCCTTCTCCATATATGGGCTTTCTGCGCTGTCCTGACTTTCAGCTCGTTTCGGCTTCCCCGGAGCTGCTCGTTGAGCGCCGCGGCGACTTGCTTGCAGCCCGCCCAATTGCCGGAACGCGCAGACGCGGCCGAACAGAGGTGGAAAACGAGCTCATGGCGGAGGAGCTGCGGACGAGTGAGAAGGAGCGCGCCGAGCATATTATGCTGGTCGATTTGGAGCGCAACGATTTGGGGCGGATTTCGGCTTACGGCACTGTGAAAGTGGAAGAGCTGATGGTCATAGAGCAATATTCGCATGTGATGCATTTGGTATCCCAAGTGGAGGGACGGCTTGCCGAGGGCAAGGATGCTTACGATGTGATTGCGGCTACTTTCCCAGGCGGAACTATAACAGGCGCTCCCAAAATCCGCACGATGGAAATCATTGAAGAGCTGGAGCCTGTAAGGCGTGGTCCTTATACCGGCTCGCTCGGATGGATTGACTATAATGGCGATATGGAATTTAATATTATCATACGAACTATGGTCGTCAAAGATGGCATGGTGCATATTCAGGCCGGAGCAGGCATCGTCATTGATTCCAAGCCGGAGCGCGAATATAAGGAATCATTAAGCAAGGCGAAGGCGCTGTGGAAGGCGATTGAGTATAGTGAACGGTTCAGGCAGGCTGCGCCAAGCGGGCGCAAACATTAGAGGGGGCGCATGCGATGATTCTCGTAATAGATAACTATGATTCGTTTACCTACAACCTGGTGCAATATTTAGGCGAGCTTGGCGAGGACATTGTTGTGAAAAGAAATGATGAGCTGGGGCTGGCGGACATTGAGCAATTGGCACCTGATCATATTTTGATTTCTCCGGGACCTTGCTCTCCGAACGAAGCGGGCATCAGCCTGTCGCTCATTGAGCATTTTAAAGGAAAAATTCCGATTTTCGGCGTGTGCCTTGGCCATCAGGCGATTGGACAAGCTTTTGGCGGCGATGTCATTCGCGCTGAACGTTTGATGCATGGAAAAACATCACAAATGGTGCATGACGGCAAAACGATTTTTGAAGGCATCCCTTCGCCGTTCACCGCAACCCGTTACCATTCCCTTATCGTGAAAAAAGAGACCCTGCCAGACTGTCTTGAAATCAGTGCAGAAACAGCGGAAGGCGAAATTATGGCCCTTCGCCACAAAGAATACCCGATTGAAGGGGTGCAATTCCATCCGGAATCGATTATTTCCGAGCATGGGCTGACGCTGCTGCGCAACTTTTTGAAAATTCGTACAGGCGCGCCGCGATGAAGGTCGCGTTTGGCGGCGTTGTCATGGATGCCGGTCAAGCTGTGATCTCAATATATGATCACGGCTTTTTGTACGGTTTGGGTTTGTTCGAGACGTTCCGGACCTATGGCGGCCGCGCTTATTTGCTGGAACGGCATTTGCGGCGGCTGGAGGCGGGCTGTTTGTCACTGGGCATTCGCTACAAAGCGGATCAAAGTGCGCTTGAGGCGAGGATCGCCGAGCTGCTTCATGCGAATGAGCTGAAGGATGGTTATGTCCGGCTGACCGTTACAGCAGGCGATGGCGGGCTAGGCTTGCCGGTGGGCGATTATGAGCAGCCGCAGGAGCTGATCTTGATGAAGCCGCTGCCGCCTTATCAGGCCGCGCTTTATGAGCATGGCCGCGAGCTTAGGCTGCTGCATACGAAGCGCAATACGCCAGAAGGCGAGATTCGGCTTAAATCACTGCATTATATGAATAATATTATAGCGAAGCGCGAGCTGGCCGCGAGCAATGCCTCGCCGGGAGCAGAAGGAATGATGCTGAGCGATGCTGGCCTGCTGACGGAGGGCATCGTCAGCAATCTTTTTTTTGCCCAGGATGGTGTCATTCGGACGCCCGCGGTTGATACAGGCATTTTGCCTGGCATTACGCGAGAGCGCGTTATGGAACTGGCCCGTGCGGCAGGCTTCCAGGTGGAGGAAGGCTATTACAGCTGGAACCAGCTGCTTGGGGCAGATGAAATTTGGCTGACGGGCTCCGTTCAGGAACTGGTGCCAGTGACGCGGTTATCAGGTCCCGACGGCACTCTGGTGCAGGTTGGCAAAGAGGCGGGTGCAGGAAGCGGCGCGGGCTCCGGAAAGGCCAGAAATGCAGCCATGCTTGAGGCGGAAGCGGAAGCCGGGAAAGCCGGGACTGTGGCCGGCCCGATCACGCGCCAGCTGCTAAAGGCTTACCGCTCCGATACGATGAGAAGCAAGTAAGGTGGAAGCGTCAATCAGCTGCGCATGAAGACTAGAATAGCTAAAGGTGTGAGCGGAACTTATGAATATAACAAGAGAAAGCAAGCTTGAATATTACAGCAGGAGCTATGAGCTGCCTGGAGGGAAGCAGCTGGAGCTGGGCAAGCGCACGCTGATTATGGGCATTTTGAATGCGACACCCGATTCCTTCTCCGATGGCGGGAAGTTTAATGAAGCGGAGGCGGCTGCCAGCCGTGCATTGGAGATGGCGGCAGAAGGCGCTGATATTATCGATATCGGCGGCGAATCCACGCGCCCGGGCTTTGTGCCGGTCGATGCTGAGGAGGAGCTGCGCCGCGTTATTCCGGTCATACAAGCTGTCCGTGCTGCGCTGCCTCACATTGCGATATCGATCGATACGTATAAGGCAAAGACAGCACGTCACGCGCTCGCCGCAGGGGCTACGATTATTAATGATATTTGGGGACTCAAATTTGATGCGGATATGGCGGCAGCCGCAGCGGAATACGGCTGCCCAGTTATTTTAACGCATAATCGGACGAATCCCGTCTACCTGGCAGCCGATTTTGTGGAGGATGTTATTGCCGATTTGAAAGAAAGCATCGAAATCGCAAGAGATGCGGGCGTGAAAGAGGAGCATATCTGGCTAGATCCCGGTCTTGGCTTTGCCAAAACCCATGAGCAAAATATGGAGCTTCTAGGACGGCTCGCCGAGCTGCACGCTCTTGGCTATCCTGTACTGCTGGGCACTTCACGCAAAAGCTTCATTAGGCAGACGCTAGAGTTGCCAAGGGAAGAGCTGGTAGAGGGTACGGCAGCGACGACGGCGCTGGGCATTGCTCAAGGCTGTCAAATCGTCAGGGTGCATGATGTGCGCGCGAATAAAAGAACAGCTATAATGTCGGATGCGATTACCTACCCGCGTTATTCATAGTTTCAGATATAAGTATAAGGGGCGTAAGCTTATGGATAGAATGCTTGTGAAAGGCATGCAGTTTTACGGTTATCACGGTGTTTTTGCGGAAGAGAACAGGCTGGGGCAAAAATTCGGTGTTGATCTGGAACTGCTGATGGATTTGGAGAAAGCGGCAACGATGGATGATTTGGAAGCAACGGTGAATTATGCCGAATTGCATGCGCTAACGAAGAAAATCGTCGAAGGAACGCCGTTTAAATTGATCGAGGCTTTAGCGGGTAGCATTGCAACCCAGTTGCTGGCGGCTTATACTATGATAAATGAAGTAACGGTTCGTGTGACGAAGCCGAACCCGCCGTTCGACATTCATTTTGATGGCGTGACGGTAGAGCTGCGCAGAAAGCGGGATGCTGATGGACGCATTGTCTCCGTTTAATTCGCCCGCAGATGCATATGTGGCTCTCGGTTCAAATGTAGGGGATCGGCAGCAGCTTTTGCTGCAAGCGATCCAGCAGTTAAGCGGCCGCCCAGACATCGAAGTGCTTCGCGTTTCGGGCGTATATGAGACCGATCCGGTCGGCTATACGGATCAGCCCCCTTTTCTGAATATGGCTATCGCCGTACGAACTACGCTGTCCCCGCTTGCTTTACTGCACGTTCTGCTGGATACCGAGCAGCAGCTTGGGCGTGTTAGAGATATACGCTGGGGGCCGCGCACTATAGATCTCGATTTGCTGTTGTATGCTGATGTCGTGATGGATGGCGAGGAGCTGACACTTCCGCATCCGCGAATGATGGAACGTTCTTTCGTGCTCGTTCCGCTTGGTGATGTAATCGAGCAGTCCCATCCGCTTAAGGAACAGGTGGCTGCGGCCGCGGCTTCAGCGCTTCAGGATGGAAAGGAAGGCATCATGTTATGGAAAATCATCAATTGGCACAGCGAGTCCGGGCATTTCGTAAGCTAAAGGGCTATACACAGCAGGAATTAGCAAAAGTACTTGGCGTGTCGGTAGCGGTGTTAGGCTCCCTTGAGCGCGGCACCCGCAAGGCGGACGCGAAGTTATTGATTCATATATCAAACACCCTTGGCGTTAGCTATGAAGAGTTGACGGATTCGGAATCAAATGGAAACGCGTAAGCAAGCGTAAACGGCTGACGCCGTCCTCTGGCGGTATAGCTACCGTTTCGCGGGTGAAGTATAAGCCCGTTATAAGGGTATAACTTATAAATGCTTATATTTGAACAAACCAGAAGGAGCGTGGAGAAGCATGCTGAAAATCGGCGACATCGAGATGAAGAACAGAGTTGTACTCGCGCCGATGGCCGGCGTGTGTAATCCAGCCTTTCGTCTAATTGCGAAAGAGTTTGGAACAGGTCTTGTGTGCGCGGAGATGGTGAGCGACAAGGCGATTTTGCACGGCAATAAGCGGACGAGGGAAATGCTGTTCGTGGACGAGCGTGAGAAGCCGCTTAGCCTGCAGATTGTCGGCGGTGACCGTGAATCGCTGGTCGAGGCGGCGAAGGTCGTGGATAAGCAAACCAATGCTGATATTATTGATATCAATATGGGCTGCCCGGTACCTAAGGTAACGAAATGCGATGCTGGTGCGCGCTGGCTCCTTGACCCGAACAAAATTTACGAGATGGTTTCTGCCGTAGTAGAAGCTGTCGATAAACCGGTAACGGTGAAAATGCGCATCGGCTGGGATGACGAGCATATTTATGCGGTGGAAAATGCGCGCGCCGTTGAGCGTGCTGGCGGCAAAGCGGTCAGCGTACACGGTCGTACGCGCGAGCAGCAGTACACAGGTGTAGCGAATTGGGACATCATTCGCGATGTGAAGCAGGCTGTGTCGATTCCGGTAATCGGCAACGGGGATGTTTTTTCACCTGAAGATGCCAGGCGCTTGCTGGAGCATACAGGCTGCGACGGCGTCATGATCGGCCGTGGTGCGCTTGGAAACCCTTGGATGCTGTATCGGACCATTCAATATTTGACGAATGGCGAGCTGCTGCCCGATCCAATGCCGCGCGAGAAGATGCAGGTTGCTATTCTTCATCTGGATCGTCTCATTGACCTGAAGGGCGAGGCGGTTGCCGTACGGGAAATGCGCAAGCATCTGGCTTGGTATTTGAAAGGCTTGCCGGGCGGTGCCCGCGTCAAGGATGTTATTATGGAAGAAACCGGCCGGGACCGGATGGTGGACATTTTGGATCAGTATCTGGTGTCGCTCGAGGAGCAAGGTCTGGCTGCTGCAAGTTTCTAGCTTGAAATATAGGAAAGGATATCCTAACGCGATCCTTTCTCTATATTTCTCGGAATGAAACGCGTTGCGCCGCCAAAGGAAGGCGCCAGCCGTTTCACCTTGCACGATCAGGCTGTTCAGGAAACGGCTGCTCGGAAATTCGACAATCCCTATACTTGATTTACAAATGAAATAAACGGGCAGGTTATCTGAGAACGTTCAGAGGCCTGCCTTTTTTTAAAATAAAAGGTTGTAAAGGCGAGTCTCCTGCCTATGCTCGTATGACGCCTAACGACAAAACATTTGTTATTTTTTCATAGAACGGCGCGAGCCGTTTCACCTTGGGTAATAGATGAGGAGAGCCATGGCGGCTTATGAGAAAATGGAAAGGTTATGTAAAAAACCTTATATATTTGGAACTTTGTGTTTTTTGTAGACGAGTTAGGAAGGATTGTACGGTTTTGCAACGAATAAAAAAGAAGGGCCGTGTGGCTGTCCTGCCAACTGAAATAAAGGGTTCAAGCACAGGCGCTTTTACAAGCGGCGTGTTCCTTGCAGCCAGGTGTACATATATGGAGGGCAACGCTTTCAAGAGGCCTTATGCGAAAGTCGTTCCAGTCGTTTGGCTTTGATTGACATTCAGGAGAACATTGCATATAATCGTGCAATATAACCTTAATGACTATAGTCAACGCGGCTTATCTGCTCCCTCAGCTGGTCTGAGGCAAGAGGAGCGTAATATATTAATTAACAGTGAATTCATACCTGGTATGAAAATTGGTCACACGACGGGAGAATCGGAAAGATGAGCGATAAAGAGATCATTCTGACTCAGGAAGGTTTGAGAAAGCTTGAGGACGAACTGGAGATGCTGAAATCGGTCAAGCGTCGCGAAGTAGCTGAGCGGATCAAGATCGCGATTGGCTACGGCGATATTAGCGAAAACTCCGAGTATGAAGATGCTAAGAATGAGCAGGCCTTCATCGAAGGTCGTATCATTACGTTGGAAAAAATGCTCCGCAACGCTCGGATCATCAACAGCGATGAGATCGATACAGATGTGGTCAGCATCGGCTCCACGGTAACTGTAGAAGATTTGGAATTTGGCGATAAAATGGAATATGCCATTGTCGGTTCCGCAGAATCGGATCCGCTTAACAATAAGATTTCCAATGAGAGCCCTGTAGGCAGAGCGATTTTGGGTAAAAAGGAAGGCACGGTCGTTGATGTCAGCGTACCTGCCGGTGTTATACAATATAGAATCGTCGATATTAAAAAATAAGGTTTGCACTGTGTCTGATTCAGAAAGCTTCCTTAAGCGGAAGCTTTTTGAACGTTAAAGCGGTGCCTTAGGAGATGAAATCAAGTTGGAACATCAGAACACCGAGACAGGTCATGAACAAGAACAAGAGCTAAGCGAGCTGCTGCAAATCCGCCGTGATAAACTGGACGAGCTGAGAGGACTCGGCATTGATCCATTCGGCAGCAAATTCGAGCGTTCGCATAATGCGAAGGACATCGTGTCCGCTTATGAGTCGTTTACGAAGGAAGAGCTGGAAGAGAAATCCGTCCAAGTCAGCATTGCGGGCCGGATTATGCAGAAGCGCGGCATGGGTAAAGCGAGCTTTGCCCACATTCAGGATCTAAGCGGCAAAATTCAAATTTATGCGCGCAAGGATACGGTTGAGGAAAACCAATTCGCAGCATTCACCCTGCTTGATATCGGCGATATCATCGGCGTGAAGGGAACGGTATTCAAGACGAATACCGGCGAAGTATCGGTAAAAGCGCTGGAAGTGATCGTACTTACGAAATCGCTCCTGCCTTTGCCGGACAAGTTCCATGGACTGAAGGATGTCGAGCTGCGCTACCGCCAGCGTTATGTTGATCTAATTGTGAATCCTGATGTTCAACAAACGTTCATCTCCCGCTCCCGCATTATCCAATCGATGAGACGCTACCTGGATGGCCAGAACTATCTGGAAGTGGAAACGCCGACGCTGCATACGATTCCGGGCGGAGCATCCGCACGTCCTTTCATCACGCATCATAATGCGCTTGATATGCAGCTTTATATGCGTATCGCGATTGAGCTGCATTTGAAACGCCTCATTGTCGGCGGCATGGAGAAGGTTTACGAAATTGGCCGCGTTTATCGGAACGAAGGCATGTCGACGCGCCATAACCCAGAATTTACGATGCTGGAGCTGTATGAGGCTTACGCTGACTACAAGGATATTATGGCATTGACTGAAAACATGATCGCGCATATCGCGCAGGATGTGCTCGGCACTACCAAGATCATGTACCAAGGCCAAGAAGTCGACCTGACGCCGCAATGGCGCCGTATTTCAATGGTTGATCTAGTTAAGGAAATCAAAGGCGTTGACTTCAGCGTTCAAATGACGGATGAAGAAGCGCATGCCATTGCGAAGGAGCATAACGTCAAAGTTGAGCCGCATATGACGTTCGGTCATATTGTGAATGCGTTCTTTGAAGAGTTTTGTGAGCATACGCTCATTCAGCCAACCTTCGTTACGGGCCATCCGGTTGCGATTTCGCCGCTGGCGAAGAAAAGCCCGGTTGATCCGCGCTTCACGGATCGTTTTGAATTGTTTATCGTGGCGCGCGAGCATGCCAATGCGTTTACAGAGCTGAACGATCCGATCGATCAGCGCGAACGTTTTGAGGCGCAGCTGCTGGAGAAGGAGCAGGGCAATGATGAGGCGCATGAGATGGATGACGATTTCATCCGTGCACTGGAGTACGGCTTGCCGCCAACGGGCGGACTAGGAATCGGCATCGACCGTCTGGTCATGCTGTTGACTGATGCGCCTTCCATCCGCGACGTGCTGCTGTTCCCGCATATGCGCAATCTGGCGGGCGAATAGCCGATCATATTTTTCTACTAACCTGTTGAGGCCTGTGGCTTCAGCAGGTTTTTTTCTATAATAGGGCTAGGAAAGCTGTTGAAACGTGCTTTATGTCAGGCAACAAGCTGATGCCGCCTCCGTCCATTGACCCGTGCCGTATTTTCCTTTAAAGTGAATATGTATTTTCAGACAAAAAAAGCTATCTTAGCGAGGTAATGACTATAGAAATCAGAGGTGAACAGACGTTGCTGAAAGGTTCAATGAGAAGTTTGCGGTTGGTCATATGCATGGTAATGCTCTTATTCAGTTTTTTGCCTTATGGCGGCAAGCAGGTGTTCGCGGAGGAATTTAATATTATACATAATGCTGGCTTCGAGGATGCGGAGTCCGGTGTACCTTTGTCATGGACGCAGGATGTGTGGGAGGCTGGGGAGAGCGTATCGCGCTTCACGCTGGAGCAGTCCGATGTTTATTCAGGCACCGGCGCAGCTAAGATTCAGAACTTTCAGCCGAACCATGCCAAATGGATACAGAAGCTGACCGTAAGTCCGGACGCTTATTACCATGTGAGCGGCTGGGTCAAGGTTTCAGATGCAAAGAGCGATGCAATCGGGGCAAATCTGTTCATTGTAGGAGTGGGCGATCCATTTCCACAGTTGACTGATACGGCGGGCGAGTGGAAGCTGCTCGAATTTTACGGCCGGACAGGCCCAGAACAGAAGGAGCTGCAAATGGGCATCAGCCTGGGCGGCTACGGAAGCTTGAACACGGGAACAGCGCTGTTCGACGATTTGAAAATGGAGCAGCTTCCAGCAAAGCCTGAAAACGTTCAAATCATGTCCTTCGAGCCATCGCAGCTGACAGGTGGTGGGGGCGGAGCGACAGATGCTGAAAAGATGGACCCGAAAAAGATATCCGCTTTTCCCGTATTATCAATATCGGCCTTATTCGGCCTCTTGTTTGTTTTTCTCTATCGAAAAATGCTTCGGACGCAGCCGCTTGGCAAATCCAGCACTTCCTATCGTGGCTGGCTGATTGCCGCTATGGCAGCAGCTCTTATTTTCAGGCTATGGGTTGCGATTAAGGTGCCGGGCTACGTCAACGATATTAAGACCTTTATGTACTGGGCGGATCGCGCCTATCAGAATGGCGTACAGCAGTTTTATGAAGAAGGGGTCTTTGCAGACTACCCGCCGGGCTACGTCTATATTTTGTATGTTCTTGCTGCCATCAAGTCATGGTTCAGCATAAATCCGGATACAAGCGGAGCAACGCTGCTCTTCAAGCTCCCGGCCATCGTGGCCGATCTAGTGTCCAGCTGGCTCATTTACCGGTTTGCCAAAACAAAGCTCAATCCGGCAGCAGCGACAGGCCTTGCCCTGCTCTATGTCTTTAACCCGGCGATTTGGATCAATTCAGCAGGCTGGGGACAGGTGGATTCCTTCTTCACCTTGTTTCTCATTATGGCCATTAGCAGCATGGCGGGGGAGCGTCTGGAACGAGGCGGTATCTGGTTCGCGCTTGCTGTGCTCATTAAACCGCAGGCTTTAATTTTCGCCCCGGTTGTCCTGCTCGCTTATTGGCATAAACGCGATTGGAAGCGCGCCTTGATGAGCGTCGCTTATGGCTTGATTGCTTTTCTAGTGCTTGCGGCTCCATTTTTCTTGAATAATGGCGGTTTAATGGGTGTTATTGAGCTTTACAAAGCAACGTTATCCTCCTATCCGTACGCAACATTGAATGCGTTCAACTTATACGCGCTCACGGGAGGGAACTGGGCTTCACTGGACAGCAGCTGGCTGCTGTTGTCTTATAAAACATGGGGCAATATTGCCATAGTACTAGCTGTTGTGGCGGCACTATGGTTCTCCTTTAAGGGCAAGCCAAAGCGCAATCTGGGCATCTCTTATTTTATTGCGATTATTCTCATCACAATCGTGTTTCTATTTGCGACGAAAATGCATGAGCGTTATCTGTTCCCTGTCATCTTGCTGTATGTATTCGCCTATATCGAGTCGCAGGATCGGCGGCTGCTGCATCTCATGATGGGTTTCAGTGTCACGCATTTCATTAATGTCGGGTACGTGCTTGCATTTAGCGAGGCAGGTCAGCATACGGTGACCGACGGCATTGTCATTTTGTGCTCCATTACGAATTTGTGTTTGTTCGCCTATTTGCTTTATGTTGGTTATTCTCTCTATGTGAAAAATGATCCCAAACCAGTTCCACCGCTGACGCAGGAAGAACTTCGGGAAGCGGACCAGCAGGCACTTAAGGAGCTGGAGCCGCAGAGCACTCCTAAGGGCAAGGAACTGCAGGCTTCTACCTCTGATAAGAGCGGCAATAAGCTCACCCGCAAGGACTGGTGGTGGATGGGCGGCATTACTGTTGTCTATGCGATTGTGGCGCTGCTTAATTTGGGCTCGTTCAACAGCCTGAATACAGGCTGGAAGCCGCAGCAGAATGGCCAAAGCTTTTATGTTGATCTTGGCCAGACGCAGCAGCTGGAGCGGGTCAATATGTTTGGAGGTGTGGGAGCCGGCAAGCTCAAGCTGGAGTTCGGAAATTCACCGGATGCGTGGAGCGGCGGTGTAGAAGTCGAGCTGAAAATCGGCGATGATCTAAAATGGGTCGTCCAGCCGCTTAATGTGAGCGCGAGATATGCCAAGGTTACGGTTGCTTCAACTGGTTTCTCGCTGCAGGAAATGGCCTTTTATCCAAGTGGAAGCGATCAGCCGCTGCCTATTGGAGACATTGTTTATATCGGCTCTAATGCGGCAGCGGCCGAGGACCCGCGTTTTGGCCCTGTGGAGCATCTATTTGATGAGCAAAGCTCGGCAGCTTACAAGTCGACCTATTGGAACGGCTCATACTTCGATGAGATTTATCATGCACGTACTGCGTATGAGTTCCTTGAGGATTTGCCCGTATATGAAAATACACATCCGCCATTGGGCAAAATACTCATCGCCATTGGCATCAAGCTGTTCGGGCTCAGCCCCTTCGGCTGGCGGATTATTGGAACGCTGTTCGGCATTGCGATGATTCCTCTTATGTATATATTCGTGCTGCGGCTGTTCCGCTACCGCACGGTTTATGCAGCGGCTGGCGCGATTTTGCTGGCGGCCGATTTCATGCATTTCACACAGACGCGCATTGCGACGATCGATGTGTACGCCGTATTTTTCATTATGCTGATGTTCTACTTCATGTACCGTTACTATAGAATGAACTTCTATTTAGTAGCACTAAGGAAGACGCTCGTTCCGCTATCGCTCGCAGGGGTCGTATTCGGCATCGGTGCCGCGTCCAAATGGATCGTCCTTTACGGCGGGGCAGGGCTTGCCGTTATGTTGGGCCTATCCTTGTTCGAACGCTACAAGCAATATGCAGCTTCCAAGCGTGCGCTTGCATCTAGCACAGGGAATGCTGAGCAGAGGGAAATGTATAAGCGCGTCATTCAGGCTTTCCCGCGCAATACGCTGTTGACGCTCGCGAGCTGTTTGGTTACGTATATCGCCATACCGGCTGTCATTTACAGCCTGTCCTTTATCCCGGTGCTGAACGCAGGCGATGGCAAATATACATTTGAAGGACTTGTAAGTCAGCAGGAGCATATGTATTCTTATCACAGCGAACTGGTTGCCACGCATCCTTATTCCTCGCAGTGGTGGGAATGGCCGTTTATGAAACGCCCGGTGTGGTATTATAGCGGCAAGGATTTAGAAAATGCGAATGATGTATCGTCGATTTCCGTTTTCGGCAATCCACTTATTTGGTGGACGGGGCTATTCGCGGTAATAGGTGCCTTCTATATAAGCCTTAAGCGCAAGGACAAACGAATGTACATTGTCTGGATCGCTTATCTGTCGCAATACTTGCCGTGGATGCTGGTGCCAAGGCTGACGTTTATTTATCATTATTTTGCGATGGTGCCATTCATGGTCATGGCGATTCTCTATATGTTCCAGACGGCTGAGGAGAAAAATCCGAAGTGGAGAAAATATCTAGGCCTATACGTCGCAGCAGCGGTTGTGCTGTTCATTATGTTTTATCCTGTATTATCTGGTTTGCCTTTCAGCAAAACATATGTGGCTCATATATTGCGTTGGTTCCCAAGCTGGGTGCTCTACAGCGGCTAGTGCCAGGAAGCTGAGCCATACAAACATTTGAGTAAAGAAGCTAGGAAGACAAAGGAGCGGCAACATGTCCCAGGGTGCAATGAGGCAAACAATCAGGCAGTTTATAATGTTTAATATGATAGGGCTCGTAAATACGGCTGTCGATTTTATGGTGTTTAGCCTCTTGGTATGGCTGGGTGTGTACTTCGTTGGTGCACAGGTGATTTCTTATGGAGCAGGTATTGTGAACAGCTACGTTATGAATTCCTGGCTGACGTTCGGCAAAGGGCCGGAGCAGCGAAGAGAACGCAAGTTTGATAAAGCACAGGCGATAAGGTTTACTATTTTGAGCTGTACGGTTCTAGGCCTGTCGTTACCCCTATTGTATTTCGTATCTGAAAAGATGCTTGTTAACGAGTGGCTGGCAAAGCTGCTCGTTACAGGGGTGACGACAGTGCTCAATTTTATAGGCAGCAAGAAGTGGGTTTTTCGCGGTAAATAAGGGTTTGAAACGCCGGAAAAAGGCGCTGTAATGCGGGTTTAATAAAAGTTGAAAGTTTTTTTGAAAAAACACTTGCAATCTTCTAGGCACCCGTGATATATTATATGAGTCGCCGCTGAGACATACGGCAGACACGAACGAAACGCAAACAAGAGAAATTGTTCTTTGAAAACTGAACAACGAGTGAAACTGCCACATTAACTTAAGTTAATGTAAAGCGATACAAAAAAGTAATGAGCAAGTCAAACAACACCTAAATGGAGAGTTTGATCCTGGCTCAGGACGAACGCTGGCGGCGTGCCTAATACATGCAAGTCGAGCGGACTTGATGGAGTGCTTGCACTCCTGATAGTTAGCGGCGGACG
>NZ_LMLV01000005.1:0-172331 GCF_001422685.1 Paenibacillus sp. Leaf72 | reverse complement strand
CATTCACTCGACCATCGGGTATCTCACTCCCAATGAATGCGAACGCAGGTACCGAAAGGCAGCTTAAAAATCTCGGTTTCTTGTGTCTACTCTATTGACAGAGATACAATATTCATCTCCCTATAAGTACATAAAAGTTTCCATCCATGTACTCCGTACGGAGTGCGACCGAATTGAGTTAGATTGGGATCAAGATGTTATTTGGGTTTCAATCCACGTACTCCGTACGGAGTGCGACTGCGAAAGCAACGGCAACCCAACAATATAAACAAGTTTCAATCCACGCACTCCGTACGGAGTGCGACCTTAAGCGTCTTATCGTATTCTAGCGTTGGCTCTAGTTTCAATCCACGCACTCCGTACGGAGTGCGACATAAATGCGCCCTCTTCGTATCCTTTACTACGGTGTTTCAATCCACGCACTCCGTACGGAGTGCGACTGATTAAGTTTCAAATGGATGAAGACGACGACGAGTTTCAATCCACGCACTCCGTACGGAGTGCGACATTGACAACGGCAACTAGTGCCGCCGTTCAGACTGTGTTTCAATCCACGCACTCCGTACGGAGTGCGACAACGAGATAGACATATCGTCTTTCGTCCTAAGGTCGTTTCAATCCACGCACTCCGTACGGAGTGCGACGGTGGGGAGTGTCTATTGTTATTAAGTGGCTTTGGTTTCAATCCACGCACTCCGTACGGAGTGCGACGGTATGATTGGTCAAGCGTGGAGCTGATTGAGGATGTTTCAATCCACGCACTCCGTACGGAGTGCGACCAGCTCCAGCCTCTTCTTGCTTAATAAGTTCAGCCAGTTTCAATCCACGCACTCCGTACGGAGTGCGACTCCAATCTAGGCTTGATCAATAGGCCATCCATTAGTTTCAATCCACGCACTCCGTACGGAGTGCGACGAGTACGATTGTATGATCGGTCGTATAATCACAAGGTTTCAATCCACGCACTCCGTACGGAGTGCGACTACTGCGTCAGCCGAAACTTCTTGGCTATGGCGCTGTTTCAATCCACGCACTCCGTACGGAGTGCGACGTAAAGACGATTGTAAAACGCCTTGTCGCAGTAAAGTTTCAATCCACGCACTCCGTACGGAGTGCGACAGCGAAAATACTAGTGATTGATCCCATCATGGCATCAATCGCCCCATTTTTCAATAAATATAATACTATAAAAATCTGGATCAAACCTTGACTTTGCATAAAACAACTCAAATTCGACAATTTTCTACAATATCTGAGGTGCGAATCCCCCAGGGTTTTTATGGGAGCTTCACATTCGCACCATGTATCCGCAAAAATTTTTTCGCTTATAGAATAAGCGGCGCTTCCATATTATAGGCTTCTTTTGCACTGATGTGCTCCACATTGCTTTTGTGATTATCACCCAAATTGTAGAAGCGCAGGCTGTCCGTCTGCTTATCGATTAGCTCCTCCAATTCATACTTCAATTGGCGAAACTTTGTCGCATCTACAAAACATTCATATACGGAGTTTTGTACCCTCTGACCGTAATTTAGACAGGTTTTTGCCACTCGTGAGAGCCTTCTACGCCCTTCCTTGCTTGATGTACTCACATCATACGTAATTAATACGAGCATATGAACACCTACTTCCAGAAAAATGGCATATATTCGTCCAAATCACCACGAATATGCCTCGCAAGCAATAAGGTTTGGGCGTAAGGCACGAGCCCCCAAGCCATCTTTTAATTCATATAGGGGTGCATGATCTTCTCCTGCTTGCGTTCCTCCCACGCTTTAAGCACCTCTTCCTCGTGTCATCGTCCATGATAACGGCTCCATTTTATTTTTCATGAAACACTTGCCTTTAACTCAATCTCGCTTCCCTTTACATTCACTTCTTCCCCTAAGTCGATCGACTCCGTTGCCGTCTGAATGTTGAGACTTTCTTCACCGCTTACCTCAATCTTACTTCCAATCATAATCAGGGCGGATTTTATTTTTCAACAGTATAACAAAAAGCTCATTCCTAACTCATGGTTCAAGTTGGAATAAGCTTTTGCAAGTTTATCGAGTTTTTTAGTTTTTGGCTTGTTGTTTATAGTTGGGGTTGTAAATAAGCTTATATGAATATCGGTAAGGAGTCTGAGCATCCCTAATTTTTATTCAGTTAACATTGCTTGAAACTCTTCGAAACTCGCACTCGCAAAATATGTGACCGGTTCTACGTCTGTCGATTCTTCATGATTCCAAACACATACAGAAGGCTCTTTAGCATTATTACGATAGTCTAAACACACAAAATCACCTGCAAATAAAACCGCTATCGGTAACAATTCAGTGCCTACTAAATCTTCATCTGAAACAATCCTTTCATCCAACTGGGTTCTAACTACACCAATATCATAGAACTCATTATCCCTATCCCCAGTTACTTTTAGTATACACAAAAACCTATCAATCGTGTAACTATGACCGTTACATATAAAGCTATCTTTTTCAGGAGAAGAACCATTATATTATGTAATAAATTGTTTATACGCCTCTGGTAATTTAATTCTCCATTTACGCGCTTTTTCAAATAGTAAAGTATTATCTGGTAATGGATAAATAGATCCGTACTTAATCTTAATACATCCCCCTCCCACTATGTTCACCGAACTCTTAAAAACTATATCTCTTAACATGCCTGTTGTTAGTTGTTTTTATGACCCTGCTATAATAAAGAAAACTCATCATTACTCTTTAATATTAGAATTCCTATATTTAATTTCAGAAAGCGCCTCTTTAGCTGCCTCTTGTATTTCTTTACTAGGATGAATTAAAAATGTCTCTAAAATTGGTACATACTTATGATTCCCTGAAAAGCCCAAGAACGATATTACATACGTCAGATACTCTACTTTCAATGATGATATATAAGGAATAAATACATCCAATGAGATTTCAGCAGCTACATTCTGATAGACTATAGCGTTATTAATAGTATGTAGAATACTTTCTTTTAATGTATCATTTTTCTCTAAAACTACATATGATATTAATGAATTAACGCCTTCAATTATCTCGTTGGTATCCAGACCTCCATATTCTAAAATATCCCCTATTGCTTCGATTGCATTTTCTTTCTCAACCTCATCGTCCATTGAAAATATAGAATTCAATTTTTCAACTAGTTTCATTTCTTCATCCTCCACTCTTCTCCTACTTAGTCAGGAGATTTAATAGGTATGTGGGTACGGTTAATAAGATCTTCATTATAAAACTCGCTAGCAGGGTTTGATATGCCGGGAGGCTGATATTCACCTGTTACAGGATCAAAATATTTTTTACCTTTTTGAATTCTTACTATCCAACCATTAGCAGCATTACTCCCTGCTGGAATATCAGGTGATGAGTCAGGACCATGAACACGAACACGTATTGTTTGCCCATCTTCTACCCATTTATATTCGAAACCTTCCATCACTTTTCCTTCAATTGGAAATAACTCACGTCTCTTTGCATCTGTAGGTATTCGAGATAATATTTCATCTATCGACGCTCCCTCTATGTCACTAAAATCTCCAACCTTACCAGTACCCAGTTTATTCCCCTCAGGACCATGCTTACCGCCACCATCGCCATCCATCCGCGTCATCTGCCTATATTCCGCTTGGCTCATCATCTGCCAGAACCTCGAGCCATCGGCGGTCTGCTTCACAACTACACGGAAAGGCAGCATTTCCAGCACAGCATTACGCAGTTTTTCTACCAGTATACCTTCCTTTTCCAGCTCATCCAATAGCTTTTCCAGCGTGGACGCGTTCGTTTTTAGCTTCCCGTCCTTTGATGCTGCCGCGGCTGCTTCGTCCATTTGATCTGTGAGAAGCGGCTTCCCTTCTCCATCTTTATCCTTCTTCCCCTCTGGGCCATCTCCTCCATCCGTATACCCGTTCTTAGCGCCTTTGCCCACCCCTTTGGCAAGGGACTTCGTCGCTCCCGCTGCACCTAAAACCATCGTGCCCGCATCCACAATGCGAATATAGCCCTCCATCGTTTTCTGTCCGATTTCCTCGCTCTCCTCTTTCGTTTGAAAGAGCAATTCGGTTGGATTCAGCGTCATGCTTTTCGGGACTAATATAAAGGCCGGATTAAACATCATCGGATTAAAAGTAGGCATGTCCACGATCGGCTGTACAAAGCTTGTGGCAGCGGAAGTGATATCGCTCCAGATCTCTCCTCCCGATTTCTGCAGCGTCACCGTTTCCATGCCATAATCTACCGCTTGTAAAAATCCTTTCATCAGATCATTGCGTTCTTCCAGCGGCGCGGCCTCTTTACCGCTCACCCACTCGTACACCGTATCCGAGTTAATTAAGATATCCGCTGCATCTACCGCCAAATCCCAAAGCTCCAACGCTTCATTTTTTAGCGCCTTTAATTCCCCACTGCCTCGCGCCAGTTGGTTTTCCATCATCCGCTCAGCCGCCACTCGCTTGATTCCCTTTTCTTGCACCTGTTGCTCAAACGGGCTTAATATTCGCTCATACGTTTTCGTCACACTTGCTTTTAACTCAATCTCGCTTCCCTTTACATTCACTTCTTCCCCTAAGTCGATCGACTCCGTTGCCGTCTGAATGTAGAGACTTTCTTCACCGCTTACTTCAATCGAACCGCCGCTTAGATTCAGCGAGCCAGCGGCTTGAATCTGTACAGCCGTCGAGCTGTTCAGCATCACACCCGTATACTTGTTCAGCGAAATGAACAGCGCTCCCTCTTGCGCGGTCATATGCAGCTCGCTGTCCCCCAGGCTGAAGGCCTTGCCCTGCGGATTGCCAAATGACTTAACACCCGGATCGGCCATCGTCTTGTGGCTTTTCTCCTGCTGTGCTCCTTCCGCCTTCATCCGCACCGCATGGGTTACAATCGCCTCATCCTCATCTGCGCTTGGAAAATAGAGCTTAACCGCTGCCCCCTTCTCCGGCAGCATGTACAGCACCTGATTCCCTTCCGCTGAATACGGGAACCACTGCGCTTCTCCTGCATCCTGCTTGCTATCCATCTCCAGATGCAGCTTGACCTGATTGCGCTCCACGTCGATAATGCTGCCATTGATAGAAGCTCCAATGATCGCCAGATTATGCAGTTTGCGCTTTTTCAAGCCCTCTGGCAGCGCACATTCATAGCTCCACTGAAGCAGCCCATGCTTCAGACATCCATGCCGCTTCGTAATGAAATAGGTGACATGGTTATGCTTCACCTCATCGCCAAGCTGGAGCAGCTTCCCCCACTCAAACCGATAGGACGTATAATGCTGCTCTAGCCCGCCAGACTCATGGTTCATTTCCCGTTCTAAATAAGGCGCTAATTCCCGCTTGATTTCATAGGGATGGCCTTCCAGCTCAATCGGAGCCTTGCCATCCGGAATGCCAATCCAGAACTGCTGTTTATGTGCCGCAATATCCGGTACCAGCTCCGCCCCAACATGAGAAGCCAAGCGTTTGAGAAATTCCCAATCCGTCTCCTCATATTGCATCAAAAATTTACCCGTCTTCTTCTTCCCAAATGCCGTATCAATAACGTCTCCACGCCCATACTCGCGTACAATAGACCATACAATCTCATTGTATGTATGATCTGTGCTTTGGAAAGAACGCTTCTTTCGGCGCGTATCAAAATCATAGGTATGGGACAAGACTTCAAGCTGCACACGAACCCCATCCCTTGCGGCATGCAGCTCGACATGATGCAGCTGTCCAAGAAAGAGCGGCTGCTTCCTGCCATCCTTGAGTACCCGGTACACCCCGATATGATCATTTGCCGATGCATGGGTTATAATTTCATCTTCCTTTTCCTCTGCTACGGTACCCACTACAATTAATTTGCCATGCTCCCCAAATGCATGAATGATTTCCAGCTGCTCTAGCCGCAGCTTGCCATAGGGCCACACGAAGCGCAGATCCTTGTAATCTGCCGCTGTTTCCTCCGCTTGCTTTTCCTTCATCATCATCCCCCTCAGCGCCCTTCAATGGCTACAGCTGCCCATCCTGATCGATCGTAATGGTGCCTCCAGTCATGCACATTAATTGGGATTTACTAAGCAGTGCGGGCTGCTCGTCGATAAGCACATCCTTCTTGCCATCTGTCCATGGCCCGCAGGTCAATGGCTCGCAGACACCGCCCGTTTTTTTGCAAAAGCCAAAATGGCTGATGTTGTCGATTGGAACGGCATCCATCACATGCAAGGCAGGCTGGTCTTTAATATAGACGCCATGGGAGGTCGGCAAATTAAGCACACCCGGATCGGAGCCTTCGCTGCATTTTAATACGGCCCCTCTGACTACATAAAAATGCTCGCCCTCCAGCATGCCGTTCATAAGCGCTTGCAGCAGCATCGTAAACATCATGTCCTACTCCCCCTCGCCTTTTCCTCATCCGTTCTATGATGATTCCGCCAGCTTAAGCGTCGAGATAGCCGCATGGGCCAGCTGCTGCCACAGCTCTACCTCGCGCAGCGGAAATTGAAAGCTGCTCATCAACACTCTCCCGGCAAACACGGTCATCCCTACAACCTGATAAACGGACTTCTCTCCTTCTGGAAGAAGGCATTCGTAGAAGGCGATTTCATGTGCCTCCGGCTTAAGCATGCCGCCGCCCGTTAGCAGCAGCTCTGGGCGCATTTGCTTGATTTTCACGACCATCGCTTGTGCAAATCCCTCGAGGTAAGGCCGCTGCAGCTCATGCTTTAACCAACTGAGCGTACATACGATGCTCTTCGTTTCATCGGTAAATGACCACTGCTCATGCTTTCGCTGCTGCTTGGCCTCCACCTGCGCTTTGAGTGATCCCGACTCTTGCATCGCCGATAACGAGGAAGGCAGCATTAAGCTTACGCGCCCATCCAGCAGCCGCAGCTCCTGCATGCGATATGGTTGTCCGTCTATTCTGATAAAGCCCCCTTCGCCTTCAACTACCCATTGCGGCTCGCGGTCCGCTGTATCTGCATGAGGCTTCCTGATCCACGTATCCAATATTTGTTCATCCATATAACGCTTCATGCGGCCCCTCCTCATCTACCTCGACCCGGTTAAGCGTAACCCCCGTCGCCTCCCGGCGCAGCAAGCTCTCAGCCGCCGCCAAGCTAAGGACGAGATAAGGCTCTCTCACCCCCGCAAGAGTAAAAATATGATGGCCTGCTATTTTGCTCCGCGCGAGCACCAGCCGCTTTATCGTCTGATCCGGATGAAAGCTGCTTTGAACCGATAGCGCGTCGATGGGCGGAACCTGCATAGCCCAATAAAGCGGCTGGAACTGCTGCTCCCGGTTCATGAAATACACTCTTTTGAAAGCAATCCGGGCGTTATATTTAATGGCGATCGTTTTTATCTTGTCAGATACCATGCGGATTGGCCGCTCCAGCCAGTCCAGCACCTCGACATCTCCTTGAGCCGCCACATCCACTACGGAAATCGCAGGCAGCTGTGCAAAAGGCTTGCCATTGTCAAATCTAGGCGGCTTAAAGGTACCATCCAGCTGCTGATCTTCCTTTAAAATAAAATACTCACTCATTGCGCTCCCCCTTCCAACTGCGCCCGCACCCGCTCATACCCATTGAATGACCTGCCTTTGCTGCTCGGATAGCGGGAAAAGCTGCTGATCTATCGCAGAAAAAACAGCCTGCTCCAGATTGGCGCCTTCAAAGCTCGACCGCCCCAGCCTTGCGCCAACAAAGCTCGCCCCTGCCAAATTCGCACCATCAAACTGTACGCCAAGCAGTCCAGGGAAGCGGTGAAGCCCCTCTTTAAACGGCTGCCCGCTGCAATGCTCGAAGAGGGCTCCGCGCAAATCGGCATGCCGAAAGTCGGCATCCGTTAGTAAGGAGTGCCGAAAATCCGCCCCTGCGGCGGAGCAAGCCTGCCATCTCGAGCCAATAAGGGCACAGCTCTGAAACCCGCTATCGGTCAGCTCGCTATCACTGAAATCCACATATCGCAAATCAGCTGCTTTACACTTTACGCCCTTCAAATCCAGCCCCCGCAAGCTGTCATAAGGCTGAATGCCGCCTTGCCCTTGCCCCTGTCTATGCCCTTGCCCCTGGTCTTGTTCCAGACGATTTCGAATATCCCGCTCATCGCGCGGCTCCTGATGCTCCACATAAACATCCTCGCTGAAATCCATATATTCGCCAACTCTCACACGCAGCACAGGCGCCTTTATGAGCGCCTTATATTCAGGCAGCTGAATCGCTAGCGGCATAGCGATACGTGCAATAGCGACAACAAAAGGATGAAGCACCTCAAGCTGCCTAAGCACCATCCGCTCTACCTCGCCTGCCCTAATCTGATTCATATACGTTTTGCGCGCCCTGTCCAGTACCTGCCGGATAATAGGGATATCTTGATACAGCCAGCTTGTATCATAAGCATGAAAGAAAGGTGAGGGGTCGCCGTACCATTTTTCCGAGTAGCCTTCCATCTTGTAAGTGAACGACTGATCCAAAACGGAGGTGCGAAGCATCGAATAGTGAATAAAAGCAATCGGCCCCTTCCGCCCATTCTGCTGGAGAAGGTGCAGATGTCCGCACATCTGACGGAAGGAAGCGATCAAACCGTCCACCAGCCCTGCTTTATTTTGCAAAAAATAATGCTCCAGCTCCACAATCTGCTGTTCGAACGCCGGCATGCCATGATGCTCGGTAAAATGCTGGATCACCTGCTGTTTATTCATCGCCATATGCGCCCTTCTAATTCATTTTGATTTCTTCGCCGTCAACCTTGACGAGGCTGTCGCCCAGCGTAATCGTATTCGCTTTGCCGCTCAGCTCGATTTTGCCCGCTGACAGCTGAATGTTTTTAGCCTTCATCATCATGCTGCCGCCTGCATTTATGCTAATGTTTTGATCGCTCGTAATTTGGATGCCCTGCGCATCGCTGATGACGATCGACATGCCGCCTGCCTGAATGACGATCTGATGCGGCTCCAATACAATTTCTTTTCCGTACTTCGTGCGAAAGCTTTTACGGTCCGAATTGGACATCCAATCCGAGCCGTCGTCCTCGGCCCCGCCAGAAGCGGAGGCAGCTGGCACAACAGCCCGCGAAGCTGCTGCCCCTGTTGATCCACTTGCTCCTGTTGAACCTGATGAACCGCTCGATGCTTTGGCACCAGAAGACGCTCCACGTTTGACCGAGCTGATTGCGTAGCCTTCTTCTTCCTTGCTGCTGGGAAAATAAATCCGAATGTTGTCGTTCTCTTCCGGCATGCAGTACCAGCCGGTGTTGCCCTCCGAGGCATAAATCGTGGAATAGGGGAACCAATAATCGGTATTTGGGTCCTCCTGATCATCCATATCCAGCTTGGCACGAACCGTATCCTTATTGATTTTGACGACCGTCGCTTGAATGGAAGCACCAATGATCGCTTGATTATATTCCTTCTTTTGCCGCAGACCTTTTCTGGGGAACAGCTGATAGGTGTGGGTGAGAATACTATTTTTCATACAGGATACGGCACGCCCTACAACAAGCTTTCTGGCTTTGAAAAGCACCTCGTTGCCGGGCACCAGCAGCCGTTCGCTTTCTACCTCATACACGGTGTAGTCCTGATCATCAATGCCGGGCACATCATTTTCTACTGCATATTGATACTCCGAAACCCGTTTTTTCGCGGTATAATGCTTGGCCACAAGCTTGCCCTTGTCCTGACCCTCTGGCAGTCCCAGAAAGAAGCACGGCGCGCTCATTTCAGCCGCAGCAACAAGCACCGTATAAAACCGTGAAGCGATACGCTTCAGAAACTGCCAATCCGTCTCCTCATACTGCATCACAATCGTTTGAATCGCTTGGCCTTGGCTGGCTGCATCTATACAATCCGCTTTGGAGTAATTAGAAATGACGGCGTCCACCAGCCCGATATATGTTAGCTTCGGATTTTGAAAAGAGCGCTTATTCCGCTTCACGTCGAGCAAATACGTATAGGAGACCGCTTTTACCTCGATATAATAAATGCCGCGAACCGCCTTTACCTCCACATCAAGCACAAAGCCGCTGAACAGCACTTCTTCCTTTCCCGTCCCCTTGTCCTTCAGCAGCACCTTTACCGGTGTCTGTGCCGTAGTCTGATTGACATAGCTATCCTTCTTCTCTTCATGAATTACGCCTGAAAACCTTAAATAGGCATGGTCATTGACACTTTTCACGACTTCCAGTTCATGCAAACGGACAAGCTCATAGGAGGTCATTCGAATATCTCCATAATTTAGCACTTGATCACCCATTCGTTTGTGTCTCCCTCTCAGATGGTAATTTGTATATGTTTAACTTTATTTTATTTCTATCATTATCGGCGCCTGATAAAGGAAAGTTAATACAATTCTAGTAATTTTAATTTAAAATAGTAGGCACTAATACAGAAATATTTTATTGTAATTTTGTGTTTTATAACAAAGATTTAACTGTTTTTATAAGTAAATTTGCTTATGCCTATCTCCAAACACCAGCTAAAAGGAGCTTGAAAACAAAAAAAGCCTAACGCTAAATTCTAGCGTTAGGCCCGTGCTATCATGAAATTTTCCGCTGTCTTACTGCTAAAAATTAGGCTGTGCTACTCGAGGTCCTGCGTATTTCATATGACCTCTTAAGTTGATTTTTAATCTTACCTTGAGTCCGTGACACTTACTGTTCTTCTACAATACGGAGTGCGACTTTTTTTGAAAGGTCGCATCTACCTCTAATTCAAAATTTTAATCCATGCACTCCATACAGAGTGCGACATAGAACGTCAGTTCGCGGATTAACCTTTAGGGAGTTTCAATCCACGCACTCCGTATGGAGTGCGACCCCAGCTTCGCCGCGCGGAAAATTCCCTTCAACACGTTTCAATCCACGCACTCCGTACAGAGTGCGACACAGACTTTACACGTAAATATATGAAAAGCTTGAGGTTTCAATCCACGCACTCCGTACGGAGTGCGACTTGCCTTGATAAATTCCTTCATGTTTTCAAGGCTGTTTCAATCCACGCACTCCGTACGGAGTGCGACTCGGGCTTATGTCCAATAAAGGAGGCGGGCAGTATGTTTCAATCCACGCACTCCGTACGGAGTGCGACAAGATGGGGTATGAGGTTACATCCTATTGCGATGAGTTTCAATCCACGCACTCCGTACGGAGTGCGACGTAATAATGCCGCCTGGCGGTGGATCGCCCCATTCGGTTTCAATCCACGCACTCCGTACGGAGTGCGACTATCATCGATCACAATTGCTTCAAGATCCTGCAGTTTCAATCCACGCACTCCGTACGGAGTGCGACCCATTTGGCATCTCAGAATTTTTCACACTCAACTGTTTCAATCCACGCACTCCGTACGGAGTGCGACCACGCAGCTCACGGTTAGCAAGCCGACCAAGCGGTTTCAATCCACGCACTCCGTACGGAGTGCGACCCAAGGTTTTCATAGGTCGTTTCGGGGTATAGATGGTTTCAATCCACGCACTCCGTACGGAGTGCGACCATGCTCAAGCAGCAAGTCAGGCTCCCGAACGATGTTTCAATCCACGCACTCCGTACGGAGTGCGACTAACAAGCTGGAGCTAATAGATATTCCCGAAAGTGTTTCAATCCACGCACTCCGTACGGAGTGCGACTAATTTTTATGTCTTGGCTATTGATGATACAGGGTTTCAATCCACGCACTCCGTACGGAGTGCGACCGAGGATCGTTACAACTAAATATCACCTCGAATGGTTTCAATCCACGCACTCCGTACGGAGTGCGACGCGTGTCTCTGGATGGGGTTTATTTTGGGACGTGTTTCAATCCACGCACTCCGTACGGAGTGCGACTTTTACGATGATCGAGTTGCATGATCCTGTCACACTTGTTTCAATCCACGCACTCCGTACGGAGTGCGACTTAAACGTTTATCGTAGTCGTCGTATTTTCTTGTGTTTCAATCCACGCACTCCGTACGGAGTGCGACCAACGGATTGATAAACCTAAATTAACTGAGGAGGTTTCAATCCACGCACTCCGTACGGAGTGCGACAGAAACGAAGGTTCTCTTCAAGGATGGCATCATTGTTTCAATCCACGCACTCCGTACGGAGTGCGACGTTCTTAATGGTGATGGCGCCGATGGCACATTCACAGGTTTCAATCCACGCACTCCGTACGGAGTGCGACGGAGGAAAAGAAATGGACGTAAATGAGTTGTATGTTTCAATCCACGCACTCCGTACGGAGTGCGACAGCGAAAATACAAGTGATTGATCCCATCATGGCATCAATCACCCCATTTTTCAATAAATATAATACCAAAAAAATCTGAGTCAAACCTTGACTTTTCTTGAAGTAACTCAAATTCGACAAATTACTACAAATTCTGAGGTGCGAATCCCCTAGGGTTTTTATGGGAGCTTCACATTCGCACCAAGAATCCGCAAAAAAATTTTGCCTATAGAATGAGCGGAGCCTCCATATCATAGGCTTCTTTTGCCCCAATATGCTCCACCTTGCTTTTATGATTGTCACCCAAATTGTAAAAGCGCAGGCTATCCGTCTGCTTATCGATCAACTCCTCCAACTCATACTTCAATTGGCGGAATTTTGTCGCATCCACAATACATTCAAATACAGAGTTTTGTACCCTTTGACCGTAATTCAGACAGGTTTTCGCCACTCGCGAGAGCCTTCTACGCCCTTCCTTGCTTGATGTACTCACATCATACGTAATTAACACAAGCATACAATCTCACCTACTTCCAGAAAAATGGCGGGTATTCGTCCAAATCACCACGAATATGCCTCGCAAGCAATAAGGCCTGAGCGTAAGGAACGAGTCCCCAGGCCATCTTTTCGTTCAAATAGGGATGCATAATCTTCTCTTGCTTGCGTTCCTGCCACGCCTTGAGCACTGCTTTCCTCGTGTCATCGTCCATGATGACGGCTCCATTTTCTTTTTTCACGAAGCCGCTGCCGTTAACGACCTTCTTGTTGATCAGGTAGAGCACCATTCGGTCAGCATATACGCTCCGCAGTTCCTCCATCATATCCAGCGCAAGCGAGGCTCGCCCCGGACGGTCCCGATGCAGAAAGCCGACGTAAGCGTCTAGTCCCACGGACTCCAGCGCGGCTGTCACATCTTTTGCAAGCAGCGAGTAAGTAAAAGAAAGCAACGCATTGACATTATCCAGCGGAGGACGCTTATTTCGCCCATGGAAAAAGAACTGCTCCTTTTGCTGCAAAATCAACTGGTCAAACACCGAGTTGTATTGCACAGCAGCCGTTCCTTCCAATCCACGCAAAATATCCAGCTGCTCCACGCCACGAATAAGCTTCATAGATTCCGATAGCGAAGCACTGACCTGCTTCATTCGCTCGGTATCCAAACGAAGAGC
The DNA here is from genome assembly GCF_001422685.1 of Paenibacillus sp. Leaf72. Lineage (NCBI taxonomy): Bacteria > Bacillati > Bacillota > Bacilli > Caryophanales > Paenibacillaceae > Paenibacillus > Paenibacillus sp. Leaf72. The sequence goes on along the minus strand of NZ_LMLV01000005.1, from coordinate 158,971 downwards.
ATGATCCCGCAAGGCACGCTCAACCACCCACTTGCTGTTATAAACTTTGCCCAAAATCATATTTCTGGCAAAAATAGCGCTTCGGCGCTCATCATCGGAAATGCGATATTGCTCTTTGCGGAGCACAACGTTCCCTTTATCCTCACCGACGACCCGTGCCAAAAATCGTCCATTGCGAGTCATAAAGGTCAGTCCGATGTTATTTTCTGCGCATTTCCCCATAAGTGCCGGGCTGACTCCCGCATAACCGAAGGTACAGACTCCCTCCAAATTATGCAGCGGATAGCGTCCGGCAATTTCGTCGTCACGCTTGATGACAATATTTTCGCCATCGAGCGACAAATAAGTATCCGGCATCGTTACAAATAACGTGTTCAGCAGCTTTTTCATTCGTATAACCTGCTTTCAATAAAGCTTGAAACGGGTTTTCGCTCCAGCATTTCCGGCAAACAAACGGTATTTAAAGAGCAGCTCTGGCAATGCGGTCCCGTCTTCGCCCTCGGTGTATGATTTCGCTCATAGTAGTGGCGCATCTCATCCAGACTTTGCTTGACCCTCACTTTGTCCGCTTCCGTGACCGGCACCTCAACCCGATGCTTGATTTCGTCATAGTAGAGATAGCCCATCGACAGCTCGCACATTAACATTTCTTCCAGACAAATGAGCTGGGCTACTAATTGAGAGCGGTCGGAATCATTCCGCTTCGGCTTGCCGCGTTTGTATTCCACAGGGTACGGAAGGTATAAGCCTTCCTCTCCCGCCAGTGGAACACCTGAGCTATCTCGAACGAACTCAACTACATCGCATATGCCGGAAATACCCAGCCTCCGTGATTGTACGGGAAGCGCGCGGACAATCAGCTTGTCCCCACGCTTCTCCCGCAGCATCGGCTGGTCGGCTTTGCGGTGCAAATGCGCACCTTCAACGGTACGTACATTCTCTTCCCATTGCTGCTCAATATGGATAAGCGCCCATTGCCTCCGGCAAAAGTTGAAATGCTGAATGCCGGAAAGCATTAGAAAATCTTCTTCGTTATTGTCCCACATATCTTTGAGGCTCCAAGCCCTCAAGCGGCTGAATCGTCCAAGTATAGTCGTCGATCGACTTTCCTTCGACTACTCCTTCTTTCAGTTGAATTTCCAAGGAGCGATGTACCTTCGCTGAGGAGTATTGTCCAAGCTTGGACTGGTGCTTCCACCAGAAAAGATTATGAACTTCCATACTGCCGTCCGGGCGCGCGGATGAGGTGTCATTTTCAAAAAGAGAAATAAGTGCTTGTCTAATCTTCTCCGCATCGTCCTTAGTGAAGCCCGTTTTCTCCGCCAATTGTGTATTGATGCTGCCGTAGATGACGTAGACGCCAAAATCCACTCTATGCTTCATCCCCATAGTGTCCGAACCCTTCTTGTTCGGGTCCTTGCCCGTCACCGAATTGACGCTTTTCGTAATTTGCATGCTGGAAATAGAGATTGGCTCAACGCTGACAGCAGTATGAATAGATACTGGGCCACGAATACCAACAGAAACATCGGTACCGCTAAAAGCAAACACCTGCCCGAAGCTCCGCACATCAATCCATGCCTTGCAGGCTGCCTGCGCGTAAAGCTCATTGTTTTGTTTTTTACCCTTGGCATACTCCTGAATATCCGCATTCGCATCTACACGGTCTTTAATGCTACGATGCCCGTCGTCACGGCGCTCATCCGACTGTACGAGAATCGATTCACCCATGTCCTGCAGCCTGTTACGTATTTTGCGCTTTAGGCACACATCAGAAATCTCGCCATTCCCTTCATATGTTTGTCTTGGACGATTGCCATTCAAGGGATCGCCATTCGGATTGGCATTTCGGACGGATAAAATAACAGCAAAATCAATTTTATGGTCAAGTACGCTCATTTAAATCTCTCCCTATTCGTTAGTCTCGTGATCATTTTCCAGCTCAGAATCATCTGCCTGCTCGCCATCCTGCCCATTCCCGGCTTCGCTTTCCTTGTTCTTCTTGCTCGTATATAAATCGTGACGCTGGCTATAAAATCCGAGCAAATACAGTCCGCTAAGCGGGCTATCTGTAAACTCCTCCGGCTTTAGCTTCGCTCCAACCTCATCCAGCAAGCTGTTGAGATACCATGCGTCCGTTCCCATCCGTGCCTGATAAGGCTGAAGATTCGACTGAATGACACTCCATGTGCGACCCGGGCGCTGGGCAAACGTATTCATATACCGCACCGCATTTGTAGCCCGCTTCTCCTCCCTGCCTAGCGCTCTGCGCTCCAATACATCGGCAATAGCAAGCAATCTTCCAAACAAGTAGCTCCGATCGTCCAATTCTTTGTTTAGGCTCACTTGAAAGCTCCTCTCCTCATTCGTTTTATTGACCAACGCGCAGGCGATGCTCAGCGTCTTCTCCCACTCCCACATGTCCATCCCTACAGGATTGGACGCACGGCTAATGGCGCTGCGCACAATATCTATTGGAATGGGGCGTCCGTCTACGATACAGGGCAGCATCCGCTCCAGCAGTCCTTTGACAACCTTATCGCTCGCCCGTGGTCCATAAGCAGCAAAAGCAATATCGCGCGTAGCCGGAGCGCCGGTAAAAGCAACGTACTTGTCCTGCGCATTTTTCTTGTACTGATGCCGCCAGAAGCAGGATTCATGCCATTTCAGCAATCTGTCCATAAACAGCTCCTTGTTCAAATCTCGGTAATACACAATAGACAACCGCCCTGGCGTTGCGGCATCCAGAATCATAATAAGGACATTGGATTTATAGTCACCATCATAGCGGTAGCCGCCCAGCGCCTTCCGCACTTCATTCGCGTATTCCTTGTGAGCCGCATCTCCAGCCGCTTCTTCCTCGTCTTCCTCATTCAGATAACTGAATATATCACCCAGCGGATCTGGCATTTCAAGCCGCTCAGGCCCCCAGACGAGAAAAACTCTTCCATCCAGATGAAAGGACTGCCGCTCAATGAGCCATTTCAATGCATTATGTGCCTTTTGCGAAACCTCATAGCTGACGGAGGCCGCATCATGGCTTGTACGAAAACGTCCGCGAAACGTGAAACCGCTCGTATCATTGGCTGAAATCAGCTTCGTTTTATCCCCCGAATTACGGATACGTGAAGCATGCTTGTCTGCATAAGGGAGCTGCTTTCCCGTCACATAACATAAGTCCGTCTCCGCCAGCTGCTGGTCATAAAATTGGATAAAAGCTTGCTGAACCGCACGATCTCGCCAAAGCCTCGGCTCGGTATCTCCCGGAATCTGCACCGCAAACCTTACGAAAGCGGAGCTTTGCTCAGAGGCAATAACTTTAAAAATATCCGGCTTCTCTTTGCCGCTCTCTTCCATATCCGAGCTCCACTTGTCAAGCAGCTTGCCTCCAGCATTAACATGCAGCACTTCATATTCAACTAAATCTGCTATCAGCGTCCCTTTTTCCAAATACCGATAGACGCTCTCCACCTTCCGATGGGTATAAGGAGATGTACACCAAGTACGAAGTTGCTCCATATAGTCTGCATGTGGCGTACCTTTCACTTCACCTACATAACTTGCATAGTCGCCCGCAACGTACACCAGCTTATCGAACAGCGGATACGGAACAGGTGCGCTTGTCCGGCTGGCAGCGGCCTCTGTGCAAGGGATAATCGTACTTGCTTCTTCCTTGACAATGACTTCGGCTTTCAAAAATTCTCCCTGCCCATTCAGGATCACCTCAATATGGGCGCTCTGAGTCGTATGCGAGATCGGAATGAGGGCATATTCGCGCCCATTCCTTTTCTTCTCAAACTGCCCAATAGACTCCGCATGATTGTCATACGTCCTGCTCAAATTAGCGAGCCAGCTCATGTCCTCTCCTCCCCTGCAAACAGCTGTTCATGCAGCGAGTCTACCGACTCCATATTTTCAGGACCGAATGCCTTGACCTCGCCTTCTCCCGTCTTGCGGGTCAACGTACAATCTTCTGGCCGAATGAATGATATGACGCCATTATACATTTTGGCTCGCCACAGCCGCGTTTCTCGTTCCTCCCTGCCCGTTTCGTCAGGATAGCTGATGCCATGCACCATATTGCCGAAATCCATTTCCGGCACGTCATCATAGAAGCCTGTTCCTTCTTCAAAAGCGCAAGGCTCTACATAACCCTGACATTCACGCGTCCCGAGAAAAATATCCCTGCGCCCCCCTGCCTGAACCGAGCGTTTGGCTATGTTGTGATGCTTATGCTCATTGCGGTCATAGACAAGGTCTTCCCGATAAGGATTAAATTCAAAATGAGCGCGAACCTTATAGCTCACATCCTTCAGGTAGGTATAATAGGCAAGCGTATTCCCGCCATTATATTCAATCGGACGCATGCCCTTGGACTCCGTCTGAATGACGTTCATGATACGAACCTCATCGATATACCAGATCAACGTCGGTTTCCAGTAAACAGATTCGACAATCCCTTTCAGCGCTTGATAAGTCGGCACCTGATAGCTGAACTTCTCTCCCCCGATTTTGGTCAACGGGTCTGTAAACAGCGCGTAGCTACCAAATACCTCAAACTCGATTTGATTACGCATGGTTGTCCTCCTTTCCAGTGGTTATATAAACTAAACTCTATTAATATCAAAACGGGCGCTGGAAGATGAAAAATTCGAAGTATCGCAGATTTGATTGCCATACGCTGTTTTTGTTTTCAGCGCCCGTTTTCATCAAAAAAAGTATATAACCAAATATTATTTCTTAATTTTTTCGAAGAATTTCACTCACTTGTTGAGCAAAATCAAGCTCCATCTGTTTTATCTTGTAAGCTTGTCGTCTTATGATCTTATTTGCACTTACAAGTTTTTTCTGGAGTTTTCTATTCTTCTTTAAGAGCTTGCTATAAATCATTTCACAATCCTCACAACATGCCTTAATTTTAAAAGAATGCTTGAAACAACTATACATTTCCTTACTTAAATAAATGATTTCAAATCCAATACAATTTTTTTAATTGTCGCTGAAAAGCGTGGATTGAAATTTATGATTTTGCATTTGAAAACCCGCCCTTAGGTGGGTTTTTCTCTTTTCACCCAAAAATCGCTAACGACATTTCTCCATCGCCATCTGTCTCCACACCAAACTGCTTAGAATAAGCCGTTTCACTTAAAGCCAGCACCTCGCCATGCAGAAGGGGCTGAATATCACCATTTTTATCAAGCTTCCTAAACTCATGGTCATAAATGTTGACGACATACGGCTGAAGCTTACGCAGCAGCACGCCAAGCTCACCTGCCTTCAGATCGCCGTTCAAGTCAAGAATCAGCTCTCTCGCTTCCTCGTTATAAGGAACGAGTACCGTTCGCGCCACATTGCTAATGACTTCAAAATATTGCTCCGCCGTAGCCAACGCCGAAAAGCTGGTCAGCTCAGGAGCTTTACCGTTCTTTCCTAGGTAACCATCAGCATATCCCTTGTTTAGTTCCAGCAGCTCGAAAATATTTTGATTCAGCTTCTGTATGTGATACTGCATGTCATCTTGTATCAGGGCATAGTAGTAGCTAAAATAAGCCTGCATCGCCGCCTTCGATAACAGCTCTCCCCCATAAAGCTTCAGATTTTCCTTCATCTCGTTCAATATGCGCTGCGTTTGCTCCGCACCGATGCTAATCTCCTTCAAATGCGTCAGTACCTCATCCGCAGACTTTATAATATAAACATTCCGAATCGCCTCCTTCCCATGCCGATTGCATCTGCCTGCTGCTTGCGCAATGGAGTCAAGACCAGCAAGGGAGCGAACAACACATTCAAAGCTGATGTCGACGCCTGCTTCAATAAGCTGCGTGCTTACGCAAATGACCCGTTCCTTTTCTTCCGCAGCGAGTGCTTTTATTAGCTCTTTAAGCACGTCCTTACGATGAGCCGCGCACATATTTGTGCTGAGATGAAACAGCCTTGCATCACAGTCCCCTGAAATCTGACGCTTCTCCAGCTCAGCGAACAGCTTGCGCACAGCCGACTTCGTATTCAATATCACCAGCGTGCTGTCGATCTCATCCATCCTGTCCAGCACAAAATCCGCCAGTTCCTCCGCCTTCCAGCCGCTCGGAGTCGTTCGATCCACAACCTCCACCCGCTTAAAGCTCCGACCTACTTCATCCAGATTTTCGATCATTTCAGCATCTTCCTTCAATTGCAGGCGATGCTTCACTCCATCCAGAGCAGGCTGCGTCGCCGTACAAAGCAGCAGGCTGGAGCGCCCAAATGCATGCAAAAAATTCAGCGCCGCATTAAACAACGATATACATTTGATTGGTACCGACTGCACCTCGTCGAAAATAATGACCGCATTTGAAAGCTGATGCAGCCTCCGTACATTCCGCGTTCCCTTCGCATAAAACGTATTCAGAAACTGGACCATCGTTGTAAAAATAATCGGGCGATCCCACGTATCTTTCGCCAGCTTGATTTTCTTGCGCCGGATATCATAGGCTTCGGCTTCCTCCACTTTTTCAGGCGGATCAGACTCCTCAATGACATTCGAATGATGCTCCAAAATCATATCGTGTTCCTGCAAAATATCCCGGATCTCCTGCGCATTCTGCTCAATAATCGTTGTATACGGCACGATATAGATAATGCGCTGCTTTCCTGTCTCTATCGCATGCTTTAGCGCGTAACGCAGGCTCGCCAGCGTCTTCCCGCCCCCTGTAGGAATGGACAGCGTGTAAATACCTGACGGACGAAGCGCAAAAGTATCACATTGCAGCGACATTTCCCGTCTCAGGCGGTTAATCGGATGGTCGGCGTCCTCCGCTTCGTCCATTTCGTCCAGCTTTTTCATTAAAGCCTTGTAGCTTCTCTTGAAAAATGGAGCATGATCCTCAGCTGCTTCCGCTGCTTCCTCCTCTTCAAACTGCCGCGAATTGGTTCGGTCCGCGTCAATCAGGCAGCTGAAAATGTACTTGATCAGCAGCGAACAGGTGATTCTCGGCAGTTTATATTTCTGCATAACCGCTATAAGCTGTTCAAGCTCGGCTGCTGCATTGGCAAAATACGCATCCATCTCAGCCTCGGTATGCTGCTCGAAGAAAACCGCATTGGCTTGCTCATAGCCCTGCTCAATGTCTGCTTCCTTCTTTTCATCCACTCTTTTTAAGAATGGCGATGTTTTGCCCGGATCAATAAAATCCCGCAGCCCTTGATGATGGGAAATAATGCAGTTGGCGATCCATTCTGCCGCCATCTTATCCGTATTTTTCGTGCTTTTCTTGTGGTACCTGCGATAGACCAGTCTGCCGCCTGCGGTCGAATGATCGACAGAGCCTCTTTTCGGCGCCCTCGTATCCCCATCATTCGCCGCTGCTACTGCGAGCTGGATATAATTTTTAAAAGCAGTCGTATTTTTACCTAGGTCATGAAGCCAACCAGCTAGTCCCGCCAGATGGCTTGCACCAATCTTGCCTCCAAGCTGCTCACAGCCTTCCTTTACTTCGATCAGATGCTCTTTGACCGTTTGAATTTTGCCGTCTTTCTCTCGAATATGTGCAATATACACCAAAGCGCCTCCTGAACTAGATTTAAAACACAGATTCGACAATTTCCAACATATCCCTCTATTTCCAACTAAAATTTTATAAAAATAGATAAATTACCGTCTTTTACGCACAGAAGACCACCCCTTTTGGGAGTGGTCTTCTGTTCCAGGCAAGCAAACAACAGCTTGCAAATGCACATTAAAAAGCTATAGCCACCGGCTATGTAATGCCGCCAGCATCGTTTCACCCGAATAAGCCAAGGGCAATTTCAGCATGACAAATTTATTTAAGAAACGGTTCAAATTATACAGCCCTTGAGCATCTATTTCCCCGCCAGCATCCAAGAAATCCTGCTGCATATACTTTATTACCTGTATCATTTCATTCATTTGACTAATAATGCTGCGGTCACTGGTTTTCGTAAAGAGGAAAGAATTAGCGCTTTGCAAATAGCGTTCTATCACCTGCTTGTCCGCCTTATCAGCAAGCAAATTTTCAGCGATGCTCTCGATTACAAGCTCGTGGAATCGTTTAAAATCCTGCTTTTTCAAGCCATCCAGCACAAAGTTATATCTGGTCTCATTATTCATAATCAACACACATTTCCGGCGATTCAGCAAAAACAGATGGACATGCCAGCCAAATAGCCGATCTCCCGCCGTCGGCACTTCCACAAAATCCATCATCCCAAGCTCGCTTTCAAGCTTTTTCGTACATTGCAAAGTAAACATATCCGCTCATCTCCTGCCGTCTGAAGCTAGCCGCCCTCACCATCAGAGCTTTATAATTATCCTATCAAGTTTTTCCGTTGGTGGGAAGCGCAAGCTGCTCACGCGATCATCCGCATGATTGGGACGATTATATGAAGGCTTGGGCGTACTGGCGCAAGCTTCTGCCCTAAACATCGCTATCTTTCCATACAAGCTGCTGACCGTTTCCCATCACCACAGCGCTGCCTAAAGCTCACTGTTCTCCCATCGTACAAACTGCTGCGGATTCGCCCGAATGTACGTACGGATGAGCCTTAAGCTCTGCGGCGCGATTTCATTTAAATGTGAAAATAATCGGCTAGCCGCAGCCATAAGGTCATGATCCTGCTCCAAATCTTTCAAAACCGCATCGCTCCACTGCAGGCCGAGCCTCACTCTTCTCTCCTCGAAAATCTCCTTCGTCTCCTCAAGCAAGCGCAGCATAGAGCTGTCGCCAAAAAATTGCAGCCCGCTGGTCACACCTGACCAATAGCCCGGTTCGGCAAGCAGTTGAGAAACCCATCCATAATATTCGCTGACCGAGTTTTTGGCATGATCGTAAAACACTCGGAACATGCATAACGCCCGCTGGCTCTCATTGAGTCCGGCCATCGCCTCGTTTTTTGCCTGCCTATCTTTACCACGAATTTGCAGAAGAATGTGCTTGCTGCAAGCCCAGCCAAGCCTTTCATCATTTAAGGTATCAAAATCCTGTTTGCTCATTACGGCTAACGCCATCTAATTACCACTCCTTTTTAGACTATCATAAGTGTCAATGAAAAAAGTAAAAAAAATCAGCTTGGTTTAATAACCGCCAAGGCCGATTCAATAACTTGCTCAAGCACCATTTCTAGCTGCTTTAGCACTTCTGACTGCGTAGCCCCTTGCGTTACGAGCTCCTGCTGCCGCTTTTCTAAATAGCTCATTCCCTGTGATATCGCACCCCAAAACTGCATGGCCAGAAGGCTGGCATTGCCAGAGCGAATGGTTTGTTCACTAATGCCCCTCACAATGGCCTGCTCCATAGGCTGCATGAAGCTTTTCACCCATTCGAACGGGGAAAAGGATTCGGCGGGAAATATATAAGACACATCCATACTAATACGCATATAAAAATGCGAGACAGCAGGCTCTTCCAAAACTTGCTTGCACACGATTCGAGCGTACCCTTCAAACAAATCAAATGCTGAGCCCGCTTGCCCGAAATGAGACTTCGTAAACTGCTCCGTCCTGTCCATCATGTGCGTGTAAAGCTGCCCAAACAAGTTCTGCTTATTTTTAAAATAATGGTACACCAGACCGCGCGCCAAGCCAGCCCGTTCAGCAATTTCACCGATTTCGGAGGCGGCGTAACCTTTCTCCGCATACACAACGATGGCAGCCTGCAAAATTTCTCGCGACCGCTGCTTGCGAATTTCTTCATTTTGTTCTTTCGTACGTGGCGACATCACGAACTCCTCTTTTTCAATTGACATTCATGTCAATCAAAATGGTACAGATAAACCCTTGCATTGTCAATAGCTGGTTAAGCTGATATAAAAAACGCCAAATGCCCACTATAGTAATAGCAGAGAGGCATTTGACGCTTTACTAGATTAGCGGACTCTGCGCCCGCAAAATGATTAGCTATCATTCACAATCCTAAACACCAGCCTTGCGTTTAAACAGCAAATACATAAAAAACGGAGCCCCGACTCCTGCCGTAAACACACCAGCGGGAATATCCAGCGGCATAAACAGCATTCGCCCTGCTAAATCGGCAAGCAGCAAAACAATTGCGCCCAATAGCGCAGACACCGGGATGATCATTGTATACGAATGGCCTGCTACCCTTCTAGCCATATGAGGCGCAAGCAGCCCGATAAAAGAAATCGTTCCGGCAATGCCGACGGCCGCTCCGGCAAGGGCCACACTAAAGAACAGCAGCAGCAAGCGGCTTAGCTGAAGCCGGCTTCCCAAGCCGCGCGCGACGTCCTCGCCTAACGACTGCACATTCAATTCCTTGGAAAAAAGCAGCGCCAATGGAATAAATACAACGACCCACGGCCACAGCGCTTTAATATACGACCAGTTCGTGCCGTAAATGCTGCCCGTCATCCAGTTCAGCACCTGCGCCGCCAAATAAGCAGGACCGCTTATGAGCAGAAACATCGTAAGGGCGCTCATCGCCGTGGATATGCCAATGCCGATCAGCACGAGCCGCAGCGTGGAGACGCCTTTTTTCCAGGCCAAGCCGTAGTTGAGCGCCGCTGCGACAAAAGCGCCAAAAATCGCAATGACCGGAACGAAGTGGATGCTGTAGCCGGTGAACAAGGTCATAAAACCAACGACCGCGACAGACGCGCCGCCCGTTACGCCAAGCAAATCCGGCGATGCCAGCGAATTGCGGATGACGCCTTGCAGCAAGGAGCCTGCTACCGCTAATGCTGCGCCAATGAGCAAGGCGGCTATGATCCGTGGCAAACGGAACTGCATAATAATTAAATCACTGTCCTCCGTATTGCGGCCCAGCAGCGACAGCAGCACTTCTTTAACCGGAATAGCGACGCTCCCCATAGCTAAGCATAAAATACCTAAACCAACGAGCCCGATGCTTAACGTAAGCAGGATTGAAATATTTTTCCCTGTGCGCTGCTTAGGCATATTTCTTCCTCCTCGCCACATGAATCAGGAACGGCACGCCAATAAGCGCCGTTGCAACGCCTACTGGAACCTCCTTCGGCAGGAGCACGAATCGGGACAGCAGATCGGCCGCCACCAGCAGCAAAGCCCCTGCCACTGCGCAGTAGGGAAGCAGCCAGCGGTGATCATTTCCGACCAGCGCCCGGCATAAATGAGGAATAACGAGCCCGATGAAAGCAATCGGCCCCGCGGCAGAAACGGCACTTCCCGCAAGCAGCACGACAGCTGCCGTACATAGAAGGCGGATTAGCATGAGACGCTGCCCCAGTCCCTTCGCATTATCGTCTCCGAGTGCCATTACATTCAAGGAGCCCGAGAGCAGGAACGCGAGCAGCAGCCCGGCGATTATGTACGGCAGCACCATCACGAGATGGTTCAGCTCCCTCCCTGACACGGAGCCGATCATCCAGAACAACGCCGATTCGAGCGACTGCTTATTGATTAAAATAAGGCCAGAGGTAACCGAGCTCGCAAATGCCGCTACACAAGCTCCTGCCAAGGTGAGCCGAATCGGCTCAAAGCCTCCTCTTCCCTGCATGCCGAGCGCATAGACGAATACAGCCGTGACTGCCGCCCCGATAAAAGCAAGCCCAATCATATGACTCATCGTCAGCGACGAGCCGACCAAAGCCAGCCCGACGACGATAAACAGCACCGCACCGGAATTAATGCCGAAAATCGACGGCGACGCAAGCGGATTGCGCGTCAGCACCTGCATAATGGCGCCAGCCACCGCCAGGCTCGCTCCTACTACAGCCGCAATAAGCGCTCGGGGCATGCGGGTATGGGTCAAAATCAGATGCTCATTCGAGCCATCGAACTGGCTGTAGGCGAGCCACAAATCTTTTAAACCAAATTGCTGGAGCCCGAACAATACGCTCGCAAGCATGCAAATAAGCAAAATAACGACTCCTGCTGCTAGAACAGCAAGCTTGCTGCCTGGTCTCTCCATCCACTTAGACATCACTTCTCTCCTTCCTCAATAAAAGAAGCCGACGCCAATAAAAATGACGTCAGCCTGCACATTTATTTCAGTCTCTTTATTGAATGTCGAAATATTTAACAATTTCATCCAGCAGCAGATTGGCCGCCTTGTAGCCTCCGGCTGTATTCCAAATCGCCTCATCTACTTGAACGACTTTGTTATTTTTCGCAACATCAAGGTTTTTGAACAGCGGATCATTCATCCATTCTTCCACTACTTTAGCCGCATCCGTCTTTCCTGCCGCTTCTGTTACAAAGTAGAACAATACGTCCCCGTCCATCTTAGGAATGCTTTCTTTGGACATCACTTCAATAAAGGAATCCACATCCTGTGATTCTGGACGAGCAAAGCCTAGCTGATCTAAAAGCACACCGGAGAACGTCTGCTTCTGATAAATACGTACTTGGGAAGCCGAGAAGCGGGCCACGGATACTTTTGTTGCCGCTTTATCGCCAATTTTCGCTTTTACCTCCGCGACGCGCTTATCGAAATCCGCCATCGCTTTGTCGCCTTCATCCTGTTTATTCACCGCTTGCATATACAGCTTGAAGTTAATTTTCCAATCGCCAGCCAGATCCTCGGCAAATACAGTTGGTGCAATCTGGTTCAGCTGCTCATAAATTTTCTCCTGCCGCACCTTGTTGCCAATAATTAAATCCGGCTTCAGGCTGGCAATCAGCTCAATGTTCGGCTGCAATTCGTCGCCTACAACCGTCACATCCACCATTTCATCTTTAATATGCTCGTACCATGGGTCACCAACCCATGATTGAACCGCGCCAACTGGCTTAATGCCTACCGCAAGCAGCGCCTCTGTTCCTTCATTCGTCAAAATGACGACGCGCTCCGGCGTCCCTGTCAAAGTCACTTCGCCCATCGCATGCTTGATGACGCGGGAAGCGTCCGCTGTAGCCGTATCGGTAGCGGCTGGCGAAGCAGCTGCCGCATTGCTGCTTGGCGATGCGGAGCTTGGATTCGTCGTCGCGTTCGTGCTTGGTGTACCTGCTCCGCAGGCGCTAAGCAGCAGTGTGAAGCAAATAAGCACAGCTGCCATCATTGATATTCTTGACTCTCTGTACATAAATAAAGGCCCCTCTTCCTTGTAGTGAGAATGATTTTCACAACCATACTCACTATACCGTTTGAGCCTTCGCGGGACAAGGGCATATCTTGAACCGGGTACAGGATTATTTTGAACCTTCGCTTTGTATTGCCCCAGCGACATGCCGGTATGTTTTTTGAATAGGCGATTAAAATAGCTGTCATCCGGAAAGCCGACGCTTTCGGCAATTTCCTGCAGCGTCGCCTCCGTTCCAAGCAGAAGCTCCTTCGCTTTGCTGATGCGCAGCGCAATTAAATAGTCGATTGGGCTTTGTCCAATCGTCTGCTTGAACTTGCGGGACAAATAGCTGACGCTGCAATCCAGCAGCTCGGCAAGCTCGCCGAGCGCAATACGCTTCGCGTAATGCTCCTGCATGTAGCGAATGGCTTGCGAGACGTAGTCCGCTTTTTGCACATGAATATCTTGAATGGATAGCTGCTGAAATAATTCATGAATGAATTGGTAGAACATCGTCTTAATATATAGTTGATCCAGCACGTTCGGATGCTGCCATTCCCGCTCCATGCGCTGGATTTTATCGAGCAAAGCAATAGGCTGGCGGGAAACAAAGCTATATTGCAGTTGAAACGGATTATGCTGCTCCATTAACTGAACCAGTTCCTGACGGCTCGGCAGTGGCAACACCGCTTTGTACAAAATCAAGTAGTATTCCAACCAATCATCCGGCACAATGTCCAGACACATGCCCTTCCCGCCATGCAGCATATGAAAACGCTCCACCAGCACCGTCTTGCCATCCAGCCGCACTTCAGCATGACCACGAGTCGTATACAAAAAAGCGCTCGCCGGCAGTCGATAAGAACGCAGCTCCTCCCCTCGCTCCATAATCGTATGCCGCACGTCCATCACGCGGATGGAGGCTTGGTTCCACAGCAATATATGCTCACTCTGATTCAAAGTGCCCTATCCTTCCTTTCCTCATGCTGCTAATATGCACCCATGTCGATCCCCATCGATTGTTCTTGTCCTCCTATTATAAGTGATAATAATTCTCACACACAATGGTTGATGTGAAATCATGCGAAGTGTCTATCGGAAGGAAGGAAATAATAAAGGCTTTCCCGAATGATAAGTATCAAGGAAAGCCTACATTTAGAAGGAGGGATGAACGTGGATGCATCTAATCAGAAGCCTGATCAAGACCAGGCGGGCGATTTGCCCAATGTCGGAAAGCCAGCAACACGCGCGCTCACCGCTGCCGGATACGTGCAGCTGGAGCAATTCACAAAACTCACCGAGGCGGAGGTGCTGAAGCTGCACGGGGTCGGGCCTAAAGCAATAAGGATCATCCGGGAAGCGCTCGCTGCCAACGGACAATCCTTCGCTGAACAAGCGTAAACGGCTGTCGCCGTCCTCTGGCGGTAAAGCTAACGTTTCGCGGTGAAAAATAAGCGGAGTATAAGAGGGAAACTTATACTCCGCTTATTTTTTAAAAACTAATAGCTGCTGTTACAAAAAGGTTATGAACGCTCGTCGATTAGCTTCTCTAGAAACTGGGCGAACGATTGCGCATACACTTCGACATCCCCACCGTGGTAGTCCTCGCGCATGACCTCGCCCTCATTTTCTTCGTCCCAAGCCGTCCTATCAAAAAAATAAGCTTCTGCATGCAAACCATTTTATCGCAGAAGTCTGCTCCAGTTTAATTTTCAGGGATGGGTACGTGATTCCCCTCTTCATCTTCATCGTCTGTCTCATCTATCGAGTCTATCGCATCTACATCGTCTGACTCGTCTGTCGAGCCTATCTCATCTACAAAGTCCGTCTCGTCTGTCTCGTCTATCGCGAGCTTCAAAGCTGCATGAAACATCTCGAAATTTTCGCACAAAACGGATAGATTACCTTCCATCATCTCTTCAACCGTTGTATTCTCGCTTTGCGCCTCCGATTCCGCATCCTCTAAACAAAGAGCCATTTCATGATCAATATATAGAAGGCTAGGGCTCTCATTCGACTCGCGATAATCAAAAATAAGCCAGTCTCCGCTGCTGATGCTCCATGCGAATGGAATTAATTTGCGCGGCTGAAGGACAACCTCGGCTATCGCTTCAAGATTTTCAGCATAGGAAGCATCCAGCTTAATAAACCGAATGCCCCAAGCGGTATAGCCGTTAAAATCGACGAGGTTGTATTCTGTATTAGGATTAGCGGACTGAACCTCATCCGTTGTCATAAATGCCTTATACGCTGCTGGAAAAGCAAGCTGTAGCGATTGTTCAATGTCATGAATGTCCTGTAGCTGCTGAGAAATATCCATCTCGTTAATTTCTCACTCCTTATCGGCGTTATGCCTTTTATTTTTTCTTGTTCAACTTTTCTTGTGCTTTTTTCGTATTTTCAGCCACTCTAAATGCGACAATTCTGCTGATCAATTCATAAGGCAGCGGCTTGTCCAGCGGAAACTGAACCGAGCCCTTTGCCCCTTTATAAACGGACAATTCCTCTTTGAAGGCTGCAATGCCTCTTGGAGCGGGATAAAATCCGATATGCTTTTTAAACGCCGCAAAATGTACCAAGTTGCCATGCAGCTCAAATGTCGGCATCTGGTAGCTGATTTTCTCCGTCGCTTCCGGCGCTGCCTCTTTAATGACCTTCCGCATCGCCTGCAGCAGCTCTTGGATTTCTTGCGGGAAGCCGGCGATATATTCGTCGATCGTTTCAAACGTCGTTTGGTTGCTGTCCATCATTAAGCTCCTTTCCATTCATTCATTCAAAAATCAGTTCCATAAATTAGACATAATTAAAGTAAATACAATAACACCAAACCTAATAGCGCCCCAGGCTGTATGATTGATTATAAGTGTAATATAGACAACGAAAAAAGCGATTGTACTCACATCTTCTTCAAATTGCAAGGAAAGCATTGAAGGGCTCCATTTGTTGTTTCAATGAATATACGTATACTATTGATTATACTATTAAAGTCATATTTTTCATCAGCAATTAGACCTTAAACAAAGACATGAGGTAGATTCATGCTCTTCGCTTCAGGTGTTTACTCCCTGCACAAAGACAGGTCTGGCGGACACAGCAGCCGCTATTTCAGCAGAATCACGGTTATGGCACAGGCTGCGGACTCAGGAGCAGCTAATGCGCAACTATTAGCCATTTTCACGGGTTGAGGAGGTCAATAGCGGATTTCCTGTCCGCATGCGGCCAGAAATCGGAGCAAAAGCCAGAATAGCGGAATCTGAGTCCTTCAAAAAAAGGAGAGTGCTTTCAGAGCTGCGTGCTCTCAGCCACAGTACTCCAACAACAGCACGCACAGCAAACGTACTTCCAGAAACAGTACTCTCAGCAACCGTACTGCCAGCCACAGTGTTTCCAGCCGCTATCGCATACTGCGTTTCACAAACCTAGAGTCATCAGACGAGATTGGTTTGAAATAAGCTGTAGGCAAGCAGCAGCGAGTGGCTCCGACTTGCACACACAACCTAGATAAGGCCCGTCATCTCCTAGGAGACCACGGGCCTTATATTTTTTTACAATAATAGTGCAAACAGCCTACAGCGCAGCTGTCTCTGTATTTTCAATAATAATCTGCTCTAATTTCATCTGAACCGGGTTGGCAAGGGTATCCCCCACTGGGCATTTGCTCTCCAAAAATTGAACGAAGGCATCTACCTTTTCCTTGGGCGAATCTGTTTTGATCTTGAACGTATAGCGAATGTCGGAATAGCCCGGACGAACCTCGCTTTTATTGAAAAATCCATCGAGATCCAAATCGCCTTCAACCTCAACCTGGAAATCGTCAAGCTTCACATCAAACTTAGGGGCATACACCCGGGCCACAATAGACTGGCATGCGCCTAATGAGGCAAGCAGCGCTTCCACAGGATTCATCCCCGTATCTGTCCCGCCAAGGCTCTTCGGCTCATCAATGATCAATTCGAACTGTCTCGCTGTCGCTTTCACTTTAACCCCATCCTGTAAATGCGCTGTTGCCTTAAACGTTTGTACATTAGCCATCATTAACGCTCCTTATGAATCATATTTTATGTCCGTTCTGAACTCGCTCTAAACTCGCACCCAATCCGTTGTCGGAAAATAGCTCTTGCAAGCTAGCATTTCGTCATGCAGACGGTTAAGTACTTCTCGTTCCCGATCTTTAATCCGGTTCAGATTACTGTTTATCGAATGAAGGATGTCATTGTTATGGGTCTGTCTATATTTCATGAGGGTTACCCGTTGCAGGTTGACGTCCCGCTCGATTGGTTCATAACCAGATAACAGCGTTTCGTCCTTAATATAGCCTTGAGCCAGCATAAATTCGATTTTCGCCCGCATACACTTCTTGTGCTCCCATAAAATATGCAGCGGCCGGCCGTCGGGCGCTCGGGTTCCATCGGTTACTTTCACTAGCTCCTCCGCTATGTACTGGTACACGTCCATGCCGAAGGCAAGATTGCTCTCATTGGCAAATATGGTTTTCAGACGATTCGTGGCGCTGAGGTAGTCCTCCAGAAAATAGAGAACGGAATCCGCCGTGAACACATACTTGTGGTCGGTAGCGCGGTATAAGCAAATTCGTGTCTTATATTCTTCGTAATTGCCGTATTCGTCAAAAAAGGCTGCATTATTGAATGCGTTTTCATAATCATCATAAGAAACGGAGAAGGTCTGATATTTGCCGTCCACGAAATTGGTCACCAGATAGCTCTGCTGCTCGCTATCGTACCCGCTGATTAACAGATCATGCGTGAAATTTCTCACCCCAAAAAAGTCGCTATAGGGCATGTAATACTCGTTGATGAAAGAGAGAACATGATAGCCTTCTTCAAGACTCGTTTGAATGAAGCGGTGGATATCCGTTAAGGAAATGACGAGTGAACGGGATATCGCCTGGGTATCACGCAGCGGGCAATTATCCAACTGGTAAAAATTCACTGGACAAGCTAGCTCTACGAAATCCTTCGCGCAAAACAATTGGGTGTAATAGCTGTGCATCCACGGTTGGAAGCTCTCGGAATGTCCAATAATACCGAACAAATACGCGTGGTGCAAATAGCCATAAATAGGTGAATCAGCTAGCGGCAGATGAATTTTCATTGAAACATATCTCCCTTATTCACATTGTATAAATCACCCAATATTGGTAGAGTCGAAGCTATTATCCCACTCCTATTTAGCGCTGTCAATTGGCAAGATTCATACAACGATATGGTTTGAACTTTCAAAAACAAAGTTAACAACCGGGATTAATATGAATTCTATCATTTCCAAGATTTCACTGTCAATATGATTTCTATTAGGCGGCCCTTTCCATAAAAAAAAGACACCGGAGGGACAACGTCCTCCAATGCCTTTTTCGCTATATTAGGAATGATTCAATTCCGCCTCCATTTTCCGAAAAACGTTATAGCTCCGCCGTGCAACCTCAGAGATCGCAATCGGATGAAAGCCGCTCAGCTCCGCATACAGCGTGTCATTCAGCGGATCAATCCATGACTTCGGCAGCGCTGCCGCGCCAAGCTTCGCACCCATAATCGAGCCAACCGTCGCGCCATTGCAATCCG
The DNA here is from genome assembly GCF_001422685.1 of Paenibacillus sp. Leaf72. Lineage (NCBI taxonomy): Bacteria > Bacillati > Bacillota > Bacilli > Caryophanales > Paenibacillaceae > Paenibacillus > Paenibacillus sp. Leaf72. The sequence continues at coordinate 140,399 of NZ_LMLV01000005.1, read as the reverse complement.
TATCCATGCCGCCATAGACGGCCGTCGTCACAGCCTTCTCAAAATCATCGCCTGCATACACGAGTGCCGCCGCGACAAGCGCTGCATTATTGTTCGTGTGCACTGCATCGTAATGGCTGAAGGCTTCCCAAATTTGGCTCACCAGCTCGCGGTCGCTGCTTGCTTTCTCCGCAATGGAAACCGCTTTGCGCACATCATAAGCCAGTCTGCTCGTTGCCGGGATTTCGCTGAGGCCAATCTCGACAATTCGCTTGCTGTCCTTCTCAACGAAAGCAGCCGCAATCATCGCCGCAACGAACATTTCGCCATAGATGCCGTTCTTCACATGCGAGAACGACGCATCGCGCCAGCCAAGCTCCGCAGCCAGCTCCGGCTTTCCGGCTGCGCCGTAAGCGAGCCCGTCCGCACGGATTTGCGCGCCAATCCACTCTCTGTAAGGGTTCATATGCATCCGCACCCGCTCCAGGCGTTCAGCCCAATCGGCAGGCTTGTCCCCATTCAGATGAGAGGTCTCATGAGCAAAATTCAAATAAGACTGCGTCTCCGCTGTACAAACCTGGCTGTAGGTCAGGTTTTTGTGCCATAGCTTGCCGATGTCCCAAGAGTCGAAATCGAGCCCTTTTTGCTCAAGCAGTAAAAGTCCCAGCACCGTATAGCGGATATCATCATCGCTTTCCATATACTGAATCGTCTCGCGTGCGCTCATGGGCGACCAATCATTCAGCCCCAGTCCATACTGCTCTTTTGCCGTCGATTCACCCGGTGTATATCCTTTAATCGGCCAAGCGTCAGCGCCGCGGAACCATAGCTCAATATTTTCCCAGCCTGGCCGGCCGTCTTTGCCATACAAATAGTCCCAAAACTCCAGTGGCTTGCCTAGCGCACAGCCAACACTGCGTCCGAGCCAAGCACCGTAAAACTTGTCCAGCCACTGCTCATCGGTCATATCCGCTGCCATCGTTCTTGGGCCCTCCGGGCGCAGCCTGCGGATCGACTCCAAATCGGAAGGCTCCTCATAAGGAAAATCCGCACTCACGTCTAGTGCCGACAGCTCGTTGTAAATAGCCATAAGCGCTTCGTGGCTGTCGCCCGCTGCAGCCAGCTTTTCCGCAAACCCGTCTACGTTGCAGCCTTCTTCCCCGCGCTGAATAATCTCAAACCGGACAATTTCCTGTAGCTTATCCCAGCCTGCCATAATTAAGCCTGCCCTTTCCGAGCTTTGGCGTTCTCATCATGTACAGCCAGAGCGTCAAAAATCAGCTTAATAAAGGCTTCACGATCCACATCCATCAGCACCTGCACATTCGCCGTTTCATCGGTTTTTTTGCGGCGGTCTGCTACGGTCATGCCTCTCGTCACCCTGCCGTCCGTCTCAATCGAGACGTAATAGCTTTCACTTTGGAACAGCTCTGGTCGAAGCAGCCAAGCGATTGCGCACGGATCATGCAGCGAGCTGCCCTCAAAGCCCAGCTTGCGGCTGTAGATGGAATAAAAGTCGAGCAGCTCGCCCACCATATGCGAAACCTCGCCGCGCTGCTTCAGCGCATCAATATCCTCTTGATAAATAGCCGCCTTATCGGTCACATCCAGACCGCTCATCGTAATCGGCACGCCCGATTCGAACACAATTCGTGCAGCCTCCGGGTCCACGTAAATGTTGAACTCTGCCGTTGACGTTACATTGCCGTAGCTGATGCCTCCGCCCATTAGGGAAATCTGCTCGATGTTCTCTTTTACATCAGGGAAGCCTTTGAGCAGCAGCGCAATATTCGTCAGCGGGCCGATCGGCACGAGCGTTACCTTCTGCTCCGAGGAACGGATAATTTCGACCATCAGCTCAATCGCATGTTTATTGACCGGCTTGAACCGGGAAGGCGGCAAATCTGGGCCGTCCATGCCCGAATCGCCATGCGCCTCTTCTCCGGTTACGAGCTTGCCTAGCAGTGGTCCGGGCGCGCCTTTCGCCACCGGAATATCTTTATCTATAAAGCTGAGCAGCTTCAGTGCGTTGTTCGTAATTTTCTCCAGCACCTGATTGCCGCCAACCGTCGTAATCGCTTTTACCTCCAACTGCTGTGGATTGGCAAGTGCGAGCAAAATAGCGATCGCGTCATCATGCCCGGGATCACAGTCGATAATAATCGGTCTAGCCATCGTGTTAATCATCCTTTCACTTTCGCTTTAAGCTTCCTATTCTTCTTACGGGATTCGCTGACGGCGTATACGATGAGACCGATAACGGTCGTGACGTATGGGAGTGTGCCGATTAGCTCTGCCGGAATTTTAAGCACCTGAAGCGCATTGGCCAGCGCATCCGCCGCGCCGAACAATAGCGATGTCAGCGTTGTGCCGACCGTCGTACTCCGTCCCATCGATTCCGCGGCAATCGCAATCCAGCCCCGTCCGGCGGTCATATCCCGCGTGAACAGCGACAGGTAGCCCATCGACATATATGCGCCGCCAAGTCCTGCGAAAAAGCCGCTCAGCAGCAGCGCCGTATACTGCACCTTCACTACGCTGACCCCTACGGACTGGGCAGCCTGCGGATTTTCGCCGACTGAGCGAATGCGCAGGCCGAGCGGCGTTCTTTTCAGCATATAATACACAACAAAAACCGCTATAATTGACATATAGGTCAATACATTATGGCCGGAGAAAATCGGTCCCAGCACCGGAATATCCTTAAGCAGCGGAATGTCCACGCTGGGCAGCACCTTGCTCGGAAGCGAGGTCGAGGAGCCTTTGTCTCCGCTTAGCAAATACAAAATAAATACAGTTCCCCCGGAGGCAAACATATTGATCGCGACCCCGCCGAGAATAATATGCGTCTTGAAATGCAGGGTGAAAAAAGCCAGTATGCCGGAAATAAGCGTGCCCGCCATTACCGCGCCCAGCAGCCCAACCCATGAGCTGCCCGTATAAGCGCTGACTACAACGCCTGAAAGGGCCGCCACCAGCATAATGCCCTCAAGTCCAATATTGATAATGCCCGCACGGTTGGAAATGAGTGCTCCTAGTGCCGCGAACAAAATCGGAGTCGTTACCCGGAGGACAGAAAACGCAAATTCAGTCGTGAAAATGACATCAAACAAACTAGACATTACGCTGTGCCTCCTTGAGCAGCATCCGATTTTTCCAGAACTTCAAAAACTGCTCTGCCGAAATCAGCAAAATAATAATCGCCTGCACAATCGAAATCATTTCGGCAGGCACATCGGAGAAACGCGCCATCTGGTCGGCTCCGATTCGGATATAGGCCAGGAAGAGCGCTGCGCCAATGACCGAAAACGGGTTATTTTTCGCCAGCATCGCTACTAGCGCACCATCCAGGCCGTAGCCTGGCAGCGACGACCACTGGAAGCGATTGTACATGCCCAGCACCTCTACCGAGCCGCCCATGCCCGCAATAAAGCCACCAATTAAATGTACGATAATGATGACCTTGGCCGTCTTCATGCCGGAATAACCCGCAAATTCGCGATTGGCCCCCGTCATTCTCAGCTCATAGCCCCATTTGGTTTTGTATAGAAAATAATGCGCCGCTACGATCAGCACAAGCACGATAATCAGCCCCGTATGAATACGCGTGCCTGGTATCAGCTTGGTGAGCATCGCTGTTTTCTCGAACTTGAAGGATACGGCTGCAAAGGCCTGAGCATCGCGCAGCTTATAGTTCAAAATATAAAGCCCGATGCCAAACAAAATATTGTTGAACATCAGCGAGCTGACGAGCTCATTTACATTCCATTTAGCCTTGAGAATACCTGGAATAGCGGATAACACCGCGCCGACGAGCGACCCTGCAAGGATAGCCACAAAGGGATGCACAAAGCTGTTCAGACTAAGATGAATCGCAAGCGACGCTGCAACTACCCCGGAAAAATAAAACAGCCCTTCCGCTCCGAGATTGAACAAATTCGCTTTAAACAGCAGCGATACCGCAAGTCCTGTGAACATGAGCGGAATCGCCATTTCAATGACGTTGCCGATATGCCCCTTCGTATTCAGCGGCTCCCACAGGAAGATGCGAATGCTCTCCAGCGGCTGCTCGCTGACAATGGAAATAATAATAAAAGCGAGAACAAGCGCAATCAGAATGACCGCTGTCGTTCGGATGACTTCAAAATATTTTACCTTCATGCTTCCACGGCCCTCCTGATTTGCTGCTCGTCCTGCCGGTTAAGGCCCAGCATGTACAGCCCGAGCTCTTCCTCGCTTACCGTTGACGGCTCTTCCAAATATGCGACGATTTGTCCTTCATACATCACAAGCAGGCTGTCGCTCAGCTCCAATATTTCGTTCAAATCTGCCGAAATGAGCAGCACGCCGCTGCCTCCATCCCGAAGCTCAATCAGCTTCTGGTGAATAAATTGGGCTGCCCCAATATCGACGCCGCGTGTCGGCTGCTCGGCAATGAGCAAATCCGGCGCTGTCGAGCATTCACGAGCGACGACGACCTTCTGCATATTGCCGCCTGAAAGCATGCCTATCGGCTGATTCGGGCCCGAGCAGCGCACGCGGAACTCCTCAATGAGAGTGGCCGCAAGCTTCGCTATTTTTTTACTCCTCAAAAAGAGGCCCTTGTTCATCGCTTTCGTATTGTATTGCGTAGAAATCAAATTATCGGAAATGCTTGCGTCTTTGGCTGCCCCTTGGCGCATGCGATCCTCCGGAATATAGGAAACGCCGAGCGAGCGAATTTTGCGGATATCATAGCCTTGAATGTCCGTGCCTTTAACGGCCACATTTCCGCTGCGCACAGCCAAACTGCCCGTTAAAGCTTCAACAAGCTGAGTTTGCCCATTGCCCTCGACTCCAGCAATACCGACGATTTCGCCGCCACGCACCTTGAACGCTACCTTGTCCAGCAGCGCCTTGCCCGTTTCATCCGCCAATGAAAAATCAGTAACGGAAAGAATTGGCGCCCCGTAAGGCTTCTTCTCCTTGTCATACCTCAGCACAACGTCACGACCGACCATCAGCTTGGAAATTTCCTGCTCGGTAACATCCTTCGTCCAAAAAACACCTTCGCTTTTGCCGGCGCGCATAATCGTAATCCGGTCGCAAATCGCTTTAACTTCCTTCAGCTTGTGGGAAATAAACACAATCGTATGCCCCTGCTGCTTAAGCTGCGTTAGCTCGCGGAACAGCTCCTCTGTTTCCTGCGGGGTCAGTACGGCGGTCGGCTCATCGAGAATAAGAATTTCCGCGCCACGCAGCAGAGCTTTCAAAATTTCGACCTTCTGCTTCATGCCGACACTGAGGTCCTCAACCTTCGCCTTCGGATTAACGAGCAGATTGTACTTTTTGCTCATCTCCTCTGTCATCCGCACCGCTTCGTTGTAATTAATGCTGACGCCCTTCTTTGGCTCCATGCCCAGCACCATATTTTCCGCAACGGTGAACGACGGCACCAGCATAAAATGCTGATGGACCATGCCGATGCCATGATCTATCGCATCCTGCGGCGAAGCCAGCCTTACCGGCTTGCCCCGAAGAATGATTTCGCCTTCGCTCGGCTCTTCCATGCCGAACATCATTTTCATCAGCGTGGATTTGCCGGCGCCATTTTCACCAACGATTGCGTGAATCTCGCCCTCGGCAAGCGTAAACTGCACCTTCTGGTTGGCGACCACCCCGTTCGGGTAAACCTTCGTAATATTTTTCATTTCGAGCAGCTGATTCGGCATCATCGTAAAACCCCTTTACCTTTCGGAGGTCATTATAAAGAGGCAGCTGGCCTTCTTCCTGATGGAAAGAGAAGAATGACCAACTGCACTAAGCTTTGAGGATCGTTATTATGGTTTAACCGCGTTGCGGATGGCTTCGATTTGCGAAGTTTCCATACCCATCGCGTTGTCTACTTTAATTTCTTGTTTAGCCAGCTTTTGCTTGATATCTTCTACTTGCTTCTGCATATCAGCCGTGAAGATCGATTTGTAAATGTCATTTTCAGCAATGCCTACGCCATCTTGATCAAAGCTGAGCACTTGGCGTTGTCCATATTCGAGCGTGCCCTCTTGCGTTTTCTTCACTGCGCCAAGAATAGAGGTATCGATTTTTTTAATAGCAGACGTCATGATCAGATTCGCTTTTTCTTTATCCGTTTCCTGAAGCAGGGACCCTTGGTCGGAGTCAACGCCAATCGCGTAACGCTTCTTGTCTTTCGCTGCATCGAAGATGCCCAGGCCCGTCGCGCCAGCCACGTTGAAAATCACGTCGACACCGGAATTGTACTGAATGAGCGACAGCTCCTTGCCTTTCGCCGGGTTAACGAAATCGCCCGCATAGGACACGGCTACCTTAATGGCAGGATCGACGTATTGTGCCCCTTGGATATAACCAACCAGGAATGCATTAATGCCGGGAATGTCCATGCCGCCGACAAAGCCAATCACATTATCTTTGTTCGCATTTGGAATATCGGATTTCGTCGCAATCGCGGCTACTGCGCCTGCAAGGAAGGAAACCTCATTCGTTGCGTAAGACATCGCATATACGTTAGCCGGTGTTTCTTCAATATCCGTATCGTAGTTGATGAATTTTTTGTCAGGATACGTTTCTGCTGTCGCATTAAACATCTCGGTAATTTCAGAGCCGCCGGAGATGATAATATCCCAGTCCTGCGCTGCTATATCTTGATAAGTAGGTTCCCACTTCGTTTTGTCTGTTCCCATTTCAATCACTTTCGTATCTGCGCCCAATTCGGATTTAACAAGCGTCAATCCCTTGTTCGCTGCATCAAAGAAAGATTTATCGCCAAGTGTACCCGGTACGAGCAGAACAACCTTCAGCTTCTTATCCCCGCCTGTACTGCCTGAGCCAGCTGAATTGCCGCTGCTTGTCCCCGTATTTCCTCCACCACAAGCTGCCAGCACCAATAGAACCGAAACCATGAGTAATGCCATCACATTTTTCTTCATTCTCTGTTCCCCCACTCTCTGTCGATTAAAAGACGTGTTCCCTTTGAAACTAGCCGCCCGCGCCTGCTCTCCTGAAAAGAATGCTTACCCCAAGTGTAATGTAGAAAATAAATAGGTTATAATAAAGGTACGCTTTCTGAATAGCTTGTTCGGGATGATACGATCATATCAAATTCGAAATCAAATAATTATCTCGATTCGGTCAACTTTTTATACGATTCGGCTATATACACGCGAAGGAGGGCTGTTATGAATCGATTATTGTATTTAGCAAATGACATACATGAGAGAAATACTAACATCCCTCCTCATCAGCATGAGTGCTACGAGCTTGTTTATTACATTCGCGGTATGGGTCCAACCGTCATTGCAGGCCGTAAATATCGCTTTAAAGAGCATACGATTGCCCTCATCGCTCCTCGGCATATTCATAGCGAGATTCATGAATTGGAGGGCGAGGTGCTGTTCATTGGTTTTAACGCTCCTGATGTGGAATTAAAAGGATTAAGCGGGGTTTATGACGACGATGCGAGCCATACGATTTTAAAGCATTTATGGCGCATAAAAGAGGAATTTTTCATCCGTCCGAGAACCGACAGCGAATCGCTGAATGCTCTCCTCAATGAGCTGCTTCCGCCGCTTCAGCAAATTTTTGGAAACCGAAAAACACCCCATCCATCAGAAGATCGGGTCAAATATGTGCTGCAATATATGGATGATCATTATAAGCAGAAGCTCACCGTTGAGCTGCTAGCTGACATGTCTGGTTATAGCTATGACCGCTTCCGCCACCTTTTTAAGGAACGCTACAACATCGCGCCTCTCCAGTATATTTTGCTAAAACGTCTGGAATATGCAAAATCGCTGCTAACAGGTACCCAGATGCATATTTCTGAAATTGCCGCCGATGCCGGCTTTGCCAATGATGCGCAATTTTGCAGCATGTTTAAACGGGAAATTGGCTGTACGCCTCGCACCTATAGGAAGGGCAAAATTTTGTGAGGGATTGAAAATATTAATCTATAGAGGGAAGAGGATTTATATGATGCGGAAGTATATGGTCCATACCGTATTTTCCGTGGTGGCAGTTGGGCTGAAGAGGCCCGGGGCTGTGGGGCTACGTGCAGGCGTCGCAGTCATCCATCCTTTTGCATAGACGACCTTGGCTTCGCCTTGCCCGCTCTGTTGCACCATAGCATAGGCCAAATTAATGAGACGAACTCACCAAGCATGGCGTGTGGGTTCATCTCATCTATCCATTAACAGCCTATTTCATGTTGCCGCTTAAGCTAAGCTTTGCCTTTATATGTCTTCGTGGCTGTATCGAGCATGGATTTCCAATCTGCAAACTCGGTCTCGCGCGCAACATGGCGATCAAACAGCTCATCAGGAATGTTGTCGATCTCCTCATGCGTCTCTGCTTGAAAATTGCCTTTCTCCAAAAACTGCCCAAAGCTGCTGCTGCTGGAATGCTTGCTCATAAATGCATCGTTAAACAGCTCGTTTAAGGATACCTCGTTCGGATCTTCCTGGTTTGTTTTCTGTCCCTGCAGTTCCTTCAACAGGTCGTCAAATGACATTGGTTTTTGCTTTCTCAGATTACCACTCCTTCAATTTGTGCGATCGACTCCAGGCCCATGCAAAATCCCTATACATGGAGTCTGATCTTTTTAAAAACCTTTTAAACACTCAAGCGTAAACAGCTGAAGCCATCCTTTGGCGGCAAGGCTTCCGTTTCGCAGGTGGAATATAAGTTCATTTATAAGCGTGAAACTTATAAAGTCTTATATTTTCAAAAAAAGCCTTCTGGAAAGCGCTGCTTCTTGCTGACCAAGATTTCAGTTACTTCTATAATATCATCATTCATGCTATGCGTTAATATATAGAACGTTTATGTTTTTTATTTTTGGGCTAAACGCTGGGTTTCTCGCCTTTTTGAGTACTTGAAGCAGCGGCTCCATCCTGGTTTTTAGTCCCTTTGCTTTTATAAGGCTTAGGCGCGTTTTTGGCTTTATTGGCACTAGCCTGCCACCGATTCCAGCCCTTCTTGTCCGTTCCTCTGCCTGTTCCACCCTTGCCCTTCGCCTTGCTCAAAAAATCACTCCTTTATGGTTGGCTCAAAATCGAGACCGTTGCTTGCTGCATAAATCCAGCCAAGGTGAAACGGCTCTCGCCGTCCTCTGGCGGCGCGGCGCGTTTCATTCCGAGAAATATAGAGAAAGTATGGCGAAATCATATGCTTTCCTATATTTTAAAAAATGAAAAAGCATCTCCTACGCCTGCATTAATTGACAGACCTGCTGTGCAACCAATGGAATAGACAGATGCAGACTCAGTATAACAATGAAACGCTTGATTTGCCAGAGGTAGCGATTATAAATGATAGCTCTTCATGGCGAAAGCAGGGTAACAGGGGCCAATGTCGGACAAAAAAAGCATCTTCAACAACGCCGATTCGCTGGTAAAGATGACGAATTTTATTATTGATTCAGGCAATATTCAGTCGTTCGTCGCTGAAACCGCACCGTTGGGGACGCTCGGGAACCTTCCTCATTTTTTCAAGGACTGAGGATCCACTATTTTGGCTTTTTCTCCGATTTTAGGCTGTAAGGGGACAGGAAATCCGCTATTGCCCCAATACTCCCGTCAAAATGGCTTTTTGCAACGCATTAACGGCTCCTGAGTCCGCCAGTTGTGCCTTAACCCGGATTCTGTTGATATAGCGGCTGCTGTGTCCGCCAACTCTAGCTTTGTGCAAGGAGCCCCCTGAAACGTAGCAGATGATGCTGATTTTCGGCACACTCCTTTTCAGTTGCCTGCACTTTATTGGATTAAAAATCACATTCATCTCTAGTATCGGTCAGCTCTGCCCATCTCGCCATCAAAAGCTTCGCATAATCGACGGAAAATAGTCCATAATGCCCTAATGCATATCCATCATTCACTTCTATTAACAAGGTTTCCCCCTTATCCGTTAAGCCAAAATCTATCGCATATCCTTTAGGCGCGGAGGTGAACTGTGCAACCGCCTTTTCAACGACTTTATAGTCAAAATGCATTCTCCAGTCGCCTTTATACCTGCGTATATCTAATATTTCCCCGTATCTGACGAAGCATCTCCATTCCGTTACAAAATGGACGACCTCCGAGCATAATATATCAGGATCTTCACCGTATGTGCCGCAGCCTACTAAGTCCTTTGTCCCGCGAACAACGACGCCAGTGAACTTTTTGTCCTCTATTGGCTTTATAAATATGTTCCAGCTGTCTGGATTGTTTGCTATCGCGCTTAATTTAGATGTCCATATTTTTCTGCCCAAGTAGCCTTCAAGCTCCTCAGGATAATCCATTTCAGGCGTTATGATGTTATGTTTAAAAAGAGCTTTTCTTACTTCATTCACATAACCAACGACGATGTCTTCTTTTTGATTTCCAAACAGCTCGCTGACCGTTTCAAAATAATGGATTTCAAAACCCATTTGCTTGAATCCGTCAAAAGCGGCATAAAAATTATGGCTCGCAATTTCATTATCGCTATTTTTCCGAATATACGCCCTCATCTTATTCACCTTTCTATTATGCTCTACTCGAATATTAAATCTATATCATGATTATATCATTCCCTTTTTTGGAAAAAACAAAAAAATAGACTGCTCCTTGTGAACAGTCCATTAATTATTAATAAAGCAGCTTCGTCTTTCTCTTTATTTGCGCATATGATTTAGCCCTCTCCACGCCTAAAGCGTTAGAGATATACACATTTTCCACTCTGCTGCTGAGTGTGCTAACCACTTCATTCGTTATCGTTCCAACTCGCTTGGCGATTTCTCCGGCTGTTATGCTCTCCTTGCCATCTTGTCCGATCAGCGTTGCCGTATCCCCTTGCTGAACCCCGGCTATCGAAGTCACATCGACCATCAACTGATCCATGCAGATTTTCCCTACTATTAAAGCCCGCTGGCCATGTATGAGTACACAGCCTCCTTTTTGGGACAGCTCGCGCGGAATGCCGTCGGCATAGCCAATCGATACCGTTGCGATTTTGCTGTCTCGTGAAGGCGTGTAGCAGCCATTGTATCCGACGGGCTCACCTGCATGAATGCTCTTGACCAACGTAACGGTCGCTTTCAGTGACAAGACCGGACGCAGCTCGACGTTCGCATGCACGCGGTCGTTATCCTGGCTCAGGATGCCATACAGGGCGATGCCTGGCCTAACCATTCCATAACCTCGATCCGGATAATTTAAAATGCCGTAGCTGCTCTGGATATGGGTGATGCCCGGATTTACGCCATCTGCTAGGAGCTGATTGACCACGCTGTCGAATCGCTCTAACTGAAGCCTCGTAAAATCCACATCCTCCTTGCGGTGACTTTCCGCAGACGTGAGGTGGCTGAATGTGCCCATAACTTGCAAATTTTTATGCTGATACATCGACCGTATACGCTCCATGTCGTTGTAATGTTCACCCAGCCGATTCATGCCCGTATTGATTTTAATATGCACCTTTATTTTTTTGCCAAAAGCTTGCAGCCTCTCTGCATCATCCGCATTAATAACGGTCTGTACCAGCTTGTAGCGGCGCAGCTCCTGAAGACGATGCAACGGCGTATAGCCTAAAATGAGGATATCGCCTTTGATCCCTTTTTTGCGCAAGGCTATGCCTTCATCAATTGCTGCAACAGCGAAGGAGCGAACGCCCGCTTCATTAAGCTTCCTTGAAATCGGGATGCTGCCATGACCGTATGCGTCCGCTTTGACCACCGCCATGATTTGAGTGCCTGCTTGGGCAACCTTTTTAAACTGCCTGAGATTATGCACTAAATGATCGAGATTGATTTCTGTCCATGCTCGATGCAGAGCTGGCTTTCGAGTCGCAGCAGCCAGCTTGAAATAGTCCATACCACCATAGCCAAATTTACTCACAGCTCCCATCGCCCTTCTGATGAAATACTGTCACAACAAAGCCGTCCTGATTATTGCCGGATAGTTGATAGCTATCTCCTCTAATAATAGGTACCGTTGTTACCTGCTCCTCTGCTTCCACATAATAAATTTCGGCGAAGGCAGAACGCCCCTCCACATAAAGATGCTCCTTGTGGTAAGAGAAGCTCTTCATATAGGCCGTGTACTCCTCCAAGCACAAATCCAGCTGCTTCATAAGCATAGAATGCGGATAACCCACGTAACGGTAATGCCACGGCTCGCAAGCGATGCCCGTAATGGCTTCCTTGCTTTCCTCATATCTTTGGATAAAACCGTACTCTGCCGCAAGCGCTTTGAACCTGCCGCTCGCGCCATCATCGGGAAACGTCGGACAAATATAATCGATATCGCCCATGCACAGCCCCACATCTACAGCAAGCCCCGTCTGGTGCTCGCTTGCCCCCGGAATGGCCACATATCTCGATGTGAAAGCCGCTCCATTTTCCTCTAGCGAAGCCGCATATATTTTGGCTTGCGCTTCTCTGGAACGATAGCCGCTTACTGCGGCAATATCGTCCGCCGCCTGGCACGCCTCCAAGAGCGCGGACAATGGCTGGATGCACATTTTATCAAGCATAATCCGCTGCTCCTGCACATGGCTGGCCTTACGTATACTTGCCGGCAATGACCGGAGGCTGGGCACAATTTGTTTGACCGGATTTTCCTGATTCACTAGAATTAAGCAGCCTTTATGCACGTCTTCTCGGTTCACCTGTATACGGCATTCATGCTGCCTTTCATGCTTCCTCCCGCTGGGCTTGCGGCTTATGCTTATAGCTTCCATCATAATGCCGCCTTTGCTGTCTCCAGCTCGATGAGACGGTCCAGCAGCTCAGGAAAGTCAATGCCTGCATGCTTCATCATATTCGGATACCTGCTGTGCGCCGTGAATCCGGGAAGCGTGTTGACTTCATTAAATAAGAGCCGCCCATCGCTCGCATAAAATAAATCAACCCTTGCTAGACCGCTGCACCCCAGCACGCTATAAATCCGCAGTGCCATAGCTTTCACTTTATCCGCCGTATCCTTATCGATGTGGGCAGGCAGATGAATGGCTGCTGTGCCTAGCGAATATTTTTCTACATGGTCAAAAAACTCGCCCGTCAGCGCAATTTCATCGATTTCACCGATTATGGGCTGCGAGGCATCGCCAAGTATAGCGCAGCCCACTTCAAAGCCATTCACATGCTGCTCGATTACAACTTTTCCGTCATGGGCAAAAGCTTCCTCAATGCCGCTTATCAGCTCTTGCTCTGTGTAAGCTTTCGTTATCCCGATGGAGGAACCGGATCTGGAAGGCTTCACATAAAGCGGGAAGCCCAGCTTCGCCGCTGCCCCCACTGCTTTGGCAATGGAATCGCCAGCCAGGACGGTAATCGATGGCGGTACCTCCAGTCCGGCAGCTTGGACTACATTTTTGGCCACCGCTTTATCCATGCAAATGGCAGAGGATAATGTGCCGCAGCCTACGAATGGCAGGCCCGACAGCTCAAGCAGCCCCTGCACGGTGCCATCCTCGCCATTTTTACCATGCAAAACCGGGAATACGACATCTAACGTTGTGATGTGAAATTCCGTATGCACAAGCTCAATGAGTCCTCTCGTTTCTTTGCTCGGAGATAGAACAGCCGGGACGCACTGGGCAGACTGGCTGCTCCAGCGATCCTCCCGAATGTCTGTTAGGTCCCCGTTATATCTATACCAGCGTCCGTCTCTCGTAATACCGATCATGACGACATCATATTTATCTCGATTTAAATGCTCCAGAACAGCGGCTGCTGAGGATAACGACACTTTATATTCCGTAGAACAACCGCCGAACAATACGCCCACTCGTATTTTATTCATGTTCTCCTTCATCCCCCTATCAGATGTATGAATCTAGCATAGCGGGCTTCTCTTATGAGCCTATAACCGTAAGCTTAGTAGAATCGAAACATTTGCTTATCATTTCTTAACATTTCTTAACACTTCTTAACATTTGTTTAGCAAAAACAAAAAACACAATTCCTCGTATACAAGGTCATTGTGTTTTCGTTATTAATATAAAGGAAAGCGCGTTTCAAATATCGTCTCGCCCCGCCTGCTTTTTACCGCAATCGTTCCATCATGCAGCTCCACAATGCTCTTCGCAATCGAGAGCCCAAGTCCCGTCCCGCCCGTCTGCTGTGACCGGGATTGGTCTCCGCGATAGAAGCGTTCAAATAAATAAGGCAAATATTTTTCGGGAATCGACTCGCCATAATTGACGACCTCCACTACAGCATAGCCCTGCTCCCGCCGCAAACGGACATCGACATAGCCGCCTTCCTGCCCGTATTGAATTGCATTCATGACCAAATTTTCAAAGGCTCTGACCAGCCGGTCGCCATCGGCCTTAATTTTGAGCGGAGCAGCGTCTGGAAAGACACGCCCCTTCATTCCTGCCGCTTCCAAATTCGGCACGAACTCCTCTAACAGCTGCTGGATAAAACCGTTCAAATCCAATTCGAGCTTTTCCAAAGGCATGCCGTTATTGACCCGCGTAAATTCGAATAAATCATCAATTAATTTTTTCAAGCTTAATGACTTTTCATAGGCAATGCCAATGTAATACCGAAGCTCGACCTCATCTTTATAGCGATCCTGTTCGATCAGCTCCAGAAAGCCGAGAACCGAAGTCAAAGGTGTGCGCAAATCATGAGAAACACCAGTGATCAAATCATTTTTCGTCTTCTCCGCCTTACGCTCCTCCTCAATCAACATGTTCAGCTTGTGGCCCATTTGATTGATGTTATATGCGACCTCGCCCAATTCATCCGAGGATTTTACCGCGATCTCGTAGTTCAGATTGCCATTAGCAATTTGCTGGAGGCCGAAGGTAATTTCCCTTAAATAATGAATCGTTTGATTGCTGATTAGGAAAAATACGACCAGGAAGAGAAAAAAGCAGGTGGCGATAATAAGCGGCAAACGCCCTATCGTTTCAATAATGCCGCGTATGAGCTCGCCTAGCGGCGCTATTTCTACAAGCAATACGACTGCAAAATAAAGCAGCATAAATAAAATAAAGCTGATGACGAGGCTTATTAAAAACCCGAATACGAGCTTCCAGCGAATCGTTCGAAACAGCCAGCTTCCCGTTCCAAATGCTGCAAGGCTTCCGCGATAACCAGCCTTTGCCGCATTCGTCTCCCGACTGTAGAAGAAGATTAAACAGAGGCTAAACAAAAGCAAAGCCGCAAATATGACAAGCGGTAAAGTCCCTACAATATTTTGCAGCCCTCTTACGGTTTCCCGGAATGGCCGAAAATTCATGAGCACATTGGCTGACAGCCCATAGGCGACAAACAAGCCAATTATCGTAATCGCGAAGCTTCCCAGCGTAGCAAATATAAGGCGTCTCATTTGCTCACTGTTCATAGCGCCTCCATTTTGTAGCCGATGCCCCATACCGTTTTAATAAACTTCGGATGCTGCGGGTCCTTTTCGATTTTCTCGCGAATTTTACGAATATGCACCATGACCGTATTTTTCGATTCCATGAAAGGCTCATTCCAGGCTACCTCGTAAATTCGCTCCGTACTCAAAACAATGCCCCGATTAATAGCAAGCAGCTCCAGTACGGCGAATTCACGCGGCGTCAGCTTTACCTCTTGCCCGTCGGCAGTAACGGTATGGGCATCAATATTAATGACAAGATCATCAATTATAATTTGCTGGTCGCTGCTCGGCTCCAACTTCTGAACACTCATCCGATTATAACGGCGCAAATGCGACTTAATACGCGCAACGAGCACAAGCGGACTGAACGGCTTGGACACATATTCGTCAGCACCGATGCTAAGACCCGTAATTTTATCGATATCCTGCGTCTTCGCTGACAGCATAATAATCGGGATATTGTGATCCTCGCGAATTTTCATGCAGGCTTCCAGTCCGTCCATCTTCGGCATCATCACATCAAGTATGATCAGATCAACGCTATGTTTACTCAGCAGCTCAAGCGCCTCTAATCCGTTCGACGCCTGCAGCAGCTGATAGCCTTCATTCAGCAAATAAATCTCAATCAGCTTCAATATTTCCTTCTCATCATCGACCATTAATATTGTTGCAGCAGCCATTGTGTGACCCCTTTCCTCCCAAGCCCCTTGCCTCGTCCCCTACAGTTTACCCTCCCTGCATTATGAAGGAAACAGTTTAACAACAAGGGCCTCAATACTTATGAATGGTTTAACATTTTCTTAACGATGAGCGGATACCGCTCTTATATGCTGTCCCATTTTTACGACTATTACCTATTTACGTCATTTGAGGGATTCAAATATGCATTTTACCCAAAAGCTGTTTTTTCATCGCCAAATAATTGTATGATATTTAGATACCGTCGTACAATGACGCAAGTGGAACTGAGGGAGGTATCCTTTTATGTATCGAGTAGCAATTTGTGAGGATGAGGAAAAGCAAAGAGAGCTCGTTAGAAGCATGCTGATTGCTTTGTCGATCAAGTCCAATATCGATTTTGAAATCGAATTATTCAGCTCGGGAGAACAGCTTCTCTCTCATTACGAGCGGGAAGAAGCGCCTTTCCATATTTTAATATTGGATGTTGAAATGGGCGGGCTAAACGGGATTCAAACCGCTCGAAAAATTAGAGGGCTCCATCGCCTCGATGAGCAAATTGTCTTCCTGACAAGCTACCCGGAATATATGGTCGAAAGCTTTGACGTCATGACCTTTCAATATTTATTAAAGCCGGTAGCCCCTGCGATCCTTGAGGAAAAAATAATGAAGCTATGCCAATACTTTCAAGCGCTTCACAAAAAGTTTCTGGTCATCAAGTCGGCTTATGAAGAGGTTGTTTTAAAATATGATGACATCATTGGCATCGAGGCAGCCAAAAGCTTAAGCGTAAAGAGCAAGCTGAATTTTATAACCTCACATGGAACCTATGAAAGCAAAGGCATTCTTGCCGATTATGCTTCAGCCTTGAAGGACAGCAACTTCTTGCAAATTCATCGATCCATTATTATTAATCTGCTCCATGTGAAGAAGTTTGCGAGCGGGGTCGTTCTCATGTCTAGTGGCCTGGAGCTGCCGATCGGCCGTTCAAAAATTAAAGAAGTGAAGGATTTTTATACCAAATTTATGATCATGAGGGTCAATGAAAATGAGTCATGACAACCTGTTTATTGTATTTAGCATTGCTCTTGTGATGGGCGTCCAGATTTCTTTTTTCTTCAATTCGGTTTTTGGCAAGCCAACTAGAAAGCCTTATCGATTCCTTTATTTTATTGTTTTTATCGTGCTCAATTGTCTGTATTTACTTTTTTATATCTCTCCTGTTGTATCCTCGATTTTTGCGCTGCTTGTCATATTTAGTTTGGCTCAGTCTTATAAGGTCGAGTTAAAAGCCAAAATCATTTTCACGATCCTTTATGGCGTGCTAATGTCCATCGTTAATCTCATCTCGCTTTATATTTTTTATAAACTGGATTCCGTTGACTTCAGCAACTTTAATTCGATTAATGCTCAGGATCAGCTCGCTTATACGAAGGCTACTTTGCTCACCTGCGTCATCATGTTTGCAGTCATTCAAATGATCCGGCTAATTGCCAAACACCGAAGCTTCTCTTTGCATTACCGTTACTATTTGCTCATCATGATTATCCCTGCAATCAGCCTGTACCAGCTTAATGTGCTGACAAGCTATAGCGAAAAGAACATTCACTATTTCATATCGGTCATCGGATTTCTTTTCATCAATGTGATGATCATTTATATTTTTGATATGATTATTGAAAAATTTCAATTTATGCATGAGAATGCCCAATTGCAGCAGCAGATGGACTATCAGGATGCCAATTACGAGAAAACCGTTCATAGCTTCAAATCGATTAAGAGGATCATTCATGATACGAACCAGCAGTTTTTGTACATCGAGGAATGTATTAAACGAAATGAGCTGGCGGCAGCGATGGAGCATATTAAGACAACGTTAAACAAAGTCGAAGGCGCCTATCAGAGGGTGAATACGGGGAATCTCGTTATTGATGCGCTTGTTACGAATACGCTTACGATTGGCCAGGCGAATGGCATACGAATCGATACGAAGCTTAACCTGAACGCCCAGGAAGTTGCCATTGACCGGTATGACCTATGTGTCGTCCTAGGAAATATGCTGGATAATGCCATCGAAGCTTCTAAACAGGTGCGAATCGCTGAGGATCGCTCCATTCTCATTCACATCCATGCCAATGAATCGGCACTGTTCATCCATATCCTTAATCATATGGAAACAGAGGCCGCCTCGTTGAACAGCCAGAAGCCGAACCCAGAGTACCATGGCATTGGCTTAACCAACATTGCTAGAATATGCGACAAATATGGTGGTCATATGACGATCGAGACGAAGCCGAAACGTTTTCAAAATATGGTCATGCTGCCCTTTTGAACGAACAATCCTTAAACAATCTTGTTGTTTAGGGATTGTTTTTTTCGTTTCAGGGTCATTTGCTCCATATGCCTCTCCCTCCTAGTAAGATACATGCAGGAAGTAAAATTTGGCAATGGACTTAAGAGGAGGATTTTAAAAATGAAAAAAATGATTGCTGGATTAATGGCTGCTGCGCTGTTCATTATCCCCGTAACCCAGACGTTTGCTCAGGCGAATAAGGGGGCGGCTCTGGATACGGTTAAGGAAAAGGCAGAGCTGCTCGCCTCGGAGATTGTGTCCAATTACGGTGTCAGCGGGCTGCAATATGCGATTATGGATGAGGGGGCCGTTGCCCTATCGGATAGCGCGGGGGTAGATGATAAAGCGACCAAGTCGCCCATTACGAAGGACACGATGCTCGGAATAGGCTCGGTAAGCAAAATGTACGTTACAGCGGCAGCGATGATGCTCGCTGATGCTAAGCAAATCGATATCGATAAGCCGCTGACGACGTATATCAAGGATTTTAAAATGGCCGATGAGCGCTACAAGCAAATAACGCCGCGTATGCTCATGAATCATTCAGCAGGACTTTACGGCTCCCACTATGAAAGCAGCATGCTGTTTGGTGACAATGATACAAGCAATCATGATAAATTATTGCTCCGCTTGCAATCCGAACGGTTAAAATCAGCTCCCGGCGAATATTCGGTATATAGCAATGACGGTTTCCAGCTGCTTGAGCAGTTGGTTGAACGAGTGAGCGGTTTAAGCTATACCGAATTCATTGCGCAGCGTATAGCCAAGCCTCTGAATTTAAGCGCTACGAAAACACCACTCGACTCCTTTGATCGGACTCGGCTGGCTAAAACGTATTTTCCGACGATGAATCAGGCTATGCCCGTCGAAAACGCCAATGTCATTGGGACAGGAGGCATTTACTCAACGGCAGAGGAATTAAGTAAATTCGCTGACGTATTAATCGGCAATTATCCTGATATTTTATCCGCACAATCTGCTGAAGCGATGCAAAGCCATGAGTATAAAAAAGGCATCTGGGTTTCGGATGAGTCCAATACCTTTAACTATGGTCTTGGCTGGGATGCCGTCAGCTTGGCACCGTTTGATGATTATGGAATAACAGCCCTCTCTAAAGGCGGAGATACGATGATGTATCACGCTGCCCTGATTGCACTGCCGGAGCACCACATTTCCATCGCCGTGCTTTCCTCGGGAGGAAGCTCCCTTTACAACAGCGTTTTTGCAACCAATGTGTTGTTAGAATATTTAAAGGCAGAGGACATTATTCCAGACATTCAGCAGGGTAAAACGTTCGAGCCTTCCGTGAAAGTCGACATGCCGGCAGATCTACTTGCGTATTCCGGATTTTACGGTACAGTGGGATCAACGTTGGATATTGCGATTGAGGACGGAGAGCTTGCTTTACCCGCTTTAATGGGAGGAATTATACCTGAACAAAAATACGTATACACAGGCAATGGACAATTCAAAAACAAAGAGGGCAGCATAACGCTAAGCTTTGATGAGCAAAGCAATGGCAAAACGTATTTAAAGCTTAGCTCCTATTTGGATTTCCCGGGAATCGGCCAAACGCTCATGGTCGTTTACAGCTATCAGAAGCTGGACCCTAATCCTTTAACACCAGCAACGAAACAGGCTTGGGAAACTAGAAACGGCAAAAGCTACTACCCTTTGAATGAAAAAATCACTTCTATTTTTTATTTGTTGCAGCCCTATTTCGTGAAGAAGATAGCTGTGAATACCGAGTATGGATACGCATCAGGCACTAAAATTGTAGATGAAAATACAGCAGTCAATGCTGTTGAAATTCCGGTTACGGACGGAAGAGATGCCTTTGACCTGAATTTCTATTCGGTGAAAAATAAAGAATATTTGATGATCGACGGCTCCTCCTTTATCCGTGAAGATGCGATCGCGCCTCTTTTCAGTGGAAAATTGTCGGTTAGCACGATCCCACCCAGCGGTCATGCCGTATGGTATAAAATTGACAAGAAGTCAGCGAATAAAAAGATGACTGTGGATGTGCCAGCAGGCAGCGGCTTTGCCGTGTATGATGCAGCAGGAATGATCGTCAACTTCTCGATCGCCAGTCTTGAAAAATCGGTGACGCTGCCAAAAGACGGACTGATCGTTTTCGGTGGTAAAGCTGGGGATTCCTTTAAAATTGATTTGAAGAAGCAATAAAAAAATAAGTCCCCTCTTAGCCTTGCACTTCACATGCTCTAAGAGGGGATTTTCATCTATTAAACAGCTTATTCTATTTAAGATTGTCGCTTCTTTCTATTTCCTCCACGCTTTGCCGCTTTCCTATCCCAAACACGCATGTCATTTTTCCAGCGCTTTCTGAATTTAAACTGGCTGAATGCCAGCGCAAACCACGGTACCACTCCCGGAAGAACACTTGCACTGTAAATATACAAAAACATTTTGGAATCTGGCATAAAATAGTTCAACAAAACACCGATCAACAGCAAGCAGATGGTCATTACAATGCTGTTTCGTGGAGTTCCGCCCTTGGATACTTTGCCGAGAAATTTGGGCGCCTGACCGTTTTGAGACAACGTATACAGCATTCGTCCCGCACTATAAATCCCGCTGTTGCATCCCGACATAGCCGCTGTAAGAACGACAAAGTTGATAATACCCGCAGCGGCGACAATCCCTACCTTCGCAAAGGTCAATACAAACGGACTGCCCGTCACTTGTGATCGGACTGTTTGGATGGAGATAAAGCTCTTATATGGGGTTCAAAACCGATTAGTATTGGTTATAAATCCGGTAAAGGAATACCGCTGCTTCCGCGCGGGTTGTTAGCGCCCCGGGATTAAGCTTACGTCCAGAACCGGAGATTAAACCTTCTTCCACAAGAAGCGTGAGGCTTGATTCCGCATAGGCAGCTATATCCTCTCTGTCGCTATAAGGCTCCAGCACGGAGACATCTGCTGCTGCTTCCAGCCCTCTGAACTTCTCCAACGCCCGGGCCGTCAGTACGATCATATCCTGCCGCGAGATGCTTTCCTGCGGATGGAATTCATTGCTGCCTGTTCCTGTTGCCAAACCTAGCTGCTTGGCAATGCCCAGTGCTTCATAATAGTAGGCATCCGATTCTGCATCAGCGAAGTTTTCTTTAAACTCGGTTGTCAGCCCTAACGTCTTCACCAGCAGAACTAGGTAATCGGCCCGAGTGATGTTGGCGGCCGGCATATAGGTCTCAGCCGATGTGCCGCCAATGATCCCCTTGGAGGCCATCACCTCAATTGAGTGCCTAGCCCATTCCACTTTGCCTAAGTCTGCAAAGGTTTTGTGAACATAGGCCACTGCGTAGGAGCTAAAATGCGACGTTTCAAAGGTTACCGTTCCGCTCACCGCATCATAGCGTCCGCTTGGAACAGCGATGGCGTCGCCACTGCCATCCATATACCAAATGACGATATGCTCTGGATTTTTCAATTCTTCAGCCGTTGGTGCGTAAGGGATCGTGATTTTAACTGGCGCAGCTGGATTGTTCCACGGCGTCGTTACGCCATTCAGCGCCAATGTAAGCTCAATTAGCGGGCGGTCGCCAATCGCTTCAGCCCCTTTAGCGGACAATCCTTTCTTATCGCCAACGCCGATCGTAAGGCTTGCGATTTTCCCATTCGTTTCTGCCATGCCATGCAGCATGTTAGCTGGAATGGCTATACTGCCTACACGAGTTATGAAAATGAGTTCACCAGCGGCTTGCGCCATGGACAGTGAATCTGCTGGCACTTCGAGCGTGTAAGATTGTATAGCAGGGATATTGGGCACAGTCATAACCGTCGTCTCGCTGCCGGTGAATATCTGTTTCGCCAGCTCGCCAATGGAAATGACTGCGCGCCCTGCTGCTGTATCAACCTTGACCGGCAGTGTTGGAAGCGTCGTTCCCCCGCTTCCTGTAACGGTTACAGAGTATGCCGGTGGCACCGTACTGCCTCCACCGTTCCCGCTTCCTCCACCGTTACCATTGCCACTATTACCGCCACTACCATTGCTTGGTTGGTTTACCGTCAGTGTCACGGTATAAGTGTCCGCTGAATCTGTAAATCCATCGTTGGCTGTGAAGACCAGCGTCACAGTCCCTGCCAATGTTGGCGTGTACGTGTAATTCTCGGTTGCCGCTACTGCCGCCGTACCATCCACCGACACCTTGTACGTCAAGCCATCGCCATCTGCATCTTCAAAAATGTTAGCAAGATCAAGTGTATATGGCGTATTCACTGTCACAATTGCGGTTGCTGTCGCATCCACATCTGCTTGGCGGACAGGCACCGTGTTGACCGTCAGCTCTACCGTATAGGTGTCCACCGAATCGATTGTTCCATCGTTCGCTGTAAAGAGAAGCGTTACTTGGCCTGCTTTTGTCGGCGTGTACATATAATTTTCCGTTGCAGCAACAGCGGCTGCTCCATCTATGGATACCTTGTACGTTATTCCATCGCCGTCTGCATCTTCAAAAATAGCAGCTAGATCGAGCGTATAGGACTCGTTCAGCGTTATAACGGCATTAGACGTCGCTCCAACGCTCGACTGACGTACTGGCATCGTATTAGCTGTAAGCTCCACCGTATAGGTATCTACAGAATCTATCACTCCGTCGTTCGCCGTAAAAACAAGCGTGTATTCGCCTCCCGCTGTCGGCGTATACATGTAATTCTCTGACGCAGCTACTGCCGCCGCACCATCCACCGACACCTTGTACGTCAAGCCATCACCATCCGCATCCTCAAAAATGCTGGCAAGATTAAGTGTATACGGCGTATTCACCGTCACAATGGCTGCTGTCGTTGCAGCTACATCTGCTTGGCGGACAGGCACCGTATTAGCCGTGAGCTTCACCGTGTAGGTGTCCACCGAATCGTTCGTTCCATCGTTCGCTGTAAAAAGAAGCGTTACTTGGCCTGCTGTTGTCGGCGTGTACGTGTAATTTTCAGCCGCTGCTACCGCCGCCGAACCATCCACCGATACCTTGTACGTCAATCCATTTCCGTCGGCATCTGCAAAAATAGTGGCTAGATCGAGCGTAAACGGCGCATTTACTGTCACCGTCGCTTCGACTGTCGCATCCTTATCCGGCTGGCGGACAGGCAGCGTGTTCACCGTCAGCTCTACCGTATACGTGTCCGATGAATCGCTCATGCCATCATTAGCGGTAAAAACGAGCGTAATTTGACCTGCCGCTGCCGGCGTATACGTATAATTCTCTGCTGCTGTTACTGCCGCAGCGCCATCTATGGATACGTCGTAGGTTAATGTATCCGCGTCTGCATCTTCAAAAATAGCGGCTAGATCAAGCGTATACGCTGCATTTAACGATACAGTCGCAGTTGTCGCTGCAGCTACAGCCGCCTGTCGAACAGGCGCTTGATTCACCGCCAACTCCATCGTATACGTATCGTCCGAAATATCTTCGCCATCACTTGCCGTGAAAACAAGCGTTACTGGACCTGCCGTATTTGGCGTGTAGGAGTAGGCTGCGCTTGCTGCTACCGCTGCTGCGCCGTTCACCGCTACGTTATAGCTTAGCGGGTCGCTGTCCACATCTTCAAAGATCGTCGAGAGATCAAGCGTATAAGGCGTGTTTAGCGCTACTTTGGCAGTGTCCGCCGCATTTACATCCGCCTTGCGATTAGGCTTATTGTTAGGCGCCTCTATAACGGTCAAGTTGAAGGACTTTATCCGGGTTTGCCCTCCGGATTTGCTGATTGTAGCTGTCAAAGTAACGGCATGATCATCGTCGGTTGCCCTTGTCACTTGGCCTGTGCTTGGATTAATGAGTCCGCTCACCGATGCGCTCCATAGGATAGTTGAACCCGCAGCGCCGTTTGTCGGGAGTTGAAGATCCGCTGTCACATTATTTTCCGAGCTATTGGTTCCCTTAATCAAATCCCAGGTTAAATTCACATAATCCAAAGCTGTGGATTCTTTCGGCGTATAAGTCTGCCACTGGAGAGAAGGATAAGTGTACCCTTCCACTACTCTCCATACATTGTTGAAGTCCCAAGCGGAGTAGGTCACCTGCTGCATAAGCTCTCCGTCATTTTTAGCTGAGCCTCCGGCCGAGGTGGCAGCACTTATATAATAGTAATAGCTGTTTGTAACATTGCCGCTAGGATTGTAGCCAATCAGACCGCCAGTGGCATCCCTTCCGCCACTTGCAATACTCACGCTGTAGCTGTTGCTGACATCTCCCATATTCATTCCAATGAGACCGCCTACAAAGACCGAGTTATCGCCGCTGGCACTTCCTGTGCTGTAGCTATTGTTAATCGATCCAGCTGACTTATAACCAACCAAACCACCGACCATTCCATCTGTATCGGCGTCTGTATTGCCTGTACTGTAGCTGCCATTGATATTGCCTGCATTTCTGCCGACTAGCCCCCCGACAACCGAGCTATTTTTGCCACTGGCATTACCGGAGCCGAAGCTGTTATTAATGGTTCCGCTTGATGTATTGGAGCCAATCAGACCGCCCGCTGAAGATGCATCTCCCGTCGTTACCGTACTGCTGCTTTCGCTATCGCTAACGGTTCCCGCGTTCATGCCAACGAGACCGCCAGCATAAGCCTGAAGATGATTTGCATTTACAGAACCGCTGGCGCTGCTGCCCATGATTGATCCAGCATTCACACCGACCAGGCCGCCCGCACTAAAGATATCAGCGCCACTAGTAATGACGCTGTTGCTTGAGCTATTGATGATCGTCCCTGCGTTATTACCAACCAGACCCCCTACCGAGGTAGGATCGGTGAAAGAAAGGAGACCGCTTGCCTTGCTATCCGTAACGGTTGCACTCGATGCGGTGTAGCCGACCAAACCTCCGACATGCGCATTATTTCCTGTAGCCGTAATATTGAAATCGGCCAGCGTCATATTTTTCAGTAAAGCCCCGCTACCTAATTCTGAAAACAAGCCCACAAAGATATCCGCTGAATTCATATTCAGATTATAAATGCCAAAACCATTGCCGTCATAAATACCGCGAAAAGCCCCGAGCGGCGTCCAATTTCCAGTCAAGTGAATATCCCCTGTCTGCTGAAAATAAGCTCCTGCTCCCGGAATATTGACGTTGCTTAATTCCGCCGCGCTTGACACTTTATAGGGATTCGCAAGCGTGCCGTCTCCCCCTGAGAAATTCACCGTATCTTCGGCCGCATACACGACTTGGGGCATCCCCGTCGTCAGCAGCATGCCTGAGAGCATACTGATGACGATAAGCATAACCGCCGCTCTGTTCCATACTCTTTTATCCATTTTATGGCCTCCCGATTGCTTTTTTCTGTTTGTTAAAGAACGCGCCAAGAAATCAGCATCTTAATAGCGACGCCTTAGCGTATCCATATAATTATACTAAGATCCAATAAAAGAATAATAAAAGAATTTAGGGATAAAATGCGAAAAACCGCGGAGCACTAGGCTTTCGCGGTTTTTGTTTAATGGGGGATATTTTATTATTGGCGCTTCCCAGGCCAAATCCCCCCCATTATTTTCTTCTATAGAACTTTTCCCAATCGTAAATAATTTCTACGAGTGAAAATTTCGACTGGTATCGTTCATTTTTTTCCCATTCCCTAATTGCTTGTTTTCTTGTTTGATAAATTTAGCAGCTTGGCGTTTTGCCCAACGCGTTTCTGGAGTCGTATGATCGCTATTGACGCCCGCCATTTCCCCTGGAGCCTGCGTCCGATTGGGTTATCGCTTGAGCGGTAATGGCCTCGCATGAGGCAAGCACCAGGGAGCAGCTGAGCATAACGATAATTAAAGCAAAGCCATATCTTGTACTGCGCATCTTTAGCTCACCTCTTCCAGCTTATAATCGTTATCGGAGGAAATATTTTTTCCACCCATACTCATAAAAATCCTTAAAGCCCATGTAGGATAACACAATCAGCAATGGATACACGGGGTAGATATATCGGGACTTGATTTCCCATAACAAATAAAACCCGATGAATCCTAAAATGACGAGAATTAAAGAGGTTTCTTCGAATCGCTTGCCTTTAATTCCACCAAGCAATCGGATGAAAATCCCGACATACATTAGAAAGCTCATCACATACAGCATCCAAAGCAGCGCCGTTCTATAATTTGAATCAGCTTTAAACAAGTCCGTCGCCCATGTCGTATAGCTGTAGCGCTCCAGATTAAAGCTCCTTCTCCCTCCTGTATCGGACGAGCCATCGTTGCCCATGCCGTACCGCTCCATCTGGTACGTTCCTTCCGTCCACGTCCAGACGATCTTTTTAAAATACATTTCTGTTAAATCGCCTATACTCGCCTCGGAAAGCTTATTGCTAATCGACTCCTTAAACAGCACTACACTGTCCGCCTTATTATAGCCCGCGTCTCTTTGATAAATATTGTAGCTTTGCCGGCTGTCCCAAAACCCAAACGTGTTTTTGTTGATGCCCATATTCAGCCACATGTAGACAGGCGCAGAATTTTCAATGACCGATTCATTTACGACATTCGTCGCCTGCAATACCGCATTTTGCGTCCAAGCTGGAACATTAAACAGCGCCGCCATTAGGAGCATCGAGGCGATAGCCTTCTTCACTCCGATTTTCCTTATGTTGAAAATAAGGCTAAGCAGCACAGCGATCAGAAAAATAACGCCGATGCTTCTGAAATAGTTGCCAATGGCCAGCAAAATGGCAGCGAGGATGATCGTCTTAATCGATCTGGTTCGGATAAACCTCACAGAGAAATACAAAGCGCTGGTCAGAAAAGCGGTAGCGATCACATCGTTATAAATAAAATTGCTCATAAACAGTGCCGGAATATAGGTCGCGCCAAACACTAGAACGCCATAGTCATTTTCCTTGTACTTGGCATTCAGCTCTCTATAGAGCAAGTAAATCATTAGTGTAGTAACGAGCGTAAACATAATGTTAAAGATTTTGATGACCAAATAATTATCTGGAAATAGCTGCAGCAGTGTTTTTAAGTATAGGACGATGGAAAAGTTAAACGGAAACATATACAGATATCCGCCGGTCTGAAAGGTGGAATAATCCTTTTGATACAGCATATTCATCGCCAGAGAAAGCACCGTCTCGGAATCATCCGTAGGCAGGCGGGGAAACAGGAAAATGATCGCGATTTGGAGCGCACACGAAAGCAGCAGCGTGGCAGGAATAACGATTTTCCAGCTGTAATTGTTCAGCTTCAAGCAAAGCTTGTATAGAAAGATGCTTAAGGCGAGGACTGTCCCGATGATCAAAATAAATAAAACCAGCTGCTGCTTTCCCAAGTGTGGCGTATCGCCGTATTCGTAAAAATGATATTCCGCCCTCACAAAAAACGACGACGCGATAAAAAGTCCGATAAAACAAGCAAGCATCACATACAATATTTTTTGAATGCCCTTAACCATGGACAACCTCCTTTACAGCATGAATATAGAAGCATTATAAGTCCCTAATCTGAAAATCTCATGAATAGACAAAATAAAGACGCTCCAGGGGCAAGCTCCCGGGGCGTCTTGTTTGGCAGGTGTATGGAATTTGATTTGTGTTTCGAATTCGAATAATCGTTATTAATAAACTTCATAGATGAGCTCGCTTTCCATTTCAAGCTTATGATTAAAAGCCGCGTAAATGTATAGCTGCCCCGCTGGACTGTCGCCAGCATCGTAGCCTAAACGAAAAGTGCGGTCTCCGGCAAACTCCAGCCCGGACAAAACGAGCTCATTCACATCCTCATCAGGATGCATGCCGGCAATCAAACCCAGCGTGCTATCACATAGCTCCTCTAAATGCTCCCACGCTTTTTTTATAATGGGCGACAGCCGTTTCATGTCCGCTTTGGTGGCGACAGCCACACTTATGGCAAGCTCTTTCTCCTTATATAGAAGCGTGGTGGAATAGGATGTAAGCGAGACGTCGTATACGAAGGTTCCAACTCCTTTGATCGTGTGATCGGGCTCGACAATGAGATTGCTCGAATAATCCAGCCGCGCAAGCTTTGGATTATGGCTCGTATCCAGCTTCGAGATTTTATTTTCCGAGCAATAAAGCTCGGCTAAAAGCGCATTATGGCTAATATCCAAGTCTTTAATATGATTATTGAAGCATCTTAAGCTTTGCAGCGCTGGATTGTGGGTTACATCCAATTCCGTAAGATGATTGTTGTTGCAGCGAATTTCAAGCAGGCTCGGACAGTCCTTTACGTTCAAGCTTATTAAATAATTGTTTCCGCAATCAAGGCGTGAAAGCTGTATATTTTGATCCAAATTTATATTAAAAAGGGCATTGTAGCCGCAGTTTAGCTCCTCTAGCTTCGTGTTCTGATTGATTTGCAATTCCGAGAGGATATTCCAATAACAGTCCAGCTTGACGAGCATGGCGTTGCGGCTAATATCCAGCTCCCGAATTCGGTTGAACCCGCAATCCAGAACTTCCAGCTTCCTATTGCTCGTCAAATTCAAGGCATGAATCTCATTTTTGTTGCAGTTAAGCTTTCTCAGATTTAGATTGCTGCTGATATCTAGCTCCATCAGGTTATTGTATGAGCAATCCAGCTCTTCAAGAGACGTAAAATGTTCAATGCCCTTCAGACTTGAATATGTTTGGCTTGCGAGCTGCAGCGATACGATTTGCTCCACATCGCTCGTCTGAATCCATTCGCGATTTTCACAATAATTTTCTAAAATATATGTTTTGAATCGTTCATCTATAAAATCTTCTGTAATATTCATAGCGCTCCTCCTTGAGGCAAAATCCTAATGAATGTAGTCGATTAGTGGCTGCCAAAACTCCAATAGACAGACTAAATCTATCATAGCATAAATTTGGATATTTCCATTCCCAAAACTCGACAAAACCCGTCATTTGCTCCTTCTTCTCTACCATTTACAACGGTATTTTAATAGGATATATTGGAATGGTTAGAAATGTTAGCGCTAACATTAAGTGAGAGGGGATTGATGCGGACCGCTTCGAAAGGCTTAGTTTGTATCTAACTTAAGCTTTAAAATAATCCTTTTTTGAGAGGACGGACCTTTTATGAAAAAACTAAGCGCAAAATTATTCGTACTTGTTTTGGCAATGTCTCTTATGTTCAGCATGACGGCATCGGCCAGTGCTAATGTCGTAGCCTATGGAATGACCTATTCCGATACGCTCACAGCTGGGCAAACCTCTGCCTATTTTCTTTCTAATGCTAAAACATCTGGTACAAGCGTTAAGGTAACAGCATCGACAGCAAATGCCATTCAACTGCATTACTACTGGACCTACAACAATACAACATTGGACCTTGGCACATACGTCGTAAACAGCACAAATTACAATGGTGGTGCGGCTTACTACAGCCCTGGCACTTTGACTACAGTAGTAGAGCGCGTTCCAGGATCGACGACTCCTTTACCTTCCGTATCTTACTCCATTACTTTCAATTAATCGCATAAGTTAATAATCCATTTTTTGAGAGGACGGACCATTTATGAAAAAACGAAGCGCAAAATTATTCGTACTTGTTTTGGCAATGTCTCTTATGTTCAGCATGACGGCATCGGCCAACCCTACTATCATAGCCTATGGAATTACCAATTCCTATACGCTCACAGCTGGTCAAAGCTATACCTACATTCTCCCTAATGCTAAAACATCTGGATCAAGCGTTAAGGTAACGGCAACGGCAGCAAATGCCATTCAACTGCATTACTACTGGAGCTACAACAATACAACACAGGACCTTGGCACATCCATCGTAAACAGCACAAATTACAATGGCGGCTCGGGCTACTACAGCCCTGGCACTCTCATTACAGTAGTAGAGCGCGTTCCAGGATCGACGACTGCTTATCCTTCCGTATATTACTCTATTACTTTCAACTAATCGCACAAGTTAGCCATCCATTTTGGGAGAGGACGGACTATTTATGAAAAAACGGAGCACAAAACTATTTGTTCTCGTTTTGGCAATGTCTCTTATGTTCAGCATGACGGCAGCGGCTAATCCTGCTATCGTCGGCTACGGCGGTCTCTATTATAATACCCTTGCTGCTACTCAATCCTATGCCTACATCCTCCCTAATGCTAAAACTACAGGTACAAGTGTCACCGTCACTACAGCCGTTCCTAATGCACTTCAACTGCATTACTACTGGAGCTACAACAATACGACGCTCGATCTAGGAACGACCATCGTTAACAGCACCTATTACAACAGCGGTTCGGCCTACTATAACCCTGGCACTCTAATCACAGTAGTAGAGCGCGTTCCAGGATCGACAACAGCCTATCCGTCCGTATCCTATAGCATTACCTTCAAATAATAGGATTGGACATCGTCATCATTTCTAATTATGCTTGACTTTGTCATTGTAAAATATGGAGTCATACAAATGAACAAGAACACGCGGATACCATTGGGTACCTGCGTGTTCTTGTTTCCCACTCCATGTTCTCTAAATACCATTGTAAATAGAGCTATATCAAACCTCTCCTTTTTTAAGGTGTTGCTCGTATCCTCTGGACTCAAGTCTATCATTTAGGCTCTAAATGATTTCCCCCTTCCAATCAACAACGATTAATCGCTCCTTCTTGTGAAAACACCATTCAATAATTGTCTTTACTAATTCTGGTGTGATAATCGTATCCTCCCAGATTGGAGTCTGTACCCTCATCCAGCCTTGCCAACCGGATCTATCTAATCCTTCAAATTCCCGTCCCTTAATAACGATGTGGGGTGTTTTGGGATTCTTGGACTGACCGACTTCATATGAAACGATCCACTTTTTATCATCTGAAACGATATTTAGCTTTATTTGCCCACAATCGTCATAGTCCGGCTGGACATACCAATAAAATAATCTGGCGTTACATACAATCTTTCTTCTACCTTTTTTATTAATGCCCATTAATCACGCTCCTGTTATTCATGATTTGCTCATAAAGACCTTGCTTCATAGAATACCTCTGATTATTTATAATGAATCTCTTAAGTACTTTTCTTCACCTTTTCAATATGCTCTGCCCTACTATTTAAATCGGTAATGTTTAACCTTCTTACTTTCTCGTAGATAGTTTGTACGCTTTCCTTCGTCACATTCGCTGTCGGATTCTCGGCTTTTAGTCGATTTAATTTCCGGTTAATAAACTCAGATAATTCCACATCATATACAATCAGCTCGTCAGAATGAATTTTGCGCAGCTCGGGATCAATGCTGAATCGACATCTCATGGTAAAAGAAATCACTGAAATATATCTCAATGTTCCATATTCCTCTAAATGCGATTCCAATGCTTTCATATGCCCGTAGTTTTGTCTAAGAGGATTATACATTTTGAAACGATTGCTCACGCTCCAGTGCGTATCATTCCGCCCGCCCTTAATCTCCCCGTTATAGTTTTTCGTTTCAATGACGAATAGTCCATAGGGAGAAATAACGAGATGATCCACCTGGGAATAACCTGAGCGTGACTTAGGATTAGAGATTAGCAAATCACTTAAATACTTGCAGTCTTTTGGCAACTGATCCAATTGAATATTTATTTTATGCTCGCCTAATTCGCCAATACGAGTCGCTTCTATCTTTTTTCGCTGCGGTGGTTTAGACGATTTTCTAGGTACAACGGGCTTTTCAGACGACTTCTTTTTAAAAAAAGCCAAAAACTTATTTAACATTGTACAGCTCCTCTTATATATGACTCTCGGAAATTGACTTTAGGCTTTAAATCATCGATATCCAAGATATGTACATCACTTTATTTCGAAGCGCTAATCCCATTTTTAAAATTCCATTTATATGTATTATATCATCTTGCCTATACAAAGTTTTGTTTGCCTCCTTATACTGTGAGAGATTCTCAATAAGAAAACTGGAGAACGCCTAGAGTGACTCGTAATGTCCATGGAAGCGGTCTAAGCTTTTTAGCGAGTTCAGATGCAAGCTTGTATTAGGAGCAAAAAAAGAGAGGCTCGATACCCCTCTTTACGATTTACTTCAATACATCCCTATTTTATTGTCCTGCTCCACTAGCTGCGCCCTAATTGATTAACCTCTGCTCGGCACAACATCTGAAGTCATCCTCGATTCCCGGCTGGAATCTGTTTTCCCAGCTTCCTGCATTACAAGTAATCCAATTAACAAGGACACAACGCCGATAATGATCAGCAGCGCCCCCAATTCCTGACCGTAGGCTGTTAGCTCCCCCTCGCGAAAAGCCATCCCGCGGATGAGGCGGTTAAGCCAGTTCAAAGGCAATGCCCATGCGAAAATTTGAAAAGGCTCTGGAAACGCAAGCGGAGTCAGCTGAATTCCCGTAGCAAGAAACGATGGATACAACACCAAGCTGGTTCGTAAACTGATTTTGGACTGGTCTTTGGCAGAATAGCCAATCAACATTCCCACGAGTGACAAAGCAAAGGCATAAACAAGCAAGGGGATGATAAAAACATAGGGCTCCGCTTCAAACCGCATGGCCCCCACCTGTTTTAATAATCCATAGCACAGGAGCAGGGATAGGGAGCTCAGAACAGCGTAAGGTACACTGCGCATCCACAGCTGCAAAGGCGACTTTCCGTTGGCGAAGAGCTTTCCCTCCTGACGCAGGCGAGGTACAATCGAGCCAGCAGCACTTGTTGTAATCATTAAAACGACTATATTTACAAAGCCAAGCACCATAAAGCCGACATAGCTTGTGGTCGGATTAAACAGCATACGCTGCTGAAGGGACAACGGTGAGACGAGCCCTTTGGACGTTTCGGCATCCATCCCTTTTTGCAGCAGACGGGTCATGGAAACGGTCGTATTTTCCGTTACGATGACTTCCTGAATCGCGGTTCGGATGCCCGTTAGCCCGGAGGGCATCGTATTATCCATTAAAATGCCGATATTCGTTGATATTCCCTGCAGCTGATGCTGCTCCAACTGTTTGGGAAGCATGATGACCGCTACAGCCTGCTCATTAGCCAGCAATGCTTCTGGGGCCATACGGCTGGCGTACACGTTAGTGACTTTCATGTATGGGGAAGCATTTATTTTGGAAATGATCTGCCGGGAATATGCACTGTGATCCTCATCAATGACGACAATAGGCGATTCACTGATCTGGTTCTGCGAAAACATTAATCCAAAAAAGATGGCCGCAATTATCGGACCGATAAAGATCATGCGAGCATACTTGCTGCCCGCTACGTGCTTCCACTCGTCAATCAGCGAATTCATCAAGTCTCACCTCCGCGGTCATGCCCGGAAGCAAATCAGCATTTGATTCCATAGCTATTCGAACAAGGAACATGCTTAAATCAGCTTGCCCTTTCTCACGACTCATACGCAGGTTGGCAAATTGAGGCGCAGCTGCAATGGAAGCTACAACACCATCGATCTGAACTTGACGCTCCACATATGGAAAATGAACCTCTACCCTTTTATTGACCTCAAGCTTATCCATTTCACTTTCCTGAATGTATAGATCTGTATAGAAGGTATTCTTTTGCAAAATCGCAACTGGCATGCCTTGTGCCAGCTGTTCCCCCGGCTTTACAGCGACTCTGCTGATCAATCCGTCATCCGGCGCAAGCACATCGATTTCCCCTTCGCCAGCTGATTTAACCTTAAAGAGCACATCTCCCTGTTTTACGGAATCGCCTACAGTTGCATTAACCTTTACAATCATCCCTGGACTCTTGTCATAGAATAGGGTCGTTTGCTCCGCCTCAAGCACACCTTGCTTCCTGCTCTCAGCCTGACTGACAGCATCCTTTCCTTTCATCGCAAGAAGCGAACCTCCCACGATAAGCACCATCGCAATCCCGATATAAAAACCTGCTTTTATTTTCATTGTTGTATCTCTCCCATTTCAATTGTCGATATGCGGTTAAATCTGCTGCTCTTTTTTCCTCATCCACATTTTTGTGACCGCGTTTTCGGCAGCCTCCATAATCACTTCTCCCAATGTAGGATGGGGGTGAATCGTCATAGCCAAGTCTTCCACGGCTGCCCCCATCTCGATCGCAAGGGCAAGCTCCGATATAAGGGTGGATGCCTCCACTCCAACGATTTGCGCACCAATGACGATTCCTGAAATCGGGTCCGCCACCACTTTGACGAAACCTTCCGTTTCCTTCAATGCCAATGCTCTTCCGTTGATTGCGAAAGGGGCTTTACCGACAACAATCGGGATGGCTTTTGCCTTTGCCTCCGTTTCACTTAAGCCCACACTAGCCAGCTCTGGATTGGAAAAGACGACGAGCGGAATCGCTTTATAATCGACCTCGGAGGCATAGCCTGCAATCGCTTCGGCCGCAACTTTCGCTTCATAGGAAGCCTTGTGTGCGAGCGCCGGACCAGCCGTAATATCTCCAATTGCAAAAATATGCGGGATAGCCGTTCTGCACTGTTTATCCGTACTGATCAGTCCTCTGCTTGTCACTGGCAGGCCGATGCGATTCAGCCCTAACTCGCCGTCTGTATTTGGTTTTCTGCCGACAGTGACTAATGCATATTCCGCTGTAACCTGATGCTGCTCTTGATTTTTAGAATAATGAAGCGTAATGCTCGCGGAATTCTGTACCATTTTCCCCGCCGTCGCACCCGTTACGATATTTATCCCATCAGCCTTCAACTGCTTGACAACAGGGGCAGCAAGCTCCGCCTCGAATCCCGGCAGCACTTGTTCTCCTCCCTCCAAAATCGTCACCTTTGTGCCAAATTTGGCATACATCTGCCCAAGCTCAATCCCGATATATCCACCGCCGATGACCACTAAGCTAGCAGGAACCTCTGGGAGTGAAAGAGCCTCTGTGGAAGACAGCATACGCCCGCCGAACGGAAAGGCTTGCAGCTCAATCGGACGAGACCCCGTTGCCAGTATGGCGTACTTGAAAGAGATGAGCTGCTCCTGTCCAGCTTGTTTGATAAGTGCTGTATGTTCATCAACGAAACGAGCTTCCCCCTCCAAAATGCTCACATCGGCAGTCTTTAATAGATAACTAACTCCGCCTGCCTGCTTGTTCACAATTCCCTGCTTGAAAAGCTGAGCATTCTTAAATGACGCTGCCGCATCTGCATGATAGAACTCTTGGAGCAAATCATGGCGATGTGATTCTGCGATCAACGCTTTGGATGGAATGCAGCCAACATGCGTGCATACTCCCCCAAGCTGACTGCGTTCAACAATTGCCGTCTTCATTCCAAGCTGTGAACAGCGCAGCGCCGCCACATAACCTCCCGGACCTGATCCAATGACTAACGTTTCTACCGATTCAAGCTTACTCATATCGTGATACCTCCTATTGAAGTTGCCTCTCTAAATATGATGATCGTAATATATTATAATCATCATATTTTAAAAACGTCAACAGCCGCGTTTAGCCTTTTTGGAGCTAACCGCTAGCTTATCGCTAAATTGACAGGCTTAATTATGACGATTATAATATTTTAAAGGATGGCATGATGAAGTTAATGATGATGTTATGGGGTGATTACAATGCCGTATCCCAAAGGCCATAAGCTTAAAGTAAGGAATAAGATCGTTGAAAGTGCTGCCCAGGCTTTTCGCACCAATGGTATCCACGATGTAAGTGTTCCGTTCATTATGAAGGGGGCCGGATTGACCCATGGAGGGTTTTATTCGCATTTTGACAATAAAGAGCAGCTGGTCGCCGAAGCGTGCCAGTATGCCATTAGCGATACGATCGCACTGCTGCAGAACATCGCTGATCAGGAGCTTCAAAATCCCAAAATCAATACGGTCATTGATTATTATTTAAGTCCGTACCATCGCGACAAAACGGAGATGGGCTGCATTCTTCCTGCCCTTTCCAGCGAAATATCCCGTTCCTCCGAAGAGGTTCGGCAAGTATTCACCATTGAATTGGAGCGGATGATTGCTTTTATCTCCAATCTGGCGGAAATCGACCTAACCAAAGGCAGCGCCCTGCTGAGCACTATGGTCGGCTCCCTTGCTCTTGCACGTTCTGTTCACAATCCTGAAATGAGCGACAGCCTTCTCTCGGCAGGCAAACAGTATGCCAAAGCGTTGGTTATGGCCTAGACTTGTCCAAGCTGCTAAGCACAAAAAAAACACGCCCATAAATGGCGTGTTTTTTTGTTCAAGTAGTTGCTCCCGGCATTGAGGCGCACGGAAGCACTTAGACTCCAATTGGGAGCTTACCCTTTTACCCCGCCTACCATCATGCCTTTGACAAAATATTTCTGCAGGAAAGGATACACCATAATAATCGGCACCGAGGCAACAATCGTCATCGTAGCACGAACGGCCATAGGCGTAACCATATTTTGCTGTGCTCCGCTGGCTCCTTGAATCATCCCATCCATGCTCGATGTTCCGGTGGTCGTATTGGAGTTTTGCAGAATTTTCTGCAGTTCATATTGCAAGGTGCTTAAATTGCTGTCTGATGAATTATATAGAAATACGTCGAACCACGAATTCCATTGGTATACCCCGGAAAATAAAGCTACCGTTGCAAGCACGGGTACCGTTAACGGTAAAATAATACTGAAAAAGGTTCTGTAATCTCCTGCACCGTCAATTTTTCCCGATTCAAGGATGCTTTCCGGAAGATTCTCAATAAAGGAACGAATGATGATCAGGTTGAACACGCCAATGATTCCCGGAAGAATGTATACCCAGAAGCTTCCAATCATCCCCATATCTCTCATTAGGAGATAATTTGGAATTAGGCCGCCGTTAAAATACATAGTCATAATAAAGGCCACCGTGATGAATTTGCGGAGCACATATTCCTGTCTGCTGAGCGTAAAAGCCAGCATGGCCGAGCAGAAGACGGTTACGACAGTTCCTATGACCGTTCGCAGGACTGATATGAGAGTCGCATGAAAAATAGTCGCCTCTCTAAAAATGTAGCTATAGTTAGCGATTGTCCACTCTCGTGGCAGCAGGTATATTCCGCCTTTTATTGAATCCTGTGCACTGTTGAGAGAAACCGCAAGTACGTTCAAAAATGGATAGAGAGTAATAATCATCAAAAAAATCATGAAGCTGTAGTTGCAAATGACAAACAAGCGGTCACCGGTGGAAGAGCTCATTCGATGCTTAATCCGTTTATTCTTTTTGACAGCTACGATTTCCATTCGTGCTCCTCCTTTTCTAATACAGCCTGGCTTCTCCCATGCGTTTCGCGGCGTTATTCGCTATAAACAATAGGATGAAGCTGACCACGGTTTTGAACATGCCTGCTGCAATAGAAAGAGAGAAATTGCTCTGCGCAATCCCGTATTTCAGCACGAATATATCTATGTTCTCGGAATAGTCAACATTCATGCCGTTGCCCAGCAAATACTGTGGTTCGAATCCCGACTCCAGCAAATAACCGATATTCATAATTAGCAGTATGATTACAACAGATTTAATACCAGGCAATGTAATATAGATCATTTTCTTGAATCGATTCGCACCGTCAATCTCTGCAGCTTCATATTGCGTAGGATCAATCGTCGTCATTGCCGCCAGATACACAATTGTATTCCATCCTATGTCTTTCCAGATAGAGCTTGCTCCGAAGATGGTCCAGAAATACTCTGGAATGCCTAAGAACAAAATTTCATTGCCGCGATCAATAAATCCCAACCCGACTAACAATTGGTTGATTGTTCCGTCCGGCGACAAGGTCGTTTGGATAATGCTCGCTGCTACCACCCAGGATATAAAGTGTGGCAAATAACTCACGGTCTGAACGACGCGTTTAAAGGCGATATTGCGTATTTCATTTAGCAGCAAAGCAAGTGTAATCGCTGTGATGAAGCCAAAAATCAAATTAATCGAGCTCATAGCCAGCGTATTGCGGAGAACTCTGAGAAATCGGTCATCCCCAAACAAAAATTTAAAATGCTCAAACCCAATCCACGCTTGATCCATAAATTTTTTAGCCGGCTTATAATCCTGGAAAGCGATGGTCCAGCCCCATAGCGGTAAATATTTAAATATAATCAGCCATATTAAAAAGGGAACAGACATGATGGCGAGGGCACGCTGTTGAAACAGCTTTTTAAAGAAATGCCTGATTCGGTTCTCGTATTTATTTCCCTTGGATTGGGAAATGGCCAATACCGTATTTTTGTCCACCTGTATTCTCTCCTTCCAAAACCACACGGGTAAAGCAAACATTCAGAAAGGCCAGCCTCAACCGATGCAGTCTGGCCTTTCTCATAAAAGGGATTACTGGTTCGCCATCGCAACCTTCTGCTTCACTTGCTCCGTTGTCCATTTCTCATAGCCCGCAGTGTCCAGCTTGCCGAATTCCTTCATATACTCCTCCCATACAGCATCAAATTTATCCGGAGTTGCCATTACCATTTTCGGGAAGTATTTCTTCGTCATTTCATCCTTGCTTGCTTCCCATAGCTGTTCCGGTGAGTTTTGCTCCTTCGCAAATCCCCAGGCAGGAAAGTAAGGACGGCTGATCGGCTCAGCGTACAACTGGCTATAGGTTTGCACCCCATACTTCTCCAGAATGAATTTATCCTTCTCCGTCAGTGTCATTTGGAAAACCTCTGGCTGGCTGGCAACATTTCGCGCATTTCCGTTAGCCAGTGTAGAGGTAGCATTATACATTGGCCAGTTCCAGCTGTAATATTTGAAGCCAAAGCTCTCTCTGAACGTCTCATCAATTTTGTCAATTTGCTCTTGAGTTCGATAGTAGCGGCCTTCTTCATTTACTTCATAGGTTTCGCCCTTGATTCCCCATGACAACAGCGTCTGATTCTCTTCTGTCAGCATATTGTCAAAGTACTGGATGATTCGGACCGGGTCCTTGGCGCTGACCGTAATCCCGATTCCGCGGTTGGTTACTAGTCCGCCCGGAGGGTCCAGATAAGCATCCGGGGTATTTTCATCAAAGGTAATGGGCAGCGGGAAGTAATTATATCCGTCCAGGGAAGGATCCTTTCTTGCCGCATCCTTCAGGACATTAAGCGCATTATCTACCTGCCAGCGGTAATCGAAAAAGCCGAGTACCTTATGGGAAGTTAATTTGGCGATATACTGGTCGTAGTTGTCCACAAAGGACGCTTTGTCAAAAAGTCCATTTGCATTCAGTTTATTTAATTCTTTCAACCACCTCTTAGTAGCGTCAGAACCAGCATACGTTTTTGCTTCCCAAGTGCTGGTATCTACAGTAACGTTGCCGTCATTCGGGTAACCCATAAGGTGCATAGGCGGATTGGAGGTGGCAAAAAAACGCCAGTCATGTGTAAGTGATACTAATCCAGTCAAATTTTCGTCCTTATGCTTATCTCGGTAATTCGTGATTAGCTCGACGTACTGATCCAAAGTTTTGATCTTGGGATATCCGGCTTCCTCCAGCACACGACGCTGCACCCAGAAAGCTGCTCCGGCTTCCGGCTCAGGAATAAAATCGTTCACTTGCGCAGCAATAGGGAGGAAATAGATTTTTCCATCTTTAGCTTTCATTTGATTCAGCGATTTTCCATAAACCCGCTTGATATTCGGACCGTATTGCTCAATGAGATCATCGAGCGGTATAAAAGCGCCTGCATTCAGCACTTCTTCTATTGCTGCATCCGGGATTAGCACATCAGGGTAATCGTTAGCGGCAATCATCGTTCCAATCTTTGTATTTAAGTCGCCGACTACAAACTCCAGCTTGAAATTCACGCCGGTTTGATCCTCAAGGAGCTTGCCGATTGTAGTTTGATTGGTATTGCCATCCTTCGAACCGGCTACCCCGTTGAAAATTTTAAATGTTACTTTATCCTGCTTGGCTCCTGTAGTTGCATTGCCACTCTGCTCCGCCGTTCCTGTATTCTCCTTCGTATTATTGTTGCCAGAGCAAGCTGTAATCACAGATAATGATAATACTGCTGTTAAACAGAGAAGCCAAATTCTATTGATTTTGTTCATTGCTTTTACTCCCCCTTTTATATGAATGGTGTGTTACTCCCTTAGTATAAAAGCGTTTTCATTTCATCGTTACCCTTTAAATTATGGTTTATTCTTTGAAAACTATGGATTCGATGGAATTTTCAGCACGATTCGTGTTCCTTCACCAGGGCGGCTGTGTACTTCAAATACAATTCGGTCGCCATAAAGCATTTTGCCCCTGTAAATTACATTCTGTATCCCAATCCGGTCGCCAATAAGTTCTTCCGCCTTAAGGTAGTCATACAGCCTGCTGACCAGCTTCCCGTTCATGCCGATTCCGTTGTCTTTGACTGAGAAAACGACAAAATCCTCCTCAATTCCAATCCGGATATCAATTCTCCCGCCTTTTTTCAGCGGTTCAATCCCATGAATGCTAGCGTTCTCCACAAAGGGAAGAAACACCATCTTCGGGATTACACAGGCACGGGCTTCAGGCTCCACCTCGACATGGTATTTCAATTTGTCTTCGAAACGATATTTCTGTATTTCTAAAAAACACATGATAAAACCCAGTTCCTCCTCCACCGTTACCCATTCCTTATTCCAGGTTAAAGAGCTGCGTAAAATCATCGCCATACTTTGAATCATTTTGGCTGTCTCCTTCTCATGCTTAAGCAGACTTCGCATCCGTATCGTCTCCAGCGCATTGAACAGGAAATGGGGATTAATCTGACTTTGAAGAGCATTCAGCTGCGCCTTCCGCCGTTCCAGCTCAAGTGATTTTTTCTGGATAGCCGTCATATACACATCGTTAATTAATGTCTTAATCTGCATAATCATATTGTTGAATTCGAGTGTCAGCTGACCGATTTCATCACGGGCTTCCCCATAATTGATCATCTGAAAATTCTGTGTTTTTACTTTCTTCATATGCTTTAGGATTTCAATAATCCGTACGTTAATAGACCTTGTAATAATTAAGATGATTATAGTAGGAAAAATCATCATCACGCATCCGGACCAAACAATGAAATAGCGTGACTTCAACTCCTCCTTAATAATCTCATGCTCATTAATGGTACCCACGACCTTCCAGCCGCGCAGATAACTGATGCTGCCATATCCCTTCT
Source organism: Paenibacillus sp. Leaf72 (assembly GCF_001422685.1). Taxonomy (NCBI): domain Bacteria; kingdom Bacillati; phylum Bacillota; class Bacilli; order Caryophanales; family Paenibacillaceae; genus Paenibacillus; species Paenibacillus sp. Leaf72. The sequence continues at coordinate 99,067 of NZ_LMLV01000005.1, read as the reverse complement.
CAAATTGAATGAGATTATCCGATTTCAGGGAGCTGTACAGATGCTTGGTATTCGCCTGCCAGTCGATTGCCCGGTTGGTTGTGTATTCTATTCGGTCTCCTGGACTCAGCAGGTACATATCTCCCTTTACATTCAAATTAGAAAAAATCTCCATGATATCAATCGTCTTGAAATCAAGTTTAATGAGCTTCTCCTTGGCCATCCGATCCGCAAAATAATCCATTCGCCGGAGCAGCGAAAAAGATTGAAATTGGCCCTCCGGGTCTTCGATGCGAACGAATACAGGCTGGGATGACGCATCCTTCAGCCAAAGCTTATACCATGCTTCTTCACGAACCTCATCGGATAATATGCCGATATTTCCTGAATTCAAAAGCGTGGGATTGTCTACATATATCGTTTTGTTCTGAAGAGAAGAAGAGAACGGAGAGTAATTGTTCAGAATCGATCTTAAATAGAGATCATAGGCCTCTACATAGTCTTCCGTATGCGTGAAATTCATATTTAACACTTCATTGGTTTTGTAATCCGCATAAAAAAAGGAGGATAACCCTACACCTTGATCAACCATTAACTGGAACTCATTTTTAATTTGCTCCACGGCACGGTCAATATCATTGATTCTTTGTTCTTTTACATTCTCGGTAATGATATTATAAAAAATCGCATTCGTCAGAATGATTGGAGCAATGACACCAAGGAAATATACCAAAAACATTTTGTTCCTCAACCGGATATTATTCAGAAAATGCATAGCTTCCCCTTCCCCCTCCTCGCTTTAGCGCTTGCCGATTCGGCTTCTATATTCCGTAGGGGTCATCTGTCCCAGCTTTTCAAATTGGGTCACGAAATAATCCGCATTTTTGAAGCCCACCTGCTCGGCAATTTCATAGATCCGCATGTCGGTCTGTCTTAGAAGCTTCTTGGCTTCCGTAATACGCAGCTGGAGCAAGTAGTCATTGAAATACATCCCATAGTTTTTTTTGAATATTTGTCCGAGATAGGCAGAACTCATGTAAAACTGATTAGCCATACTTTTCAGATTGAGATTTTCATGAAAATTTTTATCTACATAACACTTAATCTTATAAAGCCCGCCACTTCCATAGCTTTGATAGAGACTCTGAATCAACCTGGCAGCCTCCAGCGCAAAGGCTTCAAACAAGGCCCGGAGCTCGCTAAATGTGATGTTATGATCCTGCCAGTTCATGATAGGCATAAGACTTGCCAGCCGCTTTTCATCGCCTTCCATACTTCTAATCGTATTCAGCACACTGTGGACACATTGAATCGTGGCCGCTTTTATAGCTTCCTGCGATACAGCCTTTTCTGCAAACTCCGCAAACATCCGGTCGATAACCAAAACAAGCTTTTGCTCGTTGTTCTCTTCAATGGCTTCAATGATTGTACGGTACACCTCGTCCTTGATATGGACATAACGGAGATCCTTATCGGCAATATCGGAATGCAGCAGGATTCGCTGGGTGTGCCTGAAGTATTTATATTGCACGGTCTCCTTAGCGCTGACGTAAGAATGCTTCAATAGCATGAAGGAGCTTACCGTTCTGCCCACATAGGCTTGAAGGTCTAAGGAGAACAGATTACTGAGCTGAAGCAGACAATCTGCCATGAAGCTCCGGGCATCACCATTATGTCCTCTTAAGTAGAGATCAGGTATAATAAATCCGAATGCGCGCCGATGCTCGTGCACAATCGGGGTTTCCGAACAAAGCTGCTGAACCGATTGCTGGATTGCATTTTTGAATTCTGCCTTAGGAGGCATAAGCCTGTCTCCCCACGGAAACACATTATTAATTTCCAGCAATACGTACATAAACTCCTTCGCTCCCATTCCAGTCCAATGCTTTTCCCAGACCTCAAGAGCATCGTCCTTGGCTTCACCACGAATGAGCGTCTCAATCAGTTTCTCTTCCTCGTGAATAATAAGCCTCTCTTTTAGCTGTTTCTGTGCAGAAAACTTGTCGCGATATTTATGAAGCGCTTTCACAATTTCGTTCTCATTAATAGGCTTAAGCACATAATCCAGTACATCGTACCGAACCGCCTGCTGGGCGTAACGGAAGTCATTATAACCGCTGATAATAATAAATTCGGTTTCAAGCTTCGCCTCCGTTACGGCTTGAATTAGCCCGATTCCGTCTAAAATTGGCATACGGATATCCGTAATGACAAGATGCGGCTGCTGCTTGCAGATAAGATCCAGAGCGTCTTCTCCGTTGTCTGCCTCACCTATCACCTCAAAACCACTGCTTGCCCAATCCACCATTTCAATCAAGCCCTTGCGGACAAATAATTCATCGTCGACAATAATGATTCCGTACATCGTAATCTCACTCCCTTACTGAAGCTCATTCCAATTAGATACTAACTATAGAATATAATTTTCAAAAAGAATATCGTGAGTTTTCCATCGACTACTTGCTCAAAATCTTCCTCTATAGGTCGGAACATTTTCATATATGTACAGAATGAGCAGAACATAAAGCAAGACTGGGGTTATTATATCAGAGCGTACTAGGAGCACATAGTCTTTACATAAGAGAAGCAAAGGAAAGCAAAGGGTCATCTTTCCTTCCCTTTGCTTCAAAAATCGTGGCTTGCCAGGCTCTATACACTTGCGAACTTCGGCCTGATTCTGCCTAATATATGGTATCCACTTTCCGATTTTATTGGGCCCGGCTCACACGAAAACCCTGATCCGGGCCAATCCCATTTGCCTCAAACTTTCCCCGATAAGATAACTCGTTGTTTCTGACGTCGCCGATCCAACCGCCGCCCTTTACAACCCGGAAAGAACCACTCTCGCTATCCAAGTCCCCATCTCCGTACCAGTTCCAGCACCATTCCCTTACATTACCTGACATATCGTAAAGGCCTAGCTCATTGGGTTTATGGGCACCGACAGATTTTGTTTTATTTTTGTTGCTTTCTATAATAGTCCAGTTCCATTCTCCTGATAAGTATTTGTCTCCAGCGTTTTTCCAATACCAAGCTACTTCATCTACATTATTGCTCCCGCTGTAGGTGTAACTGTTGCTCACCTGGCCTCCACCTGCGGCGTATTCCCACTCCGCTTCCGTCGGCAATCGGTAACCACTCGCTCCCTCATTGATCGTTACTGTCCATTTTAGATTATCGTGATCACTCTTATTATTCGGATCTTTTTTATTTTTGTCTATCTCGTAATACGGTTTCAGGCCCTCTTTTATACTTCGTTTATTACAGTATTCAACAACATCATACCAACTTACCATTTCTACCGGTAAATTGTCGCCCTTGAAGCCCGAGGGGTTGCTTCCCATAACCTCAACCCACTCTTTTTGAGTTACCTCATATTTGTCGATATAAAAGCTCGATATAGTTACACTTTTTCCATAAAAGTTGGACTTCGTATTCACAAAAATCCCACCTTCTACAAAGACAAGATTATCATTGTTTTTATTGTTTTCATTATTTTCATTGTTTTCGGTCTTCTCAGCCTTCTCGGTCTTTTCAGGCATTTCTTGCGAGCAAGCAATGACTACCAATAATATTGCTGGCAAAAGGAAAATAAATCGTTTTCTCATTACTATTTCTCCTTTAAACGAATAGGAAAAGGATGCAGGCAAATATCTATTGTTGAAATAGATAAGGCCGCCAGCTGTGAGACCGGCAGGCCTTAGCAAGCAATATTTATAATGAAATGATGCCTGTTACCACACCGTTACATTAGAGCTGCCGCTGCTTTGATACCCCTCTGTCGCAAATACCTGGTAAGTCCAGCTGCTCCCCAGATACATTCCTTTACTTTGCCATGCATTAACGTGGTTGCTGAACGTGATCGCGGAGTTGACCCCAGTTGCTCTCTTCGACTGGCGGACACTCCAATACTGAGGGAAGGTTTGTGTACCGTCGATGGATGGCGCGTTGTATCGCATAGTCGTATAAATGTCATATGTGCCTCCGTCGCTGGACACGGTTCCTTTATACGTTCCGGTAGGACGATACGTGCCCCAACTGTCAACGACGTAATATTCAATTAGCGAGTTTCTTGTCCACCCGTAGAGAGTCAAATATCCATTGCCAGACGGCGCCCAGACGCCGGCATTATAGTTAACTGTCCGGTTTGGCGATCCGTTAATCCAGCCTTTTCCAACAACGAAATTCCCGACATTTGACCATGTAACACTATAATTGCCGCCGGATCCATTGACAGCATTTACTGTTCCGCCGCCATCAGTCCAATTTTGCCAATAGTCTGTCGCTGCACTTGAGGTTGCCGAAAACAAGCCCAAGCTCATAGAAGCTGCAAGGCATACCGTCAAAATTTTCTTATTCAGCTTTAATTTGAACATAAGATACCTCCTCATTTTTTATCGTTATTTGCCTATGTGTTATGGTTTCTTCTCTATGCAGCACAACACTTATCCTGTGTCATGTCTCGCCATCATCTTACTATCACCTCCTTCTTAAGGTAAATTATAGCAAGTAAGCGCATACATTAATACATTGTAAATTATAGGTTTTCCCTTCATTTTCTAAGCTTATTATTAACTGAGCAGGCTGTGTCGCCGATTACAGATCTGACCTCCATGCCCGTTGCCTTGCTTTTCTCGGTCGCCATGGCTATATGCGTTTTGTATCAAAAAAAAAAGGAGTCGGCACTTTAATGCCCTCCTTTTGCACCGTAAAACTACATTACTAGCCTCCCGATTTTTTGCGACGTTTCCAGTCCTGATAACGCTCCGTAATGATCGGCTCGATGATGTGATAGTTTTCAATCGAATCTTCTACATGGTAGATTGTCGGCAAGCCGGCCGCCAATCCATTTGTGAAATCAACGGCCGTATAGATGTCGTTTTGGATATTAAGATATTCGCGGGCAAACGCATCTGCCTCATCCGACAATTCGTTCGAGCTAAGCACGCCATCCCAGTTTTTACGATAAAATTGAGCTCCGGTCATCTCATCCCTTTTGACAAGCTCAATTTCCGCTGCATCTTCTTTGCGGCTTCGTTTGCTGAGCAGATCATTTTTGATTATCCAAGCTATGAACATGCCCGACGGAACGTAAGCTTGGTGGTGCTCCAACTCTTGCGGAAAATCGCCATCGTAATGCCATTTCGCTTTGTCGTAGACGTATTTTTCTTTTTCTGCGATCTGAAATAAAATATCTCGCGGTTCTTCCACAAAACCTTTATCCCTCAGTTCATCAGCCAATTCGTTCAGTCGATCGATCGCTTCCTGTTTGACGGGATACGGCTCGTATGTCGGGTTCATCGTCTTCTTGTCGGGATACAGCCGGCCTTTAATGATATTAAGAATATAAACTTCTATTCCTTCCGTAATCGTTAAATGCCGATAGTCTTTAAACGTCTTTCCCTGTTTGGTTAAAACCAGCTCGATCTTGCTCACCTTATCGATCACCTCATCATATTTCAGGTTGCTTCCTTGTCACAAAATGCTCAACCTTATTGACTCTTCCTATATCAATCCTACCTGCAACCCCCTGAAAACATCTATTCCTGTGGAAACATGGCATGTTTTTCAGAGCCTTCTAAATACCCTTGATTCTCAAATATGTTCCAAATTTCTTCTCTTTGGAGCGTCCAATATGTGCCGATTTCCTATCTCTCCTATTTTTTAAAATATGGTGATGACGAATTCCTCGAAGGTGGCTTCCTCTCTTGGATTGATGGATAAATTATCATCATGCCATATTTCAACAATAGCCCAATTATCCGTTATTAAAAAACCTACGGCATCTCCAGCAAAATTATCCCCAAACAATAACACATCCTTCAGTTCTGGATGCGAGTCCTCGTCGTAAAGATGGCCTAAAATTTCGTCCACCTCAACCAAACCGCTATAAAAATTAAAATCGTTACGGTTAACTGTCCCATAGCCAACTTCCCTTAGGAACGCAATATAATCTTCGGGGATGCCTTCTACTTCTAGCTCTCTTTTTATTTCAGCTTCAGATAAAGCTTCAAAGCTATGACTTGAGGCATTATCTCTAATTAGACTCTTAATGTTGTTATATCTCATAGGCTTATAGCTACCCCCTATAATTAGTTTTATTTATGAATCCATGTTGTAAAATAAGCATACCAATTCCCACCAAATTAATATATAAATAAGTCGGAAAATGAAAAAAAGAACCTCCTGTCCAGGAAGTTCCCCGATTACTATTTTGTTAATTCGAAATCTAATACCAATTCACTCGTGTGACCGAGAAAATGATAGTTATAGCTTCCGATTAATTTTTCCAGCTCTCCTGTGCCGTTAATGATTTGAGCGGGGCTATCAAGAGTACCGTTATCAAACATACCGTTTTCACAAGCTGTAAACGTTCCATAATGTCCATCGTAATGACCTTCAAAGTGCAGGAACCCCGCAATTTTGGATTTGGCCTTTTCAGCATCCTCCATATGACTATCTAAGTAATACAGCAAATATTCTAAAGTTGCTTTCCCTTCCAAAATACCTTTAATTTCGTATTCAACTTTTGCAGTATTAACGGGGAAGTTGCTAAGATTATTTTCAATGGGTTGTTCCTCCCACTTTGTTACAGTAAAAATGGCTGTTTTCATATCATCACTCTTTCCTCAAAATAGTATCATTAAAATTAGTTTGAAATTGAGACAAGACAATTCTTATATCTTCACAGAATGGCATTCATCAACTCATAGAAATACTTGGATTCCTGCGTCTTATTTAGACTATACCAGGCATCTAATGTTTCTGATGAAAACACATCGAGCGCTCTCAAGACATGTACAGAAAACTCCAATGGTGCTATACCAGATGCAGTGATCAGTTTTCCATCCGTTACAGCTGGCTCCATATTGTAATATTTTTCGCCCGTATAATTGGGACAGATCATTTTAAGATACTCCAAATCATTGCTTGTATGCCAGCGTGAATCCAACAGCCCCGTCTGGGCAAGTCCAATTGTAGCCCCACAAATCGCTGCCACTAATGTCCCTGCCTTTAAACACCTTTCCGCCGTTTCTAAAATGGGTTGGTGAAAGGTTTCTGTCCAGGTGTCTCCACCGGGTAAAATCAATGTATCCGTGCTTTCGATGCTGCACTCATCCAGTCTGATGTCTGGCCGTATTTTCAATCCGCCCATTGTCGTTACAGGCGTCTTGTCCATTCCCACAGTAATGATTTTGGATGGAGCCAGCCCTTTTTTATAATATCTTCCCGAGTTCAGTTCGGCAGTTAAATAACCGATTTCCCAGTCTGACATCGTGTCAAACACATAAAGATAGACCGTATTCGTCATTTGCAAGTTCCCCTTATTTTACAAGTCATCAAGGAATACCACCCATCCATGCATCGGCAATCCATGATTATCCTCATTATAAAATAGCTTCACTGACAGCTGCTGTCAGTGAAGCTATTAAAGCCGATAATATTCCATTAACTCCGACGCAACAGCAACAAGCCTGTCCTTCAAACTCTGTGGTTCGATGACTTTAATGGATTTCGCATAGGATAGCAGAAAATAAGGGACATGTGTCTGAATGGATGTTTCCTCAAGTAAGAAGATGGCTTGATTGGCTGTCCGCTCTTGCAGATGATGCCCCAAAAACCAATGCAAGCATAAGTCATCCAATGCCTCTGATCTGCCTTCAATCATTAAAGAAATCAACCCAGCCTTACCCACTAAATCCGGCAATAGATTTTGCATAAAAAATTCACGGGCCGAAAAAGCTTCGGGACGCTTAAAAAGAAGGGGAGTCCGCTTGATTTGCACAATCCGATCTGCCCGGAAGCTGCGAATCTCCTTCCTTAGATGGCAAAATCCAACCGTATACCATTTATGGTTCCAGTTAACCATTCCATAGGGGGCTATCACCCTGTTCTTAGGTTGATCTTCACGGCCTGTGCGATAATCGATTTCTACAGCGTATTCATTTGCTACAGCCTGCTCCAATTCCGCCAATATCGGCTGAACCGAAGGGTAGCCTCTGCGGTTTATCACTTCAAAACCGGCTAACTGGCGGCTAAGCATACTTTCCTGCTCCTCATTTGAATACATTCTCAATTTGGAGGTCGCATTGCCTAATGCCTCGCTTAAAGGGTATCCGGCCTCTTTGGCAAAAGCAGCCGCATGAAGGAGCGCCTTTTTCTCTTCCATATCAAATAGCAGAGGGGATCTGATAAATTGATTGAGCAAGCGATACCCGCCATTATGACCTGTGTCGGATATGATCGGCACTCCACTGGCACATAATGCATCTATATACCGATAAACGGTCCTTATATTTATTTCCAGTTTTTCAGCTATTTGTTTTGCCGTCATTTTCACGCCCGAATTCAGCATCCAGAGAATGGCCAGCATATTATCGTTTTTTGGCATAACAGGAACCCTCAGTTTCTATATAAATCTCAAAATAGTCTTACCATGCACCCCACATGTGCGGAGTACCACAACCCAATCAAAAAACTGCACCTCTGTCCGTTTCTTAATTAAAAGTATGGTGGAGCTAGGCGGAATCGAAGCGCCAACTAATCTAAGCCCCCGTGCTTATTCTAACTTCAAGTATTCATTTTTTTCTTGGGGAGTGTAACCAACCAGTTCGTCCTCCCATCATTGTTAGTTGCACAGCCCTAAATACTATTTCAGATCCTCTTTGATCTTATATCTGATGGCTATAAATGAAAATATAACTATAAAAACAATCGACACGCTAGCTACATGAACAAGATCATTTATATTATCAAAATCTCTTGCGCTTAAGATCGTATTAACTATTAAGAAAGAGGACAAATGAACGTCATCAATGATGGATTCCAAGACAGTTACAATCATTCCAAAAACATTCAACGATAGAACAAATCCAGCTACAATACTAGCAATCAAGCTTTTACTAATAATGGAGATGCATAAGATTACAATTGAAAATGCCCAATGAAGTAAAAATTGGCCGATCAACAATTTCGCAAAATAACCCCCATCTCCAATCATTGCATGGTTAAAGAAAATTGATCTTCCGATCATATCCGCAGCGATCATGACAATAAATGTAAGCAAAGTGAATAAGCCTGCAATTAATATTTTTGAAATAACAGTGTACATCCGCGCACGCTTCATCGAAATGTAATTTTTATAAAACCCAGAGTTATGTTCACTCATATAGAAGTAAACAACGAATACAGCAATATAAATCAGCGGCCACAATGGGATTTGAGACATCATGACTTGGATGAACTGACTTTCGTTCATCGAGCTGATCAGCATAACCCCACTTTCTCCGGGCTGCTCGTATTTTCCCAACATAAATATACCGAATATTTGAAAAGCAAAAAAAATTAACAGTAATATATAAATCATTTTATTTGATTTAAAACGGTGAAAGTCCATTTTGAGAATATTAATCACGGCTCCCACCCTCACTTTCTATCCGCGCCAAAAAATATTGTTCTAGGCTTTGTTTATGCTTGATAATCGAATGAACAGTTATGCCGCTTTCAACTAAGGTCTTGATGATATGTTGGTTCTCAAGATGAGCATCATATACATACACCACACGCTCACTAATGACTTTGTAATGATTAATATGCAATTTTTGTTCTAAGATGGGAACAGCCGAGCTTGCTTTATCCACTTCTATTTCAATACGATCTTCGCATTGAAGCAGCAGTTGCTCCCTTGAATGGTGTTCGATGATTTCTCCTTGATGTACGATTGCATATTGCGTCGCTACTTTCGACAACTCTTCCAAAATGTGACTTGAAATAATGATGGTCATTCCCGTTTTATTCAATTCCAAAATCATGTTTCTAATCTCAGAAATTCCTTGCGGGTCCAAACCGTTGATCGGTTCATCCAAAATCAAGACATCTGGGCTTCCAATTAATGCAGCTGCAATTCCAAGCCTTTGCTTCATGCCCATTGAATAATTTTTCACCTTGGTCTTGTTCGAACCTTCCAATCCGACAAGCTTCAGCAGCTTGTTAATATGCTCTTTCCGATTAGTCAATCCATAAGAGATCGCGATTAATTCCAAATTTTCATAGGCAGTATGATGGGGATATAACCCTGGATTTTCAATGAGTACGCCTATTCGTTCAAAATAAGGGTGATTATCCTTCACTGGACGATCAAATAATTTAATTTCTCCTGAAGTCGGGGATATCAATCCAGCAATCATCTTTAGCAAGGTGGATTTTCCTGCTCCATTTTGGCCTATCAAACCGAAGATTTCACCTTTGCCTATTTTAAACTCTACCTTACGCACTGCTGTTTTCCCTTTAAATTGTTTGGTTAATTGACTTACTTCAATAATTGCTTCAGCCATATTCGCACCTCCTTGTCAATAAAATAACAAAAAGAAGCTAACATATCGTCAATAAAAGATTAAGAAAGTTCAAAGAAGATTAGGGCCGGTTTAAGGCACTCCCTATGGTGCCAGCCTGAAACCAATGCCCCAAATGGTGTCAATATAAGCCTCCTCGTCAACCCTTTTGATTTTATTGCGAATATTGCTAATGTGAACGGTAATGGTTTTGTCCTCACCTATGTATATATCTTCCCATGCAAGCTCATACAGATCCTGCTTTGTAAACACTCGGGTAGGATTCTTAAGCAGCAGCTCAAGGATCTTGTATTCCTGTCTTGTAAGTTTCAAATCAGCTTGATTGACGCTAGCGTTCATCGTTCCGCTATCTAAAAGTAGATTTTTATGTCGATAGCGAGTGGCAGAATCCGTTCGGGAGGTTCGTTTGACATGTACATTGACTCGGGCAAGCAATTCCTCCACCTCAAACGGTTTCGTGACATAATCAGCGGCTCCCAACTTAAACAGATTTAATTTATTATCCAATTTGTCCTTGGCCGATAGAACTATAACTGGTGTGTCAGAGCTTAATTCTATTCTTAGCCGATGCATAAAATCTTCCCCCGAGAAGCCAGGAAGCATGAGGTCCAAAATAATAAGCTGATACTCGTGATGAGTGACGTTCATGATTCCCTCACTGCCAGAATACGCTTGCGTGCATTGAAACTTCTCTTTTCGAAGCACATCATAAATAATATTGTTGATATGCACGTCGTCCTCGACAATTAGAATTTTGGGGTGGTTCGTGTCATTGTACACGTCAACTCTCCTTTACGATTTTCTTAAAAGCTAAGCTGATGCAAAACTGCTCATCGTTCAGGTCAGCTTGCACATAACCATTCATTTTCTCCATCAGTGATTTCACGATAAAAAGTCCCAGTCCTGAAGATTGGTTCGTACGCGACGGATCTGCTTTGTAAAAGCGAGTAAATATGTTGTCAAGGCTCAGCAGATGATTTCGCTTCAGTACATTGGAAAAATGAAACAAAACCTCGTCCTGCTTCTCCTCATAACGAATGCTTAGAGCACCTTCACTGTGCATAAAGTAATTTTTGATCACATTCTCAAATACTCTTTCCAACGCACTTTCATTTCCCACTATAAATAGCGGTGCTTCCACCATGCAGATGTTTGGTTCATAGCCACATCGCAAAAAATCGTCGATAAAGGTAAACAGACGTTTATTTAACACTTTTATCACATCAACTGGCTCAAGCTCCAAGATGTAATCTGGGTTTTTCAGTTTCGTATATAGGAACAGCTCGTCAACAAGTGTAATAATCTGTTTCATTCTAGTCTGTGCCAGACTAACATACTCTGTTTTTTCTTTAAGATACTCGGATCGTTCCGCCAATTGCAGATAGCCGTCAAGTGAAGTCAGCGGGGTTCGTATATCGTGGGACAAGCTCATAATGGTCGCGTGAATTTCTTCCTTTTGTTCGATAAAATCTTGCTTCAACTTTCGTTGATCACGAAGCATTGCATTACATAAATCGATTAACCGATGAATTTCTTTTGGCTTAATTTGTGTTTGTATCATTTTGAATGAATGATGGTCTGATATAAAAGATAATTGGTTGCCGATATCCTTAATTTGGTTTTTGTAATACACAAGGTAAACGGATTGAATGATTAAAGCAGCCAGTATGACGATTAAAACAATATAAAACATAGAATCACTTCCTTTCTGACACTTGAACCATCTCGTTCTCCTGTATTTCAACTCTCTAACTCTTGGAAATTTGTACTTGAAGACTATATTCAATAATTTATAATTATATCCTTCAATAACGGTCTATTTCGACAACATTCAAATTTATACACTAGTTATTGTCTCAAGAAGGTACCATTAAAGCAATAAACCACATAATAATAGTTTATACAGTACATGTAGCCCAGACAGTATACTGCCGGGCTTCAACTTGCAGGAAAATGTGGCTCTTAGCTGCTAAATTCTTACCAACAACACACAGCACTCCACATGACTTGAGTGTCAGTCACTGTACCTTAGTTCGCGATTGATATCTGGTTTGCTAGAGGACATATTCCATTTGACGGTCATAAGGCTCGTATTCGGCTAACTTCTTATCAATCTCTACGGCATCGATGCATCCGACATTCGTGTAGAACAATTGGGACTCCTCTGATGAATGCGCCGAAATATACAGTTTCCGCGCTCCCATTGCTCTAGCCTTGTCAGCGCATCGCTCAAACAGCTTCTTTCCTATTCCCTTACTTCGATGCTCGTAGGAGACATGGATCTGCATCGTATTCTCCTCGCTTTTACGCTTTTTAACCGAACTTCATAACACCCTGAAACAAAGTGCTTAGAACTAAACATATTTATTGTATAGGAATCAAGTGCATGAAAAAAGAGGGATCATCCACTCATACATCTCCCATTTATTTGTCTACATCCCGTAATCATACCATGATTCCTAACATAGTTTATTGGCAGAATGACTTGTATTTGCTCCAGAAAAATAAGAAATCCTGCCATCATCCAGCAGGAAGCTTGATAGATGGCAGGATATTCTAAGGAATGGCTGCTTAAATCAGATCCGATTTTTGCAATAATCTCTGGATGATAGTTGCAACCTCGGCTCGGGTCATGTTCCCCTTCGGAGCAAGTAAAGCCCCGTTTCTTCCAAATACAAGGCCAGCCTGCACATTGTCCGCAACGCTGCTTTGTGCCCATGCGGCTACTTTCGCTGCATCTTCAAACGGACGAAGGGCATTGTCTGCCGATTGCTCGAGCAGCGTGTCCTTCAGCCCAGTTATCGCCATCGCCTTGGATAGAATAACCATTGCTTGTTCTCTCGTAATTTTGTCATTCGGCCGGAACGTGCCGTCTTCAAAGCCGCTAATAAGCCGGTATGAATACGCCGTATTGACCGCGCTGCTATACCAATCGGACGACAACACATCCGAGAATGGTGTTGCTCCATTTTCCAGCTTGAGTCCTAATCCGCGAACGATGATCGCTGCAAATTCGGCGCGGGTAATTTCCAGATCAGGACTGAACATCCCGTTGCCCGTTCCGTCGACAACCATCCGGGACCCCATGTCGTTAACGGCATTTTTCGCCCAATGATTTATCATATCGCTAAATTCGAGCGGATGCCATACGACCGCATACTCGCTGTTGGTCAAGCTATTGATTTGAGCCTCATATTTCCCGTTCATATTTCGGATTTTAGTCGGCACATGGCGTACGGAGCCATCCGGCTCAACGACAACTCCTGTCGTAATCTTGCCCGGATCAACGCCATCCGGAATCGCAATCGTTCTCTCCACATAAGCGTCAAAATTCGTTACTTCGAAGATCTTATCTCCATATGCAGCTCTCACCGTAAAGCTCAGCGGCTGGCCGACAAGGGTGAATTGGCCTTTGGCTGCTGCGTTCTCCACAAGCTTCAACGTATCCGTTGTCGGGATGGCAATTTCAATCTGCACTTTAATGTCTTGCAAGGCTATTAATTCGCCAACCTGCTTGGATATAGCATCGATATTGATTTGGCCTGCTGGAAGCGTGTATGTTGCATTTTCGGTTTTGAACACCAGAACAGCTTGCTTGTCCTCCATGTTTTTCACCATTTGGCCATTCAGCTCTCCAACGAAGATGTCGGATTTTTGGTCAATCGGAATCGTGACTATGGCATGCTGCCCTTCCGCAGCAAGTCTCTCATCCAGTTTTTTCTGATCCACAATCACCGTTATTTCGGTTTGATTGTTTCGCTTTGTAACCGTAGCGGTACCCGCATTCTCAACTTTCCCGTTAACCAGAATATTCACACCGTTGTTTGCAGTGTTCGTATTGCCCGATGTCGATGGAGCAGAAGGCTGAGATGGCGTATTTGATGCTGTTGGAATGACTGTATTCGATTCCGCAGAAGCAGCGCTCCTGCCCGCATCATTAATCGCTTTTACCGTAAAGGTGTAGCTTGTTCCATTCGTCAAGCCTGTGAGCGTAATTGGACTTGCTCCTCCGATCACGCTGATATTTCCCGGTGAAGCGGTCACTTCATATCCTGTAATCGCACTTCCGCCATTATCAGCAGGAGCCGTAAAGGTTACGACAGCTTGTCCGTTGCCCGCCACTGCGGATACGTTAGCTGGCACTCCCGGGATGGTTGATGAAGTCGCGCTTGTTTGGTTCGACGCCCCGCTCAAGCCGCCTACGTTTTCTGATTTTACTACAAAGTAATAGGTCGTACCGTTGACCAAATTTTGTGCGCTGTAAGTAGGTGATGTGACAATCGCCACTTCAACGAGGTTATTTGGGTTAGGATCCGTTGCCATGTAAACACGGTATTGGACTGCGTCCGATACTGCACCCCAGTTCAACGTAACTTGACGGTCGCCGCCGACGGCCACAAGATTTTGCGGATTTTCGGGAGCATTCGGCAAGTTCACAACTTGCGTGACGTTAAATATTACAGGTGTCATATGATCCGCAGTTACGGTTACCGTTGCCGTGTAGGTGCCTGCTGGCAAGCCATCTTTTGCATGAATGTCAAAGCTTGTTGATGCGCTGCTTGTTAAAGTAGAATCTGGCTGTGTCACTACAAAATCATCAGCGTTTGCGCCACTAAGCGCTGTCGACAGGTTCAATAAATCTCCAGTTCCAGTATTCATGACTGGAATGGTTTTAGTCTCTTGGGTACCTGATTCGTATCCCTGAACTAGTGCAGCTAACGTTTGATCCGTGATTGCAGCGATTGAATAGGAAGCTGCTGCTGTGACGGTAATCGTCGATGTTCCTGTTTTGCTGTTATCTATCGTTGATGTTGCCGTGATTGTGTAATCGCCAGGCGTGGCATCCTGTGCGACGGTTACATTCCCCGTGCTGTCTACCGACACCTTGTTGTTCACGTCATCGCTTATCCAAGTGACCGTCGTCGCCGCTCCTCCTACTGCATCTACCGTAGCTGTTAGCTGCTCGCTTCCTCCTTGTACGACGCTTGCGGTGCTTGGACTCACGGTTACGCTGTTGATGGCTTGCGCTACTGTGACGGTAATCGTCGCTGTTCCTTTTTTGCTGCTATCTTCCGTCGACGTTGCCGTGATCGTGTAATCGCCTAGCGCTGCATCGGGTGCGACCGTTACATTCCCTGTGCTGTCTACTTCCACCTTGTTGTTCACGTCATCGCTTATCCAGGTGACCGTCGTCGCCGCTCCTCCCACTGCATCTACTGATGCTGTGAGCTGCTTGCTTCCTCCTCGCTCGACGCTTGCGCTATTCGGGCTCACGCTTACACTGTTAATGGCTGGTGCGGCCGTGACGGTAATCGTCGACGTTCCTTTTTTGCTGCCATCCACCGTCGACGTTGCCGTGATCGTGTAATCGCCCGGCACAGCATCCGCTGCTACGGTTACATTCCCCGTACTGTCTACTTCCACCTTGTTGCTCGAGTCATTGCTTGTCCAAGTGACCGTCATCGCTGCTCCTCCCACTGCATCTACTGATGCTGTGAGCTGCTTGCTCTCTCCTTGCACAACGCTTGCAGTGCTTGGACTCACGCTTACGCTGTTAACTGCTGGTGCGGCCGTTACGGTAATTGTCGACGTTCCTTTTTTACTGCTATTCACCGTCGACGTTGCCGTTATTGTGTAATCACCGGGCGCTGCATTCGCTGCTACGGTTACATTCCCCGTGCTGTTCACCGTCACCTTGCTCGCATCGCTGCTCGTCCAAGTCACCGTCGTCGCTGCTCCTCCTACTGCATCCACCGCAGCCGTAAGCTGTCTGCTTCCTCCTTGCACAACACTTGCGGTGCTTGGGCTCACGCTTACGTTGTTGATAGCCGGCGCCACTGTGACGGTAATCGTCGACGTTCCTTTTTTGCTGCTATCCACCGTCGACGTTGCTGTGATTGTGTAATCACCCGGCGCGGCATCCGCTGCTACGGTTACATTCCCCGTGCTGTTCACCATGACCTTGCTCGAGTCGCTGCTCGTCCAAGTCACCGTCGTCGCTGCTCCACCTGCTGCATCCACTGTAGCCGTGAGCTGTCTGCTTCCTCCTTGCACAACGCTTGCGGTGCTTGGACTCACAGTTACGCTATTAATTGTCGGAGGCACAGGTGGCATATAACTGGACGTCCGAATTTGAACAACCGATCCGTTCGTCTCCTGCCACCCAACATATAAAACATTGTTTAACGCTGCTGCCGCAGGATATTGTGCAGCTCTCGAGACATTTACATTCAAACCATTGACTCCGTTTCCATCTACGCTCGTCCAACTCGTACCGTCATACTTTTTGACCCGGATTTGAAAAGCCGTTCCATTGTATTCCGACCACGCTGCATATAAAGCGTTATCGAGTGCCGTTAACACAACATAGTTTGCTCTGTAATCAGTCTGCTTGTTTATACCATACGTCCCGTTGCCGTCCACACTCGTCCAAGTGCTTCCGTCATATTTCTTGACTCGAATTTGATTATCATTCGTTCCGACAATTTCGTCCCACGCCAAATATAAGGCGTTGTTGAATACAGCCAATGAGTGATTGGCTCCGGTTTTTGCCCCATTTACATTCAGACCGGTCGTACCTCCACCATCAATCGACGTCCAATTCGTCCCATCATATTTTTTGGCGCGAATTTGAACAGCGCTTCCGTTGGTCTCCTGCCACGCCAAATATAAAGAACCATTGTATTCAGCCATTTTAGGAACAGCCGCTCCCAATGAAGTATTTGCGTTCAAACCGTTCACACCGCCGCCGTCAGCGCTTGTCCAAGCGGTGCCGTCATACCTCTTGACCCGGATTTGATTTGCGTTGTTGTCGTTAACTTCATTCCACGCTGCATACAGATTATTGTCATGTACAAACAATGAAGGGTATGATGCACCTCTTGAGGCATTGATGTTTAGCCCATTTGAGTCGCCATCAACGCTCGTCCAGCTCGCACCATTATATTTCTTGACCTTTATTTGATTAATGGTGGAGACTGAGTTTCTTTCAACCCACGCGACATATAATTCATCCTCAAAAACAGCCATAGCAGAGGTAATCGCCGCTTTGGAAGGATCTACATTCACTCCATTTGCCCCGTTACCGTCGACGCTCGTCCAGCTCGTGCCGTTATATTTCTTAACACGTATTTGGCTCGCCGTTCCATTCGTTTCCTGCCATGCTTCATATACTTCGTTATTGAATACAGCTAATGCCGTGTAGTTGCCATCTCTTACAGGGTTCACGTTCAAGCCATTCGTACCGCCGCCATCCACCGGCGACCAGCCGGCTGCTGCCCAAGCCGTACCTCCGCTTGCTAGAAGCGGCATTAAAAGCATAACGGCAAGTAAAAGATGTACCGTTTTTCGGATTTTATCGTTATTTCTACGCTTATTCATTACTGGGACCAATCTTCATCTTCCTCTCCGCATTTTCATTCTGTCACATAGCCCACATTATCTAGCTCAGCATATAGGAAATCACCTTAAAAAAACCTTAAAAATCGACAATTTTCTACATCAAGCATAAACGGCTGTCGCCGTCCTCTGGCGGCAAAGCTGATGTTTCGCGATGAAATAAGCCCAGTATAAGTGTAGAATTTATACTGGGCTTATATTCAAAAAAACAGGCCTCATCGTAAAACGATGAGAGCCTGTTGCGAGATCCTATAGCGTTAAGCGGAACAGCCTGTTAAACCCGCGAGGCAGGGATGCATATGATGACTTTCGTGCCGCGACCTAGTTCGCTTTCCAGTTCTAACGAAATCCCGTATTCATATTTCAAGCGCTTGTTAATATTCCGCAAGCCGACCCCCTGCGGCTCATCCGGCTCGGCTCGTTCAAGCAGCCTCTTCAATCGTTCAGGCGCGATCCCTGCTCCATCATCGGCTACAACAAAGTGCCAATTCCCATCCAACTTTTCCACCGTCACTGTCACTGTGCCGCCTTCAATTCGATCGCCAATGCCATGACGGATTGCATTTTCTACAAGCGGCTGCAACAAAAGCGGCGGCATTTGCAAGCTATAGGCAGCTTCCTCAATTACATATTCGAAGCGAATACGCTCTTTGAAGCGAGCTCGTTCAATCTCCACATACGTCCGAATGAGACTAAACTCTTCTGAAAAACCTATGCGTTCCTCCGCGTTGCTGAACCGAAAGCTGCCCCGCAAGTAATCGGCCAGATCAACAATCATCTTCCGCGCGCGCTCCACATCCGTATAGCTTGATGCCACAATACTATTCAGCACATTATATAAAAAATGCGGTTTGATCTGCGATTGTAAAAACGCCACTTCTAGGTTAACTGCCCGGCCCAGCGATTCCTTCATGGCGAGCAAGCTGCCGATTCTTGCCTTAAGCTCCTCGAGATCAAACGGCTTCGGCAAATAATCGTTCGCCCCCGCTTGGAAGGCTGCCACCTTATCTTGAGGCTGATAAGCTGCCGTCACCATTAGAACGGGCAGCTCCAGCAGCGAGTATCGTTTACGAATCTCCTGACACACTTCGTAGCCGGACATGCCCGGCATCATTAGATCGAGGATAACGAGATCGATCCTGCCCGATTGATCCAGCTGTTCCAGCGCCTCATACCCGTTCTTGACCGCGATGACGTGATAGTCGAGAGCTTGAAGTGCGTCTATTAAAACTTTTAAGTTCACATACTGATCGTCGACGATTAGAACCGTATGCTTCCCGCTCAGACTGGAATAGTACGGCGTAACGAAGGAATAATCGGGTTCCTTGAGCATAGCCTGGGGATTTGAATCGGATGAGGGCCATGTTGCTTCTCCCCGCTCTTCGGCAATCGGAAGCGTGAATGTAAAGGTCGAACCGACTCCCGGCGTGGAAACAACCACAATAGTTCCTTGTTGCAGCTCAACCAGCTGCTTCGCAATTGGCAGCCCTAATCCAAAGCCGCGATGCTGTGCTCCCTCAAGTGATTTGAATGGTTCAAAAATAAATGGAAGGTCTTGCGGCTCAATGCCTTCTCCTGTATCCTGCACCGAAATTTCGAGCCTTCCTCCCCGCTCTCTTCCGGTAATGATGATCTCCCCGTTTTTTGTATGCTTAATCGCATTATCCAGCAAATTTCCGATAATTTGACTCAAGCGGATTTCATCGGCAAAAGCAGAAGGCAGCTGCGCCGGCACATGGTTCACAAGCCCAATCTGGTTTTCCGTGCACAAATAGGAATAAAAGCGCACTTGCACCTCCGCTACCGAACGAACGTCGATCGGTACCGGAACCACTCTCATTTCACCCTGCTTCAGCTTGGATAAGTCCAAGATGTCATAAACGAGCTGCGAAAGCTTCCTTGTAATGTCGGTAATCAACTGAAGCTTTTCCCGTTGTTCCGCATTTGGCGGATGCACGGCATCGCTTAACATGGACTGAGAAATATTCATTACACCGTGAAGCGGTGTCTTGAATTCATGCGAGGTTCGAGCGAGAAAATCATCCTTTTGCTTGTCCGCTTGCAGCAATTGCCCGGACAGCTCCTCAATTTTTTGGAAAGCGTTCGAGAAACGGAGCGACATCAGCAAGGCGAGCATCAGCAAAACAAGAAAAGGCTCAATCGGAGGAAGCAAATAGATCGGCACGCCAAAATAAATATTCATATTCTGGTTCAGCACTAGCGCATTCAATGCCATTGCCGCTACGGCTAAATACCCGCTGCCCGCTACTTTGTGTAGTGCCGTATATACGAATACATACGTGGCGTACAGCAACGAAATCGTAACATAAAGCGACGTCAATTGGCGAAAAGGTCCTGTTGAAAGCTGAGAGGCGAAGCCCATATTAAGCAAGGCAAGGATCACCCCGAGAACCAGCCCGCCTTGATTGAGCCATTTAAAGCAGTAGGGCCGGAAAGCAATATATATATAAAGGAAAAATCCTAGACTACCACCAACAGACGCGACCATTTGAATACGGAAATAAAGCCAGAACGGCAATGGGCCAACCGCATTGAATAGCACTCTTTCGCCGCTGATACTTGTAAATATGGCGATACATAGGCACACTGCGCCAAATACTGCAAGTGACAAATCACTTCTTCTCTGGGAAAACAATCCAATAAAATACAATCCAATAATCAGGAAGGCAGTTAACGAAACCCAATCATGAGCAGTCGCCTGATCGCGAAGTTCGGCAATTTGCTCAGCCTTGCCTAAGAGAAGGGATTCACCGATCCCGCTGCCAACCCGGAATTCGTAGTTGGCTACCTGTACCAGAATTTCATTCCACCCTGGCTGCAGTGTGAAATAGCTTACATATGGTTTATTAAGTGCTTTGTAATGCTCTTGCTCAGCGGGATTCCCGCTTGATCCGACGATTTCGCCGTTAACAATGAGCCGACTGGAAATTAGGATCGACGCTGTTTTCAAGCCGTAGACTGCACCTGCATCATCCATCTGAAGCTGCAAGCGATAGGTCGCCATGCCAAGGGTGTCCATCTGCTTTGACCATGATCCAGGAACCTGAATCAGCGCCGGTGACAAATCCCCCGTAGCGGCAGAAGGGAGAGCAGGCTGAGGAGTGAGCAATTGATTCGGATAAAATCCCCACTGTCCGTCCAGCCGAACGACCCCATCCTCCTCGAATTTCCATGCGGTCAAGTCCATGACCCCATTTACGGCCGCTGGCATAGGCTTCTGATACATAGAGGAGTAAGTCAACAACATCACGTAGGTTGCAAGCAATAGAGATAAGGTGATGAGGGCCGCGGAAACTTTTTTTCTCATTCTGCTTGCCGCTCTGTCTTGTCTTTCGTTTTCTCAATTAACCGCAATGTCTCTTCCTCCAGCTCAGCTCCCAATTGCAGGCGCACCGCTTGTTCCAATTGCAGGCAGACACGATACGCCTCATTCCGATCGCCAATCTTCAGATGCAGCTTGATCAGCTCACGTCCGTCAATCTCGGAATCAGGGGCCAGCGACAATAGGTTTTGCAAGCTGTCCATCGCAAGCGTACGATTGCCCTGACTTTGAAAATACGCATGCCATTTACGAAGCACGCGTACATACGAGGCCTTGATCTCGAGCTGTCTGGCAGTGGCCCAACCGAAATCGCAGGCTTCCAAATATTCGCCTTTGTACATCTGGTTCATTTTATCGTAAGACCTTTCATCCATTTCCTCTTCAGCTTCAGCCAATGTGCTGCTCAGCAGCTGCTCAAATTCCATTACATCGACCGTTACCCCGTCCAATGCAGCGCCGAACCCTTGATCTGCTTTCATAATATGTATCGGAATATGATGCTCCGCCAAGCTTTTCCGTAAATAGGACAGGCACGTATACAAATAAGTTTTCGCCTTATTCAGATCGTAGCCTGGCCATATGGCCTCAATGATCGATGCGGTATTCACAGTCTTTCCGGCATAATGGATCAAAAACGCACAGAGCTCCCGCTCCTTCTTCGTTTTCCATGTCAGCCCTTTGTTCATGTCACCCGGCAATACTAACTGGAAGCCTCCTAGACATTTGACGGTTGGGGTCATGCTTGCTCTTTGGCGTGCCTGAAAAACGGACTCGGATAAAGATTGTTTAATGCGCGCAACCGCGTTCTGCAATCTTTCTATTGTAAATGGCTTCAGCAGATAGTCGGTCGATTGAATTTCAAAGGCTTCGACCGCATATTCTGCATATGCCGTTGTGAATACGATCGGCATATGCGGGAACATGCTCCTGACTATTCTGGCAGCTTCCGTGCCCTTCATTCCAGGCATCTGATTATCTAGGAAGACGGCATCTACGGGAGTATAACTTAAAGCCTCAATTGCTTGAAGCGGATTTATATATCTTCCTGCTACCTGAACACTCCCGATTTGTCCGAGCAAAATGCCCAACAAATCCAGCGCATCTTCTTCATCATCAATGAGCATTACACGAATCATCGGTTCTTGTCTCCTTAAACATTTTTGCAAATATCCTTTTCTGCACGGAG
Source organism: Paenibacillus sp. Leaf72 (assembly GCF_001422685.1). Taxonomy (NCBI): domain Bacteria; kingdom Bacillati; phylum Bacillota; class Bacilli; order Caryophanales; family Paenibacillaceae; genus Paenibacillus; species Paenibacillus sp. Leaf72. The sequence goes on along the minus strand of NZ_LMLV01000005.1, from coordinate 76,809 downwards.
AACACTAACTCAAATAGGCACAATAAAGATGGAGTTGAATGAGTTATATATTTTTAAAATGTACTAAGCCGTAATTCATAAAAATACTGCACAATGGGATGCTTTAGCTTTATTTTATCGGTCATGTTTAACATTCGTTTTTTTCCAACGCGTCTGTCCACCAAAGCTAAAACATTCAATAAAATATCATGGCTCTCTATGCTTTCCTCTATAGAAGTGGATAAAAACTTATTAGCTGCAACGATAAAATTTGATTTACTTAGTGAGGCTTGTGCCGACATAAGCTCCTTTGCATATTCTGTTATTTTTCTGCTTCTCGCAATTACGATTAGACGATCCTCCGGGACGGTGCCCTTGGTATCTTTTCTGACTGCTTCCATTTCTTCATGGCTGATCGGAATTTGGATAGCTGAATCATTTTTAATTTCCAGCTCCGTCTGATACCATCTGATTGGGTTAGTTGTATCACTCATATTAAGCACGTTCTTTTTATCTACCGCAATATAACAAAGACCTGCTTTATCAGGCAAATATCGATAGCTGGTTGAACGGTATTCGACCCTTCCATTTAACGCTGGACAGAGAAAACTCTCCAGATTTTGTTTCATTTTGCTCCAGGACATGTAATCCTCCTATGTTCTCTATTAATAACTGCCTCTTAAGGCAGTGGCAGTCTTTCTATCATCTATCATACAATAAGCAATCCTCAATCCTCTATGTTCAAATAAAAAAACCTCCACTGCTACGGGAGGAGATTAACATAATTCTTGCTATCAACGTGGTTTGCCTTGCAAACCATCCTAATGTTGACGGAAGAATTTAAAGTTGCCAAGGCAGGAGAAAATTACAAAGCAAGTTAAGCCTGATGCCTGCCACTTAATTTTCAACTCTAATCATTATAGCAAGCAATCATTTAGACATCTATTTATACGCGAGTAAATGTTCACACTTCCCTACTAAATTAAAAGAAGAACAGCCCATAGAGTACAGGTGTTCTTCTCACTTTAAGTATCTTTTTTTATTACCGGCAAATACATACCTAATCGGTTTCTGTTCATCCATGAGAGGCATCCAAATTCGCAATCGGGACAATATCTCCATTGTTGTATTCCTTAACAATTTGGCCTTCCGATGTTTTATATACAATATATGTGTCGTTAGCTTTTGCATCCAGCTTAGCGCGATCTCCTGTGAGCTTAATAAGTTTCTCTAGATCATTAAATTTATCCATGGGTTTCCCCTTCCTTGATATCCTTTAAAGCAACTGGCTAAATGTGGGGAGAGGTCAACCTATTCCTTGCTATCTAATGTAAAAAACAATCGCCCTTCACCTGCAAGGCTAGACCCTTAACCAGCCCCGGAACCCTCTAGCGCCATAATAGGATTCTGCTCCATTGTGATACAAGAAAATCGTGTTATAGCGACGATCACAAAAAACAGCACCGCCGAGCTCTCTAATATTAGCGGGTGTTTTCACCCAACTGGACGTTTTTAAATCGAATTTTCCAAGCTCCTGCAGCTGCCGATACTGTTCTTCTGTTAGAAGCTCAATACCCATGTCTCCTGCCATTTCCATCGCACTATTTTGCGGCTTATGCTCTTTGCGTGACTCCAGAGCTTCACGATCGTAGCAAATGCTTCTTCGACCTTTAGGACTTTCCGCCGAACAATCATAAAAAATGAACTCGCCCGTCTCTTTGTCATAATCAACAACATCCGGTTCACCACCGGTCCTCTCCATTTCATGAAGCGACCATAGCTTTTCGGTTTGAGCTTCAAGCTTTGCTTGTACATTAGCCCATTCAAGAACTTTATGCCGATCCCTATTTTTATCAAAACGGGCTTTCAAGGCTTTAAGTAATTCCTCACGCTGCTCCGTAGATAGCTCCTTTGCAGGGCTGTTTGGACTCGTTGTCATCTTCATTTCTCCCTTCAACCCATATCGAGCTTGCGCATCAGCTTTGGCCGAGACATCAAGGATTTTCGTAATAGGAGGATGCGAATTTTTAATTGGGCAATCCTGTTGTTATGCCTCCGCCCTTACATGTGCTTCTTCCTTTCATTTGACATTCGATGCGCGATTTCCTGCCTCTCCTCCCGTTTCGCATCAAGGCCTCAACTCTCGCTTTTCCGTTGAGACCTGAGACAAGCCGTGCTTTATCAGCACCTTACGTATTTGCGCTTGAAGCCGATCTGCCCTTTATCGACAGCCTTCTGAATATTGCCAGCTGCGTCGAGCTGCTTGCTCTTGGACTTCGCATCCGTCACCTCCACAGGCCCGATAGCTGCGGCGGTTTCGACCGCCTTGGCATGCAGCGGCTCATAGGATACCGCTGTCGTATAGACGAAATAATTCATGGCATATTTGGTGCGCTCAGGAGCATCGTGAATCGTATCGCGGACCGTTGCCAGCATCCCAGCCAGCTTGTTCTCGGAGAATTCACTGTCCGGGCGGCTGCCAAGCAGCCAGCAATAGCAGCTCCAGCCTGCCGACATGCGCAGCTCCTCGCCGCTTGAAATCCATTTATCGGCCACCTCTTGTGCAATATCCGTTTCCGCCAGCGTTACCGCTACGACGTAATCAGACAGCATAAAGAAATAGGCAGCGTCCAGCCAGCGATCGAAGTCAGCCTCCGTCATCGCCTTAGGCTCCGCAATAACGCCGGCAAAATACATTGCGTCGTAATTTCCGGTCGCATAAAGCTGCTCGGCCAGCGGCTGATTTTTTTTCGTTTTCCGGGCAATCGGCTTCATCGCACCTGTCGCCACGCCAAACAACGGCTCATGAGCTCCATTGGAAACATATATTTTTTTGGTGCGCTCCTTGCCGAGAGTTTCAAGCTCCTGCATAACCTCTTCTACATTCATCCGAATCCCTGCCTTCTGCTCTATAGTAAAGTTTGCTACGCTATCGTCTCTTCCTATTCAGCATCCCCGCTATACCCCTGTTTTAATATGGAACGCAGCTAGTCCAATGACTGAAATGAAGTTTTATTCGTGCTTCCTCTATTATAGATGCAAAAAGCGAAACCAGCCAAAGTCGAAGTTGCTGCCCGGCAGGAAGATGAAGGTCACTTTTTGCAGCCCTGTTATCTGCTCCAATTCAAATGTCCGCTCTTCGTATCCCTCCGATTTCTCGAATTCGACGAGCTGATTGCTTTCGCCGTTCTCGCCAGCGAATCGAATATGGATCGTATTTTTGTCAATTGGCGAGCTCCCATTGATGACTAGCTTCGAAGCGCCTTCACCCGCAAAATCCATATGTGCAAATTCGAGTGAAACATTATTGCCGATGCCTTCCACACACTCATCTGCGAAGGTAAAGGTATCGCCATAAATCCGATCGCAGGAGGCTGCCGCATTTTGTTCGAAAGCCCTATTCTGGCGTTCAAAAGAAAATCCTTTAATATGCACCTTCTGGCGAAGCACGAAGCAAATCGACGTAATGCCGCGAAGCCTCTTGGTCAGACGATAGGTTTCTTCCTGATAGACGTTCCACTTGGACGGCTTCTGATAAATGACGTCGGCAACTAAGCTGCTTCCCTCCACACCGGGCATCCCTTCCCAAATTTGCAGCGCATACTCCTCGCTGGACAAGGCGAAGATCGGCATCGTAATGGTATCGGAGCCATAAGGGCCGAAGTCGATATCGTGGAAGCCTACTTGCGTCTCGCCATCCCGGCTTGTCGCTACACCTCTTTCGTTGCCGTTCCCAACCTCGCCTTTACTGTAATCGTAAAGCCCAGCCGAGATGAAGCCATATGGATCCTTGTAAGCAGTTCCGAGACCTGCTGCCTTAAACTCCAGCTGGGAAATCAGCTTCGTCTTGTCCGTGCCGTTCTTACTCGTACAACGAAGACGGAAGGCACCGTCGCCGATAGCGGATATTTTCGCCTCAAGCCCATTCGCTTCGACCTTGGCAATATTTGAATCAATCCCTTCGTCCGTTACGGCACGCCATTCCACGTCTCGATACGACGTATTTTCCGGCCATAGCTTAGCTCGAACAACAATTTCCTTGGTCGATTCATCTATAATTTGACCAGAGTCGCTAATCATTTCGATTTTACGAAGCGGCGTTTCTTCATCCGTTCCCGTCACGCATGCTAGCTCTTGATTGCTCGTATTTGCTGAAATACCTTTCAAGCTTACATCGTTCACATCGTTCATCTCGCTTGCAGGGTACGACTCGAATTCCGCCACCTGAGCTTGCATCCCCTTGGAGGACACCTCGATTCGGATTTTCCCTGGCTCAAGCGTCGACCCGATGATTGCCATCAGCTTGCCGCTGAATAATCTTCTGCTTGTTCCCTTATACGGATCAAAATCCGTGCTGTCGCCATTATCAAGCCCCAGCAGGCGGCCTGCGCCAGTCACCTCTACGTGAACACGATTGTTCGCATTGTCTACCGAATGCCCCTGATCATCCAGCATACCAATTTCCACAAAAACCAAATCTGTACCGTTCGCCGTCAGCACCGCTTTATCAGCCTCAAGACGAAGCTTTGTCGCATCCCCAAACGATGTCCGAACATCGGTCGCGATCACGTTGCCCTGCTCGTCATAAGCGATGGCCTTCATTTCCCCTTCCGCATAAGGCACCTTCCACCAGCCAACAAGCTCCGTTCCATGCTCGTGATCAATATCGTAAGCTCCAATCGTATCCCCATTAAACTGCAATTCAATCTTCGGGGCATTCGAACAAACCCTGACATCAATCATTTGCCCCGCATTAAAATCCCAATAGGGGAAGAGATGCACCATCGGCTTCGTTTTATAATCTGTCCAAGCGGCCTGATAGATATAATAGAAATCCTTCGGGAAGGTAGCCGTATCGATCTGGCCGAAATAAGCGTTTTTCGTATGATAAGGTGTTGGCTCCCCGATATAATCGAATCCAGTCCACAAAAACTGGCCAAGCGAAAACGGCGTATCCCGCTCCGCCAAAATACAAGCCTCCGCCGACTTGGCTCCCCAGCTTGTCGAGCTGTTCCCCAGGGCCGAGCATTGCTCATCATCGTCGGCAAGGATTGATTTTTCGAATGGGAAATGATAAATCCCCCTGCTCTGGACGACCGATGCGGTCTCGCTGCCGTAGATGATCCAATCCGGATGCTCCTCATGATGCTTGTGATAATATTTTTCCGCATAATTATAGCCAGCAACCTTTACGATATCGGCGCATTTCTGCGCATTTTCCCAAGGCATATAATTCGAGCCAATCGTAACCCGGGCATTCTGCTTCGGATCGAACTCCAATACATAGTCCATGAGCATTCTGGTCATTTCCTGCCCTCGCTCGTCCGCATGCGTATCGTAAATCTCGTTCCCAATGCTCCACATGAGAAGGCTTGGATGATTCCGGTCCCGGAGCACCCAGCTTTTCACATCAGCATACGCCCAATCCTTGAAAAATCTTGCGTTATCGTAAGCCGTCTTGGATCGCTCCCACATATCGAACGCTTCCGTTACGACGAATAATCCCATCTCATCCGCCAAATCCATCAGTTCTGGAGCTGGCATATTATGCGCTGTGCGAATGGCGTTCACGCCCATCTCCTTCAGCAGCTCAAATCTTCTTCGCAGCGCATAGATGTTGAACGCTGCTCCTAAAGCACCAAAGTCATGATGCTCGCAAACCCCATTCAATTTCAGCTTTTTCCCGTTGACCTGAAGCCCCTGCTGTGAATCAAGAACGATGCTCCGGAAGCCCAGAGGCTGCGTGAGCATCTCCAATTCTTCACCTTCATCTTCGTAGCGCTCTTCCCCGCCCAATTCCGGCAATTGTCGCTGCATTCGCGTGACGATCTGATACAAATTCGGTTCGTCCGTGCTCCATAAGAGAGGATCATTTACGGTTAACGTTTGGCTATTTTTCGTAACAACGCCGCGTCCAGCTTCTATCCGCTCCGAAGTGGCTGCGACCGTCCTTCCTTGGAAGAGGATATCATGCGACAGCAGCACATCTTCTTCAATATGTACGTCTGTGTCCACTTCCACCAGCCAGCTGCCACCGCTGCCGCCATCTTGCAGCTTGGTTGCAACATAAACACCGCCCGTCACAATGTGATTGTTGCCCCGCTCCTTGAGCCAGACGTTGCGGTAGATGCCCGCTCCCGAATACCAGCGGCTGTTCGGGCTCTGGTGCACCACTTTCACGACGATTTCATTTTCCCCATCGATGACCGCAGCCGTGATATTGTGCTCGAAGGAAGCATAGCCGTTTTTCCATTCGCCTACAGGCTGGCCGTTTACGTATACGGTAGAATCCATGTACACGCCGTCAAAGCAGAGCAAGAGCTCACGATCACTCCGCGACCTTATAAACGTCTTGCGATACCAGCCAATACTATTCTCGTAAAGCGCCAATGTATTATAAATCAACCAATCATGAGGAAGATCCACCGGTTCAAAGCAAAGTCCGGCATGCTCGGCAACGTCCAGAGCGCTTTTGGCAAATTCCCATCCATCGTTGAAAAGTGTTTTCATATTCATCGTCGAACAGCTCACTTTCATAGGTTTTGAGATAGACATGGTAATGGCTCAAGGTGAAACGGCTGTCGCCGTCCTTGGAGGAGCGGCGCGTTTCATTCTGAGAAATATAGCGATAGGATAAAGAAAGGATACCCTTTCCTATATTTTTAAAAAAGGGCTAGGTGCAGCCTCCTTAGGAAGACTGCACACCGAGCCCTTTATTTTTAGCAATTAATAACCTAAGACGCTTTTCGTCTTCTGAAAAATATCATTTGCCATATCCGTATAGCGCGTGCTGCCATTCGCTTCAACCTGAGCCTTATAATTATCCCACTTGTCGAAGCTTTCTTGACCAAGGATAAACTTTAAGGTCATCGTCTTGACGTAATCCATAAGCGGCGTCGAGATTAATTTCATTTGTTCATTTTCCTCCGTAGTGGCCATGATCGATGGAGCCAGCTTGCGCTGCTCACGTGTATCCTGAACACGCTTCACGAAGTCCTGCTCACCTTCGGTCATCTTGGACATTCTCAGCTTCTCAGAGCCGCCATAGGCGAACATCCCTCCGGCAAAGCCGTAATCGACGTTCAGTTGCTTAGCTGCGCCTTCATTCATCCCGTTATAATAAATGTCTGGATTCAGCACGACCTTCCCTTCCGCATCAAGCGTATACGTCTCGCCTTCTACGCCCCATAGGCTGAGCATTTGACCTTCATTGGAGTACCAGAACCAGTCTATGAAACGAAGCATTTTAATAAAACCTTCCTCGCCCAAATCATCAAGCGCGTTCTGGCTGATCATAATGCCGTTTTCTAAACGGGAGGTCTCAACCTGGAGCTGTCCTTTTGGCCCGCCGGGCTGGGTAATCATATATAATTCGCTGTTCGGATCCTGCATTTTGCTCTTGAAATCAGCCAATACCTGATAGATCCCGCTTATCACGTAAGTGTCGCCTTTGAAAAATTTAGCTTTTGCCACATCGTCTTCTTGTGTAAAGGTTTCAGGGTCCATAATGCCTTCGGTAACCAGCTTATTAAAATAACCAAGATACTCTTTAAAGTCATCCGAGCTATCGGCAAATGAGAACTGCTGCTTGTCGTGGTCATAGCTCAGACCGTTAGACAATGCCCATCCTCCGGTAACGCCATATTGCACGCCGGTAATGCCCAGAGCCGATTCGCCCTTGAATTGATCGGAGATGACATATTTTGCACCCGTATGCTCTTTAACCTTCTTCATTGCTGCGTAGAAATCCTCGTACGTCCAATTTCCTTGCTGGCCCTCGACGTCAACTCCCGCCGCTTCGAACACGTCTTTGCGTATAATATAGGAATAACCGCCGCCAGCGATCTCCCACATGCCTGGAAGGACATAATATTTTCCGTCTTCCTTCAGCTTGGCCTTCAAATCCTCTTCCATTCCCCAGTCTTTCACGGCTTTCATATAGTTCGGCATGTATTGCACCCAATCACTGACGGGTACAATTTGGCCTGTTGCCACGAAAGCGGATTCATCATACGTCTTAGGAATAATATAAGGCGCATCGCCACTATTTACCAGCAAAGACTTCTGATTTTCATATTCGGTTCTAGCTGTAATCGACAAATCGAAGGTCACATTCGTTTTTTCCTGAATCGCGCTCCACAGTCTCCAGTCCTTTTTATAAGGGTAATTCTCATGGTCGCTGTACATCATGGAGTAGGACACCGCTTCATTGGAGTGGAACGTCTGGTCTTCCCCAAAGGTATAATCCTTAGCTTCGCCTGCTGCTGACTCGGTCGTGCCTGCCCCGTTCGAGGCTGCGGGCTTGTTATTGCCGCCCGAAGTTCCTTCGCTTCCAGACGTGCATGCCGTCATAAACACGAGCAGCAGCGCCAGCAAACCCATTACAACTGATTTACCAAATTTCATCGTTTTGCCTCCCCTTATTGGTTCGAGCTTTTTTTTATATATAACGGAAACGCCTGAAGCGCTCCCCATTATATCGCTTAACCTTTAACAGCCCCAATCATCATCCCCTGCACAAAATACCGCTGTACAAACGGATAGATGCAAATAATAGGCAGCGAGGTCAGGACCATAGCTGTCGATTTGACGCTTGCCGCAATTTGGCTCATCTGCTCGGAAGTAGCCCCGATTTCAGTCGGACTGACCGCGTTGTCGATAATTTGCTTCAAATACAAGGCAACCGGCCATTTTTCCTTCGACTGCAAATAGAGGGATGGTCCGAACCAGTTGTTCCACATACCGACGATAACGAACAGCATAATCGTAACGAGAATCGGCTTGGATAATGGAAGAATAATTCTTGTGAAAATGCCGAACACGCCTAAGCCATCGACGCGCCCCGCCTCCTCCAACTCACTGGGCAAGCCAGCGAAAAATGTCTTCATCAAAATCACATTGAACGCGCTGATCGCCCCTGGAATGACGATGGCCCAGATCGTATCTCTCATTTCTAACGTTTTCGCAATTAGAATGTAGTTAGGAATGAGGCCGCCGCCAAAATACATCGTGAACAGCACGAATGGAATAAAAAACTTATTGAGGCGCAGCTTTTCTTTGGAAAGCGGATAAGACATAACAGCCGTCGCAGCCACCGCGATAAACGTGCCAATGACCGAATAAACAATCGTATTCCAGTAGTAACGGAAGAAGTCAGGCTTGCTTAAGATGACCTCGTAGGTTTTGGTCGTAAATTCCACCGGAAAGATCGTCACCTTGCCCGCATAAATGGCGGCTTCCGAGCTGAAGGACTGGGCCACGAGATAGACGAAGGGATATAAGGTAAAAATGACAACCAGAATCATAAATAGTCCGTTTAAGATGTTAAAAGTGCTAAAGCCCGAGGTTCGTTTCACTTGAACGGCTCCTTTCTACCACAAGCTGGATTTCGTCGTCCGCTTCGATACTGCATTTGCGGTCGTCACTAAAATTAAACCAATGATGCCTTCGAACAGCCCTACCGCCGTCGCATAACTAAAGTTGCCGCCGGTAATACCCATTCGGTAAACATAGGTGGAGATGACGTCCGCCGTTTCATAGGTTAGCGGATTGTACAAAAGCAAGATTTTCTCGAAATTCGACCCTAGAATGCTGCCGATATCCAAAATCAAGAGCACCATAATGGTTGGCAAAATGCCAGGAATCGTGACGTGCATCGCGAGTCTTAAACGGCTGGCACCATCGATTTTCGCCGCTTCGTAAAGTGCGGGATTAATGCCGGTCATTGCCGCCAAATACAGGATCGTTCCCCAGCCTAGACTTTGCCAGACGCCAGAGGTGACGTAGATCGCCGGAAACCATTCGGGCAAGGAGATAAATGAAATTTGCTCAAAGCCAAATGAGTTCAACACGCTGTTGATCGGTCCCGTTAAGGAAACGATCTCCTTCACCATCCCCGCCACGATGACCATGGATATAAAATGGGGAAGATACGATACCGTCTGCACAAACTTCTTCCACTTGACCCTCCGCAATTCGTTCAGCAGCAGCGCGAATATCAACGTAATCGGAAATTTTACGAGCAGATAGCTCACGCTGAGGTTCAGGTCATTGAAGAAGGCTCTCCAGAACGTCGGGTCCTTCATAAACATTTCGAAATAAGTGAACCCGACCCATTCCGAGCCCAAAATATTCGGCCCGCCCCTATACTTCCGGAAGGCAATAATGTTCCCAAGCATCGGCGCATACTTGAAAATGAGGAAGTAGATTACCGGTATAATAAGGAACGAATACAGCTTCCATTCCTTTTTCACATGTTTCCAAAGCGGCGTTGGATCTACAGCCTTGGCTCGTGCATGAGCTGCCACTAGCGTCATCCCTTCCTTATGAGAAATTCTACTTTGTGTGTTATGTAAATGAATCTTTATACAGCTTGATGCTGTTCGTCTATCTGCCCTCCCTAAACGCAAACCCCCGAAACGTTATTCGGCGAACCGTTCGAATGATCTTTTCAGCTTCGTAACCGCTTTCACTAATTGGAGCAACAATGGATGGCGTGTGTACCTTGCAGCTCGCTATCTTCACCTGCACATTATGAACCTCCGAAGCTTATGTGCTCCCCGTTCGGTCACTCCATCAATTTATCGAAACCGCCCCCGATCATCAATGTTCAATAACCAAAAAGGATGCCCAATTACGGAAAATAGACGATTTACAATTTGAAACGGATTGACCGTTTCCCGAATTTTGGAGTTGTGACATGGAAAAAGACGACTTCCGGGTGTTTGGAAGTCGTCTTTTATTCTGTTTACCTAACTTCAAAGGAAAACTTATATTGAATAAACATTCAATATAATGCATAATTATAAAATCATAATACAAATAAACATTTGAGGGGAAATAGAATGACATTTACATGCGAATCCAGTAATCTGGATGATTATTTAGAAGAAACTACAGAGGTTGATTATGGTCATTTTTCGATAAAAGATTTAGCGGCGGAACTATATAGTCAATCATTAAATGAAATGGATTATGTTAAAACGGCCTTTGAATTTGTTCGTGATCACATCTCTCATTCAGTGGATATTCAAAGTTCTCGCATTACATGCAGAGCATCCGAAGTCCTTTTCTTCAAAGAAGGAATTTGTTATGCAAAATCGAACCTTTTGTGTGCATTATTAAGGTGCCAAGGAATACCGGGTGGATTCTGTTACCAACGTCTAACCTTGGGAGATACACCTGATACGGGTCACGTTATCCATGCGTTAAACGCTGTTTTTCTTAGGTCAATTGGAAAATGGATTCGTTTAGATGCACGTGGGAATAAATTGGGGGTAGATGCTCAGTTCTCACTAGAAGAAGAAAAATTGGCTTTTCCAATACGTGAAATATACGATGAAATCGATTATCCGGTAATTTACACGAAGCCCAACACAAAAACAATCAACTCATTACTTCAAAATACAGATTGTACTACCATGTATCTACATGATTTGCCTTCAAGCTTGTAGGAGCAGCTTCTATACAGCAACAAAAATATGACCGCCTATACCTAAATCGCGGTCATATTTTTGTTCAAGAATCAACATTAAGCCATTCCATTCATCCCTTGCTCCAGCATCTCAACAAACTTAATATCGGCTGGCGCGAAGCTATACCCTTTCAGCTCCTCACGACGAACCCAGCAATAGTCATCATGATCGACTAAAATAATTTCACCGCTCACGTACTTGGCTTTATACGCGATTAGCCGGATATGAGTAGTACCATAATAATGGTCGTTCACACCAAACCATTCCTGAGGAAGGATTTCAATCTGCATCTCTTCCAACAGCTCTCTGCGGAGACAGGACTGCGCCGATTCTCCCTGCTCGATTTTCCCGCCAGGAAACTCCCATAGACCTTCCTGCGATTTTCCTTTTTTGCGCCGAGCGATTAAGAGCTGATTCTGTTCATTGCTTATAATTGCCGCAGCCACCTCGAGCATTCCAATCACATCCTCCTAAACAATAGCTTTATTCGCTGCCGGCACTAAGGCAGGAGGCATTTCCTTCTTCAAGCGCCACACAAAGCTCATTGGCTTATTTCCTTCATGTCTAACATACTCCGCTTCCCCTAGAAACATAAACGGCGACGTAAAGTTATGCTCTTCCTTGTATTCCCGAACGAATAAGGCAATGCGATGGCCAAGCTGCTTATGATGAATATATCTTTGAGCGGTTTTCGTCTCCTCCGAGATGCGGCTCTGTGTCTGCCAATGGAACAATCGCTCGTTGATCGCATAGTCTTCGTACAGGGTGGACGGCGAGAAATCCTTATCTGATTTATTGAGCGTAATAAAGAAAATATCCGTGCTCTTGTCCTCCAAATACTTCACGCCTTCACGGAAGCTTGGCGCCTTATCTTCGTTCCAAACCCCAAAAGCGGCTAATATTTGATTGGTCGAATACCTGCAATGCAAATCCAATGGACACGCGTATGGAAAAGCATTGGACTCGTCAACAAAGTTTATATGCTTCTCATTATAGGATAAAATATCAATGATTTCTTCCCGGAAGGCTGGGCAGGAAATAATGAATTGAATACCCTGCTCCATACTTGTAAAGCCTTGTTTGTTCGGCTCAGATGAGTAGAACGTGTAGTAGAAAAGATTCAGCATAAGCTGCTCTTCGTCTGTAGCCACGCTTTTTTCACCGGATAGGAACGCAATGAGGAATTTTAATAGCCTACGCGAGTTAAGGCTTAGCAAGGCAGGCAATCGTTTGACTAAATAATCCTCCTGCTCCATTTCAAACGCATCTAGAACCTCTGCTTCCACCATCAAGCCTCGAAAGGAACGTTTTCCTGTTCTCCCGCCATAAAGCTCCTGCAAGGTCATCCCATGGTAATGGACAAAATTCTCAAGGCTCAGCTCCAGTCCTGTGTCCCCTTCAAAATACTTCAGCTTATAAATCAGGCTTCGTCTATTTATCGTTGCCTGCTTCAAATTTTGTAGAATAAAGGTTTTGGCCAGCTTCTCTAGCTGAATAAAGCTGCCCTTCGGGAGACTCGAAAACCCATGCTCGACATAATGCTGGACAGAATGCTTCGTTTTTCCCAAAATCGCTCGAAACTTATCTTGAAAATTGTAGTCCTTATGCGATTGGCCAATAAAATCAAGAACCGTCAAGCATTCCTTCCCTTCCGCCAAGCGGAGGCCCCTGCCTAATTGCTGCAAAAATACCGTCAGACTTTCCGTCGGACGCAGGAACAAAACCGTATTCACTTCTGGTATATCGACACCCTCATTGTAGAGGTCTACGACAAAAATCATTTTCAGCTCGCCATTTACGAGCTTATGCTTGACTTGATTCCGGTCCTGTTCACTTGAACCGCCATGCAACGCTTGCGCTGGAATACCGGCTTCATTAAAGACTTTAGCCATATAAAGCGCATGGTTAACCCCTACACAAAACCCAAGACCCTTCACATCGTCTACATCGGTCACATATTTTTTCAAGCTGTTAATGATTTGTGTGGCTCGAATTTTGTTGTTCGTATATAGGTTTTCAAGCTCTTGCAGATCGTAGCCTCGTCTTGACCATTTCACTTGAGATAGGTCCACATGATCGCTCACCCCAAAATATTGAAAGGGACTAAGCAATTTCCGGTCAATCGCATCCGTTAGACGAATTTCAGCAGCAATCGTATCGTCAAAATAATGCAGAACATCCTTGCCATCCATCCGTTCAGGCGTTGCCGTTAAGCCCAGTAAAATGCTCGGTCGGTAATGGGCCAAAAGCTTCTGATAGGTTGGCGCCGCAGCATGGTGAAACTCATCCACAATAATAAAATCGTAGTAGTCCGCTGTTGTATGCTCCGTTAACTTAAGCGTATTAAAGCTTTGAATACTGATAAAAAGGTGATCAATAGACCCAGCCTGATGACTCCCGACATGCAGCTCACCAAAGTTCAAGTCCTTCAGAACAAAGCGAAACGTGTCCAGGCTTTGCTTCAAAATCTCTTCACGATGTGCCACGAATAAAAGCCTGGCTCGGGCGTTACGCTGAGTAAAACGTCGGTAGTCAAAAGCAGAAATGACCGTTTTGCCTACACCTGTAGCTGCGACGAGCAAATTTTTCGACCTGCCGTATAACGTCCTCTCCGCTTCCAACTGCTCGAGGATTTCCTTCTGATAATCGTAAGGCATAATATTGAAAGCAAAATACATCGGTTCTTGATTCGAATCATTTTTATCCCGTTTTCCAAGTGCTTGCTTTAGTTGGTCTTCATGCTCCGGATCGTTAGCTGAATAGCTGGTAAACTCACGATCATTCCAATAGCTCTCGAAGGTCGCTTCGATTTTTTTCAGAACGTCGTAGGAATCCTTCTCCGTCACCTTCAAATTCCACTCTAGTCCACTTGTAAGCGCCGGATTTGAAAGATTGGATGAACCGACATAAGCGGTCGTAAATCCCGTATCCCTTTTGAAAACATAAGCTTTGGCATGCAATCTTGTACGACTGCTATCATAGGAGATTTTAATTTCCGTATTAGGCAGCTTGCTTAGCTCCATAACCGCTTTGAAATCTGTCGCTTCCATATAGGTAGTCGTAATTACCCGCAATTGCCCGCCTCGTGCGGTAAATTGCTCAAGCTGCTCCATGAGACAACGAAGCCCACTCCACTTAATAAAAGAAACGAGAAATTCAATGCGATCCGCCGTTACAATTTCCTGCTTTAATTCGTTTAGCATATTGGGCTCGGCATGGGAGCCTGTGAAAAGCGAGCTTTGGGATAGTGGCGTCGTTGGCCGCACAATCTTATCATTTTTGATTGCGCGATGAGAATTTAGCTTGGCATACACGTAGGTAAGGATTTCCCCTTGCTCGTGCAGCTCCAGCTCCTCATAATCCTGATGATCGAGGCTATTTCTGAGTGAGGCTATCATCTCATTGCACGCTCGAACCTGCGCTAGTACCGCTTCCTCGTCGCTGCTCGAGCTCTCACGCACCAGCTTTAAGGCTCTGCGAATGACCGTCGCGATATAATTGGAAAGCAGCTTCCGAGCTTCCTCCGGATCAAGCGGCTCCTTGCCAATATCATAGGCGGACGGATCTAATGCCCCCAGCTGCCTCAACGTTCCGTTATTAATGATCTGTTCATAAAGACCTTGCTTCATGGAACACCTCTGTGTGTTTAAAATCAGTCATTAAGCATGGATTTTCTAACTTATATTTCTTGAGGTTCTCAGATAAAAACTAAATTAGTCCATGAACATAGTTGAACATATAGATATGTCTATGGCAGGTGCATCTAACCCTACAAATTTAAAATTTATTACACAAAAATCATACATGTAGGATACAAATGTAAACTGCTCATACGTTTTAAACTCAGTATCTCCAAATATTTTCACTACATCATCAATAAGTACCGATTCATCACAACATATTCCGATTCTATAAATTAAATCATCTATAATTTCAAGTTCCATATTATTAAATGAATAAATGGGATACCCCGTATCGTCTATTATTCTAATATCTTCAAATCTAGATTCATCAAATTTACTGCCTAGGGGAACCCCTTCGAACGCCCTATCTTTCAATACATCTTTAATTTTATATAAAAATTCATACTTTTTCTCCACTTTGTCCTCCGCTATCAATAAAATCTGAGTTCTACAATAATCATACCAATATCCACCAAAATAGTATATCCGTGAGTCGAAGAATGTAGAAAAAAAGAACCTCCTGTACAGGAAGTTCTCCACTTTGTTATTTGATTAAAAGCTCAGCACAATTATCCCGATATAATTTTATTATGTACTCCTCATGCATCGTCCAGGGGCAACGTCCCCGTCCATATCTTTTCACATCATATTCACATCAGGTTTATGGCAATCAAAACGACGCCGACTTCACATATTACTTAACTGATACTCTTTCATGTCTAGCTTCCCGATATAGGTAATATACGGTTTGTCATATCGAAAACTAAGTACGGGAACATCCGTTAGCTTACGGATGGTCGAGTCATGTAAATTCATAGCATATAGTTTTTGTTGCTCCTTGCGGTTTACGTATATTAATTCACTCTCCGTCAAAATAAACTCCCTCGTAATTAGATCGGTGATTGTTGTCATGGTGTCCGTCTTGGTATCATACTTAACGATTTGGGACTTCTCATCAACATAATAGATTGTCCGGCCGTCAAATGCGAGGCTTCTTAATACAGGAATTTGGAGAAGAACACGCATATCTCCTGTTAGTCGGTTAATTTGCCGAATTTCGGTTTGTCCATCAGTTTGCCCTATGAGGTAAAGACTAGATTCATCCAAAAAGAAGGCGCTCACGGTGAGGTAAAAACTTGCAACATATGCATTCCCTTTCACGAGCCCCAGCACAGTGCCCTTATCGGCACTTAGCTTCTTTTCGAAAATAATTTTTTCATTAAACCTCGTTGTATCCACTCCAATAACCGAAAACCGAGTAGCACCTTCTCTGAGACCTGATTTTTCATAATCAAATTTCATATAGTAGACATCCGTGCCATCCCCAAAAATGGCTCCCGCTATTCGAGTTAATGAGGTCAGAGGATCACGGACAAGTTTACGTTGTTCTCCGCTTGTTTGATCCTCAAATACAATTTGATTATTCCCAAGCTCAATTTCCTTTGGATCCATATAAAATCGATGCTTATTATTTTGAAAGGACTGCTTAGAAGCGTAGTTATAAGTAACACCTGCCATGGCACCATTAGAAGAACTACAGCCAACAAGCATGGAGACCACCATCCAAAGAATGAGTAACGTAGGCAGCAGTCTCTTCCCTCTATATTTTCGCTGTTTTACAATCCACACATTGGATCGCTTACGCAGGGTTACAAAGAGCATGACTACGCTAAGACTAACTGTAATGGCAAAAACAATGCTCCATGCTGTAAATGAAACCTCTCGGAAAATCATATCCATCTGATCATCCCACGAATTACGCTTAAATTCGTTCCCGCGAAAATAGCCAGTTGATACCATGAACCCAAGTGGCCCTGGCAAGAAATATTTGGTGGATTCCAGCTGCAGTCCATAGTAAGGTAGTAGCACTACTGCCGTGCATGAAAACAATGTAATCGCATATTTCTTAAAGCAAACCGAAGCAAATAGAATCAATATAGCAAAACATAGGCTTCCAAATAGTTTACCTGCCGTAATCCACAAAAAGGATTGAAGCAATGTAACATCTTTGATCGACGTGCCAAAGTAGGACAAGCTTTCTAAGGGATAATGACCATTATCTAAGCCATATTTGAAATCGTAGAAGCCATATCGTAAACCGGCACTCAGAAGACAGAGAAGACTAACCATCACGAGCACCTGGCTGATTTTACATAACGTATGAGTTCTTGATCCTTTTTTGACGGTAAGAAGGAGCGCATCCATCTTACTTTCAAACTCGTAACAAAACATCGGTGTAACTAGAAGCAAAACCAACAACACAAACAGGATATCAAGACTATCATTGGAGAGTAATCCATCCCAGCCATTGGTATAAAGAAAATAACGATTGTCTGGAATTTCACGCACATAGACGTACTGATTGTAAGCCAGTTGAAAGCCTTTTTCGTTCTTCAGAATACTCGCCAGTGAATCGGAATGGGTAAGGAACTCTTGTTCTTCCAACTCACCATCATAGAAATTATCACTTATTCTTTGTAAGGCAACCTTCGCATCCGAAATTTTGGCCGCTTCATTTGCAAAAAAATGCTCGGTTTCTACTGAGTAGGGACCCTGAACCTGATTTAGGTAGAACTGATATTGCGAACGATTCATCTCAACATCCGGGTTAGCAGGCTTATCCAAAATCACCATTGATGCAATACTCAAGATGAAATACAAACCGATAAATAAAAAACCCTTATGCTGGAAAAGCATTTTTTTCATTTCATACTTCCAGATGGACACGTTTCTCTCCCCCCTTCCTCAGAGCATTCTTCCTCACAACAATTAAAATGCCGCTAAGAAGCAGTACTCCCCAGGCAGTCGTTATCAATAAGGCAGCGATATAACTTGGAAGGGAAAAGCCCGCCATAGAAACAAACTCTATTTTTCGAAACAATTCTCGATTAACCAACAATACAAATGGGTTTATGACTTTGATCCAAATACGCCCCGAGCCCATATAAACTTCCTCCAAGTAAATACAAACAAACGAAACAGATAAACCGATAATAAATGGAATAAGTGCATTTCGGAACAAATTCGACATGAACAAAAATGCCAAGGCAAACACAAGCATTCCCGCTGTTTTGACAAGTGCTGATAGTATAGCGTATTGCCCCAAACTCACGTTTAGTGCAGCGTGGATAAAATCTTCAAGCATGTACAAAGGAGAAGAAGCTGCATCCCATGAGTCGAATATCGTAGAAAATGCAACAAAATCTATTAACCAAAACCACAAGGAAACACCAGACACAAATAAGGCAGAGGCTATAAGTTTTGCCCTAATTGACGCGCCTCCTCCTGCCTTAGTCGTAAGGAGCAAAATATCCATTTCTGTTTCCTTATCATACAGAAAAACACTCATTAATCCGTACAAGCAAATCAACAACACTAGTAAACCTGAAAAATCATACCCAACATAATATTGATACATTTCCGTGTAGGCAAAACTCGTGATTGAACGTCCTTGAAAAAGCTCCGCAATAGCTGCATTCTTACTACTCTCGTATGTGTTACCCAACGATTCATAAAACGCTATATTTTCATTTGCCGCGCTAACGACACCTTGGGCGTACGCTTTGTAATCGTATGCATACTTCATCGGTTGGACGTAGTTGAAACGAAAGAAGTTCCAATCCTCGTAGACATTGGACAAGTAGGTATCTGGAGTACGATACTCTGTACTGGTCGTCCGTTCGGCTACCTGTTGATCAAGCGGCCAATAAATATCCATAAGCTTCTCTATTTTCTCGTTCTTAATCGTTCCACCGAAATCAGCGTACTTCTCCCAATACAACTCTTTCCAGCCCGGGTTTGTAAACAATGAGCTTCCTTCGTACACGCTGTATATTTTGACGACATTCAGGACAGAAAAAAGCAGCACTGCTGCAATCATGGACCTCTTCAGAAAATGCTTACGCCATTCAAAGCCAATCAGCCTCACCATTGTTCGCCATCTCCGATATAGTACAGAAAAACATCCTCCAAATTGGCCTGTACGCTCACTGCATGAACATCGGGTTTCTCATCATCTATAACCCGCAGAAGGATATTATCCTGCTCCCGCAGCATATTGCTGATTCTAAGCCGCTGAATCTTCTCATCCAAAGTTTTGTCTGTTGCCGCTACATGCCATACTTTTCCCTTCAAACTTTCCACAAGCGCTTGAGGCGTATCCTGTTTGAGCAAATGTCCGTCTTTGAGCAAAATAACCTGGTTTGCGATAAACTCGATATCGGAAACAATGTGGGTAGCAAGCAAAACGATTCGATTCTCAGAGAACTTGGTAATGAGATTGCGGAAGCGAATTCGTTCCTGAGGATCAAGTCCCGCTGTCGGTTCATCCAAAATCAAAATATCTGGATCGCCCAACATCGCTTGCGCAATTCCGACTCTCTGGCGCATCCCTCCAGACAAAGCGCCAATTTTTGTACTCGCTGCGCTGCTTAAATTGACAATCTCCAGCAAGTCCTTCGCTCGTTTCTCCCCTTGATGCAGAGGAATCTCCTTCAATACGCACATATATTTCAAAAAGTCCATCACTTCAAAGTTTTTATAGAAGTGTGGGAACTGCGGCAAGTAACCAATATGGGATAAAAATTGGATACCTAATTTTCTTGCGTCCACATCATTGATAAGCACCTGCCCTTTATCACTTTTCAGAATGCCAACAAAAATATTAATTAGCGTTGTTTTCCCAGCGCCGTTGGTTCCCAATAGACCATAAACGCCATTTTCCAACTCTGCGGAAAAATTCTGTAGTGCATATTTACCTTTATATTGTTTCGAAATCTCTTTAAATGTTACTTTCACAGGCTGCTCACTCCTCTTAAAACTGGCCGATCACAACTTTTGTTTGAATTTCAGGGTTCTTTGCGCCTACCAATACGATATAAACCCGTCTCTCATCCAGTATTTTAACGATTGGATCTTGAGCCATATAACGCATATCTCCATCGCTTGAGATTCGTTGCTCATCTTCAAGCTTGCCTGTATTCGCATCATATATCCGAACTTTCCAATCGCTCTGATCTGCGAGCGTTGTCGCGAAATAGCTTCCCCTATCTGATCCCGAAACAAATCGACTTTCGCCTGCTTCGATCATGGAAAGAAACCTCGTTTTACCGCTAGGCATATTCATAACCAACAGCTTTCCCGAAGGAATAGTAAAATCTAGATCCTCAGCAAAAAATACAAACTCGTTGTAGTCGATTAACTCTCTGCATGTATAAGACTCAAATTTTTGGTTTGTCAATTTGCTACCATCCAAATGAACTGTGCCGCAAGTAGAAAAGGAAGGTTTGCCGTCGATAGGGGGAACATCAAAGCTTTGCGCCGTAAAGACCAAGTCCTTGTCCCCATTCGTAAATCCAATTTGTTCAAATGCAACAACACCTGAACGCTCCTTAAGATCAGTAAGCTCCGCTTGCTTTAAATCGATGAGCGTTGTTTGTTGACTCATATTGAAATCATACAGATATAGTCCGTTATTCGTAGCATAGGCTACTCGTTTACCATCTGCCGAGAACGCGATGGACTCAGGGGAAACAATCCGTTCATTCTCTTTTAATAGAGAACTGAAATTGAATTCTGATTGTTTAACTAGATCGGGTTCGTAAAAGATAGCGCTGTATGTAATGTCGCCGCCCGATGTTCCCCCACCGCCCCCGCTGCTATTGTTTCCGAAATCGGCAGCAACTCGAATAGCTTCATAGCCATCCTCTACCTTTCGTATTGATTGAATTCCTTCATCCGAAGTTTCCGCTGTAATGCGACCGGTATCTAAGTCATACAGATATAGCTTGTTCGCCGATATCAACACATGGTCTTCGTCAGCATAATGGACGTTCCTGATATGTCCCTGTATCCCTTCCAAGAGTAATTCCAATGGAGGAGATGATTCGGTGGGATTTATAGGGAGCGTCTCATGAAAAGACGGAGCAGCTTCAGCAGCAGCATTCACAGGTGTAGGATTCAATTCTGCCTGTGTGCATCCCACGATAAGCAAAGAGAAAATCATGGTCACAATCAAAAGCTTCATTCGCATCATACATGTTTCTCCCATCACCTATATAGTAGCAAAGAAGGGGTCTTCATTAATACAACGACATCATCAGGAAAATCATTTGCATTAATAGGAACAGAGACCACATAAAAAGTACTGAAATCCTCTAGTTTCTCTAGCTCTATATCGGCGTCAATAACCGCTATATTGCCCTTGGTCAACTCCGTTTCAAAGGATACACCATCCTCGGCTGCCAACGCTCGATGATTAATATAAAACGTGTTACGATATCTCATTCCGGGATGACCAAATAGATTGAAGGTCACATGGAGCGTTCCGCTTTTCTGTATCTGAAAGTGGTCTTGTCGCATTGCCCCATCTATATATAAACCGCCATACACATTTTTGTCCAATTTATCAATGTCTACGGTTTCCACAATACTATGCTTATCCAATAGCTCTTGTGTCATTGGCTCCGTTGACAGTTGAACATGATTTAAACCCCCTTGTTGTGCATAAGGAGCAAAATCAACAGATTCTGCATCTTTCTTGAAAATTAGCGGTCTGCCTGCCTCCAAAGTCGTTTGATAGCCTCCATAGGAGCTTGTTGTTTTCATGTCAGGTATAAAACTTGGATTATATAGGCTAGCGATACTGAGTTGCAAAGTATCCCCTTGTTTTCCTGTGACCGGAGTAAATACAAAAGCGAACGGCGTCTCTTTGTCATCATCCTTCAATTCAAGGAGATGCATATACTGATACGGAGAGTCACTCTCGTCCAATTTGTAGGGTTGAGCCTTTCCATCAACAAAAATAAAAAATCCAACATTTTTTGCTGTACCGGAAGCACGTACAGAGTATTCGATTTTCAATTCGCCGCCATTGTATTCCAGAGGAAGAACCCTTCCGTTTACATCAAGCTGACGATTAATGAAACCATGACCGATACTACCAAGAACGGTGGTTTGCGGTTTATTTTTCTCAAATGGATTTTGGGTTGCATCTACAGTATCATTAGGTTCCTCAATTTTGTTCAGGGAGCATCCCCCCGCGAAGATTGCAAGTGTCATCATGATTAGGAACGCCATGCGTTTGAATCCTAATAATTTTTTCACCGTGTTGTCATCCCCCTCTTGATTTCCGGCTCCATATCAAAATTAGTGCTTGACGATCTGTCAAGCACTAATCTCTGTTTTGTGCTCTATCTCCACGTCATAAACATTTCACCATGAAGCAGGCATTATTCACTTTTACGTATGTGTTACGGTGTAAGCAGCATAAGCGGAATACGTATTACCGCCCTGTATACCATGCGTCCCATAAAAAGCGTATGCGCCTGGATATAAGTCATCACCTCGACCAATCCCCCCAGTACCTCTGAGACCGTTCTATGAAAATGTGTGAAGTGTTGTTCCGCTAATATTCTGTTGTGAGCCGACAATGGTCGGATATGCATTATCAGGATTGTTAGCAACATTGGTATACCACATGGCATACGCATTTCCAGATACATACTCCAATGTACCGGTTAGTGATCCATAACCCGTTGCCGGAACGATAGACGTATTCGTACCTGCATACGCATTTACAGCAAACGCCAAGCATGCAACAGAAGCAATAATACCAACAATGGATTTTTTAGCTAATTTCATTGTGAATCCTCCTCGTATGAAATTTAGCATGTCAATAATAAACGCATTGACTAGAATGTCTCTTGCGCTCCTCTCGTGTCCTTTTGTGTTTTCATTATTGGCTGCTTACTATATAAACGCATCATTATGATAAAATCTGACATGAATTTATAAAATTTTACAACGATGAGATTATGTGAAATGAAAATCAAAGAGCAATTAGCAGTATTTTACGTCTAGTCTCTTAGTTAACTAAAAAAGCGCTTCAAGCCGATTTTTTTCGGGTTGTAGCGCTTTTTTCTTTTGGAACCATGCTCGTCTTTCTATTTCATTGATCGCGCAATCTTCAGTGCCTGTTCTTCACTTAGCTTCCCAAGAAGATCGTTTATGCTAACTTCTTTTATTGTTCTAGATGCTTCATTTAAATAATTGTTCCACCCCGTGCTATCAGTAGTAAGCTTCTTTTCAGTAATAAAGATAAATTATTAGGTACATGCTCTGGTGCACGAATTTTGTAATCTAATTTGTTACGAGCTGTTTCAAGGGTTGTTTCCTTTGCCTGAACGCTTTCTCCTGACAAAGTGGATGTAATTGAATGGTTATCATGCCCAGACTCGCTTCCTAAAGCATCAGGAGGGGGCAATGTCTCAGCACCTTCAGTATTCTTTGGACGGTTTTCTCCAAATAGGAGATTAACCAGTCCCTGTTTAGCGTCTTTCACCATTACAAATAAACTTTGCATAGAGGCATAGCTCTCCTTTGGGGAGGTGGCAAACGTTCCAAGAATAAGTGAGAAGCCTGCTATTGCAATTCCAATTTTAAAAACTCTTTTACGGTAGGATCGTTTTTGCTGCTGAATTATTCTGGTCTGCATCCGTCTCCATGCTGTTTCTCCATCTGGGATATCAATTGAAGAATGCATATCATTGATTGCGGATGCTAATAGATCATTTTTATTGTCTACTCGATTATTAGACTTCATGGTTCTCACCCCATTTTCCTTTGAACAGATTAGCTAATGACTTTTTGGCTCTTTCTAAACGTTTACCTAATGCATGTTCATTAATGTTTAACTCCTTAGCAATTTCTTTATAAGACATGTACTCTATATAACGCATGACTAAAATAATTCGTTGATTAAGTGTAAGTTCATTAAGAGCTTCAAGCAGTAGTTCGTTCTGTAGTGTTTTTTCAACTATTTCGCTTGTTGGATTCAACAACTCACTGTTCTCATAAATAATAACGGACTCAAGGTCAAAAACCAGATGGTACTTTTTATTTTTTCTAATAAAATCTATGGCGGTTCTGCGTGTAACTTGCATGAGCCATGCCTTTATGTTGGAATCCGCTTTTGTTTTAGGGCCAAACTCCATAGCCTTAATAAAGCCTTCCTGTATGACATCTTCCGTAAATGCGTGGTCGTGGAGCATAAGGTAAATGTATCGATATACAAATTCTCTATAGGTCATAAACAATTTACGTTGAGTTAATTCGTCTAGCTCACGAACATTACTGCGAAATAGCCCCAGTATGAGCTCATCCATTTTCGCTTCCTCCCTCTTAGGTCTAATTATTCCAGAAAGTCAGAAATAGCTACTCTACTGTACATCGAATATTTATAACAATCCTGACCCTTGTAAGGCGCAGGATTTCAAGAGTAAAAAAGGGACTTCGCCCCAGTTTGTCGAAAATTGTGGTAACGACACCAACAATATCGAACAAGCACGAATAGGGAGAAGTCATTCTTACATATTCTCCAAAAAATTCTATTTCCCTCTGAGGAGCTGGAAATGATTGAAATCCAAATGCTTTCTCACTATAACGTCAAACCATTTATAATATACTTCCTGCACACTTTTCGTAACTTCTCAAAAAGGGGAATCCCCTTCGCTGGCAAATAATGCGATTACCTTAATCATTTCATTTCCTCCCTTCAACGCAAAAAAGCCGACTGCGCTGAATTTCAGGGCAATCGACTTACAAAGGATATCTATATGAAAAGAGAGCTTTCCATCGGATAAACCAGGGGTTTTTCCAATGTCCATTCTAAGGGGGCACCTCAGTTCTACCATTCTTACTATAGTGTCGTTGTTGCCAGTCTAGTCTGGATATAAGCTTGAAGAGCTTGATCCCTACAGTAGATATAACAGCCCTTCATTCCTCTGGACATTAGGATTTTGTAGATGTTCTTGATGAGGGCATTGAGCCTGGCCGGATCGTTCTTCAAGCCCTTTTTCCCTGTAACATCTTTATAGTCCTTGAAATCAGAAAACAAAGTCCCTGTATCAGCATCATATCTTAAATCGTTTCCTATAATGACGCCGACATACTCAAACTCCAGCCCTTGCGTCGTATGAACGCAGCCTATCTGATCAATTCCATCAGGATGGATGGCCCATGATTCACGAATGGCATATCCGTTCCATGGCATTTTAAAGCCATGCTCCTCCAAAATAACATCTTCAATCTGTCCATTCGTATTCCCTAGTTTCGGACCTGTCCAGCTCCATGCATAACCGGCTAACAGACGTGCTTTATGACCGTTAGCTTGTTTATCTTTAATAAGCTCATACAAACGATGCGGTGAATCTACAATGCGAAAATCAAAAACCGCCTTATCCCACCCGTTAAAATTCCCCGTCTGTCTAATGTCTAGAACATCATCAACCCAGTTTAAATAACCCTCTGCTCCAGCGCATCGGAATTGAGCATGCAAAGAATACTCATGGTATTCTGCTCCTAGCTCCTTGCTAATTCTCTTGATTTCATCAACCGTACCGATATCATCTGGCCTAATTCTTTGCATATCGTCAATGAAAAATACGCTAGTTTTTGTACTTTTAATAATGTCTTCTATCTGATTCACACCTTTATACATATAGGCGCCTTTGCCCTTCAGACGATGTGCTTCATCTACGATCAAAACGTCAAACGCATCAACATCCGCCCCAACAAAGCTGCCCGATCCTAGAAATAAGCTCTTCGTTCTCGTCTTCGATCTGGAGCTTTGCTTCGTCAACATTTCCACCATGACATTTCGAAAAGAGGAATTAGGCGCCACAAATTTCACATTCAAGCTGTTGCGCAGCAAGCCTCCAAGCGAGTTCATAGAAATAACGGATTTCCCCGTGCCTGGTCCGCCTTTTATGACGATCGTCCTCTTTTTGTCTTGTTTCTTTGCAAGGGTTACGATGGTCTCGTAAGCAACCTTCTGCTCATCAAGCAGCACAAAATCTGAATTGCCATCAAATAAAGCGCTTATATGGTCAATCAACGCTTTGGAAGGTGTTATTTTCCCATTTTCAATATTATAAAGGAGCTCCATTCCTTTGCCTTTGCCGACATATTTAAAAATAAACTCTTGCAGCTTCTTCGTTTCATGAGACAAAAATAAAGGAGCCTCCGCAATCATTTTCTCGTACTGTTTGGATTTGAGGGGTTCAGGATTTTTTTCTTGGTAATTATGCAAGAAAGCAACAGAATGTGCGTTCACATCCTGACTATGTACGGCTGCATTCATATCAACGATATACTGTCTATAAGACCATGCTTGGTAGGATGGATGCGTGGTTTCTCTCACCCCACCATTTAATGATGTCTTGACGATATCTTCTTTCTCTGTCGACCACGCTTCTTCCCATTGCTTAAGCTCAACAATAATGAAGTTTTGATTCTGCTTATCATCCTGTCCTGCAATGAGGAAGTCGATCCGTTTACTTGTAGCCGGAATATTGTATTCAATTAACACCCCACAGTCGTCAGCAACCTTCGAATTCCGAATGATCCGTTCCATGAACTGCATGGAATTATTCCAAGAACGCCGTTCCGAAATCGCAGGCTTCCTCCCTAGCTTTTCAACAAACGCAGCCTCGATCCTATTAGTAATTTTATTGTCATCCACTGCCTCTTTAAAGTCAGCAACAGAGCTACTGTATATAATCATTAGGCACCTTCTTATGTAGTAATGCTAGCATCCTGCCTTAAATCAAAAACTAAACGAATCTTGCGTAGGAATTTTTCTTTCCAAATTCTTTTGCTGGTATAATTCGACAAAATGAGGCAAGACTCCTTTTTATGCGACAGGTTCTTGAGGATGGACATCTATTGAAATGTAGCATTTGCAGTATTTTCTTACCCAACCATGAAAAAAGCTGAAAGGAAGTCAGTTAATAGACTGACTTCCTTTCAGCAGAATTCCCTTTTTAGAGAGTCTGTAAAATATTCTGTGTAAACTCTCAAACCCTATTACAATAGAAGAAAGGCTGGTTTGAGAGGATGGCACCGATGGCGAGATTCAATAAGGAACAAGTGAAGGCATTTNTTCTGTGTAAACTCTCAAACCCTATTACAATAGAAGAAAGGCTGGTTTGAGAGGATGGCACCGATGGCGAGATTCAATAAGGAACAAGTGAAGGCATTTGTGAAGGAAAACAACCTCAAAACGATGGAAGATGTGCAGTCGGCATTGAAGGAGCTATTTGCAGAGACGYTGCAATCCATGCTAGAGGCTGAGCTCGACACGGAGCTGGGCTATGAGAAGCATGATGTGAAAAGCAAARCGACACGCAATAGCCGAAACGGGAAAACGAAAAAGACAGTAACAAGTGAATACGGCGAGGTGGAGATTGCCGTCCCTCGCGATCGTCATGGCGAGTTTGAGCCCGTGATTGTGAAGAAGCATCAGTCCACCGTGACCGGTATTGAGGACCAAATCATCGCGATGTACGCGAAAGGTGTCAGTACGAGGGATATCCAAGACCATCTCCATCATCTATACGGGATAGACGTCTCTCCCACGATGATTTCAAACGTGACGAACAAAATCGTCCCCCTCATTAAAGAATGGCAGAATCGGCCGTTGCAAGGCATCTACGCAGTCGTATTTATGGATGCAATTCATTACAAAGTGAAACAAGACGGCGCCATTGTGAATAAGGCAGCCTACATGGTCATTGGCATCGATTTAGATGAAAACAAGGACGTATTAGGCATGTGGATTGGGGAGCACGAGTCCGCTAAATTTTGGCTCAGTGTATTAAACGAGCTTAAAAACCGTGGTGTACAGGACATTCTGATCACCTGTGTGGATAACCTCACGGGCTTCTCTCATATGGAGCGTGACCGGGAACGGACTATTNCGGAGTAATGATTTTGTTGAGACATGGTTCAAGTTCCTGGCATGTGGATTGGGGAGCACGAGTCCGCTAAATTTTGGCTCAGTGTATTAAACGAGCTTAAAAACCGTGGTGTACAGGACATTCTGATCACCTGTGTGGATAACCTCACGGGCTTCTCTCAGGCGATCTCCGCCTGCTATCCGAATGCCGAGATTCAGAAATGCATCATTCACCAAATCCGTAACTCCATCCGTTACGTCTCGTACAAGGATCTAAAAAAGGTAACGGCTGACTTAAAGCCGATCTACAAAGCGGTCACTGAAGAAGCAGCCTTACTCGAATTAGATCGCTTTGAAGAACAATGGGGAAGCAAATACCAGCTCATGGTGCGCTCTTGGCGTACCAACTGGGATGAACTCGCCACCTATTTTAAATATCCACCTGAGATTCGTAAACTCATTTATACGACCAATATGATTGAGAGCTACCACCGTCAGCTTCGGAAAGTGACAAAGGGAAAAAGCATTTTCCCCACCGACGAGTCATGATCAGCCCGACTATGAGCGTAGATAGCACNACCTGAGATTCGTAAACTCATTTATACGACCAATATGATTGAGAGCTACCACCGTCAGCTTCGGAAAGTGACAAAGGGAAAAAGCATTTTCCCCACCGATGAGTCCCTCCTCAAAATGCTTTATTTGGCTACGATGGACGTTACCCGAAAGTGGACAGGACGTGTGCAGAATTGGGGACAAATGCTCCTCCAGCTCTCCGTCTTTTTCCCTGAACGGATCGGTCAGCACCTCCGTTAATTTTTGCTTCAAGAGCGTTGTAGAGTAGAAGAGCGCCTTTCCTTATAGGATTGTACGCTCCCCCCTCGCAGAACCGTGCTTGCGCTATTTACGCACACGGCTCCTCATCAGAAGATTCACACGAGAACCCTACTGTTAAACACGCTCGAATATATTTTCGGTCTCGGTAATGGTTTTGCTTTCATTAGCAATAGAAACTTGTCCCAAGTATAGCTATTTCGTTGACTTCTCCGATTCATCCATTTAAATAGCAGCTTCATTGTGCTGTACCAATAACTCGACAGCATGGGGCCATTGTCGGTGATACCGNATCCCGCTCCAATGACGACACAGGTCAACGTTTCCATTACAACCACTCAAGTATAGCTATTTCGTTGACTTCTCCGATTCATCCATTTAAATAGCAGCTTCATTGTGCTGTACCAATAACTCGACAGCATGGGGCCATTGTCGGTGATACCGTAGTATCTGTAGTGCCCCGTGAGTTTGGCTTTAAGCTGTTCGAGTAGCGATTGAACAGGAAGGGTCCGGTTTGTCTTTATCCATGCCTTCATTCGTTGAACAGCTGAATGGAATTTCTTCCTGCTCGTTCTTCTCTTCACTCTAAACTTCCCATTCCTGCTTTTTCCACAGTAGTGAGTAAAGCCCAGGAAGTCGAACGTTTCCGGCTTGCCTGTTCTACTGTTCTTCCTGTTTTGTTCAGCGAATTGACCAAACTCTATGATTTTGCTTTTATCTGGAGCGATCTGCAAGTTGAACTTTTCCAGCCTCTCCTGCAATTGTAGATAGAAGTTTCTAGCCTCGCCTTCGGATTGGAAACAGCATACAAAATCATCCGCATATCGAGCCATATGCGACTGGCCTCTATACTGCTTCTTCATTTGCTTTTATCTGGAGCGATCTGCAAGTTGAACTTTTCCAGCCTCTCCTGCAATTGTAGATAGAAGTTTCTAGCCTCGCCTTCGGATTGGAAACAGCATACAAAATCATCCGCATATCGAACCATATGCGACTGGCCTCTATACTGCTTCTTCATTCGTTTTTCAAACCATAGATCGAGTACATAATGCAAGTAGACATTCGCCAGTACCGGAGAAATAATTCCGMCCTGCGGCGTGCCTTGTTCGGTTTGCCGACGAGTTCCCTCTTCCATTATTCCCGCCTTAAGCATGCGCTCAATCAGTTGCAACAGTTTGCGATCCTTGATTCGAACCTTCAGGCATTTCATCATCCATTTATGGTCTACGTGATCGAAGAACCCNCTTAAGCATGCGCTCAATCAGTTGCAACAGTTTGCGATCCTTGATTCGAACCTTCAGGCATTTCATCATCCATTTATGGTCTACGTGATCGAAGAACCCTGCTACATCTGCATCCACAATCCAGTTCGTTTTCTTGGTCATGATGGTCGTATTTAGCTGCCTAAGTGCATCATGACAGCCACGTCCGGGGCGAAATCCGAATGAAGATTCCAAAAAGTCCTGTTCGTATATCGCGGACAGGATTTTACTTATGGCTAGCTGCACCATCTTATCTTCGTATGCTGGAATGCCTAGCGGCCTCATCTTATGGCTTCCGGGCTTCAGAATATACACACGTCTGACCGGTTGCGGTTTGTACGCCATCCTACGCAGGGAGTGATGGAGATTCTTTATATTCACGCTTAGATTCTCCTCGTACTTCGCTTTCGTTACCTCGTCCACTCCGACGGCCTTGTTCCCGTTTAACTCCCGGTGACACATAAATAACGCTTCTTCGTCCAGCAGATGGATCAGACTTGTGAATATCTCTTTGGGCTCTTCTTTGGCTAATTGTGCTATCTTAACAAGTTTCGTTTCCAATTCGTTTCCACCTCTGCGTGTGGCAATTGTGTCCTTCGTCAAGACCTTCTGATGTGGCTGCCTTTTCTCCACTGCCATTACGTAGCTTCTTTGATACTACTCAGCCATCCGACTCCCTATCTCTCATTTGCTTTCCTTGCTTGATTTTCGCTTGTACGGCATACCCACTGATTTGAGGAAGAGATAGGGTCTCCCGGGTTGCCGCTCATTCTCGATCTGTAACGTGCCAAGCTCTAAGACCCCGGAGCGCCCGTTCAAGCTCACCTTATCGCTTGAACGGATTCTGCCTTCTGCATGTGTAACTACATCGGCCTGTCTCCACGTATTTTCGGGGCTCAATCACTTCAGCTTGCGCTTTCGGCCCGTTATATTGCCGTTNGATTCTGCCTTCTGCATGTGTAACTACATCGGCCTGTCTCCACGTATTTTCGGGGCTCAATCACTTCAGCTTGCGCTTTCGGCCCGTTATATTGCCGTTCTACGCTTAAAACCAACCGTTACCGCTTAGCCTCCAAGAACTAGCTACAGGACTGCTGGTTAGGCTTTATCCTGATGGGACTCCCACCCACTAGAATGAACGACCTTGCCCGGCCGCACTACACAAANTTAGCCTCCAAGAACTAGCTACAGGACTGCTGGTTAGGCTTTATCCTGATGGGACTCCCACCCACTAGAATGAACGACCTTGCCCGGCCGCACTACACAAACTATTTTACAGACTCGTTATCTGCTGTTAGTTGGCGTAACGACATCTGAAATGTTGCTCGCTGAAGAGCGCCGTACAACGAATCGACGCCTGCCTAAAAATTCGCACTTGGGTCCTTCACTATCAAAACCTCTGCAGATTACTTAACAGTAATTTTTCTAGAGTGCCTTTTATTAAACTTGACTGTCCGTTAGCTTAATGAGGCTGAGGTAGTCTGATACTTTATTTTATTTGGATAGCATTTCGTTCTATATAAAGAAAATCCCGATGATTTAATATTAATCGAGACTGCTTCAGCAATTACATATTTTTATCACTTGGTCAACATTTATAGTATTGGTTTCACATACTTTTAACAAGTTCCACACAATTATTTCATTTCGATAGATAAAAAAACTGAGGCTGCCCCCACCGTACACACTTTTCAAAGCATGCTAAAAAGACCCTGATATGTTTATCAAGATCCCGTATTTCTAATAACACAACCTATTATCCCAATTTATAATAATATTCTGGATCAAGCAGCATATAATCCTCTAAAGCAAGGATTTTTAAGTGAATTGTATTTCCCAATTATTAATCTATTCCTTTTTCCCACATCTTTCAGGTTCCCACTTGTATCCCCTGTAAGACCCTTCATTTCGATGACCTGAAAAGGATGAATGCCTTTATCAACCTTCAGGAAATCTAAATCATAAACCGCATAGTTGGATCTGCCCTTCTTCATGATTATTACATGAATGCGCTCATCCACCAGCTGGAGCATGTCTTGATCACCTGTAAGAACATAGACATGTCCAAGATCACTAAAACGTTTCGATACCGTCCCGATGCAATCATCTGCTTCGTAGCCCTCCAGTCCAATGTTTGGTATTTGAAGAGCAGCAACAACATCCTTTACCAAAGAGAACTGTGGAATTAAATCTTCAGGTGCGCTTGGCCTGTTTGCTTTATAATTTGAATACAAGTCAGATCGAAAAGTTTTACTTCCCATATCCCAACAGCATACGACATGCGTCGGCTGAAATTGATTTACTGCATCAAAGAAATACTGAAAAAAACCAAAGATGGCATTTGTGGGAGTTCCATCTTCCAAACGCCTAGCGCTATACGATTGAGCAAAATAAGCTCTAAAAAGAAGAGCCATTCCGTCAACAATTAGAACTTTATTTTCGTTCATTTACATGCTCATCCTTTATGTCTATTATCAACTTTAATCACTAATTCTCAGTTCTCCATGCCTACTTTCTAGGCTTTCTCTTCTACGTTGTTGAACGTTGATGCACACGCGCTTCACCGCGAATGAAACGGCCAATGCGCTCCGCTGCCTCAAGCAGCCGTGCCTCATCCACCACAAGCGCCAGACGCACATAACCTTCGCCCTCGCTGCCGAATGCTTCGCCTGGAATGACCGCCACACCCGTCTGTTCCAGCAGTTCACGGGCAATCAGACGCGAGGTCCAAGGCCCATCCGGATGCGTCCACTCCATAGCCGGCAGCGCTGCCCAAATAAACATCGTCGCTTTAGGCTTCTCCACCTGCCAGCCTCCTGCACGAAGCGCTTCGATGAAAACATCGCGGCGGCGCTCATACAGCTGTCCTACTTTAGGAGGAGCCGCCTTGGACATCGCTTCTTTAAGCGCCGCAACGCCTGCTTCCTGCACAGCAGCAAAGATGCCATAATCAATATTATCCTTCAGCTCGCGCAGTGCGCCAACCGCTTCCCGGTTGCCTGTCACAAAGCCGATGCGGCAGCCTGCCATATTAAAGCTCTTTGATAAAGAGTGAATTTCAATCGCGCGCTCCATCGCCCCATCGACAGCAAGAATGCTAGGCGGCTCAAAGCCGTCAAACGCCATTTCAGAATAGGCGGCATCGTTTATTACGAGCACATCGTATTTGCGAGCTTTGTCCAGCACCTTGTCAAACAGCGCCATATCGGCTACAGCAGATACCGGATTCCCTGGATAATTGAGCAAAATAAACCTAGCACGGCGCCATTCCTCTTCCGTAATAGCCTTCACATCCGGCAAAAATCCACCCGCTGCCGTGAGCGGATAAAAAATCGGCTTTACGCCGGCAATCGCAAGCGACCCTGCATATATCGGATAGCCCGGGTTCGGCAGCAGCACCTCATCGCCCGAGTTGCAGACCGCCATCGCCAAATGAGCCAGCCCATCCTGCGAGCCCATTAAAGAAAGCATTTCCGACTCAGCATCTACTTGCACGCCAAAGCGAAACGCCATCCATTCTGCTGCTGTGCTGCGAAAAGCGTCGCTTCCCCGCGTGCCCATATAGCCATACTGATTCGGGCGAAGCGCAGCGTCGCCAAGTGCCTGCATAACAGCATCTGAAGGCGGCTTGTCCGGACTGCCGATATCTAAATCAATGACATCCATGCCTGAAGCTCTAGCCTGCTTCTTCCACTGAATGACCTCGGCAAAAATAGAAGAGCCCAGCTCGTCCAGCCGATTAGAACGCCACTTGCCTGTTGTCATCCTACGCTCACCCATTCCATTCCTGAACATATTGCTCTTCTTTAAAACCAACTGTCGCTTTCGTGCCATCCGTCGCAATCGGACGTTTGATCAGCATGCCGTTCGAAGCCAGCAAGGCAAGCTGCTCGTCCTCGTTCATGGAGCCAAGCTTGTCCTTGAGTCCAAGCTCGCGATATACGTCGCCGGAGGTATTAAAAAACTTCTTCAGCTCCAATCCGCTGAGCTTGACCAGCTCTTTAAGCTGCTCCGCTGTCGGCGTCTCCTCCACAATATGCTTCAGCTCCAGCTTATGGCCTTTCGCCTGCAGCGATTTCACCGCATTGCGGCATGTTCCGCATTTGGGATATTGATAGACGGTAATCGTCCCCGCTTGCCATGTATTTGCACTCATTCACGTTCTCCTCCATTGCTTAAACCAATCATATAATAGAGTAACTTAGCCGCATCCTGTTTCACTTATTTGTTTATTTATTTGTTTATCTATTTGTTTCTTTCTTTATTTATTTATTAAGTTGCTCCAGGCTCGCTTTCTTGCTTTTGCTCCAGCAATTGCTTCAACAGCTTGAGCTGCTCTGGCAGTTCAGCGCGCCACTCCATCCATTGCCCCGTCATCGGGTGCGTCAGGCCCAGCATCTCCGCATGCAGAGCTTGCCTGCCGGCTGCCTGCTCCCACGCTGCGCAAAGCTCGCCTGCTTCTGGCGGCAGCCCATACATCGCATCGCCGATCAACGGGCAGCCGATATATTTCATATGCACGCGAATTTGATGCGTGCGTCCCGTCTCCAGCCGCAGCCGTACGAGCGAAGCAGCGCCATCTCCGTACTCCGCCGCAATCTCATAATGAGTGACCGAGAGATAGCCATCCGGCGTCACAATACGGACATGCGGCGAATCTGGATCACGGTCAATCGGCTCATTAATCGTACCTGCCCGCTCGGGCGGAACACCATATACGAAAGCCGCATAACGCTTCGTAATCGCATCTGCTTGGAGCTGGTCGGATAATTGCTGGTGAATATACGGACTCTTCGCAACGACAACAAGTCCAGAGGTATCCTCATCCAAGCGATTTACCGGACGGAAACGCACCTTCTCGCCCCGTTCCCGCCAATGGTACACCACGCCATTGGCCAGCGTTCCCGTGTAATGCCCATGTGTTGGATGTACGACAATACCCGGCGGCTTATTGAGAATGAGCAAATGCTCATCCTCAAACACAATTTGGAGCGGGATCGGCTCCGGCAAAATATCTTCCGACGTCTCTTTCTCCATCCGAATGCGGATGATATCCCCTTCAACAACCGTCGCGGTCGTGTAAACACGCTGCTCATTGACCGTAATTCCATGCTCAGTCAGCTTAACCCGCGACAGAAGGCTGCGCGATACGCCAAGCCTTCGCTCCACCAGGGCGCGCACGGACATCCCCGCATCCTCCGCCCGCACGACGACCATCAGCGGCTTATAATAATTAGCATCTATATCCATTATTCCATCGGTATTCATCAAATCGCCCGCATCCATTATTTTTTCCGTTTCCGGAACACTTCCTTGCTTCTAACATATTCTGTATCCGGCACGCCGAGCTTGGCGTTCG
Source organism: Paenibacillus sp. Leaf72 (assembly GCF_001422685.1). NCBI lineage: Bacteria > Bacillati > Bacillota > Bacilli > Caryophanales > Paenibacillaceae > Paenibacillus > Paenibacillus sp. Leaf72. The sequence continues at coordinate 41,482 of NZ_LMLV01000005.1, read as the reverse complement.
CCACACGTGCAGCTGCAAAAAAGAAATCCGAGAGGCGGTTCAAATATTTCGTCACCTCGGGGTTAGCCGGATGATCAGCAGCCAGCGTCACGACGCGGCGCTCAGCCCGGCGGCATACGGTGCGGCATACGTGCAGCAGCGAAGAAAGCGGACTTCCCCCTGGCAAAATAAACCGAGTAATTTCCGGCGCCTCCGTAATGTATACATCAATAATCTGCTCCAGCCGTTCTGCCGGTTCCGGCGTCACTTTAAGCGGCGCTCCCGGCCTTGCATAAGCAAGGTCAGATCCGCAGTCGAACAGCTCCTGCTGAATATCGACCAGCAGCGCTGCCATCTCCGCAAGCTGCTCATGCTGTGCAGCCTCCGCAGCCGCCTGCCCAACGAAGCAGTTCAGCTCATCAATCGTGCCATAGGCTTCCACTCGAATATCATCCTTGCGGACACGCCCTCCAATTAATGCCGTTTCTCCACTATCTCCCGTACGCGTATATAATCTCATGGCTCAGCATTGCCCCTCTCATTACACTTCCGTCTGCTTTTAAAAAGCTACTATACACTATACCATAAACGGCCATTCCTGCCGAAGCATTCCCTGAGAATCTGCCCGTGTCCAGCACAAAAAAGCGGCATTCCAGCTCAAACTGGAATGCCGCCATTGCTCAAAAATAGCCGTGTAAAAATGCTGCAGAACACAGCTCTTCGAATTTCACGCTTAGCCCTGCTTCAGCTTGTGCACAAAGCCGCCAATGCGATCCAGCGCTTCGGCCAAATTTGAAACCGAGGTTGCATAGGAGCAGCGCAAATACCCTTCGCCGCCGAGGCCAAACACATCGCCCGGAACAGCGGCTACGCCGCCTTCCTCAAGCAGGCGTTCGGCAAATTTCTCGGATGAAAGCCCCATCGCCTTAACCGAGGGGAACGCATAAAACGCGCCCTCCGGCTCATGGCATTCCAGCCCGATATCGCGGAAGCCCTTCACAACAAGGCGGCGACGCTGGTTATAAGCATCAACCATCCGGTCTTTCTCTTCCAATCCTCGCGTCAACGCTTCTACACCAGCATATTGCGCCATGGCTGGAGCACACATGACCGTATATTGGTGAATTTTCAGCATTGCGGCGATGAGATCAGGATGTCCGCAAGCGTAGCCAAGCCGCCAGCCCGTCATCGCGAACGCCTTCGAGAAGCCGCTGACGAGAATGGTGCGGTCCCGCATACCCGGCATCGCCGAGAAGCTGCAATGCTTCGTTCCGTAAGTAAGCTCGGCATAAATCTCATCCGAGATGACAATGAGATCGTTATCCTCGACCACTTTGGCAATCGGAAGCCAATCCTCATAAGTCATAATGCCGCCCGTCGGATTGCTCGGATAACATAAAATTAACACCTTGGAACGCGGAGTAATAGCAGCCTGCAGCGATTCAGCCTTAAGCTTGAACTTGTCTTCAGCAAAAGTCTCAATACCTACAGGAACACCGCCGCCAAGCGCAGTTATAGGAGAATAGGAAATATAGCAAGGTTCCGGGATTAAAATTTCATCGCCTGGCACAATTAACGCCCGGAGCGCCAAATCAATCGCTTCACTGCCGCCAACGGTGACGAGAATTTCATTTGCTGGATCGTACGGTGTCTGGAACTGATCATTCAAATATTGGCCGATCGCTTCGCGCAGAGCAGGCAGGCCCGCATTTGACGTATACTGCGTCTTGCCTCTTTCCAGCGAATAAACAGCCGCTTCACGAACATGCCATGGCGTAATAAAATCCGGCTCGCCAACACCAAGCGTAATGACATCTTTGCGGGTATTGACCAAATCAAAAAAACGACGAATACCCGATGGTTTAATATTTTGGACAGAAGGGGTCAAATAGTCCGTCATCGCTTGACGCTTCACCTTCGTCCGTACCAGCTCTTCCTCTTCTTTAATCATCACATTCACCTCTTACGGCGAAATCATCAAACGATCGTCACCCTCATGCTCCTCGAAGATAATTCCATCCTGTTTATATTTTTTCAAAATAAAGTTCGTCTTTGTCGACAATACAGCATCGATTGGGGACAGCTTATTCGATACGAAGGAGGCAACCTCCTTCAAGTTTTTCCCTTCGATCTCAACGAGCAGATCATAGGCTCCGGACATCAAATATACGGATTTCACTTCCGGATATAAGTAAATGCGCTCGGCTATGCCTTCGAAGCCACGTCCCCGCTCAGGTGTAATTTGCACCTCAATCAGCGCCGTTACCTTCTCGTCATCTACCTTGCTCCAGTTCACAATAGTCGCGTATTTGACAATAATATGATTATGTTCAAGCTCGGCTATTGCCTGCTTTACTTCCTCAGCGGGAGCACCTAGCAAAGTGGCGATTAATTCCGCGTCACGTCTGGCGTCTTCCTTGAGCAGCTCCAATACTTTGAGTTGCAATTCGTTCATCATATACTCCTTCCAGCAAACCTGAAGTTATTACCCTTCATATTACAACGAATCCGGGCTTCCTGCAAAGAAAAAAACAAAAGACCCCGAAGGGTCTTTACATGTAGTAGGGCTGATGGGAATTTTGCTGGTTGTGCTGTTGCTGCTGTTGCACCATATGGCCGTATCCTGCTTGCATCGCATGCGACTGGCTGCCCATACGCTGCTGCAAAAACTGCGATGTTTTTTGCTGGGTTTGCTGGTACTCCTTCAACTGCTTGTCGATCTCCTGTCTGAGCACAGGCGATGCGGTGTTGTACATATTTTGCGACTGCATCACTTGATATAGCTCGCCCTGCATTTTCAGCGTGCTGTTCAGCAGGTTCGTAAACATTTGGCGGATGGATGGACAGGCAGCCTCTGTGGCCGCCGTCGCGTATTCGCGGGTTACCCGTTTCAAGTCGCTAAGTACCGTGTAGGCCAGATCCTCTTCTGGCAAAAACGATTGCGCATATTGCTGTTGCATCTCTTTTTCCTCCTTATGTCTGCTTGCCAAATATGCTTATTGCTGAGGCTGGGTCGGCGCCATGCTTTGATGCTGCTGAAGCATGTGCATCAATGTCTGATAATGCTGCTGATGCGTATTGAGCATTTGCGAGCATGCCTGACGAAGCTGCTGGGTGCTTGCACCTACAGATACGGCTGAGCATTGCTTAATCAGCAAATCCTCGTTGGACATCGAATCGGCTATATACTCGAGTTCTTTCGCGGTCATTGGCTGTAACATCGAATTTCCTCCTCCTTAACTTTTCTATGATTGAATACATGTTCGCGAGCGAAGTTCATAGCTCCGCTCGGCTGACCGAATGTCAACCCTTACGTATTATGGATCAGTCTCCCACTAATTATGTATGGGTAGACCACCTTAATTTACAACGCCGTCCACTAGGCTTATCTTCGTGCTTGTCCACAACGTCGTTTAATCACGCAAAAGGGCCTATCCCCTCTTCGCAAGGTCAATAGGCACTTTCACCTTCATCATATAGCTTACGGAAGACAGAACGAACCTTTAAGGCAAATGAACGGTTTTCACATGGTCAAAATGTAAAAATACCGAAGCGCCGCTCGCGGTGGACAGCTCAAGCATGCTTTGATCAATCGCTTTAAGAACGCCCGTTTTATTTGAGTTTTCTCCCAAATCGAGCACGACGAATTCACCCATCAGCTTGCGCAGCTGCTGATCGAACGTTCGCGACAAAGTGACGGGGGATGGCCTTAATGGAAACTGCTCGGGAGTCAGCTTGTATGGCGTGACATCGGGGTTGTAGGGAATTAAATATTTCAGATGGTGCAAAGACACCATAACCGTGTGGTAAATCGGGGAATAAAACACGAAATAATCATTCATAACTGTCGTAACGTAACCATGGATCGATTGATTCCCGGTAATGTACAGCTCGGAAAACATCCCTTTGGCATTCATCAAAATTTTGCGGTAGGATACCGTTTCATTGTAGGCTTCAAAGGGCAGCTCCGGCACCTCGAATGGGTCATACTTGTGATTGGACAGACGCAGCTGCTGCAAATGAATGAGCGGAACATAAATAAATTGCAAACCCGTATGCAGCACTAAAATATCTTGCCCGAATTCAATCAGCTTGCCGCGAATAGCCGCAACCTTTCCCGATATGTCCAGCTCTACTTGCTGGTCAAGCAGCGGATGGCGATTTTTCATAGTGTCTCTCTCCTTTCTGCCGACTTTTTTAAATGAATACCGGGCTTCGGCATCAAGTGCCTGACCCGGCATTCCACTAGCGCCTAATGCATGGTGATGTTCCCACTAAACGCTAATTTCTTTTGCCTGAGCGGTTTCCGTTTTTGTTTCCGCTTTTATTGTTGTTTTTGCGGTTTTTGTTTCCTCCGCTGTTCGATCCACCTGTACGGTTTTTATTTCCTCCGTTGTTCGTTCCACCTGTGCGGTTCTTGTTTCCTCCGCTGTTCGATCCACCTGTGCGGTTTTTATTTCCTCCGTTGTTCGATCCGCCTGTGCGGTTATTATTTCCTCCCGAACGGTCGCCACGGGATGTGTTTTGTCCAAGCAGCTTAATTGTTTTAATGTGGAACAATTGAATTTGAACAACTTCACGGTTTACGACCAGCAGCAAGGATGTGCTGCCAACTTCGGCGATAAAGCCTTCGATTTTCTCCGGGCCGCCCCAGTTGATTTGCACAAACTTTTGGTTGAGCGCACGGATTACGCCGATGAAGCTGGAAGCATGAATATATTGGGGAGTGCGGCCTTTGCTTTTGTCGCTAGGGAAATCCGTAATGCTCTTCACATGGCTCGTGCTCACATAAACAATGCCTTCCTTTGTCCAAAGCACTAGATAGTCATTTTTCACGGCAACGAGCGTACCTTGGAGGGATTCTGGACCACCACGGTTGATTTTCACATATTGTCCAACGAGGCCGTCAAGAAATGATTTAGTACCATTTTCTTTGGAGCTTTTGTGTTTGTTGCTTTTGTGTTTGTTGCTTTTGTGTTTGTTGCATTTGTGTTGATTGCTTTTATGGTGTTGGTTCATGTTGCCCGAGTTGCGATCCTGTTCTCCACCTACAAAGTTGCTGCAATAATTCATAGTAAAATCCCTCCAAATGTTTAATGAGCTGTGCTAGATTTACATACAATCTTAAAAGTTATTGACCCTGTCCCTGCTTGCTGTTTCCACCTTGGCCTGAGTAGCGAGCATCCCTCCAGTGCTTGATGCCGTTCATCTGTCATGGGAGACGATTTATAATACATTTATATGTATCCCTCATATAAGAGGTACTAGATTAATAACTATTTATTTAAGGCATAAGCATATAACTAGAAAAGTTTCATAGAGTCGCTGCTCCAGCAGTAGCAAAACACCCCGCGGCAGAATAAGGTAAATCAGCAAAAGCCTATCTGAGGACGATAGGCTGATCTGCCCGCAGGAGGTGGAAGCCCTATGTCAACCCAAACGCTGCCGATTCGTGAAATTACGATTGAACCTGATCATTTGCAGGAACTGCAGGAGGATTCCTGGAGCCATACGTTCCAGCCCGTTCAGCTAGAGATGAATGGAATATCTAGAGAAGCCACTTTTGGCTATCGCGGCGGTCATACGAGGAACTATTTTAAAAAATCCTATGAAGTCAGAACGACAACCGGCTTGACGCTGCATTGGAACGCCGAGTTTGATGATCCTTCGATGATTCGCAATGCGCTGTCCTTCCAGTTTTTCAATCAGATTGGCGTGCCATCGCCGCGTACCCGGCACATTTGGCTCGTCATTAATGGCGCCCCTCAAGGCGTCTATTTAGAGATTGAATCCGTTGATCCCAGATTTTTTCGCAGAAGAGGCATTGGCTGCCGCGCCATTATATATGCGGTCAATGACAGCGCAAACTTCAGCCTGATTGATCCCATTACGGAGCGACGGAAGGAGTCTCTTTTTGACGGCTATGAACTCGTATCCGGACTTGCGGCCTCCGAGCTGCGCCTAATCCGCTTCGTCAGCGGCATTAACCGCAAGCACACATCCCGCCTGCAATGGAGCACTTGGACGTCAAGGCGCCTAGATGTCGATCAATATTTGCTCTGGCTCGCGGGAGCTGTGCTTACGGGAAACTATGATGGCTTCGATCAGAACTACGCGCTTTATGTACATGGGAAAACGGGAAAATACCGGATGATGCCTTGGGATTATGAAGGAACATGGGGAAGAAATTGCTACGGCAAGCCATGTGGAAGTGATCTGGTGCGGGTGGAAGGCTATAATACGCTGACGGACAAACTGCTGGCCATTCCGGCCTATAAACGCAAATACCGCTCCATCCTGCTCCGGCTGCTGCAAACAGCATTTACGGAGGAACAGGTGGAGCGGACGGTGCGCGCGATGTACAGCAAGCTGACGCCAGCCATTCAAGAGGATTACACGCGAAAAAGCAGCTTTGATACGTATTTGAGCGAGCCCAACTTCATATTGAATTATGTGAAGGAGAGACGCGCTCTTATTAGAAAGGCTTTAAAAAGCTGGAAGCTCACGAAGAAGACAGCTGATGTTGATGTTGCCGCCCTTAAAGTTAAAATTCATTAAAGCCGCTTTTAAAATAGCTCCATGCTTAAGTAACGCTCGCCTGTATCGGGAGCAATACAGAGCACTCTGCTGCCGGCTCCAAGGCGGCGAGCCACCTGAAAAGCCGCCCAAACGGCAGCTCCTGAAGAAGGGCCGAGCAGCAAGCCTTCCTGACGGGCCAGCGCCTTCATCATAGCGATTGCATCGTCATCCGTCGCCTGAATGATTTCATCATAGACGGAAACATTCAGTATAGCCGGCACAAAGCCGGGACTTGTGCCCACCAGCTTATGCGGCCCAGGCACTCCCCCGGACAATACGGGCGAACCCATAGGCTCAACGACGGCAATATGTAAATTCGGAAGCGCGGCTTTCAGCGTCTCACCGATTCCTGTAATGGTGCCGCCTGTTCCTGAGCAGGCAACAAAAGCATCGAGCCGCCCTTCCATCTGCTGCAATATCTCTATTGCTGTCGTACCCCGATGGGCATCGGGGTTTGCTTTATTTTCAAACTGATTCGGAATAAAGCTGCCTGGAATACTCTGCGCCAGCTCCTCCGCCTTGGCAATCGCACCAGGCATTCGCTCGGCTGCAGGCGTCAATACCACTTCCGCGCCATAGGCACGAAGCAGCTTAATGCGCTCCTGGGACATATTGTCCGGCATAATCAAAATGAGCTTATAGCCTTTAGCCGCCGCCCCCATGGCCAGTCCAATGCCCGTGTTTCCGCTAGTTGGCTCTATAATCGTGGAGCCCGGCTTAATATGGCCGCTAAGCTCTCCAGCTTGAATAAGGGAAGCTGCCGCCCGATCCTTAACGCTGCCGCTCGGATTAAAATATTCCAGCTTTACGAAAACATCTCCGCAGCCTTCCTCCGCCAAACGATTCAGCTTCACAACAGGCGTTTCACCTACTAAATCAATAATGCTTGATACGATTTTTGGCATAACTGTTAAACCCCCTGTTTCCCATGAATCATGATGTCTCTTGTTCCAACAATGGACGCATCATCCACCAGCCAATAACAGGTACCGAGCCGACTACGAACAGCAGCCAGACGACCGCAAGCGGAGAATGATTTTGCGTCAGCACGACCAAATAGCCGCTAAGCCCAAGCACCCGTCCAAGCGTCAGACCCGCTTCGCGCAAGACGATATATTCCTCGCGTTCTCCACCGCCGGACTGCGATTCCCCAATTAAATCAAATACTCTTGAAGTCATCGGTATAATGTAGAGCGGCATAAATATGGACGTCCCAATACCGAATAACAATAAATTCGTAAAATTCACCTCGTAAAATAGTGGCAATATGACAAGGCCATTCATGACAGTCCCAACTAGCATCGCCCGCTTGCGATTGCGCGGGGACAGCCGCTTGCCGACCAGCCAGAAGCTGATTAGGGCAACGAAAGAGGTTATGAGCGTAAAGCTGCCCAGCTTGGCCTCATTTTGCGTGGCGATATAGACGGTCAAGCCGACTAAAAAAAGAAACACACCTTCCCGTACGCCTTGAGCTACGACAGCTGGTAGCATTCTACGCCATGGATTGCCGGGAATGGCAAGCTGCTGAAAGCCATGCGTCCAGCTGTATCGCCTGCCGTCCTGCTTGCGTTTCTTCAACCAGAAGCTCAGCACAACCGAAATGGCCAGTATGACAAGCGATGCCGTAAAAATAATCTGATAGCCGCGCTCGCCGCTCATCGAGGTAATGAGCAAGCCCGATACCCACGGCGCCAAAATCCCCGCACCAGAGCCAAGCAGACCAGACCAGCCGTTGAAGCGGTCGCGATTGTCCGGCTCGGTAATTTCAAAATAAATGACATCAAATGCGACCCAAAATAAGCCCAGCGCTACCCCATTCAATAGGCCCAGCGGAATAATATAGCTCGCCGCCAGCTTGCCCAGCATGAGCACTGTGAAATAAAAAGCCCCCGACAGCACGATGCCTGTGCGGAGACTGTTCATTTTATTATATTCTTTAACCCATTTTCCCGCCAGCCAAAAGGTAATGCCGCATGTTAAATACTGGCTCATCGTAAACCAGCCGACCAGCATATAGGAGGAGCTGGCTTTCCATAAGTAGATGGGCACGAATGTTCCTGAGAGCGCAAGCGCGATGCCGAATAACGCTTGAACAGCCAGAAGCAATATAGCCTGGCGATCCAATACGCCGCCTGTAGGCGCTCTTCCCAGCATGGCTGGGCGGCCGAATGGTCCCAATTGCATCGACGTTTTCATGCGTGTTTTTGCCCCAGTACTGAATTCACCTTTGTTCTGTTTCATTTTTGTACCCCTTCCCCGGCTGCCGGCTGAATAGGCTTGCTTGCTTACTCGCCCGGCATGCTGCCCTGCATTTGTTTAGGTGCTATATAAGGTTCCCTACATGCGTCAGGTACATGCCGCTCATTTTGCTGGCATTTATAGGCTGGAGGTACAAGCATAAACGGCTGTCGCCGTCCTCTGGCGGCAAAGCTACCGTTTCGCGGGTGAAATATATGCCGTTTATAAGGGGGAAACTTATACCTGCTTATATTTCAAAAAAAAGCCGGAGCAAGTGCAGTGACCTCGACGAATCAGGTCAAAACCGCGTTGTCCGGCTGCTTGATATTAATCTTCGGAAGCGAGTGCCTTCAGCATTCCTTCTCGGTCATTGCCGCTTAGCTGAGTAGCGGTATGGAAGCATGATGGGCACACATATAGCTTGAGTTCAAATGGCGGCTGCAGCAGAGGCTGTCCCAGTGCCGGATGCAGCGTTGGCTCGAAGGAGCCTGCCGCTATAGCCATTTTGCCTGCTTCCAGCATATATTCACGGCAGGAAGGACATTCTGGCGCCTCTTCCTGCTCATTAATGATTTGCTGCACTTTGCCTTGCGCCCCAATCCAGTCGCGATGCGTTCTGCGGAAGCCGTCATCTGCCTCATCCCAATCGCTGCCCGCTTGCTGACCGCTGCCGTCTTCTTGCTCCCACTCCGGCTCTTCTTCATCATCCTCATCGCGGTCATTATCGACGCCGAATTGCAGCGTACGATAGCCATCCAACTCATTTTCACAATGCGGACAATGCTTTTCGGGACCGATTTCTTCATCCCATACAATTTCCGTCAAACACCATGGACATACCACTTGCTCTTCCATCCTTGATTGCCCCCCATTTAATTGTTGATTACGTAATAAACCCCGATGCTAAAAAACACAATGGCGAGCGCCAGCAATGTTCCCCATAAATATTTCATGTCGATCCTCCTGCATTCTAGCTCACAATGGCACCGCCAATGACATACGAAAGTGAAACGGAAATAATCATAGCAATCAAGCCAACAGCCCGGTTATCCCGCTCGATTTCATCATCGATACGAAATACCGGCGTTAAAAATTCAAATAGGAAATACGCGCCTAGCAAAATAAGGAAACCAAATGCGCCCCAAATCATGCTTTGGTAAATGGAGTCATTCGCTTCAATTGAAAATCTAAAAATATTGCATATCCCGAAAATTTTACCGCCTGTCGCCATTGCGACAGCAACGTTGCCGTTTTTAATTTCTTTCCAGCAGTTGTAACGGGTAACGAGTTCGAACACCCATAAAAAAACGAGAAGCGAGAGAACTACAATGGATATATAAAGCAGCATTGCCAGATAGGAATTGCCAAGCAGCACATCGACCTCATTGCTCATGCGTTACCCTCCTTTAACCGAATTGCGAAAATGATGCAGCGGCTGCGCCTTGCAGGCCGCAGCCAGCTAAATTAGTTCAGCTCAGCAACCGTAACGCCGGCTCCGCCTTCACCATAGTTGCCCAAGCGGTATTTTTTCACATGGCTGTGCTTGCGCAAATATTGCTGTATGCCAGATCGCAGCACGCCTGTTCCGTGTCCGTGAATAATATAAACCTGACCGATGCCGGAGAGGAACGATTCATCGAGAAATTGGTCGACCTCCATGAGTGCCTCCTCTAAATTCGAGCCTCTGAGGTCAAGCTCCATCTTCACATTTTCATCTCTGGAGCGTTTCACACTGGCTGCCTGCTTCGGCTGCTGCTTAAGCGGAGCAGCTGGCTTGATCAGCTCCATATCGGCAATGGCTACCTTCATCTTCATAATGCCCAGCTGAACGGTCGCATCCGCCCCATGCACCTCGATGATAAGCCCTTTCTGATTCAAGCTGTAGACCATAACCTCGTCTCCGGCTTCGATTTTGCGAACTGCCTTCTGTTGCCCGGCATTAGAAGGACGATTTTGCTTCTTGTGCAGCTCAGGCACCGCTTCATCCAGCTTGCGGCGGGCATCAATAAGCTTATGCTCCTTGACAGAAGCTCCTTCCTCCAAAGCCAGCTTGCGCAGCTCCGAAATAATTTTCTCGGCCTCTAGGCGTGCTTTTGCAACCGCCTCGCGCGCTTCCTCCTGGGCCTTCTCAAGCATTTTGTCGCGCTGCTCCTCGAACTTGCGCAGCTCCGCCTCATGCCGTCCACGCTGCTTCTCCATATCCTGCCTCAGCGACTGCGCCGTCTGGCGATCGCTTTCCGCATTCAATCGGTCGGCTTCGAGCGACGCGATCATATTTTCAACACGCTGATCCTCTTCGCTCACTTCACCGCGCGCATGATCGATGATCGTTTTGCTTAGGCCAAGCCGCTCTGCAATCGCAAAAGCGTTGCTTCGGCCTGGAACACCTACAAGCAGACGGTACGTTGGGCTTAGCGTAGCAATATCAAATTCCATGCTTGCGTTGATGACACCTTTGCGGTTGTATGCATATGCTTTAAGCTCGCTGTAGTGGGTCGTTGCAATAATACGGCTGCCCATGCTATGAATATGCTCCAGCATCGCAATGGCTAGTGCCGAGCCTTCAGCCGGGTCGGTGCCTGCGCCAAGCTCATCGAGCAGAACGAGGCTTTTCGCCGTCATGGATTTCAAAATGCGAATAATATTGACTAAATGGCTGGAAAACGTACTAAGGCTCTGCTCAATGCTTTGCTCGTCACCGATATCAGCATAAATAGCGTCAAATACGCAAAGCTGGCTGCCGTCCTCTACCGGAACGAACAAGCCGGACATGCTCATCAAGCTGAGCAAGCCTACTGTTTTGAGCGAGACGGTTTTACCGCCTGTATTCGGTCCCGTAACGATAATGGCTGTGTACGTATTGCCAAGCTCGACATCAATCGGCACGATTTTGTCCGCCGCAATGAGCGGGTGGCGCCCTCTTTTGATTTTCAGAAAGCCTCGATCATTCATGCGTGGCAGCGTCGCCTTCATCTCATGCCCAAGACGCGCCTTGGCAAAAGCAAAATCCAGCCTGCCCAGCAGCTCCTGGTTATACAATAAATCCTCAACATGCTCGGCCGCTTTCGCGGTCAGCATTTGCAAAATTTTCTCAATTTCACGCAGCTCTGCCGCTCTCAGCTCACGCAGCTTGTTGTTCATGACAACCGTTGCTTCCGGCTCAATAAACAGCGTAGCCCCCGAGCCAGACTGGTCATGCACTATGCCGCCAAAATGCGAGCGGTACTCCTGCTTCACCGGAATGACATAACGGTCGCTGCGCAGCGTAATAATAGCGTCCTGGAGCATTTTCTGCACCGAGGAAGAACGGATCATTTGCTCCAGCTTCTCGCGGATGCGCGATTCGCCTCCACGAAGCTCCCTGCGTATCGAAGCGAGCTGGACGCTCGCGCTGTCCATAACCTCACCTTGATCATCAATACAATCAAAGATCGCATCCTCAAGCTCCTTGTGCTCGCTGAGCTGGTCAGACGTTTCATGCAGCAAAGGAATCGGATCATCATCATGCAGATTTTCCAAATGACGTTTAACCCGCCTAGCCCCTCTGGACGTCGAAGCAATTTCCATAAGCTCCACCGGGTTCAGCGTTCCACCGATACGCGATCTGTGAAGCGAGCTGCTGATGTTGGTAATGCCGCCAAATGGCGGATTGCCCTTAAGACGGTCGGCCTTATAAGCCTCGTCCGTCGCTTGAAGCATCAGCTTAACCGTTTCCAAATCGGAGCTTGGAGCAAGCTTCTCCGCTTCGGCCTTGCCAAGCGAAGTCGCTGCGTGCTGTGTCAATTTATGTATAATTTTGTGAAATTCAAGTGTTGTTAATATTTTACTATCCAAGCGTAACACTCCTCTCGCCCTTATATTATAGCCGAATCGGCGCTTTGATGCACGACATGACGTTACCTTCCATACATGTTCCGGCGAAAACTGGCTACAATACGAAGGAATCACAATATCCAGCCTGGTCGACATGCAAAATCCGTTGATTTTTCACAGGCCGTAGTGAAGGATTTCAAATCAATTGAGGAGGTTGAATACATGAGCTTTTTAGGCCATGTTGTTCGGTTCATCGTAGCAGCTCTTGTGTTAATGCTTGTGGGCTTGATTGTGCCGCAGTTCAGCGTGGGCGGTTTTTGGAGCGCTTTAATGCTGGCTATCGTCATTGCCGTGCTGGGCTGGATTATCGAAGCGATTTTCGGCAAAAAGGTTACGCCATTTGGACGGGGCATCGTCGGCTTCATCGCCAGCGTCGTCGTCATCTGGATTGCCCAATTTATCGTCAGCGGCGTTTCGGTTACTTGGCTCGGTGCCATTCTGGCTGCGCTCGTGATCGGGATTATCGACTTGTTCATTCCCGTCAGCACGCCATATGAAGCCGGACGCTCCGATCATGACCGCCGCAGCAGCGACCATTAAAGCCTTAATCGTGATGCGTCGTTAGCGGAAGTCGTATGCTTGTCAGCCCTTGCCCGTCGCTCTCTAAAGCGATGGCCAAGGGCTTTTTCATCAAGCCATTCAACAATTTGTCACCTTCTGATGCTGTCAGTTTGGGGAAATTGGGTTACAATAAAAGCGATGCGGAAAATAATTCCGTGTCATAAAGCGTGTAAGCAGAAAGGGAGCCGAACAAGATGAAAAAGTGGATTTATCTTGCTGCCGTGATGTGCTTTGTTGCAATCATTGCCGCATGCGGGACAAGCGGAGGAGCAAGCGAAGCGGGCGGCGTTATAGATACAGATGCCAGTGCAGCGGAAGTCATTGTCAAAGCAAAGAGCTGGGAATTTGAGCAAACCGAATATAAGATCAAGCAGGGCGAGGCCGTTAACCTTAAGCTTGAATCAACGGATGGCGTCCATGGCATCCAAGTTACCAAAACCGATATTACGATTCCAAATAATAAATCCAAAACCATCTCGCTGAAAGCTGGCGAATATACCATCGTATGCAACGTGCCTTGTGGTACAGGCCATACTAAAATGCAAGCAAAGCTTATTGTTGAATAAATTTGCTTGGATTGGTGCTTGTTGCATCCAGCCGCCATGCGCTCATCATAATGAGAGTGCTGGCGGTTTTTGTTGTTTATGATGAATTATAATAAAATGCGGCTGTTTTTTAAACGATAACGTTTCTAACCATTCGGTCTAGCAGCGTCAAGTAAGAAACTAGTAATTTATACTTAATTATTGTCGGTTTTATGATCGAGAAGCGTCTGTTTTAAAGCATCGATCTGGCCAATAATAGAAATCGGATCGAAATAAAAATACGTCTTATAATCAACAGGAATCAGATTTCCATTTTTCACGGCAGGAAGACTTTTCCAAATTTGTCCATCTGTCAATTCCTTGAACTGCTCCTCCGTTGTTTCTGTGTAGGTCGATAAGAAAATATAATCTGTATTCGCGAGCTCAGCCAGCTTTTCTTCCGATATTTCCACGTACTGTGCTCCATTGTCCATGACGTTCTCCTGCACCCAATCTGGCGCCTTGAACTTCAGAGCATTGTAAATCACTTCTCCACCGCGGCCATAATTATCGCCCAAAACCGCTAGCGTCTTTCCATCTACCTCAAGCAGAACAGCTGTCGATCCTGGCTTAACAACGTCCTTCAGCTGATTTCTTGCTTTTTCGGCGTTGTGCTCATACTTTTCCAGCCATGCATCCGCTTCTTTGCTTTTGTTCAGCAGCTCTCCCATTTGCTTTACTTCTTCACGAACATTTTTTGTAGAGCCGTACTCGATAAATAGCGTTGGCGCAATCTGAGAAAATTTATCGTAATGATCGGCGAGTGTATCATTAATAACGATGAGATCAGGCTCCATTTCAAGCACTTTCTCTGGTGAAGCTGGGGAGCCGATGTCCATTATTGCGGCTTCCTGCTCCTTCAGGAAGGGACTGCCCATCCACCACTCTTTGCTGCCTCCAATAGGCTGAATGCCAAGAGCAAGCAGTGTACCATGATAGTAACCGGCAATAACTCGCTTCGGATGAAGAGGGACCTCAACATCTCCCTTGATAGTCTTGACGGTTTTTGTCGCAGCTTCATCCGTTTGTGTGCTGTTGTCTCTTGGCAATTCTGAGGCGGCAGTTGATGAGGCCGTCGTATTAGATGTACTTGGGGTATTCGAAATGGAATTACCGCCACACGCGCTAAGTATGAACATGACGCAGATGAGCGTACCGATAGATGGGGAAATTTTTTTTGCCAAAACCAACATTGAAACAGCCTCCTAATTGAAATTGATTATCATTCGATCAAATGATAACAATTCTCGGCAGCTAACGTCCATATACAAACATGACGAAAAATTAGTCCGAATGTGCGGAAAATAACCTTACAATCTCCTCGAGCTGATATTCCAGAGACAGCGTGTCATAACCATAAAACATCTCGCGATTCGGCGTATAGATGCGGCCGTTCCGGACGGCTTCAAGTTTACCCCACGCCCCATTATTCATCCAGGCCCGCTTATTCGGAAGCCCTTGCGAGCCGTAGTCGAATAAAATGATATGATCTGCGGAAAATGCCAGCAGCTCCTCTGAAGTGAATGCTTTGTTTGGAATATTCCTGTCTATCAGCTCGCGGCTAACGCTTGCAGGAGGCTTCAATCCTAGCTCCCCGTATAGAAGAATGCCTCCCATGCTCGTGGAACGGCCATAAATGTAGAGCTTGTCTGACACGATCTTCATTATCGCTACAGTCTCGTCGCGTCCGATGAAAGAAGTCATTTTTCTTCTCCCTTCAACTATTTTCTGCTCGAATCGGGCTACCCAAGCTTCTCCCTCGCTCCGCTTCCCGACCGCCTCTGCCAGCAGGAAGAACGGCCCGCGCCAATTGTCGTCCAAATCAGGTATTTCGCACACAGAGCTAATTTCCCTTAGCCGTTCTGAATATGCGGTCTGCTCCCCGGCCAAAATGAGGTCGGGCCCAGCCTGAGCCAGCTTGCGCAATGTTTCTTTGCCCATGTGTCCCACCACCTCAAGAGCAGTCAAATCCATACCCTTGGCATGGGCTTCCTTCATCCATGGTTCAATTAGGCCGATTGCAGGAATGACACCTAGCGTCAACATGCATGAGGTCACGTAGGACGACAATGCTGCATATATTTTAGGCTTGGATCGGTAGGATGAAGGCGCCAGCCCAGTCATTTGTTTAAACTTGCGGCTAAAATAATATTCGCTTTGAAAACCGACCAACTTTGCAATCTCGCCTATACTCCTCAGAGGAGAAAGCTGCAGCAGCTGTTGGGATTTTCGAATTCTCATCCGGCACAAATAATCCAAAAAGCTTTGGCCTGTTTCCTGCTTGAACACACGCGAAAAATATTCAGGGCTAATGCCAATCATTGCCGCAAGCCGATCTCGCGTTAGCTTCTCCTCATAATGATTACGAATATATTGAATGGCGTTATCTATCCAACGACTCCCATCTTCTTCATCTTTCAGAACCGATTGTTCATTAAACACTAAGCTCAGCAATTGATAAAATATAAGCTGGCTTCTAAGCGGGTTATGCAAGCTTTTCAGGGAGGTCGCTTCATGCAGTTCTACTCCTAGCTGTAAAGCACGCTCTGGGGCAAGGAGCGGCATCTCCCCGCCAATCCAATGCGCAACAGCTGCGCGGCCGTATACACTTTCGCTCTCTAAGCTGCCTGCATCATCAATTGGGGCAATCGCGATAAAGGTTATCCGGTCCAGCAGCAGCGTCTCCTCATAAGGATTGTTGACATGCATGCCACTACCCGCTGGCCAATAGAAAGCCGTTCCAGCCTTGAGAAAAATTTTTTTGCCGCCCATATGTATCTCACCGCGCCCCTCGCGAACGAGCAGCAGCATGTCCGTGCTGGCAACATTCCATTCCATAGGTGATTGAGGCGCATAAGTAAAGGCAACGATTTCTTGAAAAACAAACGTTGCCGAGGAAGCGACGCTAACGCTCCCGACACTCAGCTGCCCTTGTACGGAAAGGGCTGTTCGATTCCGCAGCTCAGCCTTGACTCTCAATACTTCCTCGCTGCTCAGCACTCCCAGATATTTCTCCGTTCGATGCTTCCTCCGTCCGAATTCGTCGCGGTAGGTTGAAACGATCCGAAAGTACTCGTAAGTTTTTCCGTTTTTGCTAATCGTTTGTTTTTTAAGAAACATAGTAAGGCTCCTTGCGCTCTATAATTTAGGGACTAACTGAGGGACTAACTTTACTTTATCATATTCGATGCACTTCTAATTCATCTCGATGTATTCACGGCTTTTACGATAATGGACTGAAATATCATTTTTCTTTTGCTACCCTGTAAGAAAAATTGATAACTGCCGCACTTTCCCTTCCCGCTTCCCTTTGATAAGATGGTCATTATAGCTAAAAGTTAGCGCTTACGAAGTTTTTCTCGCAAAAGCCGAAGGGAGAGATACGATGAGCCTTTTAAATGGGCGTGTGGCAATTGTAAGCGGCGCAGGCAGTGGGCTCGGAAGGGCCGCTTCTCTATCGTTTGCAAAAGAAGGCGCAGAGGTCGTGTTGCTGGGCCGGCGATTGAACAAGCTCCAAGAAACCTTTGAGGCGATTAAAGAGGCTACCGGACGGGAAGCGCTTGTTATACCTACAGATGTCACCGATGAACAGCAAATTAAGCAAGCGGTTATACTAGCTGTCGGCAAGTGGGGCAAAATTGACATTTTGCTCAATAATGCTGCCGTGCTGGAGTCTGGACATGTTATTGAGTTGACTTCTGAAAACTGGCATACGCAGGTTGCTACTAATTTGACAGGACCCTTTTATTTATCAAGAGCTGTCATTCCATATATGCGGGCAGAACGCTATGGTCGCATTATTAATATAACATCGGGCCTTTCCTGGAACGGTGCCGGAGGTTATGGCGCTTACAGCGCGGCCAAAGCCGGGCTTGAATCGCTAACCCGGACACTTGCTGATGAAGAACATGAATATGGCATTCTCATTAATTTGTACAACCCTGGCACGCTTCGCACCGAAATGCATGCCACGGGCAAGGACCCGGCAGTCGTCACACCAGATTTGCTGCGTCTCGCAAGCCTGCCCCGCGGCGGTCCAACAGGCAGTACGGTCAGCTATGGCTAATCGGGCGAGCCGATATATATCAAAATCCCTTGAATGAAGCACGGGCAATTGGCTCGCTGCTTTATTCAAGGGATTTTTTTGCGCCTCCTCAGCGCAGCAATATGCGAAAAAATCCGTTTATCATCGCAGTTCCGGGGGACCGGGCGAGATAAACGGATTTTTTGAGTAAAGCTAGCTTTGCTCGATTAGTTCAATCCATTCATTGTATTCGTTTTGCAGCAAGGAGTATTCGTGCGCCAGCTTGCCATGCTCGATCGTAAGCTTCTCGTGCTCTGCCCGCAGCTGCTCTGTCGTTTGGACGGCTTCAGACCACTCCAGCTCAAGCTGCTGCCTGCGTTGATCAACTTGCTCACTCTGCTGGGCTGCCGCAGCGGCTTGCGCCAAAGCGGCCTCCAGTTGCCCCTTCAGATGCTCCTCGCCAGCTTGTCGCTCGGACTCTTCCGCAATCATCCGGTTTAATTCATCTGTCAATTGCTCAGAACGCTTGCGTTCTTGCTCCATTTGCTCATCCAGTTCCTGCTGTTTGTGTAGTAAAATGTCGAGCTGCTGAGCCGCGATACGCTCACGTGCCGCAATCAATTCAAGCTGCTCCGTAAGCTCCTGCTCGTGCCGAGCCAGCTGTCCCAGCTTTTCATCCAGCTCCAGCTCGTGAAACTCTGCCCGCTCTACTTTCTCCTGAAGCTCCTGCAGCTTGCTTTGCCATGAAGCCTGCTCATCCTTATGCTGCTGTTCCACTTTCAGCTCGCGTTCACGGTATTGCTCGTCGAACTGCTGCTTCTGCTGCTCAATTAACCTAGCATATTCAGCCTGCTTCTCATGAAGCTGCGATCTTAGCTCCGAGCAATCACGTTCCAGCTGCTCCGACTGCTCCATTTGTTCAAGCTTCAACAGCTCCAGCTGATCGGCAAAATCCTGCTTGAGCTGGTTCGCTGCATCATCCCGCTGCTGCTCCAGCATAGCAAGCTGCCGCTGATGCTCCTGTGCCAGCTCCGCATGAACAGCTTCGCTTTCCCGCTGCTTCGCTTCGAGTGCTTGCTCCAGCTCACGAAGCTTAAGCGTAAGCTCTCCTCGAGCTGCTTCGCCCTCACGCTGCTTGGCCTCCAGTGCTTGCTTCTGCTCACGAAGCTGCAGCTCCAGCGCTTCACGCTCTTCTTCGAACTGAATTTCTTGCTCCAGCTGTTTTTCTTCCGCATTCTTTTTCCATTCTTCATGAAGCTGGACTTGGGCCGCAAGCTGTTGTTCAAATGCTGTAAGCCGCTCCTGATACTGCTGCTCCTGCTCGTTTCTAGCCTGCTCATAGTGAGCTTGATGATCTTGCTGCAGCTGCTGAAGCTTGCTAAGCTCTTCCTGCAGCTCCATAACACGCAGTTCAGCCTCATCCGCTTTAGCCGCTTCATTCGCCAAATACTTAGCCTGCTCAGCGATTTGCGCTTCGGCTTCCTTCAATCTATTGCCTAGCTGCGCACGCGTTTCGGCATGCTGCTCATTAATGACATGCAGCTCGTCCAGCTGCTGGCGAATTTCGCCAAGCTCGGCGTCACGCTCCTGGCGCTCCTGCTCTAGTACTGCAAGGGAGGAGCGTAACGCTTCTTCCTGCTCCATAGCTTGCAATAAGTGGTCATCTGCCACGGAAATACGCTGTTCAAGCGCAGCTTTTTCCTTGACAGCTGCTTCTTGAAGCTCGGCAACAGCTGTTTGCAGCTTAGCCCGCTCTTCTTCCCAATTTTTATATCGCAAAGCGAGGTCAGCCTTCAAGGCTTGCTCCTGCTCCGTTAACTCTTTCATATGTGCGGAAACCAGCTTCTCGACATTAGCCGATGCTTCTGCAAGCAAGCGCTGCTCATGCTCGTCAAGCTGCTGCTGCTGCTGTTCAGCCGTATTAGACAGCTCCAGCTTCCATTCCTCTTCACGCTGTTCAAGCTTCGCCTGCCAGCCCTGCTCAAGCTGCTTCACACGCTCAGCTAGCTGATGTGCAGCAAGCTCAATCGCTTGGGCTTTAGCTGCACGCTCCGCTGACAATGCCGCTTCCGCTTCTTCAAGCAGCTCTGCCGCAGTTGCCTGCTCGCGTTGCAGTTCTACTTGAGCTGAAGCTTCCAGCTCCGCTAGCTTCGCTGCCGCTTCCGCACGTTCACGTTCGACGAGAGCTTGCGCGGCCGCCTCGGCTTCGGCGAGCTTCGCAGTTGCTTCCGCTTGCTCGCGTGCAAGTCCCTCTTCTGCGGCGCTTTTCGCTTCTACAAGCTTCAATGCTGCATCAGCCTGCTCACGCTCCATTCGCTCCTGTAAAGCTTTCTTGACTTCAGCAAGCTTAGCCGCCGCTTCCGCACGTTCGCGCTCCAGCTGCTCTTGTGCAGATGCTTCTGCCTCTGTCAACAGCTCAGTCGCTGCTGCGCGCTCTTGCTCCAGCGCCTCTTCCGCTGCTGCTTTCGCTTCCAGCAGCTTCGCTTCGGCTTCTAACCGTTCGCTCACCACACGCTCCTCGGCAGCATGTACTGCCGCTTCTGCTGCTGCCAGCTTGGCTGCCGCTTCCTCACGCTCGCGCTTCAGCATCTCTTCCGCTACGCTCTGCGCCTCTGCGAGCTTCGCAGCAGCGGCTTCGCGCTCCCGCGCAACCTCTCTTGCCGCGATGCTTCTTGCTTCGGTTGCTTTTGCTTCGGCTTCTGCCAGTTTAGCGGCTGCTTCGGCACGTTCACGCTCCAACTGCTCCTGCGCAGACGCTTCCGCCTCCGTCAACAGCTCCGTCGCTGCCGCGCGTTCCTGCTCCAGCTCCGCTTTTGCTTCCAGCAGCTTGGCTTCCGCCTCTGCCTGCTCGCGTTCCAGCTCCGCCTTCGCAGCCGCTTCGGCCGCCGCTAAGCCTGCTGCCGCTTCCGCGCGCGCCTCTGCAAGCGCTGCTTCCGCTCCGCTCCGCAATTCCGCCTGCTTCACGGCGGCTGCCTCGCGCTCCTGCGCAAGCTGCTCCTCGGCGATCAATTCCGCCTCGATCAGCTTTTCCTCTACTTCCGCTATTTTCGCTGCAGTCTCGGAAATTTTCGCTTCCGCTTCGGTCAGCTTCGCCGCCGCTTCAGCTCTCTCGCGCGCAAGCTTCGCATCTGCTCCACTCTGCGCTTCCGCGAGGCTCGCTGCCGCTGCTTCACGCTCACGAACAAGCTGCTCCTGTGCAGACGCTTCCGCTTCGGTCAGCTTTTCAACCACTTCCGCGAGCCGCTCTGCCGCTTCGGCACGCTCGCGCTCCAACTGCTCCTCGGCGATAATTTCCGCCTCGATCAGCTTTTCGGCTGCTTCCGCACGCTCACGCTCAAGTGCCTCATCCGCTGCACTCTTCGCCTCCGCCAGCTTTGCTTCTGCTTCCGCACGCTCCCGCGCAAGCGCCTCATCCGCTGCACTCTTCGCCTCCGCCAGCTTTGCTTCTGCTTCCGCACGCTCCAGTTCAAGCGCCTCATCCGCCGCACTCTTCGCCTCTGCCAGCTTCGCTTCTGCTTCCGCTCGTTCCCGCGCAAGCGCCTCATCCGCCGCACTTTTCACATCCGCCAGCTTTGCTTCTAATACGCCAAGCTTCGCTTCCGCTTCCGCACGCTCTCGCTCAAGCGCCTCATCCGCCGCACTCTTCGTCTCCGCCAGCTTCGCCTCTAATACGTCAAGCTTCGCTTTTGCTTCTGCACGCTCACGCTCCAACAGCTCTTCCGCAACGATTTCCGCTTCGATCAGCTTTTCGGCTGCTTCCGCCAGCTTCGCAGCCGCCTCAACGCGCTCGCGCGCCACTTGCTCCTCGGCAGCTGCCTCGGCTTCCGCAAGCTTTTCCGCTGCACTGGCCTGCTCACGCGCAAGCGCGCCTTCTAGCGTAAGCTTCTGGGCAGCAAGCGTCTCCGATGCTTCCTCGCGCTGACGCGCAAGCGCTTCCGATGCTTCCTGCTGCTGCGCTGCAAGCCGCTCATCCGCTTCTGCCAGCATATCCTTCAGCTGATTTTCCGCTACTGCGAGCGCATGCATCAGTTCCTCGGCAGCTTTCTTCTTCGCCTGCTCCAGCTCGGATTCAAAAACCTCCTGCAGCTCCTGCAGATCGATTTCCGCCTTTACCTGCAAAGCCTGATACTCCTCGCGCAAGCTTGCCATCATCCCTTGGAGCTCTCCAAGCTGCTCGGCAAGCACTAGCCGCTTCGCCTCAGCGTCATGCAGCGACTCATTATCGCGGCGCAGGCGGAACACTTCCTCGGTCATCTGCACAGCTGCAAGCACTGCAATTCTTGGCAGGTCCAGCTGTGGATAACCTTTGGCAATTTTGTTCATGCTATCATCTATCATTCCGGCAATACGCCGCATATATTCTGAGTTGGAATGGCCCTTCAAACGATATTGATGCCCATATATATCAACGGTTACTACAGTTTGCTCAGTATCCATAAAACATTATCCTCCTATAGGTGTTTCTCGCTCCCTTATCAATCAGCAGGATTGTTTCCCCAATCCTTATATATAGAAGAACATATCACATAGAGTCTTATATTATAGTTGCATTATATCAAGGTGAAACGGCTGTCGCTATCCTTTGGCGGCGCGGCGCGTTTCATTCCGAGAAATATAGAGAAAGGATGGATACATCATATCCTTTCCTATATTTCAAGGTGAAACGGCTGTCGCTATCCTTTGGCGGCGCGGTGCGTTTCATTCCGAGAAATATAGAGAAGGGATGGACACATCATATCCTTTCCTATATTTCAAGGTGAAACGGCTGTCGCTATCCTTTGGCGGCGCGGCGCGTTTCATTCCGAGAAATATAGAGAAGGGATGGACACATCATATACCTTCTCTATATTTCAAAAATAACTGTAAACGACTGCTTCTGTCTCAGACATAAAGCTTGACCCATCTTTATAGTTCAACCCAAAATGCAGCACTGACTCCCAAGCAGATCTCTATCCATGTTTCGACTAACAAAAAGAACAAGTTTTGATGACAAAACGACACGGTCTTCCACTCTGGAAAAAACGCCCAAAAGCCTGCTCCAGCTTAAAAAACAAAGCAAAAAGCCGTATCGATAGTCCACAAGGAACTATTTCGATACGGCGTGGAAGGTTTCCTGCCTATTTTCTTAATTCTGCTTTAAAAGATTGTTCTAATCCAGCAACGACCTTGCCATGCAGCTCGGTCACTTCTTCATCGGTCAGCGTGCGTTCTGCATGACGGTATACAAGAGAGAGCGCTACGCTCTTTTTGCCTGCTCCCAGCTTCTCGCCTGTGAACACGTCGAACACGCGTACGGACTCAAGCAGCTCGCCAGCCGTTTGCCATGCGAGGGCAGTCAGTTCGCCTGCAGGAACTTCCATATCCAGCACGACAGCAATATCACGCTGCATCGCAGGATAACGCGGCAGCGCCTTGTAGACGATTTCGTCGCCAGCCAGCTGATAAAGCGGTGCAAGCTCGATTTCCAGCACATACGTATCTGCCAGGTCGCTCTCGAGCTGCAGCGTTGGGTGAAGCTGACCAACGTAGCCGATCACTTCTGTGCCATGCTCGGTTTCCAGTTGAACAGCCGCCGTTCTTCCCGGGTGAAAATGCTCCGGCTGCGCCGCGGCATAACTCACCTTATCGGCAATGCCGAGTACAGCAAATACAGTTTCCAGAACTCCCTTTGCATCATAAAAATCAACAGCAGAAGCTTTGCGGTTCCACTGCGGCTCTACACGGTTTCCAGTCAGCAATGCCGCAAAGCGATGCTTCTCCTGAGGAAGACGCGTCAGCTTCTCTTCTTCTGTATGGAATACGCTGCCGATTTCAAAAATGACAGCCGATTCATTTTTGCGATTGCGGTTATAGGCTGCTGTTTCCAGCAATTGCGCGATCAGCGTCGTCCGCAGCACGCTGCGCTCCTCGCTCATCGGCATCGACAGCTTCACAGCCTTCGTCGCTTCACCCGACAAGGCAGGGAACAGCTGTGTCCGTTCAGGTCCTGTGAACGAATAGCTGATGACTTCATGCAGGCCAGCATCCGTCAGACGCTTGCGCAGCTCGCGGCGAATCGCTTGCGGCTTCGTCAGCGCCCCTGGCGTTACATCTCCGAAAATCGGTGTAGTCGGAATGTTGTCATATCCGTAAAGGCGGGCAACCTCCTCAATCAAATCTACATCATACGAAATGTCGCCTCGGCGCGATGGCACTTCCACTTGGAATACGTCATCTTCACTAACGCTATAGCCGAAGCTTAGACGATTCAGAATCGTTTGCACTTCAAGGCTGGAAAGCGAGGTCCCTAGGTAGCGGTTGATTTTAGCCAAAGCTACTTCAACAACCTGCTGCTTCGCTGGAGCTGTCGTCACTTCCACGATGCCCTCCGTAGCGAGTCCGCCTGCAAGCTCCGTAATCAACGCAGCTGCGCGGTTCAACGCCGGAATAACGCGGCCCGGGTCCACTTCCTTCTCGAAGCGAATGCTGGATTCTGAGCGAAGGCCGAATTGGCGCGATGTTTTGCGAACCGTTCCACCATCAAATCTGGCCGATTCCAGCAAAATATTAACCGTATCGCCCGTTACCTCCGAATTGGCTCCACCCATAACGCCCGCAAGCGCGATTGGCTTCTCGCCGTCTGTAATGACGAGCATTTGCGGCTCAAGGCGGCGCTCTTGGCCATCGAGCGTAAGCATCGTTTCGCCTTCATGCGCCAAACGCACGTCGATTCGTCCGCTTTTCACTTGATCTGCATCAAAGGCGTGAAGCGGCTGGCCATACTCCAGCAACACAAAGTTCGTTACGTCAACGACATTGTTGATTGGACGAATACTTGCGGCAATAAGGCGATTTTGCAGCCATAGCGGAGACTCGCCAATTTTCACGCCTTTAATGTAACGCGCACTGTAGTGGAAGCACTGCTCAGGAGCGCTGATCGTCACTTGTACATGGCTCTCTGTACGCTCGGAAGCGTGAGCAATTGCCGGCTCAGGAATACGCACCTCGCGTCCAGTCAATGCGCCAATTTCATACGCCGTGCCGATTACACTGAGGCAATCCGAACGGTTCGGCGTCAAATCCAGCTCCAGCACCTCATCGTTCAGCCCAAGCACGTCAGCGATTGGCGTTCCAATTACCGTTTGCGGCGGCAATACGAGTATGCCTTCCTGCTGCTCCTTCGGAAGCAGCTTGTCATTAATGCCAAGCTCTTTCGCCGAGCAGATCATGCCCTGCGATTCTACGCCGCGCAGCTTTGCGCGCTTAATATGCAAATCGCCAGGCAGCTTTGCTCCAACGGTAGCGACTGGAACGAGCTGTCCCGCATCGACATTTTTGGCTCCGCATACGATTTGCAGCTCTTCGCCTGTGCCTACATCTACTTTGCACACGTTCAGCTTATCCGCATCCGGATGCTTCTCGCGCGATTTGACATAGCCGACAACGACGCCTGTCACTCCCTTGTTGCGGGATTCCACCTCGTCGATCTCAATGCCTCCGCGCGTCATTTTTTCGGCAAGCTCTGCGCCCGTAAAGCCAGATAAATCAACATATTCATTCAACCATTGATACGAAATTTTCATCGCTTTGCTCCCCTTCCTTTCCTGCTACATTTTCGCGAATTGTTGTAAAAACCGAAGATCGTTCGTATAGAAATGACGAATATCGTCAATGCCGTATTTCAGCAGCGCAATGCGCTCTACACCCATGCCGAAGGCGAATCCGCTCACTTCGTTCGGGTCGTAGCCGCCCATCTCCAGTACGCGCGGGTGCACCATGCCGCAGCCGAGAATTTCCAGCCAGCCCGTCTGCTTGCACATCCGGCAGCCATGTCCGCCGCATTGCGCACAGCTTACGTCAACCTCCGCGCTTGGCTCCGTGAATGGGAAGAAGCTTGGACGAAGACGGATTTGCGTTTGCGAGCCGAACATTTGCTGGGCAAATTGCAGCAGCGTGCCTTTCAGATCGCTCATGCGAATGTTAGGCGCAATGACAAGACCTTCAATTTGATTGAACTGGAAGGAATGCGTCGCATCGTCATCATCGCGGCGGTATACTTTGCCTGGACAAATAACTTTGATCGGCTTGCCTTTCATCGCTTGCATCGTTCTCACTTGAACCGGGGATGTTTGCGTACGCATCAAAATATCGTCGGTAATGTAAAACGAATCCTGCATATCGCGCGCCGGATGGTTTTTCGGCAGGTTCAATGCCTCGAAGTTGTAATAATCCGTCTCTACTTCTGGGCCTTCCGCAATCGTATAGCCGAGCCCGATGAAAATATCTTCAATTTCCTGGGCTACCTTGTTTAGCGGATGTACGGCTCCAGTTGGCAATGCTTTACCCGGCAGCGTCACATCGATCGTCTCGCCGCGCAAGCGCGCTTCCGTCTCCGCTTGCTGGAATACCGCCTGCTTCTCTTCAATAACGGCTTCAATCGCCGTACGCACGTCATTGCCGACTTGGCCGATAATCGGACGCTCCTCGGCGCTAAGTCCGCCCATGCCGCGCAAAATTTCGGTTAGTGCGCCTTTTTTCCCTAAATATTTTACCCGCAGGTCGTTAAGCACTTGCGGATTGTCTACCTGCTGCAGCTCCTGCAGCGCTTCGCCGCGCAAAGCCTCCAAACGTTCCTTCATCTGATGCTCGCCTCCTCATTCTTTTGAACAAACAAAAAAGGCCCCTTCTTCCCGCAAGGGACGAAAGAACCGTGGTACCACCCTAATTCGAACAATCTGCTTATTCCCTCTCTGTACGGACAGGGATAGCACTAGCTTGCTCCTCAATCCCGTTAACGGCGGGAACCGAAACATTCCTACTTGCGGGCATGCAGCACCTGCTGGCGCCACGCCGGGTTCAGAAGTCTGCTCAGGAGTGAACTTCAGACAGCCTGTTTTCACGAAAGACGCTCTCAATCCATGGCGACTTCTCCCTGTGTGAAGGCACTGCTTACTTTTCTCCGTCTCAGCATTTCAACTCATATGATAACAATATCTTTTACATTATAAGCAAATGAATGGCGGGATGCAATAACTGGCTTGCGATTTGCCCGAGTTATGCTCCCGAAATCGGAATTTTGCCTTTGGTAAAGCTGACGCTATCCGCCTTCCATATGCCATTCACCTTGATTATTTTAGTGCCTCGCATAATGAATTCCGTTTCCCAAGCATCATGGCCAATGTCCAGCGATTGAAGAAAGCTTCCTGTTGTTTTGGTTCTATAGCTGCCAGACGTTACTGGATCTTTAAACGTATAATTATACTCTAGGCCTTTATTTTGAATAATGACATTAATGAGTCGGTCGGTAAAATAAGGCTTGAAATAAGTGCGAATCTGCTTCACGGATGATACATCGGCTGCTTCGTTTAATTTATCAGACAGCTGCTTCAGGCGGGCTGCCGATGCTTTTTCAGCGGCCAAAAGCTTAACCGGCTCCACATATACAACAAGCTGCTTCCCTTCGAATGTAATCGTTGCGACTTGGCCATATGAATTCCAGTCTACACTTGCACCCAGCATTTGGCTGACGAACCGCAGAGGAACATAGGTCGTGTTGTTGATTAATTGCGCCGGTACGTCGAGCTCCGTTTCAGCTTGATTGACAAGCACCTTTTTTGAGTTAATCGTAAGAAGCATTTCAATATCGTCTTTTTGGATTTCAATCGTTTGAAGCTTCTGGCTCCACTCTACAGCAGCCCCCATATTTTGTGCAACATCGCGCAGCGGAATAAGCATCCGGTTGTCCTTCAATTTTCCATTCGTAAGCTCTATAGGCCGATCAGCCGCAAAAACAGGTGCCGAAAGGGCTGGAAGAGCCAGCAGTGCCGCTGCCATTAAGCCCAACGCGAATTTTTTCAACATCATCATAACCTCCGTCATCAAAAAGTAGCGGTTGTCTTATCTCTGTAAATTATTTAGACGTGGAGCATCTAAAAAAGTTACTTAGCTAGCAAAAAAGCGCCATCTTTGAAAGATGGCGCCGCCTGCTTCAAGCAGCCGCTATTCTAATAAAGTCTGCTTGACAAATTGATTGAATTTCCTGAACTGCTCGATTTCGCGCTCATGTGTCACTTTGAAATCCGATGCTTTTTTCGAGCGGCTTTTCAGCGTAATTTCCAGCCCTTCAAGCTGCAAATAATAGCGGGTGCCGATATGATAATGACGGCCTTCATAGAGACAGGATGCTCCGAGATAGTTTTGCAGCCATTCAGCTTTATCCGGCTGCTTGTCCCAGTTGTCCGTCAGCCAAGCATACAAATCAGGCTGGAAACTGGCGAGCATGCCGCTGTATCCGCCGCCACCCAATTGCATTACTTCAAGTACATGAGGATTGTTCGCTACAAATATGTTAAGCGGAGTGCCTTCCGCTGCCTTGATTTTCGCTTTAATTTGCTCCAGATTGTTGCTGCATTCCTTCATAAAAGTAAATCTGCCCGTCTCTGCACACCATTTGACAAGCTCTGGCGACAATAGGCGGTGATAAGGAATTGGACATTCATAAAGCCCAAAGGTCACATCAGGGAACGTCTCCAAAATCGTTTGCGCACGTTTTTTCCAAGCTTCTTCATCTTCATCCTCGGCAGCCAGACGGTTCGTTACGAGTACGAAGGCATCCACGCCCGTTGCTGAAATTTGCCTAATCTCCTCAAGCTGCTGCTGAAAGGACTCCGAAATGTGGCCTGAAGCCACGACAGGCACTCTTCCCGCCGTCTTTTCCTGCACGAAGCGCGCTACCGCTACCCTTTCCTCCAAAGAGAGATGAAGCATTTCACTGGACAAGCAAACCGCAAACAACCCATGCACGCCATTGTCTATGTACCAATTAATCAGCTGTTCCAGAGCCGGATAATCAACCTCATTATCCTTGGTAAACGGTGTAAGCATAACGGGCCAGACGCCTTTCGGTGCTTGCTTCACTTGCATTTAAACCCCGCCCTTCACATTTTGATCCCCTACATGTTACAACAGATATATAGGCTTTGAAACCGCTTTAACTTATTTGCACTGATATTTAAACAACACCTCTGAAAATATATTATTTTTAAACAAAGGCTATGTTAAATTCTAATGTTGATTTATGACCATAAGAAAACCGCCTTTGCGAAAAGGCGGTTAATTGAGCTAACGTCTCCCGTTTAGCGTAATCACCTTAAGTGACAAGGTCATCTTACCGTCTGGTAAACGAGACCTATGGCTCCAGAATCAAAGGTCTTGTTTTCGATTAGCTTAAGATTGATCTTCTCCTTGAGACCTTGGAATAACGGCAATCCCTTACCGATCAGGACGGGAGAAACCGTAATTTTATATTCATCAATTAAATCAAGCTGCATAAGGTGGTGTGCGAACCTAGGGCTACCGAGGATGACCATCTCCTTGCCTGGCTGCTGTTTGAGGTTATTGATCTCTTCCTCGACATCTTCTTTCACGAGTCTGGAATTATTCCATTCGACTTTCTCCAGCGTCGTGGAAAAAACGATTTTGGCTGTCTTTTCGATCCACTCGGCATGATTCCGTTCATGCTGCGAAGCTGATGGGTTCGAAGGCACAGATGGCCAGTAACTGTGCATCATCTGATAAGTCCCACGCCCCCAAATGACAGTGTCGGCAGTATTCAGAATTTCTTTCGCGTGTTTCTCCAAATCAGCATCGTAGGAAACCCAGCCAATGTCCATTTCACCATTCGGCCCTTCTACAAAACCGTCAAGCGATGTGTGCAGAAATAGAACGAGTTTTCTCATTTTCAGTTCTCCTTTGTTCATGAGGGATATCTACATTATACATTTACTACATTATTAAGGTTTAACAAAGCCTAAACAAAAGCAACGAAAAACAGCTCCGTCCATCTTTACGATGAGCAAGGAGCTGTTTTTAGACTCGCCTATTGTTGAATAATGGCTTCGGCCTCTATTTCGACCAATAATAGCGGATCAATGAGTGCTTTGACTTCTACCATCGTGGATGCTGGTTGAATCGTGCGGAAAAACTCGCCATGCGCCTTGCCGATTTCTTCCCATTTTGAAATGTCGGTAACGAACATTCTTGTCCGCACAACATCGGACATGCTCGCCCCTAGTTCAGCCAAAGCTTTCTCGATCGTTTGCAGCACAAACCGAGCTTGCTCGTATGGATCTCCTTTGCCTACTACTTCGCCATCTTTCATCGCCGTCGTTCCTGCGACCTCAATCCGGTTGCCAACACGAATGGCGCGGCAGTAGCCGACAAGCGGCTCCCATGGAGAACCTGTAAATACCTGTTTTCTGCTCAACCTGCTCACTCTCCCCACATTATCATTTGTGCTTCCTTTTAATCGTTGTCTTCATGCTAACTGTCGCTTAAAGGCTCCGTTGCTATTTCCACACAAGTTCCTTGGTCCCGCTCGCTCTTTACACGAAGCGTCCAGCCCATCTGCTTTGCTCGTTCACGCATCATGCGAATGCCATAGCGGCCTTTCGCCTCCAACTGCTCGGCGTCTGCCCCTCGCCCTGTATCCGCTACGATACAATGAAAGCTGCCCAGTGCTCCGCCTTCAAGCGGATAACAGGCGATGCTCACATGCGCCTCATGTGTATGCTTGCGAATATTCATCAGCGCCTCGCGCACAATTGCCATCAGCTCAACCTTCTCTTTGTCCGACAGCGCATGCTCAGACAATTGCCAATTAACTTCAGCAGTATAGCCCCCAGCTTCCCGCAGCTCCTCGGCAAGGGAATGAATGGCTGCTCGCCAAGGCCCTTCAGCAGGACTTGCAGCTGTTGACGATTTCAAGTTGGCAATGGACTGGCGAACATCCTCATACACGTGCCGGACTGTTCCACGAATTTGTTCAGTCGTCTGACGAACACCCTCCGGTGTATGGGCGTGCTCCAAGCTATCCAGCTTCACGGAAAGCAGAAACAACGACTGC
The DNA here is from genome assembly GCF_001422685.1 of Paenibacillus sp. Leaf72. Lineage (NCBI taxonomy): Bacteria > Bacillati > Bacillota > Bacilli > Caryophanales > Paenibacillaceae > Paenibacillus > Paenibacillus sp. Leaf72. The sequence continues at coordinate 10,761 of NZ_LMLV01000005.1, read as the reverse complement.
GAAATGCCATCATGCAGCTCACGCGCCAGCTTCTCGCGCTGCTCAAATGAAGATTTCGACAGCCGTTCGCGCTGCAGCGCATCCTGCATTAGCTCTAAACGCTTGAACAAACCGCGCAGCAGCGTCAGTGTAACTAGAAACACGAGCACAGGAGCAAGCACATTGCCCAAATCCATTGAAATGTATGGCAGCAGGAACGCATGCCGGACATATTCCCAAAGCCCAATTATAAGTGTTGGAATCCACAAGATCAACCATTTCAACCATCGATATGACACTCGCTACCGCTCCCAGCTTGCATTAATAGTTTTCAAAATCGATGCTTTCTTCCACCTTTTCCCCACTCTTATCGACCACTTGCAGCTCGGCCGTCCATTTCCCGGGGAATGGGATGTCCATTTGCTCTGCATGGTACGACGTTCTCACAAAACCAGGAAACGATTCATACGACTTATCCTCAAAAATCGCCAGCGGCACCTCAAGTGGCGCAAGCTGCTGTCTGTCACGCGAATGCAGCACCAGCTTTACTTCAGAAGGCTCTCCCAGCTGCTCCGGCAGCCATATTTTCACCTCGAATTGATTCGTTCCTGGCTCATTAGGCGTTATATTAACGGTAAAATGTCGCGTTTCCCCCATCTTATGAAATCGGACTGGCGTATTGTCTGGTAGTGGGCTCATATAGGTGAACACGCCGACAATGAGCGTGATCACCAGCATTAAGCCTGCATCCACTTTCAGCATCAAGCCGTCTGGCAGCTCCCCCCGCCGAACACGGGCCCGAAGCAAAGCGCCTGTGACGATGACGAGCGCGACCAGCGCGATTTTCACAATTAGCCATATGCCCCAGCTTGTATAAAATAAATAGGACAGGCTTGGCAGCAGCAACAGCGTAATCGCCGCACCCGTAATGATAAGCAGCGCCATGGATATCCAAGCTGCTGTCGTGAAGCGTTCTGCAAACCGCCCTGCTTCCTTCCGATCAACAAACCATAAGCCCAGCAAAATCATCAAGCCCCCGCTCCATACAGCCGCACAAGCGAGATGGATAAAATCAAGCACGATGCCCAAATTCATATTCGACTGCAGCGCCGCCACATGGCCGCTCCAGCTCTCAATAGCAAGCAGCAGCAGCGCCCAGATGAGCTTGAACGTATCGCTTGCTTTGATAACAGCAAAGCCAAGAAGCGACAAGATAAGCAGCGCAAGCCAGGCTTGGCCGGTATTCGTTTCGGTGAACAGCCTCAACCATTCCGGCCCTCCGCCTCCGTAGCCTTCCATCAAGCTTCTCGCATTGGCGAATACATACAATAGGGAAGCCAGCAGCAGCGCCCGCATCATTGGCAGGCTCCATTGCTGCATTCGTTTGCGCTGTTCATCGCTTCCTGAGCGAATGCCACTGAACCACAGCATCATTCCGGCCGCCATCAGCAGCGCGGTGTAATACACAATTCTTGCTGTATAAAATAAGGCTGTGCTGACACTGAGTCCACTGTCGTGGCCGTGATCCATATTTTCCATCTGGTCATGTCCAACCTGCTCATGCGGATTAAAGCTTGCTGCCAGTGTTGGGAAAGCACCAGAAATCTGCTTAGGCTCTAAGATTCGAGCTGCATGTGCATCGGCTGGCATGAGGCCAACTAACAGCACAGCGCTAAACAGAAGCAAAGCCAGCACCGCATACAAAGATAATATTCTGACAGGTGAATGCGGTACAAGCTGTTTGCTCCGGGAGATTAATTTTAAAATCATGCTGCAATTCCCTTCCTTCAGTTATCCTCTTGTAACAGTTTACCTTACAAGACAGCAAAGGACAATTCACAAGGCACAGCTGAAACATTGTATAACCTACCCTTGGAGCGTGCATCATGAAGGAGAAGGAACGGCATCATATATGTACAATCAACTACGTACAGGAGGAGGAAATGCCTACATGGTGTTTAACAGCAGCTACACAATCGCTGATTTGAATCATAATGAGGATGCCCTTGCAGAAATAAAACAATTAGAGCAGCGGCTGTCCGACCAAACCGGAGCAGCCATTACTCTAATTGCTTATAACTATGAGCATGATATTACGGCTGAACGTACCGATTAATCATTTCAACTAGCAGATCGTTTAGCGGCTTCACCTCGTATTCCCCGGCAGCAGGCTCCAAGTGGCCGCCGCCTATTCCGCTGTCATCTGTCAGAAACAAGTACGTCCCTCCCGTCGCCACCGCCATAAAGCGCAGCAAATATTCCGTTTGTACATCTACACCGCTGGAGGCGACGGGAATTATACGGATGCCCTCGGCCGCTGCCGTTTGGATCAGCTCCTGAATTTCATTAACTACTTTAGTGTTATAATGCGGCGGAGCATCCAATACGAGGAACAACAGCCTTGCCCTCGCCTGGTCGCTCCAGTCATGTCCATGAATGGCATCGCGCAGCGCCGCATCCACCGCTTCGGGATAATCGCCGCCGCCATCAGCCTTTTCCGCTGCCAATTTCCGGACCACCTGATCGACATCCTTCGTAAACGGAAACGACTTCACCGTATAATCATCAAATTTATCCTTATAAAAGTTGGCACTGAGCCTTATATCCAATTGCTGGCCATGCTGCTCGCCTACCCTGCCGATTACATCCTTCAGCTCGGCCTCCAAATAGCGCAGCTCATCCTCCATTGAGCCTGTCGTATCCACAACAAACATAATATCGACTGAATTGGCGAGCTCAGCTTCGCCTCCAAAATCAACCTTGAGCGTGCCTTGCTCCGGCAGGCTAATCTGGTCTATGCTCTTTTGGTACTGGCCTGCCTGCACCTCGACTTTATAATGGCTTTGCTTATCGTTTTGTTCTTTGTTAAAAAGTCCGGCAAATAAATAAGCTTTTCCATCCGTATTTGTACGCGCTTCCCATTCTTGCTCACGCTGATTGTCACTTAGCTTCACAACAGCATCGGATACTGCACGCCCGCCTGATGTCACAACGACCTCAAGACGGTTAAAAGCGTGAAACGACCAATAGCGGGCATTGTCATCGCCCTCTTTGCTATTGAGTAAATTGCCGAAGCGCTGCCATGCGGCCAAATCATCCCATTCACCAGCTGTAAGCTGTCCTGCCTTCACTTCCGCCTGTTGCGAAGTATAACGCCTGTCTCCACTTTCTCTGCGTTCACTTTCAGGAGCAGGCTCCGTTGTTTCTCCTTTGCTTGGTGCTTGGTCCCCTCCGCTGTCTTCAGCATTTTTAGTTACAGTATCTTCCGTTGTGTTATCTCCTGTTGCTGTATCCCCCGGTTTCGTGGAATTACTCCGATCAGAGCCGTTATTCATGCTGCCAGAGCAAGCTGCTGCCAGCATGAAAGCGATAATGATGACCATTGTGCGAATTAAGATGAGTTTATTTGTATTTTGCATCTTAAATCCCCCTTCTATCTTTTTCCATTAGACGATTGCGGGGCAATGATTGTTGCATAAAAGCATATTCAACATTAAAATGATTAACAGGCTGCAGCGCTGGCTTGTCCAGACCATATGCGGCGTTTTTCTTAGGAGGATAAACGGATGGAAACGATAGCGTTAACCAATATTGAAATGACCTATCAGCAGGGGACTCGTCAGCTTACTTTTACAAATGCCGACTTATTTTTAGTGACAGACTTTGGCTCGGCTTTGTGGTACGTCGATGCGAACGGCATTGCAGATGCCGATGTATTGAAATGGTTCAATCAAAGCGAGGACATCCGAATTGAGCTGCGCGTCACCTCATTGGACAATCGCAAATTCGAAGGTACCGCTTATTTCCACCCCAATGAGAAGCATTATGCGGCAGCGATTCGCGGCGAAGGCGAATTGCGTCTTATAAATAACGAACAATAATCGTGGAAATATTGAAAAAAGGAGGAATTAACTGACATGTCTATTACTACACGTCTGGTTCAAAATCAGGAAGACCGGAATGCCGTATTTGAAGTACGGCGCAGCGTATTTGTTGACGAGCAGGGCGTCCCTGCTGCCAATGAATATGATGAATTTGAAGATACGGCCCAGCACCTGCTTGCCCTCAGCGATCAAGTGCCAGTAGGAGCAGGAAGAATACGAGTAGTGGGCGGTGCAGCCAAGCTGGAGCGCATTTGCATTTTGGCAGACTACCGCAAGCTTGGCATTGGTAAAATCATCGTCGAAGCGATGGAGCAAGCAGCCGCAGCCCAAGGACTTACCGCCGCCAAGCTAAATGCCCAAACCCATGCAGAAGGCTTCTACAGCAAACTGGGCTATCGCACGGTTTCGGAGATTTTTTTGGAGGAAGGCATGCCTCATGTCACGATGACCAAGCAGCTTGTACAGCAGGCCTAAAGCCCGTCAATCCAATACAAAAAGCCCTGGACAGCCGCCTTCCAACATGGACGGACTTTCCAGGGCTTTTCAATTGTATAGCTGCTGTAAGGCAGCTATTATTTGCTATGCGATAATTCTGGCGTTGTCATACGGTCATAGAAATCAACCGCTTTATCCTTGTCCTCGGAATCGCGAAGCGCCATTGCCGAACGCGGATGCTCGTCCAAAATACCAGTAATCATATAAGGAATAATGTAGCCCCACTCTTCCTTCTCACGAAGCGGAATCATGTATTTCTCAATCATATCGAGTACTGGGCGTGTTTTGTATCTTGGGTTTTGCAGTTGGGATACGAGCAGTTCTGTGTTGCAGTTGCCTGCTGCGCGGCCCATGCCATATACGGACGAATCAAGCAGCTCGACGCCGCCCTCAGCAGCAATAAGCGTATTAGCGAATGCTAGCTGCAAATTGTTGTGCATATGCGCGCCCAGACGTTTGTTTGGAAGATACTTGCGGAACTTTTCCGTCAAGTAGCTTACATCATTCGGCTTCAGGCTGCCGTAGGAATCGACGATGTACACAACATCAACAACGCTGTCATTGATCAATTCGAACGCTTCCAGCAGTTGGTTTTCCATTACATTCGACAAGGCCATAATGTTCAGCGTCGTCTCATAGCCACGGTCACTGAATAGTTTAACCAGCTCAAGACCCTTGTCCACATCTTTCGCATAACAAGCGACACGGATAAGATCAAGCAAGCTTTCGCTGCGTGGCAAAATATCGTTCTCGTCTACACGGCCTACGTCAACGAGTGCAGACAGCTTCGTAGTTCCTTTGTTAGGAATAACGGTTCTCAGAAACTCGTCATCCAGAAAACGCCAAGGACCGGCACTTTCTGCGCCTTTGAGCAGCTTTGGCGAGTTTTTATAGCCAATTTCCATATAATCAACGCCAGCATCGTTCAGGCTTTTGTACAAGTGCTGGACAAACTCTACGCTGAAATCCCAGTTGTTTACTAATCCGCCATCGCGAATAGTGCAATCGACGATTTTACAATGACTTGTTTTTGAATTCATGTAAAGGCTCCTTCTGACTGTACGTCGCTAATCTTTAACATCCATCATACTTGAAATGCCTATGAAACGCAAAAGAAATTTGCCCGTTTCTGACGTCATAAATCAGCCTTTTTAAGCACCAAGCAACTCTTCTGCTTTCGCCTGAAAACGTTCATGAAATTGCTTGACCGCCCGGATATCCATCTGCTGTCCATTGATCCGGTTGTAAACTTGCTCATCCGTCGTCGCCAGCACATCCAAAAACTGAGACACAATTTGAGCTGTTACCGTTTCCGGGTGCTCCTTCACCAGCTTTTGATAGCTCGCCTTGACCTCGCTGAGCAGCCGATACGTTTCCATATCGAATATGGGCGTATTATTGAGGCCATAAATATACATCGATAAGTAGCTGTTTAAATAAAGCTGCTCGATTTCCGGGCGCTCTGCTGAGTTTGGGTACGTCTTAATATAGTTTTCCGACAAAACGGCGCGATTAGCCAGCTTGTCCCACGTTATGATCAGTCCGGCATCCTTCGCTGATACCTCATTGGATTCTACCGCCCGCAAAAAAATATAATCGTTCATCTGCTGTGATACGTAATTTTTGTAAACCTTTTGCAATTCAAAATCAATGATCGGATAAATGGTGCCCTCTACCATAATCAGCTTGTAGCCGCCCATCAGCTTCGTAATAACAAGCTGCTTCACAGCGGCATCCTGAATTTCGGCGGCGTTGGAAGCCGTAATCGGCCATTGCTGCTGGAGCAGCACCTCCTGCACATTATTTTCAAAAAAAGCGTCCTGCGTTCGTTCTAGATCATTGTTATAATACGCATTCAGCTCGCGTATCATCGTATCCGCCCGCTCCTGTCCCGCTTTCGACATATTTTCGTTCAGGAATGAGACTATTTCGAACGGCTCCTTCGCATTTTGCACCGTCTGGCGGTATTGCTCCAGCAAATTGTCTTTCTCTTGGGGGACACCTTGAACAACTGGCGAAACCTGAGCCCCAGCATGGGAATCCCGTCGTTCCTCTGTATTTTTATTGTTGCCGCTGCAGCCTGCAATGAATAATGCAAAAATAAGAACTAAAACATTCCATCTATAGTTACGACTACGCACGTCGTTATTCACCTCAATCGTCATGTTCACCTGGCCCTCTCACCCTAATAGTATATGCCACATTATCGTCAATATCCAATAGACGCATGAACAGAGCGGAAGTTACGGCAAAAAAGCGCGGAAGCAGGCCTCCGCGCAAACTTTTTTTAAAACACAGCCGTATCCTTAACTTATCTTCAAAATATCTCCTGATCTTACAGCGCTTTGACCTGATTATCCTCATGCTGGGCTTCGGCCGAATAATGCCCTGACTTCACAACCTTTGTTGTCAAATACTTCTCATTGTAGACCGAGGTTTGGCCCCAAAGCGGAACACGGCGGGCAATGTGCATGCCAGCATCACGAAGCGCCTCCACTTTGCGCGGGTTGTTCGTAATAATCGATACGGGCTGCGAGCGAAGCAGCTTCAAGACTGCAATGGATTCGCTGTAATCGCGAGCGTCCTCGGCAAAGCCCAGCTCCAAGTTCGCATCAACCGTATCCAGTCCTTCTTCTTGAAGCAGGTAAGCCATTGCCTTGCTGAACAAGCCAATGCCACGGCCTTCATGATTGGCCAAATAAAATAAGGCACCCGTTCCATGCTCGGTAATCATTCGCATCGACTGCTTAAGCTGAAAGCCGCAATCACAGCGTTGGCTGCCAAAAATATCGCCCGTATGGCAAATGCTGTGCATGCGAATCAGCGCATCTTCGCCTTCGGCAAAATCGCCATAGACGAGCACGCTGGATTGCTGAAGCTCCGCATAATGCCCATTTGCCAGCTCGCTGTATAGATCTGCTTCGTCCTGCGCGCTATTTTTCTCACGCTTCAGCCAGCTGTACCACTGGAAAATCTTCGTCTCGCCATCAAGCTCAACCGGGAGCTGAATCGGTCCGACAACGTGGATATCGTATGAATCGCCTTCAATTGTTTTTATTTTGTCATTTATAATAGAACGAATGGATGGTTTAATCATTAGTGTGCACCTTCTTCATCTGTTTTTGATATAATAGGTTGAAAGGCTAAGCTTCATCTGCTATACATGCACCTTGCCTTATTAACAATCATAGGGGAACAAATTTTCGCTTACCATTAGTAACTAATTATATATTCGAAATTCCATTACGTCAAGTTATGAGCGTTCAAAAAGTTTGCTTGTATATAAATACTATTAAAGCTATACTTAATAGCAAGTTATAATGAGGTGATCTACATGGAGAAATCCGGGCTTTGTCCGCGCCTGCACAAAGGGATGGACATTATAAGCAAACGATGGACCGGCTTGATCATTTATCAGTTGCTGTCCGGGCCGCAGCGCTTCAGCTGCATTCAAGGCGCCCTTCCCATTAGCGGCAGACTGCTGTCTGAGCGGCTTAAGGATCTTGAAAATGAGGGCATTGTAAGCCGCGCCGTCTTTCCAGACATTCCAGTTCGCATCGAATATTCGCTCACCGAAAAGGGACACGCACTGGAGCCGGTCATTCGCGAATTGCAGCAATGGTCATCCAATTGGGTAGCGCCTATGTCCATATCCAAGTAAAAGGTTAACGAAGCAGCCTCGGCCCTCCATTGGGCCGGGGTTGTTTTGTGTTTTCGGAGTGGGGGACGCTTCGCGGATTTATAGCAATCTACTATTAACGTCTAGTACCCTCTATCAGTAGGCCACATATAAATATATTATTCGTATCTCCCCATGATAATTGTCCTCATATGCGTTATCACTAGAAAGGAGGAAACTCTATTGCTTACTGTCTTCATTATTTGCTCATCAGGCCTGTCCCTCTATTTCATTCTTAAGCCTCCTCCACCGATTAAACAGCCTACTATTCTAACCCTATCCTCTACGGCAACAGATAATCGCTATGACAGCATTAGCATAGAAACCGCTCAGCATACTGCTGCTGCCGCAAATGAATAACCCTTTGCTGCTTCACTATGAATTTAATCAAGAATTCGAGGTGATTAACATTTGATCTCGCTACCTTCCATTATCGTGTCCCTGTTTGCTTTCCTTTTCACTATTTTGCTCATTTTGTGGCGACCCAGAGGGCTGAATGAAGCCATTCCTGCTACGTTTGGCGCCATTCTCGTCCTATTGAGCGGAGTCGTCTCGTTGTCGGACCTAGCGCATATTAGCGCCACTGTAAGCGGAGCTGCCATCACTATTATGGCAACGATCGTCATGGCTATCGTGCTAGAAAGCTTCGGCTTTTTCATCTGGGCAGCCGAAGGGCTTGCTATTCGAGCACGAGGCTCAGGACTCAGGTTGTTCTGGTATGTAAACCTGATGTGTTTTCTGATGACGCTATTTTTCAACAATGACGGCAGCATTCTTATCACAACCCCGATTTTGCTCATTATGCTGCATCACATGGGACTGAAAAACCACCAAAAAATTCCATACCTACTCTCAGGAGCATTAATCGCTACCGCCTCCAGCGCTCCCATCGGAGTCAGCAATATTGTAAATCTGATTGCGCTGAAAATCGTCGGCATGGATTTGTACATGCATACCGTCATGATGTTTATCCCCGCTACACTTGGTCTGCTGCTGCTCACCTTGCTGCTATTCCTCTACTTTTACCATCAGCTTCCCCGGGAAGTGCCCCATACGATTTCAATCGTCCCTATTCACTCTGGCTACCATCCTTTACTCACTCCTGCCGGAAGCAAGCCTGCACAGCCCAAATACAGCAGCCGCTTTATGAAATCGATTCTGCTTTTCGTCTTCTCCGTTCGGCTCAGCTTATTTGCTGCATCCTATTTGCACATCCCCGTTGAGTGGGTCGCTGTTTTCGGCTCCTTGCTGCTCCTTTGTTGGCGCTGGATTTACCTGAAAATGCCACCGAACGACATTTTGCGTAAAATCCCCTGGCATATACTCATATTCGCCTTCGCCATGTATATCATTATTTATGGCCTGCACAACATTGGCCTGACGCAAGGACTCGTTCAGGTGTTCGAGCCACTCGTTACTGGCAGCCTGATGAATGCAAGCATTTTAATCGGAGGGCTCGTCTCCGCCATGTCTACACTCGTCAACAATCATCCCGCACTCATGATCGGCACGATCACGCTTACTGAAATGAACCTCGACCCGCTTACCCTCAAAATCGCCTACCTCGCCAGCGTCATTGGGAGCGATATTGGCTCACTCATTTTACCGATAGGCACGCTAGCCTCACTCATTTGGATGAATCTTGTGCAGAAATCCAAAGTAAAAATCAGTTGGATGGATTATGTCAAAGTAACGCTTGTCATCATTCCGCCTGTGCTGCTGTTTACCCTCACTCTTCTTGCTCTATGGGTTGGCTGGATTTTCCCAATGCACTAGCTCACAACAACGTATACATGAGCGGTCAGTCTACAAATAGGTGTTTTCTGATAAATCCGCAGCTATTTCTATGGCAAACGGGCGCTGCCACCAAATGACGGCAGCGCCCGTTTGCCTATAAGGCAGCAGTACTATTTATTTTATTTACTACTAAAAGGTTTACAATTGAGGAATAACGGTTTAATATATATCCCTAGCCGAATTCTAGCACTCTAATATTAAATCGCTTAATTTTTCAATTGAAAAAGCGGGGGAACCAACAACGTGGTTGAAGCGAAAGCTTGAATCGCAAGGGGTGAATCCGGTGCATCTCGCACTGGTAGGGCAGCTCACTGGCCCGAATCCGACAGCTAACTCCGTAAGCGAACGTGAGGAGAGATGAATATGATTGTCCTTCATGCGCCGGACGCTCCGCCTAAGGCGAAGCACGCAATGAAGCTTACGGTCAAACGCATTGAGCTGTTTGTCATTCCAGCACTCAATGTAGACGACGCCGGAAACCGTGCCTGCTTGCGGGTAACGACGGACAAAGGCATTGGCTTTGGCGAGACTTTTGTCGACGAGATGGAGCGCCCTAATGATTGGGGCCTGTGGTGCAGCGCGCTGAGCAGCTTTATCGGCACCTTGTCTATTACAGGACGGTCGCTTCGGAGCGAGCAAGCCGATCATCACAGTGTGTACAACCTATTCGATCATGCGATTCATCATCTCAAAAGCTGGACCGCAGAAATTGAACCGGACGACGGCGCTTCTGAGGAACCTATTTTACTTAGCCGCTCCTTATTCTACCTTTCTATTTTTTAGCTTATTTTAGATCACCATAACGTAAAGGAACCTTCCCCGCCATGTTTAAAATGTACCCTATAAGATGGACACTTTAAAAAGGTCATCTTGTAGGGTCTTTTTTGTGTACAATAAATAAAAAAACGAGCGGTGGTCGAAGCGGAT
>NZ_LMLV01000004.1:0-140046 GCF_001422685.1 Paenibacillus sp. Leaf72 | reverse complement strand
AGTCCCCACTTGTCCGTTTATTGATCTGTTTCTTATTCGACAAATGGTTCATTTTTCCTTGCTAGGGTTTGCTAAGAACTTTGATTCAACTTATATAGACAACTTGTGAAGGCTGATATTATGTTCTTGTAACAAGTCCGTTATTTTCAACACGATCTTCTTAGTCAATGCATATCCCTGCTTTACACACGTTTATTACGCAAAAGCGTATCGTGTAAACTCTTGTCAACTGGTACGTAAATTCGTGACATAAAGAAGTGAGTGTTTGGATGTCAGTGAATGATGAAGTGTGATACGATCAAAAAGTTTATCCAGCATTTTGAATCATTCGATATGGAAGGAGATGCTTTGTGACCCTAAGAAAACTGATGATGACCTTGCTGGCCATCATCATCGTATTAGAACTAGCTTATTACATGCTCTATTTGCAAGCGCCGGCTGAACCTAAACTGACAATGGAAGTGCTGAACAACGAGGCAAAAATGCAACAAATCTTTTGAAAGGGAACTGGACGATTGGCAAAACGGCGATGAACGGCGAACCCGTTTCAAATTCGTTATGGGGGCAACCGTTATTAGCGGTTTCATTTTGGCGATGCTTATGCCTAATCGAAAGCTATAATTTTAAGTTTTGGAGTGTGCCTTACATGTCGAATCTACAACCATGCCCGGAATGTAATCATTCCGTTGCCCCATCTGCAACAAACTGTCCGAATTGTGGAGCCAATCTGGAAGAAGAACCAGGAATTAGTTTTCATATTGTGAGGGTCATCATTACCCTTGCTGTTATCCTTGTACTTGGTCGAGTCCTTATGTATCTGAATCGCTGCGATGAAGCCGTTTTAACTGAACCATACCCATTGGAGGAAAGAACATGGCAAAATGTCCAAGTTGCAATCAAAATCCTGACCATATAAGTCCGTTACTGTTAATCAATGCACATCATGTGGCAAGAAATAGTGCTTTCATTGCGAGAGATATGGAACCGACAAATGTCCCGGTTGTGGGAGTGGTGTTCCTTATAGTGGGAATTAAAAAAGATGTAGATTTATCCGATGGTCATGCCCTTATTTATTAGTCACTGAAAAATAGCAAGGAATAAAGGCTGTTTCCGGAAATCAAGCGGAAGCAGCTTTTTTTCCAATTGTTCAATGGATAGTGATGGGTGTGGCAAACGATATACTTAGAGAAATTTTGAAATTCATAGTTATTAGGCATGTAACTGACAAATCGGAGCAGGTTTCATCGGTTGTGCCACGTATCATTATGACCGTCGTGGAAGCACAGTCGCTCTAACGGATAACAACGGCGTGATAACAGATACGTATGAATACGGACCGTATGGTGAACAAATCTGTCATATGGGTACGATCCAGCAGCCGTTCCAGTATAATGGACGAGATGGCGTTGCAACGGACGCAAACGGCTTGTACCATATGCGTGCGCGTTATTACAATCCAGAAATCAAACGTTTTATCAACCGTGATGTGCTGACAGGCTCGATCAGCGATTCGCAAACGCTGAACCGTTACGCTTACGTAAATGGCAACCCAATATCCTATGTCGATCCGTTCGGCTTAAGCCGTGATGGTGACTCCGCATGGCTGCAGGGCGGAAGCTTCCTTGCCGATCTGGTGCCATGGGTAGGCACGGTGAAAGGCTTCCAGCAGGCATTTACAGGTAATAACTATATTACCGGCGAACATCTCTCGGCGGGGGACCGTTGGGGAGAGGGAATTGGGGCAACACTGAGCATTATTCCGATTCCGGGTCTGAAACATGCTGGTAAATATGGTACCAAGGGTGTCATTTGGGCGGGTTCGAAGCTTTTTGGTTCAGGTAAGACGAACCTTGCCAAAAATATTGATCCTTGGAGAAGTGATTTTGGTCTACCAAGTGAAGGTTTTGGGCAATTAATTAGAGATTTACCTAAGTGGGACCCGATGCGAATAAAGTTTGCACGAATGTTAAAGGAAGTAAGAGCATCAGGGGGGACTATAAGAAAAGCTGATATGGGAGGAACATATGCGGTGTTTGGTGGTCATTCTATTGAAAGTGGAGTATGGTTCCGCTGGAATCCTCAGAAACTTAGGACGGTTGATATGCTTGAGGAAGTAAACCATTGGCAACAATATAAGAATGGTCTGCAAAGTGCAGGATATTCTCCAGAGGCATTAGAATTAATGGCTAAAAGAGCAATAATAAATAATTATAATTTAGATATCGGATTGAAAAAGGAATTGTTACACGATATACAAAGAGTACTAAATGGGGAATATATACAGTAAATAGGAGTGGAGAAATGTCATTTATATTATTAGAGCGTGAGAGAAAACCAATAAAATTAAGAGGGCAAAAAGTGGTACCCTCCACTATATCGGCCTTAAGTAAAAATTTATTATTAGAGGGGGAGTATGTAGGAGTAAAAAGTGGAAAAAAAGTAACAGTTATTAATATCGGAGGCAGCGGACTTATCGCTGCTCCTGAACTAAGAGATGCATACAGCATAAGCAACATAATTCCGGCTACTTTAAGCGAAGATGCAGTTCAACTTGAATGTGATGAGATTTTTGTAATTTATAAAAATATTCTAGATGTAAAGAGATACATTTTTGAAGGAATTAGCACGAAGGAATTCTGGGAAGATGTGTTCAATTCATTCTGGGTACCTAGCGATTATTATATTGGGAATAAAAGACTTGGAACTGGATGGATAAGGATTTCTACAAGAGAAATAATACTTATAAATGGTTCGATCCCAAAAAATGAGAATTTACAGATTATCTCAATGAAATCAATTTTTAACTCAAAAAGTAATTTGATTTTGGAAAATATATCTGAAATTGGTTTTGAAACTATCAAATAGGATTATTTAAGAGGAGGTATAGGATTAGATGGGGGCACAGAGGCAAAGAATATGTCCATTTTAAGCAAGTTTGAAAAAGGATGCTTTGGAGTTGAGGATATAGTTGATAAATTCCAAGTTTAAACAATGGTTGCAACTGGCGGCGATTGTTAAAGAGACATATCCTAATGTTCCTAAATTCAAATGTCCAAGCTGTAGTAGTGGAAATATCAATTTTGAATATATCGGAGATGCCATTAGGAGGAAGGGCTATTTTTTAATATGGTGTAATGAATGTTTAGAAGGTATACTCATTTCAAGAATTGAAATTCCTGAGAAAGCTACAGTGATCCCATTTGGAGCAACGCCTGATCAAACATCACATATACCTAATTATACAAAAGTTTTGCCTTAAAATTTATGTAGCTAAGTCCCTTTTAGTAGACACTGAATAAGAGCCTAAACTAAAGCTGTTTCCGGTACTCAAACGGAAACGGTTTTTTCATTCCCAATCATTTTAAAGCCTGATGACCGTCGTGGAAGCAGAGTCGCTCTAACGGATGACAACGGATACGTATGAATACGGGCCGTATAGTGAACAAATCCGTCATATGGGGACGACAGAGCAGCCGTTCCAATATAATGGACGGGATGGCGTTGCAACGGACGCAAACGGCTTGTACCATATGCGTGCGCGTTATTACAATCCAGAAATCAAACGTTTCATCAACTTGGATGTATTGACAGGTTCGATCATCGATTCGCAAACGCTGAACCGCTATGCGTATGTGAATGGCAACCCGATATCCTATGTCGATCCGTTTGGCTTAAGCCGTGATGGTGACTCTGCATGGCTGCAAGGCGGAAGCTTCCTTGCTGATCTCGTGCCATGGGTAGGCACGGTGAAAGGCTTCAAGCAGGCATTTACGGGTAACAACTATATTACCGGCGAACATCTCTCGGCGGGAGATCGTTGGGGAGAAGGAATCGGAGCAACATTGAGCATTATTCCGATTCCTGGTCTGAAGCATGCGGGTAAGTATGGCACGAAGGGCGTCATCTGGGCGGGTTCGAAGCTGAAGAATATTTTTGGCGAAGGTACGGTAAAAACGACGAAAAAACTCGTCTACGAATGTAACTGCTTTACAGCAGGAACCAAGGTTCTCACAGACGAAGGGGAGAAACCTATCGAGGAAATTGAGGTAGGGGATAGGGTTCTCTCTAAGGATGATGAAACCGGAGAAGTAGCTTATAAAGAAGTCGTAGGACTGTTCCAGAAACAGGCAGATGAAATCTATTACGTCCACATCGGGGATGAAATCATCGAGGTCACAGGCGAGCATCCATTCTGGCTTGATGGCAAGGGTTGGACGTTTGTTAAAGACCTGAAAGTTGGCGACTTGCTTGTTTCGAGTGACGGCACTAAACTTGCAATAGACAAGATCGAGAAAGAGTCGCGAGAAGCAACGGTTTATAACTTTGAGGTTGAGGACTTTAATTCTTATTTTGTGTCTAACCTTGGGATTTGGGTTCATAATTGTGAGATAAATGGGAAGGGTTCTGGTTTGGAAGGATGGGGGTACAAATCCCAACCTGGAGAAAGGACTTTTGAAGGATATGTGAATTATAATGTGCCTATTGATAAAGAAACGAAATTATTCACGAATTCATCGGGATTTAACAACGTTGGAACTCCTGGAGGACAATTCAAGAGATATGGAAGCGATTCGCATGCGGGTTTAGCACCACATGTTCATCAGCCTCAAAGAAATGTTGACAGATCTGGCAACGTTCGAGGTTCTGTAGGAAGCAAAACGAAAAATGATGGAGTAACCTCTCCTACACGTAATGATGTAAGTCAATTATATGATTATCTTAATAACGGAAAATATAGAAATTAATTATTGAGAGGTGTTTATATGTCGTATGCAGTTTTTGATTGCTCTCAGTTTCTGACTTTTAGCAGTGACGAGTCAATGTTTATGAACGATGTAGTTCAATTCGAAAGGTTAGCGATGAAGGTCTTAAAAAAAGAGGAAATATCTGGGGAGAAGCTAGCTTATTTGAATCCTTTTCTTCTAGATAAAGTGATCGAGCTATTTAATCAAGAATTTGTAGGTATATTTGAAGATTGGAAGGAAGAGGAGAATCCGCCAATTGAACTTATTAATCTAAAAAAAGGAATCATTGAATTTAGTAGCAAGTTGGATATTGAATTTTTGAAGTTAATGATTATATCATGCGCCTCAGAAAACATTGAGGAGGATGCAATAGCTTGCAAGACTATTCATATTGACCAGTTTTATGAAGGGCTATTTGTGCTTTCTAAATGGAATTTCAAAGAAGTAGCCGATAATTTAATTCTTACAATTAATCTATAATTTTCAATTCCTTAATCTTGACAGGCTTCTTGCCTTTCAAGGTTTCTTTTTTTGAACAGGACTTCCTTGCGATCTCGTGACCGGGTCTAAAGCTGCGGGTAAATATGGCACGAAGGGCGTCATTTGGGCTAGATCGAAGCTGAAGAAAGTAGCTACCGAAAGTGCAGTAGCAACATCTTTGAAAAGTAAGTTTGGTCTAAAGCTAAACTTGCATTTATTTAGTTTTGAGGGAAAAACTTAAGATACTGTTGAGTTGTTCCGAGCAGTTGGTCCAGATGAATTTTATGACATAATGAATAATCGGCTCTTTAGACCAGGACCATACAGTTTTGATGGTAAGCAATTCGGATATAATTTTGATGAAGTGTTGAAACTGACGGATTTCTTAAAGGATTCTTCAGCAATTATTAAAGTAAAGCTACTAAAGAGTGTAATTGATGAATTAGACCACACACCTGTTGAAAAAATGATATTAAAAGGCGGATCTGTAACGGTACATCCAGATAAATATGATATATTTAATCAATCTATTCTTGAGATAATACACGAATATTAGGAGAAATTTAAAATGTTAAAGCTCGTCGCTGAAGTCAATTTTCTACCAGAAAATGAAGGTGGAATGACAAAGGATATATTTTCTGGATTAATGGTATCATTTAATGTGAATGGCGAATTGATTATGTGTAAAATTAGCTTAGGAGAAGAGGATGATAAAAGGGTAATTTCGAAAGGAGAAAAGCATATTGTACACATTGAATTGCCTTATGGGGAAGTGTTTAAAGATTTAATTGTACCAAATTATGTATTTAATTTAAACGGTGGCGGTAGAATAATTGGTAAGGGAATTGTACTTGATATATAGATAACATTATCTGACCTGCTTATCTCCGGATAGGCAGGTATATTTGTGTTCTTAATGAGGCTTCTCATTGTAAGAATAACTAATCATTTAATCAGATTGTGGCTGAACATCATTCCAATCGATTCCGGGCCTGAAGCATGCTGGTAAATATGGCACTAAAGGTGTCATTTGGGCTGGATCGAAGCTGAAATCACGTTTTTTTGCTGGGGGGACGGGGTATGTTCAGACAGGTGGGAGAGAACTTTCAGTTGATGCATATCTAAAGCGACTTGATGCTGCTGATGCAATGTATGATTCCTTTAGAAAATCGAATGTGGATATACAGAGTATTTCCCAAAATACAGGTATATCTGAGAATAGAATTCGAAGAATAAAAGATCATTTGTTTATTAAAGAGCCTATTAAAGAACATGGTGTTGGACGCTTTGAAGCAGATTATGAAATCGCACAAGCATGGGATAGACTTCAAAAAGGATCATTTAAACCACAAGATATTGACTTATTGAATCATGAACTCTTTGAATCTAAATTTGAAGGTATTTTTAAAACAGACTATAGGACTGCACATGATAGAACGGTTGATTCTGGTCGTCCATGGTATCCACATGAGGAGGATTAAATTTGGCTTCATATGTATTGCTACTAAAAGTACAGGAAGATGACGAAACAGTTGTCTACAGATTTGGACCAAATGAAGATGTTATGGGTAAAATTGAATTTCATAAGTTAACTAAGAAGTTTTCCGAGATAGAGTCTATACCTGATCCTAATATTCCTAGCAAATTTTATTTTGATAGAGCAGCTCAAAGATTGGTGATTTGCTTGGTTAGAGAGGGGGGAGAGTTTCCAGAAAGAACTACATTTGAATCATGATTATTTTGGTTTTCATGTGATTGATTCTACAAGTTGTTAGGGCTACCCACTAATGAATGAATCGAGCGGAGCAAAAAGAAAGAATATAATCTTTATACCCGAGTTATTTGAATCTGAACCTAAAGAGATTATTCAAATATGTGAAGGCTAAAGTTTGTAAACCTTGATTGACCTTTTGCCTTTCAGGGTTTCTTTTTTTGAATGACTTCCTTGCCGATCTGGTACCACTGAGGTGAATGGCGAAAGGTTTCCAGCAGGAAACAAGTAGAGGAGAGAACTATCGAGGAAATCGAGGTAGGGGATAAGGTTCTCTCAAAGGATGACGAAACCGGAGAAGTGGCCTATAAAGAGGTCGTAGGGCTGTTCCAGAAACAGGCTGACGAAATTTATTACGTCCACATCGGGGATGAAATCATCGAGGTTACAGGCGAGCATCCATTTTGGCTCGATGGTAAGGGATGGACGTTTGTTAAAGACCTGAAAGTTGGCGACTTGCTTGTTTCGAGTGACGGTTCTAAACTGGCAATAGACAAGATTGAAAAAGAGTCGCGCGAAGCAACGGTTTATAACTTTGAGGTTGAGGACTTTATCTAAACTGGCAATAGACAAGATTGAAAAAGAGTCGCGCGAAGCAACGGTTTATAACTTTGAGGTTGAGGACTTTAATTCTTATTTTGTGTCGAATCTAGGGATTTGGGTTCATAATTGTGCGATTAATGGTAATCCTGTTCCTACAAAATCTGGTGGAGGAAGTAATCCTAGTGATTTTGTTAATCCTCACTCTGAAAAACATTTATTCGATTCAACGAGACCATCGACTAAGAATCGTTCACAATATGGTCAGGACGTTGACGTAGGAAAATTAAGACAAGAGACAATAACTAATCCTGATAAAGCCTACTCAAATTGGCCAAATCCAAATAATCCAAGCAACCAAAGAATAACCAAGTATTATAAAGAGTTTGACGGTAATATTAGTACACCTGATACACCAACAGGGAGTCATAGGGTGTTTGAAAATTTGGATGATCCAACCAGAAGTTCACATTTTCCTTATGTTTCAAGAAAATAAATTAGGAGGTGAAAATTTGAATGAATTGTTGTATCACGCCTACTTAGCCGAAGGTCATGAACATTATGTCTCCAAAGAGGTAATTATGTCGGGTGGTATAAATTCTATGACAAAATCAAACAATCGATATAGCAATGGTGGTAGGATAAAACTTGAAGTGACAGAACAATTCAGACCTATAAATACACCTGATTGGGTCAATTTCAGAAAGGCAATCGGGGTAGATATTGTTAATCGCTTTACAAAATCATTTTGCTTTCCAGTGTTTTCAAATAAAATCTTGGTTTTTGATGGGGACATTTCTCTTTCTATCTACGACCAAGCATTTTATGAGGATTTGAAGGATACCGATGAGGAAGCACTAAATTTTGATACAGGTGAAAGTATTGAACATTGGGTAGAATTGTACTGGGCAAGTTTGATGACACTCCAAGATTATAAAGTTAAAAAGCCTTTTTCCAAGCCGGAAGTATTGATATTTGAATCTGTACCTAAAGAGATTATTCAAATATGTGAAGGCTAAATTTTGTAAATCTTGATTGGCCTTTTGCCTTTCAGGGTTTCTTTTTTATGACTCTGTTACCACTGAGGTGAATGGGGAAAGGCTTCTAGCAGGAAACAAGTAGAGGAGAAACCTATCGAGGAAATCGAGGTAGGGGATAAGGTTCTCTCAAAAGATGACAAGACCGAGGAAGTGGCCTATAAAGAGGTTGTAGGGCTGTTCCAGAAACAGGCTGACGAAATCTATTACGTCCACATCGGGGATGAAATTATCGAGGTTACAGGCGAGCATCCATTCTGGCTTGATGGCAAGGGATGGACGATTGTTAAAGACCTGAAAGTCGGCGACTTGCTAGTTTCGAGTGACGGTACTAAACTGGCAATAGACAAGATCGAAAAAGAGTCGCGCGAAGCAACGGTTTATAACTTTGAGGTTGAGGACTTTCATTCTTATTTTGTGTCGAATCTGGGGATTTGGGTTCATAATTGTGAGATCCCAGGGATGGGTAATGCAGGTGCACCCAAAGCTGGTGGGGGCAAAAGTAAAAACAATATGAAGTATGATCCTGATGCAACAGGAGAACATTCAACCTATAAGAGTGACCCTCAAACAGGAGAAATAACGAATTGGCAAAGATGGTATAAATCCGACCCAAGAAACCCAAATCCGTTTACTCCAGGGGAGAGATACGATGGCAAGGGAGCAGGGCACTTTAATAAACAAACTGGTCAAATGGTGGAAACACCCCATGTTAATGATCCTAAGACACCGGGGGGGGGAAGAAAGCCATACCCTTGGGAAATTCCAGGTAAGCTTTGAGGAGTGTGAATGAGTGGATATTTTGAGATGGTTACAAGAGTGGTATTCCTCACAATGTGACGGAGAATGGGAGCATGAAAGCGGTATTAGAATAACGTCCATTGATAATCCTGGGTGGCATGTTGCCATAAATTTGATTGGTACTACGTTGGAAGATAAGCAAGTTGATTTGATTCAAATTGAACGAACCGAAGAAGATTGGATCTACTGCAAGATAGAGGATGGCTGCTTTTCTGGTGCTGGAGGCCCGGGCAATCTTGAAGATGTATTGAGGGTTTTCTATCTATGGGCAACTAACGATTAAATTTTACACAACCTTGATTGGTTCTATGCCTTTCAAGGTTTCTTTTTTTGTGGGGGCTACCCAGTGCCGAAGTGGCCTATAAAGAGGTCGTAGGGCTGTTCCAGAAACAGGCTGACGAAATCTATTATGTCCACATCGGGGATGAAATCATCGAGGTCACAGGCGAGCATCCATTCTGGCTTGATGGCAAGNATGGATGGTTAAACGTTGTTTCAATGATTTGATCGCCTATAAAAAGCCTATAAATCAAGAGGTCGTAGGGCTGTTCCAGAAACAGGCTGACGAAATCTATTATGTCCACATCGGGGATGAAATCATCGAGGTCACAGGCGAGCATCCATTCTGGCTTGATGGCAAAGGATGGACGTTTGTTAAAGACCTGAAAGTCGGCGACTTGCTTGTTTCGAGTGACGGCACTAAACTGGCAATAGACAAGATCGAAAAAGAGTCGCGCGAAGCAACGGTTTATAACTTTGAGGTTGAGGACTTTAATTCATATTTTGTATCGAATCTGGGGATTTGGGTTCATAATTGTGAGATTCCAAGGATGGGTGGAGCTGATGACTTTGCTAATGAGCCTTTTTTACCTGATGAGTATTACAAAAATAATTATGCTCCAACGCAAGGGGCTCCGGGGACTAGAATTGATTTTAGCCGCTTAGGTTCTAGTGGACAGATTGAGAATTCTAGAGTCATTTATGACCAAGCAGGGAAACAAAAGTATAGAATTGATTATAGTGATCATGGTAACTCTGCTCACCACACAAATCCACATATGCACGAGTACATCTATCAAGATGCAGGGAGAAATGCTAAGGAACTTAAATATTTTGTAGAAAAATCAACAGAGAGATTAAGATTGGGAAAAATTAATAAATCAACAAATAAAATAGAATTTATTGACTAACAAGGAGGGATGCTATTTGCAATATATTAATAATTACAGTATAGTTACTGAAAAGTTGAATGCTCTTGGTTCTTGGATGTATGAGGAAATAATTGCGGTTAACTATGATATTGACATTGATTATGAAGATAATCATATTACGACACTTGATTTGTTTTTCTTTCTATCGGTTATAGAAACGAAACAACGTTTCAGATTGAAAGTTAGGTATCATAATGTTTCCGAACTTTCATTAAGAAAAGTCACAAATATATATTTAACAGACAGTTTGATAATACATGATAAAAAAGAACAAGGTTGGGATAGTAATCAAAGATATCATGTTCATGATGATAGCGGATATGGAGAAAACGATGGGTATAACTTCATCAATTTTCACTGTAGTTCCGTTGAAGCTATTTCATTGGAAGAATTCTAATTTGACTAATCTCTCGGAGGTCTTTTTGGATGGGGCTACCCAGTGCCGAATGAACGCATCATTCAACCAATAACACAGCTAACACATCTAACCCATGTAATACCCGCATAAAGATTTCTTGAAATTGTTGTGAGCACATCAATACTTTACTTTTTTAACCTTAATAACGCTATACCCTATACCGATACATCAAACAGGTCGAACATGGTGAGATACTATCATGATTGACCTGTTTTTTGTTAACTTCGTTTTCTAATAGGATATTCAAAATGCTACACAATTGTAGAATAAGCCGCCCCGATAGGGAGGATGAAAAGGCAAAGCATCTTTTGAGATAGATAGCCTGACCATTAATATTGTTAGGACTTATCTGCAAATTGTCCACAACGAATGGGCTACTTGCCGCGATAGTTATTGTGAACGAACAATTTGGTGACGACCAGTTGACATAAATAGGTGACGTATGCGTACGAAAATCAGGGCCGTCTCCTATCCGTAATTGATACGGAGGGACAAAAAACCGTCTATGCGTATGATGCAGTTGGAATGCTATTGCTCTTTAACCATCCGTTCTATGTAGAAGGTAAAGGGTGGACGTTTGTCAAAGACTTAAAAGTTGGAGACTTGCTTGTTCAGAGCGATGGCAATACACTCAAGATAGATCGCATTGTATTGGAACATAGGCAGGCTACTGTTTTCAATATGACGGTGGATGAGTTCCATACCTATTTTGTTAGTGATTTTGGGATATGGGTGCATAATACTGGTGGCGGAACTTGCGAATTTGTTAAAACTGCTAGCTACACACTTATAGATGGAATGAAAATGAAAACGAATGATGTGTTATCAGCAGCTGAAGAGTTTTTAGAAAAAGGTTATAAAGATTTGGGGAATGGACGTCTTATGTCCGAAGATGGTATACGTGTTGTTAGAATGGGGGATACAGATATTCTAGGCAAACATGGTGGAGGGCCGCATATGAACTTTGAAACCCTTGCTCTTAATCCTAGTAAGCCACGGAAAATGATGGTTGTTCAAAATCTGCATATTTATCTGGAGGAATAATGTGAATATTGAAATTAACATACCAAATTATCGGAAAGAAGAAGGTATAAAGTTTGTTTGGGACGACAACTTTACAATCGAGTCTTCAATTGAAGGTAGCATTATTACCATTAAAGCGAATGAAGCAGGTCTACGATCCTTAGCTAGGCAGTTACTAACCCTTGCACAACCAGAAGTTCCGTCAGGAAATCATATGCATTACGATGATCTTAATTCTCTGGAAGACGGTTCTTGTGAGTTAATAATTGAAAAAATTTAATGATGAAAGGGCTCGATTGTTAACTTGTACTCATAGATTGGATTTTAGAAAAAGTATCTAGGCTAAGGTGTCCTTATAGTGGGAATTAAAAAAGATGTAGATTTATCCGATGGTCATGCCCTTATTTATTAGTCACTGAAAAATAGCAAGGACTAAGGCTGTTTCCGGAAATCAAGCGGATGTAGCTTTTTTCCAATTGTTCAATGGCTAGTGATGGGTGCGGCAAACATGCAAGGCGGAAGCTGCCTAGCTGATCTCGTGCCATGGGTAAGCACGGTGAAAGGCTTCCAGCAGGCATTTACGGGTAACAATTATATTACTGGCGAACATCTCTCGGCGGGAGATCGTTGGGGCGAAGGAATCGGAGCAACATTGAGCATTATTCCGATTCCGGGTCTGAAGCATGCGGGTAAGTATGGTACCAAGGGTGTCATTTTGGCGGGTTCGAAGCTGAAGAATATTTTTGGTGAAGCGGATGAACTAGTTACAGTATATCGGGGACAGATAACTATTTAGAGAATTTAATATATGATGAAACAGGACATTTATTAAGTGACGCCACCCGAATAGCATATAGTGAAACTGGTATTCAAGCTCATGGTGCATTCGGCACAGATTTGCCAAAAGCCTTTAAAATGGATAGGACATTGATGTCTGTCACTACTGATGAGAAGATTGCCAAGTATTTTGCAAATGATGGAAAAGTATACGAGGCTAAATCCCGAAATCCCAGTTACTACCTCAAACAATACCGGGGTCTACAGAAAATGAGTTCTTAATTAAATTTGGTATAGGAGGTTTTACTCCAAAGTGAACCTAAATAATGAGTTAATTTCTCAGCAACAGATTGATAATCAACTAATATATATTTTAGATAAAAAAGCTTTTAAACTTCTGGTAAACAATCCTGTTATTGAGGGGCAGAGGATTGGTGCATTAGACATGGTTTTTAACATGATGAATTTCGTGCAAAAATATACTTTGTTTTCTCTTGCATTCTATCCATTAGGGGATCAGAACAGGTGGATGTTTTGTTTATTATTCAACATGAATAACAAACTACAAAGAGTGCAAATTGAGAATGTGCAATGCCAAGAGTGTAATTGGTTCGGAGTTATTGCAAACCCGACAATTCCAGAGCTGTATTATGGTTGTCCGGATAGATGGGAGGCATTGGATGAGGCTCATAAAACACCAAGAGTTAATTGCCCTAACTGTAGCAGCTCATTACCAAGACATTCAATATGGGCAAGTAGCTGATGATGAATTTTTTGGAGCGTTTACAAGGACATAGAAGTTTGTATTCTTATTCGTTTGGAACTATGTATCTTTGGGAGCAAATATTACTGGATGGGATGGTAACTATATCATGCAAATAAAATTACCAAATACTTCTCAACTGCCAAAGGATTTTAAATATCCGGATGCTTTTTTAATGACAGTTAGACTTAATTTAGTGGATTTTGATATATGGAATGTAATGAATGAGGATCAAGTTCTTCAAAGATTGAAGGGATTGCAAGAGAGATAACCAAATAGATTATTAATCCCCTTCGCCCGGAGGATTGATAATGATGATATTGCTTGTTTTGAAGTAGGAAAAACTGAAGAAGTACAGATTGTTCATGATTTTTCATCCCCTGGTTACGAACAGCGCAAGTCATATATTACATTTTGGGATTGGTTTAAAGATGCAATAGATGAAATGATTGATTTTGAATAACAAAGCAGAATGATCTATAAACGATATTAACTGAAGAAAATGATTATAGAATTAACGGATTTTATAACGGTTGGAGTGGATTCTTAATGGTCACTTGGACAACAGATTATGATGAAGCTGATATTGAAAATGTTAAAATGGTTGAGGAGAGATTAGCCATACATTTTCCTCAAGACTATCTGAATTATACAATCAAATATCAAGGTGGCTATCCATCTCCTTCAAATATTATGGTGGATGGAAGAGGTAGTATACAATTTATTTGCTTATTGACGTTCTTGGCATTTGATGAATTTGATATTCTTGAGAAATATAATTCAGTGAAAAAACATATTCCATCTGGCTTAGTCCCGTTCGGGCTAGGGGAGGATGAGCATCTTTTTTGCTTCGATTATCGGTCAGGCAGTAAACCTTCGGTATCTTTATGTAAGTCTGATTCAGATAGTGGAATAGAAGAAGTACATGTTTGTAATTCATTTAGTGAGTTGATCTGCAAATTCTATTAGTTCTCTGCCCTAAGGAGGCAGTCCCCTCAGTATCTTTGAGAGACAGAAGAGCAAGGGAGTGGATGGATGGCTCGCTTGAATTTGCATTAAATCATGAGTAAAGGATATCTAGACTATTTCCAGGCCCATTGTATCTAGAAGGTGGGAAGAAATAAGTCAAAGCTTATGGAGGCTATATGTTTTATAAATTTTCTTTAATAGATGCTGAGAGTGACTTAATTATTGGAAACTCTTCTGAACTTATTGGCCTGACTGGAAACTGTATTGAGAAAATGGATAGTGAGGTTTTTCATAAAATAATTCTGAAAAATTTTCGATTTAATGATGAGTTTAAGGAATATTGCAAGAAAAACAAAACATATATAAATAATTTGTATCTCACTATACTAAATAATGAGGGGATCCCAATAGGATCTTACTATTTAATTTTAAAAGAGCCTCAATATTATTTCAGGTCCGAGTTTAGTGAGTGTAGGATTGAGCTTGAATTAATTGGGGAATTGTTACAAGTGGCAGCGGAAGAAGATTTAGCGATTTGGGAGATGCGAAGATCATCACTTACAGAAAAAAACGTATGGACAACGTTATCAAAAGAACAGCGAATAGGATGGATAGAAGTTGCCCGATTACATTACAAAACAAGCCATAATTCTCAAGATCAACAAAATGGAAAGTACTATATTGATACAGCCAATGTAACAAATTCTTCTGATTTCTTCTGTGCACTTGGTGAGGCTATTAACGGCCCAGGTGGTTACTATGGTTATGATATTAAAAGTCTTGAGGATTGTCTTTGTGGAGGTTTCGGTGCAGCGCCACCATTTGTTATTTATCTGCTTAATGTTAATAGTAAGTGGAAGAAAGATATCAGTTTTGTTCAACAATTAAAGGAAGTATTTTCTGTAAGAAATGTAGCATTAGTCTGTAATTAATTTCGTCTGATATAGTTAAAAAACAGACTGCGGCATATTCCAAAAATTTAACTATATATGAATTGCAATCGAAGAAAGGAGCTAACATGAATTTTTCAATAACAGAGCTTATTGTTGTACCCATCCAAAATGAATTATTTATAAAGGCAAACTCCATCATTCACAATTTTTTCAGACTGTTTGACGGTCAGGGCGCGACCACACGGGGTTTATTATGAGAGCTGAACATCATGGCATCATTAATCGTTATTTTAATGTCTTATCCTCACCACAACGTTACGATGAAAAAATGGATGAAATACGGCTCGATTCAGTGATTGGAGAAGGAAAAATAAACCGTCTCATTACCCATTCTGGTATTGAATGCATTGAATCAAATTTAAATTTTAATAAACGGCGTATTGTAAGCTTTCAATCCAACGCGGCGATGGTAGAGCTTAGTTTTTGTTTTCAAGGAAATGCAGAGGTATGTGTCTCGGATTCAGCCTATGAATTAGAACCGAACTGCTGCACACTGCAATTTATGAAAGATTTTCAAGTATCGTTCGATTATGGAAGTCAGTCGAAATTGCAGACAATGGCTATTGGTATCCCCCTGTTCTTGTTCGATAGCTATATGCAGGAAGTGGGAGGGAGAACGAAAACGAGTTTTGCAGATATTTTGGGAACCCGAAGTTTCCGAATGTTTCGAACAAGTATAGGTCCGGAAACGTTGCAGATTCTCAACCAGTTGCGTAATTTCCCTAGTAGCTCATCCATGCGCAGAATGTATGTCGAGAGTAAGGCCTTGGAATTGTTCTCTTTATATTTTGAATCTTTATTATTTGAACGAGACCAAAAATATAGACCGAGCCGACTCTCTAGAAGTGATCGCGATAAAATCAAGAAAGCGGAAGAGCTTCTACTATCACATATGGCTGATCCCCCTTCGTTGATCGAGCTTTCGCGGATGTGCGGGGTAAATGATTTTAAGCTGAAAATCGGATTTAAAGAGCAATTTGGTAAAAGTGTATTTTCCTATTTGCGGGATAAACGGATGGAAAAAGCTTGGAGCTTGCTGCGTTTTGAAAATATGAGTGTTAGCCAGACCGCGCAAATTGTGGGCTACAGCAACTTCAGCCATTTTGCTGAAGTGTTTCGTAAATCTTTTGACTGCTCTCCGTCGGACGTAAGGAGGGAACGGCATAAGCAACACATCGTGATAAAGCCCTGAAAAAATCCGTTAAACCGTTATTTTCTCCGTCGGCTGGTAGCTTGTCTGCGGTTGTCGATATATGCTTAATCGGTGATTGAAAATGATTATCATTCGAGAGGGGCATATTTGTGTTAAGGAAATCCTTTTTTGTGCAACTAACTTCAATTGTCATGATCTTGCTAATGGCTGGGTGCAGTAGTTCGGGCTCAGCAACAGGCAATCAGCAGGCTGCAGATACTCAGCAACAGCAACCAACAGCCTCCGCTTCTGCTTCACCGTCCGTGTCACAACAGGGTGAGGGCTCTGCAACACGCATTGTTACTGACGCAAGGGGGGAGCAGATAACGATTCCCGCTAATCCGCAACGAATTGTGGATATTGCAGGAGCAACAGAGGAACTGCTGGTTTTAGGTTTCCAGCCGATTGCTAGCGGAAATACAGATATGGCTGATCCCTCGCTCTTTACCCCTATTGTGCAGGCGAAGCTGGATAGCAAAACTTTAAACACAGGGTGGTACAATACGGAGACCAATCCAGAAATCATTATGGAGGCGGCTCCTGATCTTATTTTGGCAGGTCCCCCTCAGGCACCGATCTATGATAAACTCTCCCAAATTGCTCCTACAGTATTAGTGCCCTATAATTTCAGCTCTTTCCGGGAACGATTTGCGTTCGTGGCGGATGTGCTTGATAAAAAGGATGAAATGTATGCATGGCTGAAAGAGTACGATGCTCGGGCTGCACAACTGCATGACGAGATTAATAAGGCTATTCCTGATGAGACTTTTGCCATCATTGAAGCAACAGCAAAGGAAGTGCGAATCTATTCCACAACTGGAGTTGCTGATATTATTTACTCCGACTTGAAGCTGCCCAAAGCACCGGGTATTCCGGATCCGGACAAATGGGGAGGCAAAGTTACAAGTATTGAAGGATTGTCCACTTTAAACCCGGATCACATTATTCTTATGTCAGAGAGTGAAGAAAATGTGCTTAAGGACAGCAAGATTTGGAGCGGATTAAAAGCTGTGAAGGATTCTCAAGTCTATCAGCTTTCTACGAGACAGAATTATAATGAAGCTTTTACCGCACTAGGAAAACAAGCGCTGCTTGAACAACTCGCAAACGATATACTTAAATAAAATTGTATTACAATCTAGATAATACAAAGAGGGTGCATCTGAAGCCGTTATATGGCCGGGGCGCCCTTTTTGCACGCTTCCTATACGTAAGCGTCAAACTCTCCACCCCTTCAACTACTAACCTAGCTATGAGATCATGAGATTAACCTGAATACGGAGGGTAACTCATGAATGCCAAAGAACAACGCAGACAAGATTGGCACACACGGCTGCCTATCGGGCAAGTGGCCTCACGATGAAAGCTTGGTGCTCCGCAAATCATTGTTCTGTCGAACAATTGAAATATTGGCTGTACAAAATAAAGCGTGTATCATCCTCAGCTACTCCAGATCCAAAGACTTCTCCCGTACAGTTTGTACCTCTTGCCACTGTAGATCCACCTGGCAGCGTTTCTCCTTCTCTAATATGGCTCAAGCAACAGCGCTCTCAAACACTGCCGAAGTGTCTGTTTGGAAGAGCGATTGCTTACAGCCTGAATCAGTGGGGAAAATTGCCTTCCTGAAGGATGGTCGGCTCGAGAGCGATAATAATCGCAGTAAGCGCTCGATCAAGCCATTCGTAATCGGGAGAAAGAACTGGTTATTTGCGAATGATACTGTTCCGCTGTCTTCCCGTAGTCATGATCGTGGGCATGACAGTAAAGAACAATGTCTATTCGTTCCTGATGATTGGTAGACCGCCCTTTGCTAAAGGTGGTAACGCTGATGTTATGTTTTTTTTGCTACTTCCACACGGCTGCTCTGCCCTGCTTTTAACTCCTGTATGATGGCTAGTTTCTCAATCGCATTGTATTCGTTCTTCTTAGACAAAGGAAAACTCCCCTTCAAGTAGCGGTTTATTTATTAAACCTGTTTACTTGAAGGAGAGCATATCAAAATAGGTAGCCTGTTCCGTAATTTATAGTGAGGTTAAGAACTTCACCTCCGGAAAGCGGCTATCCGGTCCTTTCATTAAGATTCCGCCTTGATTTTTCAGATGCATATCGAAGAAATCCAGCATATAGGCATTGATAACGGAGTTCGCTCTTTCGGGCGCAATCTTTCCTGTAATACCCAGCATTTTGAAAATCGGAGAAATGAACTGTACGTCGGCAAAATTCAAATGCTCCGTATTTTCGATATAGAGGACTTGTCCCCCTTCGTCGACCGTTTCGCGCATCCGTTCAAGCTCCAACTTTTTATCTTCTGTTACTTGATCCTCCCACTCTCTTGTTGAGCCCATACGGTTAAGCTCTGCATCCGTGTAGACCCGGTTATCCATCACCATTTTTAATTTTTCAGAATAGCTTTCCGAGTTGATGAACAAAAACGGCTTTCGCAGACCCTCTCTGTCACGCAATCGATAAAGCCCTCCATCAAGGTCTATTCCAACCGCGATTCGCGGATCGTAAGAAGCGTCATAGGCCGTCGCTCCGCCGATGGAATGACCGAATACCCCGACATGACCGAGATCAATCCTCCCTTTTAGATGACTTGGAATCTGCCCCGATTGGATGAGCTCGAATTGGTCCAGTGCAAACGCCACATCGTCGGTTAGAACTTTTCCCAACTTGTCGCGATTTCCTCTACTCGTCCGGTAATCATGGTCGGGCGAGAATAAGTCGTTGGTTGTGCTGGTCGTGATTCGACCGTCCGGAAACTCGGTTGCAAATGTATTGTAGGTGTGGTCGATCACTGCCACGATATATCCGTGACTCGCGAGATTTTCGGCTTGCGACGTGTGGAGGAACCTGGAAGAGCCATTGCCGGGATTCGCAAGGATCAGCGGGTATGAAGTCTGTGCCGAAGAGACTTCGGCCCCCGAATAAGCATGACTGGATACGTACTTCAGGTGTTGAAAAGTAAACCCGGGAAGGCCATAGTTCGCGGCCATATAACGTAAAATCTGGGTATCGGGAATAAAGGGAGCGTACTTGCCGGTGCCAGCCGGATACCATACCTGAACCATCAATTCCCTCTTGCCTGTCGCGGTTTTGCCAAATGTCTCCTCCCGGCTTGGATCGATGAAATGAAAGACTTGCGTGCCTACCTTCAACTCGCCGGTTGGCGCCGGAAAGTCGAATACGGGAAACACATAGAGGAAGCACCCCGTTGCGATTAGCCCAATCACGATAAAAAGGCGGCCCAGCACCCTACGGATTCGCGAGGCAGTCCGAACGACTTTCGGCGTTATGAAAACGTCTATAAGCGAAAGCATAAGCATCAGGATCGTAAATCCGTATAAAAATAAAAGCTGAACCCTGTATCCTTCGACAAGCAAATGTATCACTAAAAAAATGGAGCCTGCTCCGCTTGTCAGGAGCAAAGCTGATCTTCGGATACGTTGATTGAAAATGAACAGGAGTGCCAACAAACAAGCACTTGAAAAGAATAACAGCATTTCAAAAAACCTCACGCCAACTCCCCCTTAAAAATAGTCCTATCAATGGATTAGTATAGAGGAGCAGATAGGTTGATGCCATTGATCTAGATGACAATTGCCTTACACTCTTGTAAGGTTGCGCGACGATGGCGCAGAAAACGGCATGTAATGTGCGGATTCCTGTCTTTCGGCCGGGGTTGTTTCGGTGTGCGGTTTCGGAATGGTGAGGATGAACGGAAATCGCAGCATACAATCTCTGCGCGATTTGCTCCATGGCCGCTTGCGAAGGATGAACCAGATCAATCGATTGGTTTTCCGGCGACGATCCAGGAGCTTTGGACAAGCTGTTACCTCGGTCAGCATCACTTCCGCTAACTTGTTAAATCATAATTCAGCATAACTTAGCCCTCGTCTAGTTGAACAGGTGGGGGCTATTTGACGCTTACCCTATAAAAAATCATGAAATAATAACTGACAAGCTAAATGCTCATGGTTCGTGGGTGTACAACAACTATTTGTTAAAATGGAGTACGAGGTTGAACTCGATTATGAGGATGATTACATTGGGACACTTGATATATCTTTCTATGTAATTGTTTTAGAAACAAAAGAGCCATTCAGAGTTAAAGTTAGATATCATAATGTTTATGATCTCACATTACAAAAATCAACAACTTTATCTTTAACAAATGCTTTAATCATTCATGATTTGAAGGATGAGGAGGGAAGAAGTGCTTATGGACTTCAAAGAAGAAAATATTATCGAGAAGCTACAGGAGGGACTATCATGGAAAAAGCAGGTTATGCTTCATTATGGCTGGGGAAGCTGGGCTCTGAGGAGCAGTTCGATGATCTGCTTGAAATTAATTATACAGAGGATGGAGATTCGATTCCTTCTGCCTTCGCGGGGCATTTTGGCATCGAGTGGTATGACGATGATTTCAGGGAAGCTGAATTTTTCGCAGAGGAAGATCGAGGTGGCGATGCAGCGAATTTGCTGGCAGGCTTCTCCTATGAGGAGGAATTGATTCCGAAGTTTGCCGCTTTACTAAAAGGTATGACTTTGGATGAATTTAATACCGTCATTATTCTGTACAACTTCGAGTATGGTGGCGAACAGGGGAGCTATCAAGATACATCCACACAGCTGGAGTTTATTGGAAGTGTGCCGTACCAGGCATAATGACAGCATATGTCCAATGAATCCAACCTTTTCGTTTTAAAAAAAAGAGAGATCAGCCTGCTTTTTTAAGCAAAGCTAATCTCTCTTTTTCATTGCTCTTTTTATTGTCAAAAGGCTATTTTCGCAGCTCGCTGTATTGCCGATGAATACGGTTTTCTGGGTTTCGGTCGACCGTATACAATACGGCGAGGAAAATCCATTCCAGCGGCTTCATCAGCAGGTAAACGACATCGGCAGACCACGGCTGATTGATGTGCTTACTGAGCGGATAGCCATATTTGTCATAGCAGCGGCGGATGATTTTGTGCGTTCGTGGCGCGTACTCTTCAATAATATTTTCAAAAGCATTCGCAACCAGCAGCTGGCGGTTGACGACGATTCTGTTGCCGTGCCGAAGCCCGGCACGCAGTGGCTTGACGATTTTACGATGCCCCCTCACCGAAACGGTGCATAAATAATGACCGTCTCCCGGCACGAGAATCGGTGGAGGGGCTGGCAATTTCGAATAATGAAAGCTGCTCGTTTCGAGAAATACACGGATGAAGCTATCTGGACGCTGTCCGAACAGGACAAGCGGCAACTGGACGATTAGCATGACAGGGAAAAATGCAATCGACCAGAGCAGCGGCAGCCGGTAATATTTTTGGCGAAAATAGTCCATGAACCGCAGCCATTTGCTGCTGTACACAATCTCTTCTTGCTGGGCGCTGTGCATAAATGCATTGGCGGAATGCTTAAGCTCAGCTGCATACAAACCGATTAAGCAAGCGAAGCCTAAATGCAGCAAAATAATAGGAGTGGCTCCAGCGGAATCATCGCCGTAATGGCCGAAGCCAGTATGCGAAAAATAAACGATAGCAAATATAACATTGGCAATTAAGAGGACAGATGCTGCTGTGTATAGAAGCGGTGACAATGCTCCTCTGTTACTTTTCAACCCCCAATAAGCGAAGGCGCTCAAAATCATGCTGCAAATAATGGTCACAACATAATCATTGGAAAGGGTAGCGTACGCATCCCGAAAGTGTAATGTCCGTTCCAATTGATGCAGCGGCAACCCACCTGCTACACCGTGGTCGTTTAGAAGAAAGCCTGCACATAGAAACACTACCATTGCGATGAAGGACAGCAGCTCCATTATTTTTACATGCACCTTTTTAACGGATGTACGCTCATCTATAATCCAGCTTCGAATCATGAGAGCAATGGAGCTGATTGGGAAAAGAAAGAAGGCAATAATTAAAAATAGATACAAAATCAAGCGGTTCACTCCTTAAATTATGCGGACAACGGTGATGTAACGCTGGGCAGTCTCGCAATCTCATCCTTATATCCTCTCATATTTACCCAATTTCGGTCTAGCGAACTCAAAAATTTTCCCAAAAAAACCGATTTCAAAAAAAGGAATCGCGCACAACATGTCGAAATGATAAATCAACGAACATGAATAATCACAAAAGAAAGTAAATAAACATCTAAAGCGTCACAAAAAAGCTATTTCATGTTTGCTTTAAATAAGCTGATGAATAGGAGCAAGCCGATGGAGCCATATGTTTTAGAATTGAAAGCGATTACAAAAATTTTTCCCGGCGTTAAAGCGTTGAGCAATGTTTTGTTCCAGTTGAGACCCGGCGAAATTCATGCGCTAATGGGTGAAAATGGAGCAGGCAAATCGACCTTCATTAAAATCATTACCGGCGTGCACGCGCCCGATGAAGGTGAGATGTACGTGAATGGGCAGAAGGTGAAGTTTCAAAACCCGAATGACGCGAAGCGCCTCGGCATCGCTGCGATTTACCAGCATGTCACCTGTTATCCGGATCTTAGCGTGACGGAAAATATTTTTATGGGGCATGAAAAGGTGCAAAAAGGCACGCGTCGCATCCGCTGGAGCGAGATGCACAAGGAAGCGCAAAAGCTGCTGGATGACCTTGGCGCAAAATTCAGCCCGCGTACACTGATGGGGTCGCTCAGCGTAGCGGAGCAGCAAATCGTCGAAATTGCGAAAGCGCTATCCGCCGATGCGAAAATCATCATTATGGATGAGCCGACAGCGGCGCTCACGAAGCGGGAGAGCGAGGAGCTGTACCGAATTACGGAGCGGCTTCGCGATCGGGGAGCTTCGATTATTTTCATCTCCCATCGTTTCGAGGATATGTATCGACTGGCGAGCAAGGTGACCGTGTTCCGCGATGGCAAATATATCGGCAGCTGGCAGGTCGATGAAATTGACAATAAAGATTTAATCGTCGCCATGGTAGGCCGGGAAATTACCCAGCTGTTTCCGAAGACGGAGGCAAAGCTGGGGGAGGAAGTGCTCCGTGCAGAGGGGCTGGGCAGAACAGGCTATTTTGCGGATATTTCTTTTTCGCTGCGGCGCGGAGAAATATTAGGCTTTACCGGACTTGTAGGCGCAGGACGCACAGAGGTATTTCAAGGCCTGTTCGGCATTGAAGCGTATGACAAAGGGAATGTGTTCGTGAAGGGCGAGCCGGTGCGAGTAGATAATCCGCAGCAGGCGATGAAGCTTGGCATTGGCTACTTGCCGGAGGATCGGCAGAAGCAGGGGCTGGTGCTGGACTGGGAAATTTCACGCAATATCACGCTGCCCGCATTGGATCGCTTCGTCAGCAAAGGCTCGCTTGATACGGGGAAGGAAGAGGCGGAAGCAGTCAGGCTGGCGCAAAAAATGAACGTCAAGGCGCCAAGCATTTACAATCTGGTCAGCTCGCTATCTGGCGGCAACCAGCAGAAGGTTGTATTTGCCAAGCTGCTGACGGCTGATCTTGATATTCTCATACTCGACGAGCCGACGAAAGGTGTAGATGTTGGGGCGAAATCAGCCATTTATGAAATTATTAGCACCTTGGCGGGGCAAGGCTACGGCATCATTATGATTTCCTCGGAAATGCCGGAAATCATCGGGATGTGCGACCGGGTCGCCGTTATGCGCGAAGGCCGAATGACGGCGATGCTCGGCAAGGATGAGGTGACGCAGGAAAATATTTTGCAGGCGGCGATGGAAAGTCGCAGCCCGGGTGTTGTGCTAGCGTAGCGGTGGTGAGCTATAGCAAGAACAGTCTGCTGCTAAGACGGGACGATTCGCAAGCGTTATTTTTGAACGGGGAATATTCCATTATGAACGAAAAGGGTGGGACGGCAATGGCCGAGACAAAAATGGCTGCCAAGGGGCTAGTAAACAAGCCAGCAGAGAAGCAGTCGCTGAGCGCTGTGGTCGCGAAGTTTCGCGAGCTGGGATTGCTGGGGTTTATTATTGTGCTGTCACTTATCGTGCAGCTGCGCAATCCAAGCTTTCTAACGCTGGAAAATATGAACGACATGATTACGAATACGGCGATTTTGAGCATTTTGGCGGCAGGCATGATGCTCGTCATCATTACAAGAGGGATTGACCTGTCAATTGGAGCGACGCTTGCGCTGTCGGGTATGATTGCTGCCCTGACGGTAAATGCGTTCCCGGAGGTCAATCCGCTTATTGCGATTATGCTTGGAACGGCTGTCGGACTAGTGTGCGGCGTCGTACTCGGGTTTCTCATTGCAAAAATGGGCATTCTCCCGATTATCGCCACACTCGGCATGATGAACGTGTTCCGCGGGCTGACCTTTATGGCCAGCGGCGGCAAATGGGTAAGCGCCCATCAAATGCCGGTCAGCTTCAAAGCGATTGCAACAGGCTCGATTTTCGGCATCAATACGCTGATCGTCATTGCGGTCGTCATTTACATCGTATTTTATTATTTCATCAATCACACCCGTACCGGTAGACAGATTTACGCGGTGGGCAGCAATCCGGAATCGGCGAAAATCAGCGGCATCCGCAATGATCGCATTTTATGGCTCGTTTATTCGATTATGGGCGGTTTATCTGGTCTAGCCGGTGTGCTATGGGTATCCAAGTTCGCTTCTGCGCAAGGCGACACAGCTATGGGATATGAGCTAAGCGTAATTGCGGCCTGTGTACTCGGCGGCGTGAGCATTGCGGGCGGCTCGGGCAAAGTTTCCGGTGTTATCCTTGGCTCGATCTTGCTCGGCATTCTTAATAATGCGCTGCCGCTTATTAATGTATCGCCTTTTTGGCAGACGGGCATTCAAGGCTCGATTATATTGATCGCCGTTATTACGAATGCGCTCGTTAAACGGGGCGTTGACCGCAATAACCTCATGAGGAGGAACATTTAACGATGGAAACACGAGTCATTTCGGGCAGCCGGGCCTTTTCATGGAAGCGCTTTTTTATGCAATGGGAATGGATGCTGGTGCTGATATTTATTGCCGTAAACATTATGAATATGAATTTGTCCGAGTATTATTGGAGCTTTGACAGCCTGCGGGATGCGACGATGACGTTTCTTGATAAAGCGTTTATCGTTCTGCCGATGGTGCTTATCATCATTCTTGGGGACATTGATATTTCTGTAGCATCGATTGTTGCGTTATCCTCCGTCATCATGGCGGACTTATATAACTCGGGCGTTCCCATGCCGCTGGCAATGCTGATTTGCCTTGGCGTCGGCGTCGTATGCGGCTTTATTAACGGCCTGTTAATCGTCAAGTTCAAGGAGCTTTCCTCGGTTATAGTGACGCTGGCAACGATGATTATTTATCGCGGCATCGCTTATATTTTGCTGGAGGATCAAGCGGCAGGCAAGTTTCCAGAGTGGTTCAGCTTTCTTGGCTGGGGCTACGTTGGCCCGGTTCCCTTTATTCTCATTGTATTCGCCGTATTCGCGGCGGCGTTCATCGTGCTGCTGCATCGCACGACCTTCGGGCGGCGCATCTATGCGATGGGCAACAATTTGACAGCGAGCCGCTTCTCGGGTATTCGCGTCGATCGGATGAAAATTATCGTCTTCACCTTGGCGGGCTTGATGGCGGCAGTTACGGCGCTGTTTCTCACCTCGCGCATGGGCAGCACGAGACCGAATGTAGCGACAGGCTATGAGCTGGATGTTATTGCGATGGTTGTTCTTGGCGGCATTAGCACAGCGGGCGGCAAAGGGCGAATGATTGGCGCGATTTTGGCCGTGTTCCTGATCGGCTTCCTGCGCTACGGCCTTGGGCTCGTCAATGTGCCTGCGCAAATGCTGCTTATTATTCTCGGTCTGCTGCTCATCGTAGCGGTTATGCTGCCGAAGCTTAAGCTGTCTTCTCCTGCAAAGAAGCCAAGCCGCTAAGCGCAATGCACGGTAAACGGCTGCATTTTTAACAGGAGCGGGCAGCAGAGAGAGAAAAGCGTTTCGTTTGCGGCAGCCTGCCCGGCTCATCCGGGAAAGATGCAGCTTTTTATATACAAATGATAAAAGGGAGGCAATACAGATGAAAAAGGTTTTAGCGACATTTTTGACAGTAATCATGGTGTTAACGGTTTTAGCCGCATGCAGCACTTCGGGAAGCAAGCCAGCAGGGGAGTCCAGCGGCGATACCGGTGCGAGCGGCGGCAAGAAGAAATTTGCCATCATCTTTAAAAATACGGGCAACCCGTATGGCGAGAAAGAAATGGAAGGCTTTAAGCAGGCGATTGAGGAACTGGGGCATGAGGCGATTTTGAAGGCGCCGGATCAGCCGACTGCTGAAGCGCAAATTCAAATGATCGAGGAGCTCATTTCGCAAAAGGTTGCGTCTATCGCCATCGTCGGCAATGATCCCGACGCCTTGCAGCCTGCACTGAAAAAAGCGATGGATCAAGGCATCAAGGTGCTGTCGCTTGATTCCGCAGTTAATGGGGAAAGCCGGATGGTGCACATTAACCAAGCAGACCCTGAGCGTATTGGGCGTGTGCAGATACAGGCCATTTCCGATATGATCGGCGGTAAAGGGCAAATTGCAGTTCTCAGTGCAACTTCGCAGGCGACGAACCAGAACACATGGATCGAATGGATGAAGAAAGAGCTGGAGGACCCGAAATATAAAGACATCGAGCTAGTGAAGGTCGCTTATGGCGACGATCTGCGGGACAAAAGCGTATCGGAAACAGAGGCGCTGCTCAAATCATATCCAGACCTGAAAGGAATCATTGCGCCAACGACAGTAGGGATTGCTGCGGCAGGCAAAGTGCTTACCGATAAAGGACTGACGGGCAAAGTTCATTTGACGGGCCTGGGCCTACCAAGCGAAATGGCGGAATATATTGAAAGCGGCGTGAGTGAATGGATGTACTTGTGGAATCCGCTTGATGTGGGCTACTTGTCCGGCTATGCGGCTGACGCACTAGTGAATGGCACCATTAAAGGCGAGGTAGGCGACAAGTTTACAGCAGGACGCCTCGGTGATAAAGAAGTGATCGTTGACGTCGGCGGCACGCAAATTATGCTCGGCGATCCATTCAAATTTGATGCGGCAAACATTGCAGAGTGGAAGGAAGTCTACTAAAACAGGGCCGGGTTAAAAAGGAGGAAGCATCATGGCACTCAGCAATAAATATGCCTGGAGCTGGCAGGTGAAGGAGGAATGCTTGGAGGAATATGTCCGGATGCATCTTGATCCGTGGCCGGAAATTATGGAAGAGCATCGCAGTGCCGGCATCTCCAACTATTCTATTTTTCAAAATGGCACGCAGTTTTTCTATTGCTTTGAGTGCGATGATGTGGCAACGGCCTTCGCCTATATTGCAAAAAGCGATGCTTGCAACCGCTGGAATGCCCTTACGTCCAAAATGGTTCAAGGATCATTTCATTTGGAGCAAGCCGAGCCGATAAAACCGTTTCGCGAAATTTTTTTTCTGAAATAGCGTTTTAAAGCGATCCGCCTCAGCCCTTGCCGTTATGCGATTTTCAAGGTAAAGTGTTGCCCTGCTGCATAAAAGTACGCATAAGGTCAACACTGTTTCTCTAGACCCACTCTGGTTTAGTCGGGTATGATACCTTTACTTGGAGATCATTAGGAAATGAGGTAAGGACGCTTTGGATCAGTATGAAAAAATTAAGCAGGGCGAGAAGGGTGCTTGGCTTAGCATTGCCACCTATTTGACGCTTACCGCACTAAAGCTTGGAGGCGGCTATTATTTTGCTTCTGGAGCGCTCGTTGCGGATGGCTTTAACAATTTAACGGATATCGTGGCATCGCTTGCGGTACTTATCGGTTTGCGAATTTCACAGAAGCCGCCGGATAAAGATCATCCGTATGGACATTTTCGGGCAGAGACGATTGCCGCGCTGATTGCGTCCTTTATTATGGCAACGGTCGGCATTCAAGTACTGATTACAGCGGTCGGAGCACTTTGGTCAGATGCGGAGGCTGCTCCAGCGCTTAGCTCGGCGTGGATCGCTTTATTTTCTGCGGTCGTCATGCTGAGCGTCTATTATTACAATCGGCGGCTGGCCAAGCGGATCAACAATCAGGCGCTGATGGCGGCGTCAAAAGATAATTTATCCGATGCGCTAGTCAGTACGGGAGCAGCGATTGGCATTATCGGCGCGCAGTTCGGCCTGCCTTGGCTTGATCCAGTAGCGGCAATTGCGGTCGGTCTTATCATTTGCAAGACGGCTTGGGAAATTTTCTACAGCTCGACCCATGCGCTGACGGACGGCTTCGATGAGAAGGAGCTGACGACGCTTAGAGCGACGATTGAACGTACGAAAGGGGTGAAATCCATTAAGGATATTAAAGCCCGCGTTCATGGCAGCAACGTGCTGGTTGACGTCATTGTACAGGTGGATCCAGAGCTCACGCTAATCGAAAGCCATATCATTTGTGATAATATTGAGCATCGCATGGAGCGCAAGCATAATATTATGAGTGTGCATGTCCATGTGGAGCCTCATGAGCTGGAGCCTGCGCAACGCGAGCCAAATGTCGAGTGAGATGTCGAATAAAAGGGATGTAATTGTTCCCAAGGTAAAATAAACCAATTTAACTAGTCCTTTAGTCTCGGTTGATTATCGCGACTAAAGTCTTGTTTTCTGACTTGGGTTAAAAAAGCAATAAAGTGAGTAACAGCAGTAGCTGCAGCGCTTTATATGAAGGGGTCATTCGCAAATGCGAAGGCCTCTTCGTTTTTTAATGCGAATTTTTAATGCTTCCAATTTACCAATTTGGCAAATTGGCAAATAGGATAAAAGGTTGATGCTGGCGGCAAGATGGCGACCCTACAATGGTTGAAGCACCATTTATTTATTTTCAAACAACCAAGGAGGCGTACAGCTTGAAACACACCATGAAAAAAAGGATGATCACCGCCGCTTTCACTGCATCCCTATTGCTGGGTTCTGTCTCGGCTTCAATTCCCACAGTGATGGCTGCTCAGAGCGCAACCGTAGATGCAGGCGTGAACTTCCGCAGCGCACCAGCGGCATCGGCTCCCGTTATTCGCATGCTTAAAAAAGGAGAACAGGTAACGATTCTGGATGCTTCCAATGCGTATTGGTATAAGCTGCAGGATTCTTCTGGACGGACAGGCTATGCTTCGCCTTCCTATTTTTCAGTATCATCCGTAGCGAAGCCAAACACGGCAACAGGTACGATTCAAAAGTCGGTAGCCTTTCGGACGGGCGCTTCTCTGTCGGCTAGCCGTATCCGGTTTTTGCAGGCTGGTGAGCAGGTAGCGATTGTATCCCAGCCAAACGGCAGTTGGTATGAAATTAAAGATTCTTCTGGACAAGCTGGCTTTGTCAGCTCGCAATCCCAATATATTAGCGTCTCAGGAAACGTTTCATCAGGCGGCAGTGGAAGTGGCGGCAGTGGCAGCGGTTCAGGCAGCTCAGCACCATCGACCGGTTCTGTGGAAAGCGTCATTGCGGCGGGGCTTAAATATTTAGGTACACCTTATGAATATGGCTCAAGCCGCAGCACGACATCCACATTTGATTGCTCGGATTTTGTAAGGCAAGCTTTTCTGGATGGGGTAGGCATTAAGCTGCCAGCTGATTCGAGGGGACAAGGGGAGTATATTACGCAGCGAGGGAAAGCGGTGTCGGACTGGCGTCAGCTTAAGCGTGGCGATCTTATGTTTTTCATGTCTTATAAGGGAAGTAAAGCTTCTGCTTATGCAGGCACGAACAAAGCATCAGCAACGATTACGCATGACGGGATTTATTTAGGGGACGGCAAAATTTTGCATACATATTCCAATGAGGCTGGCGGCGTAACGATAAGCAGCATAGCAGGCACCCATTGGGAATATCGATTCTTGTATGGAGGCAGCGCGCTGTAGGCCGGGCAAGGGACAACCACCAATTTTGAAACATCTGCTATAAAAAAAGACAGCCTCCAGCATTCATCGCTAAGCGACAATGATGCTGGAGGCTGCTCATTGAGCAAGCCTGAGGTTAAGCTGTAAAGTCTTTCTGCGGCGCGATTGGCGTTTGCCGCCGTTTCCCTGGTTTGGGCAAATTGCCGAACAGCACCCAGGAGAAAGGCAAAAACCGTGCGGCTAATGAAACGATAATCCAAGAGCCGACGAGCGCAGCTGCATAGCCGCCCACATACCAGCTGTGCAGCAGCAAGGAATTGCCTGTCACAGGTGGATATTCGCGGTAGTAGAACAGGATGAACGGGTGAACCAAGTAAATGCCGAACGATAAAGCGCCAAGCTTAGAAAGCAGCGAAACTAGCCAAGGCGCTGCCTTGCGGTACAGCAGAAAGCCAAGCTGCAGCAGCACGAGCGCCGAGAAGAAAGTATGCATATTCCATAAAAATTCATACAGCAGCGAGTGGTAGCTCTCGATTTTAAGTCTCGTATCATACCAAATGCTTACATGCCATAACCCAGCGGCAAGCCATAGGCACCATAATGCAAGCCATGCCGCAACTCGCGTTTTGCTCGCATTTTGTTTGTTTATAATGATCCAATGCTTGATTTTCGGAAAATAGATACCGATTGCTGCCCCCATCAAATAGTAGGAGAAGTAGGATAGCGAGTAGCTGCCCTTATTCGGTATCGGCGTCGTCAGCGCGTATTTATTAATGAGAACGAAGGCCCATTGAATGGCAAAGCCGGCTGGTATTGCCCATTTGACTAGAGCTGGAAACTTCTTCAACAGCCATAGAAACAACGGAAGAAGCAAATAAAACTGGATGCTGATAAACACAAAATACAAATGCGTATAGGCGTTGCCCGTCAACACCTTGTCCCAGAAGCTGCTTAGCGTTTGATCAAGCGGCCTGTTTGGATAGTAGTTGTAATGCAGCAGGGTGAAATAAATAACGGAAAAAACCAAATAAGGAATAATGATATAAAGCGCTCTGCGTTTATAAAAGGAGCCAATCAGCTTGGCGTCCAGCGGCCTCGTATAATAATTGTAAAATAGCACAAAGCTGCTTAGAAAAATAAAGGTCGGCGTGCCGAATTTCATAAAAATATTAAAAAAGTTATATAAGAAATAGTAGCCGGAATTGACCATTTTCAGCGTAGCGTAGGAGGTCGAGTGGACCGATAATACACCTAATATGGCCATTGCACGAACCATCTGCAGCTCGGGAATCGCTTCCCGGCGCTGCAAGGATGCTGTAGACATGTAGCATTTCTTCCTTTCTGTGAGGCTATTCGCGCGGATGTCTGCGAGCTACACCGCTTTCGATAGCAGCATGGATGACGCGTTTTCGCACCTCTTCTACGACTTTGGCATTGAAAACGCTAGGGATAATATACATCGGGCTGAGCTCGTCATCGCTAATGACAGAAGCAATCGCTTCGGCGGCAGCCAGCTTCATTTCTTCATTGACGGTAGTTGCACGGCTATCGAGTGCCCCGCGGAAAATGCCCGGAAAGCACAGAACGTTGTTAATTTGATTCGGATAGTCGGATCGCCCTGTTGCAAACACAGCAACGATATCCTCGACCAGCTCTGGACGAATTTCAGGCTCGGGATTCGCCATAGCAAATACGATCGGCTCTGCATTCATCGATTCAATATGCGCTCTGGTCAAAATCCCGCCCGCCGATACGCCAATAAATACATCTGCACCAGCAAGCGCCTCGGACAAATGGCCCGCCTTCTTCTCGGTATTTGTATGTTCGGCGTACCACTGCCACATGCCATTGTCATAATGGCGGTCTGCGGTTAAAATCCCTTCAC
Organism: Paenibacillus sp. Leaf72; assembly: GCF_001422685.1. Lineage (NCBI taxonomy): Bacteria > Bacillati > Bacillota > Bacilli > Caryophanales > Paenibacillaceae > Paenibacillus > Paenibacillus sp. Leaf72. The sequence continues at coordinate 107,665 of NZ_LMLV01000004.1, read as the reverse complement.
GGTCGACTCCAATAATATGTTTTGCGCCGCCGGCAAGCAGCATCTTGGTGCAAGCCGTACCTGCTGCACCAATACCACATATAACGAAGCGGGTATTAGAAATGTTTCGGCCCGTCAGCTTGAGCGCATTCAGCATAGCGGCGAACAGGACGACGGCTGTACCGTGCTGATCATCGTGAAACACAGGGATATCAAGCTCTTCACGCAATCGGCGTTCGATCTCAAAGCAGCGCGGAGCGGAAATATCTTCTAGATTAATACCGCCGAAGCCCGGCGCTAATTGTTTGACGGCTTGAATAATCTGTTCCGTATCTTGGGTATCGAGGCAAATGGGAAACGCATCAACGTCTGCGAATTGCTTGAACAGCATCGCCTTGCCCTCCATGACAGGCATTGCCGCATATGGCCCGATATTGCCAAGCCCGAGCACGGCACTGCCATCAGAGACGACAGCGACGGTATTGCGTTTAATCGTTAGTGTAAATGCTTTGGACGGATCTTGTTCAATCGCTTGGCATACTCTTGCGACGTCTGGCGTATAAACGCGCGAGAGATCGTCGCGGTTCTGTATCGGCGTTTTTGGCTGAACCGTAATTTTGCCACCAAGGTGGAGCAGAAAGGTGCGATCGGAAATGTGCTGAAGGCGGATGCCGGGCAGCGTGCCAAGAGCCGAGGAAATACGATCGGCTGTGCCTGCTTCGGTCATCTTTACGGTCAAGTCCCGTACGGTCGTTGTTTTATCGGTATGAATGACGTCAATCGCTATAATATCGCCGCCAGCAGTCTCAATAGCCGTCGCGGCCTTGCCGAACTGTGCTTGCTGAATATCGATTTCCACCCGTAAAATAATCGTTTTACCGTCCATGCTGCGTTCCTTCATTCGCTTTCCACTCCTTATCGATTGGCCGATGAGTCTGACAAAAACGCCGTCACTGCATTAAACGCAGGACGGCATTCGGGCAGCTCTTCGGGTCGTATTGTTGGTTGCGCTTCGTTAGCAAGCTTTCTCGGAATTGGCCTGAGGTATACGGTTCCTGAATCATGGCAAACCACTTATCTACCATTGCAGCAGAATCAAGCATTTCACCAAAGCCATTGCGGATAAAATATTCGCAGTTTTCTTCTTCCTGTCCCGGAATCGGTTCATAGAAGAGCATTGGCATTCCTTTGCTCATGCCTTCGGTACAGGTCATCCCGCCAGGCTTCGTCACGAGAAGATCGGCAATGTCCATCAGCTTGCTGATCTCGTTCGTAAACCCGAGCACTTGAATGTTCGGATGCTGAAACTTCGTGCTCGAAAGCATTTTTTCCCTTACCTTCTCATTGCTGCCTACGCAGAATATCAACTGTATGTTGTCGCGCCACTTGGTCATATATTCAAGGAGATTGTCTTCATACATCAATCCCCACCCGCCACCCATTATAAGCACGGTAGGCATCGGCTTTAAGTTGAACTTTTGCAGCAGCTCCTGCTTGTCGTAGGTTGTCCAGAAGTTCGGATGTACCGGAATGCCGGTCACTTCTATCTTCATGGGTATTACGCCGCGCTCCATCAGCTTGTTTCTCACAAGCGGGGTAGATACCAGGTATTTGCTGACTTCCGGATTGACCCATGCGCCATGAGCATCGTAATCGGTAATAAGCGTGTAAAGCGGAATATGTAGTCCAAGACGCTTTAGCCTGCCTACGACTGCATTGGGAACAGGATGCGTACATACGATAAGATCCGGCTTCAACTGGGAAATAACCTGCGACGTTTGTGTATAGAACATGCGATGAAGAGCAAGCTGCGTAAAGCGGTTAAGCGATTTCTTGTAATTGCTGCGATACATCAGGCCGACCATTTTTGGCTGTTTGCTTACGGTTTTGCGATAAGCAGACATAATCCATGGCCCGACAACCGGATTAAGAAATTTGCCCAGCTCGATAACGCGGGTTTGAATCTCGGGGTTAATTTGGCGCAGTCCCGCCGCTAAAGCATATGCGGCTTGCGTATGTCCCGAGCCAAAGCCCTCGGAGAGCAGCAGCACTCTTTTCTTACGCATAATGTCACCTACTTTTCTAATTCCATAATACGTCGCCAAGGTTGGGAACACAAGTCATTCCAGGTTATTAAAATGCAAGTGTCCGCACCTGTTGCGTTCTTTAGTAGCTTGCTCAATATGCTGATGCAGCTACCTGTCGCAAGCAGCGGGGTTCAGAGCTTGCCTGCCGGCGCTATTGTCCTTTATGATTAGAATGGCATTAACCGGAAGCAGATTATTCATTAGGATCGTTTCATTTAAAATATAAGCAGTTATAAGTATTACACTTATAATGGGCATTCAAGTAGGAGGCATGCTTAATGGAAGAAGCAAGGAGCGCGTTTGAAGTCGGAGCCATTGTAAAAGCGGAAGTAAGATCGGGACTATATGTAGGAGAAGTAATGGAATTGCATGGGCCCCGTGCCTTGTTCAAGGTGCTGGCTGTCCTTAAGCATCCACAGCAAGGGGACCTGCACCATCCGTATGAGCCGGATGTACCGCTATTTCATGAGCGGCCGGCGCTGGCCTATACAGAGAAGACGATGATTCCGCTGCGCCAGCTGCAGACCTTTAGCGGCCATGTGCCGGATTACCGCGAATCGCTGCATGCGGCTTTGGCAGCCGAAGTGGCTACGCTTGACCGGTTAAAGCGCTGGTCCGAGCAGGGGCTTGCTTTGCTTGAGCAGCTTGGAAAGCAATACAAGTAGCCGTTGATGGAGCCTCTGGATTGGGCTGCGCCAATCGGATAAAACAAATGGCAGTCGTTCACTTAGGACGGCTGCCATTTGTTTCATTTATGAGTAGTCTTGCGCCTGCCTGCTTTCCTAGCTTGAAGCTAGTTGATGAAGGCAGCTTGAAGTGTACTGCGGTAGGTAACCTGCAAGCCAAGTTCCTCGGAGAGGACCGCTAGCGGCAAATAGGTTTTTTGCTCTTTGCCGTTCTTTTGCAAATAAGCGGCAGGACTGTTCAGTTTTTTCTTCACGCCATCGACGAGTATAGTTGACGATCCAATCGTAAACGCTACCGTATGTTTATTGTAGGAAACGGTTGCCGTTTGGGTCGTTTTGTTCCAGTCAAGCTTCGCTCCAATGGCATTTGTAATGTCGCGCATCGGTACGAAGGTGCGATTGCTCTTCATCGTGGCAGGGGATGCAGCGGGCAGTTCCTTGCCGCGCACAACTACCGAAACGGGCACATTCGCTGGGCGAGTGCGAACATTCAAATATTTATTCCATATTGTGGTAGAATAAGTGTGACCCATAGCAGCGTACCCAAGGCGAGTCGGGTGGACATCGCTGTTGGAGATTGACGTATATTCCAGCTCCTTGCCGACAAAAGGCTTGCTGACCTCAGTGATGGAAATATCGATGCCTTCCGCTTTTATAGCGGCAACAATCGTTTTTAGCTTTTCGTTTAGCTGGCTCAGCGCCTGTAATTCAAATTCGCGCAGGCGTGCTGCATCTGGAGGCAGAGGAAAGCTTAGGCTGCCAACCGTAATCGTTGCCGGAATCGGCATATATTGATCGGCGATCACGAGTTTTGCTTTTGGCGCGAGTGACGTTACCGCCTGCAGTCCTGCAGTCAGTCCCGTTTCATATTGAGTCAATGAGGCTTGCAGCAGCTGTGCCTTCTCCTCATCTGTCGTTGTGGAAGTGATTTGTGCAGCTACACCAAGCAGATCATTGCCGCCAATCGTCATGACGATCAGATCGGCACCGCGGATGCTGCCTCCGATTTTTGCAGTATCGCCAATAATGCTAGTGGCACGCGGATCTTTCAGGCTAGGCTGCACATCGCTCACAGAGACGCTTTTGCCATCTTTAACCGCTCCAAGTAAGTGGCTAAAGCCTGTTGACGTCAGCCCAAGCAGGCCATAATTGACATATTCCGCGCGAAGCCCCTGGAACAAGGCCTGCTCATATACATGCTCCACATAGCCATAGGGCACAGATTTTGCATCAAAGCCATACTCATAGCCGGCCGTAAGTGAATCTCCAAGCGCAACAATTTGATAGGTTGCAGCCGCAGCTTCTTCTGCAGCGGCAGCTGTTTTCCAGCCAGGTGAAGCCACCAATAAACCGATAATTATAAATAGAAACGACACTTTCCTCCACTTTCCAGACAACATAGACACTTCCTTTTGATAAAATAGTAGCAGCGGGTTTTCATTCATTTGCATAATTGTGTATAAAGTTTGCAGTAAGAACACGAACATTGCCGTTCTGCTCCCAATTATGAAAATATTAAATTGATTCCGTTTTGGCCTGATGTTAAAATACTGTAATAATCGCAAGTGGCGGAATACAGCCCGGAATATGGTCAACCTCAAACGATCCCCGCAGCGCTGCTTAATTTTATTCAACATAACACGAACGTTTCCCTGCGAGTGCAGCTAAAAAGTTTGTGTACACCTATTCGGCGCGCTGCCGGATACAGTCGTTTGAGTAATTATGCAAAGTGATAAGCTGGCGGTTTGGCTCTGCTAACCGCTTTGCTATCAAGCAACAAGCCTGTTTGATGAAGCATTACTGCTTGTTCTCACAGCGATCGGCTTGGTTCCGTTATGCACGCCCCAAAAATCTTCTGATAGAAAGGTTGCACACAATGAAAGAGAAAATTTTTGGATTACCGCCGAAACAAGGTCTGTATGATCCTCAATTTGAGAAAGATGCATGCGGCATGGGATTCGTGGCGAACATCAAAGGAAGAAAGTCGCACAAGATTATTCGCCAGGCGCTGACGTTGCTGGAGAATATGGAGCATCGCGGCGGTCAAGGCAGCGAACCAAATACGGGAGATGGAGCAGGCATTATGCTTCAAATTCCACATGCGTTTTTTGCAAATGAGCTGAAGCGTATGGAAGTGGAGCTGCCAAGCGAAGGCGAATATGCCGTAGGTATGGTGTTTCTGCCGCAGGATGAGAACGTTCGCCGTTCGCTGGAGAACGATCTTGAAACTATTATTCGTGAAGAAGGCCAGTCGCTCATCGCTTGGCGTACCGTGCCGACGAATGATGCAAAGCTCGGTCAATCTGCTAAGTCGGTTAAGCCTTTTGTCCGCCAAGTATTTATTGGCAAGAACGAAAGCTTGAAGGACGTCTTGGCATTCGAGCGCAAGCTGTATGTCATTCGCAAACGGGCGGAAATCGCCATTCGCTTCTCGGGCAAAGAAGGCGGAGAAATGTTCTATTTCCCGAGCTTGTCCACGAAGAAAATCGTCTACAAAGGCATGCTTACGACTGAACAGGTTGGCTCCTTCTATGTGGAGCTTAATGATGAGTCCGTCGTTACAGCGATGGCGCTTGTCCACTCCCGTTTCAGTACGAACACTTTCCCAAGCTGGGAACGTGCCCATCCGTTCCATTATTTAATTCACAACGGTGAGATTAATACGCTCCGCGGCAATGTGAACTGGATGCATGCGCGCCAAACGCTGTTCGAGACGGAATTGTTCGGCAGCGATATGGACAAAATTAAACCGATTATTAATCCAGATGGCTCGGATACAGCGATGTTTGACAATACGCTGGAATTCCTATACTTGTCGGGGCGTTCATTGCCGCATGCGGCAATGATGATGGTTCCTGAACCATGGTCCAACCACGAAGGCATGGATGATGACAAGAAAGCTTTCTACGAATACCACAGCACATTAATGGAGCCTTGGGATGGACCGGCTGCAATGGCCTTTACAGATGGCGTGCAGATCGGCGCTTTCCTGGACCGCAACGGTTTGCGTCCAGCTCGTTATTACGTGACGAAGGATGACCATATTATTTTAGGCTCCGAGGCGGGTACCGTTGTCATTCCGCCAGAGGACATTTTATACAAAGACCGTCTGCGTCCAGGCATGATGCTGCTGATCGATACGAAGGAAGGCAGAATCATTTCCGATGAGGAAGTGAAGAAGCAAATTGCGACAGAGCACCCGTATCGCGAGTGGCTGAACGAGCATTTGATTGATCTTGAAGATTTGCCGGATGCGCCTGAATTGCCTGAGCTTGATCATGCGACGGTACAGCAGCGCCAGCAATCTTTCGGTTATACGTTTGAAGATTTGCGCAAAGTGCTTGAGCCTATGGCAAGCAGCGGCATGGAGCCGATTGCTTCAATGGGCTATGACGCTCCGCTTGCTGTATTGTCGGATCGTCCTCAGCGTTTGTACAACTATTTCAAACAGCTGTTTGCGCAAGTAACGAACCCGCCAATCGATTCGATTCGTGAGGAGATCATTACTGCAGTAGGTACGACAATCGGACCTGAGCGCAATCTATTGAATCCGGAGCCGGAAAGTGCGCGCCACATTAAGCTGGAGACACCGCTCCTTTCCAATGAACAGTTTGCGAAGCTTCGCCATGTTCGCCGTCCGGGCTTCAAGTCGATTACGCTGCCGATCTTCTTCACGGCAAGTGAAGGGGAAGAGGGACTGCGCGCAGCACTGAAGCAAATGTGCGAAGCAGCAGACCGCGTTATCGACAAAGGGCATAACATTCTTATTTTATCCGACCGCGGTATCGATAAGGAAAATGCAGCGATTCCGGCATTGCTTGCCGTATCCGCATTGCATCACCATTTGATTCGTCAAGGTACGCGGACTAAAGTAGCAATTTTGCTTGAATCCGGCGATCCGCGCGAGGTTCATCACTTTGCGCTGCTGCTCGGCTACGGCGTGAGTGCGGTTAACCCGTATTTGGCATTTGAGACGCTTGATGATATGATTCGCCAAGGCTTGCTGAGAAATATTTCGCATGAGAAAGCGGTCAAAAACTTCATTAAAGCTGCTACTAAAGGCGTTACGAAAGTATTGTCCAAAATGGGTATTTCCACGATTCAGTCGTACCGTGGCGCTCAAATCTTCGAGGCGCTTGGCTTGAAAGAGGAACTCATAAATGAATATTTCACTTGGACACCTTCGCGTATCGGCGGTATTGGACTTGATGTAATTGCAGAAGAAACGCTTAAATATCACAACTTGGCTTACGCTGACCAAGAAGGCCGTGTAACGGAGCTTGAGTCTGGCGGCGAATACCAATGGCGTAAAGACGGCGAGGACCATCTGTTTAGTCCGCAGACGATCCACACTCTGCAAATGGCGGCTCGCTCCAACGATTATAAGCTTTACAAAAAATTCTCCAATCTTGTTCAAGGCGAGGACAAGAAGCATATGATGCTTCGTTCATTGCTAAGGTTCAAGGATGGCAGAACGGCGATTCCAATCGAAGAGGTTGAACCGCTGGAATCGATTATGAAACGCTTCAAGACCGGTGCTATGTCCTTCGGCTCGATCAGCAAGGAAGCGCACGAAAGCCTAGCGATTGCGATGAACCGCCTTGGCGGACGTTCGAATACGGGAGAAGGCGGCGAGGACCCAGCGCGTTTCATTCCGGATGAGAACGGCGATTCCCGCCGCAGTGCAATCAAGCAGGTGGCATCGGGACGTTTCGGCGTAACGAGCAATTATTTGGTCAATGCGGATGAAATTCAAATCAAGATGGCGCAAGGCGCGAAGCCAGGAGAAGGCGGACAGCTGCCAGGACGTAAAGTATACCCTTGGGTTGCTGAGGTTCGGGGCTCCACACCGGGCGTAGGCTTGATTTCGCCGCCGCCTCATCATGATATTTATTCCATCGAGGATTTGGCTGAGCTTGTTCATGACTTGAAAAATGCTAACCCGCGCGCGCGCATTAACGTAAAACTCGTATCCGAGGTTGGCGTTGGTACGATTGCAGCAGGTGTTGCCAAAGGCCGTGCCGACATTATTATGGTCAGCGGTTATGATGGAGGAACGGGCGCATCTCCGATGAACTCGATTCGTCATGCCGGACTGCCGTGGGAGCTTGGTTTGGCTGAGACGCACCAGACGCTGATGATCAACAATTTGCGTGATCGCGTTACGCTTGAAACAGATGGCAAAATGATGAACGGACGCGATGTTGCGATCGCTGTTTTGCTCGGCGCTGAAGAGTATGGCTTCTCGACAGCACCGCTTGTTGTACTTGGCTGCGTAATGATGCGTGTTTGCCAACTGGATACGTGTCCGGTCGGCGTAGCCACGCAAAATCCAGAGCTGCGCGCGAAATTTATGGGCGATCCGAGCCATGTAGTCAACTACTTGCGTTTCGTTGGTGAAGAGCTGCGCGAAATAATGGCTGAGCTTGGTTTCCGGACGATTCAGGAAATGGTTGGACGCGTAGATATTCTTGAAGCGAAGCATCTGGCTGAGCATTACAAAGCGAAAGGTCTTGACCTGACGCCGCTGTTGTATCAACCGGAGGTATCCCAGGGTGCTATTCGTCACTGTGCGCAGGAGCAAAACCACGGTTTGGATTTGTCGCTTGATGTTCAGGAGCTGGTGCCAGCTGCGAAAGCCGCTTTGGAAAATGGGGAGCAAGTACGCGGTACATTCCCAATTTTGAATACGAATCGTGTTGTTGGAACAGTGCTTGGCAGTGAAGTGACTCGTCGTTATGGCGCGAAGGGCTTGCCAGAGGATACGATTTCCTTCCACTTCGTTGGTTCAGCAGGCCAAAGCTTTGGCGCTTTCGTTCCTCAAGGCATTACGCTATCGCTGGAAGGCGATTCGAATGACTATGTTGGTAAAGGACTTTCCGGAGGCAAGGTCATTGTTGCTCCTTCATCGAAAGCAACCTTTGCCGCTGAGGAAAATGTCATTATCGGCAACACGGCACTATACGGAGCAACAAGCGGCGAAGCTTATATTCGTGGTATTGCTGGGGAGCGTTTCGCGGTTCGCAACAGCGGAGTGAGCGTTGTTGTTGAAGGCGTAGGCGACCATGGCTGTGAATATATGACGGGCGGCAGAGTCGTCATTCTTGGTCAGACTGGCCGTAACTTTGCAGCTGGGATGTCCGGCGGTGTTGCTTACATCTATGATGAGCAAGGTGACTTCTACAAGCATTGCAATATCGAAATGGTATTGCTGGAGCGTCTTGAAGAAGAAGCGGATATGGCTGAATTACGCGGCTTGATTGAACGCCATGTTTCCTATACGGATAGCGCCATTGGCGGCCGTGTATTGAATGACTGGGATCTATCGCTTGAGAAATTCGTAAAAGTCATTCCGAAAGATTACAAGAAAATGCTGGAGTACATCCGCAAAGCTGAAGATTCCGGTTTGAAGGAAGATGCAGCGCTGCTGTCAGCATTTGAAGCCAGCATGAAAGAGCTTGCCCGTACAGGCGGCTGATCCATGTTGCCAATAGATAAATGAAAAACGGCTCTCCGATATGTAAACTTAACTGTTGTGTATGTGGTTAATCCCTATCGCCACTAAAAGCTACAAATGAAGTATCACATTATATCTTTAACAAGCATTCTCATTTTCATTGAGGATGCTTTTTTTTGCCTCTTTTTAAGGGGAACAAATAGGTGACAGCACAGGATGCGCAAAATGCGCTTAAAGAGCTGTTTGCAGAGGCCATTCAAGAGATGCTAGAAGCGGAGATGGACACATATCTGGGCTACAAGAAGCATGAGGCGAAAAATAAAGCAACAACGAATACTCGGAATGGGTAAATATGGAACGCGGATATGAGCGAGTCTGGTCGAGGCTTCAAGAAGGCGTTAGAACACTGAAAAGACAATCACTAACCTCTGAATAAGGCAGTGTGATTGTCTTTACAGTATTCATTGCACTATGGTTCTCCATTAGCTTAATCATGCACACATTAAACAAGAGGGCGGCCTCTATTTGATATTTGGCATGTTATCGAAAAATATTATATTTTCCCCTCTATGCGATCTGCATAATAACAAGATGTGCGGAATCTGGCCTTGTTCCTCCAGCTAATGGAGTGATTGTGAGTGCCGTGGAATTGCCAGCAGGATTTCGAACTGTGAGTACTGAATTAATCACCGTTGTTTGCACAAGTGCCATTCCTACTATTTGAGTAGTTCCTGTTGCACGCCCGACCACCGTATAGGCCAGATCAGCGCCATTTAGTGTTAAAATCAGTTGACCCGCTTCGTTTACATTAACCTGAAACAAAACCTGATATGTGCCAATTGCAGACAAGTTAAATGAGCTCGCATTTATACGGGTAATTGCAGTCCCACTAATTGGACCATCTTGCGGAAAACTTACATCCGTGTTGGGAGCAACAGTTGCTGCATTATTAGGTGGCATCAAGGCGAAAAAATCTGCAAAGCCTAATACTCCACCTGCTGGCCCTCCAGGTCCCGCTGGGCCCACTGCTCCTGCTGGACCCGCTGGACCTACTGCTCCAGCAGGACCAGCAGGTCCTGCCAGTCCAGCTGCGCCAATTGCTCCTGCCAGTCCTGCCAGTCCTTGGGGTCCAAGTGCACCTGCGAGTCCTTGGGGTCCAAGTGCGCCAATCGCTCCTAAAATTCCTGCTGCTCCTTGGGATCCAAGTGCTCCTGCGAGTCCTTGAGGTCCAAGTGCGCCAATCGCTCCTACAATTCCTGCTGCTCCTTGGGGTCCAAGTGCTCCTGCAATTCCTTCGGGTCCAAGTGCGCCAATTGCTCCCACGAGCCCGGCTAATCCTTGGGGTCCAAGTGCTCCTGCAAGTCCTTGAGGTCCAGCTTCTGCAATCGCTCCCGCAAGTCCTTGAAGTAATTGCCGTCCTTCAGGCGGGGGACAATTTTTACAAACAAGCTTTTTAATTACGCGATGACGACGTTTCTTTTTTTTTCCTTTTGGATGGCACACCACTATGGTTTTATTTTTACACCGTTTTTTTATATCGGAACAACTCAATCACGACACCTCCCTGTAAAGATTGTTCAGTGTACGTGAGTCGTTTTTTTTAGGTATAGACTAATAACCTGCAATCGGCTAGACTAGAAACTATTTCCAAAAATTTGGGCTTATGCTAGGGTAGTGTTATAGCTCAAAATCTAACACTCTTTCAGTTATGATTACATAAATTAATATTAAGATGAACGATGGGCTGAAGAAGGAGCGAGAGCCTGATGGCAGCGGCTGAACGTAATCCGTCTAAGGAAGCAACGAGATGACCCACCACTTTGTCAGTTGGATGTGCTTGTCCAGTCGTTCTTTCAATTTTATGATTAAACTATGGTGCCCGTTAAATTAATGGTTAATCGGTATAGCTTTATAAAATAAGAACCCACCTGAACGGTACAGAAGTTCAGATGGGCTAATGGCGTCACAACATAACAGACATTATTACTTTTATATTTGTTCGAACGATTATTTGTCGAGAAATAAAACTTAACTGAGGGCCGTTTTTTATTATTTTTATGCTGCATCTTTATAAGCATTTGCTTATGCGGGCAGGTTTTAATATTTGCTTTTTCGTACAAGCACTGTTCACTAATTTAGGAAAAATGAAAAGTATTTCAAAAAACAAAAAATATTTACCTTAAATCTACGTAATTCGACAAAAAAACAACAAAAAAAGAACAATCGTGCTCCCACCTTACGACAAATTCCCAGTAAGGTATTGGGTATAATAACAGTATTGTTCAAACTATACATAAGGCAGGAGTCGGATACGAAGATGGCAGAGAAAAATTCAGGCCGTATTGAACTAGATGTAAAGGATATACTTAGGCAAATGGGAATTCCTCCAGAGAAATGGCCGCCGCTAGTGAATTCACCATCCAAATAAATAGTCTAATTCATCATTCTCTCCGCTCGTACAAAAGCAATAAACCGTTTCGTTTCTTCCACTGTCAACTTACGCCCATCAATACTCAAATTAAACTTCTCCAATATTTCATCATCGGATAATTCCAAATGCTCGGCAAAATTGCGGACATCGTCACTAAGTACCGTTTGCGGATGAAGGGTGCGTCCAACCAGAAAATCAACGGATACTTGGTATAGATCGGCAAATTTTTTCAATGTCTCGGAATCCGGTTCCCGGCGATTTTTCTCATAATGAGATAAAGCAGCGCGTGAAATGCCTAGCTTTGCTGCGGTTTGCTCTTGTGTCCAGTGTCTGTCATCTCTCAATTGAGCAATTCTGCTGCCTATGTTCATATGACCCCTCCTAAAAGTTTGCGAAGCAAACTATCTTCGTAAGCATTAACTTTAGTTTGCTCAGCAAACCATCTTCGTAAGCATTAACTTGAGTTTGCGAAGCAAACTATCTTCGTAAGCATAAACTTAGGTTTGCGAAGCAAACCATCTTTGTAAGCATAAACTTGCTTACAACATATAAACGGCAGGTTTTGCTATGCAAAACCTAGTTTGTATACACACTTATTGGATTATAACTGCTACACCTATATTAATACGGAAACGTTAGATTTGCATTTGTTGCAACGAAATGTCGCAAAAAATATTGTTAGACGTTTTTTTTGCTTGACATGATACAATTTGTATCTTAAAGTGAAGGAAAAGTTTGATACATAACGTATCAAATTATTTCCAAGTCATTATCACTTTATACCTATAAGGAGAAATAAATGGACGGTAAAGAGGAAAACTCACGCAGCAAGGTGCGTTTAAAGCTGAGGCCAGGCATTAAAGCAGGATTGAGGCTGCTCAATCGGCATGGCCATTTAATGAGTCCATCTACTGGAACGGTATTAGTGCTGAATTTAAGCCAGGAGGGTTTATGCTTTTGGTCTTCCTTAAGGCTCCCCGTACATCGGATGTACATGGTAGAAGTCCGCATGAAGCTTTCAGGCAAAAACATCCGGCTTCAGGGAAATGTCGTTTGGCGTAAACGAACGGATAATGTTTTCGAGTACGGTATGCATTTCCAGCCCCCACTGCTTATCAAATCCATTATTACCCGCCTATTAAACGAAGAATTACTCGCCCAACAGCCGCAGCAGCGGAAAATCCATCAGCTATATCGCAGTTTGAACGCAGGAAGCACTTTTGTCAAATGAGGAGGCTCTTCGGGTGAAACGATGGGTGAAACGCTCACTTATTATCGTCAGCACCGTATGTCTGGTCGCTGGCTTGGGAACGGCCCTATACAGCTGGTATCTTTATGGAAAATTTAAAAAAACGGCTGCTGATATGTTCGAGCCCATCATATCTACACCATACGTCAGCTCAGATTCGGAGCTGCAAATATCCGGCATAGAAGAAGCAATAACTGCGGAGAAGCCGTTCACCGTATTAGTAATGGGTGTAGATGAAAGAACGAATGATCGGGGACGAACAGACACCATGATTGTCATGGCGGTGAATCCGCTCAAGCATTCGATCTTTATGTTCAACATTCCGCGTGATACGAGAACGGCTATTATTGGACATGGCACGACGGATAAAATAAACCATGCTTACGCTTTTGGCGGGGTAGAAATGTCAAAGCAGACGGTAGAGCATTTTCTTGATTATCCGATTGATTATTATATTCGGGTCAATATGGAAGGTTTCTCAAAAATCATAGACGAGCTTGGCGGAGTAACCGTCAACAATCCTTATGCTTTTGATTTCAGTGGTCATACGTTTGAGCAAGGGCCTATTCAATTGAATGGAGAGCAGGCGCTGCTTTATTCTCGCATGCGATATGAGGACCCGAAGGGGGACAGGGGCAGAAATGACCGCCAGCGCGCCGTCCTAAAGCAGCTCATTTCCAATGTATTTACCTTATATGGAGCTACGCAAATAAGCAATCTGCTTGCGGAGATGGGTGACAATGTAAGAACGAATATATCGTTTGACGAGATGAAAACCTTTTTTAAAGAATATGGGACCGGGATCGAAAAGGTGGATAGCATTGAAATAAGTGGCAGCGGAACGATGATTGATAAAGTATGGTATTACATCGTCGGCGATCAGGAGCGGAATCGAATTCACGAGCTTCTGAAAAAACAAATGAGCATAGAAACGGATGCGGTTTAAAGCTTTCGGCTTCTATAAAAAAGAGGATAAGGACCCTGACATATCGGTGTCAGGGTTCGATGTTTCTGTAAGGCGACAAAATTTGAGTTTTCTGTTGACATTATTCGCTAAATACCATAAAATATAAACAAACAGATACATTACGTAACATTTTACATAAATTATGATACATTAAGTATACAAGGAGTGATTAGGTGATTCAGCCTCAGGAGCAGTTCTATTGCGTCGGATGCCAAAACATGATACCTACTGGGCAAGCGAATGTGTTGTTCCGAACCGGATTTTTCCGTGTAGTAAATCGGCTAGGTTGTTGTAGAGCCTGTGCTCAGGCCCAAGCTGGCCATGCTAACAAGTTGGAGGCACAAATGCAAGGCGCAACAGGCGGAGTGATCCCGCTAACTGCTAAATCTGATTTTGATCCCTATCAAACGAGCTTTTATCCTGCATCCCAAAGCCTCCTGACTACAGAAGTTGTGTAGCAGGAGGCTTTTTCTATGATTCGTGTACATATTCCAATCGTTTCCTAATTCGATTATACTAGGTAAGGTTAGTTGTAGTTAGATTAATGTTAGATCATTATTAGATCGCTATTAGAAATGTGACAGGACATGCGATCCACTGGAGAAGGAGGAAATAAAAATTGGAGCAGCCAATCGTACAAATGCTAAATGTAACGAAGCGCATCGGCAAACGGACGATCATTGATCATCTCAGTCTTGACTTGCCGGCTGGTGAAGTATTCGGCTTCCTCGGTCCCAATGGCGCCGGCAAAACGACAATGATCCGAATGATGGTCGGCCTCATTTCAATAACAGAAGGCGAGATCAAAATTGATGGTCACAGCATCTCAAAGCAATTTGAGAAAGCGATTCGCCATGTCGGTGCCATTGTCGAAAATCCGGAGATGTACAAATATATGACTGGTTATCAAAATTTGGTTCATTTTGCCCGGATGGTTCCGGGTGTTGAGCATTCACGTATTCAGGAGGTGACGGAGCTCGTCGGCCTTGGCTCGCGCATTCATGATAAAGTGAATACCTATTCGCTTGGCATGAGGCAGCGGCTTGGTGTGGCGCAGGCGATTTTGCATCGGCCCAAGCTGCTCATTCTGGATGAGCCGACGAACGGACTGGATCCCATGGGCATTCGTGAGCTTCGCGATTATTTGCAAAGGCTGGCCAAGCAGGAGGGACTGGCGATATTCGTCTCCAGCCATTTGCTTGCCGAGATGGAGCTGATGTGCGACCGGGTAGCCATTATCCAGCAGGGCAAGCTAGTGGAGGTCGTCCAGGTCGAGAAGAACAGAGAGTCGGAACAGAATGCAACGCAGCGGGTCGTTTTTGAAGTGGACGATTTAGAGTCGGCGCTGGCTGTTGCGGCTAATGAGGGAATAGCGGGGGAACGGGCTGGCCACGCCATTGCCATTGGGGCGGATAAGGAAGCGGTCGCTAGCTTTAATGCAAAGCTCGTAGCGGCAGGCATTAAAGTATACGGCATTCAGGCACAGCATCAATCTTTAGAGGATCGGTTCCTCGAGAAGACGGGGGGCGGTCATATTGTATAACTTCAGCAAGCTGCTATTGAATGAAAATATGAAAATATACCTCCGCACAAGAACTTGGATTATGACGGGCCTGCTGCTGGCATTGGTTGTATTTATGACCGTACCCGTTTATTTTATGTCCAAAGACAGTGCGGTATCGATGTGGACACTTGTAAAATATGAATCAGCAGTAGGTTATATGCTTATTGCCATGTTCACATCCGTCGTTGCGGCGGGGAGCGTTGCTGAGGAGTTCACGAGCGGAACGATTAAGCTGCTGCTTATTCGCCCGTGGATGAGATGGAAAATTTTATTGTCCAAATATATTTCAGTCGTGCTGTTCGCGGTGTTACAGGTTGTGCTGCTATATGCATTTACTATTGCGTTCAATTTTTTGTTTTTTGACCATACGAATGTAACGGCTGCAGAAATTCACGGTTTTTTAGTTGCTGATGGCCAATTTGAAGGCTCAGCGGCAGTATATAATATGAAATATTATTTGATGCGCTTTATTGCCCTGCTTGTGACCTCGATGATAGCGTTTATGCTGTCAACGGTATTCCGGAGCGGCGGGCTTGCTATCGGGCTATCCATTTTCCTCGTATTTTCCTCCATTTCCATCGGTCCATTTATCGGCCTGATGAATTATAAATGGGTGGACTACTTGTTTTTCGTCCAATTGGATTTGGTGCCTTATTTGACCGGAAACGTTGGTGATCGGACGCTCGGCTTCGCGATAAGCGTGCTTGCTGTGTATTATGCAATATTCGCAGCACTCACCTGGTTTGTATTCGCTAAGCGTGACGTTGGCGCGTAGTGAAGCCGCATAAGCATGATGGGAGATGGGAGCTCGCCCCGGCTTAGTTCTAATTCGTAGAAAAAAAGGAACCTTGCCAGCCTGACTCCTGAATAAGGTGCACAGCTGGATTAGCAAGAAATAAGCAAAAGCAAAAGCAAGTAAAAAGTAAAGGGGCAGGCGATAATTCGCCTGCCCTGCTTTTGTATGTTCAAATATAAGTGAAGCTTTTTGCACAGTATGTTCCCGAATGCTGTTAGCAGGCTGCTTCCCCTAATCCAATCCGATTGCTTGTTCTATGTGGTTTCAGCTGAGTGCTTCAAGCTGCTGCTTATATGCTTATATGTGGTTCATTGGCACACACTGGACGCTTGCTAGACGGCCTGACGGGCCTTATCCCGATTGCTGCCGTCTTTAGCAGCGTTATCTTTCCCTGCGCTGTCTGTTTCCGAAAGCGGGCGTGTGAGCGGGGCCTGACCCCGTTCCATATGGCAGCTGCCATTAAAGCTTCCGCCATCTTGAATAATTAAGGAATGGGCATAAATGTTTCCTGTGATTTGCCCGGTTGCAGTAATCGTGAGCCGACCCTTTGTCGTAATATCCCCGAAAAGTTTGCCTGCTACAGTCAAATCCTTCGCCGTTATATTTGAACGAGCTACTCCAGATTCGCCAATGATGACATCTCCAACACATTCAATGTCTCCACGATATTCGCCTTCAATACGCAGGCCTGCTTCACATATGAGCTTGCCTTCCGCATGGGTCCCCTGTCCAATCAGTGTATCCGTAGGGGATATTCGTTTGTTTTCCTTAAAAATAGACATGGAAAAACCTCCTTGTTTCGCAGCTTAGGATGGTTGAAGCAAGTAGGGCAAAGGATTGACGGCCTCGTCGCCCTGCATAATTTGAAAATGAAGATGAGGCCCCGTGCTTCTGCCTGTAGAGCCCAGCAGGCCGATTTTCTCGCCCCGCACGACCTGTTCTCCTTCCTTGGCTTCTATGCTTTGCATATGCATATAAACGCTGTTCAGCCCGTTATGATGGTCGATAATGATATAGTTGCCCTCAGAGCCTCCAGTACCGACTTCCTTAATCGTTCCATCCGCCGCGCTGAAAACAGGATCGCCTGCTTTGCCGCCAATATCAATGCCGGCATGAAAGACGGCTTTCCCTGTAAAAGGATCTTTGCGGTAGCCGAAGCTGGACGTCAGCTTCTTCGAATAGGTAGGCCAGCCTGATGGATAGGAATCAACCTGCTGCCTTCTTATCTGTGCTTGCCGCAGCGTCTGCGCCATCGTTTTCTCCAAAGAGTCGATCATTGCGCTTAATGATTGAACGTCAAACGAGGTAGAGGAAGCCAAAGCTCGAAAGGACATCCCGCTCGTTTGCAAGGAACCGCTCGTATCATAACCGGCTTGCTGTGCCAAAGCCTGCTCGCGCTTGTACAACTGTTCAGATTGTTGCCCAAGCTTGTGGCTGCTCGTGTCTATCCCAGAGTCAGAGCTGCCATATTTGTCGATGAACTGTTTGAGCTTGTTTTCCAGTGCAAGCAGCTCATCTACACGCGTCTGCATGTCCTCGGTTTGCTGAGCAAGGCTTGCCAACTGCTGCTGTAGGGCGAGGATCGTCTCATCCTTATTGGCGACGGTATGCTGATACTGCTGGGATTGTTCATCCTGCTGCGTCGCCTGCTCCTGAAGCTGCGCCTCAAGCTCATGCAGCTCGAAGACCGATTTGATCTGGAGGGCGGCAAAGCAGCCCGACACGGCCAGTGCAGCTGCGGCAGGGGCCGCAATGACGGATCGCTTTGAGACATGAAACTGCTTGACGGTTTTGTCAGCACCGCGCATGACTACAAACGACCACTTTGAATTAGACGATCGATTCAATAGAGGTTTCTCCTTCCGGCCGGTATGAGAATTTAGAACGTTCTAATGCAATTTATTCTGCCGCGGCGGGAAACATGTCAGAAAAATAGGAAAAGCGCCTCCTAGGGAACGTCTCAAAACGGGTTTATGCGTAAGTAATGCATAGATTCAACCGTTTAAAGACGAGGCCGGAAAGGCGCTTATTCTTGTGGCAATTGCTTATTTGGTTTCAATAGAAGCTAGTGCTTGCTGCATCGCAGGTGTGAAGCTGAAGTCGCGTCCCTGCGATTGTTCTGGAGGCAGTGTCGCAAGCTGGGCGATACGCCGCTCCACTTCCGCTTTAAGCTCCAGCACACGCTTGTGGTAGCTTTCTGCATTTCCAGCATCACTGCTAATGGCCGCGACATATTCAACAATGGCATGATCATAAAACTCGATATCCCAACGGAATTTGCTAATGCCTTCTTCCAGCACTTGCAGCATCTCTGTTGTTTTGCCGTCCTTTTTGTCATTTTGATATTGGGCCATAATGAACGAACGGTTATAAGGATCATTGGCTTTGCCGCTTGCAAGCGTCTGCAGCGCTTCATTTTTCATGGAAGCATTTTGCGTCTGCTCATAGACCTGCATCAGCCATTCGTATTTGGTCAGGCTAAACACGGAATGATCAGGAGAAGTCTTAATGGCCTTATTGAGTGAAGGCAGCAGTTGGTTGAGCTGCGCCTTCCCAGCAGCAGCCGTATTATACGTATCCTGAAACGTGCTGTTTGCGCCGTTCGCGCGCGCGGAGCCGACGAGCAGGACAATTGCGAGCACGCCGATGGCAGATGGATAGATCCATTTTACTGCGCTGCCCTGTACGGGTTGTTCTGCCTCTTGTTTAAACGCAAGCGATTTGCCATATGGCGCAATCATAGCGCCCAAGCTAATGAACAGCAAAGCGCTCAAATAGACGTAGCTCATATCAAAATCGATAGCGCTATGCAGCAGAAGCGTCGTTGCCAAAATAAAAAAGATCAAGTGGCTGCCCCGACGTTCAGGGTAACGGATGTACGAGCGAATGTATAAGTAATAGACATAAACGAGCAGCCCGATAAGCGCAGCAAATCCAATCCAGCCCACCTCAACTAGCGTTTGAATGAAGAAGCTGTGCGCCTGTCTGCTCCAATATGGATTGTTTTGATATTGCTCATATAGAGCCTGCCAGCTGCCTCCGCCAGCTCCGAGCAGCGGATAGTCTTTGGCAACCTTAAGGCCATCCTCATAGAAGGTCCAGCGTTCGAGAACGCTGTGCTGCTGCAAGTTGATGTTTTCGAATCGGGAAGCCATTTTCTCAGGCAGCAGATCACGGATGCCGTCGCTTGTAATAAGCAATACGGCTGCCAATAGTCCGACAACGACAATAGCAGCGGGAAAAGCAGCAAACGCCCATTTGCGCTGCGCAAGGCGTGCACTTTTCTTTTCGATCCAAGGGAACAGCTTCTTGTGAATAAGCATGATCAGTCCTGCATTAACAAGGGCTGCGCCTGCAAGCAATGCCCAGCTTTGCAGCGGCAGCTTGTCGAACATCGAAATCGTCGTCGCCACTTTCGTTTCGGTCGGCTGGACAATTGCGGAAATCGCTTCTGTATTAGCCGTGATTTTGCCCAAAATAACGAGCGTCAGCAAAGCGGATAGACCAGCATAGACGACATAGGCAAATTGCCTAGCCAGCTTCAGGAAAGGCAGAAGTACAATAAGCATCACTGGAATAATAACGAGGGCGCCCCTCGAATAAGCGAGAAAAAAAGAAATTAAAATTGGTACGAGCATAATAGAATTAGCTAGGCGCATATACCAGCGCTCACAGGTTGCGGCATAATAAGCGGCGATCAGAAAGATGGCAATTAGGAAGCCGGCATATGTATTGGAATATTGAAAGACTGAGCTAAGCCGGTAGCCATCGTGGGCTAGCCACATCGCATCCTTGTAATATTGCTGGCCGAACAAGTTCAGCAGGCCGAAAAATACGATTAAATAGGCAGAGAGCACAACGCCATATTCCAGCCATTTTCGCATCTGTACTCTTCCAGCGGCATATAGACTGGTCAGAAACAGGGCAGCGAGCAGGAAAAAGACAAACGTCATAAATTTGGCATAATAGCTGGAGACGGCCTGCATCGATGAGAGCCAATAGATGGCCGGAAGCAGCAAAACTGCAATCGACAGCACGCTGCGATGGTTATTCAGTTTCCAGCCCGTAAGATAAGCGAACAAGGCGGTTGCGGCGAGTAGAACGTAGCCATAGATGGCCGCGTTGTAAATGGGAGACTCAAAGCCATACTCGTAGCCATTGAACAATCCGCGCTCGTATGGGAAAATAAGGACGAACAAAGCCAAGCCAAGTGTCAATAACCCTTGCAACAGCGGCTGCTCTTTAGACAATTCCGCTGTGTTTTGTGTTGCTTTTTTCCTTGAACTCATTAATATGTACTCCTTGTATGCGTAGTAGATTTCTTCATAGTACTATTTTAACAAATGAGGGAGTCGATTACTATAAGGGGGTGTGTGAAGAAGTGACAAGTTTCATTTCTAAAATGAGTGGTCTTAGCTTGGTTTTTCTGGGATTTGAGGAATGAGAGTGGTATTCGCATAGTAATTTTGATAGAATGACTCTGTGCGTAAACGTCAGAAAATTACTTTATTCGATCTTTTTCTTGTAATAATAATTGATCAGAGAAATACATAGTTAGTTATTTATATATACTTTGGAAGGGGTTTAAGGTAGATGAAAGGAATTATTCTCGCAGGTGGATCAGGTACAAGATTATATCCTATAACAAAAGCAATATCTAAGCAAATCGTTCCAGTTTATGATAAGCCAATGATTTATTATCCGCTATCCGTTCTGATGTTAGCAGGTATTAGGGAGATTCTCATAATCTCAACCCCTAGAGATATTAAAATTTTTGAAGAATTATTTGGTGATGGGTCTGATTTAGGTTTGTTTATAACATATGCCGTACAGGAATCTCCTAATGGGTTGGCCGAAGCTTTCATTATTGGAGAGGAATTTATAGGTACCGATTCAGTTGCATTAATTTTAGGTGATAATATTTTTTATGGGCAAAGTTTTGGACGGATTCTTGAGGAAGCAACCAAACTGGAAGAAGGAGCAACAATCTTTGGTTTTTTTGTGAAAAACCCTCAAGCATACGGAGTAATTGAATATGATAACAACGGGAAAGTTTTATCTATTGAAGAAAAGCCTACAAAGCCTAAGTCCCATTATGCGGTTCCGGGTTTGTATTTCTATGATAATTCCGTAGTTGAGATAGCAAAAAGTATTAAACCATCAGCCCGCGGAGAACTGGAAATCACTGAAGTGAATAATCAGTATCTTATCAAAGGGAAGCTAAATGTCAAATTGCTCGGTAGAGGCATGGCATGGATGGATACTGGGACACATGATACAATGTTAGAGGCGAGCAACTTTGTCGAGGCAGTGCAAAAGCGGCAAGGGCTATATATAGCTTGTGTTGAGGAGATTGCTTTCAACAAAAAGTTCATTTCGAAAGAGCAGCTTCTTGAATTAGCGCGTCCACTTATGAAAAGCGAATACGGTCAATATTTAGTGCAGGTTGCTGAAGGTTTTAATTAAAGTTAAGGGAATACTGATTCACTGAGGAGGATTTGGATGGGACAGTTTAATTTTGTGAAAACGAAAATTGAAGGTTTGACGATAATAGAGCCTAAGGTTTTTGGGGATGAACGTGGATATTTCATGGAGACATATAATTTTAATGATTTTAAAGCAGCAGGGCTGGATATGAAATTTGTGCAGGATAACCAATCCAAGTCCCGTAAAGGAGTTCTTCGCGGGCTCCACTTTCAGAATCGGCATGCTCAAGGAAAGCTAGTTCGCGTATTATCGGGTGAGGTATTCGATGTAGCTGTAGACTTGAGGAAAGACTCACCTACTTACAAACAGTGGGAAGGAATTATTCTTACTGGAGAAAATAAAAAACAGTTTTACGTTCCAGAGGGCTTTGCACACGGCTTTGTAGTTTTATCTGAAGAAGCAGAATTTGCCTATAAATGTACTGACTTTTATTATCCGGAATTCGATGCTGGTGTGTTATGGAACGATCCCGAGATCGGAATAGAATGGCCGATTGAACAACTGGAAGAAGTTTTGCTGTCTGAAAAAGATAAAAATTTAAAAACGCTATCTGAACAAAACTTATAACAAATGCATATGTATATATTAGGAGGAGAATAAATTGTCAGTCAAAGAAGAACGGGAAGTACAACAAGCAACCCTTTTAGTGACGGGGGGAGCAGGGTTTATTGGGAGTAATTTTATTTTGCACATGTTTAAGCGATTCCCTAATTACAAAATTATTAACCTTGATGCTTTAACATATGCAGGGAATCTTGACAATATGAAAGAAGTTGAGAACAACAGCAACTATGTTTTTGTTAAAGGAGATATTTGTGATAGTGAATTAGTTGAGAAAATTTTCGAACAATATCAACCTAATTATGTATTGAATTTTGCTGCAGAGTCTCATGTGGATCGCAGCATCACCGATCCACAAATATTTCTGAAGACGAATATTGAAGGTACTCGTGTTTTGCTTGATGCATGTAGGAAATATTGGACTGCTCCCTATACGAATCAAAAGTATCTACAAGTTTCAACGGATGAAGTGTATGGCTCGCTTGGTGAAACTGGCTATTTTACAGAAGCAACTCCTCTAGCTCCTAATAGTCCTTATTCAGCGAGTAAGGCATCTGCCGATATGTTTGTAAGAGCCTACCATGAGACATTCGGGTTAAATGTAAGCATAACAAGATGCTCTAATAATTACGGGCCTTACCAGTTTCCTGAAAAACTTATCCCTTTAATGATATCGAATGCTCTTGAAAACAAGGAGCTTCCTATATATGGGGATGGTTTGAATATTAGGGACTGGCTTTATGTTGAAGATCATTGCAGTGCAATTGCTGCGGTTCTCCATAGAGGGAAATCAGGAGAAGTGTACAACGTAGGCGGGCATAACGAAAAAACCAATATTGAAATTGTGAAATTGGTTTTACAAGAGCTGGAGAAACCGGAAAGCTTAATAAGCTACGTTAAGGATAGACTAGGGCATGACCGGAGATATGCAATAGATGCTGCCAAGATGAAAGAGGAATTAGATTGGGAGCCGCTTGTTATGTTTGAAGAAGGAATTCAAATGACAATACGTTGGTATCTAGATAATAAAGAATGGCTTAATCATGTAAAAAGTGGAGAGTATAAGGAGTATTACTCCAGAATGTATCCTTAGGAGACATGTCCATGAAAGTGTTAGTAACAGGCGCTAAAGGATTGCTGGGACATGATATTGTCCAGTTTCTGGAATCGCAAGGAACGGAATTCTATGGCCTGGATAGGCAAATGCTAGATATTAGCGATATGGACAAAACAGCAGAATTTATTAGAAATTATTTGCCGAGCGTTGTAATACATTGTGCGGCTTTTACTAATGTTGATAAAGCGGAAAGCCATGAAGCACAATGCCGATTAATAAATGTTGACGCGACTGCTAATATAGCAAAGGTTTGCAAGGAAATAAACGCAAAGCTTGTTTATATAAGTACAGATTATGTTTTTTCTGGTGAAGAGAAAATACCTTACGAAGTATATTCTAAAACGAAACCATTATCGGTTTATGGCCAAACCAAATTAGACGGTGAAATTGAAGTACTACAAAATGTAGAAAAACATTTTATAATTAGGACATCGTGGTCATTTGGCGTCAATGGTAATAACTTTGTAAGTACCATGCTGAAGCTCAGTGAAAATCAGGGAAAAATTAATGTTGTAGCTGATCAAATTGGATCGCCTACGTTTACTGAGGATTTAGCAATGCTTATTGTAGAAATGATAAAAACAGAAAAATATGGTGTTTACCATGTGACTAACGAGGGGTTTTGCAGTTGGGCGGAATTTGCAACTGAAATTTTTCGGCAGGCGGGGTATAGCACCACAGTTAATTTTATTAAATCAAGTGAATATCCAACCATTGTTAAAAGACCTAGTTATTCAAATTTGTCTAAAGCTACGCTTGATCATGCGGGCTTCGGACGTCTGCCGACTTGGCAGGATGCGCTGGGGCGCTATTTAAATAAAATCGGGATTAGCTAGAGATGAAAATTGCAACGGATAATTAGAGCATGCCTTGCTGAATCGCAGGAGATTGTGATTCAGCAAGAAATATGTGTATAATTCAAAATCTATTTTTATTTATATATACTTGACTTCATTGGATATAAGATGAAGTGGACAAGCTTAATGTGTATGATAAATAAAAACTTGAGGATCGATGAAAATGACGTATCTAAATAATTTTTGGAAATATAAAGAACTTCTCGCTCAATTTGTTATTAGGGATTTAAAAGTGAAATATCGTCGATCTGTTCTTGGTTATTTATGGAGTCTATTAAATCCGCTTTTAATGATGATTGTATTAGTAGCTGTGTTTTCTAATATTTTCAGATTCGATATACCTAACTTTCCAGTTTATCTTTTAGCAGGGCAAATTATGTTTAGTTTTTTTGCTGAAGCAACTACTTTATCCATGAGTTCAATTCTTAATGCGGGATCTTTAATAAAAAAGGTATATGTTCCTAAATATATTTTTCCTGTCTCAAGAGTATTTTCTTCTTTTATTTCGCTTCTTTTTTCGCTCGTGTCAATTTTAATTGTGATGTTAGTCACTGGGGCGCCTATTACTCCAACTATTCTTCTGTTCCCATTACCATTGATTTACATATTAATGTTTGCAATTGGTATGGGACTTATTATGTCTGTTTTAGCCGTATATTTTCGTGACATGTTACATCTTTATACGGTGCTACTATCTGCATGGATGTATTTAACACCTATTTTTTATCCAATAAATGTTGTTCCTGATTATGTGAGAACAGTTATTTATTCAAATCCGATGTACTATTATGTTGAGGCATTCCGGGATATTGTACTGTATAACCGCTTTCCGGATCTGCAAACCAATATTGCATGCTTAAGTTTTTCTATTGTCTCCATTGTTGTGGGAGCTTTTATTTTCTATAAAAATCAACATAAATTTGTATTACATATTTAAAGAAACCGATCGTTAGAAAGGAAAAGTGTATGTCAGAACTCGCGGTTGAGGTAACTAATGTTTCAATGCGTTTTAATCTTGAGAGAGAAAAGATAAACAGCTTAAAGGAATATACGATCAAGCTTTTAAAAAAAAATATTGAATATAATGAGTTTTATGCTCTTAAAAATGTGTCTTTTCAAGTAAGGAAAGGAGATTCTTTTGCAATCGTTGGGGGAAATGGTTCTGGAAAAAGTACAATGCTAAAAATAATATCTGGAATTTATAAACCCTCTGAAGGGAAGGTTTCAGTAAGTGGAAGCATAGCCCCATTAATAGAACTTGGAACTGGTTTTGATGTGGAGCTTACAGCGCGTGAAAATGTTTTTTTAAATGGAGCGGTCTTAGGGCATTCAAAAAAATTTATGCTAGAGAGATTCGAGGAAATTATAGATTTTTCTGAGTTGCACGATTTCATAGATGTGCCTCTTAAAAATTATTCATCAGGAATGGTTGCTCGTCTTGGCTTTTCTATTGCAACACTTGTAAAACCAGAATTACTAATTGTGGATGAGATTCTATCCGTGGGTGATCAAGCTTTTCAGGCGAAATGTGAAAAGAGAATGGACGAGCTTACTATGGGTGGCACAACACTACTATTGGTTTCTCATTCGATTGAACAGGTAAGGAACGTTTGTAAAAATGCAATTTGGTTAAAAAGAGGTGAAGTTGCTGCCTCAGGCCCAGTAGAAGATGTTTGTAACGCATACTTACAAGGGCAATAGCACGATTTATGAATAAGTTTAGGAGAG
Organism: Paenibacillus sp. Leaf72; assembly: GCF_001422685.1. Taxonomy (NCBI): domain Bacteria; kingdom Bacillati; phylum Bacillota; class Bacilli; order Caryophanales; family Paenibacillaceae; genus Paenibacillus; species Paenibacillus sp. Leaf72. Next base: position 81,699 of record NZ_LMLV01000004.1, on the reverse strand, counting down.
TGTATTATGTCTAAAAATAAGACTGTTTTAGTAACTGGGGCCGGGGGCTATATCGGACGTTATGTAGTAGAAAAGCTTTTAGATATGGGCATTGAAGTTATTGCCGTTGGAAATAATACCAGTAACATTGATCTTAGAGCTAATATAATCGAATATAATATTTTTTCGGATAATGATAATGTATACGAGAAGCTTGGCAGTCCTGATATTTGTTTACATATGGCTTGGACAGATGGATTTGTTCATAATGCTGAGTCTCATTTGAAATATATGTATTCTCATTATCAATTCATTAAAAAGATGCTAGAAGGCGGTCTGAAGCAAATTTCGGTTATGGGAACGATGCATGAAATTGGTTACCATGAGGGTGAAATAAATGAAAATACGCCAGCGTTACCTTATTCATTTTATGGTGTTGCAAAAAACAGTTTGCGTCAATCCCTCGAAATCCTTTTAAAGGATAGAGAAGTTGTATTTCAATGGCTAAGGGCTTTTTATATATATGGGGATGATTCCAAAAACAAATCTATTTTTACGAAGATAATTCAAGCAGAGCAAGAAGGAAAAGAAAAATTCCCTTTTACCTCGGGTAAAAATATGTATGATTTTATAACTGTTGATGAGCTTGCAGAACAGATAGTTTTAAGTGTCCTGCAGTCAGAGATAAACGGAGTTATTAATTGTTGTTCAGGATCACCTATCTCTTTACAAGATATGGTTGAAAGCTTCCTGCTCAAAAATGAATTTAAAATTAAGCTAGAGTACGGTGCATTCCCAGATCGTCCATATGATTCTCCTGCTATTTGGGGTAATAATGAAAAAATACAAAAGATATTGCAAAATACTACTTGGCGTGTGTAAAGAGAAGTTGCATAACTAACTTTAGCTCACAGAGGAAAGATAAAGGGGCAGTATAAATGACGTTATTAAAAGTAGAAGCGAATATGAAAAGAGCAGCAATATTTTTGTTTTATGATAAAGATGGAATAGTTGATGATTACATTCCTTATATGCTAGAAGATATAAATAAAAATGTTGAGAGGCTTGTAGTTGTATGTAATGGTAAGTTAACGGTTGAGGGTAGAGAGAAGTTTGAAAAACTAACAAAAGATATAGTTGTAAGAGAGAACAAAGGGTTTGATGTATGGGCGTACAAAGAAGGTATAGACTACATAGGGTGGGAAAGTCTATCTGATTATGATGAGTTAGTATTATTAAATTACACAATGTTTGGCCCGTTATATCCTTTCAAAGAAATGTTTGATGAAATGGATAAACGTAATATAGATTTTTGGGGAATTACTAAGCATTACGGTTCAGATGATGACTGGACTGGAGGAAATATGAAGTATGGTTACATTCCGGATTTTATACAGTCATTCTTTATTGTAATCAGAAAGAGAATGTTGAATAGTTTCGAATTTAAAAAGTATTGGAATAATATGAGGCCAATTGGTTCTTATATTGAATCAATGGCATTTCATGAAGGCATTTTTACGAAGGACTTTGTTGATAGTGGATTTTCATGTGATGTTTACATCAATACGGATGATTTGAAGGAGTATACACAAGCTCCAACTACCTATGCACCACTAGAATTAATGAAAAGACGATGTCCGATTGTTAAAAGAAAAGTCTTTTTTGATTATTATGACTATTACCTTCGTTATAATACTGGTGAAGTTGGTTTGGAATCGTATGAATATATCAGGAATAATCTTGATTATGATGTTGAGCTTATTTGGAATAATGTATTACGGACTAGCAATCAAGCAGATATTAAGAAGAACATGCAATTAAATTATATTTTACCTACGAAATATAGCGAGAAGAGAACAACACAAGGAAATGCAAATGTAGCGTTAATAATGCATTTATATTTTGAGGATCTGATTCAAAACTGTTTTGAATATGCAAAAGCAATGCCTAAAGAAGCTGATGTATATATTACTACTAATACAGAAGAAAAAAAGAAAGCCATTCTACAAGTTTTTGATAAATTGGAATGCAATAAATTAGAAGTTTGGGTAATTGCTAATAGAGGTAGAGACGTGTCTTCACTTTTGGTTGCAAGCAAGGATATTATAATGAACTATGATTATATTTGCTTTGCACATGATAAGAAAACAGCACAAATTAAGCCTTACAGTGTTGGGGAGTCTTTCATGTATAAATGTTTTGAAAATATACTTGGCAGTCGGGAGTTTGTCGAAAATATCATTCAAACTTTTGAGGATAATTCAAAATTGGGGTTGTTAACCCCGCCACCGCCAAACCATGGCATATATTATTCTACTATTGGTCTAGAATGGTCAAATAACTTTAAAAACACAAAAATTTTATTGGAGAAGTTGGGAATGAAAGATATCCCGATGGATGGGCTGAAAGAGCCGATTGCTCCTTTAGGTACAATGTTTTGGTTCAGATCGAAGGCATTAAAGACTTTAATTGATTATGATTGGAAATATGAAGATTTTCCGAAAGAACCGAATGACATGGATGGGACCATCCTGCATGCTATTGAAAGAATATACCCTTACGTTGCTCAACATGAAGGGTATTATCCGGCATGGGTTTTCTCAGACAAATACGCAAAAATTGAAATAACTAATTTACACCATATGCTAAGAGAAATAAACACGGCTATATTCGAAAATGGGATGTATAGATACCAGCACCATAGTGATATAGTAGGTGGAGTGAGAAATAGTATCGGTAAAAAAAGATCATTTAAGTTTTACATCAAAACTAAGCTGCGTGAGAACCTGCCACCAAGAGTAGTAAACAAATTAAAGGCTATAAAAAGAGCTATATACAAAAGATAGATTCATTATCTATTTTTGTTAGCTACAGACGAGGAGTAAGAACAATGGTTTTTAGTTCATCCGTTTTTCTATTTTGTTTTCTCCCACTGGTTTTATTGATCTATTATTTACTAAAAATAGAGTACCGCAATTTGTTTTTATTAGCAGCTAGCCTTTTCTTCTATGCCTGGGGCGAACCGCGTTTTGTCCTAGTAATAATACTATCCATACTTATAAATTATATATTTGGATTGTTAATAAATTTCTCTCAACAAAATTTTAGCGTTTTAATAAGCAGAATAGTTATGTTGATTGGTGTCGCTGCAAATTGCGGTCTCTTATTTTACTTTAAATATTTTGATTTTTTTATTACTAGTATAAACAGTATAACGGGATTAGCGTTTCCAATACAACATATCATATTGCCAATTGGTATTTCATTTTTTACATTTCAAGGACTTTCTTATGTTATTGATGTTTACTTGAAAAGAGTAGACGTTCAAAAGAATCTGTTGAAATTTGCATTGTTTAAGTCTTTTTTTCCACAACTGATTGCCGGACCTATCGTTAGGTATGTTGATGTACATGATCAAATTGATAATCGTGTCACAAGAGTAGATGATTTTGCTTATGGTGTCAGAAGATTTGTAATGGGACTAGGAAAAAAAGTTATTATTGCAAACACATTGGGACAAGTAGCGGATAATATTTTTGGATTGCCATATCATGAAAATACAATGGCAATAGCATGGATTGGTGCTATATGCTACTCGCTACAGATATACTTTGATTTTTCTGGTTATTCGGATATGGCGATAGGGCTTGCGAGAATGTTTGGTTTCAGATTTAAAGAAAATTTTGATTTTCCGTATATATCTAAGTCCATTACAGAGTTTTGGCGTAGATGGCATATTTCTCTCTCATCTTGGTTTAGGGACTATTTATATATTCCCTTAGGTGGTAATAGAACAGGAAATGTATATTTTAACTTATTGATTGTTTTTATTGTCACAGGCCTATGGCATGGAGCTGCATGGAATTTTATTATTTGGGGATTGTGGCACGGCTTATTTCTTATTATTGAACGTGTGCTAAAAAAATCAGGTTTTAAGTGGAAAGTGCCTAAATTTATAACATGGTTGTACACTATGATTATTGTTATTATAGGCTGGGTATTTTTCCGCTCGCCTGATTTTACCCATGCGATTAATTATCTTAAAATTATGTTTGGTATTACAAGTCCGTATGATGTAGGGTTTACTGTTTGGTATTACTTGGACCCTATGGTCATAACAATGTTGGTAATTGCATGCATTGCTTCGATTCCAATTTCAAAGTATATAAAAGAAAATGTAGGGGTGTACGAAGAGCATAGTGGTTTCAGTCTTTTCATTCAAAATGCCTATATTGTTATATTGTTAGTTATATGTATAATGTTCATGGCTACATCAACCTACAACCCGTTTATATACTTTAGATTTTAAGGAGTTAGAGACATGAAGGCATATAAGGTTTTCAATATACTGATGGCAGTATTTTTTGTTTTGGCAATATCACTCCCTTTAGTAGCTGTGAACAAGTCATCTGGAAAGATATCCACTGCTGAAAATAGAGTATTGGCTAGCTTTCCAGCTTTTACAAATGGAGATGGAGGAATAAATACTCAATTTATAAAAGAGTTTGAAGAATGGTTTAATGACAATTTAGGGTTTAGAGATAAATTTGTTACGGCTAATACAGTAATTCAGTATAATTTATTTGGTATGTTGACTAAAAAGGACACAATGATTGGGAGCGACAATTGGCTTTATTATGTCACACCAGAAATAATTAAGGATTATCAACATTTGAACTTGCCATCAGAACAGCAACTTAGTCAATGGGGAAATTCACTCGAGCAAATAAATAATTATTTAAATATGGAAGGAATTCCGTTTATATCAATGTTGAATCTTGATAAGAAAACTATTTATCCAGAGAATTATCCTAAGACTATATTGAAGGTTGGTGATTTTTCAAGGAGCGATTTGGTTGAAGAATACTTAACAAATAAAACAAATGTAGATTTTTTCACACCAAGAGATGCATTATTACATGCAAAAAATAAAGCAACAGTGTATTCGCCAAGTTATGATAATGGGCATTGGAATAGTTACGGTGCATTTATAGGATATCTAGAATTAATGAAAAAGGTTCAAACGTATCTACCTGATATCAAGGTATTGTCATGGAATGATTTTAAAATCACCACGTATGAACGAGAAGTGAAAATATATAATGCTGTTTCATTCTCAGAAAAAGATTACTCATTTAGTTTGAAACGTGATAGTTCGGCTTTTCAGACTCACGATATAATTGATAAGTTGAATTTATCAAATAGTTATATGTCAGTAAGTTACCAGAATACTAATGACAACTTACCCAAGATCCTAGTTCTAGGTGACAGTTATTTATATGAATTTATGACACCATATCTTGCCGAGAGTTTTTCAGAATTAACATTTGTTTATACGGACAATATGGACAGAATCAAAAGTTTAGTAGAAATTCTTAAACCCGACATAGTTATTTACGAAAATGTCGAGCGAAGTTTCGAGAAAACTATGAATATTTTATCGACATCTACAGAATTTATGGACTATAGTACTTATAAAAATTTAACTATAGTTGAGGATCGACCATTAATGTGGATTGACTACTTTAATAATGAACTTGTTCAACAACAAGGTAGCATTAGTATAAATAATATAAATAATGCAGTAAATATTTCAGGATGGGCTTTAGACCCAAAAGCTAATGATGTGGCCTCCAATTTATTTCTCAAGGTTGGAGATAAATATTATTCGGGATCGTACGGTGCTCCTCGTACTAGTGTATCTGAACATTTTAAAAACCCTAACCTAACAAATTCGGGATTTAATTTTACAGTAAATGCTTCGGAGTTGAAAAAAGAGGGCAAGTTTAGTTTTGTAATTATTTCAAAGGATCAAAAATATCAGTATTCTCCAGTTGAATATCAAATTGTAACAAAATAAAGGAGTTTAATTTATTTTTAAAAGAGGTGTTAATCACTAATTTAAGAACAGTGAGTGATAAAGAAAATGCCTACAACTAGTGTTTGTATAATAACTTATAATAGTGAGGACGACATAGATCAGTGCTTAAAGGCGGTTATGAATCAATCCATCCCAATTGATCGTATAATTGTTATCGATAATGCTTCAACAGATGGTACTGCTCAGAGAGTAAGGCAATTTGGGAAAAAGATTTTGTTTATTGAAAATGAAGATAACAATGGATTTGCTGGCGGGCAAAATCAGGCGATCGCTCAAACCGACGCTGATTACGTTCTGGTTCTTAATCCCGATGTGACGTTGGGTCAGGATTTTTTGTTGGAAGCGGTAGCTTTCATGGAAAGTCATCCGCAAGTTGGCAGCGTGTCTGGGAAGCTAGTACTCGGCTCCGATCCTACTAAGATGGATAGTGCAGGACTTGGCATGCGCCGCACTCGTCAAGCCTATGATTTGGCCACTGATGAGCCTGCCGCGAATTGGAGCAAACCGCTGGAAGTATTCGGGGTATCCGGAGCAGCGGCAGTGTATCGCACGGCAATGATTCGTGATATTCAAATCGACGGCCAGTTTTTTGATGAGGACTATTTTGCCTATAAAGAGGATGTAGACGTGGCGTGGCGGGCGCAGAAGCTAGGCTGGAAAGCCAGTTATGTGCCTTCTGCTGGTGCGCTGCATCATCGAGGATGGAAGCAGGGAGGGCGCCGTTCTGTCCCATTGTTCATCCGTAGGCACTCCTATCAAAACCGCTGGTTCACGCTTATTAAAAATGAGCCAATCAGCTGGCAGCTGCTCTGGTTGATTCCCTTGCTAACTTTCGTGGAAGCTGCGAAGCTTGCTTATATTCTGCTCAGAGAACCAGGGCTGCTCGGCTGTTGGCCAGTTATTATCAAAATGCTGCCTGCTATGCTGCGCAAGCGCAGGCAGGTTAATCGCAAGATGAAGGAAAAGCTTAGTTAATGAGTCATTTAATGAGAATCTCATGTGGAAACATATGGGGTTCTTTTTGCATCCTTATTTTGATACAATATTACTAGAGTCGAAATCTGATAGAATGTGGGTGAATTTGCATTTATGATCCGGCAAAACCAGAGGATATTGTCCCAGTTATATATGCTTGCGGATCTGTTATGTACGTTAATTGTATTTCTTGCCGCCTATTGGCTTAAATTTTATAGTGACTGGCTGTCCTATGTGAATTCCGTTCCTTTCTCCACCTATTTGGTTTGGGGAACCGTCTATTCATTTTCAGCTGTCGTAGTCGGTTTTTATTTGCAGTTTTATTCGCCTAAGCGTCGCAAAAATTATTCCTATGAAGTACTGAAGATTATACAGATTCAGACGATTAGTTTCCTGTTCTTGCTCAGCTTATTTTACTTCACAGGTGAAGTTCATATTTCCCGGGAATTACTTTTAATCTTTTTCCTGATGAATATTGCTGCTATAGCCCTCTATCGTTATGTAGTAAAATCGATGCTGTTCTCCTTTCGACGTCGCGGTTATAACAAGCGTTATGTGCTAATAGTCGGGGCAGGCTCAGTGGGGCGCAGCTTTTATCATAATTTGCAGAAGCGTCCTGAACTGGGGTATGAAGCAGTCGGTTTTCTAGATGATTATCAAGGTGAACATGCGGAGGAGCATCAGTTCATGCAGCCGATTATCGGCAAGCTGGACGATCTTGAAGCGAAGCTGAATGAGCTTACGATTGACGAGGTTATTATCGCATTGCCGCTCGAAGCGCATAAGAAATATGCGCAGATCATTGAGACTTGCGAGAAGACTGGCGTGAAGACGCTAATTATCCCTGATTTTTTTGATTTGTTGCCCGCTAGGCCGTTTTTTGATAATTTTGCCGGTATTCCGCTTATAAATGTACGGGATGTTCCGCTAGATGAGCTGAGTAATCGTGTACTGAAGCGCGGCTTTGATATTATTTTTTCGCTTATTGCAATCCTTGTTACTTCACCTATTATGCTCGCGACGGTCATTGGCATCAAACTGACCTCGCCTGGACCAGTTCTGTTTAAACAGGAGCGGATGGGATTGAACCGCAAAAATTTCTTCATGTATAAATTCCGTTCGATGCGCGTATCGACAGGTGAAGTGTCCAACACCCAATGGACGGTGGAAAATGATCCGCGCCGTACGAAGTTTGGCAGCTTCCTGCGCCGCACGAGCCTTGACGAGCTGCCGCAGTTTTTTAATGTGCTGTTCGGACATATGAGCGTTGTCGGTCCGCGCCCGGAGCGTCCGTACTTCGTTAGCCAGTTCAAAGAAGAGATTCCGAAGTATATGATCAAGCATCAGATTCGTCCTGGCATTACCGGTTGGGCGCAGACGAATGGGCTGCGTGGTGATACTTCCATTGAGGATCGAATCGTACATGATTTATTTTATATTGAAAACTGGACTTTTATTTTGGATTTAAAAATCATCGTAATGACGATTGTGAGAGGGTTTGTCAATAAAAATGCTTACTGACCGCAGTACAAATGTGAAGGTTTCGGTAATAATTCCTACATTAAATGCAGGATTGGAGTTTGTTGAGCTTATTCAAAGGCTGCAGAAACAAACACTACTGCCCTACGAAATTATCGTTATGGACTCCAGCTCCGAGGATGGTACACCAGAGCGGGCGCTTCAACTGGGTACGCGTGTGCTGACGGTGCTGCGCAGTGAATTTGATCATGGCGGTACGCGCAATACGGCTGCTGCCCAGGCAAAAGGCGATTTTTTCGTATTTATGACGCAGGATGCGCTGCCATATGATGAACAGCTGCTTGAAAAGCTTGTCCAGCCGCTGCTTGATGATGCTAGAACCGCCTGCTCCTACGCAAGGCAAATACCATATCCCCATGCAGGTATATTGGAGCGATTGGCGAGAGCATCTAACTATCCGCGTGAGCCACGATTGAAATCTAAAGCAGATATTGATCAAATGGGCATTCAAACGTTTATTTGCTCGAATGTATGTGCGGCCTATCGCAGAGAAACCTTTTATGAGATGGGCAGCTTTGATGCTCCTGTTATTTTTAATGAGGATATGTTTATGGCCGCAACCTGTGTCATGAACGGATACAGCATTGCTTATGCGGCGGAAGCAGGCGTTTACCATTCTCATGATTATACGCTGATGCAGCAGTTCAGGCGTTTTTTTGACAATGGAGTATCGATGTGCCGTAACGAATGGATTATCCCTTTTAGCAAAGTGGGCAAGCCCGGCTTTAAGCTGGTCAAAACCCAGCTCCAATGCTTGCTGAAAGAGCATCGTTATCATTTGATACCTGTGCTTTTTGCGGAATCAGCAGCGAAGCTTATCGGCTACAAGCTGGGTATCAAACATAAACGTCTTCCGGTGTTTTTGTGCAGGTATTTCAGCATGCATAAGCTGATTTGGGACCGAATGCATCGCGTTAACGATGCGTCAACTCCTATGAAACGTACAGGCTAGCCTAATTAGCAGATAAAGATATTCTCTAAATTATAGATGAAGCTGCTTATGGTTATTAGCGATTGTAGCAACGATACTTAGTAAACCTTCCAGCAGACAGAATAGCACGCGCCCCCGATTCGGTAATCGGGGGCGCGTGCTGTTTTGTTATGTTATGTGTTTTTAATCTCCTGCATATCAAATCAGCTTGCTTATAAAGAAACAAGCGCATAATGGAACGATGAACCGCGGACACTAAATAAGCAGGATTCTAGCCGCAAGTTGCTTTTTTATATTACATTGCAAAAATTAGTAGGTTATGTGCCGCTTTAAGCACGCGTCACAACAAGGGGGACCTATCATGTCCGTTTGGTTGATTACAATTGCCCTAGCCATCGTTCTAGGGCTTTATTTACTGCAATTTGTATTTATCTTCACAATGGAATATCGTAGGCCTACACGCCTAGCTGCCTGGATGACGATTACGATGCTGCTGCCGATTTTAGGGATTGTGCTTTACTTGCTGCTTGCACGGCCGGTGAATCGCCAAAGCAGCCATACACATAAACGGCTGGCTCAAGAGAAGCTTCTCCAAGCCGGGGAGCTGACGCAAAATGCGCAAAGCTTTGCTGATTTGAAGGCAAGACAGGAGCTTGATGGGCAAGAACAGCTATTCCGGCTGTTGACGGCTTCGAAAGGCCACTGTATTACACTGCGCAATAAGGTCGATGTGCTCCAAAATGGACACGATACCTACGAGGCGATCTTGGCGGCGATAAGCCGGGCACAAAGCTTTATTCATCTTGATTATTATACGATACGGGATGATAGAATCGGACAGCGCTTCAAGCAAGCTTTGATCGAGAGGGCAAGGGCGGGGGTAAAAGTTCGCGTGCTGTATGACGGCATCGGCAGCATGAATCTAAGCCAGGCCTATATTCACGAGCTTAATACGGCTGGCATTCAGACAAGCTGTTTTTTGCCGCCGCGCCATGCCTGGTACGAGCGGAGGCTGAACAACCGCAATCACAGTAAAATCGTAGTCATCGATGGCAAAATCGGCTTCGTTGGAGGTATTAATATTGGCGATGAGTATTTGGGTAAAAATCCGAAGCTTGGGTTTTGGCGGGATACCCATGTGCAGCTGGAGGGAGATGCGGTTTATTTTTTACAGCAGCTGTTCAGGAGCGATTGGGCTTTTGCTGCAAAAGAAGAGCTGAGCGAAGCGCTCTATATGCCGCTGCATCATTGTGAAGGCAACGATCCCGTATTGATTACGCCTGGAGGCCCTGATCAAATCGGGGAGCCGATCTTGGAATCAGTCGTTGCTTCGGTAATGGCTGCGAAAGAAAGCATATGCTTGTCGACGCCCTATTTTATACCTGATCCGGGATTGCTGATGGCGCTTCGCGTAGCGGCGCTGAGCGGCGTCGATGTGCGAATTATTATTCCGGGCAAAGGGGATTCCCAGCTTGTATTGTGGGCTACGCTCTCCTATGTAGAGCCGCTGCTTAAGGCGGGGATTAAGGTGTTTCGCTATCGAAAAGGATTTATACACGCCAAGGTGCTCATCATTGATCGCATGCTGGCGTCAGTGGGAACGGCGAATATGGATATGCGCAGCTTCTACAACAATTATGAGCAAAATGCGCTTTTATTTGATGCGGGATCTATTTCGCAGCTGAAGCGGGATTTTCGGCAGGATGAGCGGGATAGCGAGGAGCTGAGCTTGAACCGTTTTTCGGAGCGGCCAGTCCTTCAGAAAATGGCGGAAGCTGCTGCGCATCTGCTGTCTCCATTATTATAAGCGGGCACTTGAACGGCAGGAATGAATGAACAAGTGTCCGATCGGGCATATTTTGCAAGTAGGCAAGGAGCTGTTTAAAGAAAGGAGGGATGGCAATGACAGATATGAATGATCAACCAGCAGGCGAAAACACAACTAATGGTACAGGCGTTGACGCCCAGCATGAAGGGCGCTCCGATTATTTTATGGATATTGACCGTATGGTGAACGAAGGGCTTGGAGGAGGCAATGTAACGCCTCATAACGGCCTTATTGATGAATCGACGACCGATACGATGGAGGAAGAGGGCAGATAGCAATTAAGCTTAAGGAGGGATCCTGATGGACGTTTCGCGCGCCAAGCAGATCTATGATTCATCGCAAACAATTGGAGTGCAGCTCGATGGGAAAGCCGTATGGATCGAGCATGTAGACGTAGCGAACAGCATGGCAACCGTACAGGTGGGCTCCAATCCATTAAATACGGAAACGGTATCGGTGGAGCGGCTGCGGGAAGAGTAATTCCCGCTTTAAGAGGCGCAGCCTAAGCATATCATGAAAAGCAGGGTATTTTCTCAGGCCAGCGGCCCATAGAAAAACCCTGCTTTTTTCGTATGCCCACAGGCCGGGCATCTTACCCGCCAAACGACTCGCGGAAGGCTTCGCTTAGCTTCGCTCGGTCCGTCTCCCATAGCTCGGCGATTTCAGCGGAGACGTTCTCATCCCACCAATCCGCGAGCAGCTTGCGATTGCTTTTATGCTCGTGAATCCACAGCAGATTGACTGCTACCTTCTTAAAATACAAATTTTCCGCCTGATCAAGCTTTTCTTTGGACACCCACAGCTTTAAACGTTTGGCCGTACGGTACAGCTCATTGCTGCAGGCACGCCGTATTTTGCGAGCGGTAGGCAGGCTTGAGTCATGCTTCTGGGCAGTAGGCTTCATGGCAGACCCGCTCCTCTCTTTCCTCTATATGTATGCTTCCGCCCGCATGAACGTCACCTGCACGGTTTCGACTGGATGAGCCTTCCTTCGGTGTGGTAGAATAACAAACGAAGCAGTAGTTTAGAGAGGATGTGAGAGGCAAGCGTGATGGATAGCATTTCGGAGATTTTGCATACCCTGCTTTTATGGATTGAAAGCCTTGGCTACTTTGGGATTTTGATCGGTTTGCTGATGGAGGTCATTCCAAGCGAGATTGTACTCGGCTTTGGCGGCTACTTGGTGTACAAAGGCGAAATTTCCTACGCGGGCGCCGTCTTTTTTGGAACGCTCGGCGCGGTTGGGCAAAACTGGATTTTGTATGCTTTCGGCAGATTCGGCGGACGTCCCCTGGTGGAGAAATACGGAAAATATATTAAAATTAAAAAGAAGCATGTCGACCTAGCCGAAGAATGGTTCAAAAAATATGGCTCCGGCATTGTATTTACAGCCCGTTTCGTTCCCGTCATGCGTCAGGTCATCTCGATTCCTGCAGGCATGGCGAAGATGAATTTCTGGCTGTTTACTGCACTTACCGCAGCTGCTTCCCTGCCATGGGCGCTATTGTTCGTCCATTTGGGCCGCTCGCTTGGCGAAAATTGGGAAAATATTCATGAGCAGGCGAAGGATTATGTGCTTCCAGCTATTATTCTCGCAGTATTGTTAATCATTGTTTATTCGCTTTATAAATTTAGAAAATCACGTAAGAAATCAGCGTAATGCAGCCTGATCCGCATGAACCTACGATACATATAACAGGAGAAAGAGGGTAATTAATTATGAGCAAAAGCGTAGCAGAGAAATTGAATAAAGGCATTAGCCCGCAGCAATTCATCGACGGCATGGAGAAAAATAAAGAGGCTTTTCAAGACTGGTACAATCAGTTTGCATGGACGGATGAAAGCGATCGTGAATTTTTCGAATCGCTGAACAACCGCGACGATTTGCGCTGCTTGATTTTAATGGCAGAATGGTGTGGCGATGTCATTCGCAATATTCCGGTTGTATTCCGTGCGCTCGAAAATAGCGGCGTTCCAACAGAGGTGCTCATTATGGAGGAGCATCTCGATACGATGGAGCAGTTTTTGACCATGGGCGGCCGCGCGGTGCCGATCGTTATTATTGCAGATACAGGCGGCCATGTGCTCGGACAATGGGGACCGCGTCCTAAGCATGTTCAAGAAGCGATGACCGCATTCAAGCTGGAAAATCCAGACCGTGAAGCAGCGGATTATCAAGACAAGCTTGGACTTGTTCGCCAAGAAATGGGCCGCCGTTACGGCGAAGGCACAGGCTATCATTCGGTTATTGTGAAAGAGCTGCGCGATCTGCTGGAGTCGTTCTAAACAGAAGAATAGGAGCGCTGATCATGAGTGAAATGCGAGTTGAGTCATTTGCGCTGGGACCTCTCCAGACAAATTGTTACCTCCTCACGGTAAAGGATGAGGAAACAGGCAAGGAACGGGGCCTCATCATTGATCCGGGCATGAACCCGAAAGGTGTGCTGAAGCGGATTGCCGATACGCATATTGAGGCGATTTTGCTGACGCATGCCCACTTCGATCATATGGGCGGTGTGGATGAGGTTCGCAAAGCGGCAGGCTGCCCAGTTTATATTCACGATTTGGAGGCCGACTGGCTGACGGATGCTGGGAAAAATGGTTCGATGCGCTGGCAGGAGGTAACGCCGCCGTTGACGACCGATCCGGCCGAATACGCCTTGGATGAAGGGATGACGCTGGAGCTGCTGGGCGAGAAATTTCGCGTTATGCATACGCCGGGACATTCTCCAGGCAGCGTGAGCTTTCTGCGCGGCAACGATCTTTTTTCCGGCGACGTGCTGTTCAGGCTTTCCGTTGGACGTACGGATTTGCCGGGCAGCCGCGAGCGGGATTTATACGATTCCATTCAGGGCAAGCTTTACAAGCTGCCTGATGAGGTTAAAGTATATCCGGGGCATGGCCCGCGGACAACGATTGGCTTTGAGAAGGCGAATAATCCTTTTACGCGATAATCGCTTAGGCTTTTACAAGCAATATAACCGTCAGCCAGCGTGGCATTTGCCGCCTGCGGCTGGCGGTTTTTTGTGCTGAATCCGGTAGCTGTGCACATTTGAAATGTATAGGCGGTCCAATGATTTTGAACACTTGCCCAACATAATGGTAAAATAGGAAGAAGCCCACCTGCGGCAAAACAAGCAGGCTATGAAAATGCAAAAGGACGGTGCATACCGCTTGGCAAATACGACGACGAATATAACGAGTGAAGCGCTCGATGGACCAACTGGCAAGGTGGAACGGACAGCGGAGCAAATAGCTGCGGAAAATGAACGGATTATTAAAGGCGTAGCTGTCCAGCTGTCTATCCCGGTTACTAAAGTGAAAGCGGCTGTCGCCTTGCTGGATGAAGGCAATACGATTCCGTTTATCTCCAGATACCGCAAGGAAATGACGGGCGAGCTGGATGAAACCGAGCTTAGAGCGATTGAGGAAAAACTGCAATATTTGCGTAATTTGGAAGAGCGCAAGCGTGAGGTAATCCGGCTTATCGACGAGCAGGGCAAACTAACCGAGGAATTGAGCTTAGCCATCAATGCGTCCGTAAAGCTGCAGGAAATCGAAGATTTATACCGGCCTTATCGCCAGAAGCGCAAGACGCGGGCGAGCGTGGCGAAGGAGCGTGGATTAGAGCCGCTTGCCCAGTGGCTTTGGTCGCAGCCGCGTCAAGGAGAGCCGCTCGCCGAGGCAGTTAAATATATCGATGAGGCCAAAGGTGTTCCCGGCGCTCAGGAAGCGCTGCAAGGGGCAATGGATATTTTGGCTGAAAATATAGCGGATGACGCGTCGATTCGCTCTTGGGTGCGAAAGCATACGTTTGATCATTCGCTTATTCGTACCGAGGCACGTGATGCGAAAGCGGAGTCTGTATACGAAATGTACTACAGCTACAATGAACCGCTGCGCAAGCTGCCTCCTCATCGCGTGCTGGCGATTAATCGCGGCGAGCGCGAGGATGTGCTGAAGGTAGCATTCGAATTGTCCACAGAGCGGATTCATGAGCATGTTGGTCGTAAAATTTTACGGAATCATACAGCTGAAGCGGTGCGAAGCGTGCTCGTTGCCGTCATTGAGGATTCGTATAAACGCTTGATAGCGCCGTCCATTGAGCGCGAGGTTCGCGGTGAGCTGACGGATAAAGCGGAGGAGCACGCGATTTCGATTTTTTCGGAAAATCTGCGCAATCTGCTGCTTCAGCCGCCTGTTCGCGGCAATGTCGTGCTTGGCGTCGATCCCGCCTTCCGCACAGGCTGCAAACTGGCGGTCATAGACGATACAGGCAAGCTGCTGGAGGTGGCTGTATCCTATCCGACTGCCCCGCATCATAAAGTAGTGGAAGCGGAGCGTTTAATTAATGGCCTGATTGATAAATATAAAGTCGAGCTGATTGTCATTGGCAATGGGACGGCCTCAAGGGAAACGGAGCAATTTATTGCGAACCTGATTAAAGCCCGCCAAGCTGCGCCTGGTCTCGAGCTGAAATATATTATTGTCAGCGAGGCAGGGGCGAGCGTGTATTCGGCTTCCAAGCTGGCAGCCGAGGAATTCCCTTCGCTTGACGTTGCCGAGCGCAGCGCCGTGTCCATTGCACGCAGGCTGCAGGACCCGCTGGCCGAGCTGGTCAAGATTGAGCCAAAGGCAATCGGCGTCGGCCAATACCAGCATGACGTGAGCCAGAAGCGCCTGGATGAAAGCCTGGGCGCTGTCGTGGAGTCAGCGGTTAACCATGTTGGTGTAGACGTTAATACGGCTTCAGCGTCGCTGCTGTCCTATGTGGCAGGCATTAATGCAACAACAGCTCGCAACATCGTCAAATACCGCGAGGAAAATGGCCGTTTCGTGAAGCGGGCGCAGCTGCAAAAGGTGCCGCGTCTTGGCGCGAAAGCGTACGAGCAGTGTATCGGCTTCCTGCGCATTCCTGAAGCGGCCAATCCGCTGGATGCGACACCAATCCACACCGAGTCGTATGCGGTCGTAGACAAGCTTTTTGCCCATCTGGGCGTTAAGCTGAACCAGCTTGGCTCGGAAGAGCTGAAGCAGAAGCTGACAGAGCTTGATGTGGCTTCCGTTGCTCCTGAGCTTGGCGTCGGGGTTCCAACGCTGCGCGACATTGTGGACAGCCTCCTGCGTCCCGGACGCGATCCGCGGGAGGAGCTTCCCGCTCCTATTTTTCATACCGAGGTGCTGAATCTGGAGGATTTGACAGCGGGCATGGAGCTGCAGGGCACGGTTCGCAACGTCATCGATTTCGGCGCTTTTATCGATATTGGGCTTAAAAATGACGGGCTCGTCCATATTTCCCAATTAAGCGATAAATTCGTGAAGCATCCGATGGACGTTGTTTCTGTAGGGGATACCGTTACCGTCTGGGTACTGACCGTAGATGTGAAAAAAGGGCGCGTTGGCCTTACGATGCGCAAGCCAGGTTAATAAAAGCTTGAAAGACGGACTTGCCGATTGTCGGCAAGTCCGTCATACTTAACAGGGAATATAATGAATGACCCTGTTATGTGACAGAGAGGATGACTATCTATGCAAGCCGAGAAATGCAGCACTTTTCCCCATCATAAATGGTTTGGCATAGCGCTTCAGGCGCTCGTTGTGCTTGCTCATAAGGATCAGCCATGCACAAGCGCAGAAATTTCAAAACGGCTCCAGGTCGAGCCAACGCTGCTGCGTCGCGTGATGGCGGAGCTTGCCCGCGAGGGGCTTTTGGCAACGAAGGAAGGCAAGGACGGAGGCTACAAGCTAAGCCGTTCTGCAGGCGCAATTACGCTCGCAGATGTGTATTTAGCGCTTCAACTAGGCGAGCCTTTATGCAAAGGGCTGGAGCAGACGACTGGAGAGCATGAATTTGGACAGGAAATGCGTCAGGCATTTGGTGAAATTTCTGAAGGAGTCAAAAATAGCGCGCTCGAAATGCTTGGTCAAGGGACAATTGAACAGCTGACGAGACGGGTTTGCGACCTTAAAAAGGTAACAGATAATCAACTATAAAATAGTTAGAAATATACGATTGACAAGTGAGTAGATGGAGGACTATACTATTGCTTGTGTAGCAGATGTTTTTTTTGAAATCAACTGTGTTATATTACGCACAGTAAGAATTGCACTTATATAAACGATATTCGGAGGGAATTATCATGACTGTACAAACACAGCTGGATCAATCTTTTTATCAAGTATTAAGCGATCGCCGCTCGGTGCGCCACTATGACAATACTGCAAAAATGACAGAAGCGGAAATTACGGAAATTTTGGAAATTGCCGCTAAAGCACCGTCATCGTCGAACATGCAGCCTTGGCGTTTTCTAGTTGTAACGGACGAGGAGCTCAAACAGCAATTGCTGCCTATCTCGAACAATCAGCAGCAGGTTGTGGACGCAGCAGCTGTTATCGTCGTGTTGGGCGACCTGGAAATGTATAAGAATGCTGAAAAGATTTACGGTTCAATGGCGGAAGCTGGCCTTATGACCAAAGAGATGAGCGAATCGTTCGCTGCCAACTCGCAAAAGCTGTACACATCCATTCCAAAGGAACGTCTACATGAAGTGACTGTATTTGATGCAGGCCTCGTATCGATGCAAATTATGCAAGTAGCAAAAGCGAAAGGCTATGATACCGTGCCTATGGGCGGCTACGATCGCGATAAAGTAAGAGCGCTGCTGAACATTCCAGAGCGTTATGCATTGAACATTTTGCTGCCAATCGGCAAAGCTTCCCAAACCGGACATCCGAGTACGCGTCTGCCGATCAACGACATTGCATTTTTCAACAAAATGTAATTCATAATCATAAACGAAGAAGCCTCTGGCAGCCACTGCAATTAGTGGGAGCCGGAGGCTTCTTTTTTTAAAAAAAGATAAGAATGTATAAGCTGCACCCTTATAAATTCTTATCTTTCACCCTAGAAACGGCAGCTTTGCCGCCAGAGGACAGCGACAGCCGTTTACGCTTGCTATGACGCTCAATGGCGAATCGTCAATTCGTTGTTATTGTCCGTATCCTTGGTGCTTTGCTTGCTGCGATAAAAATACCAGCATTCATTTAGCAGCTTAATTTGCCTGCGATCTTTCTTATGAAACGCACGCATCATTTGATTGCACAGCCACTGCGGCATAGTGGATCGCCCTCCTCCCGGTCATCCCTGATGTATTACTACCATATGGGGAAGGGCGAATGTCCGTGCAGGTCCTATTTAGCCGATTTCATCTTCGTACCATTGCTCAAGCTGAGCTTGCAGCGCACGAATTTCCGTGAGCAGCGCAATAAGCGGGTAAGCAGACTCTTTAACAGCCGCAAATTCGCGTTCCAACTCGTTAATGTAGTCTAAGCCCGAAGCAATGCGAATCGAGCTGTCATGGAGCTCTACGCGGTCACATTCAGCAATCGCATATGGAAGCGCAGGCACCTGCTCAGCAGTAAGCTTGTCCAGCTCCTTGTGCAGGCGCAAGTTAAGGGCGCTTAATTGATAGGCATGCGTATCAGGCATTTCTACAAAGAAGACCTGATCATTGTTTTTCATTAGTACAAAACGCATCGTTGGCATAAGATGATTGGATTCTCCCCTCAAAACATTCGCTGCATCATGCAGCTGTTTATTGCTGCTGTGCCATAAAAGTGCATCACTACTTGACAGTGTAGCGTATGGGCTGCAAAAATGCCAGAAAAACGAGTCGGAATTTGCTGCACTTTTTTGGCCCTCTTTACGGTTGTTATTTTATTTGGCAAACTAGAGTGCAAGAGAACAAATGAACAAGGGAGAATCAAGATTTATGGTGCAGACGATGAAAGACGAGGAGCTTCAGCAATGGGTGGAGCGGGTGTCCTTGGAAAGCTTTGGACGGCCATTCAAACATCTGGCAACTTTTAACGGTCGTTTGAAGGCAACGGGCGGACGATATTTTATGAAGTCGCATAATATTGAAATTAGCCCTTATCAACTATCGACGTTCGGTGTGGACGAAACAGAAAAAATAATTAAGCATGAGCTGTGCCATTATCATCTACATATTTTGAAAAGAGGCTATCGTCACCGGGATGAGGATTTTAAGCGGCTGCTTGCTCAGGTGGGCGGTTCGAGGTACTGCCAATCGCTGCCGGAGCGCCGTGTAGAGCCATTTCGGTACAAGCTTGTATGCAAGGAATGCGGGATGGAATACATGCGAAAAAGGCGGATAAATCCTGCAAAATATGCGTGCGGAAAATGTCGTGGAAAATTATTTTTAAAAACGCTTGACTTAAATTCAGATACATGATAAATTATTACTTGTCGCCGCGGTTCACAGGCAACACTGAGAAAAAACAAAATATTCCCTGATAGCTCAGTTGGTAGAGCACTCGACTGTTAATCGAGTTGTCACAGGTTCGAGTCCTGTTCGGGGAGCCACACATGGAGAGGTACCCAAGAGGCCGAAGGGGGCGCTTTGCTAAAGCGTTAGGGTGTAACAGCCGCAAGGGTTCGAATCCCTTTCTCTCCGCCATATTTTTTCTCAAAAGTGATTGTAACGGAAGGCCGTTCAACATGCCGGTCTTTTTTTTACGCCTAATATCACAGTGTGCGACATTTAAGGCCCGTTGGTCAAGTGGTTAAGACACCTCCCTTTCACGGAGGTAACAGGGGTTCGAGTCCCCTACGGGTCACCATTTATTTTTTTGTTAGTGCGAGTCATTAGCTCAGCTGGTAGAGCACCTGACTTTTAATCAGGGTGTCGTAGGTTCGAATCCTACATGACTCACCATCTTTTCTTGTAAGACTTCCCTAAATGTGCGGTAGTGGTGGAACGGCAGACACGCTATCTTGAGGGGGTAGTGTCCAATGGACGTGCAGGTTCAAATCCTGTCTACCGCACCATAACTTAAAACTTCCAGAAGCCTTGATATTCAAGGCTTCTTTTTATTTTACAGTTATTTAGGGGATGTGCAAGCAAGCTGGAATCGGTCTGCTGCACCTTGCATAGTGCATATTCGAGAGCAATTTCATCTGACGAGGGCAGGGGAACCGCAGCCTGTGATTGTTGCTGAGGCCAGGAAACGAGGAACATTCACTTCTTTTTTTGGAGGACTGAGGTTCCGCTATTCTGGCTTTTAAATCGATTTCATGCCGTAAGCGGACAGGAAAACCGTTATCGCTCTCATTATCCCGTCAAAATGGCTATTTGCTGCGCATTAGCGGCTCCTGAGTCCGCAGACTATGTCTTAAACATGATTTTGTTAAAATAGCGGCTCCTGAGTCCGCCAATTTTATCTTTATGATGGGGTAACGGGTTACCCCCTGTTACGAAGAACATAGAACAGCCTTTTGGCACATATGTTCACATTTATGAGCTGTGACATTCCCATTATATAGAAGGAATATAATTGATGCTGGCTTCTATCCTAATCTCGCTCGCTTTCGTTGCATATACGCCCTAAGTAAAATTTAAAAATGGCTTGACTTAAGCCAAGCTTGCCGTAGGCCTGACGATTATCTCATTCACATTAACATCAGATGGCTGTTCAATCGCAAGCAAGATCGCTTTAGCAAAAGGAAATAACGGCGATGAGCCCGCTGCAATTCCAAAAGCAATTAAGGCTGCAAAAGGCGCGCGCTCTTCTACTTTTTGGAGCAGCCGCACTTTCAGATGCGGGTTTCAAGTGTCCTCTTGAGGCGATTGAGAACTGTACTGAAGAATTAAAATATTTTTATGGTTGTTATTCTAACGAAAAGGTTACCTACATAAGTGAAGGTACAAGATATTTCAATGAGAAGTGCCTACCCTTACTTCATGGAGTGATTGAAATGAAAAAAGTATTATACATTCCGCTCGACGACCGTCCAGCGAATTTGGACGATATTATTTTGCAAGGCAAAGCCGCTGGTATTCAAGTAATTGTGCCGCCAGTAGGAGATATTCGCAACCGCCTCGATTCCCACATGACGACAGATGGAACGCTTGTGACCGGTACCTCTGGCCCGACGTTCGGCAAGCCGGAGCATATTCGCCGTTCTATTTTTCATCATGCTTCCAAGGTGGACGGTTTTATTATTTCTCTGGATATGCTTGTGTACGGCGGGCTTATTGGGAGCAGGCGCTTGCGCGCTACTGCTGAAGGCACATATCCTGCATATGACTCGCAGACGACTGAGCTGCTTGATGTTATTCGCGAGGTCAAGCAGGCTTATCCGTATAAGCCTATTTATGTGCTCGATACGATTATGCGGCTTGCCTCTACCGTCTTCGTAGACGGTCTGGCGATGCCAGCCTATACCGAGACGCGTACGCTCATGCAAAAGCCGCGTAAGCCGGAGACGGAGCTGCTGGCTATTTTGAATGGCTACGATATTCAGCCGGATGGAACGAGCTTCCCTGATACCGTCTACGTGGATAAGGAGCAATATTATAATGCGAAGCGCCATAAATTGACGACGACGTATTACATGCTGGATCAGCTCGCAAGGGAGGGCTATATTGATTTTGTCGCCATTGGCGTTGACGATGCCTATATTGACGGGATTCAGGCGAATGAGATCGCTTTTGTGGAAAATCGGATTAATGAGTGGCTTGGCGGCGCGGATGGACAAAACCCAGAGCGGGCTATTATTTTGCCGGATGCTGATGGATTAGGACATTCCTTGCTGGCTCGCATGGCGAAAAAACTATATTGTGTGAACGGCAAGCCGCGCTTTGCAATCCGATATTTTGGCCCGGATGGCCGGGCGATTGTGAATCCCTATGAATATATGGATGTTCATCAAAACCTGCTGCGCCATATCGATATTGTGGGCGGGGAAGCGGTGGACAGCTGCGAAGGCATCGAGAGCGATATAGAAATCATTGCGATTACCGCGGTTGACCAAGCGGGAAATGCGGTGAGCCGTGAGGCTGAAAATGCGGCGAATATGCGGCCGACGATTGTGATTGATTTTACAGGCGGCGGCGCGGCAAATGCGGCTGTTACGACGGCGCTGCTAGGCAGCAAATACACGGGCAGCCTGCTTGGCTATAGCGGCTGGAATACGGCCGGCAATAAAATCGGCATGGCACTTGGCATGGCTCAGTCACGTTATGCCTGCCTGACGATGGAGACGCATGCGGCTGTGCTCGATGCGGCCATGGATGCACACGGCTCGCTGCTGTTCAAGCGTTTTCTGAAGGACTATTATTACAAGGTTGTTACAATCGCGGAAGTACGCACGGAGTCTCGCGGACGCTCGCCATATACGAATGTGACTGCGGATCAAAATATGCGGCTGTTCAATTCCACCAGCGACTTTGAGCTGTTGACTGCGCTTTTGCAGGGCCGCATGCAGACAAATACGACGACACTTGCCCAGCAAAAGGCTTTCGGCATTGGCTCAGCGTCCCCGGCCTGCGCGATCCGTCAAATCCGTGATGGAAGATGGTCGCTTGCGCCATATACCCGTGTCGTTTTGAAGCGGGATAATCCAAAATTTATTTGGGACCGCGCTTTTGAAATTACGGTGGAGCCAGACATCGTTTTGCGAAGACAACATTATTAATATTAAGCAGAAAAAAGCCTGGGTGATTGACATTCCTTATCAAAAGGAAAGGAGTGTCAATCATCCAGGCTCAGTTTTTAGCTAATCTTAAAGTAAAATCTTAATGAATATCAATGCTGCTTAAGCCAAACGATCCGTCAGCGAAAGTTTGATATTTAAAATATACATAGGTGCTACTGTATGCAGAAAAATCTTCGGGTATAAAGTTAAAGCTTACATCCATACTATAAACGCTTTTATAAGGAGAAATACCATCTTTAATATCAGAAACAGTTGCATTTTTCAGAGCGGCTGCATATTTTTTGATCGTGTTTTTATCATTAGCTTTTTGAAGACCTTCTACTGTTTCCTTGAATAATTTTTTTGAATAATCTTTACCCTCGAAGTACTTGTTAGTTTCGGTTTTATCTTCAACATATTTATCTACGTAGCTATTAAACTGACTGTAATCATTTGTTTCCAAAGCAGCTGAGAAATATTTGAGTAGCTGCACTACTTGTGTTTTGTTTTCTTTGCTTACACTGCTCAGAGTCACATTTGCTGGCCAATTTGTTTTAAAGCTGGATGACGATGTGCTGCTAGGAGTAGGCGTTGTAGACGGCTTCGCAGTAGGAGCAGGCGTTGCAGTCGGTTTTGCAGTAGGAGCAGGTGTAGCAGCTGGACTAGTACTTGTACTGTCAGTATCGTCATTATATGGAACACCTTCGTTTGAAGAAGAAGTTCCACTAGCTGTAATTTGAATCGTTTGTGAACTGCTTTCGTATTTGACGCTGGCACCTACAGCCTCGGATACCGCTCTTGCCGGCAAATAGGTGTAGCCGTTATACACAATAGGAGCCATTACTTTGCCATTGTTATCTTTAGGTGTCCAAGAAGAACCATTAACAAGGAATTTAATATCGTGATTGAGAAATACTTGGATTTTCTCGACACCACTTGCTGCAAAAATACCTACTGTTCCAAATACCAAGCCGCATGCTACTAAAGATGATACAAAAAAAGATTTTTTAATATACACTTTATATCCCCCTAAATATGAATGTATAGACAAATAGAACTATATGACGAAGAATAATGAGAATTTAATCCTAATTATGCAGTTATAAAGAACTATTATCTGTTTTTGATTATATAGGATATACGAATAAGAGTATATATCTTTTTTCCTAATTGTTGAACTGGAGGAAATGTTTCAATATTGACTTGCTATAATCAACTATTCAAACAAACACAAAAGCAGCCCACTCCCTTTGAAGAGTGGGCTGCTTTTGTGTTTGTTTCGATGCAGCATTGTGGCAGGCACCAGGAATTTAACGGGATGGGCGGGTAGCGGGCTTGCGTCTACTCGGCGGCTCCCGTTTCCGGCTCGACTGGAGCTGGTGCTGGATGCGCGGCAATATACTCCAGCACATTATAGGTCAAAACCGCTGCTTCGGCGCGGGAAATTTCCTCCTTCGGGTGGAGTTTGCGATCCGCGTCAAGATCCGCTATTTTCAGAACGAGCGCTCGTTGAACGGCTCCTTGATACTGTACGTCCAGATCGGCTTCATCGGCGAATTCCAAAGGCTTAATGTTGATAAGCGGCAGGTTGTTTGTCACTTCGGCGGCTTTCATCAAATAGTGGATAAATTCTTCTTTTGTCCATGGCTTGGCGGGGTCAAGATCGGCTGGCAGCTCAAGTCGATTATTCGCAGCAATGATTAAAGCGTCTGCATACCAGGCGTCATTGTTAGCTTTAGCGAAGTAGTCAGTCGCTAGCGGCGCTTTGAAAAATCTGATGTTATCGATGTTCAAATTCAGTGCATTCACAATCAATTGAATACCTTGGGCAGCTGTGATGGATGCATCCGGTTTAAACTCGTCGTTACTCACGCCTTTAACGATTCCCCTTTCCTGGAGTGAAGCGATTTTATCTTTAACAGAAGACTGATTAACGTCGGTGAACGGAGTGGAAGCCGCGAAGCTATGGCCAGCAAAAGACAGAGCCAGCAGAGCAGTAGCGGATAACATCACAAATTTATGTTTGATTCTCATTGTATATCACCTCTATGTGAAATTTTTGTTGCCGTTTATACCGTATCAGACGAGACATGACCAAAAAGGTTGCAAAAAACTTTTCCGATATAAAAACGAATCAGCTGAACACCTGTAGAATGCCTTATATTTTTTTGTGAAATGCGTTTTGTCGTTCGATTGCGGCAGTTTACTTGCGTTTTCGTTGAATATACCCTGTAAGCAGCGGATATCCTTTATACAGTCGAATAAATATTTACTGTTGACAGCATAGGATTATTTGCTATAAGATGGGAAACAATTGACGAGGATTAAATGCAATATTAACGGATGTTGTTGACTCCATATTAACTTAATCCATTTAACATAATCAATCGAAGGAAAGGAAGTGCACGGCGCATGTTAACCATTTTATTATTCAATCATGATAGCAAGCTTGAACAACCGTGGGGCTCTGAACAGAGCAGCCATCTTTTTGTGCAGGCCGAAAATGCGAACAGCCCGTGCAGCAGCCTTTCTCCTATATGCTTTCGACGCCAACCGGAAGGGAACCAGGTATTCGCCTGAGCCCCTGGATGGGTAGGCTATTGAAGGGGAGATGAAGGACTACTGCCGCTGAGCAGTAGTCCTTTTTTTTTATTTGCTAAAGGAATATTTCAGATGGAGAAAATCATTCATTAACGAAAAATGATTCGATTTTCCGTGTGTCATTCATGAATATAAGGTAATAAAATCAATAATATAAACTATTTTCATTTTTTGAAATAAAAAGGGTTGACTTGTTAAAAGTCGATATGCTAGTATGAGAAGCATCAAGTCGAACATGAATTAAAGCGTTAAAGCATTGAAGTGAAATACGTGATCGGTAAGCCGATTCCATTGCGAGACCAATAACGAAGAGGAAAGGAAGGTGCAGGAAATGAAAAACACAGCAGAACAGCTTATGAATTGGCAAGCGGAGCTTGATTTACATCAGTATGAGCAAGTGCAGAGCGGAACAGTTAAGCATCAGGCGGATGAACAGCAGCATCCAGCTTTAGAAGAGATGAATGAAAACCTACATGTTGCCTGCATCGAACCGAATATTCGTTGTTTTTGCGTATCGCAGCCGGACTGCTCCATCCTGAACAAAGGGGGAGAAGCGGCAGCCTGATCTTGAAGCACGGGGTAGAATAATTCCGATGATTCATTATCTGTATACGTGAAGACTACTTGCACCCTTGGTGAGTGGTCCGTTTGTGTTTTCTCGTAACTTAGCTGAAGTAGGCTGAAGTCGAGGAGGCAAGGCGGAGCCGAGAGGGAGAAAGTAGTTTTTTTATTGCAAAAATAAGAACAAACGTTCCTTTTTTGGTTTGATTCAGTAGTAATTTAATTAAGGCGCATTCGGCAAGCGGCTAAGCCACACGACTTTCACTCGTGGATACGGCGGGTTCGAATCCCCCATGCGTCACCATGGAGATTATGGTGAAAAGGCAAACACGTCAGGTTGTGGTCCTGATAAGTACCGGTTCGAGTCCGGTTAATCTCCCCAATAATGCCCCTTCGCCTAACGGTAGGGCAACGGTCTTTGACACCGTGCGTCTTGGTTCGATTCCAAGAGGGGCAGCCAATTCGATAGAGGGGGACATGTCCAAGGCAGGCGATTCGGAGTCCAAATCCGAATGAGGCGGGTTCGATACCCGCGCCCCTTGTTTTAAAAAGCGATTATTTAATTAAGGCGCATTCGGCAAGCGGCTAAGCCACACGACTTTCACTCGTGGATACGGCGGGTTCGAATCCCCCATGCGTCACCATCACTTTGTGCTTCTGGCGGAATTGGCAGACGCGGCGGACTTAAAATCCGCTGTTCATTGGACAACTAAGGGTTCGAGTCCCTTGAAGCACACTAATCCAACTAAAGAAGGGAAGAAGCCTAATTGCTTTACAGGTGACGATGATGAAAATAAGAAAACATCTTCAATTGATTCACGACATGGAGTTTCACAATGTATCGGAAAGACGCCTAAATCTGGAGCAGGTGCATGATCGCATTGTCCGTTTTATGTCGCTTGATCCACATGCAAATTACAATTTCATGATCGGTACCGACTGCCAGGTGCATGCAGGACATACGACGATGATTACCGGCGTCGTTATCCAGCGTGAGGGCAAAGGGGCATGGGCCTGCTATCGGCAGGTCGTCATTCCGCGGGAACTGAAATCCATTAAGGAGAAGCTGTCGCTGGAGACGTCATATAGCGAGGAGGTAGCGCTGTTTTTCGGTGGCGAACGCAGGGCGCAAATGGAGGATATTGTGCTTCCTTTTGTTTACAAGGGCGCGTCCTTTGAAGCGTATATTGACGTCGATGCCGGAACCGATCCGGCTGTCAGCAAGACAGCTGCCTATGTGGCGGAAATGGTACTGCGTGTGGAAGCTATGGGGATGAAAGCTCGTCTGAAACCGGAAGCAATTGTCGCTTCTTCCTATGCGAATCGGCATTCCAAGAAGCCTTACCGCTTCACGGCAAATGATGTCGTTGAAATATAAATAATAGTAAAACATAAATATTCTTGATTAAAAACAAGCAGGCGTATTCATGCGTCTGCTTTACGATTGATGTACGTTTTCTGCACGTTTGCTATACGGCTGGCGCTGGTTGGAGGCTAAAGAAAAGCAGCTTATCTAACGGTGCCATGCTGTCTATTACATAAAACCGGAATAACACCAAAACAGAGCTCCGATTAAAAAAACGGCAAAAGGGGTAATCTATGGCAAGCGCGATGCCAGAAAGTCTGGCAAAAGATGAACCTTTAAAGGAGAGATACCGATGCCGAATACAACAAAACAATTGGAGCAGGAAATTATTGATGTGCTGCAAGCGAACCATGTTTGCTCGTTTGCTACCGTAAATGGCGATAAGCCGATGGTGCGTTATATGGCACTTTTCCATGATGGACTTAACTTATATTTGGCGACAAATCGCGATACGAGCAAGGTTGATGAGCTGCGGGCTAACCCGAATGTTCACATTCTTGTCGGATACGATGGCAAGCCATCTACCGATATTGTTCAAATTCAGGCTCGTGCCGAGTTATGTGCGGACGACAAGCTGCGTGAGAAGCTATGGAATGAAAACTTTAAGCAGTGGTTTGATGGACCTCACGATCCGGAATACATTATTATAGAAGCGTTCCCGGAGTATATTGAATACTCGAGCGACGGTGGCGAGACCAAGGTGTGGCTGCAATAGCATCAAATAACGCTAGCAATTAACTAGAGCTATGCACAGGAAAAAAACAAACGAAAAGAGCCTGCTGCTTTCACTTTCATGTGAAGGCGGCGGGCTCTTTTGCTGCAATAGACGATCCGTAGCTAGAAGTGAAACAGCTGGCTGCTTAAGCCGAAATCCGGGGGCCCTTGCTTAAGCCTTCACAAGCTCTTCCTGCTGCGCCTGCTCCGCGCGCTCAGCATCGCCAGCGGCTGCAGCTTCAGGCTGCTCCGCTTGCAGCTCTGCATATTGCTCCATAAAGAAGCTGGTCAGCTCGGTGCATTTTTTCGATAGAGTAGATACGGATACGCTGTACTTCTCGGCAAGCTCGGCTTTCGAGCTTGGAATGCTTTGAATTTCGCAAATCAAATATTCCAAAGCCGCGCAGTAAACGCCGGATTTACGGAAGGAAGGTTTATTCGCATCCGTATACTCTTTCCACATAAACAGAGCAAGGCTAATTTGGGCAGGCGTGTAGCCGTCCTTCATTTGTCCAGCCAGCTCACGGGCAAGCTCTCCATAGGACGGTGCTTCCCACACGAGCTCTTGATCCAGCAGGCGCTCGATATCCGCGTACGATTGCAACCCCCCGGAAGCTTGCGCCGCCGCCAAGCGGCGCTCTTCCTCGCGATCAAGCTCGATACAGCATTTTTTATATTTACGGCCGCTGCCGCAGTGGCATACATCATTTCTTCCTGGCTTTAACATGTTAAGTCTCCTTAGGCAAAAAGTTAATCGCACATAAGGAGCCACAAGGGGCAGCATTCGCTTATGCACCCTTACCATGGTAGCGGTTTTGAAGCATTCAGGCAAGGGGCGGCCGTAAATTCCTGCTCTTATTTATGTCTAGCGGGCACCAATATTTGTACCAGACGGCGTGCCGGAGCCGATTAAATCGCTGCCAGTGGCCAGCTTGAGGAAGTTGCCAAGATTCGGCGATCCGTCTGCATTTCGGGTAACGGTTGGGGTCAAGCTCACGAAGTCAGCAGCGCTTGCGAGCAGACCTTTGCCGTTCACGCTTGCATTGCTTTTCCACCAAACATTGGTATTGGAAACGTCAGTGCCGCTAGTTTTATCGCTAGAACTGCCGCTGAAGCTCAAGTTGTTGGTGAAGGTGTGTGTGCCTAAATCAAAAGCGAAATTGCTTTGTCCATTGCTCCACGAAGTATTGTTTTTCATGGAAATGGAGCCTGGGTTGCTGTTATAGGTGAAGCCATGCTTTTTGTTTTGGAAAGCGATGCTGTTTTCTACAATGTGATTTACAGCAATTTTTTCGCCGCCCAGCTTGAAGCCATTGCCATCGCTGTCAGTTGTCGATGTACCGTCGGACGTTTGGCCATTTTGATAGGCGATGCTGTTGCGAATCGTTACAGCGCCAATGGCTCCGGTTTCGGTTTTTGCAAACAGATCCCAGCCATCATCAACGTTATACGCCGCAATACAGCCGTCGAAAACATTGCCCGGACCAACAGTCAGCTTCGCGGCAAAGCCGTCTGCATCTTCGCCATTATCCGGATCGTAGTTGTCATGGGAGTAAGAATTAATAATTTCATTGTAAGCTGGCCATTCGCTGTAGCCGGCCGTGGATACGTATCGTCCAAGCTGCAGACCCGTATCGCGGTTATGATGGGTTTCTACATTTTCAATGCGGTTGTAATTGCCGCCAATATAGATGCCGTTATCGCCAGCACCCTTCACTTCAAGTCCTTTCACAAACCAGTAATGGCCGTTAATTTGCAGACCGCGGTTCGTAGAGGCAAAAGCTTGTGCGGAAAAGTCCAGCACAGGCTTCTCGCTGCCATAAGCGACAAGTCCTTTGCGTGCACTAACAGAGCTTCCGCTATTCGTGCGCTCAATTGTTACCGTTCCGGAAAAAGCGTAGGTACCGCCGCGCATATAGATCGTTTTGCCCGGTTGAATTTGCGTAAGTGCTGCTGCAAGCGTAAGCGGGCTGCTGATCGTGCCGCTGTTGCTAGCAGAGCCATTCGCTGCTACGAATAGATCGCCCGTAGCTGGCGTTGGTGTAGCGGATGGTGCTGGTGTAGCTGTAGGTGTCGGAGTTGCTGTAGCTGTTGGCGTTGGTGTTGGAGTTGGAGTTGCTGTCGGTGTTGGCGTCGATGCCGAATCCGACACGATGACATTGTCGAATTTAGCAGCCGTCTTAAAGCTGACGAGACCAACAGCACCTGAGGTCAAACTGGAGTCAGTAGCCGTCAGCACCTGCGTGCCATTCACATGCATGGTGATTGCTGAACCAGACATCGTGAGTTTAACCGTATACCATGTACCGGCAGCAATGGGATAATCGACGGTTGCAAGAGTAGTTGTGGAACCGCTTACTTTTTTGCGCAGTTCAAGCTTGCCGCTGCCGCTGTTATAAAGCGATGCCGCATAAAAATTATTGCCATCCTGGTAGCGTCCGGCTACATAAGTACGGTTTGTTCCATTAAAATTATCAATTTTCACTTTGGCTTCAACGCTGTAATCCGTCCAGGCCTGATTTCCTGCGGAAGTGCGGCCCTCTTCGGAGCTTGTTTGGGCATAGGTGTAGGAGCCGCTATCCTGTACGACCGACCATGTACCGCTTGTCGACGTCCAGCCGGATGCTGTGCCCGTTTCAAAATCAGCGCTGTAAAGCGTAGCCGCCTGAACCTTACCGAGCATGGATGTAAAAGGAAGCGCGAGACAGAAGCAGAGCAGGAAGGCGAGTGGTTTGATCCCCTTTTTCTTAAATAGCATAGTAGTGGACATTACATTAATTTCCTCCTTTGTAATCGCTTAAATTGTATTTTATTCCAATTAACCTCCTTGGACACATCGTAAGGAATGAAAGCGATTCCAGCAATAATCATTACCTCACATGTTGTTTTAGCCGCGAAAAATGCGGCTTTTTCGATAGACGGTCTATTTACCGAACGCGCAAGCCAAGCTTGTCATTTGGTTTCAGGAGCAGGGGAATGGGTAAGCATAGATGATAGGCACGACTAAGCGACAGAGGGGAAGCTTTATTATGCGTTTAACCCGATTGAATCAAATTTTTGTCAGCATCGTATTGGTGCTGCTTATTTTGTATTTGTTTGCGCGCAACTCCGCCTTTTTTGACCCGATTATGCTAGCGCTGAAAATCATCTTTGTACCGATCGTGCTGTCGGTATTTTTGTATTATTTGCTCCGCCCATTGGTCGCGCGCCTGCATCGCTGGAAGCTGCCGAAGCCGCTATGCATTTTGCTCCTATATGTGCTCGCGGCTGCGCTCATTACGCTGCTCGGCATCGTCGTATGGCCGATATTGCAGCGCCAGCTGACGGGTTTGCTTGAGCAGCTGCCAAAGCTGGCGGATGATTTTCGAAGGCAGCTGGACCAGCTTCAGAAAAATCAAATCTTGTTCGGGATTGATCTGTCGAAATTTGATTTTGCTGGCTTTAATTTAATGGATAAAGCGGGGCCCTATTTAACGAAAAGCATTGCATCGGCAACCGACTATATGAAAAATGCCTTTTCTGTGCTCTCCAATTTTATAATTGTCGTATCTACGGCGCCACTGCTGCTTTATTACATGCTGATGGATGACCGGGCCGCGGTCCATAAGCTGCTGGATCGGGTCCCTGGGCGATATAAAAACGGTTTGAAAGAGACGCTTCAGGAGATGGACAAAGCGTTGAGCGGCTTTATTGTCGGCCGGGTTACGCTTTGCCTGCTGCTTGGCGGAATGGTGCTCGTTGGCTTCCTTCTAATCGGCGTGCCGTATCCGCTTGTGCTCGCGCTCCTCATTGCTTTCATGAATATGGTTCCGTATATTGGGCAAATTTTGGGGCTTATCCCTTGTGTGATCGTGGCGTTTATCGATGAGCCCTCGTCGGTCATTTGGGTTGTCGTCGTCATTATGCTGGCCCAGCAGATTGAAGGCAACATTTTGTCCCCGTATATTTATGGGCGAAAGCTGGACGTTCATCCCATTACAACGCTGCTGCTTATTCTCGTCTCAGGGGCGCTCGGCGGCATCATCGGCATCATGGTTGCGATCCCGGTTTATTTGCTTGTGAAGATCATCGTCGTGCGGATTTATAATCGCTGGGAAAAAACTGTCACCTAATAGGCTCCCTTCACGTATGAACAGATTAGGTTTGTTCTCATTTTGTTCATATAAATAGAAGGGAGAGGTTTAATTGAACACTGAAATAAACAGACCGCAAGGAAGCCAGAAGCCGCTTAATCCAAAAACGGTAAAAAAGGCGATCATCGGAGCAGCCATCGGCATCGTAGCCGTTACGCTCGGATTTTCATCTTTTTATACGGTACAGGAGCAGGAGCGGGCGGCGATTTTGACATTTGGACAGTATACGGGGGAGTCGACGGCGGGGCTGCATTTTAAGTTTCCATATCCGATTCAGCAAGTTGTTACGGTGCCAGCTGAGCTGGTGCAGCGCATTCATATCGGGTACCGCCAAAATGGCGATAGCGTGACTCCCGTTGACGACGAAGCGCTTATGATTACCGGGGATGAAAACATCGTATCGGCCGACGCCGTCGTCCAGTGGAAAATAAGCAATTTGCATGATTATTTGTACAATATTGATGATCCGGAGCGTTTCCTGCGCAATGCGGCAAGCTCCTCCATTCGTTCGGTTATCGGTTCCGAGAAGCTCGATTATGCGATTACGGACGGGAAAACCGTTATTCAGGATAAGGTGCGGGAGAAGCTGCTGGAGCTGCAGACGAAATATCAAACCGGCATTCAAATTATGGACATTAAGTTCCAGGATATTGAGCCGCCGAGCGGCCAGGTAGAGGAAGCGTTCCGCGAAGTCACGAATGCCCGCGAGGAGAAAAATACAAAGATCAACAACGCGGCAAAATATGAAAACGATCGCATTCCGAAGGCGCGCGGCGAAGCACAGGCACTGCTCGAAAATGCCGAAGCAGAGAAAAAGTCGCGGATATTGAACGCTGAGGGTGACGTCGCGAAGTTCAATGCGATTTTTGCCGAATATAAAAATAATCCTGACGTTACGCAAAGCCGTCTCATCCTTGAAACGCTGGAAAAAATATTGCCGAATGCGCAAATTTTCATTACAAACAGCAATGGAGATACGGTGAACTACTTGCCGCTGAATGAACTGCTGCGCAGCAAAAGCGCTTCGAGCAGCACCGGCAATTCGCAAACCCCTGCTCCGCAGGCGGAAGGGGGCGTAACACCATGAAGAAAAACCAATTGATTTTGCTAGTCGCCATTGTGCTCGTCGTCATTCTGGGCGCAGGCTCGATGTATATCGTAAAGGAAGGCGAATACAAGGTCGTGCTGAAGTTTGGGGAAGCGGTACGGGTTGCCGAAACGCCGGGCCTCAAGCTGAAAATTCCATTTATCGAAAATGTGTCGCCATTGCCGAAATACCAGATGACGTATGAGAGCAATCCAACGTCGATTTTGACGAAGGATAAGAAGCCGATCATCGTGGACAATTACACCGTATGGCGCATTACGAACCCGGAGCAATTTCTGAAAACGGCGCAGACGGTAAGCGCTGGCGTCCAGCGTATTGATGAAGCGGTCTACAATTCGGTGCGGCGCAAGCTGTCCGAGGTCAATTACGATAATATTATTAGCGAGCAGACGGAGCGCGGCAATATTAATGATGAAATTACGCGCGACGTAGCCGAGGCGCTGAAGCGTGACGATTATGGCGTTGAGGTAATCGATGTGCGTATTAAGCGTACGGATTTGCCTGAAGGCAATAAGCAAAGCGTGTACAATCGGATGATTTCCGACCGTCAATCCATCGCGGCGCGTTATTTGTCCGAGGGCGATGAGGAGTCGCGCAAAATTACGGCGAAGGCCGACCGTACCGCAAGCGAGCTGATGTCGCAAGCACAGGCTGACGCGAAAAAAATCATTGCCGAGGGTGAGCAGCAGGCGGCGAAAATCTATAATAAAGCATACGGGCAGGACCCGGCGTTCTATAATTTCTACCGGACGCTGGACAGCTATGTGACGACGCTCAAAAACGAGCCGGTCATCATGCTGCCAATCGACTCGCCATATGCGAAAATATTGCTTGGCAAATAAAGAGCCAGCTTGTGGCTGAATAACGAGGCGGGGAAGAGCAGCACTCTTCTCCCCGCCTTTTTTTGTCGTCCTCAGGCAGGTGTACAAACCAATTGTGGTGCTGCTGCACTTCCTAATAGGAGCGAGCGAATGATGCTTGCACCCGAAGGGAGGGTGAACGATGGCTGAAAGGATACAGGATTTTATTCCAGCGGGCAGGAACAATCGTCCCGGCATCGCCATTCAAGGTCCGAAATATGTGACGGTACATGATACAGCGAACAGCTCGAAGGGAGCGGATGCGCTTTCGCATGCCAAATATTTAAAAGGCAGTGCCGCCGCAGCTTTGCCCGTGTCCTGGCATTTTACGGTGGATGATACGAGGGTCGTGCAGCATTTGCCAGTGGCCGAGCATGGCTGGCATGCAGGCGATGGCAATGGGCCGGGCAACCGCAGCTCAATCGGCATCGAAATTTGTGAAAATGCCGATGGCATCCGCAGCAAGGCGGAGGCGAATGCAGCGGCACTCATTGCCGGATTGCTGCGCCAGCTCGGACTGCCGATTACGGCAGTCGTCCAGCATAACCACTGGAGCGGCAAAAACTGTCCGCATACGTTTCGGAGCCGGCCGGGCGGTTGGGAAAGCTTTTTGCAGCAAATTAAAGCGCTGCTGGGCGATCCAGTGGAGCCAAAACCAGAACCAGAACCAGAGCCGGAAAAGCCGGAAGAGGAGGGGGAGCCCATGACAGATGCGGAGCGCCAGCAGTTTGATGCGGTGGTGAAGCGGGTAACCGAGTTAGAAGCAAAGCACAGCATGGCGGTGCCAGCATGGGCGAAAGCAGCGGTTGCGGCTGCGGCAGCAGCTGGAGTCATCGACACGCCGGAAGGCGGATCGCTGGACTTTTATCGCGTGCTGACTGTGCTGTATCGCAAAGGGCTGCTGTAGGCGGCAGGCAGAGGCTGAGCGCAGAGCGAAGGCGGCTCAAGCGAGCCGTCTTTTCGTCATTTTCGACCCAAAAGGGGAATAAACTGTTACAATGGATACTATAGCAGTAAATAGTTAGCCGGCAAAGGAGTGATGTGCAGAATGAAAAAAGGGCGGATTTTAGTCGATTTTCTAAGACAAAGCTGGCCTTTGTATGCAGTTGCCGTTCTGCTGCATGTCGCATCCAGTATCATTCAGGTGTTCTTCCCGCAGGTGCTGGGAAGGTTTACGGATGCGCTGCAAAATAACGGTTTATCGAGCGGGCTTATTCAAAACTACAGCCTGCTGCTGCTCGCCATTGGCGCGAGCTATGTTGTGCTGGCTTGTGTGGCGCAATTTCTCATTATGTACATTGGCAGACGTTTTGAGCGATTGACGCGCGGCAAGCTGTTTGTGCATTTTACCGGACTTAGCGAACGTTTTTATTCGAAAAATGGCGTCGGCAAGCTGCTGAGCTATGTCGTCAATGACGTCACTGGAGTGAGGGAGTCGATCTCGATGGGCGTCAATCAGACGGCCAGTGCGGTGACGCTGTTTTTCGCCGTCGTGACGATGATGCTTTACAGCGGCATCCCGCTGTTTTTGTTAGCCTCTTCCATCGTGCCGCTGCTGCTGATCCCGTTCATCGTTACGAGATTCGGGCCAGTTATTATGCAGCGCTCCAAAAAAGTGCAGGCCTCGCTCGCTACGATGACCGAGTCAGCGGAGGAGCAGTTCGGGGGCATACGCGTCACGAAGAAATTTGCTGTTGAATCGGTAATGAATGAGCGGTTTTTCACAACCGTAGATCAAATCAAGGACAACCAGCTTCGTCTGGTCCGGGTATCTTCGATTTTTCAGGCGATTATTCCCTTTCTCGGCGCTTTGTCTTTAATTATAGCGATTTCGTTAGGCGGCTACTTAACGGTGAATGGCGAGCTGTCGCTGGGGCATTTTGTGGCATTGACGCTTTACATACGGATGCTCATGAATCCGCTTCAGCAAATCGGCACTGTGATTAATACGATGCAGCGCTCGCGGGCCTCATTGGAGCGGCTGAACGAGCTGCTGTCAGAAACGCCGGATATTCAGGAAAGCAAGGCGGCTGCTTCGCTTGATTTGCATGGCAAGAGCATTCATGTTGCGGGACTGTCTTTTACTTATCCGGGGGCTCGCGAAGCGGCACTGCGCGATATTCGGCTGAACATTCGGCCAGGCATGACGATTGGCATCGTGGGAGCGACCGGCAGCGGCAAGACGACGCTTATGAAGCTGCTGCTGCGCACATATGAAGCGCCGATGGGCACCATTCGTTTTGATGGGACCGATATTCGCGACATTACGCTTGAGAGCCTGCGCAGCCAAATTGGCTACGTGCCGCAGGATGGCTTTCTATTCAGTACCTCTATTCGCGATAATATTGCTTTTTCGGATCGGGGGCGTGAAATGGACGCTGTTGAGGAATCGGCAAGGCAGGCGCAAATTTTTGAAAATATTATGGCATTTCCCGAGCAGTTCGAGACGAAGCTTGGGGAACGCGGAGTGACGCTGTCTGGCGGGCAGCGCCAGCGAACGAGTCTTGCGAGAGGCTTCATTAAGCAGGCGCCGCTTATGATTTTGGATGACAGTGTCAGCGCTGTCGATGCTGTAACCGAGACGGAAATTATGAATACGGTACGCAGGATGCGCAAAGGGAAAACGACGATTATTGTAGCCCATAGAATTAGTGCGATCAAGCATGCCGATCAAATTATCGTCATGAAGGAAGGGACGATTGCACAGCAAGGAACCCATGCCGAGCTGTCGGCGAAGCCGGGCTTATACGCATCGCTGTGCGCGATTCAGGAGGAGGGAGAAGCAGATGGCTAATTCCATTCGCAATTGGGAGGCTGACCAGAGGGCTGATCAGCAAATGGGTCCAAACCAGCCGAAGCCAGATATAAAATATATGTCGGCATTTCGGGCATTATCCGCCTTTGCTAAACCCCATAAATGGAGCTTTACGCTAATCTTCTTCTGTACGCTGCTTGCTATAGCGGCGGATTTGCTCCAGCCCTATCTAGTGAAAGTGATTATTGACGATCATTTGATGGCGGGCAAGGGGGAGTATCGCTCCATTATCGGTATAGGAGCCTTGTATTTGGGCTTAGCAGCTATGAGCCTGCTGTTTACCTACCTGCAAAACAATATGCTGCAATACACAGGGCAAAGCATTGTGGCGAAGGTCCGCAAGCAGCTGTTCGAGCACATTTCAAAGCTGTCGATGTCTTATTTTGACCGCACCTCAAGCGGCAGCTTGATTACCCACGTTTCCAGCGATACGGAATCGCTGAATCAGCTGTTCGGCCAAGTGCTGATGAGCGTGCTGCGCGATGGCATGACGCTGGTGTTCATTATATTTTTGATGTTCCAATTGGACGCACAGCTGGCGCTTTATTGCTTGCTTCTGCTGCCGATTATTGCGGGCATCGCCATCGGTTTCCGTTCTTATATGCGCCGGACCTATCAGCGGGCGCGGACGCAGCTCTCCCGGCTCATAGCTTTTACTGCTGAGAACTTAGCCGGAATGAATCTGATCCAGGTTTTTCATCAGGAGAAGGAGCAGCAGCGAGAATTTACGGAGCGCAATGAAGGTTATTTCCGGGCTAATATGAAGGAAGTAAAGACGCAGGTATGGTTTCGCTGCTCCTTCGATATATTAAGTAATCTGTCTATTGCTTTCGTTACGTGGCTTGGCGGCATGGCGGTGCTGAACAAGCAAATCGAGTTCGGCGTCCTTTACGCGTTCATTACGTATATCCGCCAGTTTTTCCAGCCGCTTAATACGATTACGCAGCAGTGGAATACGCTGCAATCGGCGACGGTTGCGGTGTCCCGCATCTGGGGCATATTTGCGCTTAAGCCGGAGGTGGAAAACAAGGCGAAGCCGCGTACGCTTGCGAAAGCGCAAGTACGCGGCGATATCGAATTTGATCATGTTGTTTTTGGATACGGGGAACGGACGCCTGTCATTCAGGGCTTGTCGCTGCATATCCGGTCAGGAGAGCGAATTGGCATCGTCGGCACGACAGGGGCAGGGAAAAGCTCGCTGATCAGCCTGCTCTGCCGTTTCTACGATGTTCGCTCTGGCGGCGTGCGGATCGACGGCACGGATGTACGCGATATCGAGCAAGCGCAGCTGCACCGCATTGTCGGCCTCGTTCAACAGGAGCCCTATCTTTATTCCGGCAGCGTGCTGGATAATGTGAGGCTGTTCGATATGGACATTGATGAGGAAACGGTTATGGAGGCGTGCCGCCTAGTTGGGGCAGATGCTATTATCAAGCGAATGAGCGAGGGCTATAATACGCGGCTGTCCGAGCGGGGAAGCGGCTTGTCTGCTGGCGAGCGGCAGTTGATTTCCTTTGCCCGAATTATCGTATTTCAGCCGAAAATTCTCATTCTTGACGAAGCGACGGCGAATCTGGATTCGTATAGCGAGCAGTTGCTGGAGCAGGCGCTTGCGATCGTCTCGCGAGGACGGACGACGATTATTATCGCACACCGCCTTTCTACCGTCATGAAGGCTGATCGCATTATTGTGATGCGCAAGGGCGAAATTGCCGAGCAGGGCACGCATGCAGAGCTGGTGAGACGGCATGGGTACTACGAAGAGCTGTATCGCCATTCGCGGGGCAAAGTATTCGCTTGAGCTGATTAAATGAAGCAAAAAATGGGTAATGATAGCGGGTATGCGTTATGTCGAAAAAAGTAAAAAACTAGCAATGCACTTTGGGATTTTTGTCATTTTATATTAGATTTGATATAGTTAACAGTATCAAGCTAAGGAGGGATCTCTTTGAGTATTGATCTAAGGAAGCAAGCGGAAGATAATTTGATCGATTTGAAGAAGAAAGCAACGATTTCCTTAACCAAGCGGGGGCTGAATGGGCAGGTTGCCCGAGTAGCAGCCGTGTTCGATATTTCCGGTTCGATGACGAATTTGTACAGAAGCGGCATTATTCAAAAAACAGCGGAGCGCGCGCTTGCGCTTGCGATGAATTTTGATGATAACGGTGCGGCGGATGTATTCGCTTTTGGACTGAGCAATCATGAAATTGGGGAAATTTATCAAGCGAATTTTTATCAATTTGTAGAGCGGGAAATTACGAGCAAGCATAAGCTTGAGATGGGCACGCAATATGCGGGTGTCATGAAGCAGATCGCAGATTTTTATTATCCAGGGGCGCTGAAGCTTACCCGCAAGGGCGGTTTTCTCGGCTTGGGCGGCCGGACGGAATATGAAATTGATGCATCCAAGATTAAAAATGACCCGCCCGTATATGTCCTATTTTTCACAGATGGGGACAACTCCGACAAAGAGGAGACGCGCGAGCTGATTCGCGGCTTGTCAAGACTTGGGATCTTCTTTCAGTTTGTCGGCATAGGCAATGAGCGTTTCTATTTCTTGGACGAGCTGGACAATCTGGATGGTCGTTATATCGACAATGCAAATTTCCTCAAGGTGAAAAACCTCGATAAAATTTCCGATGACGATTTGTATGACAGCTTGCTTGTTGAGTTTCCGACATGGCTTAAAGAAGCGAAAGAAAAACAATTATTCTAAATAAATGACATGTTAATCCAGTACATTCTTCCCTTTATAAAATCTTTATACGTTTCGCCAAAATTCTCTGAAACTTGTTGGGCGCTACATGCGTAGAAAAGGTAGAATCAAAACGAAAGCCACGGATGACGAAGCTGCTTCGCCTGATGTGGGAAGGAGGTGACCTCGAACATGAGTATTAATCTGGTTAAGGGACAGAAGATTGATTTGACTAAAGGAACCTCCGGTCTTACCAAGCTGATGGTTGGTCTTGGCTGGGACCCAGCGGTGGAAGAGAAGAAAAGCTTCTTCGGAATGGGACGGAAGCAGGCGGCTAACATTGACTGTGACGCTTCGGCTCTAATGCTGAATGCGAGCGGAAAGCTGGCAAGCCGCGAAAGCCTCATCTGCTTCTATAATAAACAGAGTGCCTGCAACTCGGTCATTCACTCGGGTGACAACATTACGGGTGAAGGGGATGGCGATGACGAGCAAATTGGTATCGATTTGGCGAAAGTGCCAGCCGATGTGGAGAAAATTTTAGTCGTTGTCAACATCTATGAAGCGGAAGCAAGAAAGCAGGATTTCGGCATGATCCGCTCGGCTTATATACGGGTCTTAAATGCGAATAATATGCAAGAGCTGGTTAAGTTTAATTTGACGGATAATTACTCCGGCATGACCGCTCTGATTACAGGTGAGCTCTACCGTCACAATGGCGAATGGAAATTCAACGCTATCGGTGAAGGAGCCCAAGCGCCACATATTGATATTTTGGCGGCGCGATACAAGTAATACCCAATCCCATAAAATGAAAAGAGGTTTTTGACAATGGCAATTAACTTATCCAAAGGTCAAAAAGTAGACTTGACGAAAACAAACCCAGGACTTTCCAAAATTTTGGTAGGTCTAGGCTGGGATACGAATAAATATGACGGCGGCGGCCAATTTGACCTCGACGTATCGGTATTTCTTTTGGCAGCTTCGGGTAAAGTAGAAGGCGAGAAAAACTTCGTATTCTACAACAATACTTCCAATGAGAACGGTTCCGTCGTACATACAGGCGACAATCGTACAGGAGAAGGCGACGGAGACGATGAGCAAATCAAAGTAGAACTGGCAACTGTGCCTGCTGATGTAGAAAAAATAGCTTTCGCTATTACGATCTACGATGCAGAGACTCGCAACCAGAACTTTGGACAAGTTTCCAATGCGTACATCCGCATTGTGAACGAAGCGAGCAGCGAAGAATTAATCAAATTCGATCTGGGCGAAGATTTCTCGATCGAAACCGGCGTTGTTGTCGGCGAATTGTATCGTCACAGCGGCGAATGGAAATTCAGCGCAGTCGGCAGCGGCTATAAAGATGGCCTTGGCGGTCTGGCACGCGACTTCGGCTTGAACTAACATTTAAAAGCATAGAAGCAGGGGCAAGTCCTCTTTTCTCGCGTGCGTATGGCGGGAGGGGAGGGCAGGCCCCTTTACAGCTTTTTTTCTACCTATCCAACCTCTATAACATCACTCTTCTAGAAAGCGGGGAAATCATATGTCTATTAACTTGTCTAAAGGCCAACGTATTGATCTCACAAAAACAAATCCAGGATTGACCAAAGTAGTTGTCGGTCTGGGCTGGGATACGAATAAATATGCAGGCGGCAGCGAATTTGACCTTGACGCTTCTGCATTTTTGCTCCATGCTGATGGAAAGGCCAAGGGAGCCGAAGATTTTATTTTCTACAATAATAGAGAAACATACGGCGGGGCTGTGCTGCATACTGGCGACAACCGTACCGGCGAAGGTGAAGGCGACGATGAGCAAGTCATTATCGACTTCAGCAAAGTTCCAGCACATATCGTGCGTATCGGCATAACAGTTACGATACATGATGCTCCTGTTCGCCAACAAAACTTCGGTCAAGTGAGCAGCGCTTTCGTAAGAGTAGTCAATGAGGCGAATAACAATGAAGTGCTTCGTTTTGACCTTGGTGAAGAATTTTCGACGGAAACAGCAGTTGTATTTTGCGAATTTTACCGCCATGAGAACGATTGGAAGTTCCAGGCGATTGGAAGTGGCTTCGCTGGCGGTCTAGCCGATCTTTGCCGCAATTACGGCCTAGAGGTATGACGGTAGCGCTCGTAAAGGGGCAGAAAGCTGATGTAACCAAGTCAAATCCGGGTTTGACCCGGATTACGGCTGCTCTGGGATGGTCAGCCCCTTCCTCCTTCGAAATCGATACTTCCGCTTTTTTGCTAGCTGCAGGCGGCAAGGTGCGAAGTGACAATGATTTGCTGTTTTACGGCAATCCATCGAACGCTTTTTTATCCTATATCGAATCGCCGGGCGGCAATGACCGCAAGCAGTTCAAGATTGATCTTTCCCGTACCGACGCTGCAGTTGAGAAAATCGCCATTACGTTGACCATTTACGATGGGGAAAAACGGAATCAGCAGTTCAGCGGGGTAAACGGCCTATACATACGTTTTCTGAATGAAAGTACGGGCCAGGAACTCATTCGTTATGATCTGCGTGAGCCTTTTTCGGTGGAAAATGCAATTGTTATCGGCGAGCTTTACAGGTACAATCAGGAGTGGAAATTTAATGCGATTGGGGCCGGCTATTCTGGCGGGCTGAAAGACTTATGCGGAAGCTACGGCATTGAAGTGAAGGACGAGCCCAAAGCTCCTGCTGCTCCTACGCCTCCTCCTGCGCCGCCAGTACCGCCTGCACCGCAGACGTCTTCTGCACCACGGAATCCGCTGATTCCGCCAGCGCCTCCTAAACCACAGGAGACGCAAGGCTCGCGCATCGTCATTCCGCCAAGGCCTGGCTCTACGCCAGCTCCTGCACCATCTGCTCCTGCTGCTTCGCAGCAGCCGACTTCAGAAGCGCCGAAAATCAATTTTTCCAAAATTGAGCTGAAGAAGAAGGGCGACGTCATTAATTTGACGAAGCAAAGCGGCGGCTTGGGCGAAATTTTGGTTAACCTCAATTGGAACCAGAAAGCCGGCGGCGGCTTGTTCAAACGTACGGGTATTGATCTTGACCTCGCTTGCATGTATGAGTTGAAAGATGGCAGCAAAGGCGTTATTCAGGCACTTGGCAACAGCTTCGGTTCCCTGAACAGAGCGCCATATGTGATGCTGGATGGCGATGATCGGACAGGCTCAGTGACGACGGGTGAAAATATCCGGATTAACGGAGAGAAAATTAAGGAAATCAAGCGATTGCTCATTTTCACCTTTATTTACAAAGGGGTGACGCGCTGGTCTGAGGCTGATGGAGTCGTCACGCTTAGCCAGCAAGGCGGCCCGGACATTGTTGTTAAGCTGGATGAATACGACAATGGACAGGCGATGTGTGCAATTGCCATGATTACGAATGTGAACAATGAAACGTTCAGCATTGAGCGGATTGTTCGGTATTTTGAAGGGCATCGGAAGCTTGATAGTGCTTTCGATTGGGGTCTCAGCTGGGTTGCAGGAAGCAAATAAAATGGAGGTTAGAATGAAGTGGACTGGCTAACGAATTTTTTCACAAGCATTGTGGAGAACTACGGACATTTCTTTGATTGGGATGCAGTAGTAACTACCCTCTCCGACCCTGTCAGCTGGGGAATTATTGGAACACTGATTATATTGGAAGGACTTTTGTCCGCCGATAATGCGCTCGTGCTCGCTGTTATGGTTAAGCATTTACCAAAGGAACAGCAAAAGAGAGCGTTGTTTTACGGTATTTTGGGCGCTTATATTTTCAGGTTTCTGGCGATTGGTTTCGGTACGTATTTGGTTACGTTCACAGCCGTCAAATTCCTAGGCGCGGCTTATCTCTTGTACATCGCTTATAAAGGATTGTTCAAGGGCGGCGGCGAAGACAGTGTTGAAAACAAAGGGCAATCGTTCTGGAGAACGGTTATCGCTGTAGAATTAATGGATATTGCATTCAGTATCGATAGCGTTATCGCGGCATTTGGCGTCAGCAAGGAAGTATGGGTATTGTTCCTTGGCGGTATTCTCGGCGTTCTGATGATGCGCGGCGTGGCCCAAGTATTCCTCAAGCTGATTGAGAAAATTCCTGAGCTGGAAAAAACGGCATTTTTCCTCATTGCGTTAATCGCAGTTAAAATGATTTTGGGGGCCTTCCATATCGAAATCCCTCACATCTACTTCTTTGCCCTAATTGGCCTATTGTTTGGCGGTACGATCGTACTAAGCCTGATGAGACAAAAGAAGGGTACTTCAAACAGCAACTAAAGCTTGTTTAAATAGCGGTTTATGCGGGTAATGATCCCTTAATCCCTCCTGGTTAAAGGGGGGATTATTTTTTTTATGAATAGATCGCGCATTTGGCGATCGGGGCCGAGTAATTGGAACAGTGTCGATTACTGGAATGAATCAGGAGGAAACCGGAATGCGATACTTTGATTATTTT
Source organism: Paenibacillus sp. Leaf72 (assembly GCF_001422685.1). Taxonomy (NCBI): domain Bacteria; kingdom Bacillati; phylum Bacillota; class Bacilli; order Caryophanales; family Paenibacillaceae; genus Paenibacillus; species Paenibacillus sp. Leaf72. The sequence goes on along the minus strand of NZ_LMLV01000004.1, from coordinate 37,784 downwards.
ACCTGGGAGGAAGAAGAAGCGGTTTTCTTCTCGGCACCTACCCCATTCGATCATACGACGGAGCGGGAGCTTCTCGCTTATGCCGTCGGAGCTGCTTTGTATTGTCCGGCTACCCGCCAAACGATTTCCGAAGATATTTTAAACCGCAAGCATGAAGGTTTGACGACGATGGTCATTGACCTGGAGGATGCGGTTGGCGACCATTTGGTGGAAATGGCAGAGGACTCTCTGCTGCAGCAAATTTTTCGGTTATCCTCTTTTTTGAAAATTGGCTCTTTATCGCGCGATCATCTTCCTCTACTATTCATTCGCATTCGCAGCGCGCAGCAGCTTGCCCGCATTATAGAGCGGCTGGAAGAAAAGATCAGCCTGATTACCGGCTTTATTTTCCCAAAATTTACAGCGGCAAACGGTGAAGCCTATTTTAGTCAAATCGCTGCATTTAACCGTCAGCAAAGTGTTGGTTCGCCGGTGCTTTATGGGCTGCCTATACTAGAAACACCTGCTATCATTTATCGTGAGACACGCCTGGAGGAATTGCTGGCCATTAAGCAGCTTCTCGATCGTTATCAGCGTTATGTGCTCAATGTGCGTATTGGAGCGACAGACTTCTCCAGTTTATTTGGCCTGCGCCGCAGCAAAACCATGACCATATACGATATTCTTCCTGTTCGCGATTGTATGGCGGATATTATAAATATATTTGGGCGAATGGATGCCTCTTATGTCATCTCGGGACCCGTATGGGAATACTTTTCGAGCAGCAAGCAGGCTTCTGTCCCTTCATTATTTCCTCTACAGCCAGAGCAGCTGTCTGGAAAAGGAGAGCGCTGGCCCCTGCGGCATTCGGCAGCACTAGAAACGGATGGCCTGCTGCGCGAAGTCATGATGGACAAGGAAAACGGCATTATTGGCAAAACGATTATCCACCCGTCGCATATTCGGCCGGTGCAATCGCTCTATGCGGTGACGTATGAAGAATATATTGATGCACAAAGCATTATTGCCAGCCATAACGGCTATGTCGGCGTACTCAAGAGCGATTATGCCAATAAGATGAATGAAGTGAAACCCCATATGAATTGGGCTAATCGCGTAATGGCAAGATCAAAAATATACGGGGTGCTGCATGAAGAACAACATTTTATCGCCTTACTCGCAAGCCAGGAGCAAGCATACGTATAACATTGTAGATGATCTTAAGGTATCGGTAACGGTAACAGCAAATCCATTCGGATTATCCCCGGATACGCTGTTTGCCATGGCAGCGCGCATGAACAAGAAGCGGGCCTTTCTGTTTGTCAGCAAAGTACTGGGCAAGCATCTTCCTGTTAATCCTTATACTTCGCTGCTTAGCGGCGCAGCATTGTCCCTGCTGCTTTATAAAAGGTACGCTGCGGATGAACAGCAGCATGCTCTGGCTAATGAACTGCTGGATGACGCTATCGAAGGTTTGACTAAACCGGGACGTTCAGAGCAGGTGTATCATCAAGTGATTGAAGCTAATCTAAAGCTGCCTGAGCAAGCGCTGTTTATCGGTTTTGCAGAAACAGCAACAGCACTTGGGCATAGCATGTATCGCGTGTTCAGTGAGGACTGTACCTATCTTCATACGACTAGGGAGCAGATTCCGGCGATAGAATCGCTCATTAGCTTTGAAGAGGAGCATTCCCACGCGGTTGCACATCGCTGCTACGCTTTGGATGCGGCCTTTTTTAACGGTAACGAGCCGATCGTTCTCGTCGATGATGAGCTCACGACTGGTAAAACAGCCTTGAACATAATACGGGATATCCAAAGGCAATTTCCCCGTCAACAATATATAGTAGCATCGCTGCTCGATTGGAGAACTGAAGCGGATGAGCAGCGTTTTGTGGAAGCCGCACAGGAGCTTGGCGTATCGATTGAAGTATTGTCGCTGATGAAAGGCGTAATTAGGGCGGAAGGCAGCTCGCCCGAGCAGGTAGCGGCCAGCGCTCAGACTCAGGCTGAAACATTTGCGAGCGGTCGCTTGAATAAAGTGTATTTGGACGAGCTGTTCGAGCTCGCATCCTACAGCTCGGTTGATTCAGCAGGAGCTGTGAATGCTTCGCCTTATTTGGCAGGAACGGGACGCTTCGGCGTTCGCTCCAGCGAGAATAGGACGCTGGATGCAAGCATTGCAGAGGCTGGGGCTAAGCTGAGAAGCTTTAGAGTGGGTGAGCGTACATTATGCCTAGGCACAGGCGAGTTTATGTATATACCGATGCGAATAGCGGCGGAGCTGGGGCAGGGTGTATGCTACCACTCAACGACGAGAAGCCCGGTTCATCCCATTGACAAGCCAGATTATGCGATTAAATCGGGACAAGCGTTTCCATCACCGGAAGATGAGCAGGTGAGGAACTTTTTTTATAATGTCGGTGCCTTGCAATACGACGATTGCTTTATTTTTGCAGAGCGCGACTGGCCGGAGGATCGTCTTGCTCCATTGCTGTCGGCGCTGCAAGCATGCGGATTCCAGCAAATCAATGTCATTATTTGCGGTCCATCAAAGGGCAGTCATAAGGAGGAAAAGGCATGAGCAGAAGCTTGCTTGAACAACGGTTGCAAAAACCGATCGGGGCTCCGAAGCCGCTTGGCAGCTATAAGCCGTCCGACGTCGTTTTTCTATTGAAGGATTTGAGTGATGTGCAGCTGGAGCGGGGAACCGAGGATCGTGAGGAAGCGATCCAATCCGGCGTGCATTATTCGGAAATGCTGCCTGTAGAATACCAGCCGACGCCGGAATACATCCAGCTGTTTCACCAGACATTGACGGAATCTGCAAAGCGGGTAGCATTGGCTGCTGGCATCGTAGCCGAACAGGTAGTGGCGCGCAGCGGCAAGCACACGGTGCTCGTTTCTTTAGCGAGAGCGGGCACGCCAATCGGCATTCTGATGAAGCGCTACATAGCAGAGCGATGTGGGCTTGATGTGCCGCACTACAGCATCTCGATCATTCGCGGCAAGGGCATTGATGAAAATGCGCTGCTTTATATTTTGCAGCAGCATGGTCCGGAGGCAAAGCTTCAATTCGTGGATGGCTGGACGGGAAAAGGCGCCATTACTCAAGTGTTGATTGAAGCTTGCAAGACATTCAAGCAGAAGTACGGCACCCAGCTGGATGCGGAGCTTGCGGTACTGGCAGATCCTGCTTGCAGCTCAAGCATATTCGGCACCCGCGAGGATTTCCTCATTCCGAGTGCTTGCCTTAATTCTACCGTGTCCGGGCTGATGAGCCGCACGGTACTGCGCGGCGATATCATTGGGCCGGATGATTTTCACGGGGCGAAGTTTTATAAGGAATGGATGAAGGAGGATCTATCCAATCATTTCATCGATACGGTATCCGCGTATTTCAGCCAAATCTCACAGCAGGCGAAGCAGGAAGCTGTGAAGCTGATGAACGAGAAGGCTGAGGTAACTTGGCAGGGGCTGAAGGATATTAAAGCGATTCAAAAGCTTTACGGCATCGAGGATATTAATTTGGTGAAGCCGGGCGTTGGGGAGACGACACGGGTGCTGCTGCGGCGCGTGCCTTGGAAAATTCTCGTTGACCGCCTGGACAACCCGGGGCTCCAGCATATTTTGCTGCTGGCAAGCGATCGCGGCGTTCCAGTGGAAGTATTTCCTGAACTGACGTATTCCTGCTGCGGCATTATTAAATCGAAAAATAAAAAGGCGGATATTGCTGCTTCCGCCGAGGAGGAAGCTGTATGATTTTCGCCAGTGATCTTGATCAGACGCTCATTTATTCCACGAGATCGATGGGACTGGATGGTGCGGAGGGCTCGGGGCTTGTGATGCCCGCAGAAACGAAGGATGGTCAAGTGCTGTCGTATTTTTTGACGGAAATGCTGCCGCTGCTGCAAGCTATTGCGCAGGAGGTTCATTTTATTCCAGTAACGACCCGGACGATGGAGCAGTACAACCGAATTGAGCTGTTCCGCGACCATATAGCGCCAACCTATGCGGTGACGAGCAATGGCGGCAATATTTTGGTGAATGGCGTAAGGAACGAAGAATGGAGCACGCATATCCAGAAGCTTATTGCGGCTAGTGCGGCTCCGGCGGAAGAAATTAAAGCGATCTTCGATGAGGTGGCGAGTACGGATTGGATTCATGGCGAGCGTTATTGCGATGAGCTTTTTTTCGCCTACGTCATTGATCGCGAGCGGATGCCAACCGAGCAGGTGAGCCGTGCTGTGGAACGAATTACGGCGCTTGGCTGGAAAGTGTCGGTACAAGGACGCAAAATTTATCTCGTGCCAAATGAGGTGAGCAAAAGCGCGGCGCTCTTGCATTTGAAGCAGCAGCTTGGAGCGACGGTCGTTGCTGCCTCCGGTGATTCCTTGCTGGACCAGTGCCTGCTAGATGCGGCAAGTCATGCGATTGCCCCAAGGCACGGCGAGCTGTTTCGCCAGGAGCAGCGCGAACCGGGAAATTTGGCTTACACGTTTACAACGCATTCGGGCATTATGGCTTCGCAGCAAATTTTGGACTTTGTGTCCACTGTCATGGCTGAATTTAAGACAGCAGCAGCAGTCGAAAGGGAGGCAAACGTATGAGCAACGTAACAAAAGTATGGTTCAACCGTTGGTTTTCGGTCGCTTATCATTATATGAATGCGATTCGTAACAATAGCGACGGAGCAGCCTTTGAGCTGTACGGCACGCATTCCGATCCGAAGCATATGTCGCTGCAGGCTTGCGATGTGGCGGAGGTTGAGCCGCCCTTTAAAGGCGAGGCTTATGTTGATTTTTGCATTGATTTCTGTTTGAGGTATAAAATAGATGTGTTCGTCCCAAGACTGAATATGCTGGATATTGTGAAGAGCATCAAGCGTTTTGATGAAATAGGCGTTAAAGTCGTCGTCTGCCAGGATGAGGAGCTGCTCGGCAAGCTGATGGTCAAGGATCAGTTTTATGAATCGGTGAGCGAGAGCGGCATTATGGTCATTCCTGATTATCATGTCGTTTCAACGGCAGAGCAGTTTAAGGCGGCCTACGACGATTTGGTATCAAAAGGGCATCGCGTTTGCTTTAAGCCAACGGATGGCGAAGGTGGACAAGGCTTCCGCATCATTGACAATGAGCGCGACAAGCTGGCGGATTTATTCGGTTCCGTGTCGCGTGCGCTGCCGTTTGAAGAGGTGTACCGTACCTTAGCGACCGTCCCGCAGTTTGGTGATTTAATGGTGATGGAGCTGCTTGACGGGTTTGAATACAGTATTGATTGCCTAGCTGCGCCAAATGGGGAGCTGCTTGCCGCAGTTCCGCGCCGTAAAGCGGGCGGCCGTCTGCGTCTGCTGGACAATGTGCCGGAATTAATGGAAATTGCCCAGAGGGTTTCAGAAACGTACAAAATCCCTTACAATTATAATATACAAATGAAATACAAAAATGGAGTGCCCAAGCTTCTGGAGATTAATCCGCGGATGTCTGGCGGTCTCCATGTTTCCTGTCTGAGCGGCATCAACTTTCCTTATCTGGCGGTCAAGCTGGCGCTTGGGGGAGAGGTGGGCAAGCTGACGCCTGAGTATGGCGTACTGGCGAGCCACGTTGAGCAGCCGTTGCGTTTGACAGCATTCGAATAGAAGCGAGTGGCACAGCAGGTTGGAGGGTGAGAGAGTGATTCAAAAACGCTCGATTATCGGAGCGGCAATGGGACTTGTTATTGCCGCTGCAACAAGCTGGCTGCTGCCAGAATTTATAACGGTGCTTATCCCTGTCGCAGCTACACTCGTAGGTGTCGTGCTCGATGAGAAGCGGCTGCTGCGCAAAACCAATATTATCGATGCAATTCCGTCGCCAGCCCGTGCTTCTTCTGAGCCTGGGCAGCTGCCAGAAGCATTGCAGCCTTCTTCCTCTGGCGGAGGCGGGGCATTTGCATCTGCACCAGCACCGGCGATTAGCCCGATATTTGATCCCGTGCTGGAGTATTTGGAAGTGCTGGAGGATATGGTTATATCCGAAGGGCAGAAAAATACGCTGGACAATGAAATTGTGGAAAAGTCCTGTTCGCTTTTTCTCCGTTTGCACCGGGTATTGCCGCTCTTGACTGAACTGAATAATGATGAAATTAATCATACGGTCAGACGGCTGGTGCTCAAGGAGCTGAACAGCGTCATCAATCCTTTCTTAAGGCTGAGCGGCGACGCCAAAACGAAAAACCGCCGTATTTTGCTAAATGGTCTGAGGGATATTAATACAAAAATTTCGGAAATTGTTGCAACGATTGAACACAAGGATTTGATGGAGCTGCAAACCAAGGCGGAGGTTATTCACAAACGCTACAACTACTCGGAGTTTTAATGGCCTATTAGATTGAAAATCCGTGGGGAGGGAACTTGAGTGTCCATACAAACGATTCAATTGAAAAAAGAAGACGAGCAGAAGGCCGTCCAGGAAGCGGCCGTCATTATTCAGAAGGTAGCGCAGGCCGATACGCTCTCACTCGATGGCTTAATGGACGAGATGGGCAAGCTGGGCGCCAAGACGCAGGAGCGTGCGGGCGCGACACTTAAGCAGTTGGAACGTCCGGTCGCCACCCTCATGTCAGGCGGGTCCAGCCAAGTATCGAATCTGATTTTGTCTCTGCGTAATGAATGCGAATCTTTGCAGCAAAGTAAAAACGTCGGCTTTATCGGCAAGCTGATCCGCAAGTCGCCCGTGAAAAACTACGTTTATAAATATCAGTCCGTGCGGACGAATATTGATGCGATTGTGCAGGGGCTGCGGGACGGCAAGGATGGCCTTGAGGAGAGCATTGTGAATATGCGTACGCTCAAGCGCAGCTCGCTTGAGGAAATTTATTCGCTGCAAGAGAAGATCGCCATGGGCAACAAGCTCAAGGAGCTGTTCGAAGCGGAAATCGCCAAGCCGGAAAATGAGCAGCGCAAAACGTATCTGGAGCGTGGCTTGCGTAAAGTCGTCACCCGCATCCAGTCGATGACCGAGGATATACTGCTGTTCAATCAGGCGGTTGCTGCGACGGACATCGTCAATGACAACAGCGACAAGCTGATTGATGCGGTCAACAACAGCATCTATAAAGCGTCTAATCTGATTACGGTGTCGGCGATGATCACGCTCGCTATCGAGGATCAGTTAAAAATCGCAAATGCAGTCGAGAGTGTAAACAGCACGATTGAAGACCAGTTCAAGCGCAACGCAGAGCTGCTCAAAACGTCAACGGAAAAGTCGGCGGAGCTGCTCAAAAAACCAGCGATGTCGCTGGAGGCTGTCAACACGGCGATTGCCGACCTGATTACAGCGCTCGACACATCGGAGAAATCCAATCGCGACATTATCGCGACCTGCAAAACCCACACGGAGAAGCTGGCGCAAATTAACCAAAGCATGTCGAAGCGTCTCGGCTTGGAAACAGGCGGACAATCGCAAGCGGCCATTAGCAGCGGAGCTGCTGGCGGAAACGACATAGACAGGCTGCTCAGCTAAATATAGCAGGAGGCTCGTTCTATTTTAACAACGATACACATAGATGGCGCCACTCTTTCATAGGCTTAACAAAAGCGATGGAATGAGAGGATGGTTGTCTTTGATTGCAGTAGGCACGCTCGGCTTATTGATTGTAACGTTGATTATCGTTGCCACAAGCGAACGGGTAGAGGCCATTTTAGAGCAGCATAACCAATTATAATCGTGGGCAGGGCCGTATTTTCTGTAGTACAGGAAGATGCGGCCATTGTTATCGTTCTATGGAAAACGAGAATAGAGTCGAATTTTATATAATATTAGCGTAATGGCGGATCATTTGGTAAAATTGACTTATCGGAAGAATTCGGGCCTGCTGCTCGTATGGAGGGAACGATAATGTTGGATTTTTCATTTGAGATGCTGGATGAACATACAATAAACGTAGAATACGTTTTTGGCAGCGAGAAATTTATATTTAATTTATTTTATTCGAATGATAATTGGACCATACATCCCTTCGATGGCATCTTACTTAAAAATCGAGATTTGTGTCGCAGCGTTATGAGCGATTTATTTCAAAACAAGTCGTTCCAAATTATGCTCGCGAAAGAAAATATTATTTTATCGTCGATTCGTTCCTCGGTTAATCTGAATCCTTACGAGGAAGAGGAGGAAGTGCCAGAGCCGGAAAGGCTGCGGGGTGAGCGTTACGGCGGTGATGGGGGCGGCGGCCGCGCCGAGCGGAGCGAGCTGGATGATTTCATTAACAGCCACACACTGGATGAAATTTTGGAGCTGGAGCGCAGCTTCATTGAGGAGCGGACAACCCTTTTCAAATCGGTGCTGCAGAAAATGTTTATGGATGGCCTTGGGCCGGGAGACAGTGAATTTAATCAAATTCAGGAGCTTGTGAAGGCGTATAAGAGGGCGGGCGAGGATATCGCCAAAATTCGGTAATGCCAATGTTAAAGTCTATTATCCTATTTAAGTTTGGAGAGAAATTATGGATGCTTCCCAGTTAGCGGTTCGGATCAAAGAGAAGGACCCGTTGGTTTTCGCGGAAATTACAAAGGTCTATTATGATAGGCTGTTTTCAACTGCTTATAGGATGCTTGGCAGCCGTCAGGAAAGCGAGGATGTTCTGCAAGAGACGTTTATTCGCCTCTTGACGAATATCGATAAGTTCGACCCTTCGAAAAACTTCACGACCTGGATTTTTCAAATTACGATTAACTTATGTATTGATACGCTCAGAAAACGCAAGACGCGCCGAAGCGTCTCTTTGGATGCAGAGCCGGATTATTTTATGTCGCAATGGCCGCTTAAGGAAACGCTGCCGAGCTTGGATAAAGGGCCGGAGCATGTGTATTTGGAGCAGGAGCTGTCCGAGGAGCTATCCGAGGTGATGAAGGGACTGTCTGACAAGGATCGCGAGCTGGTTGTGAAGCGATATTTTTACGATATGTCGCTGGATGAAATTAGCCAAGAAACACAGGTTCCTGTCGGCACTATTAAGTCACGGTTATTTCGCGTGCGTCAGCTATTGAAGAAAAAATGGAGCATACTAAATTTGCGTGGTGCTTCCTTGAAATTTCTTAGCAGCATGATGATGAGTGGGCCGCTTTTTTAGAAAGCGGCCCAACATCGGCAAGCTTGAGGCAGTACGAATGATCGGAGGAATAAATTGAAATGAGACATGAAATTTTATATCGCGGCGCTTTTCCCTTATTGAAGGTGCAGTTGGAGCGCGGCGAGACGATTAAAGCAGAGTCGGGTGCGATGGTATCGATGTCGCCAAACCTGGAGCTGAAAGGTACGCTCGATGGCGGCATTATGCGCGGCCTTGGACGGATGCTGAGCGGCGAGAAGTTTTTCTTTCAAGAGCTGTCTGCCACACGGGGCCCAGGCGAAGCATTGCTTGCTTCTGCAGCGATTGGCGATATTGAATCGATTGAGCTTGATGGGTCGTACAAGCTGTATGTGCAGAAGGATGGTTTCTTGGCTGGAACGCCAGGCATTGAGGTTAACACGAAGATGCAAAACCTGGCGAAAGGTTTTTTGTCGGGCGAGGGCTTCTTTATTGTTGAAATTAGCGGCAAAGGAACGGTGTTTCTTTCCTCCTACGGCACGATTCATGCCGTGCAGCTTGCTGCAGGCGAGGAAGTTATCATTGATAACGGACATCTGGTTGCATGGCCTGATTATATGGATTACCGGATCGAGAAGGCTGCTAACGGCTGGTTGTCCAGCATTACAAGTGGCGAAGGCATTGTGTGCCGGTTCCGTGGCGAAGGCGTCGTCCTGATTCAAACGAGAAATCCGAAAAGCTTCGGCGGCTGGATTAATCAGTTTATTCCAAAGTGATGAAACAATGGTACATAGACGAATCGGCTCGAAGGTCGCAGGATTGTGAAAAAGCAAGGCATTTAGCTCGGATGGACGAGCTAAGCGCCTTGCTTTTCATTTTTTTAAAGCAATGCTCTTATCGCTGAATCAAGCTCTTGCGGTAGTACAGTCGGCTCAAAACGGCCTGCTACTTGACCTCTGCGATCAATGAGAAACTTAGAAAAATTCCACTTGATTCCATCTCCAGCATGGAGCTCGGGGTATTTTTCACGTAAAAACTGGTCCAGCCACTTGCCGTTCGGGGTTCGCATATCGAAACCGTGAAACGGAGCTTCGCTCACTAAATAGTGAAATAAAGGATGAGCTGTTTCGCCTCGAACGTCCCCCTTGCTGAGCAGGGGGAACGTAACGCCAAAGTTTTGTTCGCAATAGGCTTTTACTTCAGCATCGCTGCCCGGTTCTTTGTCATTAAATTGATTGCAGGGGAAAGCGAGTATCTCCAATCCCTGTTGGTGATGGGTTTCGTAAAGCTGCTGGAGCGCGTCAAATTGGCTGGAATAACCGCATTTACTCGCCGTATTAACAATGAGAACAACCTTCCCCTGATAGGCTGCCCAATCTAGCCATTCTCCGTTTATCGTTTTAACTTGAAAGTCATAGATGGACAAGTTGATCGCTCCCTTCGGCGCTATACAACCCATCATAGGACAAATTCACTTATTGGTCTAATATATAATAGAGATAAAGCTTATAGTTTTCACCTATGTCGATCAGCCATGCTGGGCGAGTCTCGTTTTGCGATAGTCGGCGGGGGTGACGCCAAAGCTTTTCTTGAACATGCGATGGAAATAAGAGCTGCTCGTATAGCCGCTTTTGTCGGCAATATCGACGACGGACCAATCCGTATTTTCCAAATAATCTTTGGCATGCTCCAGCCGCACCTGATTAATGACGTCGACGACAGCGGTCAGCGTCTGCTGCTTGTAAACCCGGCTAATATAGATGGAGGACATATCCAGCTCCTCAGCAATCCAATTCAAGCATAGATTGGAGTTCGCGAAGTCGCGCTCAATCAGCTCATTGATTTTACGAATGAGATCGCTTTGCTTGACCGTGCGTTTCTCCATAAGCCTAGCCTGAATATCATCAAATAAGGTGAAAAATAAGGCGTTCATTTCCTCCACCGTCTCGAATTTATCGAGTGAAGGGATGTTCGTATTCAGCCCGGTTTCGACCTCGAGACTGTTATTTTTATGAATCGTGTACAAAATCGTATTGACCGTCATCGTTAAATGCGAGATAGCAAGCTGCACGACGTGAATCGGATAGTCAGCCGTCTCCTCTACAATAGAGGCGAAAATCTGTTTTGCATCGATATTTTTGGAAGCCATCAGCGCATCGGTCAGTTTTTTCTCTTTATCGACGGGGAATTTATATTCCTTCGCTTTCAGCTCCATAATCTGTTGCGAATAGATCAAGCAGCCCTGCCCATAAAATAAGCGGTGCAGTGAAGCTTCCTTCACCTGTTTATAGAGGGAGGCAAGCTGCTGAGGCTGGTTCGCCTCCGGGCTGTACGTCATAGAAATGCCTATCCGCAAATATTCCAGGCTCGAATGCTGAATTTGCAGCAGCATCGTCCGCAGCAGCTCATCATCCGGCTGTTCCGTCGATTCGAGGCGCCCAAGCATGAGCACAACGCTGTCTTCATTCATATCAACCGTTTCGACACGGTAATGCTTCAGCCCAATTTCCCAGCTAATGTTCATAATGGCGAATTTATAAGCGAGCAGATCATTGCCCCGCGTTTCCCTGAGCGCTTCTAGGTCATCAATTTTAATTAATACGACGCGGTAATGGTTTGTGAAATCAAACGTAATGCCGCTTTGCTCAAGCTTGTCGAGCTGGGTTTTCGTCTGCAATTGCTGCGCGCCTTCCAGCAAGTTGCGTAAAATATTTTGTCTAATCGTATAGGAGCTGTTGCGCCGCTCTGTTTCAAGCATATTCATTTTATCCATAATGTGATGGATCGGGCGATAGAGCATACGTGACAGCAGCCAGGAAATAAGCAGGCCGATGGCCAAAATCGCGGCAGCAATAGCAAGCGTCGTATTGCGAATGGCACTTACTTTTCCTGTAATTTCGCCATAAGGCGTGACGCGAACATATTGCCATTCGAGCGCATCCGAGGATGTATAGGAAATGAGCGATTTCTGGCCGTCAAATCGCGCCACAATATAACCCGGCTGCTGCTGTCCGAAAATTTGCGATAAAAGCATATCATTATCTTGCTTATTCAGCGATTTGAGGGCAAGTGTATCGCGCGAAAGCATGCGCTGGCGATCATCGATAATAAACGATTTGCCGAGTGACTCGCTGGAAGCGGTTCCAATATCTTTATTAATCCACGACGATGAAATATTGACGATGACTGCCGAGTTTATCGTTTGATTTTTACCGACCGCATCATAGCCTAAATAAGTATATACATGATGCACGGGTGACGGCTGTCCAGGCAATACTGGACTGTCTGCATCCTCTGGCACATAGGAGCGTGGAATCGGAGTAAACGGCTTATACGTCTGGAAATCTTCTAACGTCTGTAAAATGCCTTTATCGGAAATTTCCTCCTTGGTAAAAATCCCGCTTTGCCCCGAACGATTCGCAATGTAAAATTGATTGTTGGCTGAATTGTATACATATATCGACTCAATAAACGGCATGGAGCTCAAGTAGTTGGTCAAGTCATTCATAGCTGCCGTCACATCATAAATATTAGGCTTCGTATAAAAAAGCAGCTTGGAAATCGTAAACGTCCGATACAGCTGGAAGGTGAGCGACTGGGCGCTCTCCGTCATGTTGTTCACTTCATGGCTCGTTCGGGTCAGGCTGCTGACGTCGGATAAATAGGCTTGCTTTAGATCCAGCCTTGTATAAGCAAGATAATAGAAGAAGGACGAAATAAGCAGCGTCAATACGATACATAATGTAATGCTGAGCAGAAACCTGCTGTAGAGCTTTCCGTTATTTTTCCATGCGTTGGCTTTCATAGCTGTCCCCCTCTTTTCTTAGTAAGCGCTTACTTTTTATAAGTCTCTAATTGGTTTAGATATCGGTTGCCTGATTATGCGCATATGTCAGTTTGTTCACCTGATCCCCCATGCATCTCTGTTCATATTATAAACTTCACTTTGCCAACCGTACAATGTATTCTATGCATAAAATTGAACGACCTTGCTCTGAACGCTGTGAACAAACCGAACTGGAGTGAACTTTTTGGCAAAACCAATACGTTCAGATGACAAAGCTAATGCTTTCCTTTAGACTTTTCCTCGAATTCGCAGTGCAATATGGATAAGTCGAAGGGAAAGTGACAAAATGATTCATTCCAAGCTTCCAAAAATTTGGTATGGCGGTGACTATAACCCTGATCAATGGCCAGAGGCGATCTGGCAGGAGGATATGCGTTTATTTAAGGAGGCGGGCATTAATGTCGTCACACTTCCGGTATTTAGCTGGGCGAAGCTGCAGCCTTCCGAGGACGTTTATCAGTTTGAATGGCTGGATAAGCTGCTGGATCTCATTGCTGAAAATGGGATTTACGCCTGCCTCGCCACCTCGACGGCTGCACAGCCTGCATGGATGTCACGCAAGTATGACGATATTTTGCCGGTTGATGTAGATGGACGGAAGCGGACGCATGGCTCCCGTACTAATTTTTGTCCGAATAGCAAGACATACCGCCGTTTCTCCCGTGCTCTTGCGGCGAAGCTAGCTGAGCGCTACAAAGAGCATCCCGCGCTGCTCATTTGGCATATTAACAATGAGTATGGCACACATTGCTATTGCAATCATTGTGCGGAAGCTTTCCGTGTCTGGCTGCAGGCGAAGTTCGGCACCACCGAGCGCTTGAATGCAGAGTGGAACATGAGCTTCTGGGGCCATACGGTGTATGACTGGGAAGATATTGTACCGCCATCTAACCTCAACGGAGACAACCGCCATTTTCAGCCGATGGCACTCGATTATAAAAGGTTTATGTCCGATTCCCTTCTAGCCTGCTACAAGGGGGAGTATGAGGAGCTGAAGCGTATTACCCCGGATTTGCCGATTACGACAAATATTTGGGGGCTGTTCAACGGCCTTGATTTGCAAAAATGGGGCGATGCGATGGATGTCGTATCCTGGGACAGCTATCCGCAAATGAATGAGCCGATGGGCAATGTGGCGATGCGCCATGATTATATGCGGGGCCTCAAGCAGGGCAAGCCGTTCATGCTGATGGAGCAGACGCCAAGCCAGCAAAACTGGCAGCCCTACAACAGCCTCAAGCGCCCGGGCGTCATGCGGCTGTGGAGCTACCAGGCGGTCGCGCATGGCGCCGACACGGTGATGTTCTTCCAGCTGCGCCGCTCGATCGGCGCTTGCGAGAAATATCATGGCGCGCTCATCGAGCATGTCGGGCATGAGCATACGCGCGTATTCCGCGAATGCGCGCAGCTGGGGCGCGAGCTGGAGGAGCTGGGCGACAAGCTGCTGGATGCTACGGTACAGGCGGAAGCGGCGCTGCTGTTTGATATCGACAACTGGAATGCGGTTGAAATCACGAGCGGGCCAAGCGCGGACTTGAACTATTTGGAGCAGGCGCAGCGCTATTATAAAGCTTTTTACGACCAAAACATTCAAATGGACGTCATCAGCCCGCTCAGCGACTTCTCCAAGTACAAAATCGTCGTCGCTCCCGTCATGTATATGCTGAAGCCAGGCGTAGCCGAGCGCATCGAAGCGTTCGTGCAGGCTGGCGGCACGTTTATAACGACCTTTTTCAGCGGTATCGTCAATGAAAATGATCTGGTCACCCTGGGCGGCTATCCAGGCGCGTTAAGAAAGCTGCTTGGCGTATGGGTCGAAGAAATCGACAGCTTGACGCCGGATATGCGCAACACCATCGAAGTGGGAGAGCAGTTTGGACATATAGCCGGGGGCTCTTATGAGTGTGAGCTGCTATGCGATTTGCTTCATTTGGAGGGTGCAGAGGCCATTGGCAGCTATGGGTCCGATTTTTATGCGGGGATGCCAGCGCTAACCGTCAATCGCTACGGGGAAGGCGAAGCCTATTATGTGGCGACGGTTCCTGAGCAGAAGCTGCTCAGCGGGCTCGTGCAGACGCTTTGCGAGAAGCATGGCATCGGGGCGCCGCTCCTCGCGGATGCCGGAGTCGAGATGGCGCAGCGTCATAAAGGGGAGGAAGCTTACACTTTCGTGCTGAATCATAATCCTTTTGAGTCCAAGCTTGAGCTGGGAGAAGTAGCATACACCGATTTGCTGACCAGTGAACACTTGTCTGGCACAGTATCAATTGAACCATATGGCGTCATGATCTTGCAGATATCGACATAGGCGGGGCTGGTATAGAAGAGCCGTTTTTCCTGTTCACACCGGGAAAAGCGGCTTTTTCTCTATGTTTTTAACATCTTGCAGCGTTAGTGGACAGCCTGTGAAAAGCTGAAAAATGCATAGAGGTGCAATTCGTTCACCTGTGTTTTCGCAGCATTTTTCACTAATTGCCTGATGTTGCTCTAGCTGAGCGTTTCGAGCCTGCTATACACTGAGGGCACAACGAACGACGTAAGCAGCAGCAGTCGCCTAGAATTGAGCAAGTGAGCCTGAGGGCAATTGCAGCTGGCATCGTACAAATGAAAAAAGAAAAAGCAAAGCTGAAAGCTGAAAGGGGAGACATAGCCTGCATGAATACGAGAAGAGGTTTTTTTCACGAGCTGATCACCAACCGCATTTTATTTCTCATGCTGCTGCCGACGATTTTATTTTTCATCATCAATTCCTATTTACCGATGGTCGGCATCTATTACGCTTTCACGAGGTTCGATTATAATACGAGCTTATTCAATAGTGAATTCGTTGGGCTGGAAAACTTCAAGTTTTTATGGCAATCCGGCATTTTGACTAAACTGACCTTAAATACGATTGGCTACAATATAGCCTTCATCGGGCTTGGCAATGTGCTCGCCATCGCGCTGGCTATTCTGCTAAGCGAGCTTAAATCGAAATGGTTCAAGAAGCTGACGCAATCCGTTATGTTTTTGCCTTATTTCGTATCGTTCGTTATCCTGAGCGTTATCGTGTACAATTTGTTCAACTATGAAAGCGGATTCTTGAACACGCTGCTCAAGCAGCTCAGCATTGAGCCGGTCGATGTGTACAACACACCGTGGGTGTGGGTACCGCTCATTATTTTGTTCTATCTATGGAAAAACCTCGGTTACAGCATGGTTATCTATCTGGCTGCTATTACAGGCATCAGCGATGAATATTACGAAGCGGCCAAAATTGATGGCGCCAACATTTTCCAACGGATTTGGTACATTACGGTTCCGATGCTGAAAACGACATTCGTCGTCCTGCTGCTGTTCGCTCTCGGCAGCATAATGAAAGGACAGTTCGACTTGTTCTATCAATTAATCGGCAACAACGGCGTGCTGTATGATGCGACGGACATTCTGGATACGTATGTGTACCGCTCGCTGAAAGTAACGTTTGATATTGGGATGTCGACTGCTGCGGGTCTTTACCAATCGTTGTTCGGCTTTATCCTGATTATGACGGTCAACTATATTATTCGAAAAATCAACGACGAATACGCGCTGTTTTAGGAGCGCGATGAAAAAGAGGCTGTGTTGCATGAAAAGCTTGGTTTCCGATCGCCATTACCCTTGAATTTCTTCAAATCCCCTTCCATAAAGGGGGAAATTCAAGGGTAAAAGCGAACGCTCACGCTTCTCCAACTCAACCTTTTCATTCCACTTCGCCTTTTTCATCGCCCTCCTAGGAGGAGGGAAAAGCAGCTTAGCCGCTTTTGCGCTTGCGCCGTACCTTTAAGTTCAAAACCAAGAACCAAAACCAAGAACCAAATCATTAGCGCATTCGCACTTGCGCCGTACCTTTAAGAGCCAAGAGCCAGACCAGTAACAAATCCTTTGCCGCATTCGCGTTTGCATTATACCTTCGTGAGCTGGAGCTAGAGCAAGGCAAGTGCACTTGCCTTAGTGCACAGACTTGTGCTTAAGCATGGGAGCGAAGAAGCCTTAACCACAGAGATGTAGACATTTATAAGCGACAAATCAATTGTTTTCTGCTGTATGAATTCGAACTTTGTGGTTCGTGTTTTAGAAGGAGGGTGTTGGTGAAGGGGGCCTGAGCGGAGTAAAAGGTTTGAGCTGGAGAAGCGAACGCGTTCGCTTTTGTCCGTGGAAATTTACCGCTGGCGGTATAGTTAAGAATTTCCACGGGCAATGGCGATCGGAGGCCAAACCTTTTGCGCAGCGACGAACCTACCTCACCAAGCGCACTTATTCTAATCACTGACACAAAGAGAACATGGAGGTTACTTTATGAAAATCAAAGACGACAGCTATATGCTGCTGTTCCGCATTATTGCTTTCGTAGTTATTTTGCTCACGTCCGTCGCTTGCCTGTTTCCGTTTCTGCTCATTGTGTCAGCATCGTTCACCCAGAACGAATCGATTCTCCGCGACGGGTATCATTTGATCCCGCAGGTGTTTTCACTCGAAGGCTACACAACGGTGCTGCGATTCCCGCAGCAGGTCATCAATGCCTATACCGTAACGATCATAACGACAGTTGTCGGCACATTTCTCGGGCTGTTTTTCATTACGATGGCCGGTTACGTCCTGCAGCGCAGAGATTTTAAATATCGGAATTTTTTCTCCTTCTTTATTTATTTCACGACGCTGTTCGGGGGCGGACTTGTGCCGTGGTACATTATGCTGACGAAATATTTGCAGCTCACCGATACGTATGCGGTGCTCATTCTTCCAGGACTTATGACGCCGTTCCTCATTATATTGATGAAAAACTTCATCCGCTCCGCCGTTCCCGATGAGGTAACGGAATCGGCTAAAATCGATGGCGCGAATGATTTTACAATCTACGCTCGCATCGTGCTGCAATTGTCGATGCCGGGCATCGCAACCGTCGGATTGTTTCTGGCGCTGGCTTACTGGAATGACTGGTTTACATCCTCGCTGTTCATCAATGACACGACGATGTACCAGCTTCAATATTATCTCTACAACATTATCAATGCGATGAGCTTCCTGTCCCAGATGGGAGCAGGTACAGGCGTTTCACTTGGCGGGGATATGCCGATGGAGTCGACCAAGATGGCGATGGCGATTATTGTAACCGGCCCGATTTTGTTCCTTTACCCTTTCGTTCAGCGTTATTTTGTAAAAGGCTTGACGATTGGGGCTGTCAAAGGTTAGAACTGTACCAGAGTGCATAGCGGCAAGCTTGCTACTAGGGTCCAGCTAACATATATAGGTTCAACTTATAAAAGGGAGGATTCACATGATGAAGAAAAAGAGCAAAGGTTTAGTCATGCTTCTCACCGTAATGCTGCTTATGAGCATGATCGCAGCTTGCAGCGGCAATGGTGGCGGAAATACGGCAGCATCCAGCAGTCCAGCAGATAGCGGAGCAGCTACCGCATCGCCGGACAATGCGCAAGCAGGCGAGAAAACGGGTATCGATACTTCCAAAAAAGTAGAATTGCAATTTTATATGCTAGGCGATGCGCCGAAGGATCTCGCTACCATTCAAGACAAAATCAATGAAATGGCGCTTCAGGATTTGAATGCAACCGTCAAATTCAACTACACGTCATGGACCGATTGGGAGCAAAAATATAAATTGCTGCTTGGCTCCGGCCAACAGGTCGACCTGATCTTTACAGCAGAATGGACGCAATACCAGTCCTATGCGAAAAAAGGCGCATTCCAGCCGCTCGACAAGCTGCTACCTGTAGCTGCGCCGAAGCTGAATGAGTTCGTGCCGAAAGATATGTGGGAAGCGGTTAAAATCGACAACCAAATCTTTACCGTTCCAGCAACGTACAAAGAGTATGTAACGAATGGCTTCGTATGGCGT
This sequence comes from Paenibacillus sp. Leaf72, assembly GCF_001422685.1. Lineage (NCBI taxonomy): Bacteria > Bacillati > Bacillota > Bacilli > Caryophanales > Paenibacillaceae > Paenibacillus > Paenibacillus sp. Leaf72. Next base: position 19,014 of record NZ_LMLV01000004.1, on the reverse strand, counting down.
GAAGATCTTCGTAAAAAATACAACCTGCCAGAGCCAAAGGATTTGAAAACGTATGAAGAGTATTTGGCGGGCATTAAAGCCAATGAGCCGAGCATGCGTCCAATCGCACTTGGTGCAGACGTGCGCGGCAGCCTCGTGAACCAAATTCGCGATATCGAGCACAAAGCAATCGGCGCGCTGCCTTACGGTCTTGGCGTGAACTACTTCGAGCCAGGCAACATCTACACTTACTGGGGCTCGGATGAGCAAAAAGCGGATTTGGAGCTGATCAAGCGCTGGCAGCAAAACGGCTACATCCCGAAAAACGTACTGAACATCAACGACGTTATTCAGGAGCAGCTGACAAGCGGCAAAGCAGCAACGATTTTCGGAGACAACCCAACTCGTTTCAATGATTCGGTTATTAAAGTGCAAGCGGCTCACCCGGATTGGGAGCTGAAATACTACCCATTCCCGCTTACAACAGGCATTGCAACACCAGTACATGCGATTCACAATGGCTTTGCGATTCCAACAAGCAGCAAAAACGCAGAGCGCGCACTGGCATTCTATGAGAAAATGGTAACGGACAAACGTTACAATCAGTTGACAGAGTACGGTGTGGAAGGCAAAAACTATGAAGTCAAAGATGGCTACTACCAAATGATCGGCGATGCAAGCTCCAACGGCTTTGCTCGTGAAGGCATGAATGGCTGGGCATGGAGAAATCCAGAGTTCATGCTGTTTGACAAAAACTATGACGGCGTAAAAGCGATCTTCGACGAACTGGACAAAATCCAAGTTCCAGACAAATTCAACGGCTTTGCCGAAGACTACAGCTCTTACCAAGCCGAGAGAGCAGCGCTTGAGCAAGTGGAGAAGCAGTACCTGTTCCCGCTGCAAGCTGGTCTCGTGGACAATATCGAAGAAGGCTTGAAAACGTTCATGGATAAAGCGAAGCAAGCTGGACTTGAGAAAATTCAAGCCGAGTACATGAAACAATGGCAAGCTTATGTAACTGAGAAAAATATTAAATAAGCGACAAAGCCGTACCAGAGGCAGCTCTCGGTATGGGAGGAAAAGCGGTGGTGTGTCCCTGAGGGACATAACCGCCGCTTTTCTTATGCAATAAGAGAGGGGATTAGGTGCGGACACTTGAGTACAATGACAGTCAAATGTTAAGCGGATATTCGGCCTTTTGAATCAAACGCTTACATAATGATCTATGCTACAATATAGCTATAGTGATCCTTCTTATAACAGGTTTAGAGAGGATGTTAATCATTGGATAAAGTCAGAATCGGCATATTAGGCCTTGGGAATATGGGAACAGGACACGCACGTTATTTGATTGAAGGAAGAGTAGAGGGCGCCGTGCTTGCTGCGGTGTCGGATGTGCGTTCCGAACGTTTGGAGCTGGCAGCGCAGGAATGGGGGACAGAACTAAAGCTGTATTCGACGGCTGAGGAACTATTCTACTCAGGCGAGGTGGACGGCGTGCTCATCTGCACCCCGCATTATGATCATCCGCAGCAGGCAGCCGCAGCGTTGAAGGCCGGGCTGCATGTATTGATTGAGAAGCCAGCTGGCGTTTATACGAAGCAGGTTCGCGAGATGAATGAAGCGGCGGCTCAAAGCAATAAAGTGTTCGGCATTATGTATAATCAACGCACGAATCCGCTGTACGCGAAGCTTCGCGATTTAATTACATCCGGGGAGCTCGGGGAAGTTCGCCGCACGAACTGGATTATTACGAACTGGTACCGCTCACAGAGCTATTACGATTCGGGCGGCTGGCGTGCAACGTGGGCTGGCGAAGGCGGCGGCGTACTGCTGAATCAGGACCCGCATCAGCTTGACCTGTGGCAGTGGACGACAGGAATGATGCCGAAGCGCGTGCGCGCTTTTTGCTCCTTTGGAAAACACCGTGATATTGAAGTGGAAAACGATGTGACGGCTTACGTGGAATATGAAAACGGAGCAACGGGTGTGTTTGTCACCTCGACCTTTGAGTCGCCGGGAACGAACCGTTTTGAAATTTCGGGTGAACGCGGCAAAATCGTCATTGAAAATGACAAAATGACGTTTTGGCGGCTGCGCGTATCTGAAACCGAATTTAATGCGAGCTTTAAAGGCGGCTTCGGCCAGCCGGAATGCTGGAAATTCGAAATTCCGGTCAGCGATGGCGGCAATCACATGGGCATTACTCAGGACTGGGTAAATGCGATTCTGCATGGCACGCCATTGCTTGCTCCAGGCGAAGAGGGGATTAGGGGACTGGAGCTGTCCAACGCGATGCTGCTCTCTACATGGACAGATGGATGGGTCGATCTTCCGATTAACGAGGATTTATTTTATGAGAAGCTGCAAGAGAAAATACTGAGCTCGGATAAGCACAAAGATGCGAACAGTTATGAGACGCTGGATGTGAGAGGTACCCACTAATCAATAACCACTGATGAGCAAGCGAGAGGGAGGCAACATTTATGTCAACAGCAAATGGAATGAATTATGCCCCGAAAGGCAAGCCCAAACCAGTTGTCAAAGAAGGAGAGTTTGTATTCGCTGCTTTGTCGCTGGATCATGGGCATATTTATGGCATGTGCAACGGTCTTCGGGAAGCGGGCGGCACGCTCAAGTGGGTTTATGATCCAGACCCGAAGAAGGTAGAAGCATTTGTGCGCACTTATCCTGAGGTTCGCCCAGCGGAATCGAAGCAGCAAATTTTGCAGGATGCGGAAGTGGTGCTCGTTGCAGCAGCAGCGATAACGAATTTGCGCGGCCCGCTTGGCGTCGAGGTCATGAAGCATGGCAAGCATTATTTTACGGACAAAGCGCCGTTTACGACGCTTGAGCAGCTGGCTGAGGCGCGTAAAGTAACGGCAGCTACAGGCAAAATTTATGCGGTCTATTACAGCGAGCGCCTTCATGTAGAATGCGCGGAATACGCAGGGCAGCTCGTGAAGGACGGGGCTATCGGCCGCGTGCTGAATGTAATGGGATTGGGGCCTCATCGTTTGAATGCAGCGGCTAGGCCAGACTGGTTTTTCAATAAGGAGCAGTACGGCGGCATCATTTGCGATATTGGCAGTCATCAAATTGAGCAGTTTCTGTATTTCGCCGGCTGTAAGGATGCGACGGTGCAATCCAGCAAAATAGCCAATTACAATAATAAGCAATACCCAGAGCTTGAGGACTTTGGCGACGCTACGCTTATCGGCGACAACGGGGCTACGCATTATTTTCGCGTGGACTGGTTTACGCCGGATGGCTTGTCTACTTGGGGCGATGGCCGGACGATTATTCTCGGGACAAAAGGCTATATCGAGCTGCGCAAATATGTCGATTTGACGAGAGGCGGCAGCGACCATCTGTTCCTCGTGAATGGAGACGGCGAGCAAAAAATAGATGTGAAAGACAAGGTTGGTTTCCCTTATTTTGGAGCGCTCATTCTTGATTGCTTGAATGGCACGGAGCTTGCGATGCCGCAGGCGCATACGTTTAAAGCGGCAGAGCTTTGCTTGCAGGCGCAATTGCAGGCTGTCCGGGTCGAGTAGGGAAAGAGCAGAGGAAGCGAAACATACAATACGGTTCGAGGAAGGGAGAAACGTGAATCGATGATGAAGTTGTCTGTATTTACGGTAGCAACACCGGAGCTGGGGCCTGAGGAACTGGCAGCCGCCGCGCAAGAGGCAGGAATTCATGCTGTAGAATGGCGTTACAAAGAAGCACCGGATGCAGCTGTGGCGAGCCAGGAGCCTTCTTTCTGGGGCAACAATCGCTGTACGATTTTCCCCTCAGGCGGAGATGAAATGCTGGATCGCTTTGGCAAGGCTGCGGCTGATCATGGACTGACATCGCTCAGCCTGACTCCATATCTCACCGCTGGCGATTTGGAGGCAACCGAACAGGTGCTGAAAGCGGCGAAGCGGGTAGGGGCTTCCTTTATTCGACTTGGTGTTCCGATTTATGATCGCAGCCGGCCGTTCGGCGAGCTGTTCACGCTGGCAAGAACGTATTTGCAGCAAGTGCAGGAGCTGTGCCGAAAGTATGGCGTTAAAGGCTTAGTCGAGACCCATCATCAGACGATTGCGGCAAGCGCTTCCGCAGCTTATCGGCTCTGCGAAGGGCTGGACCCGGATTGTATTGGCGTGCTGTACGATCCCGGCAATATGGTTTACGAAGGCTTCGAAAACTACCGGATGGGACTTGAGCTGCTAGGTCCGTATTTGGCCCATGTGCATGTGAAAAATGCGGGCTGGCAGGCTGGACCGGAAGAGGCGGATGGCAGCATCAACTGGAAGGCGGATTGGACGGGACTCGCTAAAGGGGTAGTGCCGTGGAAGCAAATCATCGAGGATTTGCAGGCTGTCGGCTACGACGGCTATCTCGGCATTGAAGATTTCAGCAAGGAATTTGCGGAGTCTCCAGACATGCTGCGGCATTTTGTCCGCTATATTAACGGATTGCAGTCGCAAGGTTAAAATGCTCGATTTCGGCTACCGAATTCAGACGCCGCTTGAAGCGATTTTTCATTCACATACGAATTACGAGGTTTATTATTTTCATGAAGGAAAATGCAACTATTTGATTGGCGATCAAATTTACCATATGCAGCCGGGTGATATGATGATTTTGTTCGGCATGACGCTGCATTGTGCCAAAATCGATCCTTCCGTTCCTTATGTCCGGACGATTGTCCATTTTGAGCCTTCGCTGCTGCGCCCGCTGCTGGAGCTGCCGCAGGCGCTCAATGTTATGGAGCCGTTTGAGGAGCTGCGCAATCACCGCCTGCGGCTCAGAGGCGAGCATAAGGAAGAGGCGGAGCGGCTTTTGGCTCAAATGCATGTGCATCAGCAGCGGGGCGATGCCATCGGCAGCAACCGTCTGCTGCTTGCCTTTGTTGATTTATTGTATTTTATTTTTGGCTTGTGCGAGCAGCCGCTAAGGGACCGGCAAGAATTTTCCTCGGATAAGGAGCAGACGGTGCAGCGCATCATTTCCTTGCTGGAGCACAGCTATACGGACGATTTGCATATGGAGCAGCTGGAAGAACGGCTGCATTTAAGCAAGTCGTACATTGCCAGGCTGTTTAAGGATGTGACGGGTGTAACGGTGTTTCACTATGTGTATAGAAGGCGAATCAATGAGGCAAAAATCATGTTTTTGATGGAGCCGTCCGTCACGGTTACAGAAGCATGCTATCGTCTGGGCTTCAAGCATCTGGCCCATTTCAGCAGAATGTTCAAGCAGTTTGTCGGTGTATCACCAGAGCAGTTCAAGCGGCGCGAGACGCAAGGCTAATCGTATAAATAGGGGGAATGATTCGGGTGAAGCTGGAACGTGGGCAGAAGCTGTTGTTTATTGGAGACTCGATTACGGATTGCGATCGGAACAAGCAGAATGGCGAGGGGCTGTTCGGCGCGCTTGGCAGAGGTTACGTAGCGCAGGTGGATGCGCTGCTGCAGGCGGTTTATCCGGAGCTCGGTATTCGCGTAGTGAACATGGGAACGGGCGGGCATACGGTCCGTGATTTAAAAGCGAGATGGCAGGAAGATGTGACGGATAAAAAACCGGATGTGCTTTCGATCATGATCGGCATCAATGACGTATGGCGCCAATATGATACGCCGTTCATTACGGAGTGGCATGTCTATATCGAGGAGTACGAGCAAACGCTGCGCGAGCTGGTCGCACTGGCGAAGCCGGTGGCCGGAAGCGGCATCGTGCTGATGACGCCTTTCTTTCTGGAAAGCAATGAGCAGGATGCGATGCGCCGCACGATGGACGAATATGGTGCAGTTGTACGCCGAATTGCAGATGAGACGGGCTGTCTGTTCATTGATACACAGGCGGCATTTAATAAAGTGCTGGCCCATCTCTATTCCGCTACTTTGGCGTGGGATCGCGTGCATCCGACGGCGGCAGGCCATATGGTGCTGGCGAGAGCTTTTTTGCAGGCAATGGATTTCGATTGGACGAAATAAAAGTGGGTGAAAAGCTTATCCGTCGAGGATAGGCTTTTTTTTGATTTTAATGCCGCATAAGCCGTCCATATGTGTGCATGATGAACGTAGATGATGAATGTAGACGAATAAACGTATTGCAAAAACTAATATCATTAGTTATTATAAAACTAATGATATTAGTTTTTGCGCAGCAAGCGCAAAATACCGAGGAGCGATGCATTGTGAGAATGACCAAACATCAGCATATTTATCAGTTGACCTATTTGCCCCATGTATTTCCTGTTAATTGCTATTTGGTCGAAGAAGAGGACGGCTTGACGCTGATCGATGCAGCACTGCCGAATAATGCCGAAGCGATTATGCAGGCAGCACGCAAGCTGGGCAAGCCGATTGTACGAATCGTGCTGACGCATGCGCATGATGATCATATCGGAGCGCTGGATGCGCTCAAAGCACAGCTGCCGGATGCAGTCGTAGCAATCTCGGCGAGGGATGCGCGATTGCTGCGAGGAGACCGCTCCTTGGAACCGGGAGAGCCGGCTACCCCAATCAGAGGCGGTGTGCCGAAAAAAGTAGCAACGAAGCCGGATCTGCTGCTTCAAGATGGCGACCGTATCGGATCGCTGCTGGCGGTTGCAGCACCGGGACATACGCCCGGTTCCATGGCCTTTCTCAATACGAGAGGCGGCGAGCTGATTGTCGGGGATGCTTTTCAACTGCGTGGAGGCGTTGCGGTAAGCGGACAAGTTCGGCCGTTGTTTCCATTTCCGGCATGGGCAACCTGGAATAAGCAGCAGTCGCTGATTAGTGCGAGGCGCCTGCTTGCACTGAAGCCGTCCTTGCTGGCAGTCGGACACGGCAACCTGCTTGTTGACCCGGTGGCCGCAATGGAGCAGGCCATCATAACGGCTGAACGCAAGCTCGCTGCTGCTGCGGCACATTAAAGGAAAAGCACGCTGATATAATCTGTATGGATTTCACAACAGCAAGGAGAAGATGACATGTCGCCAAGAATAGGCTTGGATGTACCGACGATAGTTCGGACAGCCGCAGAAATTGCCAATACGCAAGGGCTGGAAGCAGTGACGATGGCTTCGCTTTCGCAGAAGCTGGGTATTCGCTCTCCCTCTTTATACAACCATATAGACGGTTTGAGTGGGGTGAAGCTGGCGCTTGCGATTTATGGCTTGCGCGAAATGAACGAGCAGATGAGTAAAGCGGTAGAAGGACTGACAGGGGAAGACGCCGTTTATGCGGCGGGCAAAGCCTATGTTGCTTTTGCCCGCTCGAATCCGGGTGTTTACGAGGCAACAATTCCGTCCCAATCACAGGATAATGATGAATTTAAAGCGGTTAGCGAGCAGCTGATGGGGCTCATTATTAATTTGCTGGATAGCTACAAATTAAAGCAGGAGATAGCGATTCATATCGTCCGCGGCTTGCGCAGCCTGCTGCATGGATTTAGCTCCATCGAGCAGAAAGGCGGCTTCGGCTTGCCCTACCAGTTGGACGAATCGATGCAGCTTGTGCTGCAAACGTATTTGTCGGGTATTCAACAAATGTGTATAGAAGAGTAACATCTTTAATCTAATCGCAGCATGTCTATTTAATTTCGCTTCCGAATAAATATTTTCTTCCTTATACAATATAAGGATAAACATGCGAAAAATACAGTCAAGTGTACATGCCATTTTGAAGCAGGGACATTATCCATAACTATTTTTAAGGGAATAGAAAGGATGAAAAATTGAAAGTAATAAAATAATTTATTTATGTTAGATAATTTTTTTTGCGGGATGGATATACTTCTGCTGATGAAGTAAAAACTGAAAAAAGATAAGAAAATAACACCTGTCATTTGAATGGCACTATTTCCTGTAGCAAATTCGATAAGCATTAAAAATATTAAAAATAAAACTAAAATATAAGCATCGATTAAATCAATAATAAGATTTATTTTCCTGTTTGTGATGGGGAACTCATCTAAATAAGAATTTTTAAATATAGGATATTCTAATTGTAGCGTTAGAAAAGTAACAAGACATATCATGTAAGGAATATCTACAAATGCAGCCTTGGGCATATTAAAAAAAGGAGCTAGAACTACATCATTAAAACATGATAAAAGAGTTACAACAGTAAAAATACGAATAATTCTACCCATATAGTCAGAATTTCTAAGCAAGCGGGTTATGTGAGTAGTTAACATTGCTTTTGTATGTTTATTTAAATAGAGAATACGGGTAGAGAGTTTCATAAGTTTACTGGTGAAATAGAAATAAAGCATTGCGTTTCTGCTGAATTGATTCATTTGTTGAGCAGCGAGTAGCGGACCTGTGAGTAAGCCTAAAATGGTTAAAATTATAATAATATAAGCAGCAACTGAAGGTGAATATTGAAAAATAGATAGACTAAGCATTTGCTTTTTGTTTAGTACATACAGTAGTGCGGAACATGAAAAAAACAACATTGAAAACCAAATGCTCAAACCAGGTAAACTTTTTAAAAATCCAAATAAAAACTCGAAATAAAGTCGTAAAAATCGTATTGCTTCCAACAATATAACGAATATAATTACAGTTTTTAAACTGGTATCATTCCAAAGTAAAATTAAAGCTGCAATAAGATACTCTAATAAAATAAAAAACTTTAAGGAACTAACTAAATAAACCTTATAAAAATAAGCAGTAGGCTTAATTGGCATAGAACCAACAAATTTGCTTAGCGTAGGGATACTTTTCAAAACGGCAGCAGTGAAAAATAAAAGAATTAAATTTAGAGCCAAATAGATACCGATGTAATATTCCATAGTTATTGCTGTGCCAAAATTTTTGATGCCTAAAAGGATAAGACTCATTAAAAAGCCGAGGCTGCAAAAATCAATGATGGCTTGTTTAGTCACATTTGAAATACGATCGTCATAAGCAATCGATAAAAGTTTTCTAAAAGCAGACAGATTCATGTAATATCCTCTTTCACAACATGAATACCATTATTGAAAAGTTCGAAAATAAGATCGGCAACCTCTTCACCATAATCACGAATATGTGTAGTGAGAAGTGTTCCCATACCTTGTAATTTTCTATGCTGATAAGCTTGTTGAATAAAAAGCACTGCATCAGTATCTAAGCCCTCATAAATCTCATCACAGATGAGAAGCTTTGGACAAATAAGCATTGCTGCTATGAACTGGATTTTCTTTTTAGTTCCAAAGGAAAGTTTTGAGAAAAGGGTATTCAGTTCGGTTAAGACATTTAAATCTTCTGCAAGATGGCTCACTTGTTCTATTCGTTCAAAAGGGATCATATAAATTTCTTTAAGAAACTGAAAAAATTCGTTTGGAGTCAACAGCTCGATAAATTGCTGATGGTCTGATGAGATGAAAAAAGTATTTGTTCTTAGACTTATACGGTCAGATAAAGGATTGCCGGCAATTTCTATAATTCCAGCGTCAATTCGCTCATAATGAAGCAAGCATTTTAGGAACACACTTTTTCCAACACCATTTGCTCCTTTTAGTACATAAATGGAGGGCGCTGGCATAGCAAAATTGATTTTGTTTAATACAAGTTTTTTTCCAAAGCTTTTAGATACATTTCTTACATCAATAAGAGGAGGAGGGGATGTTGTATTCATTGACATATTTTATACCAATCCTTATAATGATTTATTAAAGGTAAGCCAGAGGGAGTTTTCTGGGTCTTATCTCATCACTTTTTTTGCTCAGCGTTCGTGGCGCTGGGCTTTTTTAGTTATCTCCGAAAACAGCTTTTAATGCTTCATATATGATTTCAACGTATACAGATCTTTCCACCAGCCATTGGGTGGCTTTCCACACGCCAGCATCCCATGCTGCTTTAAAGCTGCTCCATGCTGACCCAATAGCCACTTTGATTACATCCCAAGCTTTTGAACCATATTTAATAATATAAGCAATAATCTTTGCGATCAATTAAATCATCTCCTCTAATTTTCCCCTCTGACTTCACCTGAATACAATATTATACTTATTTTACAAATTAGTAAATTTCGCATATGCGCAATTATTTGGTTAAAAATTTAAAAAATATACATTTATTAGACTGTAATTTATATTTTTAATATGGGTAATATAGTAAGTTTTTGACTTGTGGGATTTATCGCCAGACCCAAAAAAGTTAAGTTTCCGTAGAAATTAACGCCGGATTTTTTATAGAAAGTGAAAATTTTGTGAAATGTAATAAATACTCAAAGATTGAAATTGAAATAAAAATATGGTATTAATTAGTTATGTATTGATTGTCTGAATTATGAAAGGAGTGGAAAAATGAGAAGAATTTTTGAAGTGCTAAGTTTTGTTGGGATACTAGGCTATCTGTTATGCCGAATCTTTTTTTATGAAGAGACGGAGACGATGAGATACCTATTTGGAGGCGCGGCATTATTAGGTTTCATAGGCAGAGTATTTTTGAGAGAAAGGAAAACTAGCTAAACATGGAATTGAACGCAACGGAAAAGAAGATATTGTTGCTCATTTGCAAGGAAAAGCCTAATAAAGAGATCGCCTCAATTTTGTATATCTCAAAGCGAATGGTCGATTATCATGTTACGTCCATACTTGGAAAGTTTAACGTAGCCACACGGGTAGGAGCTGCTGTATTTGCTTTGCAAAATCAAATTATCACTTCCGAGGAAATGAATGAAAACGTTTAAAATAGATTTGATGAAGTAAATATAATATAGGAGGACATTATGTTTGGTATTGTTTTGAAAGAGTATCTGGGGCTAATAAAAGGTGTGAAATCTTTTCTTGTCATTCTATTTGTAACATCCGTATCTATTTGGGCCGCTCAGTATGCTTCAAGCAGTACATTTTTGACAGAGGCATCCGGAGATTCTCAAGGAACGGAGCTTGCGGGGTTATCTTTTATTTTTATTTTGTTCGGGGCATTGTTTATCTATATATTATCCCATGATATTGTAAACCGGGATATTGAATTGCAAAGAATAAGACTTCTCATTACAAAAACATCTCGGAAAAACGTAATAGTTGGCAAGTTTATATCCGTATTTTCTTTTTGGGCAAGCGTTACTCTAATCACCTTTGTTTGTATTTCTATCAGTACTCAAACTTTTTATATTGCTCCATTAATTTTATTGTGGGTTTTCATAGCATTTCATTCTGGAGTAGCGATAATGATGTCCACTATTATTACGAAACATAGCTATACGGTACTTATCAGTTTAATTGCCGGGCTTGTAATTCCAGGTATAGGGATATGGAGTTTATTTAACAAATCAGTTATAGCCAAAGTTTTAAATTATGCGCTGCCTTATTATATTGCAATGGATGATTATCGTTTTATTGCTTTAACAGTTGTTGAGATTGCTATTATGTTAATAATCTCAATTATCGTTTTTGAAAGAAAGGAACTCTAGTTCAGATGACTATACTAAAAGTGGACGGATTAACCAAGGAATATAGAAATCATAAGGTAGTGGATGAAATTAGCTTTTCACTAAATAAGGGTGAGATTTTTGCCTTTCTAGGCAGGAATGGGGCCGGGAAGAGCACTACGATAAATATGTTGACAGGAATTTTAAAACCTACTCGTGGAAGTATAGAAATCTTTGACCAACCTTACGAATATTTAAATCGAATTAAATCGCGTATGGGTGTTCTGCCTGATAACAGCAATTATTATAATGACATGACTGCCCTGCAGCATATGTTTTTTTTCGCTCGCATTAAAGGCTTTGGGGCAAATAAGAAAGCGATGCTCGAATTGTTAGAGGAAGTTGGCTTAGGAGAGCATGCGAATAAGAAAGTAGGTAAATTCTCGTTAGGAATGAAGAAGAAATTAGGTATCGCTCAAGCCTTAATTGGCTCTCCTGAATTGCTCTTTCTTGACGAACCGACCTCAACGCTTGATATTGAGTCATCTATTATAATTCGAGATTTAATTATAAAATGGGCCTCACAAGGAACCACTGTGTTTATGACCTCGCATAACCTTGATGAGGTGGAAAGAGTGTGCAGTCGCATCGCTATACTTCATAAAGGGAAAATTGAGAAAATAGGGAGTATGAAGGAGCTGCAGCAGTCTCATGATGAGCATGTTCGACTAAAAATTAAATATCAATCGAATACCGAGAATGAATTTCAACTATGGATGAATGAAATGAGCCAATTCGCAGAAATTGCAGCATGGAACAATGAATGGGTGGAATTAAACATAGCAAACGAAGGCGTAATTCCTCATATAGTCAATGGAGCGGTTCGCTATCATTTAGACCTATTTCGAATAGAGGTTGAACATACTTCATTGGAAACCATTTTTGTTAACCACGAGAATAAAGGTTGAAAAATAATGCTCTTTTGGCATAAAACAGTTTTCCCGGTTGTAATTATGAGGGAGGAACCTATTTTGCCAGAAGGGAGAGGGCTGCCCATTACGAAGCAACAGCTGCCGCGAAGCTCGCTATTGTCTATTGGAGGGATGCTGCTTCCCCTTGTCATTCACGGCATTCATTTGCTGCTGCCACTGCTGTTGACAGGGAGTATAGCAGTGGAAAGCAGCATGCATAGGCATCACGGCGAAGCGGCCGGCTCGGGAACAGATTGGGTGGGCTTGCTGCTAAACGGCATTACGGCTATCTCGGTCATCGTTACCATCATTTATTTATACCGAATTTGGACCAGCAAAACCTGCAGCAGAACGAACGCATGGCTGTACACGGGCATTTCCGTTGTCTGCTTTGTGCTCATCGCCGCAACATTATAAGGTAATAGGGAAGGCTCAAAGCCAAGCAGCGGCCGGAGCTTTCTCTTTTTTTTTGCAAAAATCTTCTGTTGCGCTTCTGGTTGAATTTTGCTCTAATGAAAGTAACGTAAATGAATGAGTACTCTTCGGGAAAAGGAAGAGATTCGAAAGGAAGCAGCAGAAGATGGAAACAAAAGCCCGATTGCAAAAATTTGGCATGCAAATGACTCCTCGCGTCTGGTATAACGCCAAAATTGATGTGGGCGCTTCATTATTGTTCAGCTTGTTTAATGTGGTGCTTAATCAGTTTTACATGCCGTTTGCAATACAGCAGGGGGCGACGAACTTTCAGGTAGGGCTATTGTCGGCAGCCCCGGCAATTGGCCTTATTTTCTCGCCGCTGTGGGCGAACTGGATCGAGAAAAGCAACAATCCAAAACCATTTGTGGTCATTCCAAACTTAATTGGCAGGCTGCTTCTGCTGCTTCCGGCGTTGTTTGCTCATCCTTCGGTGTTTGTGGCAACGGCGCTCGTTTTTCAAATTTTGATGGGTATTCAAGCTCCGGCTTATGCGGCACTCGTGTCCCGCATGTATCCGCCCGATGTAAGAGGCAGGCTGATGGGGTATGTGCGAGTGGCCATGGGAGCCATTATGATCCCGCTCGCCTATTTGGTCGGAAAATGGGCCGATACGTCCGGTACGGCCTGGCCGCTCGTCTGTGCAGCAGCAGCAGGCACATTGTCTATATTGCTGTTCCAGACGCTGCGTCTGCCGAAAATTCCGCTGAAAAAGCTGGTGGCTCCCGGCGCTTCGGTCACCCGCTTCTCGCTGCGCGATCAGTGGAAGCTCGTGTCGGGCAACAAGAAGCTGGCTGTGCTGCTGGCCGCAACGTCGCTTGCTGGCTTCGGCAATATGCTGTCAATTCCGCTATACCAGATTATTCAGGTACAGGTGCTTGAACTAAGCAATGTGCAAATTGGTTATGCGCGCGTCGCTTATTTTATCGGACTGCTGGTCACTTATTTTATAGCGGGCTGGATGATTGATCGTTTTGATATCCGCTATACGATATTGGGCGGGATTGCAGCATATGCTATCGTTCCGATGCTTTATGGGCTGATAGGCACCTACCCGGCGGTCATACTCGGCAATGGGATTCAGGGGATTGGCGAAGCGATTTGGGATATTGGCATCCTTTCTTATATTTTCAGGCTTGCTCCTGGGCGTGAGGCGGTCGTGTTCGGTATCCATCTGATGCTGTTTGGCGTGAGGGGCACGCTTGGACCATTGCTGAGCGCGGGCTTTTCGGACAGTGTGCCGCTGAGTACGCTGCTTATCGGGGCTGCTATTTTTGGCTGGGTCGGCACGCTGCTGTTTGTAATCGGCAACCGCAAGCGGGCGGGGACGCGGCTTTCAAACGGCACTACGCTAGGAGAGTAAAGGGGCAGCAGAAACGCTGCCTTGCATACAACTTAGAGAACGCTTACAACCAGCATGGGAAACGGCTGATGATCATTTGAGGGAGGAAAACAAAGATGACGGATGTTTTTCGATTTGATTTTGGTGTTGGAGCTGCGAGGGACGGGCATGTGAAGGTAACGGACTCAACGTTGTACGAGCCAGGCAAAGGCTACGGATTCAGCTCGGTCACGAAGGTAGCGGCGAAGAGTCGTGTGGAAGCGGAGGGCATGGGCAGCGACTTCTGTATTCCGATGGAAACGTCCTTTTTGCTTGATGTAGAAAATGGTGTCTACACCGTGAATTTGTTAATCGGCGATGCCATAACCGCAACGGAGACGACGATTAAAGCCGGCTGTGGCCGGCTCATGGCACAGCGTGTGAGGACGGTAGCAGGCGAGTTTATTCGCTACAGCTTTTCCTTGTCCATAAGAGATGGTCAAATCCGCCTGGCCTTTACGGGATTGGCGCCGCGCATTAATGCGCTTGAGGTGCTGCCTTCCAGCCAAACGCCGACCCTTTTTCTTGCCGGAGATTCAACCGTTACGGATCAGCGCGAGGATGGCTATCCCTATGCTGGCTGGGGCCAAATGCTGCCCAAATGGTTCAAGCAGGATGTAGCTATTGAGAATAGGGCGGTTTCCGGGCGGAGCTCCAAAAGCTTTATCGGAGAGGGCCGCCTTGATGAAATCTTACAATGGATGAAGCCGCGGGACGTGCTGATGATCCAGTTCGGACATAATGACCAGAAGCCGGATGAGGAGCGGCGGACGGAGCCTTTTACCACTTATAAGGAATATTTAAAACAGTACATAGACGGGGCTCGGCATCGCGAGGCGATTCCCGTGCTGGTGACGTCCGTACAGCGGCGATTTTATGAAGCAGATGGTAGTCTCGTCGATACGCATGGCGATTATTTAATTGCGATGAGGGAGCTTGCCGAGGAGGAAAATGTACCGTTAATCGATTTGGCAGAGGAAAGCCGCAAGCTGTTCGAGGAGCTTGGGCCGGAAGCGACCCAATCGGTATTTATGTGGGCGGCGCCCGGCGAGTTTATGAACTTTCCCAATGGCGTAGAGGACAATACGCATTTTCAGGAGCGCGGAGCGCTGCAAGTTGCCAGCCTTGTTGTCGAGCAGCTGAAGCAATTGAGGCTTGGAGCAATACAGGTCGCATTCCGCTAAGCTTTGTTGTCACTAAGTGCGCGCCGCACATTCAGCGGACGTTAAGGCGGCATTCATACGGTGTTCATAATGGTTTGATAAGCTGTGCTTGTACAATTAAGCAAGGCTTATTGAAAGGAAGCGAACCCTATGAAGAATTGGAAAACACTACTAAGTACGATTGTGATAACGGCCACTTTGGCTGCATGCAGCGCCAATCAGACAGCAACGAATACGACTGCTGCTGCAGGCACGGAAGCGGCTGCTGCAGGCACGGAAGCGGCCGCTGCGCAGAGTGGCACACAAGCGGATGCTGGTGCTGGACAAGCGCAACGCGGTCCGGGCCAAGGCGGCATGATGATGGGAGGCACAATGGGCAAGATCAAATCCATTGATGGGCAGACCATTACGTTCTACAAATCTTCCTTCACGCCAGGTGACCGCCAAGGAGGCGGCGAGCCTCCAGCGCAAGGCGATGCACAGCAAGGTGAAGCGGGAGCGGCGCCAGATGGAACACAGCCGGAGCCGCCGGCTCAGGATGGTGGACAAGCTGCTGAGGGTCAGGGCGGTGGCCGGATGAATATGGAGAATATGTTCACCGAGGAGACGGTGGAAGTGACGGTGACCGATGCGACAACGATTACAGCCATTTCTTTCGAAAACGACCAGCGTGTGGAGACGGCCAAGACGCTTGCCGACTTGAAAGCCGATGACATTGTCACTTACACGTTAACCGACGGCACCCAGGATGCGGCAACGATTCAAATCGGCGGCATGATGGGTGGAGGAATGGGCGGCGGCCGTCCCGGCGGCCAAGGCAGCGGTGGCGGTACGGCGGGCCAAGGCTCGGATACAGCTGCTGACGCATCCGAGGCAGCAGCTTCATAACGATATTGAAATCGCAAAAAGGAAAGAGCGGCCCTAATGGCTGCTCTTTCCTTTTTGCTTGTGAAAGAATAATAAACAAACTAATGGAATAGATTTTGTTATATTGAGTCCAAATGCTAACATCTCTGCTTGCAAAGGGTGGAATCCGACATGCATCGAACAAAATCATATATTAATTCCATTGATCTTTCTACGGTTGCAACGTTTCGGGCGCTGGTCGAAGCCATTGTGCCAAACACACCTGCGCTTGCCGTTTACGGAGCGGAGCAAACGGCTGGAGCAGTAGATTTGCACATTCATGAGTATATGATATGGGAATTGGATCATAGTCTTTCGCTTTTTTTAGGCACACATCTTACGGTCGTTCCGTTAGCTGCCCCAACGGCCCAAATGCTCAATGCGGGTGCGGTTCAACTCGTCACCTCTGGGCGTGCGCAGCATGCTCCAAATCATGCGGTTTGGGAAAGCAGCCCCTATGCCGCACTTTCTCCTATCGATAGGATTCGGGTTCTAGCAATGCTTGAGCAGCTTGATGTTGATCTTTGGAGCTTGCCCCCTCCGTACCAGTATGATGGAGGCATTGTCCGCTTTATGGTTGACTTTCTCAACAGGCAGACGATGTTTGGCAATTACTCGGAGTGGTCCGCGTATGGTACGACTCGGCTCGCTACGCCTACCGAGCGAAGATTGGAATATTTCCCGATCAGCTGGAAGCAGGTCGGTTACCCAGGCGTCGTTCCGGGTTACCGGGCGCTGCTCGGTTATAAGTTGACCATCGTTCGTGAGGGAGGGGAATCTACCATTGTATGATGCGGATGTAATCGTAATCGGATCCGGCGGCGGAGGTGCCGTTGCTGCCAAGGAGCTCGCAGAGGCTGGACTGCAAGTATTGGTGCTGGAAGCTGGCCCATGGTATGGAAATAAAAACTGGCAAAACCCGAACAGCGAGCGTGGAGGGGAATGGAGCTCCAGCTACAATGATCTGGATGTAGCTCTCTATAAGAAGCTGTACAATGGGTATGAGAACAACATGAATGATGTGGTGTCCGGCATGTTCCGCTTCGGTCCGGCAGACCGCCGGCGTACACCTTGGCATAGGGTTATGCGCCAGAAGGGAGACATCTGGCAGCTTTCCGGAGTTGGAGGAACGACCCAGCATTATTGGACGCAGTCGCCGCGGGCTTTTCCGATTGCAGTTGATGGGATATGGCCCATTAGCTATAAGGAGCTGATTCCTTATTACGAGAAAGCTGAAGCCACATTGCCTGTCCAGTTTGCACCGACGACTCCGAAAGAAGAGCTTTTTTACTACGGGGCTAAAAAGGCGGGCTGGCAGCTCATACCTACGCTCAATGTGACGACGCCGGGTTATCGCCCGAATCCAAACGCTATACTCCCGACAAATGAGCATCTGATGGACCCCAATTATTCATTGGAGCAATTATCACACATGGAAGGGTGCACCTTGAAGGGGAACTGTGTCAACGGCTGTTCGGTCGGACCGTCCGTCGATAAAATTGCCAAGAGAAGCACCCTCGTCAGCTACATTCCTCTCGCTCTCAAAACCGGCAATGTTGCCATTCGTCCCAATTCCTTCGCGATTAAAATTTTAACCGAGCAGGACCCGAAAGAAGGACTTCGTGCAACAGGTGTGCAATTTCGTGATACGTGGACAGGGGAAATCGGAGAGCTTCATGCAAAAACGGTCGTCATGGCTGCAGGCTGCATCGAATCTCCACGTCTGTGGCTGAATTCTGGACTGCCCCATAATGCTTGGGTAGGAAGAGGCTTGACCAATCATTGTTTTGACTGGGTTTCAGGCGTTTTTGATGAAAAGGAACTAATGAACATACTGGGCATGCCTGCCGTTTATCCGTATGTGGGGCACACTTCGGGAGCCAGAGTTGATATTCCGGGAACAGGGATTTTCCAAGTGTCCTGTTTGAGCCCGGGTTTAATGTCTTTTTTGACTTATGGCTTCAGCGAGGCAGGCTATAATGCCCTTAACCCTCCCGAGCCGGGAGCGCCTTGGGATATTCACGGCCGGGTCGTTGGTCCTCAATTGAAAGAGCTGATGATGAACTATACTCGAACGATGACGATGCTGCTTCTCACGGATGACGAAACGCTTTACCACAACAGGGTTGAGGTGGATCCGCTGCTGAAGGACGAGAACGGCCCAATTCCTGTTGTTTATTATACTCCGAGCAAAAAAACGCTGCAAAGACGTGACAAATTGGCCAGATATGCTTCCGAGACGCTAAAGCAAGCAGGAGCCAAAACGATTATTCGCTCGGATACGCCCTTCAGCTTTATGCTCCATATTGAAAGCACCATGCGAATGGGATACGTTACGGATACGAACTGCGAGGCGATGCAAGTCAAACGATTATTCATCGCTGATAACAGCGTGCATTTCAACGGAATCGGCGGTCCGAATCCGACCCTTACCACACAAGCGCTGGCCACACGAACGGCCGAAAAGATTTTTAATCAATATTTTGCATAACGCTAAATTTGTTATTTAGCATCTGTATGCATCCCCAAGCACATTTCGTTGACCACACAGACAGGTACCCTCTCTCATTTTTGAAGGACAGAGGTTCCGCTATTTCCGCTTTTTTTTCGATTTCAGCCTGCACGCGGACAGGAGATCCGCTATTGCCCTCATAATTGTGTCAAAATGGCGATTGCTGGCGCATTAGCGGCTCCTGTGCTCTTCTGTCAATAGAGTAGACACGCCCATTATGCTATTTTTTCGTAATAAAGCTGTTCGAAACGCAAGGGTGACATGTAGCCAAGCGTGCTGTTTG